>NZ_JBITHZ010000002.1:0-1114886 GCF_044458585.1 Nonomuraea sp. NPDC050451
GCGGCCCGGTAGCCGCCAACGGCAGATGCGGCTCGATCAAAGCCCACTCGGCATCGGTCACATCGAAGCGCGCCACATCCGAGTTCTACCAGCCATGGCCAGCCCGCCACCGACCCTCACCAAGATCCGAACCCCAAACAGCTCCTAGGCGCCGCTGTGCAGATGGGCCGACCAGAGGCTCGGTACGGAAGGGAAGCGGGTGCGGACCCCGCGGACGGCATGGTGCAGGGCCAGGGCGGGACCCATGCTCAGCCGGTCGTAGAAGTCGGTGGCGATGTCAGCGGCGATCTTGTCGTTGATCGTCCAGAGGGTCCCGACGACGTGCGGGTACCCGGCGGCCTGGAAGGCCGAGGCGAGGTGGATGGCCTCGTCGAGCAGCGTGATGTCGAGGGAAAGCGAGGTTTCGCAGGCCGACAGATACGCCAGCCGCACCCGATCGAGCCGCAGCGTGGCCAGGGCGGACACCGTCAGCGGCTGGTCGTGCAGCAGGAGCCGGCTGTGCGAGGGATCGAGCGGATCACACGTCCCGTGGCAGGCGAAGTGGGCGACCGGATAGCGGGAAAGCTGCTCGCGTACGGTGTCACCGGTCGGAGGCGGATCGTCGAGCACCTTGGACCCAGGCAACCGGGCGGCGATCTGCTCGACCTCGGATTTGACATGATGCAGGCGGCCGGGCACGCCGGGTGTCTCGGACATGGCCACCAGCAGGGCGGGACCGGTGACCGGCGAGGCATGCCTGCGGGCGTGGCGCAAGGCCCTGACCGTCGGGCTGTAGGACGAGACGACCCGGTCGAGCACGAAGTCGCCGTCCCGTCCCGCCGCGTGGAGCGGGAGGAGCCCGAGCAGGCCGCCGGGTAACCACCACACTCTGGGCCAGGCCTCGTCGAGGACGGGCCCGTGGCCCAGGTGCTCCAGGACGGGGTGCATGGCGTGCTCCCACAGCCAGGCCAGCACCTCGCCGATGGTCCGCTGCGCGGCGATCCGCGCGTCCCGTTCTGGCGCCGTCATGGTGGCGGCCAGCGCGTCGTAGAAGGCGACGACCTGGTCGACGACGGTTGCGAACGCCAATCCGGGCAGCGCGAGCGCGTCGATCCCTGAGGGGGTGACGATCAGCGCATGGCTGCCGTACTGGCTGACGTTGAAGGCCACGAGAGCCCCGTGCGCCGCCTCCCGCACCAACTCGTCCACGCTCGGCGGCAGGGCGAAGGCGGAGAAGCCCGGCAGCGCGCGGACCTCGGCGAGCGCGGCACGCCATTGTTCAGCGAGTTCCCTGCGTTCCAGGCCGGTGAGCTCCCCGGGGTCGTCGAGTGAGTCGCGCAGCCGGGAGATCCGCTCGGCCAGGTCAGGATGCGCGGCGTCGAGCTCGGTGAGCTCCTCGCGGGTCTCCAGTGCCTGGCCGAGCAGGACGGCGCGTCCCGCCTCCAGCAGTCCGAGCGCCAAGGAAGGAGCGTCGGGGTCGGCCTCGTCGCGAAGGGCCAGCGCCACGGCGTCCTGGGTGAGCCCCGAATGCCCGGACAGGGCGTGCTGCTGGTCTCCACGGACGAGCTCGCGGGGAACGGTCTCGTGCAGCAGCCGTACGGCGTTGGCCAGCAGCCGGGCCGCCAGACCGGGGTTGGTTTCGACGGCCATCGTGCCTGCGAGTCGGCCGGTCATGACTCGTTCTGAGGGGGTGGCCAGGTCCGATGCTGCGACCGTCCGCAGGTGCCCGATCGCCTCGCCGAGGTCGTCCCGTGACCCGGTGAGCTCGTGCCGGGAGCGCAGCGCGTCGGCGAGGTTACGCAGGCAGATCATCTGCACGGGGTGGTTCTCCGGCAGGAGTGCCAAGGCCTGCCGGTGGATGTCGACGGCCTGCTCCAGGGCTTGCGGATCCGACGTCGTCAGGAAGAGCTGGTGCTGGACGACACCGCGGTTGGTCAGGTACGAGCCGCGGCCGGAGTGCCCTTCGGGCGTCGCCTCGACCGCCTCCTGGAGCCAGTGGTCGGCCTCCTCCAGGTCGCCGTGCTCGCCCAGCAGCCGGAACCGGTCGTAGAGGGCTCCACCCAGGTTCGACAGGTACGTCATCCTGTGCGCGTGCCCTGGCGGCGTGACCTCGACGGCCTGGCGGAAACAGGTGATCGCCCGGTCCAGGTCCTCCTGGTCGTCCAGACGCTGGTGACGGGACAGCAATGCGCTGCCGAGGTTGGTGAGCCGTTCGACGAGGTCGGGGTCGTCGGCCGAGGTGAGCTCCAGCGCCTCCCGCTGCCTCCGTACGGCCTCCTCTAGATCCTCCAGCGCGCCGGTCAGGTCATGACGTGAGTGCAGGGCGTTGCCCAGGTTGGCCAGCCGTCCCGGAAGGTACTGGTTGTCTGCCGGCGTGGCGGCCACCGCTTCGCGCAGCCGGTCCACGGCCGCGTCGACATGGGCGCGTGTCCTGGTGCGCTCGAACCGCAGTGTGAGCATGCCTCCCAAGTTGGCCAGGGCGAACGCCTGGGCCGGGTGCCCTTCGGGGAGCGCCCGCACGGCTTCCTCCAGCATCCCGATCGACTGCTCGAGGTCGTCGATTGAGCCCGTGCGCAGGTAGCGCAGGTGCAGAGCCGTCGCCAGGTTGATCAAGGTAGTGGATCTCGATGGATGTTCGGCGGGGGTCAGCTCCAACGCTTCACGCTGGGCCCGTACGGCGGCCTCCAGATCCTCCAGATCGTTGAACCACTCGAACCGCGACAACAGGGCGATACCGTAATTTGACAGGTGCATCGCACGGCGGGGGTCGTCGGCGGTAACGGCACGAACCGACTCGCCGAGCAGCGATACCGCTTCGTCGAGGTCGAGGGCCTCACCCAGGCGTTCGAACCGTTTCTGGAGAATCGCTCCCAGGTTCGACAGCACGCCCGCGCGGTCGGGCGCGTCGTCGGCGATGTCCGCCACCGCCTCGCGTCCGAGGCGGATCGCCCCGTCGAGATCGGACAGGTCGCCGCCCACCTGGAAGCGCAGGTGCAGAGCGTTGGACAGGCCGGACACCGCCGTCACTCTGGCTTGGCCTTCGCTCAGTTCCGCGGAGCGCCGGAAGGCCGTGATCGCCTCGTCCAGGTCGTCGCCGGTCCAGGACCGATCGAAACGCTGGGCCAGGGCCACGCCGAGGTTCGTCAGCAGGGCCGACCGTCCCTCCGCATCGTCTAGGTCGGAAGCCGCCTCGGCGGCCCGCAGGACAGCGATCGCCTCGTCCACATCCCGCGGCGTCCCCAGCTGACCGAAGCGGCCCAGCAGCGCCTCGCCCAGCCTGGCCATCGCATGCACCCACGCCGGGGAGCCCGGCCGCAGGTCCGCGAGGCGGTCTCGCCAGGCCTGCACGGCCGCGTCGGCATCTCCTGAGAGGTCGGCCTCTTCGCGTTCGGCGTCCAACTCGGCGAACACCGGCAACAGCGCCGGGGGAAGTTGTTCGTGGGGAACACCCTCCCGGTAGCAGTGGTAAAGATAAGTGATCGCCTGTCGCAGGTCGGTGGGGTCGCCGGCGTCGGCCGGCGGTTGGGCGAGGTGGCGATACCAGTGCCAGTAGCCGATCGCGTACAACGCCCGTAGATCGGGATCGGCGGGATCGAGCGCGGCGGCCAGAGCGGCCACGACCTGGGCGAGCTCCGGGTCGAGCACCGACTCCAGCCCCGTCTCGGGCACCCGTGCCAGCGTCTGGGCCAGCCTCCACCACAGTTCCTCGACCGAAGGTTCCTCCGTGGTCATGCGCGTGCTCCTTCAGTCGGGCGGGGGAGGCGTCAGCAGCCCGTAGAGCCGGTCACCGAGCTCGGTGTTGAGCGGGCCGGTGTGCTCGACCCCCAGCTCGGTCGCGAGTGTGACCGCGTGGACCCGGGCGGCGGCCTCCAGACTCTGGGCGTATGCGTCGGCCGAGACGCGGAAGCGATGCCGGGCGACAGCGGCGACGACCGCGCCGACCAGCGCCGCAGGCCACCACCACCAGGCCAGCGGCAGGTACAGCACCGCCCACCCGGCCAGGGTCGCGGCCCGGCTGAGATCGGTACGGGCGGCCGTGACCTCGGCGCGTACGGACTCGGGCAGCACCAGCCACAGGTGCGGCCACAGCCCGAACAGGTCCAAGTGGTACTGGCGGTCCAGACGCAGAGCAACCGCCTGGATGCGGTCGCCGCTCCAGGTCGGCCGCTCGGGCCGTTCGGCCGCGATGCGCAGCCGGCGCTGAGCCGTGCGGCGTCGCAGGAGTGAGTTCGGGCGATCGTCCTGCCCCGGTGACATGACCTTGCGCTGGTGCTCACGTACGGTCTCGCTCAGGTTGTCCCAGCGGCGCCGCCGGAAGCCGACCAGGGCCCCGGCCAGCTTCGCGAACGGTCCCGGCCAGGACTGCCAGCCCGCCGCCAGCACGACCCGTTCCCACAGGCTGCCCAGTGACTGGGCGGCCAGTCCCAGCGCCGCCGCGGCCCCAAGCACAGCGAGCAGCACGACGACCTGCCCGCCCGTGCTCGCGACCGAGGGGCTCGCGGCCTGATCGCCGACCGCCCGGGTCAGCCGGGGTACGTCGAAGGCGTGTTTATGGCCGAGCGCCGTGGCGGCGAAGGCGACGGCGAGGTACAAAGCGCCGGGGAGGACCAGCAGCGACAACCATCGTTCGGCCAGCTTCTTGCCCAGCTCGCTGAGCAGGTTGCTCACCGTCAGGCCAGTCGTTCGCGTCGCAGCCCGCGCCCGCTCATCTCGCAGCGGGCCTCACCGATCAACTGGTCGCGTGTTCTTCCCGCGCACCGATCGAGCGGGCAGCGGTAGACGATCTCGATGGGGGCGACGCCCACGGGAACCGACCGCCCGGCTTCATGGCCGAAAACACCCCACGGGTCACCGGTGGCCTGGATAACCGCGAGGTGGATGGCTTCGAGTAACTCGTGCAGCTCGTCCTCGGACGCTTTCTCCGCCAGCGCGGTGCGAAGCCTCTGCAACGGCTTGTCCGGGTCGGAGCCGTCGTCGTTCAGGTTTCGCCGCAGCTCTTCCGCATGATGGCACACGTACGCCAGGCCAGTCGCGATGCGATCATCACCCACACGGCTACTATGACGCAGCCGCGGGTCCTGGCCAAGGTGCCGAGTGAGGCGGGCGGGTATCGCATTCCGGGCACGGGACCTCCCCGCTGAGACGTCAAGCGCCAATACGACGCTTGATATCTCGATCTACGTGTGAAGGTCGTCGGTAAAGGACCTCCAACCCTCAAAGGCCCCCTCGGCGGGCTGATCAACGAGTACCAGCGAGCCGACTGACCAACGGGGTGCAGTCATGAAGAGGCAGCTCAGGGCCTTGGAGCTAGCTTTGACACCCTTCAGGCTGCAGGACGCCGATCCGGAGCGCCTGACCGCCTTCCTTGCTCCGCATCGGGTGACGCGGTGACCGCGGCCGAATGGTCAAGTACATCCCAAGACTGGCCTACCAGTCCTCGTGCTGAGGTCCGAGGCCACCGGTCAGATGGCCTGGGCCACGCGGAGGAACTCGGTGTGAACCGCGGTCCGTCCATCGCGAAGCAGATCGTCGACGCGCTTGGTGTGGGCGCCCGCCGGGCGCGTGCTTTTACGGTGAGACGAGTGCACCAACCACAGTCACGACCGGAGGCAGGAGACAGGAGGCAGTGCAGTGTGTCCGAGCCGAGGCCCGGATTCTGGCAGAGGTCAGAATTGTCGTTGATCTTTGAAATGCTGCGGGAGCGCGCATCGCCGGGACGGGTGCTCCGCTGCTTGCCGTCGCCGAATGCGTTAACTACGCCATGGCCGACTTGTTGCGCGAAGGAAAGTCAACACATATGGACATGGTGAGGCAGTCCGGTGGTGGTTGTCGCGGTTCTCATGGTCTGAAGGGGTGATGTGAAATTAGAGGGCGTGGACGAGGTGCCGTGGGGGCGGCTCGGGTACTGGCCTGGAGGCCCGGTCGCGGTGCCCGGCCTGCTGCGGGAGTTCGCGGCGGCGCCGTCAGGTTCGCCGGACAGGTCGCCGGTGTGGCGGCTGCGGGGCGGGCTGTTCCAAGGGATGAGCACGCCCGGCGAGGTGTACGCCGCGGCCCCGTACCTGATGCCGTATCTGCTGGAAGTCGTGAGGATCGCGCGGCAGCCCCACCGAGGACTGGTCGTGGACCTGATGACCGACATCGCGTTGGCTCAGCCGCACCGTGACGTGTCCTGGGATCCCGCCGCCGGACCCGAGCCCAACCACGCGGCGCTCGCACGGGCGGCCATGACCGCCAACGTCGACGCGATCGCGCGATGGTTGAAGGATGCCTCCCCGAAGGTCGTGGCGAGGGTGGCACGCTTGCTCGCTCTCTTGCCCGAGGCCGCGCCGAGGAGCTTGCCCGCGTTGCGCGCGCGGGCCGAGAGGGGGGTGAGGCCGGCGGGCGATGTCGGAGCGGTGACCTGCGTGCTGGCCGTGGCGTGGCTGGCGGCGGCCGATCACGCGGAGTGGTTCGCCGGTCTGCGCGATGCCACCGCCGCGCACCGTGATCTGCGCGCCATGGCGTCATCGCTCCCTTGTTGGAGTACAGACGCCCATAAGGGCTCTTCGAATTCAGGCGGGGTTGAGGTGTCCGCGGCCGCGTCGGGTGGTGGCGCAGCTGGTGCGTAATCGCTGGTTTTCGGGGTTGCGGAAGCCGTAGGCGTCGCGGGCGGTGGTCTTGATGACGCGGTTGGTACCTTCGGAGCCGGCGTTGGTGATGCCGGTGCGGATGAAGGCGAGGATTTCGGGCCACCACGGATCGATCGTGGTGGCCAGGCGTTCGAGTTCGGGCAGGCCAGAGGGGGCGCAGCGGTCGTAGAACCGAAACAGTCGGTCGGCGATGGTGCTCCGGTCGGGATGGGTGCGGGCCAGAGCGAGCAGGTCCAGCAGGTCTTCCTTGGCGTTCCAGGCGGCCAGGATCGGCCGACCCAGCCGTGCGGGCAGGGCCTGCAGGTCATCGATCATCGGATCGAACTGACAGCCGTGCATCCGGGCCGCGGAGCGGGGTGAGCCGGTTGCGCCGTTCCCATTCATGGTTGCCCTTGCGGCCGCGCCGCCCCCGGATCTGCACGGTGACGCGGCGGCGGACCTCGGTGAGCGCCTGGTTGGCCGGCTGCACGATGTGGAAGTGGTCGACCACCAGCGTGGCGTGCGGCAACATGGCGCGCACGGCGGACTTGAAGATGGCGCACATGTCGATCGCAACGAAGGCCACCTGCTCGCGCCAGGCCGCCTCACGTTCACTGAGCCAGCTGGTGACGGCGGCGATGGTGCGGCCCTCGACCTGGCCGAGCAGGCCCTGCTCGCCGGACAGGTCCACGAAGCCGGAATGCCAGCGATCCACCGCCGTTGCCCAGGTGCCGGTGGCCTCCTCCAGTACCCAGCGAGGACGGCCGCGGCGGACCTCGTCGATACCCAGCACAATGACCGGTTCGGGCTGGGCGGGCAGCACCCGATGAGCGTGCTCGGTGAACGCGGCGAACACGATCGGCCAGGACACCCCGTGATCCCGTGCCGATTGGATCACCGTTCGCCCGCCATCACCGACAGCGGCACCGGCGGCCTGGCGTAATCGCACCGTCAGCCGCGGGCGCGCGGGGATCTGCGGCACCTGCTCGGTGAACGTTTGACGCGGACAGGACGCCTGATCACAGCACCAGCGACGCTTACGCCAGCGCAACGTACACCGCCGCCCGCCGATCGGGAGGTCCCGCGGGCGGGTGATAACCCATTCCTTCATGCGGACCGCAGCAACCCCGCACTGCGGGCAGCGCCTGGCCTTCTCATCCGCAGTGGCCAGGTGAAGCACCGGCCCCTCCTGCGGTCCCTGTCCTGCGGCGACGACCTTCGTGACGGCCACCCCGTCCAAGCCGAGCAGCAGCGTCGTATCGTTGACCATGCTCGTGGCTTCTCTGATGTGATCTTCTTGCCTCGACAACAAGAAGGACCACCGAGCCACGAGGTCTCTCAAGCCTCCCGAGCCCGGTGAGACCTCAAACCCCGATCAAGTTCGAAGAGCCCGCATGGCGCACTGCCACCAGTCAACGACCTGCCGATATTTCCGGTGTCGGGATTCCACCCCCAGCGAGGCCTGCCACGGCGGATCTTGCCACCCAGCCCCTCCACGATCTCCGCCACGGCGCCGCCTCGCTGATGCCGGCCGCCGGAGTAGAGATGAAGGTCGTGCAGGAAACGCCAGGGCACACTTTTGACTCCTTCACCGCCGACACCTCGGTCTTCCCCCAGGTGGCGATGGCCGCCGCTGAGAAGACCGCAGCACTTCTGCTCGTGACGACGCGTGACGGGGCGTACGAGCACGCACCGAGCACGAACGGCACCATCCACGACAACCCCGCCGACCACAATAGCCTGCGGTCTTCGATCTGCGAGTGCCTTCAGCGGCTCAGGTCACCACCTTGCGGATCAGTGCAGGCTGCGTCAGCAAGGGTCCACCGGAGGAGCTGCCCGTCACGATCTCCGGCCGCCCGACCACCTCCCGCAGAACACGCTCGGTTTCCCCTACTCTGCGCCGGAAGTAATCCCCCGTCCACGTTGACCTGCCGCGTCGGCGCATGTCCACCGCGTACACCCGAAAGCCAGTCAACAGCCCCGGCAGGACCCACTGGGAACTTTGCCACGTTCCGGTCTGAGCCGAGATCAGCACCAGCGGCGGGCCATTGTGCGCAAGGAGGCCCGGCCATCGCGCGATGGCACCCTGGCCGGGCACTTCCTGGGTCGCAACACATTCACCCCTGCACCAGGTGATCGGCGCGTTCGACCTGCGGCCGCGCGGTTCACCTGGAGCATCGGCTCGCACCGTTTCAAGGCGGCCGGCTCGGTGTAGCGCTTTCGGCTGCCCAGCCGAAGTGCAGCAGCCCCGCCAGATGCTGGGGGGCAGCGGATCGCAGCTCGTGCAAGGCGTCATGCAGGGCCTCTGCCCCGGGACGGCCGCGTGCCGCGGCCTGCCGGTAGAACGCCTCAGCGGCCCGTACGGCGAAGTCGTCCGAGAGTGGCCACAGGCAGGCCACCACGTCGGCGAATCCCGCGAGGTGGCACGCGGCGCCGCTATGCAGGGCCTCGTCGGGCAGCCGGTGCCCGGCTTGGCCCGTGCCGCAGACCGACAGATACGCGAACTCGGCCCCCCGCAGCCGGCTACCGGCAGCGGGTACGCGGTCGGCCCAGGACGGTGACCAGGCGGTCGAGTAGGGCGGGGTCGTTGGGCAGCGCGCCGTGCTCCACGCCGGGATTGTCTGTCAGGCTGAAGTGATGGCAGCGCATGGCCCGCCAGGCCAGGATGGCGTTGTTGGTGATGTCCTCCTGGTTACCGTCGCCGTCGCGCCGCAGGAAGCCACCGGGGTCGGCGATCTGGCCGGTGGACAGGTTCGCCAGCCGGGCCCCGACGACCGTGGGCAAACCGGAACCCTTCTCTCCGTAGACGTCCACGTCGGGGTACGACCTCGGATCGGCGAACCGGACGAAGCCGATGTAGTACGCGGCGATCTTCCCGGCCGTCGGCAGCCCCGCGTCGGCGAACAGGCGCCGATAGTCGCGAGGCGTGTAGGAGCGGCCCGTAGAGGACTCGCGGATGACGACCTCACGGTCGCCGAAGACCGCCGGGTCGGCCGCGCTCATGTAGGTCGAGGGGGCGCTCTGGTACATCCGCGCGCTGCTCCGCGCGTTCTGCCTGGTCGTGGGGTAGCCGAAGTCCTGGATGTTCTGCCCGGTGAACATCAGGGAGTACATCAGGCCCTGCCCCGGCAGGTTGCCCGCGATCGGGGTGAAGCCGTGGATGTAGCGGTCTCGCCATGCCTGGCTGGTGTGGGTGAGCAGGTATTGGGCATACAGCGGCCCGTTGGAGTGGCCGACCAGGTGCACCGGCCGCCCGCCGTTGTCGCGGTAGGTGTCCTCGATGAGCCGGCGGGTGCGCTCGAAGAAGCCGCCCATGTCGGGGGTGAGCCGGGCGTCGTACCCGGCGACCCGGATGTCCCGGTCGCGGACGTACCCGTTGGTCTCCAGCCTGCGGTAGAGAGCCTCGTAGTACGGTGCGCTGTCCGTGCGGCTGTAGTCCATGATTTCGACGGTGACGCCCGGTTGCTCGGCGAAGCGCCGCGGCATCGGCAGCGACGGATCGTCGCGGTAGCGCAGGGTGAGCAGCCGGTCTCGGCAGACCTGGCTGAACCTGCTCGGCCGGTCGTTGCGGAACCAGTCCTGGAAGGTGCCAGAGCGCGGGCAGCCCGGCGCCGTGGTCTGGTCGCGTACGGTCGCCTGGAGCTTGGTGAAATGGAACGCGGGGAACAGCACGACCGGGGGTTTCTCCCGCGCCGGAGACCCGGACGGGCCGGGCTGGCCCGCGGTCAGCCCCAGCGGGACCAGCGCGGCCAGCGCACCGTGCATCCAGCGACCGTCAAACATGGCCATCCCTCTCAGCCGCTCAATGTTCCAAGCGGTCGTTACCCACGATCACGTTCTGTGATACCTGCTGGTCGGAGGGGCGGCCAGGACCGCTCGATCGGCCCAGTTGGGCTTCGGCCGGACGACCTGACGCCGCAGCACAGCCAGCTCATGCCGGAGCACCATGATTTCCATGTCTTTGGACGCTTGACCACGTCACAGGAGCATCAGCAAGCCGAACACCTGGATCATGAGCAGACAGAGGAGACGGAGAGGCACGGGAACTGATCCTGGCCCGAGCCGCCACCTCAGGTCGATCCGCAGGTCAAGCACCCTGCGACGGATTCTGAAGCGGTACAGGCCAGCGCCTTCGGCAGCGTGCCGCGGGCGATCTCGGCGGGAGCGCCCGTGTTGGCGCCGGGCCCGCTGCCGGGCACCACGATGAGGTCGGCCAGCTCGGTGCCCCGTCGTTCTCGACCTCGACCGTGGTCCCGTTGGACAGGTGCACCGTGCCCGGCCCGTCGACGCGTATCTGCACCAGCAGGCGCGACCATCGGCTCCTCACCGGAATGAGCAGACGTACGGAGGGCATTCGCCGAGCTGACGGCTACGCCGCCGGAGGCGTGATCTCCACCGCCGACGACCTCAGCGCCTTTCACCCGGAGCGCTGGACACGTACGAATTGCTGACGAAGGAGGAACTAAAGGAGCTCAACGCCGGCCGGCCGCCCACGGATCCCCGCTACCCACCCTCGAGGTGTGCGAGAGCCAGGGTGAGTACAAGGCCGTCAAGAGCAGCTCGCCCGGCTTCACCACCCCCACCTTCGGCTCGCGGGACGGGGCG
This sequence comes from Nonomuraea sp. NPDC050451, assembly GCF_044458585.1. Lineage (NCBI taxonomy): Bacteria > Bacillati > Actinomycetota > Actinomycetes > Streptosporangiales > Streptosporangiaceae > Nonomuraea > Nonomuraea sp. NPDC050451. The sequence goes on from NZ_JBITHZ010000002.1 coordinate 11,193, forward strand.
GGTCCAGCTCGCCATGTCCCTCACCCTGGCCAGCGCCCACCGCGATCCCGCCATCGACCCGCTCGCCTCCAGGACGGGGGACGCCGTCCTCTGCCCCGAGTAGTGACTGGCGACACTCGATCCGCTGTCCATGCCGAGCGAATGCTCAGGTGCCCATCCGGAAACCGGCTCCTGACCAGATGCGCCCTGAAGCCGACCCGAGTGCCCTGCGGAGCGTGACCATATGCCCCTGCTCAGGAGGTCACGCTGCTCAGAGCAGATCTGCCGCAGGCGGATCGTGTCGACGCCGATCCGAATCGCCTCACATGATGGACGCATGAGCGAAGAATCGAAAATTCCCCTGTTCAACCAGCGGATGAGACGCGAGCTTTACGAGCAGCGTGTTCTCGTTCTCGACGGCCCTCTCGACGATGACAACGGGACACTGCTGGCCACGCAACTGATGGCACTCGCCACCCAGGACGCGTCGACCGATATCGCATTGTGGATTCACTCCCCGGGCGGCTCGGTCCCCTCGATGCTGGCGATTCGCGACATCATTCGCCTCATTCCCTGTGACGTATCGACCCTCGTGCTGGGCATCGCTTACAGCGCCGGGCAATTCCTGCTGTCGTCGGGGGCCCGAGGCAAGCGCCGCGCCCTGCCGCACGCACGCGTCCTGATGCACCAGGGCTCGGCGGGAATCGGTGGCACCGCGGTCGACATCGAACTGCAGGCCAACGACCTCCGGCATACTCGCGACACGGTGCTCGGTCTTATCGCCGAGGACACGGGCCAGCCCGTCGAGCGCATATTCGAGGATTCTCTGCACGATCGTTGGTACACAGCGCAAGAGGCGCTCGACTACGGTTTCATAGATGCGATCGTGCAGACCTTCGAAGAAGTCGCGCCGCACAATCGCCCGCGGCCCGGATTCGGCGTCACCGAAGGAGTCGGCAAGTGACCACATATACGATACCGAACGTCATCGCGCAGAATCCCCGTGGCGAGCGGATCATGGATGTCTACTCGCACCTGCTCACCGAGCGAATCGTTTATCTGGGCACCGCGATCGACGCGGGCGTCGCCAACGCGCTCATCGCGCAGCTGATTTTTCTGGAGTCGGACAACCCCGATGCCGAAATACAGTTCTATATCAACTGCGAAGGTGGTGATCCGAGTGCGATGCTCGCGATATACGACACCATGCGCCATATCCGCCCGCGGGTTTCGACAACCTGCGTCGGACAAGCCGTCGCGGTCGGTGCCGTCCTTCTCGCCGCGGGTGCCGAGGGAAAACGTGCCGCTCTCCCCCACGCACGCGTGATCCTGCACCAACCAGCCGCTCAGGGGCGCGGAACGATCCCCGACCTCATCTTGCAGGCCGACGAGGTTGTACGAGTCCGGGCAGACATCGAGCGCATCCTGTCACGGCACACCGGTCAGACGATCGAGACCCTACGCGCCGACACCGATCACGATCGCGTGTTCACCGCGACCGCGGCCTTGGAGTACGGGCTCCTCGATCAGATCATCGAGGAGCACTCATAGGCCCGAGAACAACCCCGGCAAGCCGCTACGCGGCCAGAGCATACGCCGCCGAGCAGACAGCACCCCTCGACCCGCTGGTCTGAGCAGACCGCAAACTCTCTGCGACAGCAAGAGTCAGATCGACCAGGGTCACATCCAGCGCGCCGGCGACCGCGGCGATCATTTCACTCGACGGCTCTTTGACGCCTCGTTCCATCTCGGAGAGATATTGCGGCGAGACTCCGGCGCGACCCGCCGTCTCACTCAACTTCTCGCCCCGCTGTTGACGAAGGCCCCTCAGACACTCACCGAGCACCTGCCGCCACAGCGGCTCGCGAGCCGGAGAGGGCTTGAGGGCGGTCCGATCGATCGCTGGACGTAGCGGCGAGACGGAAGATGGCTGCGGGATGGAGGAGGCCATACTCCACACCATAGGTAGACAGCGCGGTCGAGTTCCGCCGGCTTCGCGCAGAGCGGAACCAGTCCCTGCCTCCTCCGTTCGGCCTCAGGCGCACCTGCGCGCTCACCACGGGGTCACCGCGGCGGCGAGCGCTCGGGTGACGTTGGTGACCAGCCACACGAGCAGGGCGCGCACCGTACTCCGCGCAGCGAGATCAGGCGGGTCGGGTTGCCGGCGATGTGGGCTTGGGCCGGTCGTCTGGGTGGTTCGCAGCGGTGAGGTCCGGTGGCCGTCGCACAGGGCGTGGCCTGCCTGGGCCAGCCGAGCACGCCGCCGCTGGTGTAAGGCGGCAAACCCCTCCCACGCCCGGCAGACCCTCGTCACAGTCCTGCATCCGGCGACGCGACGGCGCGATCACGACGGGGCCGGTTCGACGAGCTCCACGTATGTCGGCCACTCGCCCTGAGGTCGTCCCTGATCGAGTGCAAGTCCTAGCCGGCGCGTCTGTCATCGCACACCGTGGGGGAGGTGGGACAGATGGCAAAGACACGTGTGCAGGTCAGCAGGCAATGCGGCTGTGTGGATGCGGAAACGGGACGTCAGCGAGGCGTCACGTGTCCGCGTCTGCCGGTAGATGACGATCACGGCAGCTGGTATTTCGCGGTCCAGGTACGCGGCCTGGACAGGCAGCGGCAGCGCGTCCGCCAGGGCGGTTACACCGACCCCGAGGAAGCGCAAGCGGCAGGCCGAGCCCTGGCCGCTGCCGACCGCGACGGCGCAGGGGCCGGATGCACCCTCGGACAGTCGTACGTCCATGTGGTCTTCCAGGACGGCCAGCCGTTCTTCTTCGAGGCGGGCGGCTTCGTGCGGGCCCAGAGTCCGGCCAGCTCGCCCAGCCGTGGGCCGCCGCGCCACAGGCTCGCGGCACCGAGGCCACCGGCATCGCCGAGGTCGTGCAGGCCACCGGATTGAGCCGCTCCAGCCTTCATGCAACCTTCGGCGGCAAGGAGCGGCTACAGGCGGCCGCGCTGCGCCGCTACCTGGAGCGGCAGTCGCGGCCGGTGTTCGCCGCGCTCGCCGCCGACGAGCGCGGCCTGCCCGCCGTCACCGGCTTTTCGAGCGACTGGTGGCGGCGCGCTGCACCGGCGAGCACGCCCGCCGGGGTTGCCTGGTCACCGACACCCACACCGGCGCCACCCGAGATCCGGGAGGTTCTGGACGCCCACCACACGTCGTCGCGCGCCGTCGTGATGGGCGGCAGGGACCCATCGGCTCCATCGGGCGCTCGCGGTCAGCTTGATCGCCGGAGCGCGTCGACGTATCGGTGGGCTTCGTGGGCCACCTGCCGCCACAGCGCGAGGGTCGCGGTGTCGCCGTCTGAGGCCGGGAAGGCGATCCATTCCCGCATGGTCCGCTTTCCCATGGTCACCGGCTCGGCGCTCCCAGCCTCGACGTGGCGGCGGGCCTGATCCTTGGGGAGCTTCACGATGAGCTCGCCGTCGTGTCCGAGGAAGGCGAAGATCTTGCCGCCGGTGCGCAGCCCCGGGCTGCGGAACATCGTCGCCAAGACAACCTCTGGCTGGTCGCCGAAGTCGGCGGCGATCTCCTCAAGCCACTCCAGCGGGTCGTGACCGCCAGGCATGGGTGTGTTCTTAGGCTCGGACAAACGTCGAGGTCCTTTCGTAAGGTGTGCGCGATGTCGTCGCGTTGCCGCCAGCCACGATCACCGCCGCTCTCGGTGCCAAGGTCCTGCGGTATCTCCACGGGATGCCGCCACCTCACGACTGACGGAGCGGCCCCGTCAGGCGGCGAAGACGGTGCGGACGACGGACTCGTCGCCGTCGATCTCGACCAGTCCGAGGGCGCGGGCGTCGCTGAGGGTGAGGGCGCCGGCGGCGAGGCCGAGGACGTAGGCGGGGTCGGCGCGGACGGTGGCGTCGAGGTCGCGGCCGTCATGCGGGCCGACCTCGAAGCCGGAGCGCGTCGCGCGGAGCTGGAAGGGCGGGTCGCCGATCTCGAGGCCGACCGTCGCCGAGAGGCGGACCTTGACCCGGGTGTCGAGCAGGGCAGGGAGAGCCAGGGCGAGCCACTCGGGGCGGAAGGAGTCGCCTTCGGGGCCGCGAACCATCAACGGGGTGGACCAGCGGATCAGGCTCTCGATCGGCCGGCGCAGCTCGGCACCCCACGGCGTAAGGGCGTACGCGACCACGCTGCCCTCGCCGGCCAGTCGCCGCTCGACCACGCCCGAGGCCTCGAGGTCGCGGAGCCGGTCGGCGAGCAGGTTGGTCGCGATGCCAGGGAGGCCGTCGATCAGGTCCCGGTATCGGGCGGGGGCGATGAGGAGCTGGCGGACGATGAGCAGATTCCACCGATCGCCGACGACTTCGAGGGACCGGGCGAGCCCGCAGTAGTGACCGTAGCTACGCATCACACCTCTTACTTGATTTTCTCAAGTGTGCTTGACAGACTCAAGCCTACCGCAAACCGAGCCGAGAGGGGACCTCCATGGCCGATGCCATCGAGAGCGCGCGGCCTTCCTGGGTCGACGACGGCCTGTTCCCGTACGAGAGCCGCTTCGTCGATATCGACGGGCACACCGTGCATTACGTCGACGAGGGGTCAGGTCCCACACTGCTGCTCCTGCACGGCAACCCGACCTGGTCGTTCCTCTGGCGCGACGTGATTCGCGCGCTGCGCGACGACTTCCGGTGCATCGCCCTCGACTACCCGGGCTTCGGGCTGTCGACGCCGAGGCTCGGCTACCGTTACCTGCCCGAGGAGCACGCAGAGGTGGTCACCGGGTTTGTCGACGCGCTCGGCCTCAAGGGGGTCACTCTGGTCGGGCAGGACTGGGGCGGCCCGATCGGCCTGGCTGCCGTGCTGCGGCGGCCGGGCGTCTTCGATCGGCTGGTGCTCGCCAACACCTGGGCATGGCCGGTCAAAGGCGTTCTCCACTTCGAGGCCTTCTCTCGCATCGTCGGCGGACTCCCGATCCGCTTCCTGGTCCGGCGGCTCAACCTCCTCGTCGACGCGTTCATCCCCACCGGCCACCGAAGGCGGAAGCCGACCGCAGCCGAGATGACCCACTACCGCCGGGCGCTGGACACCCCGGAGCGGCGCCAGGCCTCCGCTGTACTCCCCGGCCGGATCCTCGCCAGCCGGGCCTTCTTCGCCGAGGTCGAGGCCGGCCTTACTGACCTCGCCCACCTGCCGACACTGATCGTGTGGGGTGACGCCGACATCGCCTTCCGTCCCCAGGAGCGCGAGCGTCTGGAAGCGGCCTTCCCCGAGCACGAGACCGTGATCGTCGAGGGCGCCGGCACCTACGTGGAGTCCGACGCGCCGGAGGAGTTCGTCGCCGCGATCCGCGACTGGGCAGCGACGCAGCCCGGAAACGCGAGTCGCATGGGTGAGACAGACCTATTGGACCACTCTCACCCGCACGGGTCGTGACGGCAGCGCGCAGCAAGACACGCCGTAGGCTCGGACAAGTCGAGGCCTTCCGGTCCGGCGAGCTTGGTCGCCACCGATCTTGAAGGCGTCGACGCCTCTCACACAGTCACCTCACCACCGCAGCTCGGAAAAGCCGGAAATCCACAGCTGGGACGAGACGGCCGTGCTCTACGACGCCCACCTGCCCAAGGGCGTCGTCAGGCTCGCCGAGTTCTTCACCCTCGACGACGGCACGATTCAGCGGCTGCGCATCCGGTACGAGCCCGCCGACCACCTTGCCAAAGGCGGCGGCTGACCAGGCCGGCCCCGCGGGTCCGCCCGGCCATCCTGCCGTCCACGCCTCGGGGCCGAGCGCGGTGCGCAGGCGGTCGATCTCGGTGGCGCGGGCGGTGAAGGCGCGGGTGTCGGCGAGCAGTTCGGCCGGAATGTACGGCTCGCTGACCGTGACCGGTTGGGCCGGCGTGGTCAGGTCGAGGACGGGATCCTTGACCAGGACGGCCTGGTGCAGGCGCCGTAGTTCGGCGCCGGGTTCGATGCCGAGCTCGGAGACCATGATCCTGCGGGTGTTCTGGTAGACGGCGAGCGCCTCGGACGGGCGGCCGGCACGGTGCAGGGCGAGCATGAGCTGGGCGGCGGGGCGCTCGCGTAGTGGATGGGCCCGCACGTGTACGGCCAGGTCGGCGGCCACCGCGTGGTGGTCGCCGGCGGCGAGGCGGAGATCGGCGTGGTCTTCCAGGACGGTCCGGTGCTCTTCTTCCAGGCGGGTGGCTTCGATTCGTGCCCAGGGGTCGGTCAGTCCGGCCAGTGGTTCGCCTCGCCACTACTGCAGGGCTGTGCGGAACAAGGCGTCCGCGGCGGCACCGCCCCCTTGTGTCCGGGCGGTACGGGCGCGTTTGGTCAGGCGGGTGAACAAGTGGGCGTCGACGTGGTCGGGTTCGAGCGCGAGCCGGTAGCCGCCGGGCACGGTATGGATGATCTCTTCGGTGGTGTGAGGTCCGAGGGTTTCGCGGAGTTTGGAGATCACGATGTGCATCAGACTCGCCAGGGTGCCGATCACCAGGGGAGACCACGGCAGGATCGGCCCACGGCGAGTGTGCCGGCATGCGTTTACGCAACCCGCCGACGCGGCGACATAGAGCAGCAAGTCCCCACGCCCATAGGCGGCACCCACCTGCACGCCGATCGGCAAGCTCATCGGCTGCTCGATAGCTGCTCGTACGGGTCCGATCGTCGGAAATGGACCGACAACGTCACTGGAAACAGAAAGGCAGGTCCCCATAGTCCCAGGTCCGCCGAGGTTTCCAGCGGACCTGGGACCTTTCACGGATGGCCGCCCACCGAGGGTGCCTCGACGGCGTGGGCGGCCGGCCGGGTCTCGTCAGCCGACGGCGTAGGCGCGGGTGATCGTTTGGGCGACGCGGCCGCCGGCGGCGTCCGTCGCTGTGGCGCGGAGCGAGACGAATCCCGGGGTGCGGGGGTTGGGGAGCAGCGCCGTCCAGCCGGTGGCGCCGGGGAGCACGGGGATCCGGCGCCAGGTCGCGCCGTCGTCGGCGGACATCTCCAGGGTCAGTGACCGCACCGCGGCCTTGGCGGCTCCGGGGTTCCGCTCGATCCAGATGGGGACCCGGGTCACGGATCCCGGACGGGCGCGGTTGGAGTCGTCGAGGCCGGTCGGCGCGTAGCGTACCGCCATCAAAGGCAGGGGCGACGGTTTCGCCATGCCGGCCGAGCGGAAGGTCCAGACGGCGTCCACCGCCGTGGTGAGGGCCGCCTGCCTGCGTACCGACGCGGTCAGCGTGTAGGTGTCCGCGGCCTCCGGGAGCCGCGCCGACAGCAGGCATTTGCCCGATTCAGCGGGAGCGCAGCCGGTCACGTCGGCTTTCGCGATCACCTCGCCGTTCCTGGCGAGGGTGAGGGCGCCGGTGGCCGCGGCGTCGGCGCCGCTCCGCCCGGCAACGCCGTCGCTGAACAACTGCGCGGCCGAGACGCTCAGCTCGTTGCCGGTACGCTCGCCGCCGGCGGCGGCGAACCCGGGCCCGGTGACCGCGGCGTTCCACACCTCGCGTACCGGTCCCCGATCCAGGCGGCCGCTGGTGCCGGTCAGCGTGGCGGTGCCGGCCTGGAGCTCGCTGTCCCAGACGAATCCCGGGGTCCGGTAGTGCGTCATGGCGCCGGGGAGATCGACGGCGGGCGACGGGACCGTGAAGGCCCAGTCCATACCAGGCATACGGGGTCCAGTGGCCGCCACGCCCTGGCCCGGCACGCCCGAGGCGCGGTACGTCTCGCTCACCTTCACCAGGTCTGCCGTCCGCGCCGTGTAAGCAGGGTCGTCCGGGATGCCGCCGACCCGGTAGTCGACCAGGTCGTACCGGTAGGGGCTGGGCGAGGCGTCCTTCTTGTGCCAGACGGTGCTGGTCATGTAGCGCAGCTCGGGCTGGCGTACGGGGAGCACGAAGAAGTTCCGGCCAGGGTCCCCGACGGCCATCCAGCCGAAGTACCAGGTCCCGTTGGCCAGGGTGAGACCCTGGATCTGCTCCGGCACGGCGGTCGGATCGTCCACCGAGAACCGGATCTGCTTGGCCTGGCGCGCGTCCAGCACCACCTTCTGATCGCCGTCACCGACGTCGACCGGGACGTGCGCGGTCGTGGCGGCGGTGGCTTCGTACACGTCCGCATAGAGGTTCCAGCGGCCCTTGGGCAGGCGGACCTTGGCCGTTCCGCGCTCGAACGTGATGAGTTGGGAACCGCCGGTGTCGAGGTTGTAGAACTCGCCGAAACCCGAGGCGGGGCGTCCTTCCCGGGTGATGGCGGTGACGGTCACGTCGGCCGATTCCGGCTCCACGTACGCGCCGGCCAGGGTGCGGATGACGGTGTCGCCCGACGTGGCGGTGACGACGCCGGTGTGCTCACCGGTGCTCTTGCCCTCGGCGTCGATGGTGAGCGTGACCTGCGCCTGCCCTCCCGCCGGCACCTGCAGCCGGTCCGTGGACAGTTTCAGCACGTCGCCCGTGACGGCGAGGTCCAGGGTGACGAGGGAGTCGCCGGAGTTGGCGTAGGTGAGGGTCCTGGTCGTCTGCCGGCCATCCGTGCCGCCCCAGGGGAAGGCGGCCCAGGTGGTGGCCGGTACGGCGACGACCGGCTGTGCCAGCGCGCGGACCAGGTCCACCCGCCCGCCGCCCTGGTCGAAAGGTGTGGCGCCCGAGGTGGGGGCGGCGCTGCCGATCAGGGCGGCCTTGAGCCGTTCACCGGTCCAGCCGGGGTGCCGCTGGGCGAGGATCGCGGCGGCCCCCGCCACGTGCGGCGCGGCCATCGAGGTGCCGTTGTGCGCGATGTAACCGCCGCCGACGGCCGCCGCCGTGATGTCGACACCGGGGGCGGTGATCTCCGGCTTGATCGCGTGGTCACCCAGCCGGGGACCGCGGCTGGAGAACCCGGCCGGCTGGTCCGTACGATCCACCGCGCCGACGGTCAGGGCCGCGTCGGCGCTTCCCGGGCTGCTCACGGTGACCGGACCGCCGTTGTTGCCCGCGGCCACGACGAACAACGCGCCGGTCCGCGCCGAAAGCGTGTTGATCGCCTGTTCCATCGGATCGAGCTCCAGCGTGTCGGGCCCGCCGATGCTCATGTTGATGATCTTCGCTTTGACCTCGGTGGCCGCCCACTCCATGCCCGCCAGCAAGGCGGAGTCGGTGATGCCCTCGGCGCCGCCGACCTTGCCGACGGCGAGCCTGGCCCCAGGCGCCACGCCGCGGTACTTCTCCCCGGCGCCCGCGATGATCGAGGCGACGTGCGTGCCGTGGCCGAACGTGTCGCGCGGATCGGAGTCGCCGGTGAAGCTGCGCGCCTGCGTGACCACGTTCTTGAGGTCCGGATGGTCGGGGTCGTAGCCGCTGTCGAGGACGGCGACCGTGACGCCCTCTCCGGTCATCCCCTGCTTCCACGCCTCGGTGGCGCCGATCTGCTTGACGCTCTGGTCGAGGGTGAACGAGCGGCGCCCGTCCAGCCAGATCCTCTTCTTGCCCGCGGCCGGCGTCCGGGACTGGTTGATCAGGTCCTTCCAGGACTCTCCCGCGCCCTTCTTGGGCAGCCGCAGGGCGGTCATCCCGAGCGCGGTGAGTCGCGCGGTCTGCTGCGCGGCCTTCAGCGGCGACGCCGGATCCGCGCCCGTCTGGGTGATGAGCGGGATGTCCGCCCTGTCCGCGTCGCCCATCCGCCACCGAAGGAGCTGGGTGACGTCGAACAGGCGCCTGTCCAGAACGCCCGCGGCCACCAGCGGCATCGCGTCGGAAGGGATCACGTGGAGGTGTCCGTCGCGGTGTTGCGTGAAGTACCTCACCTGCCGGCCCGGTCCGGGCTCCACCCGGTGGCCGCGGCCCGTCACGACGACGCGATCGCCGGTCAGGAGGGTGACGCTGCCGGCCTCTTGCGCGGCGCTCGCGCGGTCCCCGGGAACAGGCTGCTGAACGGCCGCCAGCCCGACCGTCCCGGCCATAACCGCGGCCATCAGCCCACTGCCTAAGCTCATGTCCTACCTTTCGGTGGTCAAAGATGATCTGTGCCCAGCCGTTGCCCGGCGGACGGCATGGTCCGCCGGGCAACGGTGCTCAGAGCGCGAAGTCCAGCGCGAACTCCTGGTACACCCGCTCCTCGATCGCCCGCGCCCGGGGCGCGTACCCCGGGTAGAAGGCCTTGCCGCACTCCAGGTCGGCCAGCGCGGCCTTCACCTCCTTGGCCAGGTACGGCCGGGCCTGCTCGGGAGTGAGGCCGGGCAGCGCGGCAGATCCCTCGGGGAGTGAGCCCTTGCTCTGGGTCCTGGCGACCTCGGTGGCCTCCTCGGCGAACTTGGCCCGTCCCCGGGCGGCCAGCACCGTCGGCCTGGTCTCGGCGATCTTCAGGCAGCCGCCGAACTCCTTGCCCAGCGCGGCCAGCTTCGGGTCGGTGTCGAGCTCGCGCAGCCCCTTGGCCAGCGCCGAGTTGACGTCGGCGAGGAAGCCGGCCTGCGAGGTCACCGTCTTGCCCAGCACGCTCTTGACGGCCTTGGCGAAGCACTTGTCGTCCGCCGCCCGCCAGGCCTTGAGGTCCTTGGCCGACAGCGACATGAGGAGCTTGTTGTTCCTGCTCTCCCCCATGTCCCGGTCGACCGCGGGGTCGCCGGGGAAGACGAGCCTGGACCAGACGCCGAAGCCGTACTTGGCGCGGTAGGCCCGCAGCGCCTCGTGGTCGCCGGCGAGCCGGGCGCGCTCCTCCTTCGTGCGGTCGCGCTTGATGACCTTCTCCGGCAGGTACGTGAGCCCCTGCTCCTTCATGCAGGCGGCCCGCGTCGACTCGATCTTGGCCTTGTTCTCGTACGCGGCCTCGGTCCCCGGCGTGGCCGTGGCCAGGCCGCCGAACGAGGTCGCGAGCAGGGCGGCAGCGACCGCCTTGGCAACGAACATGATGATTTCCCTTCGTTATCCGGACATGCGAAACAGAACTCCCGGCGCAAGAGGCGCCGGATCGGGGAAGGTCTCAGCAGGGGATGCGCAGCCGCGACGCCTTGGGCGCCACCTCCGGCAGGGCAGTGACCAGATCGACGGCCAGCACGGCGGTGCCCGTCACCGTCCCCTTGCGGGAGGTGTAGACGCCCTCGGGCATCTTGACCTGGATGTCCCTGGTGTTCACCGTGCGTTCGCCCAGGTAGTGGTAGGTCCGCCGATCGAAGATCAGCTCGGAGCGGCGGCCGTCGCCCGCGTCCATGGTCACGGCGACGCCCGGCCGGCCCGCCGCGTCCACGGCATCGCCGATCAGGCGGATGCCCTTCAGCTCGGACGCCACCTGGAAGAGCGCGGCACTCAGGCTCGGACGCACCACCGACTCCGCGACCAGTTGCTGGAGCTCGGCCCACATCCGCACTGGGTCCCGGCCGGTCCGGGCCGCGAGCTTCGCGCGTACCGCTTCGACGTCGGTGGGCCAGGTGCCCAGCCGCACGTAAGCGCGCTGCCCGGGGCAGGACGACTCGTACAGGGTGTCCTCGGCGCCTCTGTCCCACAGCCACCGGGGCACCGGATCGCCTGTGACGGACTCGGCCCGCTCCCGGAGCAGCCAGGGTTTGCCGGGGTCCGCGGGCTCCCAGCGCTCCTCGACCCCCGTCACCACGTAACCCAGCACCGGCCCGCCCGACGGGTCGCGCGTGTTGCGCAAGTCCTGGACCCGCCTCTTCGTGTGCACGTACTGGCCGGGCCCGGGCACCAGGTCCCGCTGATCGGCGGCGGCCCGGGCGGCAAGCTCCAGCACCGACTGGGCGTTGGCCGGAGGGGCACCCGGCCCGCCCAGGACCACCTGCGTCGCGATGATCACAGCGGTGAGCGCCGTCGCCAGCACGCCGACGGCGGCCAGCCGGAAGGCGTACCGGCGCCTCGTCGGAGTGCGCGGTCGTGCGCGCCGGCCCGGCGGGGCCGCCGCACGGGCCAGCAGCGCGACGCGGGCGGCGGCCAGGTCACGCTCGGTGGCCTCGGGCGTGTCCGCCCACAGGCGGTCGAGCTCCGCCATCTCATCCATGATCGGTTCCCTCCAGGGTCTGGCGGACCTTCTTGCGCGCCCGGTTGAGCCGCGAGCGGACCGTCCCGACCGGGATGTCCAGCGCGACGGCCACTTCCTCGTATGTCAGCCCGACCCACGCCACCAGCAACAACGCGTCCCGGTCCCCGGTGCGCAGCCGGGCCAGCGCCGCGACCAGCGGCCGGTTGACCGCCAGCGTCGCGACGCCGTCCTCGACCAGGCCGCCGCCGATCTCCGCCGGGTCCAGGCCGCCGCGCGCGTACGCCCGGTACCTGGCCAGCTCCCGGCGGTGCCGCTTGCCGATCACGTTCGAGGCGATCCCGTACAGCCAGGGCCGGGCGTCGGCCTGGCCGGGCTGATAGCGGTGCCGGTGCTCGAAGGCCGCCAGGAACGTCTCCGACACCACGTCCTCGGCCGCGTCGGCGCCCAGCCTCCGGGCGGCGTAGCGGTGCAGCGCGGGGGCATGACGGTCGAACAGCACGGCGAACACCTCGGGCTCCTGCCAGGACCTGCGGATCAGGTCCGGGTCGGCGGCCTCGGCCGTCGCCGGTTCTGCCATGAAACGGTCAGCTCCTTCATGCGGTGCCTTCCTTGGTGGGCACGGTCGCCTGTACTTACCGCCACGGCACGAAAGAGTTCACGGACGATTCGGACGAGAAGCCGGCTGCTCCGGCTGGGTGCCGGCCCTGACGACGGTCGCGCGGGAGAAGGCCAGGCGTTCAGAGCGCGTCGAGGCGGAGATCCTCGTTGAGTATCGCGTAGCGGATCCTCGGCGAGCGCGGCCCGCAGGTGGGCGATCGCCTCGTCCAGCAGCTGAGCGCCTGCTCCAGAAGTTCGGCAGCCTCCGCGGGCCGGTCCGCCTCGAAGGCCCGCCGCCCGGCTCCGGCGAGAGTGGTGAAGCGGGTGGCGTCCACGTCGGCGGCAGCGGTGATCCGGTAGCCATGGGGAACCGACTCGATCGCGGCCCCTGGGCCGAGGAGCGTCCTGAGGTCGCTGATGTAAGCGGTCCGTGTACAGCGAGGTGAAGTATCTGCCGCAGGCGCTGGACATCTCCGTGTTCGAGCGCTGAGCGGACTCGGGCGGTGGGCGCCTCCCGCCGCCCGAGGATGCGATCATCCAAGGACACGCCCCCGGCCTCGCCGAGGGCACCATCAACCCCGTCGTCGGCTCCGGAACCCTCATCACCTTGCCATCCTCACCCGGAGCACGGCCGCCCTCCTGCGGGACCGGCCGGCAGAATGCGGTGACATCCCGGCGGCCTGTTCCCTCCGTTCACCCCGCGCGCAGCGAGCAGGCCCAGACGGACAGACCCACTGCCCACGACTTCCGCCGTACCTTCATCGGCGATTTGCTGGACGCCGGCGTCGACCTGGCAACCGAGTGACCACGGCATTGCGCTGGGCCCGCCCGGCCGCGGTGGCCGGCGACGGCGCCCGGCACTTCTTCGAGCACCTGCTCGGCGGGCAGCGCCTGCAGGGCGGCCTGGAACGGGCGTGAGCGTCCGGGAACAGCCGCTGTGCCCGCTCGTCCCTGGCGGTCAGTCGTCGAGTTTGGCCGCCTGCATGGAGGTCAGCCGGTGCACATAGAGAGCGGCGACGACCGCTGTCGGCACAACCAGCACGTGCAGGGTCAGACTGATCCAGGTCAGCGGCTCGAACACGTACCAGCGGGTGGACGCTTCATCGGAGCCCGTTCGGAGGTGTTTCACCTCCATCATCTCCGTCCATGGGGTCCAGAAGAGGGGCCAGGTGAGGAAGGTGGCCAGCCAGACGAACCACCAGGCGTGCAGGAGACCGGCGGGGGCCATACCGCCGCCCCTGCCGGGCAGGCTGGAAGCATGCCAGACGTCGTTCGCGATCTGCTTGGGAAGGAAGACGTTTCCCACCGGGATGAACCAGCCGACCACCGCCATGAACGGGCGGTACCGCAGTTGCCCGGGCGCGAGCCGCTCGGCGACGGTGCGTACCCGGGCGAACCAGATCAGCCAGCCCACCACCAGCCCCACCCCGAAGAGGGCCTGGGCGCCCGTCAGGGCGTAGGCGGTTTCCTCCATTTCTGTCCGGTTACCCCACCATGTGGAGTATCCGAGGTGCCGGTCTGTCGGGTCGGCGGCGACAATGAGCTGCTGGACGGCCGTGAGTACGGAGGCCAGGGCGAACAGGGCGAGGAGCCAGTAGACAGCCGCTCGGTACCCGTCGGCCGGGAGCGTCCGACCGCGCGCCCGGCGGCGTTCGTCGACCAGCCGGGGCCGCGGCGCCATCGGCTGCCCGGCCCGGACAGCCTGCTGATGCGGTTGGTTGCCGGTGGCGGCGGCCTCGGGGTCGGCGACGGACATGGTGAGCCGGGCAGTGGGTGGTTGCGGCGAGCCGGTCAGGGCCGCGGCCGTCGCCTCGGCGGCCTGGGCCGCGCCGGGTGCGGCACCCGCGGCGAGGATCATCCGGGTACGCGGATCCTCCTGGTCGAGAAGCTGCACCGCTTCCTGGCCCAGCCTGGCCAGCACCTCCGACGGCAACCACGGCCCCAGCAGGCGGTACTGCGTCTCTTCTCGTTCCCGTAGCCGGGCCAGGGTCGGACGGTCGGCCGGGTCCTTGGCCAGGCAGTCCTTGATCAACCCCAGCAGCGGCTCCGGCACGCCGGTGAGGTCCGGCGGCTCGTGCACCACCCGGTACATCAGGGCGTGTAACTGGCTCTCCGGCGCGTCGAACGGCAGCCGCCCGGCGGCGGCGAAGGCCAGCACCGTGCCGAGCGAGAAGATGTCACTCGCCTCGGTCAGGCTCTCGCCCCGGATCTGTTCCGGTGACATGAAGCCGGGCGAGCCGATCACCGCCCCGGTGGAGGTCAGGCCCCCGGTGGTGGAGGCATCCAAGGCGCGGACGATGCCGAAGTCGATCACCTTCGGCCCGTCGATGGTCACCATCACGTTCGACGGCTTCAGATCGCGGTGGATGAGCCCGGCGGCGTGGATGTCGCCCAGCGCCCGGCACAACCCTGAGGCCAAGCCGCGTACCGAATGCTCTGGCAGCGGCCCGCGCTGCTCCGCCACTACCTGCTGCAGCGTCGGCCCTGCGACGTACGCCGTGGCCACCCAGGGCAATGCCGCCTCCGGGTCGGCGGCCAGCACGGCGGCCGTCCAATCCCCGCCGACCTGCTGGGCCACGGCGACCTCCCTGGCGAACCGCCGGCGGAAATCCGGGGCCGCCGCCAGCTCGGCGCGGATGGTCTTCACCGCCACCATCCGGCCGCGTGGCGACCGGGCGAGGTAGACCACTCCCATGCCGCCTTCCCCAAGCCTGCCGATGAGCCGGTAGTCGGCGATCCGGTCGGGGTCCTGCTCTTGCAGCGGCTGCACAGCTGGCGGCTCCCTCTCCTCAAGTATCGTCCGGCGGATCAAGACTAGCCTCGGCTCTTCCCCGTCCCACCACGACGGCGGGCTGAGTAACACCGGGGGCTCGGGCTTCACCTCCATCTCCAGGTCACCGTCCTCTTGGCGTCATCCGCGCCACCGATGACGCCGGCGCGGATGCGCTCCGGCAGCGGTGAGGTCGGCGATTCGGAGGCGGATCGTTGTGTCTGCACGCGTCCAGGATCCCGCGCTCGCCGGCCCAGGCAACAGGCCGCTGATCGTCCCTGGGCGGGCACACGGGCAGCCCGCCTTGGCGCGCGAACTCGACCGCCCGGCGCCGGAACTCAACAGGTAGCGCAGGAAGGGATCGATGCGCGAGCCGCGCCACCACCGGCCTAACCACTACTCGACCTGCTCCGGATTGCGCCTGGCTCAGTTCGGCTCGACCGCGGATACCTCGATCTCCACTTTCGTTCGAGGGTCGAGCAGCCCTGATACCTCAGCTCTGGCCACCAGCTCTGCGTCAGCAATGTCGGTGACATACGTAACGGTCCGTACCACTGCGGTCATGCTCGAACCCGCGTCCTGCTGGTACGCGTCGGCTCCATCAAGATGCGGCGGCTGGGCGGTCGTACCTGAGACCTGCACCTGGTCTGCGATTCGGACGGCTCGGCGTGCGACAACCGCTCCGCTCACCATTGTCGGAGTATCCCCCTGCACCCGCCGCCCGATTTTCCGAGGCGAACCGCCGGTACGTCCACGCCGTCAAGGCTGCCGGTGAACAGGCGCTCAACGTCGCCCGGATGCGGATGCTCGGCGCCGAGGTCATCCTGGTGACGTCCCGCTCTCGGACTCTCAAGGACGCCATCCGCGGGGCGTTCAGAAACTGGGTCGCGAACGTCGAGCGAACGCGCCATCCCTTCGGCACGGCCGCGGGGCCGCATCCCTTCCCCGCCATGGTGCGCGACTTCCACCGCGTCATCGGCCTGGAGGCCCGTCGCCAGATCCTGGAGCGGACCGGGCGGCTGCCGGACGCGGCCATCGCTGCGTCGGCGGCGGGTCGGACGCACTCGGTCTCTTCCATGGCTTCCTGCCCGACGGCGGCGTACATCTCATCGGTTGCGAGCGCGCCGGACGCGGCGTGGAGAGCGGTGAGCATGCGGCCTCGCTGTCTGCGGGCATGCCGGGCATCAGCGCTCGCGCTGACGCGTGTGCCGGGCCGCTTGGTCGGCACAGATTCGGCGCGTAGGTAAGCGGCCCGCTTTCGGGCAAGAGGCTCAGCGCGGCGATGGCAGTACGGATAGCTCGCAGGCGTAAGCGTCAGCTGGTGCGCTCAGCGCCCAGAGGATCATCGCGGCCAGCGTCTCCGGCTGGATGCACGCCTCGGGATCGTATGGGCGGCCGAAGGTGCTTCTGACCTCAGCCAGCAAGTCGGTCGCCGTCGCTGCGGGATAGACCGTGGTGACGCGTATCCCATGGGCGGCCTCCTCCTCACGTAGTGAATCGGCCAGTTCCCGCAGCGCCGCCTTACTGGCGACGAATGCCGACCAGCGGGGGACACCGGTCATTCCGGGTGAGGCGTTGACGAAGATCACATGGCCTTGGGAGCGCCGCAACGCGGGCAGCGTCAGCCGTACCAGCTCGGCGGCGGAGGCCACGTTCACCGCCATTGTCCGCCGCCACGTCTCGGGGTCGGCCTCGGCGACGGCTTCGATGGGCGAGATACCCGCGCAATACACCAGCGCCTGTAAATCCCCAAGATCCCCTGCATTTTCCAGCGCTTCCACGGCGGCGGCCAGCGTCCCCGGTTCGGCCAGATCCGCCTCGATCCCCCGCACGTCAAGCCGCCCGACGTCGCGCCCCACGGCGGTCACCCGATGCCCAGCCTCTACGAGCGTGCCGACCAGCGCCGTCCCGATCCCTCCGGTAGCCCCGGTCACCAGCACATTTCCCATGACCACTCCCTTTCCCGCGCGCAGCACCTGATCATCGCTCGGAGGCGGCACACAACATCGTGCGCCTCTGTCCGTACCTGGCTCTGCACTTCTTGTTGTACCGGGCCCTACTGAGCGATCATGGTGACAATAGCTTCAAGCAGCTCCTGGATCTGTCCAGTGACCGTACGGTCCCGCGAGGAGCACGCAAGCTGTCGGGCATCCCGGTTCCGATCCAGCCAGATCACGCTTCAACCGGTGTCGGTCGCGGGCCTGGTCGTCGGTAGAGCCCGAGATCGTACTGTGGTCGACGCGGCGGGCGCAGGCGGGCAGGGGCCTGGCGAGGTTCGTCGGACGGTGGTAGGCGTGGCTGTTCGTCCCGCTGCTCACACTGGAGGGCGTGAGCCGCACGCGGTCGGCGCTTCCTTGCGGCTGCGATGCGTAGGTGCGCTCCTGCTCGCTGATGTCCTGATCGGAAATGGGCATCTGCCGAAGCTGTGGTGATTTCGGGAAGCGAACTTTGATGCGCTCGACCCCTGGTTCGGCCGAGGGTGGGACAGGGATCAGACCGGGGGATCCCTCATGGCGGAACCCGCCCGTCGGCGGAAGGCTGGGGATCATGAACATCAAGCGTCTCGTCACCGCAGCGGCCCTTACCAGCATCGCCATTGCGACCCCGGCCTGGGCCGCCGACCAGCCCAAGCAGCTTCAGCGCGACGCCGACGCGCTCAAGGACACCGGGGCCACCGGCGTCCTGGCCGCGGCCACAACCCCTAGTGGTACCTCGGCCGCTCGCAGCGGCGTGGCCGACCTGAAGACCGGCGAGCCCGTCCCGTGGAACGCTTACTATCGGATCGGCAGCACCACCAAGACGTTCGTGGCGGCGATCGCCCTGCAGCTCGTGGGTGAGGGCAAGCTGCGGCTGGACGACACCGTCGAGCGATGGCTGCCCGGACTGGTGGAGGGCAACGGCAACGACGGGGCGAAGATCACGGTGCGGCAGTTGCTCGGGCAGACCAGCGGCCTGCCCGAGTATGCCGATGACGTCCCGCTGGAGCGAGTGACCAGCGAGGCAGGATTCCGGCGCGAGCGGTTCCGCGTCTACCAGCCCGAAGAGTTCGTGGCGATGGCCATGCGGCACAAGCCGGCGTTCGAGCCGGGCAAGGGCTGGGCGTACTCCAACACCAACTACATCCTGGTGGGTATGATCATCGAGAAGGTGACTGGCACCCCCTGGCAGCAGCAGCTCCTGGAGCGCGTGATCGAGCCGCTGGGCTTGCGGCACACCTACGCGCCGGGTACGTCGCCGTTCCTGCCGCAGCCGCGTATGACGACGTACAAGCGGTTCACGGCGGATGGGCCGATGGTGGACGTGACGACGTATTTCCCGGGCGGATCCGATCATTCGCTGGTCAGCACGCCGGACGACGTCAACCGGTTCTTCAGGGCGCTGCTCGGGGGCAGGTTGCTGCGCCCGGCCGAGCTGGCGGAGATGACGAAGACCGTGCCGGCCACTCCGTTCCAGGCGTTCTGGCGCGATGCCGGGTACGGTCTGGGGATCATGAAGCGGCGGCTGCCGTGCGGTGGGTGGGTCTGGTTCCACGGCGGGGGCGGTTGGAACGCCATCAGTGACAACGCCGTCACGGCCGACGGCCGCCGCGTCGCCTCCGTGGCGTACTCCAGCGCACTCCGCCCTGATCAGGACCCGCTTCCCCAGATCAAGGCCTCGACCTCCCTGATCGACCACGCTCTCTGCTAGACGTGCTGATCATGGGTACGACGCGGCGCACGCGCTCGCAGCCATTCTGGACGACTACGCGTGCGGGCGAGCGGTTGCAGGGCCAGTGGGACTTCTTCGTACAGAACACGCACCCGCGCACGATCCAGCCTGGCGGCGACACCGCGACCGTCCCAGCGGTGGCGGCTGAAGAACGGTGACCACGAGCCCGGTCTGGGTCAGGCAGCTGGTGAGCAGATGAGGCCGGTACTGGGTCTTCTTCAGCGTCCGTTTGACGATCCGGACGAGTCCAGGCCGGTCGGCGGCGGCGAAGTCGGCCAGGGCCCGGCGAAGTAGGGACCGGACGCCCTCGACGGGGTTCGGCTCGGGAGCGTAGGCGGATAACTGGACGATGCGCAGCCAGCACGAGCTCGTAGGCGTATGTCGGTACGCGGGCGGCGAGCAAGCGGTTGGTCTCGGTTGCCGGACTCGCCCAGAGGTGATCGGTCATGACGGACTGCATGGCGAGGCCCGCACGGCTCGTACCAGGTTCGCCGTACTTGTCCAGCGGGTAGCGGGCCAGCACCTTGGCGGCCCGTTCACCGAAGACGTTGTCCCTATCCCCCATGGGCGGCAACCACAGCGCGGCAAAGCACGTTCGTCACGATCGGGCGGGCCAGGCGAAGGAACACAAGTGATCATTCTGCCGCGATCGGCCGCCTTCGAGAGCCAAGGAGGAGCGAGCAAGCCGCATGACCGCGCCGATGACGTTATCGGCAGGAGGCTTGAAATAGGGTCATGGCCGGAAGTCAAGAATGGGCTATTCTCTGCCGTAAGAGAGAATTTCGGACTTGGCCGAAATCTGGAGCCCATGATGCGATTCCTTGCCATCATCCTGCTGCTGTTACCGCTGCTCCCAGCCCCTGCCTACGCCACCGACCTCCCCGGCGGCAAGGCCAACTACGTCGTCACCCTGGGCCGGCTGCGCGCCGACGTCCGGGACAACTGGGTGCGTCTGGGCACATACCAGTTCGCGACCGACGGCACCGTCACGGCGCGCACGTACCTGTGGCGGCAGACCGCGCCTGCCGCCCGCGAGGGCACTGGCACCACACCCGACCTCGACAGCTGCTCGACCGTCAGCGGCGCCGTCGGCCACACCCGCGCTCGCCACTGCGAGGTGCTGACGGCGGGCGGGTTCATGGGCTCCCCGTCCGAGTCGCGCACCGGGACCTTCAGCGTCGCCGGCGACGTCCTGAACATCACGTGGAACTTCGCCCAGGCCTGGTCCGAACAGTGGTACCTGCGGCCCAACAGCAACGGCACGCTCGTCCGGCTGGAAAGCAAGTACAACACCTTCGCCACCCACGCCTACGGCTACGGGAGCAACGCGGCGCTGTCCACGCGCCGGGCGATGAGCACCGTGCAAGCCTTCCCCGGGACGCTCAAGCAGGATCTCGCGTCCTGGACGAAGGGGAGCGTGACCACCTCGACCGGGCAGGTGTTCACCAACACGGCCTATCGCACGTGCACGACGACGACCTGGTGCCTGACCTACGCCCAGCCGTCGTCGGCGAGCGCGTGCCAGGCCGGCGGCGGCTGCCCCAACTACGGCGGCGGCACCGCCACCAATGACAGCTCGATCCAGTACTACCTGGTCAAGGTCTCCAGCGACGACCGGCGCGACACGCTCTGGCACTGGTGCACGTGCCTGGCCAGGGAGCGCGGCGAGTTCTGCTACACCGGCAACTCCCACGTCAAGCCGCTGCTGCAGATCGTCGACGACGACGGCGGCTTCCACGGCTGGGTGGGCGCCGAGGCATCCTTCTACCCTTCGGGCAGCGATCCGCGCTACTCCGACATGCTCGGTGTCCTCCGCCTCACCGATACCCGGTAGCCGCGGAAGACTCCGAACGGCAGGATCAGGTCACCGTTCCTGGCTGGGCCGACAGAAGGGTCTGAGTAGTAGCGCATCGCCCCGTCGGGCAATGGCCGAAGTAGGGCGCCGCCGGTGTGCCCAGTGTTCATCGAAATGAGTCAGGTGCTTCGGATACTGGCCGGCAGGGACCTCGTGACCACCTTCTCCATTGAGCCCTACCGCCCGGAGATCCGCCGATATGGGAGTGCTGAAGGCCTGGAAGCCTGCGAACGCTCCTTCTGCGAAGACAGCAGATCCGCACTTGCCTGCCTCAGGCCACTCCGGCAGACGCAACAAGACAGGGCCTTGCTGGCGGCCGCCTTGACCCATCTCTATCTCGACTCTTTGCGCGCTCCTGCCGAAGTCGTCACTGAGGTGCTGACCCGCATGAGCGCGGGGCCGCCCGCTCGGAAGGTGTCACGACGACGTGCGCATGAGGCCCGCAAGGAGCTCATGAACTTGCTGATGGAGGGGCAAGCGCCCTGGCTCGCGCAAATTCGAGGGTTGTATGAAACCCGCACGGCAGACTCCCTCTCAGATTTAGCCGACAATATCGGCATAGTCCGCAGCCTGACCCATATGCATCTGAACAGACGCGGCATAATGCCGGCCGATGAGCAAGTGGGAGCGCTGTGGCTACTGGAGGTTCAGCGACGGCTTCCGAGCCGTCGTCACTCCACATTCGTAGAGTCGTAACCGTCTACTGAGGCGATCGCCCAGGACGAGGCGATCATCGAGCTCACCCTGCGGCTCGGGCGGCGCAAGGCGGCTGAGGTTCCGCAGGCCACCTGGTACCGCAAGAACCGCCAAAGCCCGGCTCCGGTCCGCCCGGTCATGGCGCGCAAGCCGCACCCGGCCGCGCTGTCGCAGGCCGAACGTGAGCGCGTACGCGCCGTGCTCAACGATCGTTCACCGATGGCCCGCCCCGACCGCGACCTCATTCACCCTGCTGGATGAGGACACCTACCTGGCGTCCGTCTCCACGATGCACCGGATCCTGCGGTCGGCCCAGGGCGCGGTGTCGGTGTTGCCACCGGTCTGTTCCCCTGAATGGTCCACGGAGTGGGAATGGCCGCTCCCCGGTATCGGTCGCGGACGACCGTGACGCTGGATGTGCCGCGGAAGGCTGTCGATCCTTCGGCGAATCTCCAGCCCTGGTCGCAGAATCTCCACAGCTGACTGCGGGGAATGCGGTGTTTACGAAGGAGCCATCGGGCGATCCGGTGCCACGCGTGGTGGTCGATCGCGGCGAAGGTCTTCTTGGACACGCCAGGGCGGAAGCAGTTCGCCCACCCCGGCCAGCATCCGGTTCAGTCCCTCAGCAGGGTGCCCAGGCTCTGGTTGAGGGTGTGTCTGTAGGCCCGTTCCGAGATCCGGTCCTTGATCGCCTGGACGGCTTTCGCGGACGGCCTGGTAGGGACGACGAGCTTGGTCGTGCCACGTTTCCACTGGCGGCGGATGTGCTGGCCGAGGAAGCCGAATCCGTCGTCGATGTGGACCACGCGGGTCTTGTCCACTGCCAAGCGCAGGCCGAGCCGGACCAGAACATCCGTGATCTAGCGTCTGCGCCTGGTGCGCTGGTAGTCGGTGGCGCGGATCGTTCGGCCGGGACGGCCAGCGGAGAGGAGAACAACCTGTGCAGCACCGGCCACGGCGAAAGCAGCGACGAGCGGACCCATCGGCGTGACAGCCACCACACCCGCGAGTGAGACCTCCTCGTGCCCGGCGGCCTCCTGATCCAACGGCCGCAGGGTTCGCCGGACGGCGGGCTTCTATCATGAAGGGGTGGTGCCGCAAGCGTCGTCGCAGGTGAAGGGCAACCTTCCTGCTGACGCGATGGAGATCGTCGGCCGCAGGAGAGAACTGTCCGAGGCCAGGCAGTTGCTGTCGGACACCCGCCTGCTCACGCTGACCGGGCCCGGCGGCGTGGGCAAGACCAGACTGGGGTTGCGGGTCGCCGCAGAGGCGCGGCGCGCATTCCCCGACGGGACGTGGCTGGTGGAGCTCGCCCCCCTCCAAGACTCCACCCTGCTGGCACGGACGGTGGCTGTGAGCCTGGGGTTGTGTGACCAGTCGGCCAGGCCGTCGGCGGAAACGCTGGCGAACTATCTGCGTGTCAAGCGACTGCTGCTGGTTCTGGACAACTGCGAGCATCTCCTGGACGCCTGCGCACACCTGGCGAGCCTGCTCCTTTCCACCACCGGGGAGGTGCGCATTCTGGCCACCAGTCGCGAGCCTCTCGGCACGGCAGGCGAAACGCTGCTCGCGGTGCCGCCGCTGTCGGTGCCCGAACCCGGCTGCCGTGGCACCGTCCGCGAGGCGACCACGTACGATTCCGTCAGGCTGTTCGTCGAGCGCGCGCAACTGGCCGTGCCGGGCTTCACGCTCAGTGCCGCAAACAGCGCGACGGTGGTGCGGCTGTGCCAACGCCTCGAAGGCATACCGCTGGCGATCCAGCTGGCCGCGGTGTGGATTGCGGCGCTGTCTCCCGAGCAGATCCTCGAACGGCTGGACAACCGCTACCGCCTGCTGACCCGAGGTTTCCGTACGGCTTTGCCCCGTCACCAGACGCTGCGCGCCGCCATGGACTGGAGCTTCGATCTGTGCTCGCGTCAGGAACAGGCTCTGTGGGCACGCCTGTCGGTGTTCGCCAGCGGGTTCGACCTGGACGCGGTCGAGCGGATCTGCGCCGGCGACCAGGTCGCCGCGGACGAGGTGTTCGACCTCCTCGCCGCGCTGATCGACAAATCGATAGTGGCCCGCGAAAGCCACAATGCCCATACGCGGTACCGGCTGCTGGAGACCGTTCGCCAGTACGGGTATGAACGGCTCGTCGAGTCCGGTACGGAAGCCGAACTTCGCCGTCGTCACCGTGACTGTTTCCGGCAACTGGTCGAGGAGGCCGAGGCGGCCTGGTTCAGCCCGCACCAGGCCGAGTGGCTCAGCAGAATTCGCCTGGAGTTGGCCAACATCCGAGTCGCTCTGGATTTCTGTCTCACCGTCCCCGGCCAAGCGCGGGCCGCTCTGCGCATGTGCGCCGACCTGTACGAATACTGGGTCTTCTACGGGGCGCACAGCGAGGCCCGCCACTGGCTTGACCAGGCGCTCCAGCAGGAGGATGAGCCGAGCCCGGACAGGTTCGACGCCCTCGCGGTGTATGCCACGATCGCGCTCTTGCAGGGCGATGCGGCCGCGGCGCTGCCATTGCTGGCCGAGTGTCGCGACCACGCCCGCGTGGTCGGAGACGGGCACGCGGATGCGCTCACCATGTGTCTTTCCGGGCTGGCCGCGTTCCTCCAAGGAGATCTGGCGGCCGCGGTCCCGCTGTTGAAGGGGGCGCTCGATCGTTACGGTGAACACCACGACGGTCCCGCCCACCGCAGCGATCGAAACAACGCCTTCCTGACCTCTGTCTACCTCTCCTTCGCCGCGACCTTCCTCGAAGATCCACGCGCCCGCGCTTTCGCCGAGAGCTGCCGGAAGACCGCGGAAGCGGCAGGCGCGGAATGGGCCCTGTCGTGGGGGTCATGGGTCGTGGGTCTCGAACGGTGGCAAGCGGGGGACCTCCAGCAAGCCACGAGCCTCTTCCAGGACGCCCTGTCACGGCAGCATGCCCTGGACGACCGGTGGGGGCCGGCCTGGGTTCTGGAAGCGCTGGCCTGGGTCACGGCCGCCGACTGCCGCGCCGCCGAACGCGCGGCCTTCCTGCTCGGTGTCGCGGAGAACCTCCGGCGATTGATAGGAGTGTCACTCTCCGGCTTCCAGCCCTTCGCGGTCGCGCACGACCGGTGCACGGCCGGCCTGCGCGTATCCCTCGGCGACAACGGGTACGAGACAGCCTTCCAGCGCGGCCTGAATCTCGATTTCCACGACGCCATCGCCCATGCTCTCGGCACACGTCCGCTGTCCGAACAGACTGCGCGAGCGATTCCCCCTGCTTCCTCCATACTGACCTCCCGGGAAAGGCAGGTGGCCGAACTCGTGGCGAAAGGCCTGAGCAACAAGGACATAGCCGCCCGCCTGGTCATCGCTCAACGCACCGCTGAAGCACACGTCGCGCACATATTGACCAAGCTCGGGTTCACCTCACGCGCGCAGATAGCAGCGTGGATGCGGGCAGAGGGCGGATCTAGCCCGTAGCAGACGCGTTTGCGATTCGCGGGGGCTTTCGTGTCGGCATTGCAGGCGGCGAACAGCGCTCCGACACGATCTGGCCGGCACGCTCCTCGGCCTGTGCTGCTTGCCGTCCTGGTCACCCTCTGCCGACGTCTTCGGCAGCGCGCCGCCGTGTTCACGAGCTGCGTCCCACGCCGGCCCTCGCGGTCGAAGGGCAGCGTGACGGCCCTGTCGTCCTCGTCCGCGTCCGCGCACCGCCGCGCCGCGACCGCTCCGGCGGGACGACCCAGAGCCTCAATGTCAGCGGCCTCGGCAACTCAGCCACCCTCAACTCCGCACCGTGGGCGGGCACGCCCATCGGCGGTATCAGACCGCTCTCCTCCTGGCATCAGAGGCGCGACGGGCGACGTCGCGACATGCTGCCCGTCGAGCAGGTGCCTGTGATCGACGTGGCGGCGCAGGCGCTCGACGGCGCCTTCGACGCAGCCGTGGGCCCGGACGGATGTTTACCCGCCCTCTTTGATTCGGCTTGCTGGTGGAGCGATCATCGTGCGCTTCCCCGTTCCAGCGCCCCTCGGCAGACGACACGAAAGATCACCTGTGCTGCTCCGGGGACACACAGTGACCTGCGAAAGGGACGATCTACCGCATGCTGTCGCGCTTATCAGCGGTTTCAGGTGTGATCTCCGGGGCGGCGTTTCTCGCGGCGAAACCCGTCCCTGTCTCCGTGCCCACCGAGGTCGGCCTTCCCTCTGGCGCGTACCAGTATGACGCCACCGAACTGAGGCCGGGCGACTGCATCGACCCCGTGCCTGACAACTTCCCGATGACGGTCGTTCCGTGCGATCAGCCGCACGTGGCGGAGTTCGCGACCACCTATGTCATCCCCGATGGGCCCTTTCCAGGAATGGGTGACATGCAGCGTCTGGCCGAGTCCGGGTGCACGCCGAGAATGCGGCTGGTTGAGGCGAGGAAGGACGAGGTCATCGTGAGCGGCCTGGTGCCGTCGCAGGAGGACGGAGCAGGGGGAGGTGCCGGCCGACTGCGAGTTCTACCTGGGCATGGACATCCTGTCCGGCCGAAGCAGGACGCTACGGCGCGTCAGCGGACCCGGACGGGCAGGGTGTGCAGCCCCCGGATGAGGGTGCTGGTGCGCCACTGCAGGACCGGCGAGCCCAGCTCGATGCCGGAGAAGCGGTCGAGCAGCTTCCCGATGGCGATCTGCGCCTCCAGCCTGGCCAGCGGCGCGCCCACGCAGTAGTGGATGCCGTGGCCGAACGCCAGGTGGCCGCCGCTCTGCCTGGTGAGGTCGAGCCGGTCGGGATCGGGGTAGCGGTCCGGGTCGCGGTTGGCGGCCAGCAGGGAGATGAAGACGAACTCGTTTGCGGGGATCTCGACGTCGCCGACGCGGATCGGCTCGGTGGTGAAGCGCAGGGTCGCGATGTTGATCGGCCCGTCGTAGCGCAGGAACTCCTCCACCGCGCCCGGCAGCAGGGAGGGGTCGGCCCGCAGCGCGGCCTGCTGGTTCGGGTTGCCGATCAGGGCGAGCACGCTGTTGGCGATCAGGTTCACCGTGGTCTCGTGACCCGCCACGAGGAGCAGGAACGCCATGGACACCACTTCGTCCGCTGTCAGCCGGTCGCCCTCGTCGGAGGCGTGCACGAGCTCCGATAGCAGGTCCTCGCCGGGCGCGGCCCGCTTGGCGACGACGAGGCCCGTCAGGTAGGCCAGCATCCACGCATGGGCCGCGCGCATCTCCTCGGCCGACGAGGCCGCCACGAAGGGGGCGGTCCAGGTCCTGAACTCGTCGTGGTCCGCGGCCGGGATGCCGAGCAGCTCGCAGATGACGGCGATCGGCAGGGGGAAGGCGAACGACTCCATGAGGTCGCTCTCGCCCGCCCCCGCCATGCCGTCGAGCAGGCCGTCGGTGATCTGCTCGATGCGCGGGCGCAGCCGTGACACCGTCCTGGCGGTGAACGCCTTGTTCACCAGTTTGCGCAGGCGCGTGTGGTCGGGCGGGTCGGAGTTGAGCATGTGGGCCGACAACGACGAGGCGTACGGCCCCGCCGTCCCCGGTGGGAACAGCTCGACCGCCCTGGCGCTGTCCTTGGCCAGCCTGGGGTCGTTGAGCAGCTCCCTGGCCTCGGCGTACCTGGTGACCAGCCAGACCCTGAGCCGCCGGTGCGCGAGCGCGGGCCGCACCGGCCCCGCCTCGCGCACGCTCCGGTAGGTCGGATGCGGGTCCTGGAAGAAGGCCCGGTCGAGGTTGAGTGCCGGGTCCGTGACCGATTCGCCGTACTGCAACATTCGCCTCTCTCCAGCTCGGCGGGCGCCCGCCGAGACCTCCGTACGATCTCCGCTACCGTCGGGCGGGCAGGTCGTCTGTCACCTCGTCGATGAGGCCGGCCAGCTCGCCCGGCCGCGACAGGAACGGAGAATGGCTCCCCGGCAGGTGCCTGACCACCTCGGCCATCGTGAGCTGCTACGCGCGCTCTGTGGCCTGAGCCGCGCGACGGCCGCCTCCGCCTCCCCCGACGTGCTCGGCAGGTCCACCGTGGACGTGCGCCAGCCGCGTTCTTCCAGCTTGGGTACGAGCCGATCCCAGCACGACGGTCCGTGCCAGGCGCCGTGCACGAGCACCAGCGTCTCCTTGTTCACCACGTTCTCCCCCGTTTTCGCATGCCACCCGGTCAGGATAGAAGGGCCGCCTATACGCGCCGCATATCCGGCATTGAGGCGATGTCAGCGCGACAATGATGCGACCGTCGTCCAGGACCGGCACACGATCGGCGATCTGGATCATTGATGGCCGGCGGACGATCACCCGGTAACCCGATCCGGGTCGTTACGCCAGGCCGGCGCGTGTCCTTCATGCCCGCTCTGCCCACCACGCGGCCCAGGCGAACGCTTCTGCGGCTGCTTGGCACGTTTGGCCCGCGCTGCCGGACCATCCGATCCCGGCGGCATCGAGGACACCTCTAGCTGGACCGGACCCAAGATCCGCAACCCTGAGGAGGCCGAGCGAGGGTGACGCGGTCCGGCGCTGGGTCCGGCGATGTGGCGGCCGATGCCGGCCCTGAGAGCGCGGGGCGGTTCCTGGCCCCCACGTGCTCATCCGGCCTTGAGCCAGCTCATCATCGGGCGGAGCGTGGCACCGGTCTTCTCGACAGGGTTCTCGGCCAGCTCGTCACGGTAGCGCTGGAACTCCTTCTGGCCGCTGTCGAACTCCTCGACCAGCTCGCGGGCGAACGACCCGTCCTGGATCTCGCCCAGGATGCGGCGCATCTCCTGACGGGTCTCGTCGGTGATGACGCGCGGGCCGCGGGTGTAGCCGCCGTACTCGGCCGTGTCGGAGACCGACCAGTACATCTTCGAGATGCCGCCCTCGTACATGAGGTCGACGATGAGCTTCATCTCGTGCAGGCACTCGAAGTAGGCGACCTCGGGCTGGTAGCCGGCCTCGATCAGGGTCTCGAAGCCCGCCTTGATGAGCTCGGAGATGCCGCCGGCCAGTACGGCCTGCTCACCGAACAGGTCGGTCTCGGTCTCCTCGGTGAAGGTGGTGCGCAGCGCGCCGGCGCGGGTGCCGCCGATGCCCTTGGCGTAGGAGAGGGCGAGGTCGAGCGCCTTGCCCGAGGCGTCCTTCTCGACGGCCACGAGCACGGGTACGCCGCGACCGGCCTCGAACTGCCGCCGCACGAGGTGGCCGGGGCCCTTGGGGGCGACCATGCACACGTCGACGCCCTCGGGGGCCTCGATGAGGCCGTAGCGGATGTTCAGGCCGTGGCCGAAGAACAGCGCGTCGCCCTCGACGAGGTTGGGGGCGACGTGCTCGGCGTACAGGTGGCGCTGGATGTGGTCCGGCGCGAGGATCATCGTGAGGTTGGCCTCCTCGACCGCCTCGGCCGGGGTGAGCACGCGCAGGCCGTCGTTCTCGGCCTTCTCCCGGCTCTTGGAGCCCTCGGGCAGGCCGACGCGCACGTCCACGCCGGAGTCACGCAGGGAGAGCGCGTGGGCGTGGCCCTGGCTGCCGTACCCCAGCACGGCCACGTGGCGTCCCTGAATGATCGACAGGTCGGCCTGGTCGTCGTAGTAAATCTCGGTCACTTGCTCAAAACCTTTCAGGCGGCACGGTCCAGCCCTCCTGAGGGCCGGTCATCAATGGACGCGGCTGGTGACAGCCGAGCCGGCCCTACTGGAAGTCACATCCAGGGTTGGGGGCATCGGTGGAAAGGGACGTGCCGTGGGGCATGATGTAGACGACATCGAGAACAACGGGCTTCTTGCCGAGATTGCGACCAATGTGCACGTATTTCGAGCCGCCCGGCTCGGTGATGGTGCTGCCCTTCTTGTAGACACCATCCGACTTGCACGAGGAGTCGAAGTGGCTCAGCGTGCCGTTCTGGACGACGCCGAAGATGGCGTGCTGGTGGTAGTGCCAGCCAGTACTCTGCCCCGGGGGCAGAGTGATCCGCCGGACGATGTAGTCCATGCCGTTCAGAGTGCTTTGCGAGATCACCACGCCGGTGACTCCCGAGCCGCCCGGGGTCGCGGAGGCGGGGCTTGCGATGAGAGAACCACCGGCGATCACGCCTGCGGTCAACCCTCGAAGAAGCAACTTACGCACGTACTCTTGCCTTTCCTTGATTTTTGGCATCACTGTTCTGCCGTGAAGTTCTGTGTGGCTGGTAGTCGGTCCTGCCGGGACCGTCCGGAGTGGTCTGTGAGGATTCAGCGCAGGCGTACGGGCAGCGCGGAGAGCCCGTTCATGATCATGGAGGTGTTCCGGGTCAGGGTGCCGGGATCGGCGTCGAGCCGCAGGCCGGGGAACCGGTCGAGGAGCGCGCCCATGGCGATGCGGGCCTCGACGCGGGCGAGCGGCGCGCCCACGCAGTGGCGCACACCGTGGCCGAAGGCCGTGTGGACGGCACCCAGACGGGTGAGGTCGAGCTGGTCGGGCTCGGGGAAGTGGGCCGGGTCGCGGTTGGCGGCCTGCAGGGCGACGACGACGCTCTCTCCCGCTTTGATGGTCACATTGACTCCCCATAACTGCTCCGGCTCCCGCCGGCATGAGGAGGGGAGCCGATCAAGCGTGTCCTTTTCGTAGACCCCAGTAGCTTGCTGGGAGGCGTTATACGCTGCGCATATTCCTCATGGACGGTGAGAGAGCGTGGCCCGTCGCCCAGTTCCTCGAAGGAGTCGATGAGGAAAACCGCGCCGGAGACGCCGGAGAACGGCTCCGCGAACCGCTCCAGGTGTCCGCGCTCTGGTGATCGCCGGCCCGTGGAGGTGCCATACCCGCCGTTGCGTGGCAGAGGCGTCTCCCGCGAGCTTGTGTGACAGCGTCGACTTGCCGGCACCTGCGGATCCACGGATGAAGAGGAGATCCAGGCGCCGGCGATCAGCTTCAGCCGTTCCAGCCGGAACCGCTCGCGTTCGGCGGCCTCGCCCGGGACCCCCGCCAGCGCCGTACCCGTCCTCGCGAGCAACATCATGTTGCGGCGTACCGAGATCCATCCGCGCGCCGGCGCAATCGAGGCCGGGCGGGCCGAGAACGGTGAACCTGCAGGCGGGCGACCGCGACCGCCCGCATATGAGGATCTCGCTGCGACATCAACTTGTATGCAACTCCCATGTGGTTGCTGGCTAGCGTTTTCCCGTGAGGTTTCCCGGCCCTGTGACCATTCAGCCCATCCACCTGTTCGACGGCCCGTCCTGCGCGAGTCGGCCCAGCCGGTGATCGACTCCGACGCCGAACGCCGGATGAACGTCGTCGCCAAGGGCTACAGCTCACATGGTGACCCCGTCCAGATCTTCGGAAGCGGCCGGCTTGCCCGCTGCGTGCAGCAGGAGACCGACCACCTGGATGGGGTGCTCTTCCTCGACCGGGTGGATGCCCGGAGGCGCAGGGTGGGGGCGATCCGCTCGGCGGGATGGTACGACGAGGCCACCCCGCCGCAGATCAAGGTCAGCCCGCAATGATCGGCCTCACCTGCTCTCGGCCGGGGAACGAGGGCGGGCCGCCCGCGGCGGTGGGAACAGTCGCGAAAGCCATGAATTGCACGCTCAGCGCCTTTGCGCAACAAATTTGGAGCCAGTTCTATGTACATCCACAGCTCCCGCCATGAGGCACGAGAGGAAACCAGCCAGAAACTCGGCGAATCAGGATGGGGGCAGCCGCCGGCCGGGCTCCCGCATTTCGAGCGGGGAGAACTGCCCGTCACTCTTCAGGGCCGGGCTCTGCTGCCGGAGGATGACGGATATTCGGACGAGACCCGTACCTACAATCTGAGGATCGACGTCCGGCCGGGCGTGGTCATCGCCGCGGCGTCGGCGCGGGATGTGCAGCCCGCGGTGCGCTTGGCAGCGGCCAAGGGCGCGCCGATCGCCGCCATGGCCACCGGGCACGCGATGCAGCCGGTGCCGATCGGGCCGGACGCGGTGCTGGTCAGCACCCGGGCCATGCGCGGAATCACGGTCGAGGCCGAGGCACGGACCGCCCGGATCGAGGCTGGAGTGACCTGGGGCGAGGCCGTGGCCGAGATAACCAAGTTCGGGCTCGCGCCGTTGAACGGGGCCAGCCCCAGCGTGGGAGTCGTCGGCTTCGTGCTGGCCGGCGGGCACAGCCCCACGCTCGGCAGGGCCTACGGATACGCCGCCGACCACGTCAACAGTATCGAGGTGGTCACTGCCGACGGAAAGCTACGCACCGTCACCGCGGTCAGCGACCCTGAGTTGTTCTTCGGCCTGCGCGGCGGGAAGGGGAACTTCGGTATCGTCACCGCTGTCGAGATCGAGCTCTTCCCGATCACCACCCTGTACGGGGGCTCCATCTTCTTCCCCGGCAAGAGCGCCACTGCCGTGCTCGACGCCTACCGTGAATGGGTGAAGACCGTCCCGGACAGCATGTCGTCCTCCGCCGCGCTGTTGCGGATGCCGGACGCTCCGACCCTGCCGGAGCCGCTACGCGGCAAGCAGGTGGTCAGCATCCGTATCTCTTGCACAGACCCCTCGGAGAACGCCGCCGCATTGGTCGAGCCGCTGCGCACCGTCACGACACCGATCATGGACACGGTGCGGGAGATGCCGTACGCCGACTGCGCCTCCATCCACTCCGACCCGGTAGATCCGACCGCCGTCCTCGAGCGCGCCGGGCTCCTGCGCGAGCTCACCCCCGAGACCGTCGACGCGCTGGTTGCCGTCACCGAAGAAACGACGGCTCCTCCGGACCTGCTGGAGATCCGGCACCTGGGCGGAGCATTCGCCCGTCAGCCTGGCGTGCCGAACGCGATCTCGTACCGGGACGCCGCGTTCACGCTCTTCATCGCCAACATCGGAGGGTCGATCGACGCCAACGCGATCGAATCCGCCCAGACAATGGCCATCGAACGACTACGGCCATGGTGCACCGGCTACACGCTTCTCAGTTTCATGTCCGACGCCGACACGACGGAGCAGGGCTATACGCCAGAGGTCTACCGCCGATTGGCCTCGCTGAAGCAGCGTGTTGATCCGTTCAATCTGTTCCGGCTCAACCACAACATCTGTCCCGAAGTCTGACCGAGCCTCTTGCGAGGAGTGCTTCCACCTCTGCCGGCCGTTCCTGGTCGAGAAAGTTTTCGCGCCGGACGGCCAGAGCAGAGAGGGGGCAGCAGTCGGGCTCCAACGAGAACACGACCCGAAGCGTTGCCGCTCCCCTCGCGCAGGCATGTCAGTCATTCGCTCCGCTGCTGCCGTCACCGGCACCTGAGCACGCGTGCTCGGCTTCTCCGGCGAGCGGCCCGGCGCCGACAGTCCCGGCGCCGGCCGCCCAAGGCTATCGGGTGTGGCCAGCACCTCGGAGAAGCCCTCGACCCCGAACTTCGCCGTCTGGTACGCGCCCAACCCCGGCGTGCCGGCCCACGCGCCCGCCGATGGAGGAGAACTGCACGAAGATCCCCGACTGCTGCGCGCGCAGGACGGGCAGCGCGGCGCGCGTGACGTTCACGACGCCGAAGAGGTCGGTCTCGATCTGCGCGCTGTTGCCGTAGCCGGCGTTGTTGACGACCACGTCGAGGAGGCCGAAGGCGCCGGTGGCCTCCCGCGCGGCGCGGACGGCCGCGGCGTCGGTGACGTCCAGCGCGACGGCCCTGATCCGCTCGCCGTAGCGGGCCACCAGGTGGTCGAGCTGCTCGGGACGGCGCGCGGTGGCGACTACCTGCTCGCCCGCTTCGAGGACAGCGTCGGTGAGTCGGCGTCCGAGGCCGCGCGATGCTTCAGTGATCAACTATGTCCTGGTCATTGATGTCTCCTCCGTTGAGGCGTTCCTTGAATGGGTGAGGTCAGCGGCCCAGCCCCCGTACAGTGATCTCCTGCAGGATCCAGTCGTTGCCGTCAGGGTCGGAGAACGCGGCGAAGGACCCGTGACTGGCCCGCTGCGGATGCGCGCCGGAGACCCGCTCGCGGCCGCCGGCGTGGTGGAAGGCGCCGGTGGCGTCGTGGAACGGCTCCGTGACCTCGACGCCCCGGCCGGCCAGCTCCTTAAGGGCCTGCTCGATGTCCTCCACGATCAGGCGCAGCCCCTCCGCCGAGCCGGGCGCGGAGTCCAAGACACCGTCGCCGAGGATGATCGAGCACGCGTTCTAGCGGGTGGCGCGGGCGGCGTTCTCGATGACGCCGGCCACGGTCCGGGTGGTTTTGTTCGCGGGAACTGACCGCACTTGCTCGTGAGTTGTGACCGCGCCTCGAGCGGCTGGAGGAGGTCCGGGGTGCCGCGGGAGTGAGCGGAACGATGCTCCCGTCTGACGCGGTCATCGAGCGGGGCTCGGCGAGCGGAGAGGGCGATACGTGAGCGTTTGGGCCTCGATCGGCGGGCGCCGATCGAGGCCGTGGTCGCTCGTCAGGTGCTGTTTCCGTGATCGGTGGTTGGGCCGATGGCTGTACAGACCCGTGGCGGGCCCGGCGCTGGCCCGCATGGCGTGGTGTGTCGGCATGCGGGCCGTGTGCGCGTGGGTCACTTCGCCTGGAAGCCGCCGTCGATGTTCAGGATCGCGCCGGCCACGAACGACGCCTTGTCGGACAGGAGCCAGTGGATGCCCTCGGCGATCTCCTGCGGCTGGCCCATGCGCCCGATCGGGTGCATCGCGATGATGGTCTCCTCGTCGTACTGGCCGAGCGTGATGGCTCGCGCGATGATGTCGGTCTTGATCGCGCCGGGGGCCACCGCGTTCACGCGCACGCCTTGGGAGGAGTATTCGAGGCCCGCGGTCTTGGTCAGCCCGACGACCGCGTGCTTGGTGGCCGCGTACGGGCCGCTGTACGGGATGCCGTTGAGGCCCGCGATGGAGGCGAGGTTGACGATGGCGCCCCCGCGGCCGCCGGCGAGCATCTCCTTGATCTCGCGCTGCAGGCACAGGAACAGGCCCATCACGTTCGTCGACAGCATCTCCTGGAACTTCACCGGGTCCGCGTCGGCGATCGCTGCCGTCTCGTGGGCCAGGCCGGCGTTGTTGACCGCGTAGTCCAGGCGGCCGTACTCGGACAGGACGGAGTCGAACAGGGCGGTGATGCTCTGCGGCGAGTCCATGTCCGCCACCACGAACGACGCGCTGCCGCCGTCCTTGGTCAGCTCCACGACTGCCTGCTTGCCGACGTCCTCGCGTCGCCCGCTCAGGACGACGTGCACGCCGTCGGCGATCAGCAGCTTCGCGGTCTCCTTGCCGATGCCGGTGGCGCCGCCGGTGATGACGGCAATCTTCTTGTCGCTGTTCATGATGGGTTCTCCTTTGAGTGATCGTTGATCGCACGTGTTGTGCGCTTCCCTCGGCCGCTAACAGACCGGCGGGCTCTTGCGATGAAGTTAACGTACCGCCGGTCTGATGTCAAAAGACCGAGGGTCTGTAAGATGGAGGCATGTCCACCTTCCAACGGGCTCGCAGCGAAGAGCAGCGTGAGGCCCGCAGGCGAGCGATCCTCGACACCACGGCTGCGATGCTGAATGAGATGCCAGTCGCCGAGGTCAGCCTCAACGAGCTGAGCAGACGCGTCGGCCTGGCCAAGTCCAACGTCCTGCGCTACTTCGAATCGCGCGAAGCCATCCTGCTGGAACTGCTGGACCGCGCATGGAAACAGTGGATCGACGACCTGCCCGACCGCCTGGCCGCCGAGGTCAGCGAAGGCGGCCCCACGGGAGAGCGCGGCGACCAACTGGCCGCAGTCCTCACCCGATCACTGGAGGAACGCCAGGTGCTGTGCGACCTCCTCAGCGCGCAAGCCGGCGTGCTGGAGCGCAATCTTTCCGCCGACCTGGCCGGCCACTGGAAGAGGACGGCCATCGGGAACGTCGACGCCATGGCCCGCCTGATGCGACACCACCTGCCCGAACTGGGCGACCGCGCCCAGACCTGGTGCGCTCAGGCCATCATGGTCGCCGCCGCAGTCTGGACCCATGCGCGCCCGTCCGCGGCCATGCTCGACGCCTACGAGGCCGATCCATCCCTGGCGGCGCTGCGAATGGACTTTGCTCCTACCTTGCAGGACATGCTGTCCGCCTTGATCGCCGGCACCCTGACCCGCGCCGCCACACCCTGAGAGGGCCGACCCGGCACTTCTTCTCGATCGCACGGCCCGCCATCCCCGGCGTTCAGATCGACCTTGGGCGAGGGCAGGAGGACGCTCCTTCATCACGAAGCGCTGGACGTTGGCCGGGATGTTGAGGTCCAGGATCGTGATGACGTCCCAGCTCAGCTTGTCCGCCTTGATGTAGAGGTCGGCTCCCTTGCCGCCGCTGGGCAGGGTGAACGGGGTGGGGTCGAGGGCGTCGGGCAGCGTCGAGCCGGGGTACTTGTTCGTCAGCTTCAGGGCGGTCTCACCTGGGGCGGGCAGGAAGGCGGCCACGTACACCAGCGCCTTGACCTGGGGTCGTTCGCGCCGGCCACGCTCATGACCGAGCCGCCGTAGGAGTGCCCGACCAGGATCGTGGGACCCTCGACATGGTCGAGCACGCTGCGCGGAGCGGCCGCGTCCTCGGCCGGTCCGCGCAGCGGGTTGGCCGCGGCGACGACGGGGTAACCGTCCTTGCGCAGCTCCTCGATCACTCCGTTCCAGCTGGAGGCGTCGGCGAACGCGCCGTGCTCCAGCACGACGGCCGGCTTGCCGGTCGTGGCGGCGTTCGCGGGCGCGGCGACGGCGAGGACGCCGAACGCGAGACCCGCCGCTACTCCTGACAAGAGCGGCCGCTTGATGCTGACCATGAGGCTTCCCTTTCCACAGGTTCGAGAGGTGCCGCTTTCACTCTCGAACGCGAGGGCATCCGTCACATCCGTCATATGACGGTCAGCCGCGACAGGCCGGAGAGCCCACCGGCGGTCCGCGCCGGGAAGCGTTTAGCCATTCGACTCATGAGCCCGTGCCAGAACGCGCCGGCGAGGCCGGACCGCGCCGCTCCGGCCACCCGCCGGAGCCCGCGATCCACGGCCGGTCGTAGCGGACGGCACTGTCACCTCTCGCCGTCACGTGACTGATGTGCCGTGCCCGCCGGGCGGACGATAGTGGGGCACTGCTCAGCAGACCCCTACCTCAGCGATGGGAATCATGAAAGACTTCTGGCCCTCCTGGCGGCCGGCGTGCCTGACGGCGATCAGCGCCGCGGCGAATCACTGGCGGCAGCACGTCGAGCAGCAGTTCGCGCGCCCGCTCACCGCCGGCCACCAGCCTGACGGACAGGCGGCTGGTCGTGCCGGATCGGCTTGCTGGACGATCACGCAACTATAACCGCCTACGAGATCCTCACCGGGCGGCGGATCATCGACATCGGCGGTGCCTCCGGGATCGGCCTGGAGACGTAAAGGCGCTGCGGGGCGTGGGAGCCGAGGTCACCGTCGCGACCCGCAACCCCACCGGCGGCCAGCGAGCCTTGGACCTGAGCGATCTCGGCTCGGTGCTGCTCGCCGGTTCCCCGCTGCTGGACGGCGTGACGGGCCGATTCTTCTCCTCGGAGAACCAGCAGGCCGAGGTGGTGCGGGGCGGTCCGGGCGCGGCCGCAGGCGTCGCCGCCTGGTCGGTGGACCCGGCCGCCGCGGACCGTCTCTGGGCCTACGCGCTCACAGCGACAGCGGACCACTGAACCGAGGCGTCGTCACCGGCACGTCCCAGCCGAGCTCGCCGATCGCCTCCACCTCGGCACGCATCCGACAAGGCGGCCGTCATCAGCGTGGCCGGGCCGCTGTCGAGAGAAACCCCGGAGGCCAAGTCCGCGCCGCACCGATCACGAGTACGAGTTCGCCGACGGCCGTCGGGCGCCCCCCGGGGGGTCGACAGGCACAGGAGCGTCACCATGTCCGATATATCGCACGAGAAGCTTGGAGCACCATTCATGACTACTGTGATGCTTGTGCACGGCGCCTGGCACCAGCCGAGCAGTTGGGCCCGGCTCGAGGCCGAGTTGCACGCTCTCGGCTATGGCACGCGCACGCCGGGGCTCCCGAGCGCCGGCGAACATCCCACCGCAGGCATGCATGACGATGCCGCCGTACTGGCTGCGGAGCTGGCGTCGATCGCAGGACCGGTCATGCTTCTCGGGCATTCCTACGGGGGCATTCCGATCACCGAGGCCGCCGCCCGAGCGAGCAATGTTGTTCGGTTGATCTACCTGGCCGCCTACATGCCGGACAAAGGACAGTCGATGTACGCCATCCACGGCCTCCCCGACCCCGAAGACACAAGCGGCCTGTTCCCGCGCAGCGACGAACCGCGTGTCTCGCTCTACGGCGATCTGCCCGATGAAGAGGCCGAGCAGGCGGTGAGCAAGCTGGTCAACCAGACCATCCGATCGTTCGCGGAGAAGGTCGACGTAGCCGCCTGGCGGAGCATCCCGTCCACTTACATCATCACGGAGCAGGACAAGGCCATCCCTCTCGCACTGCAGGAGCAGATGGCAGCCCAAGCGGCCGAGACCCGCCGGCTCCCTGGCGGTCATTCGCCGTTCCTGTCCCAGCCACGCCGGCTGGCCACCCTCATCGACGAGATCGTACGGTCGACCTGAACCCTTCCGGAAGGCCGTCTCGCTGACGTTGCCGGCTCGTAGCGACGTGTCCAAGAAGACAGAGATCCTCGTACTGCGGCACCTGGGTCACGGAGTCAGCGGTGCGACGATCCGCCGAGCCCTGAAACGGGCGCGCTTGCGTCCGGCTCCGCGACAGGGCGATGACCGTTGGCGTGATTTCCTTCGTGCCCATGCTGCGAGCACGCCGGCTTGTAATTCTTCACGGTGGACACCGTCACGC
This sequence comes from Nonomuraea sp. NPDC050451, assembly GCF_044458585.1. Classification (NCBI taxonomy): domain Bacteria; kingdom Bacillati; phylum Actinomycetota; class Actinomycetes; order Streptosporangiales; family Streptosporangiaceae; genus Nonomuraea; species Nonomuraea sp. NPDC050451. The sequence continues at coordinate 49,382 of NZ_JBITHZ010000002.1, forward strand.
GGAGTTCGAGCTCCCACTGACAATTCCGACGTGATCCGGCTGCCGACGGGCCGGATCGAGGTAGAGATCACCACGCCCCATCTCCTGTACCTGATCGCGGCCACAGGCGGCGTCGGAGCCCAGCCATCGAGCACAGCATAACCTCAGGTCAAACCCCGTGAAACAAGAGTCGGCACCTATATACCCTGAGGGCGCGAGTGCTGTGCGACCGTCGAAGCTTCCGGACTGCGAACGGTCTCACCATGCGAGGCCACTCCCTGCCACCAGTGAGAAATTGCCGAGGCCTTTGTGCTCGTGGCATTATCCGCGCTGGTGAAAGGATGTGTTGGTGATGCCGAGCCTCGAAGGCGCGCCCGCCGAGTTGGTCAACCGGATCAGTGAGCGGGAAGCGCTCATCGGGTTTCTCAAGGCCGTTCGCGAGGGTACGGGACGAGCCCTTGTCCTGAGCGGGGACGCTGGGCTCGGCAAGACCGCACTGCTCGACGATATGGCCGCCAGGGCGCACGGGTTCAGGGTGCTGCGGGTGTCGGGCATGCAGTCGGAGATGGAGTTGGCCTTCGCCGGGCTGCACCAGCTGTGCAGCCCGATGCTGGAGCGGGTCGAGGTGCTGCCCAAGCCACAGCAGCTGGCTTTGCGGACCGCGTTCGGGTTGGCGGAGGGTCCGCCTCCGGCACGGTTCCTGGTAGGGATGGCCGTCCTCAGCCTGCTGTCGGAGGTCTCCAGGGAGCGGCCGCTGCTCTGCGTGGTAGATGATCTGCATTGGCTGGACCGGGCGTCGGCGCAGGCACTCGGCTTCGTCGCGCGAAGGCTTGGGGCCGACCCGATCGGCATCGTGTTCGGGGCGCGAACTCGGACCGACGAGGTGGCCGGCGTTCGCGAGCTACGCCTCGACGGGCTGGCCGATCAGCACGCGCACGAACTGCTCACCGCCGCGCTGACGGGGCCGCTCGACACGCGAGTACGGGATCAGATCGTGGCCGAGACGCGGGGCAATCCGCTGGCATTGTTGGAGCTGCCGCGGACGATGTCCCGCGAGGAACTGGCCGGCGGGTTCGGATTTCCGGGAACGGCTCCGCTGTCGGGACGGATCGAGGAGAGTTTCGCCCGCCAGTTGGATGCGCTGCCCGGCGACACCAGACTGCTGATCTGCCTGGCTTCGGCCGAGCCCTCGGGCGACGCGAAGCTGATCTGGCGGGCCGCCGGCCTCCTCGGGATTTCTCACTTGGCGGCCCGGCCCGCGACGGAGTCGGGACTCGCCGATTTCGGGCATCGGATCAGCTTCCGGCATCCGCTGCTCCGAAGGGCCGCCTACCGGTCGGCGACGGCCGAGCAGCGGCGCGCTGTGCATCGAGCGCTGGCCGAGTCGACCGATCCGATCGACGATCCGGATCGCCGGGCATGGCATCGGGCGCAGTCGACGGACGGGCCGGACGAAGAGGCCGCAGCCGACCTCGAGCGCTCCGCGAGCAGGGCTCAAGCCCGCGGCGGACCCAACGCGGCGGCGGCGTTCCTGGAGCAGGCCGCTGCCCTGACCGTCGACCCGGCGCGCCGGGCCGACCATATGCTCGCCGCCGCTCACGCCAACCTGCAGGCCGGCTCCTACGACCGCGTCCTCGAACTGCTCGCGATCGTGCGGGCGGAACCGCTGACAGAACTGCAGAGCGCCCGCGCGGACCTGCTGCGTGGGAATGTCGCCTTCGCCTCCGGGCTGGGCAGCGATGGCCCGCCGCTGCTGCTGAAGGCGGCCAAGCGACTCGAACCGCTCGACCTCGACCTGGCTCGCGAGACCTACCTCAACGCGTGGATGGCCGCGATGTTCGCGGGTGACCTCGCGATCGGCGGAAGCCTGGCGGACGTGTCTCAAGCCGCCCGCAGGCTGCCGGTGTCGGCGCACCCGGATGAGGCCGAACTCGTCCTCGACGCGTTGGCGCAGGTGATCGTGGAGGGCCCGGCCGCCGCGGCACCGGTCATGCGGAGAGCGGTCAGCGCGATCGTCGACGCCTCCCTCACCCCGGACGAGGTACTGCGCTGGGGCTGGTTCGCGCACGCCGCCGCAGTCGGCAGCTGGGACTTCACCAACTGGCGCTTCCTCCTCGAACGGGAGCTCAAGGTGCTGAGAGCGGTGGGCGCGTTCGACCTGCTGCCCATCGTGCTGGCCACGCTGGGAACCGTGACCGCCTGGTCGGGCGAATTCGCGGCGTCCGCGGCCATGTTCGCCGAGGCCGAGACGGTCTGCGAGGCGACCGGAGCACCCGCAGCCGCCTTCGGCCCGACGATGCTCGCCTGTCTGCGCGGCGATGAGGAGAAGGCTGTCCCGCTCATCCACTCGATGATCGCCGAGGTCGCGGTGACCGGCCAGGGCATGAGCGTTACGTACGCCAACTGGGTGGCAGCGGTCCTCTACAACGGGCTCGGCCGCTACGGCGAGGCACTGGCCGCCGCCATCGCGTCCAGCGAGAGCTCCTCCGACCTGTTCGTCGCCCTGTGGGCGCTGCCTGAACTGGTCGAAGCCGCCACCCGCACCGGGGACGTCGGGGCCGCCGAAGCGGCCCTCGCCCGACTCGCGGAGTCGACGACGGCCGGCGGCACAGATGTGGGGCTCGGCCTGGAAGCCCGTTCGCGCGCGCTGCTCAGCAACGGAGACGTCGCCGAGCAGCGCTATCTGGAGGCCATCGATCGGCTCGGCCGGACCCCGCTGCGGCCCGAGCTGGGCCGGGCACACCTGCTCTACGGCGAGTGGCTTCGTCGAGACAACCGCCGTGTGGATGCCCGGCACCACTTGAAGACCGCTCACGAGATGTTCACCGATCTGGGGATGAGGGCGTTCGCCGAACGCGCCCGCCGCGAACTGCTGGCGACCGGCGAACGGGTCCGGCAAAGCGCAGTGGAGAGCGAGAGCACCCTCACGGCCCAGGAGACGTTGATCGTCCGCCTCGCGTCCGACGGCCTCACGAATCCGGAGATCGGCGCCCAGATGTTCCTCAGCGCTCGCACCGTCGAGTGGCATCTGCGCAATGTCTTCGGAAAACTCGGCATCACCTCCCGCCGCCAACTCGCCGCTGCCCTGAAACAGAACGGCGATCTGCCGGACCGCTAGATCCGGGACTCGCCCCTGCCAGTTCGCACCCAGGCTCGCGGGTGTGGCACCAGGCGGGCCGAGGATGACATGCCCGAACTCCTCGCTCACCGCCTGGAACAGCTTGAGATCCCAGGCATGTGTCGTCGATGAGTTCAGCGCAAGCTCCAAGGGGGCGTCGGTGATCCGGACACGGCGTCGGCGGGTCGATGGTCACGAGTCCGGAGACGTGTGGCGGAGGACGAATTCGTGGCCGCCGTCGGAGCCGGGCGGAGAAGCCGCGGGGTAGGTGGCGATCGTGTCCTCCAGGCGAACCGGCTCGGGGAGATGAGTGAAACGGCCGAAGCCGTTGAAGGCGGCCATGTGGTGGGCGTACCAAACGGGCCAGTCGGAACCGAGGTCTGGGCCGGAGTCGGAAACGTGGGCTTCGGCGGCGCGGCGGAGCGCGTCGGCCAGGTCGTGGACGGAGTCGAAGATCACTTTCATGGGGGCTCCAACTAGGCGCGGATGAGAGGGTCGGTGTGGAGGCCGTCCGGGGTGCGGAAGACGTCGGCACGGTGGCGGTGGGCGGTTTTCGGCGGCGACCGTCTCATAGACGGTCTCGATCAGCCACTTCTCCGCGGGTCCGGGAGGCTCGTAGCGCTGCACAGGGGGGCGGTGGTGTCCCGGTAGGTTTCGAGGAGACGGAGCCAGACCTCGCTGAGCGTCGGGAAGGCCGGGACGGCGTGCCAGAGGCGGTCCAGCGGGATCTCGCCGGTGATGGCGAACGTCGCGGACTGGAGAAGTTCGGCGACGCCACGGCCGACGAAGGTCGCGCCCAGAAGGGTGCCGCGGGCAGGGTCGAGGAGGATACGGGCATGGCCCCGATAACCGGGGCTGTGCTGGTGGGCGCCAGCAACGAGGCCGAGGTCGTAGTCGACGATGTCGACATCCCTGCCCAGACGCGCGGCATCGGCGGCGGTGAGGCCGACGAAGGCGACCTCGGGTTCGGTGAAGAGGACCTGGGGGACGGCGACATGGTCGGCCGTTCCGGTGTGGCGGCTCCACGGGCTGCGGTCAAGGGGATGGTTGCGGGCGCGGTCGGCGATGACCGTACCGGCGATCCTCGCTTGGTACTTGCCCTGGTGGGTGAGGAGGGCGCGCTGGTTGACGTCACCGACGGCATACAGCCAATCGCCGGTGACGCCGGGCACGGTGTAGGTGTCGTCGCTCTGCAGCCAGATACCAGGGCGCAAGCCGACGGTCTCCAGGCCGAGGTCGTCGGTGCGGGGAGCGCGGCCGGTCGCCAGCAGGAGTTCATCGGCATGGAGCACCTCTCCGTCGGACAATGCGAGCCGGACGTCGGTGGCGCGGGTCGCGGCGACGAGGGTCGTGTCGAACCGCAGATCGACGCCCGAGGCACGGAGCGCGTCGGTGACCAGGTCGGCGGCAAAACGTTCCATCCGGGGAAGCAGCCCGGACTCCCGGACGACGAGGGTGACCTGCGAGCCGAGGGCCTGCCAGGCGGTGGCCATCTCAACGGCGACGACGCCCCCGCCGACGATGGCCAGCCGGGGCGGGACCCGGGTGGCGCTGGTGGCTTCGCGGCTGGTCCAGGACCGCAGGGCGGCGAGGTCCGGCAGCGGGGGGAGGGCGGCGCGGGTACCTGTGCACACGGCCACGGCGTGCCGGGCCGCCAGCCGTAGGATCGCGCCGTCCGCACTGGTCACCTCCACGATCCGTGGCCCGGACAGCCGTCCGTGCCCGCGGACCAGAGTGATGCCCGCCCGCTCCAGCCATTGCGCCTGAGGCTGGTCGTTCCAGCCACCGGACATTCGGTCGCGATGCCGCAGGACGGCTTCGACGTCCAGTAGACCCGGGTCGATGCCGGGCATGCCGCGTGCCTCGGCGTGCAGCAGGACCGGCCGTAGCAGCGCTTTGCTGGGTTCGCACGCCCAATAGGAGCATTCTCCGCCGACCAGTTCGGCTTCCACGATGACGGTGTTCAGCCCGGCGGCGGCCGTCTGGGCGGCGACGTTCTCGCCGACCGGTCCGGCGCCGATGATGACGACGTCGAAAATGCGCACAGGATCTCCAAAGTGGACGGGGAAGGCGGTGGTCCGCCCTCCCCATGGGGGACAGCGGTTCAGCGGTCGGGAGTGCTGGGTGATCTCCTGGAGGAACCGCTGGTTCCCGTCGGGGTCGTGAAGAGAGGCGAACGAGCCGTAACTGGCACGCTCGGCGTGGAAACCGGGCCGGATGATCGACCAAGCGGAGCCCTGCGGGGTCACCTGGATGGCGCCGTAGCCGCCGCGGACGGGTCGGGGGCCGCGCTGATGACGCTACCGCCGCAGGAGTGTCCGACGAGGCTGACGGGCCCGTCGATGTGAGCGTAAGACTATCGCGGCGGCCCAGGCGAGTGGCCGCCTGTACTGGTTGTTCATGGGGTTCGCCTTCCGAGTAAGCGGTCAGACGCTCCCACCTTCGGCTGTGCCCTGATCGCGCACATCCGTCATCTGACGGCGAGTCAGACGAGAGCCGGAACGACCGAGCGCCTGGTGACGGACCGATGCAGGGTGGAGGCGGAGTCGGTGACTGCGGTGAGCCGCCCGGCGGGCACGTTCCAGGTGCCCGGAGTACCACCGGTGGGCGGGTGGCCCACCGGCTCAAGGGGGATGCCCGATCCACGAGCGCCAAGCCCGGCGCAGTCCCGTGCCCCCCGGGGAGCAGCCCAGGGATACTCCCTGGGGCTCCGAGGCCTCCTGCCGAGCAAAGCTGATCACTAGGCAGGTCAGGAGAACGGGGAGTCAGCGATGGTGATCATCGGTAGGGATCGTGAGCAGGAGGAGATCTCCGGGATGGTGAAGTCCACTGCCAGCCGGGTGCTCGTCGTGCGGGGCGAGGCGGGAGTGGGCAAGAGTGCTCTGCTCGAGGAAGCGGCGGAGCTGGCCGTCCGGGACGGCCACCTCGTGATCCAGATCACCGGGGTCGAGGTCGAGTCCGAACTGCCCTATTCCGGGCTGCACCAGTTCCTCTACCAATTGCTCCCGCTGCACGACGACAGCCGCACGGTGCTCGACGCGGTCACCGGCCGGCGAGCCGACGATCCTCCCTCGTTGATGACACTCGGCATCGCGGTGCTCGAACTGCTGTCGGACATCGCCACGCGACGTCCTCTGCTGGTGACCCTCGATGACGGCCAGTGGCTCGACGATTCCAGCGCCGACGTCTTCGGCTTCGTCGGGCGCCGGATCGGCGGCGTCCCGGTGAAGCTGTTGGTCGCCGTCCGGGACGAGGTTGTCTCCCGGTTCGACACGGCGGTGCTGCCCGAGATATCGGTCGGCCCGCTCGCCGACGAGGACGCGGTGCGCCTGCTCGACCAGCACCACCCTTCCCTTGACGAGCGGGTGCGCCAATGGGTGCTGGACCAGGCTCTCGGCAACCCCCTCGCGCTGTTGGAACTACCGTCCCAGGCCGGCGCCGCGGGACTGCCACGGAGGCTGCACCAACTGTACGGCTCCCGCATCGCCGCGCTCAGTGACCCGGCCCGGATGGAACTGCTGATGGGCGCGCTCGACGGTGTCGGGACCCGGCCGGGCGACGGAGGGCCGAAGCCGCGCCACCAGATGCGGAACGTCGACGAGGCGGTGGCGTGCGGCCTGCTGGACACCGAACCGATCACCGGGGACATCACCTTCCGGCATCCGCTGGTCCGGTCGAGTGTCGTGCAGATGGCAACTCCCGAGCAGCGCCGGGCGGCGCATCGCGCGCTCGCGGACGTCCACCGAGACGACCTCGAACGGCGTGCGACGCATCTGGCCGCGGCCTGTGTCGCACCCGACGAGGAGGCCGCCCAGGCGCTGGAGGCCGCGGCCGATTCGGCGATCCGCCACGGCGGCGCCATCACCGCCGTCGGCTGGCTGACCCGTGCCGCCGAGCTGAGCGAGGACGCCGTGGAACAGACCCGGCGGCTCAGCTACGCGACGTTCCTCTCCGGATACGCGGCCCGGCCCGGCAGTGAGCTTCCCCCGGCCCATCTCACCTCCGGGCCGGACGCGACCGTCAACGCCATCCACCAGGCGTTCTTCGAGGGCGGTGACGCGCGCTCCGCCCACCGACAGGTGATGGCGGCGATCGAGGGCCTGGAAGGCGGGTCCACCGAGACCCTCGCCCGCCTGCAAGTCCTCCTGCTCGCCGTCAACCAGTACGCCGCCGACCCCGCCATGTGGAACGAGACTCATAGGATGCTCGCGTCCCTCGGCGGTCTCGTCACCGAGCAGACACAGATCTACAGCAACACCTGGAGCGACGTGGTCCTGCACGGGCGTGGCTGGGCCGGGCCTCTGGAGCGGGCTGCGGCGAACCTGCGCGACCGGGAGCCCTGGGATGTCACCCGCCTGGCGACCGCGGCTTACCACCTCGATATCGTCAGTCAGTACCGACCTCATCTGGAACGCGTCGTGGATCGCGAACTGGCGACCGGCACCATGTTCAGCGGCATGCTCATGCTGACGATGATCATGCTGGACCAGATGGGGTCCGGCGACTGGGACGCCGCTGTGCGGACTGGAGAACGGGCTCTGGCTCTGGAGATCGAGCACGGCAGTCATCTGCTCGCCCACCAGACACGTGCCCATCTGGCGCAGCTCGCGGCGCTGCGTGGCCAGATCGCCCGGGCACTCGAACTGCGGGCAGAGATCGACGCCTGGGCCAGACCGCGCGGCATCGGCTTCGTCACCGACCTCGCCGACTCCATCGCCATGACGGCCGCGTTGAGCTCGGGCGACTACGAGGCCGCGTACCGCCACGCGGTCGACATCACGACACCGGGTACGTTCCGGCCCTACTGCGGCCCGGCATCACGGACCCTCCTCGACCTCATCGAGGCGGCCCTGCACACCGGCCGCACCGAACAGGCCCGCCGCCACGCCCTCGCCGCCCGCGACGCGGGCTTCGCCGACCTCTCCCCGCGCCTCGCCCTGACGTGCTACGGGGCGCTCGCGATGACCGCGGGCTCCGAGCGGGAGGCCGCCGACATGTTCGCGCGGGCCACATCCCATCCGGCGGCCGCGCGGTTTCCGTTCGAAATGGCGCGGATCCAGCTGGCCCATGGGATCCGCCTGCGCCACACGCGCGAACGCTCCGCCGCCCAGTCGCTCCTCACCCACGCCGCCGAGACCTTCGAACGGCTCGGTGCCGCCGCCTGGGCCGAGCGGGCCGGCATCGAACTGCGGATCATCGGAGCAGCACCGCCGGTCTCCACCCCGTACACGTCGCTGACCTGGCAGGAACGGCGAATCGCCGACCTCGCCGCCAGCGGCCTCACCAACAAGCAGATCGGCGCACGGCTACGCCTGTCACCGCGTACCGTCAGCTCCCATCTGTACCGGGTCTTCCCAAAACTGGGTGTCACCACCCGCGCGGCCCTCCGGGACGCCATGAACCGCCGCGACCGCGTCACGGCGTCGAAGGACTGATGCGCCGAACCGCGGCCTCGGGCGTTCAGGTGGCTGAGCGCGGGAGAGCCGAGCCCGAACCGGAAGATCGGGCAACGGCTGTACCTTTCCACCGCGCTGTCGGCACCCACCTGCACCGGATCTTCCCCAAGCTGGGGGGGTGAGCTCCCGGGCCGATCTCGCCCGCATACTCAACAGATCAGCAACTCCCACAACCGCTCGCGATAGGGTTCCGCCGTCGCGCGCGTCAGTTCGGCGATCGCCTCGACGCCCAGCCCGGCCGTACCGCCGTCGGCCAGGACGCCGCTCGAGACCCTGATCCGCCCCAGCAACCCAAAGCTCACCCCGGACAACGACTCCTTGAACCTGAGTAGTGACCGACCCTACTGACACGCTCTGTATGGCTTGCGCCGCCGGGGACCAAGGTCGCGCATGACGTACACGCACAGCGTCATGTGACGGCAGCCAGGTTGAACCCGGCGGATCCGCCTTCTGCGATCCGGGCATTCTCGCGAAAGAAGCGCCACGGGCAGGCGGGTGCGTCACCTCCACAGCTCGGCCACCGCCCGAGCGCGCGAACACCTCCAGCAGTTCGCAGAAGAACACCCCGGCGCGATTCTCCTCATCGACTCCTTCGAGGAACCGGGACAGATCGAACCGTGGCCACGGCCGCGGCGCGGCACCGCGCTGGACGGGCTCACGGCGCAGGAGCGTCAGGTCATCCGGCTGGCCGCGCAGGGGCTGGGCACCACCACCCGCGCCCAGCTACACGCCTTCGACCACGGATCAGTACATGGAAGAAGTCAATTGACGCAAGAGCAACGCGAAGTCCCAGACCTACCCTCCTGGAGGCAGAGCAACTCCCGAGGAAAGGGACTCCGATGACGTCATACCGAAGATGTCGCAGAACGGCAGCGGCCTGGAACAGGCTTTCTCCGACTACGGCCAGGACGGCTGCTACGCCACGGCGGCCCTCACCTTGCCGGGCTACGTCGACCCGGGCCTGCACCTAGGCGGCGCAGCTACTTCGACAAGGATCGGACCGTGGACGGCTGCGGCCACCGCCACGACATCGAGCACATCGTCGTGTGGGTGCAGAACAACGCAGAACAACACCGTCCAGTGCGTCTTACACCCGCGGCACGACTGGTGGGAGACCTACGGCCGCTTCGACCCGAGCGGCACCCACCACACCGGCTTCGGCCGCGCCACCATTCAGATCGGCACCGAGGTCATGAACCGTACAGGCCGAAAGGGATGCCCGCAGGCTTGGCCGCCGCGAGCCGGCCACCTCAGTGCGGGCGTCGCGACCGCCGGGTGGGGAGGCGATCGCCCCGCCCGACCTGGTGGCGACCGCCGATTGTGGCCGAAAGGGCCACGCAACGCTCATCCGCACCCGTGCGACCCGTACTCAGGACCCGGGTGCCGGCCGGGGGTCGTCACAGGCTCGACCCGATCCGGTCGGTGCGACGGTGAGCACAGTCAGAGTCTTTCAAGAAGGGGGTATGGCTCGTGAGCGAATCACTGAGCTTCGGAGCGGCGGGAACCGCCAGGCGCGACCGGACGCACACGCTGTTCGCGCAGACGATGGGATACGTGGCGGCCACGGCCGGGCTGTTCGCGCTCGGCGCCTACGCGGGCCGCGGCCTGCCGGGCGGCCTCGGCATCATCGCCCTCATCGCCGCGGTCGGCAGCCTGATCGGCATGCAGGTCACCTACGGAAATCGACGCCGTGGACGGTGACGCTGCTGGCCGCGTTCGGCCTGCTGGTCGGGCTGGCAACGGCACCTGTGCTCGCCACGTACGCCGGCGCGGATCCGCGGGCGCTGTGGCAGGCGGGCGGGGCGACCGCGCTGTTCGTCGCCGGGTTCGGCGCCGTCGGATACGCCACCCGGCGCGATCTCGCGAAGATCGGTTTCTGGGCGTTGCCGGCCCTCATTGTCTTCGGCCTCGTGCTCGTGTTCGTCGACATCCCGGACGGTGACCTGATCTACTCCATCCTCGGGCTGGTGATCTTCGCGGGCCTCACAATGGTCGACTTCCAGCGGCTGCGCCGATCAACAGACATCGATTCCGCGCCGCTGCTGGCGGCGTCGATCTTCCTCGACGTCCTGAACGTGTTCCTGTTCTTCACACAGATCTTCTCGCGCAATGACTAGCAGGGAGAGCATGAGCGTCCCCATCGCAATCGAGGACAGCCGCGCCGAGGCCAAGCTGATCACGGGCCTGCTGCGCACCAACGGCCTGGCGGCGCTCGTCTCGCCCAACGCCGTCAGCCGCCTGGAACCGCAGCTCCAACTCCAGGGAGTCCGGGTACCGGCGGCCCGCTCGCAAGAAGCCGCCGCCCCCGAACTACTGGCCGACCGCGCGGGCGCGTCATGAAGTGGATCCTTCTCCAAGCAATGCTCATGGCGAACGTCACCCCGCCGGTGGAACTGACCGGCTGGTTCCTCGACGGCACGGGGCCGACCCACGCTGACCGCTGGCTCATCGAGATCGCCTATGAGGTCATCGCCGCGGACACGGCATGCGAGGCCTGCGGCGCGCCACTCGGCACGGTGGTCGTGCGGTCAGGCCACTGGCCGGTCAAGGTCATCGCCAACTGCACCAACCCGGGACGGCACCGTCACCGCGCCCGCGTCCGGCGGTCCAGGAAGGGACTCCTGCTGCAGCCCCTGACCGCGAGGTGAGCAGGTCAGGCCGACAGGATCGCCGGCTCGTGCCCGGCTGGCGCGACGCCGGGCTCCCGGCGGGAGGCGATGCCGAACTTGCCGAGATGCCACTCGACGATCCTGGCACTGATGAACACCTGATGCCGATCTCCGCGTCAGCGTGGGCGTCACAGGCGAGGCAGGAACTTCCTGGCCAGAAGGGATCTCGACGCGGCCCTTCTCCTCTGGGTCCCGTTATGTGCCGCTCCAGGGATTCGAACCCTGAACCTCCGCCTCCTGGACGTGCGTGCGCTCGGGGGGAGTCGAACCCCCACGCTCCTTGCGGAGCACTGGATCCTGGGTCCAGCGCGTCTACCGAAGTTCCGCCACAAGCGCCTGAACCGGCCTACGCCGGCCGTTCTTGTGCCCCCGCGTCTCCGTCAGCATGTGGCAGTTAGCGCACAGGATCCGCAGGTTATCCAGCTCGTTGTTCATCCAGTCTCCGTCGATGTGGTCAACTTGCAGAGGTGCTGGCTGACCACACCATTCGGTGATACCGCACTCCTCGCACTGGGCCCGCTTCAACTCCGCCTTGATCAGACGATCACGCAGGTGCCCGATGCGCGGCCCCTTACGGAGAAGCGGTCGAATGTCTGCCTCGAATTCCTCGGGACGCTTCGCGGTGCCCTTGGACCACCCCTGGCCCCTGAAATGCGTGGTGTCGAGCCTCAGGCGTGCGATATGTCGGTCGATACCTGTTTTCGTGCCTCCAGCGGCCTTAAGCCCGAGACGGCGATGAACTTCAGCGGCAGGCTTCGACAGCGCTACAGCTTCGATGAGCGCTCGTCCGTCCAAGTGCGGCGAGCAGGCATACCCTAATTATGGTGCATTTTTAATGACGGCGCCTCTGCCTGTTGGGCCAGAGCGGCTGGGCCCCGGGCTTGGCTGGCGTAGGCCGGCCCGGGGCGGGGGCCGGGTCCGGCCGGGGGGCGCCAATCCCGCCGGTCAGGCCGTGGCCCGCGGCCCTCTTCATTCAGGACCGCTGTCCGAGTGGCAGGATTCGAACCTGCGGTGCTCCTGCTCCCAAGGCAGGCGGGCTGACCAAACTGCCCCACACTCGGTCGTCAACAAATAAGCCGCCTCGGTGCACTCCGAGACGGCTTTCCGATAATCGGTCGGTTATCCGGAAAGCCCTCGCCACAGTCGGGGGTAGCTCACTTCGCTGCCTTTCTTTCGTGCGGCTGGACAAGTCCACGGTAAAGGAGTGATCGACGACCGTGCCACATATTTATTTCTGCGCGCGCGATTCCGGGGTCTCCACGCGGAAGTGGGGCAGGGACTCGGGGTAGTTGTCCCTGACGTGGTTGACCAGGAACTCGCGTACGTCGCACTTGAGGTCCCACGAGGACGGCGAGTCCGCGGCGCTCATCAGGGCGCGCAGTTCCACCAGGCCGTTCGGCAGCACGTCGGTGACCTGGAGCGTCCAGTCCTTCTGGTCCCACAGCGGGTTGCCCTGCAGGAACTCGTACAGCGCCTCCCGGAGTTTGGGCACCGGCACCGACCAGTCCACGCGCAGGAACACGACGGCGAGGACGCGGCTGCCGTGCCGGGTCCAGTTCTCGAACGGGTTCTGGGTGAAGTACGACACCGGCAGGACCAGGCGGCGCTCGTCCCACAGGCGCAGCACCACGTAGGTGAGCGTCAGCTCCTCGATCCGGCCCCATTCCTTCTCCACGACGACCACGTCGTCGAGCCGGAGCGCGTCGCTGAAGGCCAACTGGAGGCCGGCGAGGGCGTTGCCGATGGTGGGCTGGGCGGCGATGCCGACGATGGCGCCGGCGATGCCCGCCGAGGCCAGGATGCCCGCGCCGAGCGCGCGGACCGCCGGGAACGAGAAGAGCATCGCGCCGATCGCGATGACGATGATGACCGCGGCGGCGATGCGGCGGACCAGCCCGATCTGCGTCATGAGCCGCCGCGCCCGGCGGTTGCGCTCCCCTTCGACCCGCACCAGCCGCTCGAGCACCACGTCCGTCAGCGCGTACGTGGCCTGCACGATGAGCCAGGTGACGGCGCCGATGGTGACGAGGCCGAGCACCCGGTTCACGGTCGCCGCGACGGCCTTCGCGTCCGGGGTCGAGCCGAACATGCCCGGCGCGAACACCAGGTTGAAGGCCACCACTGCCGCCACCGTGAACGCGGCCCACGTGCAGTGCTCCACCAGGTGCCGGGCGAGCGACCATTTGCGTCCGACCCTGTTCAGCACCCTCCGTACCACCTCAACCAGGAGGATCGAGCCGATCACCGAGATCACGAGAATCGGCCAGCCTGCTGGAGACTGCACGCCTATGCCCCCAATGTCTAGAAAGTCTCGTCAAAGGTCACATTGCCCTCAACTGCCACTTGATACGCAGAGACCCGCCGTTCGAAGAAATTGGCCAGCTCCTGCACGTCCTGCAACTCCATGAACGCGAAGGGGTTCGCCGAGCCGTACCTCGTGGGCAGGCCCAGCCTGGCCAGCCGCTGGTCGGCGACGTATTCCAGGTATTGGCGCATCTGTGCGACCCCCATGCCGGGCATGCCGTCCCCGCAGAGGTCGTCGGCGAAGGCCAGCTCGGCGGCCACGGCCTCCTCCACCATGAGGGTAACCTGTTTGCCCAGCTCCTCGTCGAAAAGGTCGGGTTCCTCGGCCCGCACGGTGTCCACCACGCTGAAGGCGAACTCCATGTGCATGGACTCGTCGCGGAAGACCCAGTTCGTCCCGGTGGCCAGGCCGCCGAGCAGGCCCCGGGAGCGGAACCAGTAGACGTACGCGAAGGCCCCGTAGAAGAACAGGCCCTCGATGCAGGCGGCGAAGCAGATGAGGTTGAGGAGGAAGCGCCGCCGGTCGTCCCGCGTCTCCAGGCGCTGCAACGCGTTGATCGAGTCGATCCACTTGAAGCAGAATTCCGCCTTGTCGCGGATCGAGGGAATGTGGTCGATCGCGGCGAAGGCCTTCACCCTTTCGGCGGGATCCGGCAGGTACGTGTCCAGCAGCGTTAGATAGAACTGGACGTGCACGGCCTCCTCGAACAGCTGCCTGCTGAGATAAAGGCGCGCCTCGGGGGCGTTGACGTGCTGGTAGAGGTTGAGCACGAGGTTGTTGGCCACGATGGAGTCGCCGGTGGCGAAGAACGCGACCAGCCGGTTGATCAGGTGCCGCTCCTGCGGCGTCATCTTGGCCAGGTCGGCGAGGTCGGAGTGGAGGTCCACCTCCTCGACGGTCCACGTGTTGCGGATGGCCGCGCGGTAGCGTTCGTAGAAGTCCGGGTAGCGCATGGGCCGCAGGGTGAGGTCCATGCCGGGGTCGAGCAGCACAACAGTCTCCTTACTGGCAGGCTTCGCAGGTCTCGGGGTTCTCCAGGGAGCAGGCGATCGCCTGCGCGGCAGCCTCCGTGGGGGCCGCCTGGACGGTGGTCTGGGCGATGCGGGTGGCGGGCCGGGAGCGCAGGTAGTACGTCGTCTTCAGGCCCCGCTTCCAGGCGTAGGCGTACATCGACGAGAGCTTGCCGATGGTCGGGCTGGCCATGAAGAGGTTCAGGGACTGGGACTGGTCGATGTACGGCTGGCGCGCGGCGGCCAGGTCGATCAGCGCCTTCTGCGGCAGCTCCCAGGCCGTGCGGTAGAGCACCTTGAGGTCGTCGGGGATGCCGGGGACCGTCTGGACCGAGCCGTCGGCCCGCTTGATGTCGTCGCGCAGCTGCTGCGTCCACAGCCCGCGCGCCTGCAGATCGGCCACCAGATACCGGTTGACCTGCAGGAACTCGCCCGACAGCGTCTCGCGCTTGAACACGTTGGACACCTGCGGCTCGATGCACTCGTAGCAGCCGGCGATGGAGGCGATCGTGGCGGTGGGCGCGATGGCGATCATGAGCGAGTTGCGCAGGCCGGTGCGGGCGACCTTCTCCCGCACGGCGTCCCAGCGCCGCGTGCTCGTGACGTAGTGGTCCGGGTGCAGCACTCCCCCGGCCGCCCGCGTCTCCGCGTACGAAGGGTGCCGGCCGCGCTCGGCCGCCAGGTCGGCCGAGGTGTCGTACGCGGCCAGCGCGATCTCCTCGGCGATCCTGGTGGACAGCTGCAGCGCCTCGGGCGAGTCGAACGGCAGCCGCAGCGTGAAGAACACGTCGGCCAGGCCCATGACGCCGAGCCCGATCGGCCGCCAGCGCTTGTTCGCCGCCTCGGCCTCGGGAGTCGGGTAGAAGCCCAGGTCGATGGTCCGGTCCAGGAAGCGGACGGCCGTGCGCACGGTGGTGCGCAGCCGGTCCCAGTCCACGCCGCCGTCGAGAAGGCAGGCGGCCAGGTTGATCGAGCCGAGGTTGCAGACCGCGGTCTCGGCGTCGCTGGTGACCTCCAGGATCTCGGTGCACAGGTTCGACAGGTGGATGACGTTCCCGGGGCGGCCGGTCTGGTTGGAGGTGCGGTTGGCGGCGTCCTTGAACGTCATCCAGCCGTTCCCGGTCTGGGCGAGCGTGCGCATCATCCGGCCGTACAGGGTCCTGGCCGGGATCTGCCGGACATGTCGCCCGGCGGCCTCGTACGCGCGGTACGCCTGCGTGAAGGCGTCGCCGTACAGGTCGGTGAGGTCGGGCACCTCCTTCGGGTCGAACAGCGACCAGACCTCGTCCGCCTCCACCCGGCGCATGAACTCGTCGGGCACCCAGTTCGCCAGGTTCAGGTTGTGGGTGCGGCGGGCGTCCTCGCCGGTGTTGTCGCGCAGCTCCAGGAACTCCTCGATGTCGGCGTGCCAGGTCTCCAGGTAGACGCAGGCCGCGCCCTTGCGCCGCCCGCCCTGGTTGACGGCCGCGACGGACGAGTCGAGCGTGCGCAGCCACGGGACGATGCCGTTGGAGTGGCCGTTCGTGCCCCGGATCAGGGAGCCGCGCGAGCGCACCCGGGTCCAGGAGACGCCGATGCCTCCGGCGTACTTCGACAGCCGCGCCACCTGCCCGTACCGGTCGTAGATCGCCTCCAGCTCGTCGCGCGGCGAGTCGAGCAGGAAGCACGACGACAGCTGCGGGCGGCGCGCGCCCGAGTTGAACAGCGTGGGCGAGCTGGGCAGGTACGACAGCGTGGACATGAGCGCGTAGAGCTCGGCGGCCTCGGCGACCGACTCCGACAGCCCGCAGGCCACGCGGAGGAAGAAGTGCTGCGGGCGCTCCAGCACCGCCCGCGTCTCGGGGTGGCGCAGCAGGTAGCGGTCGTAGACGGTGCGCAACCCGAAATACTCGAACCGGTCGTCCGCCTCCGCGGAGACCAGCGCGTCCAGCTCGGCGGCGTGCGCGGCCACGAACTCCGCCAGCCCGTCCTGGATCAGCCCGGCCGCGTGGGTGGCGGCGATGGACTCGGAGAACGTCCGCACCCCGTGCGCGGCGGCCTCGTCGGCGATCTCCTCGGCCAGGAGGCGGGCGGCGACCCGGGAGTTGGCCGGGTCGGCGATGACCCGGGCGGCGGCCTCCTCGATGGCCAGACGGCGGTCGACCTCGATGATCTGCGTCACGTGCTCTCTCCTCGCGAGCTCGTCCCCCGTGAGGGCGCGCGAGAGCACGGCGGCACGGATCATCCCCAGGCCGTTTCGCTCCCCGGCCCTCCCGCGAGGCCATGGTCACTTCGTGCCGGGCGGGCGGCCCGGGCACACCGCTGGCAGGTCTTCGGGCTCGCGGGCGCACGCAAATCGCTCCTACTGGCCGTCGCTTCCCAGATCGCTCCAGTGCACTTGACGGCGGTCGTTCCCGCTCACCGCTGCGGGGCAGCCCCGGAATCACACCGGGTTCCCTTTTGCTCCGCCTCCGGAGAGGCGAACCAGCGACGAGCAGGATCCTACATCTAGTGGCCGTTCCCGCAACTACCCCAGCATGTTGTGGCCTTGGTGGTGTCGAGCAGACCGAGATCCCGCAGGACGGCGCGGGTGCGCTCGACCTCGGAGCCCAGCCACTGCTTGAAGTCGGCGCCGCTGAGCGGGATCGAGATCCAGCCCGCGGACCGGCAGGCCTCCTCCCAGTCGGCCGAGCCGGTCACGTCCTCGCACATGCGGATGGCCGATTCGCGGCTCTCGTCCGGCATGCGTTCGGGCCCGAAGGCCGCCGCCCAGTCCACGAAGTCGACCCGTACGCCGGACTCCAGCAGCGTCGGCACGTCGAGGCCGGGCATCCGCCTGGCCGAGGACACCGCGAGCGCCTTGGCCCGGCCGGCCTTGATGCTCGCGCGCCAGTCGGCCAGCGGGCCCGTGGCCGCCGCGGCCTTGCCGGACAGCAGCGCGGTGACGGCCTCCTGGCTGCTGGGGTAGCCGGTGTAGTCGAGCTGGCGGGTGTCGGCGCCGAGCCCCCTGGCGATCAGGCCGAACAGCAGGTGGTCGGGCTCGCCCTGGGGCCCGCCCGCCAGCTGCGTCTGGCCGGGACGGGCGAGCAGGTGCGCGCCGAAGGCCTCGAAGTCCCCGAACGGTGACGGGATGGGCACGACCACGACCTCGACCTCGCCGCTGAGCCTGGACAGAGGCGTCGTGGTGTCGAGGAGGGTCTGGCCGTTGTTGAGCTCGGCGGCGGCCAGTGCGGGCAGGCCGGTCAGCATGATCCTGGTGCCCCCGCTGGTCTCGTATCCGGCCGCCCGGGCCGCGCCCGCGAACGCCTGCCCGACGCGCGCCCAGCGGCGCCCCTGAGGATTGATCGAGAACCGAGTGCGCACGCCCGCCGCGCTCCCTGCGAAGCGCTCCGTCCCGCAGCCGGCCGCGCACGCGGCCAGGCCCAGCCCCCATGCGAAGAACCGCCGACGGCGCATGTGCCTCTCCCCCGAGCTTCGCGAGCCATCGCTTACTCTAAGTTATCGACACAATGCGCAGAGATACACATACTTCTCAAAGTGGCTTCTTGCCGACCCCGGCCATCAGGGACGACGGCAGCGACCAGTCCCCCACCAGCTTGGGCCGGTCTGGACGCCAGTCGACGGCCTGCACCAGGCCCGGCGGCTCCAGCGGGAAGTCGCCGAAGAAGGCGCGGATCTCGGCGGGCGTGCGGTCGGTGCCGCCGCCCGGATCGTCCGAGGAGGCGCCCCGGTAGCGCTGCCCGTCCTCCAGGCGGCCCATCGAGGTGGCGTGGGTGATCACCAGGTAGCTGCCCGGCGCCAGCCGCTCGCGCAGGGCGGCCACCGCCTGCTGCGGCCGCGCCGAATCCCGCAGGAAGTGCAGGATCGACACGAGCAGCACCCCGACCGGCTCGCGCAGGTCCAGGAATCCGCCCGCCCGCGCCAGCACCGTGTCGGGGTCCAGGAGGTCCGCCTCCATGAGCGCGGCCCTGCCCGAGCGTCCGGGCCCTGAACGACCGAGCAGGGCCGTGGCGTGTGCGGCGACGACCGGATCGTGATCTATGTAGACGACCCGGGCCTCGGGCGCGACCTCGTGCGCGCTGCCCTGGGTCGGCAGCCCGCTGCCCAGGTCGAGGAACTGCCGTACCCCGGCGGCGGCCACATAGCGCACGGCACGCTGCAGGAAGGCCCGGTTTGCGCGGGCCAGCGGGACCGCCTCCGGGATCAGCTCGGCGAGCTGCTCGATGGCCTGGCGGTCGACCGCGAAGTTGTCCTTCCCGCCGAGCATGTAATCGTACATGCGTGCGAGATTGGGCCTCTCAGCGTCGAACTGCCGCACGTATCGAATTTATGTCGTCCGCAGCAAGATAACGAGGTTTGAGGCCAAATTAGCCTGTTTATTCAACCGTGACGCTCTTCGCGAGATTGCGAGGCTTGTCCACATCCCGGCCGAGCGCCACCGCAGCGTAGTACGCGAGCAGCTGAAGCGGGATCGTGAGCAGGATCGGGTCCAGCTCGATCTCGTTCTTGGGGATCACGATCACGTCGTCGGCCAGCTTGGCGTCGGGCTCGCGGTGGCCGACCATGAGCACCTGCCCGCCGCGGGCGCGGATCTCGCCCAGCGTGGTGAGGTTCTTGTCGAGCAGCTCGTCGTCGGGGACGATGGCGACCGTAGGCATGTCCGGGCCGATCAGCGCGAGCGGCCCGTGCTTCAGCTCGCTGGCCGGGTACGCCTCGGCGTGCACGTACGAGATCTCCTTGAGCTTCTGCGCGCCCTCCCTGGCCACCGGGTAGCCGCGCACGCGGCCCACGAACATCATGCTCGGGTGCTTGGCGTACTTCTGCGCCAGCTCGGCGATCTTGTCGCTCTGGGTGAGGATCTCCTCGATCTGCCCCGGCAGCCTGCGCAGGCCCTCCACGATGCGCCGCCCGTCGGCGGGCGACAGGTCGCGCACCCGGCCCAGGTGCAGCGCGAGCAGCGCGAACGCCAGCGACGTCGAGGTGAACGCCTTGGTCGAGGCCACCGATACCTCGGGACCGGCGTGCAGGTAGATGCCGCCGTCCACCTCGCGGGCGATGGCGCTGCCGACCGCGTTGACGATGCCGATGACGCGGCCGCCCTTGCGCTTGAGCTCCTGCACGGCGGCGAGCGTGTCGTACGTCTCGCCCGACTGGCTGATGGCGACGTAGAGCGTGTCGGGGTCGACGACCGGGTTGCGGTAACGGAACTCGCTGGCGGGCTCGGCGTCGGACGGGATGCGGGCCAGCTCCTCGATGAGCTGCGCCCCGATCTGCCCCGAGTAGTACGCGGACCCGCAGCCGATGATCTTCACCCGGCGGAAGCCGCGCGTCTCGCGGGCGTCCATGTTGAGCCCGCCCAGGTGGGCCACGTGGAAGCGCTCGTCGAGCCGGCCGCTCATCGTACGGGTGATCGTCTCGGGCTGCTCGGAGATCTCCTTGAGCAGGTAGTGCTCGTAGCCGCCGGTGTCGTAGTGGCCGGCGTCCCAGTCGACGGTCAGCGGCTCCTTGGCGGTCTCGCGGGCGTCGCTGGCGAAGGTGTGGAAGCCGTCGGCCTTGAGCACGGCCAGCTCGCCGTCCTCCAGGTGCACGACCTGGCGCGTGTAGCGGACGAGCGCGGCCACGTCGGACGCGGCGAACATCTCCTTCTCGCCGATGCCGAGCACGATCGGGCTGCCGTTGCGCGCCACGACCACCTCGCCGGGCCGCTCGCGGTCGATGACCGCGATGCCGTACGTGCCGACGATGCTCTTGAGCGTCTTCCTGACCGCCTCCTCCAGGGAGTCGTTCTCGTCGGCGGCGCGGGCGATCATATGCGCGAGCACCTCGGTGTCCGTCTCGGAGGCGAACACCACCCCGTCGGCCTCCAGCTTCGCGCGCAGCTCGCCGGCGTTCTCGATGATGCCGTTGTGCACGACCGCGATGCGCTCGTCGGCGGACAGGTGGGGATGGGCGTTCTCGTCACTCGGCACGCCGTGCGTGGCCCAGCGGGTGTGACCGATGCCCAGGGTGCCCTTGAACCTGGCCGGCACGACCTTGGCCAGGTCCGCGACGCGGCCTTTGACCTTGCGTAGCTTGAGCCCCCGGTTGGACACCACGACCCCGGCCGAGTCGTACCCCCGGTACTCCAAACGCTGCAGGCCCTCCAGCAGGATGGGCGCCGCGTCCCGTGGGCCGACATAGGCCACGATTCCGCACATCGAGGTCTCCTCTTCATCCGTAGACGATCCTGCGCAGCTGCCGCAGGGACAGCTCCGGTGCCGCGACCCGTCGACCGCGTAATTCGGCGGCGATCCTGGGGAAGATCTCGTCGTTGGTGTGGCCGACCGTTTTCAGCTCGGCGTGCCGGCGGCGGACGTACTCCTCGACGGACTCGGAGAAGTACGACAGCACGTCGGCGACCACCTTCGCCGCCTCACCCGGGCCCAGTGGGGTGGTCTCCGTGAGGTGGACGATGAGGTCTTCGTAGGGATGTCGTGCCGGGGACACAGACGAGGACACTACGCATCTGGAACGAGACACTTCAACATCCTGCCCGAAATCGGGCAGGATTTAACTCGAACGCCTGTCTAGAGCATGCTGCCGCGGCCCCAGCCCTTGCCGAAGCGCCACCAGGCGAAGGCTCCGGCGGCGAGACCGAGCCCGACGAGGACGGCCGCCGGGCGGGCCGTGCCCGCGACGTCACCCCTGACGGCGGCCTGGAGCATGGTGGTCGCCCAGTAGCCGGGCGAGATCGGCGCGATCGCCTGCGCCCAGGCGGGCATCATCGCGTACGGCACCAGCGCACCGCCCAGCGCGCTGACCGACAGCGCCGCGATGTTGCAGAGCGTGCTGAGCTCCCCCTGGCTGCGCACCACCCCGGCCAGGGCCGTGCCCACCCCGAGCAGCGCGAAACACCACGCCGCCACGGCCAGGGCCAGCGGCCACACCGTCCCGGCCGGCCGCAGCCCTACCGCGACCACCCCGTACGCGAGCAGCACGACCTGCTGGAGGACCAGCACGGCCAGCACCGGCAGGGCCTTGCCGATCATGATTTCCGGGACGCGGGCCCTGGTGGCCTTGAGCCGGTCCCAGGTGTGCCAGGTGCGCTCGGCGAGGCTGGCGGTGGCGACGTCGGCCATCGACAGGACCGAGAACATGACCAGCAGGCCCGTCACGACCTGGGCGGGCTCGCCCAGCATCGACTTGAAGACGAGCATGAGGACCATGGGCATGACCAGGTAGCTGACCAGGTGGGCCGGGTCACGCCGACGCAGGAGCACGTTGTGCGCGGCCAGCACGGCGATGCGGTGCAACGTCTCACGAGGCATCTGCGGTCTCCTTACTGAGACCTTTGTAGAGGTCGTCGAGCGACGGCTGGCGGATGTCGATGCCGCGGACCGGGCGGTCGAGGTCGCGTAGCAGGGCGGCCAGGGTGGCGGTGGGGTCGGTGGTCGCGACCGCGATCTCGTCGTCGTCCAGGGTGACGCGGACCTCGCCCGGCAGCCCTTTGAGCAGCTCGGCGCCCGTGCCCCTGGCGATCACCCGCCCGCTCCGCGCGACGGCGATCGTGGCCTTCAGCTCGGTGAGCTCGGGAAGGTAGTGCGTGCAGTAGACGACCGCCGCGCCGCCGTCCGCCCTGCGGCGCACCGCCGCCAGGAGCGCGGTGCGGGTCTCGGGATCGGCGCCCGCCGTGGGCTCGTCGAGCAGGAGCACGTCCGGGTCCGGCAGGAGGGCGGTGGCGGCCTGCGCGCGGCGCTGCTGGCCGCCGGAGAGCACGCTCACCCGCCGGTCGAGCACCCCGGTCAGCGCCAGCTCCTCCGCCACGGCGTCGACGGCCCCCGCCAGGGCGTGCCGCCGCAGCCCGGCCAGCCCGCCGAACAGCCGCAGCGTCTCCCGTACGGTGACGCCGGGGTAGAGGGCGAGCTGCTGGGGCGCCATCCCCACCTCGCCCCGCACCACGACACGCCCGGCGTCCGGGCGTGCCAGCCCCGCGGCCATCTCGAAGAACGTCGTCTTGCCTGCGCCGTTGTGGCCGACCAGCCCGACGATCTCGCCCGGCTCCACCCGCAGGTCGAAGCCGTTCAGCGCGGTGACGTCGCCGTACCGCTTGACCAGCCCGGCCGCGTCCACCAGCCCGTTCGTGTGCCTCATCGGCCCTCAGCCCTCTCTCAGTCTACGATGTAGACTGCTCTACACTGTAGACTGACGCGGTGCGGAAGCTCAAGACCTCCCGGCAGCCGGAAATCCTCGACGCGGCCCTCGCCATCGCCGACGAGCGCGGCCTGGACGCCTTGTCCATGCGGGCCGTCGCCGAGCGGGTCGGGGTGACGCCCATGGCCCTGTACGGCTATTTCCGCAACAAGGATGAGCTGCTCGACGGCCTCGTCGGCCGCCTGCTCGACCGGCTCGCGCCCGACGATCCCGGGCAGACCTGGCAGGAGCGCCTGGGCGCGATCGCCTGGGCCACCCGGCGGCTGGCCCGCGAGCACCCGTCGGTCTTCCCGCTCCTGCTGCTGCGCACCTCGGTGACACCCGACGGGGTCAAGGTGGTCGACCAGCTCTACCAGGCGCTGCTGGACGCGGGCGTGCCGGAGGCCGAGGTCCCCCGGATCGAGCGGCTGGTGAGCACGTTCGTGATGGGGTTCGCGCTCTCCGAGGCGAGCGGGCGCTTCTCCGACGCCTCCCGCGACATCAGGCTCAGCCGCGGGGCCGACGCGCCTGCCCACCGGCGGTTGGCCGAGCATCTGACGCCCGATGACTGGGATGCCGAGTTCGCTGCCGATCTGACGGATCTCATGCGTATCATCCGACCCGTCTGACCCATCCCTTTCTGGGAAAGGTTACGGTGAGTAGTCGTATCGTGACCTTCCTGGGGGAGATGTCATGCGCCTCTGGCTCGCCGCCGCCCTGACCGCCGGCACGTTCACCACGCCCGCGGCCATGCCCGCATCCGGCCCTGCCCCAGGACACCCGCCCGGCCTCACCCACGCCGGCCCACCCGGCCTCTCCTCCCGGGGCACGCGGACCGCCGCGCTCTCCCCGAAGCCTTCCGGGCGCCAGGCCGAGTTCGCCGCGGCCGCCCGGGAGTTCGGGGTGCCGGAGAGCGTGCTGCTCGGCGTCTCGTACCTGCAGTCCCGCTGGGACGCGAACGGGGGGTTCCCGAGCACGGCGGGCGGCTACGGCCCGATGCACCTGGTGGACGCGTTCCCCGCTGATGCGCTCAGCCCTTTGACCGGCGCCGCCGCCCCGGACGCGCACGCCTCGACGACCGGCGGCGGGCACGTGTGGCCGATCGGTGACGCGCTGGGCGACGCCCGGGGGGACGACGCCCGCCCGATGCCCCGTACGTACCCCGAAGCACCTCCCGCGTCGGCGCTGCGCACGCCGGCGCCGCCCGCCACGCTGCCCGAGGCCGGGCGCCTCATCGGCGCGGACCCCGCCCTGCTGCGCGCCGACCCGGCCGCCAACATCAGGGGCGGCGCCGCCCTCCTCGCCTCGTACCAGGACCGCCCGAGCGGCAACCCCGCCGACTGGTACGCGGCCGTCGCCCGCTACTCGGGCGCGGAGGACGCGGCCGCGGCCCGTGACTTCGCCGACGAGGTGTTCTCGGTGATGCGGGAGGGCGCGCGGCGGCGTACCGACGACGGCCACCTGGTGCGCCTCGAACCCGTGCCCAACCTCCCTCACCCCGTGGCCGCCACCGCCAAGGACGCCGCGGGGCCCGCCGCCTCCACGAACTCTGCCGCCGTCACGGGCCCCGTCACCGCCAAGGACGCCGCCAGCGTCACGGGCTCTGCCGGCCTCACCGGCGAGCAGGCGGAACCCCACGCCCAGAGGGACCCCGCCGCACCACCCGCAGTCGACGAGCAGACCGACAACGACCCACCGCCCCCGTACAACGAGCAGTTCGACACCGACCCGCTGTCCTTCTCCGGGGATGAGACCGGGACGGACGATCAGACCGACTCGGACGGAAACTGGGCGGAGACCGGGAATGTGGAGAAGACCGGAAACGGCGGCCAGGCGGAGTGCCCCAGTTCGCTCGCCTGCGAATGGGTACCCGCCGCCTACGAGCGCTTCGGCAGGAAGAAGAACCGCGACTACGGCAATCACGACCGCCTGAGCCGGTCCCGTTCCGTCGACTACATCGTCATTCACGACACCGAGGGCACCTATCAGGGCGTCCCGTCCTTGATCCGCAACCCGAGGTACGTGAGCTGGCACTACACGATCCGCTCCCGAGACGGACATGTCGCCCAGCACGTGGCGACCAACGACATCGCCTGGCACGCGGGCAACTGGGACGTCAACACCCGTTCGATAGGGATCGAGCACGAGGGCTACCTGGCCAAGGGCACCTGGTACACGGAGGCGATGTACCGCTCGTCGGCCAAACTGGTCAGATACCTGGCCGGCAAGTACCGCATCCCGCTCAACCGGGCCCACATCCTCGGCCACGACAACGTCCCCGGCACCACCCCGAAGATGGTCGCGGGCATGCACGAGGACCCCGGACCGTACTGGGACTGGTCCCACTACTTCGACCTGCTGGGCAGACCGCTCAATGGGGTGCAGAGCGGCAACTCCATCATGATCCGCCCCTCGTACGCCACCAACCGGCCCCGCTTCACCGGCTGCGTCTCCGTCAAGCCGGACAAGGCGTGCCCGCCGCACGGCGCCTCCACGGTCTGGCTGCACCAGGAGCCGCGCGAGGCGTCCCCCCTGGTCAACGACCCGGGCAAGCACCCGGGCAAGCCCAGCACGCACAGCGTGTACGACCACAGCGCCCGCGCCTCCACCGGCCAGCGCTACGCGGTGGCGGACCGGCAGGGCGACTGGACGGCCATCTGGTACCTCGGTCAGAAGGCCTGGTTCCACAACCCGCCGTCCAACCCCACCTCCGTCCCCGCCAGGGGCCTGCTGGTGACTCCGCTCAGGCCGAGGACCAGGGTGTACGGCCGCGCGTACCCGGAGCAGTCCGCCTACAAGCTGGCGTCGTACCAGCCGCTGGCCCCGCTCCAGTACAAGATCGGCCCCGGCCAGACGTACACGGTGGGCGACACGATCACCGGCTCCTACTACTCCGCCGGCGCCTTCAGCGCGGCCAAACACGTCACCACAACCGGACAGACCCGCTACTACCAGATCCAACTCGGTCACCGAGTGATGTTCGTCATGGCCAAGGACGTGCGCCTGATCCGCTGAATTTCGCCCCGCGGGCCTCTCGGTGCGCACGGGCACTCCGGGAAGACGATATGGTTTTCCCGTGGCCCGGCGCACGTCGCCCGGGGTTCACGCGGAAGTGGCTCAGTGGTAGAGCATCACCTTGCCAAGGTGAGGGTCGCGGGTTCGAATCCCGTCTTCCGCTCGGAGCAAGACTCCAGGGTGGAGTGGCCGAGAGGCGAGGCAGCGGCCTGCAAAGCCGTCTACACGGGTTCAAATCCCGTCTCCACCTCGGCCGACCGGTGGACCCCTCGGGATCCGCTAAAGTAAAGGCAGCACCACGCGGAAGTGGCTCAGTGGTAGAGCATCACCTTGCCAAGGTGAGGGTCGCGGGTTCGAATCCCGTCTTCCGCTCTGAGTTCTAACTCAATATGGACGATTAGCTCAGCGGGAGAGCGCTTCCCTGACACGGAAGAGGTCACTGGTTCAATCCCAGTATCGTCCACCAGGCTCGCAGTTGAAGCCCCAGCTCACGGCATGTGCCGGGAGTCTGGGGCTTCTTGCCGTCCCGGCGACGACGTTGATCGGGAGCCGAGCTCCTGTCCGGCCTGACTTCCAGGATCCTCGAAATGGGTCACCCTCGTGCGCCGGGTCGGATATCTCTGAAAACGGAACGGAATCAGCCGAGCAATCGATGGGGGATCGAATGTCCGTAATCAAGCGCGGCCTCGGCGCACTGACCGTCGCGGCCGCGTTGTCGGCCGCCACGGGGGTGCTGGCGGCCATGCCGGCGAATGCCGCACCGGCCCAGGCGCAGGCGTGGACCTACGTCAGAAGCTATTTCCCGGCCAACGACGCGACCTGGCGGCAGTGCAATGCCGACGGCCAGTATTACGCCGACGGTTCCACCGGTTACGAATGCAGGTATTTCCCCAGCAGTTGGCAGACCCACACGCCGCACTACGAACTGTACGTGGGGCCGTAACCACCTGCCCGCCAGAATGACGGCCCGCACCGGCAACCGGTGCGGGCCGTTCTGTTCGGAGCCGTCACCGCGGCGCTCCCCCATGGCCGCCCTCACCCACGGCATCCCCGGAACGGCCAGGTGAAAGATGATCATGGTTCGAGTCGACGAGCGATCCCCCGCCTCCGGCCCCGCCGGCTGACCAACCCCACGCCCTGTTGCGTCAGAGCCGATGCTGCTCGAGACTTCCCAGGTCGTCCCGATCCGTCGAGGCGGCTCAACCAGATATGTACGTGATGGAGCCGGTCCAGCGGTGGGCGGCGTCCCGGTAGACCAGGAAGAGCTCGGTGTCGAAGTACGGCGAGATGCCAGTGTCGTACCGGTTGTCACCGTCGGTGTCGGCGACGCTGATCGTGAGGCCGTTGAGATAGCCGGTACGGGTGTCGCTCGCGTACCCGGTCACCCACGCCGACCCGAGCGAGCCTTCACCGGTGAACGGCGAGTCCACGCCGACGGGCCGGTCCGCGGGCAGGCCCGTCGTCTTTGTCGCGAACGTCGATCCGGCCGACCGTTCGAGCGTCCGGCCCGTGTAAGGGCCGGTGCCGTCGGGGTGGGTTCCGGCGGGGTAGCCGAAGACGTCGGCCGTTGGCGGGAGCGGCTGGTTGACCGCGAGGCCCTGGCAGCCGACCTTGTCGCCCAGCCTGCCGAGGTTCGTCAGCACGTCCGGGGAGGAGAGGACGACTCCGCTGTAGACGGTGACGAAGGCGTAGTCGCGATCGTAATCCCGGATGTCGTCGAAGTCGTAGTGGATGATGCCCTGTTTGCCGACGTACAGGCCGAACGGGGTGGCGCCCTCGGAGTAGGCCGGGACGAAGACCCACTTGCCGAGCCCGCCGGCCGGAGCCTCGGTGTCGAGCATGCAGTGACCCGCGGTGGCGACGAGGTTGCGGTACTGCGACTGCACGGAGGTGCCGGTGCACCAGTGCGGCCGGCCGTCGCCGCCGATGAAGAACACCTTGCCTGAAGTCATGGGCAGGTCCCCGGCCACCGGGTTTTCCGCCTCGACCGGCGGGACGCTGTGCGGAGTGCCGTCCGGGACGATCTCGGTGGACAGGCGTTCGCCGCCCGCCACGGTCCGCAGGGCGTACGGGGTGGCGTTCCGCAGGTTGGCGGCGTCGTCGGCGAGCCAGAACCTGGCGACCTCCTGAGCTGTCGCCACGGCGGGGGCCAGCGGGACCGCCACCACGGTCGCGGCCTGCGCGGGAGACGTGACGACAGTGGAGCTCAGCACGCTCAGGCCGACGCCTAACGCGATCATTGCACGCTTCAAGGGCATTCTCCGTCTGGTAGGGCCGGCTGATCAGCACGGCCGGCGAGTACCAAGATCGTAACCACGCCCCGAAGCCTGGAGCCACCATTTATAGATCACATGTTCGATACAAGGAGCCCGAGCAGTGCCGCTCGAATGCGGCGAGATACCTGTCGCCCCTCTCGCTCGCGCCGCTTCAGGGTCAGAATGCGACGGCGGCTGACGGGGAGGGCGACGCGGTCTCTTCAGGCATGGTGACGGGTACGGGTTGCGCCCGGGCGGCCCAGCGGCCGTCGTCGCTGCGGACGATGCGTACCGGGTGGTCGAAGCACGCGCTGACCAGCTCGCTCGTCAGGACCTCCGCGACCGGCCCGGCGGCCAGGCAGCGCCCCTCGCACAGCAGCATGGAGTGCGTCGTGGTGGCCGGCAGTTCCTCCAGGTGGTGGGTGACCAGCACGGTCGCCAGCGACGAGTGCCGGGTGCGCAGCGCGTCGATGCTGGCCAGCAACTGCTCGCGGGCGGCCAGGTCGAGCCCCGTGGCGGGCTCGTCGAGCAGCAGGAGCCGGGGCTGCGGCATGAGGGCACGGGCGATCAGCGCGCGACCGCGTTCGCCCTGGGACAGGGTGGGCCACGTCGCCTGCGCTCTGTGACCCATCCCGAGCATGGTGATCAGCCGATCCGCCCGCTCGGCCTCCTGCTCGCCGGGCGTCCAGCGGGGCACGAGTGCGGCGGTGTTGGTCAGCCCTGTCAGCACCACGTCGCGGACCCGCAACGGACCGTCGGGGGTGTGACGCGGGTTGACGTGCCCCAGGTACGAACGCAGCTCGCGGACGTCGACCCGGCCCAGGGTCCGGCCGAGCACCTCGACCACGCCGCGGGTCGGGTGGGTGACGGCTCCGAGCAATCCGAGCAGGGTGCTCTTGCCCGCTCCGTTGGCGCCGAGCAGCGCCCAGTGTTCCCCGGGACTGACGGTGAGCGAGATGTCCTGCAGCAGGTGACGGCCGTCGCGTACGAGATCCACGGCGTCGGCCCGCAACACGTGCCCTGTGTCGGCCGGACGGGAGATGACCGTCATCGGGCCGCCTCCGCGCACTCCGACAGCCGCGACCCCACATGCCCGTTCCGCAGCCAGGTCACCACATCCTCCTTCTCATCTTGCGGGCCACCAACTTATCAGGTTCTCAGACATCTGATGTCTGCGAAATACTCGTCGCTCGTCGGGTCAGCCTGATGAAGGCCGCAGCTCGGCCAGGCTGTCGAGGACGCGGTGGAGGAGCGGGTCGGTGTTGTCGGCCCGCCACACCAGGTGGAGCGTGGTCCTGGTGTCGGCCAGCCGGCGCGGCGTCACCCCGACGCGGCGCAGCACCCGGTGCGAGTCGGCCAGCACGGCGGCGCCGAACCCGGCCGCGACCAGTGCCAGCAGCGTCTGGCTGCTGCGGCCTTCGGCGCCGATGCGTGGCATGACGGCGGCCTGGTGGCACAGGGCGATGATCTCGTCGTAGGAGCGGGGCGAGACCTCGCGCGGCCAGATGACCAGCGGGATCTGACCGAGCGCGGTCAGCGGGGCGGGCTCGGGCCCGTACGCGAGCGGGTGCCCGGCGGGCAGGAACAGCGTGAGCGGCTCGTGCCACCACACCTGCGCGGTCAGGCGGGCGTCCCGGGCGGGCAGCCGCTGGACGGCCAGGTCGCACTGGCCGCTGAGCACGGAGTCGGACATCTCGGCGTCGTTGAAGCTCTCTTGCAGCCGCAGGTCCACGCGGGGCAGCTCGCGGCGCAGCCGCCCCAGCGCCGCGCCGAGCGGGCCGTTGATGCCGGAGCCGGCGAAGGTGACGGTGAACCGGCCCGACAGCCCCTGCCCGGCCAGCCGCGCGTCGTCGAGGGCGGCCTGCGCCTCGGCCAGGACCGTGCGGGCCCGCCGTACGAGGGCCTGACCTGCCGGGGTGGGACGCAACCCGCGTCCGGTACGCAGAAACAGCGCGCCACCCACCTGCCGCTCCAGCTCACGCAGCTGGCGGCTGAGGGTCGGCTGCGTCATGTGCAGCCGACGGGCGGCGCCGCTGAGGCTGCCTTCCTCCTCGATCGTCACCACGTACGTGAGCAGCCGCAGCTCCATGCCATACCTCCCAGGCATGGCAAGTATAAGGAAGATGCGCGGTCAGGCAGGCCTCGGCTGGTCTCGGTAGCAGGATGAAGTCATCCGATCCACCCCAGAGAGGAAGAAAGCCGATGAACCGCCACGAACGCTACGAACACGGCATGAAGGTGCTGGAGCAGGTCGACGGCGAGGCCGGGCAGCGGGTCGTGGACTCGCTCGCCGACGTCTCCCCCGAGCTGGGCCACCAGGTCGTCGCGTGGGCCTTCGGCGACATGTACGCCCGCCCCGAGCTGCCGCCCCGCGACCGGCAACTGGTCACCCTCGGCGTGCTGACCGCGCTCGGCGGCTGCGAGATCGAGCTGGAGGTGCACGTCAACGCCGCGCTGAACGTCGGGCTGACCCCGTCGGAGATCTCCGAGGCGCTCCTGCACTCGGCCGTCTACTGCGGCATGCCGCGCGCGATCAACGCGACCCTCGTGGCCAAGAAGGTGTTCGGCCAACGCGGCCTGCTGCCGATCACCAACGCCGGCTGAGGCGCTCCCACGGAACGGCCGGAACCGGCGTTTCAGGCGTGGGCGGGTTCGATGACACCGAACCACCGCTGCAAGGCTGCCCGGAGTTCTTCCATTTCCGTGGGATCTGGGTGGGGCGATGCGGAGGCCCAGGCCACGTAGCAGTCCGGTCGAAGGAGCAGGGCGGTGAGCGCTGAGGTCGGGGGCCGCGCGGTGACGATATCGACTCGGTCGTGCCGCAGGGCGGGCGACTTCGCCAGCGACGCTTCCTCGGTCAGGTCAAGCAGCAGGGGACGTGCGGTTCTGGTCAGCTCGGCCAGCCGGACCGGCCCGGCCGGAGTGTGCAGTTCCATGTCCGGGGCGAACCGGCCGATCAGCGGGTGCGCCGCAGATTCGCCCATGTCGTAGCGGACGTCGGCGCCTGCGACGAGTTCGGCGAGGCGCTGCACGGTGCCCTGGTCGCGGAGCAGTTCGGTGAACAGTTCACGCAGTCCGGTGACGTCGCCGCCGGGGGCGATCAGAGCCGACTGCGCCTGCGCGTTCAGTATCATGCGGCGGGCGGCCCGCCGCCGCTCCGTCTCGTAACTGTTCAGCAGTCCGGGCGGGGCGCTACCGCGGATCACGGCGGCGAGTTTCCAGCCGAGATTGACCGCGTCCTGCAGCCCGAGGTTGAGCCCGGGCCCTCCCCCTGTGGCGGCGTACACGTGGGCGGCATCACCGATCAGGAACACTCGGCCGTCGGCGAACCGTTCGGCGATCCGGGTGTTACCCCCGGTCAGCCGGCGCAGCACGTGCGGCCCTTCGCCGTCGGGCGGACCGAGTGGCACGTCGGCGCCGAGCACGCGGCGGATGCTCGCCCGCAACTCGTCGAGGCTCATCGGAGCGTCGGTCCTGGGCCGGTCCCACTCTGTGGTGCTGACCAGCGGCGGGTGGCCGGGCATCGGTGCGTAGGAGAACCCGCCGTGCTCGGTGCGGTGGGGCAGGAACGGCAGAACAGCGCCGTAGCCGGGCACGTTCAGCGCACCGGTCGCAGGATCGACCCAGTCCGCCGGGACCGTCGCGTGCGCCGAGCAGACCGTCATCCGGTCGTAGGTGATGCCGGGGAAGTCGATGCCGGAGAGCCTGCGCGTGGTGCTGTGTGCTCCATCCGCGCCGATGAGGTACCGGGCCCGCAGCCGGTATGCCCCGCTCGGACTCGCGACGTCGACCGTGACCGCGTCGTCGTCCTGCGACAGGCCGACGACCTCGTGTCCCCGCCGGATCTCCACGCCCAGTTCGATGGCGCGCTCCTGCAGGACCTGCACTATGCGGCGCTGCGGCACCGGCAGGGCATGGACGGGGCTGTCCTCCAGCAGGCTCAGGTCCAGGCCCATCGCACCGAACATGAAGTACGCGGAGTTCGGCTGCGGTGGTTCCGGGCTACCGCTGAGGCGTTCGTACAGCCCCCGGTGGTCGAGCATTTTCACGACCTGGCCGAGCAGTCCGTTCGCTTTCGGTTCCTCGCTCGCCTCCGGTAGCCGCTCCAGCACCACCGGCCGGACCCCTGCCAGGCTCAGTTCGCAGGCCAGCATCAGCCCGTTCGGACCGCCGCCGGCGATGACGACATCTGTGATCACGTGTTCTCCTTTGTTCGCGCGGAAAAGGGGGCGCTGAAGCGCAGGGCCGGTGGGCCGTGCCGGTGCGGCTCGCTTCGGGTTGCGGTCTTCGTGACGTGGTCAGCCGCGGTAGTGGTCGGCGACGGTGGTGAAGGCGGCCTTGGGTTCCCAGGGCATGTCGGGGTAGGTGGCCCCGAGGCGGTCCTCGTAGACCTTGACGATGCCGTAACTGGCCAGGTCCAGGTCCTCGTGAGGAGCGCCGTCGGGGCGGTGTACGTGGTCGTACAGCGCGAAGGTGAACACGAACGCGCTGTCGATGCCGCCGGCGTCGAATGCCTCCAGCAGCTCACGCACATAGGCGGCCTGACCGGCCTCGTCCCGGGCGTACTCACCGTTCAACCGGACAGGGCCGTCCTTGTCGTACTCGACGATCTCCAGACCGAGAGCACCCTTTTCGCCGGCACCCTGGTAGCCGGCCGCGCCGAACTCCGTGATCGCGACCGGCTTGCCCTGCGCGACCAGGCCACGGACGCCTTCGGCGAAACGGTCGGCGATCTCGGCCGACCGATAGAGATCCACGGACACGATGTCGAAGAGTGCCCAGTCGACGCGCTCGAGCGGTACGGAGGCGTAGGTCACCTTGCCGCCGAAGCGCTCACGGACGAGCGCCACGGCCCTGCCGAGAAATTCGTTGACCCGTGCGCTGAGCTCGCCGATCTGCTCCCGCACGCGAGATGGCCGGCGCAGGAACGCGACCCGCTCGTCGGTGCTGTCGCCGGGCAGGAACCCAGGATTCATCAGGCTCAGCTCGGCACCGGTCACGAACACCACCTCGGCGCCCCGCCGCCTCAGCCGCTCCGCGCGTTCGGCGCAGTCCGCGAACAACGACAGCGTCTCCTCTGCGGTCAGTTCGAGCGGGTAGGGGGAGAACCAGACCTCCAGACCCAGGTCGGCGGCGTACGTCGCCGCCAGGTCGATCCGTTCCGGGTCACCGCCCATGATGCGGACCGCGTTGCAGTGCAGGTCATCGCGGATGATCCGCAGCTCGCGCTCGACCATCTCCGGGTCGAAGCGCTTACGGGAGATCGCCCCGTCTTTGACGAAGCCGGTGTCGTAGCTGATGCCTTTGGCGCGCACGTGTTTCCCCTTCGAGCCGTTACGGTACTGGACGTACCCTAGTTGCTGTCCTTCAGCGGCGACAACCAGAATGAGAAGGTACGATCAGTACCGTCCTTGGGAAGGGGTCATGGAGGAGAATCCGACGCGGCGGCCGGCTGCCGGACAGACGCGGCGGCGCGGAGCGGCCCTGGAGGAGGCGATTCTGCAGGCTGCGGTGGACGAGCTCACCGCGTCCGGATACGCCGGGTTGACCATGGACAAGGTCGCCGCTCGCGCCGGCACCAACAAGAACGCCATCTACCGCCGCTGGCCGAACCGGCTGGCGCTCGGCATCGCCGCCTATCGGCAACTGACCACGACGGTCCCGCTCCCGGACACCGGCAGCCTGCGCGGCGACGTCCTGGAGTTGCTACGCCAGGCCAACCGTCTCTGGAGTTCTCCGCTCGGCGCGATCCTGCGCGAGCTGTTCGCCGCGGCCGGCGGCACGTCAGAACTCCTGGCGCAATTGCAGGACCAGTCCGGCGACGCCGCGGCCGCCCCCTGGTTGACGATCCTGGGGCGCGCGGTTGCACGCGGTGAGGCAGATCCCGAGACACTCCATCCACGGGTCGCCACCGTGGCCGTTGTCCTGTTGCGCAATGAATTCGTCGTACGTGGAGTCCCTACCGCACCCGACGACGTCCTCGTCGAGATCGTCGACGAGGTGTACCTGCCTCTGGTGCGGCGACGAGGCCCGACCCCGCGCCGGCCTGCGAAGTAGGACCACGAAGCCGCTGACATCGTCACTGCACTTGACGATGTCCAGAGTCAGCTGGATGCGCTTTTGGCTGGGCTCCGGCTCGCGGCCATCGGCCGTACCGGCCCGAGCCGGACCCGCGTCACGCCATCAGCGCTGCAGTGTCAGCACCCCCGGCCGGTAGGGCAGGAGGCCGTAGTCGCCGCCGGAGTTGGGGTTGCGTCCCTGGTAGAGCAACTGCAGATTGCAGGGATCAACGGTCATGGTCTGATCGGGGTTACTGCGAACGAGATCGCCGTGGCTGATGTCATTGGTCCACGTGGCGCCACTGTTTGCCTTGCCGGCGAAGGGATTGCTCTCGGTTACGGCCTGCGGTGTCCACGAACCGCCCAGACTGGTGGCCGTGAACGAGCGGAAGTAGCGACCCTGCGAGCCGATCGCCTCGACGATCATGAGGTATCGGTTCTGGCCCTGGAGCTTGTAGACCTGAACGGCTTCGAACAGATTGTTCGTCGTGTCGCTCATGACCACCGTCGATGTCGCACCGAAACTGCCCGGGAAATTTCCGATAGGCATACTGGCCCGGTAGATCTTGCCATTGTCCCCGGCGAAGAACAGATACATGTTCGCGCTGTCACCGATGAGTGTCTGGTCGATGGGTCCTGTTCCGGAGCCGGAGATGCTTCCGGAGAAGAGCACCTGCTGCGATGACCAGCCATTCGGATTGGTGGGGTCGCTCGACGTCCTGTAGGAGAAAGCGGTCGCGCCCCACTGGTAGGCGAGCACCCAGATGTTCTTCGGGGCGAAGTAGAAAAGCGTGGGCGCGACAGTGGAAGAGGACATCGTGTTCTGGCTGGCCGAGGCCATGTCGGACCAGTTGGTGAAGAGGCCGAAGTTCATCGAACCCCATCTCGTCCCCGTGTCGTGCGTCGTCCCATAGACGAGATGCCTGCCGTTGTAGACGACGGTGGTGAAGTCCTTGAGCGAGACCCACCCCGACTTCGGGTTCGCCAGCGGGCCCGTCGATGTCCAGCGGTACGTCGACGGAAGATCGCACGTACCGGTCGGGGTGGGCGTCGGGGTCGGGGTGGGGTTGGGCGTGGGAGTGCCGGGGTTGCCGCAGGTCACGCCGTTCAGGGCGAACGACGTGGGCACCGGGTTGCTGCCGTTCCACGAGCCGGTGAACCCGAAGTTGGTGCTGCCGCCGGAGGGGATGGAGGCGTTGTAGGAGACGTTGGTGGCGGTCACCGACGAGCCGGACTGGGTCTGGGTGGCGTTCCAGATCTGGGTGATCTGCTGGCCGGCGCCGAAGGACCAGGTAAGCCGCCAGCCGTTGACCGCGTCACCGAGGTTGTTGATGGTGACGCCGGCGTTGAAGCCGCCCGGCCAGCTCGAACTGATGGTGTAGTCGACCCGGCAGGCGACGGCGGCCTGGGCAGGCTGTACGGTCAGCAGGCCGGCTCCGGCCAGCAGGACCGCGATGGCGCCGATCACGAGGCCTCGGCGCGAGGCCCGCCGGGGCGGCGCCCCGGTCGTGACGGCGGAGGAGCGCGGCGACCACGCTCGCCAGGGCAGACGCATCTGTATTCTCCTCATCATCATGTCCGACCGCCGTCAAGGGCTGGTGCAGGTAGCGGTCGGGGTGGCCGCGGTGCCGTTCGCGGTGAACCCGAAGGTCGTGGAGCCACCGGCGGCGATGGAGCCGTTGTAGGCGGCGTTGCGTACGGTGACGCTGGAGCCGGACACGCTCTGCTGGCCGTTCCACAGGCTGCTGATGCTCTGCCCGCCGGGCCAGGTCCACCGCACGGTCCATCCGCTGATCGCCGCGCCGCCCGCCTGGACGGTCACCGTCGACTGGAAGCCACCCTGCCAGCTGTTGGTCGTCGTGATCGTCGCCGCGCACCCGTCCGGGATCGGTGTCGGGGTCGGCGTGGGTGTTGGAGTGGGGGTGGGGGTGGGGCCCGGCGTTGCGGCGTTGAGGGCGTTGAGGACCGCGTCGTAGGCGGGCTTCTTGTTGGCGCCGCTGAACAGTAGCGGGGTGTCGCCCGAGCGCCAGGAGTCCTGGTCGCGCACCCCCCACACGGTGATGCCGGCGCAACGGGCCACCGCCAGGCAGTCGTTGGTCACGGCGGCGTACGTTTGCGCGGAGGCGCCCTGGATGTCCAGCTCGGTGATCTGCACGTCCACCCCCAGGGCGGCGAAGCTGGAGATGGTGGTGCGGTAGTTGCTGTTGTACGGGCTGCCGCTGTTGAAGTGCGACTGCAGGCCCACGCAGTCGATCGGCACGCCGCGCTGCTTGAAGTCGCGGACCATGTTGTAGACGCCCTGCGTCTTGGCCCACGTCCAGTTGTCGATGTTGTAGTCGTTGTAGCACAGCTTGGCCGCCGGGTCGGCGGCGCGCGCGGTACGGAACGCCACCTCGATCCAGTCGTTGCCGGTCCGCTGCAGGTTGGAGTCACGCCGCCCACCGGAGTTGCCGTCGGCGAACGCCTCGTTCACCACGTCCCAGGCGTAGATCTTGCCCTTGTAGTGGGCCATCACGCCGTTGATGTGGTCGATCATCGCCTGACGCAGGCTGCTGCCCGACAGCGACTGCATCCAGCCGGGCTGCTGGGAGTGCCAGGCCAAGGTGTGGCCGCGCACCCGCTTGCCGTTCTGCACGGCCCAGTTGTAGACGCGGTCGCCGTTGGCGAAGGTGAACTGGCCCCGGTTCGGCTCGGTGGCGTCGATCTTCATCTCGTTCTCGGCCGTCACCATGTTGAACTCGCGGTTGGCGATGGTGGTGTACTGCGAGTCGCCGAGCTTGCCGGCGGCGATGGCGGCGCCGAAGTAACGCCCGCTCTGCGCGGCCGCCGCGCCGAGCGTACTCGCCGCCGCACCGGCCGGCGTGGTCGGTACCGTCACCGCGGTGACCACGCCGAGCACGCCGACGGCGGCGGCGATCAGAACCCGCGGGCTCCTGCGAGGCCGCGGCGGAAGTATGGCTTTGGTGCCCATGACTGAGTGCTCCAGACTGAATCACGGAAAGCGGACACGCGGGGTCATCCCGCGCGATCGACGCCGCGTCCCGTGATGATCAGGGAACGCACACCACCAGGGCATCGCGAACGGCGGTCCTCACCGCGCGCCACCACTTGGCAGGAGGAAACCGCCTCGGGGACACAGTCTGAAAACCGCGCCGAAAGTTGTCAAGTTCTGGCGAAAGTTTCAGAGTGACGCTGTCGCCGTCACGGCCGGCGGCCCTGATAACGCCTGATGAGCCGCACACCCGCCCGCCGCCCTTCCCTGGGCGCGAGGCGCCGTCCTTGACGTCGCCTCTTCGCCTCGTATTGGCTCGACCTGCCACCACAGCCATCCGACAGAGAAGGAACCGCAACAGGGAAAAGGCATGTGAGCGCTAACAGCCAACCCGGGACCATCATGCGGGGCGGTCCGGCGGACAGACACCACGTCCCTGGAGCCGCCCTCTCGGAGAGTCACCGATGAGGAGGTTCACGGCGGCAAAGACGAACATCCCGAACGGTCGCCTTCGTCGGATCGTGTCATCCCCGGCGCAGCCGCGGGCCGTCCGGTGCCCGCACGCGGATACGTCACGCGACTGATCCCCCGGACCCACGCCGGCGGCGTACGGTCGTGGGGTTCGTGTGCTCGCCAAGCGCGGCGAGGTGGTCGTGCAACTCGGCATGCCGGAACGGGTGGACCGGTCCGACGCCTCAAGCCGATGCCGCCGAGAAGTAACAGCACCCGAAGGCTTGCGGTGGGACATTGATGCGCTCCGCGCGACGAGGCGTACCCGTCAAGCGTGACGAGCGGACCGTCCAGGTCCGGCAACGCCGGTCAGGTCGCAGGTCCCGCGAGCGTCTTGATCGTGAAGTCGATAGCCGTGGCCAGCCGTTGGGCATCGTGTCCGGCGCGTTCGCGCACGCGGAGCCCCAGCACCGTCGTGAAGAGCGACTCCACGGCAGCGTCGACGTCCAATGTGGTGGGCAGGTCGCCGTCGCGGATGCCGCGGCGCAGGAGCGACGCAAGGGTCTTCCGGGTGCCTTCGAACGCAGCCTCGGTCCTTTGCCGGACTGCGGGGTCGGTGGTGCCGAGCTCGGTGGCCGTGTTGACCACGAAGCAGCCACGACCGGCCTCGTGGTCGACCATCCAGGTCAACCACTCCCGCAGGGTCTGGAGGCTGGAGCCGGGGAGGCTCAGTTGCTCTTCGGCTTGAGCGGACTCGGTAGCCCGATAGTGGTCCAGCGCCCGCAGGAACAGCGTGTGCTTGTCGTTGAAGGTCCGATACAGGCTGCTCTGCTTGAGGTTGAGCTCGGCGCCCAGGTCGCGGACGGACGTGGCGTTGTAGCCGCGGCACCAGAACAGGTGGGTCGCCTTGGCGATCACGTCCTGCTCATCGAACTCCCTGGGACGTGCCATAGCCCCAGCCTACCAAAGTTGTGGAGCGATCGCTCCCGTATTAGGGTATGCCGCCATATGGGAGCGATCGCTCCCAAATTGGAGAGGGGATTCAACGTGACGGCAACGGACCCGACCCTGAGCGAGCGAGACACGTCACCGAAAAGTCATTGGATCGCGGTGTCCGCCGTAGCCTTCGGCACATTCCTCCTGGTCACGGCAGAGCAGCTCCCCATCGGACTGCTCACCCCCGTCGGATCCGCACTGTCGGTGTCAGAGGGCGCAGCGGGGTTGATGGTCACGGTCCCCAGCATCGTCGCCGCCGTCGCGGCGCCGGCGGTCCCACTGCTTGTCGGCAGGATGGACCGCAGGCTCCTGCTCGTCGCCCTGATGGGACTCATGACGCTCGCCAACCTGGCATCCGCCATGGCCCCCGGCTATCCGCTCCTGATCGCTGCCCGTGTGCTGGTCGGGGTGGCCATCGGCGGGTTCTGGGCCATCGCCGGAGCCTTGGCCGTCCGGCTCGTCCCGGCCTCACACGTGCCACGGGCTACTGCGATCATCTTCGGCGGCGTCGGTGCCGCGAACGTCTTCGGCGTCCCCATCGGCACGATGATCGGCGGGCTGGCGAACTGGCGGATCGCGTTCGGCGCGCTGAGCGCCCTCGCGCTTGCCGTGCTGGTCGCCTTGCTGGCCGTGCTGCCACCGTTGGCGGCGGTTCAGCCCGTCGGCCTGCGGCGGCTGGCCGGCCAGTTCCGCAACCAGGGTGTCCGGGTCGGCATCCTGGCGACCTTCCTGATCGTGACGGGTCACTTCTCGGCCTACACGTTCATCAGCCCTGTGCTGCGGGATCTGTCCGGCATCGACGAGCGCCTTGTCGGGCCGCTGCTGTTCGGATTCGGCGTGGCGGGCATCGTGGGAAACTTCCTTGCGGCTGCCGCCGTGGCCAAGAGGCTCCATCGCACCGTCCTGTCCATCGCCGCCGCCTTGGGGGTGACCGTACTGCTCTACCCCGTGGCAGGACTTACCGGCGCGGGCGGGGTGACGCTGCTCGTGGTCTGGGGCCTGGTGTACGGCGGGGTCTCCACGAGCCTCCAGACATGGATGATCAAGGCCGCGCCACAAGCGGTCGAGGAAGCCTCCGCACTGTGGGTGGCGGTGTTCAACCTCTCGATCGGTCTCGGCGCGCTGGCCGGCGGCGCGGTCGTCGATGCCCTGCCACTTCAGGGGATCCTATGGCTCGCCGGGGGTCTCGTCTTGGCCGCTGGGCTGGTCGTGTGGGGTGTACGCCGAAACGAGAGTCTGCGATGACCTCAGGTCGGACGTTGAGCTCGTGCCATCGAGGTCCCACTATCGTCGTACTTGATCGACGACAACAGCGCCAAGGATACGACCGTGAGGATGGCCGATGGCGCGCCGTACAGACAAGGAAACCGTATGACCACCACTGCGCTCATCGTCGGCGACCTGCAGGCGGGCATCGTGGACAACTACCCCTTCGCCGCCGACGTGCTCCCCGTCGTGGAAAAGGTCATCCACGCGGCCAGAGCCTCCGGAATCCCGGTGATCTTCATCCGTTTCGGGCTCCGGGCCTCAGGCCTTGACGTGGCAGCGGGAAACCAGTTGATCAGTGGCCTGCACGGGGCAGGGACGCTGTTTCACGAAGAATCTCCCGAGACGTTCGTGCATCCGCGCATCGAGCCGTTGCCGGGTGAGGCCGTCGTTCTCAAGCGCCGCGCCAGCGCCTTCGCGGCGACCGACCTCGATCGGCTCCTGCACGCCCAGCATGTCGACTCGATTGTGCTGACCGGTGTCGCGACCGGGGCGATGATCGCCGCCACCCTCTACGACGCCTCCGACCGCGACTACCACGTGACCGTGCTCAGCGACGCCTGCGCCGACGCGGAACCGGACGTGCACGACTTCCTGATCAACCGCGTCTTCCCGGCCAGGGGTGCCGACGTCCTCACAGGCCAAGAGTGGACCGCCCGCCTGTGACCAGCCGTCAGCCGCTGCTGCTTGTCGCCAGCACAATCACCCAACCCTCGGTCTGACACAGGCGGACGCTGTTTCCCTTCGAAACCTCCCCGCTTCGCTTCACCCCTGGCCCGAAGACGGGAGTACTGCGGGCGAATCGGGGAGCTCAGCCCTGGTTATCGGGGGGAGCGAGCGCCTTTGGTTCGGGGCGGGCTCCAGCAGATTGACCACTCAGAACCCGGCCCGCCGGAACACCGGCCGGCTGGGATGGACGCTCAGGTCGCGGTGCTCTGTAAGAGCCTGCTGACAAACGATTTTGGTCGCAGGGGCTGAGGTGGAGATGCCTTGCTCGAGGCCATTTGCGTGATGTGCCCGCGGACAGGAGCGGGCTCCTGATAGCTGAGGTGTTGTCTACGCAACTCGGCGACCAGGAGCCCGTGGTTGTCTGTCTACGCCCGCATCCTCGGGCGCCAGCGATTGCGCCTCACCGGGGTGCCGATGTCATACCCAAGGCCGGCACCGCGAGCACGTCCCGGCGAGGGCGTACTCGCGAACCGGTCATGATCGGAACACGTTTACAGAATATGCATCGATTTCTCGCGGTTCTCGCGCTCGCCGTGACCCTCTGCGGTTGCCAGGGCGAGCAAGAATGCACGCTGATCGGCACGCGCGTGGGCGTCCAGGTGGACGTCGCCGCCCCGCTAGCCAGCCGGGTGATAGCGGCGAAGCTGGAGGTGTGCCAGGCGGGTAGATGCACCGAGCCCAAGCTGGAGCTCTTCCCCTCCGACCAGGGCGGCAAGTACGGGTTCGGCGACGTCGGGGGGCTGCGCAAGGAACGGGCCACCGTACGGCTGAGGCTCACGGACGCCGCCGAGAAGGAGGTGCTCGACCGCACCATCGACGTCACCCCCAAAGGCCGCTTCCCCAACGGCCCGCAGTGCGGCGAGGGCGGCCCGAACGCGCGGATGGAGGTCGACGGCGAAGGCCGGATGCGGGAACGGCCCTGACGCATTGACCGCACGTCGCGCCGCGCCTACTGTAGCGTCCCCCCGTAATAGGATTTTGAGTCTAAGCGCCAAGTGGCAAAGGCTTAAGTGCTTGCGGGGATGGGTCCGTAGAGGGCTGGTCCGATCTTGTTGATGTAGCCCTGGTGCGACCATTGGGACAGCTGGACGCGGAAGCTGTTGATGTTCTCGATCTCGAGGATGGCGGCCAGTTCCGTGCCTTTCCAGGCCCGCCAGGGCTGGCTGGCCATGGCTTCATGGTGTTCAGGCTTGCGTTCGTAGATCCGTACCAGCCGCCGGTAGCGGGCCAGCCAGGCCAACGTTCGCTCTGCCACCCACCTGCGGGGCAGGACGACGAAGCCACTCATGTCGTCGGTGCGCTTGACGATCGTGATGGCCAGGCGCAGCACATAGCGTGCCCAGGTGACCAGCCGTCCGGCGTAGCCACCATCAGCCCACACCAGATTGATAGTGGAGTACTTCTCCCGCAGCAGCGCCAGCAGCGGGTGTGCGCCGTCACGGTCTTGGACGGAGGCAGCGGTGACGATCAGGCACAACAGCAGCCCGAGCGTGTCGACCGCGATGTGCCGTTTCTGTCCCTTGATCTTCTTGCCTGCGTCGTAGCCGCAGGCCGCAGCCCCGACGGTGTCGGCGGCCTTGACCGTCTGGGAGTCGATACATCCTGCCGTCGGCAGCTCGCCCCGCCTGGCCATGACCCGCAGCCTGCCGCGTAACCGCCCGGCCAGTCGCTCCGGCACACCACGCCGGGACCGTACCGGGCCACATAGCCGATCGCGTCCAGTACCGCCCGCAGATCGTGCACCATCGGCCTGCCCGTCGCTTTGACCAGCCCGGCCATCACCGCCCGCGCCTCGCTCTCCAGCACCACCCACTCGGCATCGTTCAGATCCGACGGATATGCCGGCCTGCGGTCATGACATCGGCACCCAGGTGAGGCGCAATCGCTGGCGCCCACAGCCGCGGGCGTGTAAACAGACACCGCCGAGATGCGTAGACAACACCTCAGTTACCAGGAGCCCGCTCCTGTCCGCGGACGAATCACTCGAAGATGGCCTCGACCCGGGCGTCCAGGTCCTCGCCTCAACGGCCAAATCCTTTGTCCGCAGGCTCTAAGACGTCCGGATCGAGCAGTTGGTCGCGCTCGACGTCCCCGGCCGGATAGCCGCCTCAACCGCGCCGGGCTCGACCAGGCCCTCGTAGGCGTTGTGGACGGCGCGGCCTTCAATGTCGTCAGATTGGATGCACGCTGGTTGAACTGTGCTTGAACGCTGATGATCTTCCCTGGCGGAGGCCCCGCATGTATCCCTAGCCTTTGAGGCCATGGACTTTCTGGATGAGTTCGTGGCGGTGCGGGAGACCGCCACCGCGGCGGGCGGGCTGGTAGCCGTGGAGGTGGACGGCACCTCCGACCTCACTGGGCTGAAGCTCGACCCGCGAGCCCTGCGTTTGCCTGCGGCTGAGCTGGCCGAGGCGATCAGGGAGGCGTTCGGCAAGGCCCGCGCGGCCGCCCGGCAACGCGCCGGCCAGGCCATCCCGGAAGTGCTGAAGCAGGACTCGCTGGAGCTGAACAGCCTGATCGACAAGGTCAAGGCCGACTCCCAGGAGGGCATGAGCGAGCTCCTGTCCACCGTCAACGAGCTGACCCAGCGTCTGGATCGGTTGAGGCGGCGGTGAGCGAGGAGTTCGACGGCATCCTTCAGATCCTCATCGGTAGGAGCCTGGCCGAGGTCACTGACCGCCTTGAGCGGCCAGCCGGCGGCGCGCTGCCGAGTATGTCTGGGACGGGGCGTGGTGTCGCGTTCACGGCGAAGACGAACTCCCCTACCGTGAGGTCAAGCTGTTCGACCTCGGTTGAAGAGGACATCCCCGGTGTTAGCCGGCGTTCACGTCCACCCTCTTCACCGCGAGGAGGGCGATCCGCCTTCTCCCCCCGCATGAACGGCAGGTTCTGATGGGGCTGGAACTGCCGGAAGCGCTCCGCCCACTTGTACCGCTGACCGGCCACACCTGGACCGACAGCGACGAAATGGGCCTGGCCGCCAGCGGTATCCGGATGGCACGGTTCGGCGATGACTCCACGCGCACCGCCGGCGAGGCCGACGACCTGACGACTTGGGTGCACAGCCGCAACGACAGCGAGGGCGTGCGCGCCTTTCACGACGACTGGCGAGACGAGACGACCGGTCTGGCAGCCGAGGGAGAGTCGGTCTCCGGGACGACCGTGCTCATCGGGCTCGCGCTGTTGGCCGCCGCCGTCATCGTGGTCGTCTACAAGCTGGCTGTCATCTACTCACTCATGCGGCTGGTGATGCGGCTGTCAGCGATGATATTCGTGCCGGGCGCCGGAGCAGCGGCGTTCGAGGCCGAGAAGATCGTGGCGACCAAGCTGCGCGGCGCCTTCGGTGAGATGTTCGCACGCATGGTGCTGCGTCCCTTGGCGAAGGCGAGCGAACGCCTCGGCGCTCCCATGGTACGAAAGCCGGGCCGGTGGCCGGCGTCCTTCCGCGGCGACCCCCTGCACGCCGCCGCGCGCCATGTCGACCTCAGCAAACTCGACGTGTCGAACCCGTTGTGGCGGACCGACCGCCGATTCCTGTGGCGCGGCGATGACCGAGCCCCCGACGAGATCTTCGAGAAGGGATTCCAGCCGAAGGGCGACCGCGCGTCTTTGGCGATGCAGCAGGGCGACCCCTGGGATTCCGCATTCGTGTCGACAACGAGGAGCCCTAACTTGCGCCTCCTCCGACGGCGCGATTACCGGTATCTCATCGACGCCCCTGGGGGCGTCTACATGAACCGGACGTTACGCCGGAACAAGATTGAGAATCTCTATCCGGAAGAGCGGGAAGTAAGCTTTCTCGGCGGCATCGACCGCCGCTACATCGTCGGCGCGCAGGAGGTCCGCAGGGGCCGCCGCGGCTACAACAGGTTCGTCCCCAACCCGCACTACGACCCCGGGAGCTGATCGTCGATGATGGAACCGCCGCCGATCAGCGACGAGTTGCGTGCGGCGGCCCGCGCCAAGCCTGCCCAGTGGCTCTACGTCATCGACGAGTACTTCGACCCCGATGGCGAGGTGCCGCCGTTCGGCGTGATCGGCGCCTGGCAAGCGGACGAACACGGAGAGATCGGAGAGTACCGCCCGAATCCGAACTATCG
The DNA here is from genome assembly GCF_044458585.1 of Nonomuraea sp. NPDC050451. Lineage (NCBI taxonomy): Bacteria > Bacillati > Actinomycetota > Actinomycetes > Streptosporangiales > Streptosporangiaceae > Nonomuraea > Nonomuraea sp. NPDC050451. The sequence continues at coordinate 93,929 of NZ_JBITHZ010000002.1, forward strand.
CCCTTCACCCCTCACCCTCGGCTACCCCGAGCCGACCGACGAACTGGACGCCGCGATCCAGCTCGGCTCCGCCGACTACCTCGACGACGCCAGGATCGCCCCGCTCTTCCTGGACGCCGAGGTGCTGACCGGCATCGGGGACGATGACGGCATCCCGCTGTTCGGCGACCCTGACGACCAGGTCGCGCACGCGTACACGGCCCGGGAGCACCTTCCGGCGACGCTCCCGGACGGCGTACGAGAGTGGCGCGGCATCCGCGGCGGCGAGTTGATCGCCCTGCTCCCCCCAGGGGCCGGCGTGGCGATCAATCCCGCAACGTTCGGCGTCCACCTTCCCCGCGCCGATTTCGACCGGCTCCGTCCCTGATCATGGGACCGCGACGGGTCACAGCAGGCGTTCGACGGCCTCGGACGACTGCTCGGAGATGCGCTCGGCGCCCCTGTGGTTGCCGGACATGGTCAGGACCTGTTCCGACACCGTGCCGTACCCATCGGCGACGCCGTGCCCCTTCGCGAACAGCCGCTCGACGAGGTCGCGGTAGATCGCCCCAGCCTGGGCCCCGAAGTCACCGCTACCCCACGGGTCCTCCGCGGCGGACAGGTCAGCCTGCAGGGCGGTCACATGGCCGCGCATGGTGTCGGACAACCGGCGGAACTCTGACACCGCCGTGGCGAGATCGCTGTACGAGACGTCCACCTCGCGCATGGCGACACCTCCCGAACCCTGGGGACTGATCAAGTTTGGGGCCCCGTGGTGGACACCAGTTTTCCTTCACCGGAACTTTGGTTGTCGTACGGGAAACGTGCACCATTGGTGACTCTCGTGGCCGTACTGGGATCTAACCCCTCGCGTCTTCACCGGCCGCGAGGTGGTCATGCAACTCGGCATGCCGGAACTGGTAGATCGGTCCGACAGCGCGCAGGAGCCCGAGGCGGTGGGCATCATCGAGGAACGGCATGAGCCGGCGCGGTAGCCGACGAAGCATGGCCAGCCGGAGAACGGCAATGGTGAAGACGAACCACGCATGATGCCTGCCCGTCACAAGCCCGCCGGCGAGTCCGACGATCAGCCCCTCCACAAGTCCATCTACAAGCGCGAACATCGGTGCCACATCGACAACGGCCACAGAGGTGAGCAGGATCACGGCCCCGAATATGGGAGCCGTCGCCAGCCCAGAAAAGATCGCCTTGACGAAAGTCAGTGCCTTATCAGCGCCCCAACTGGACATTGCGCTGCTGGCGCCACGGGTCAGGGCCGGTCGCTCCGCCCATGCCACGAGCCCGAACGCGAGCCCACCGGAAATCGCGAACAAGACCCCGTTCACGACCATGTTTATGAAAGTCTCTCGGAGCGCAACTCCCGGAGAAGGAAAAGAAGCGCCAGACAGAAGCTCTATTCGAGGGACCAGGGAGAGTCCGAAACCGATCCCGATCAGAAGACCGAACCAGGAACCAAAGATGATCTGCCTTCGAACATGGTGAGCACCAGGCGCCATTCGCCTGCGGAGACGGAGATGGGCACGTCCAGGGGTGTCCTTGAGCCACCCCTTGGCAGAGAAACTGGAGACGAACCCGACGGGGAGCCCTGTCATCAGCACAAAGGCGGCCGCCGCCTTGAGGTCATACCCGAGCTTTAGGATCAAGAGGCCATATAGGAGTCCGCCCAGCAGCCCTGTGACGATCCCGACCACGAGCCGCACCGCGCCGGGGCAAAGGGTGTAGTCGGCCAGGCGCCACCAGGCGAGGTCGCGTGTCTCACGGGTGAGGCGGGCGAGGTAGGCGAGCCAGCGTCTCACCTGATCGGGATTCCATTCCCGGCGTGGCCTGAAGTGCTCCGCGGGATCGTCCGACGGCCGGCGCGATTCGATGAGGGCGGGGATGAGCAGATCGAGCAGATGGGCGCGCAGCGAGGGCGGATCGCGCAGCCGGGGGTCATGCAGGAGCGGACCGGGGTCGCGTCTGGCAAGGATGTACGTGGCGTGGATCAGCCAGAGGCCCAGCGGGGTGGAGGTGATTCCGACCAGGGCCGGCGCGGTCTCTTTGCGCAGCGCGTTGAGAACCTCCGTCCAGGTGGGCCGGGGCTTCGGCGGTAGGCAGTCCTCCAGGTAGTCGGCGGCCACATCGGGGGTGAGTGGCTGGGGTTCGATGAGCGCCGCCGCGGTGAGAACGTCTTCGTGCGCCTCGACCGCCTGTCTGAACTCGGTGGAGCGGCTGGTGAGGATCAACTGGTCGGACTCGTCCATCGAGCTGTTGAGCGCGGCCAGCATCTTGGTGCGGGCGTCCTCGCGCAGTTCGTCCAGCCCATCAAGTATGGGCAGGATCTCGCTGGCCGCCGCCAAGGCGCGTGGCGCGTCTGAGCCGGGATTTTCGACGCGTAGATCTGGATAGTCCATGCTGAGGCACTTGCCCAACCAGTCGTGAAGTCGTGGGTAGGTCTCGGTGTTCCAGCGGGCTGCGGACAGCAAGACCGGGATGGGCTCGCCCGGTTGGCGAGTCCGGATGAGTTCCCGCAACAGTTGCATCGCCAGGGTCGTCTTTCCTGCGCCCGGGCCGCCGAGAATCACCAGACGTCGACACCGAAGGGCACGAAAGCCACTGGTCAGGGTGGCGATGTCGGCGCCCTGGCCGCTGAACGCCAGTACGCCGCCGGCGATCAGGCGGGGATGGTCCATGAGCTCGTCGTGTTCGGTGAGCCGCCACGGCACGGGGATCGGCTCCGGGTCGCCGAGCGAGCGCAGAGCGGCCTCGTGTTTCCACTGTGCGCCCACCTGCCGCGCCAGGATGTCCTTGGCCCGTTCGATATCGACGCCTGCCAAGGGCAGGAGCGGCTTTCTCCCCTGCCGCCACCAGGCGATGAACTTGAGCGCCAACATCAATATCGTGAGCAGAAGCGCGGCTACCGATCCGACCTTCTCGGCCAACTCTGGGCCGTGCATTATCCAGGTGACGACGACGACGGTGATCAGCACGACGAGCGATGCCAAGCCTGCCACGAGCACCGCCGTCGGCCACCGAGAGCCCCGTTGGCGTCCCATATCCCCATCGTGCGAACGTTCGGCGTCGCCGCGTAACTGTGCAGCCCCAATCGAAAGGTTGATCATTAGGAAAGCGTCACGCCCGGGTTCACGGGTAGGTCACGGCTGCGCACGGTTACTGCCACAGCCGGAGACTGGGCTTCGGCGATGTCTCTGGGATCAGCGGGCCGGCATTACCGTCGCAGTCTGCCCGTGTCGGCCTCGCCGAGATGCTCCGCCTTCCCGTCGGGCAATCAGGGAGCGATAGCGCTTGGAAGGCGCCCGAGCGGAGCGAGGACGAACAGGGGGCGGGCTTCAGCCCGCCTGGGAGAGCGCGCGAGCGAAGCGAGCACCTTTGGTTCGGGGCGGGTGTCAGTCGCATGACCACCCAGTAGGGCAACGGGCGGGTGGAGCTGCCGCACCTACTCGGGGGTTACGACGATGGTTTGGATGCCCTTGGTGGTGAAGGGGTTGAGGGACTCGTTGGTGGCGGAGGAGTCGGTGACGAGGGTCCAGGTTTCGGGCATGCGGGCCCAGGCGTGGAAGGGGCGGCGGCCGAGTTTGGCGGCGTGGACGAGCAGGTAGACGTGGCGGGAGCGGGCGATCATGAGCTCCTTGAGGCGGGTCTGCTGCAGGCTGGCCTCGCAGATGCCGTCCTCCGCCGTCACCCCGTCGGCGCCCAGGAAGACCCGGTCGAAGGTCATCCGGCTCAGGGCCGCCTCCGCCAGGGGGCCGATGAAGCCCTGGCTCACGTGGCGGAGGGTGCCGCCCAGGCATTCGACGTGGACGCCCGTCGCGCCCGCGAGCTCCTGGAGGGCGTTCAGGCCCGTGGTGGCGACGGTCAGGTCCACGGCGGTACGCAGTTCGTGGGCCAGGGCGCCCGTGGTCGAGCCGGCGTCCAGGAGGATGGTCTCCCCCGGGCGGATCTGGGACGCCGCCCAGGCGGCTATCGCCCGTTTCGCCTCGAAGGCCTCGCCGATGCGTTGCCTGAGTGAGGCCTCCGGGTGGGTGACCACGGCCATGGCGCCGCCGTACGTGCGGGCCAGCAGGCCCGCGGCCTTGAGGTGGGCCAGGTCGCGGCGGATGGTGGAGGCCGTCACGCCCAGCTGGGCCGACAGCTCCTCGACGCTGGCCAGGCCGGTGGTGGTGGCCAGCCGGACGATCTCGTCGCGGCGAACCTGTGCTGCGCGGCCCATGGACGGTCCCTTCCCCTCACACGCCCTGCGCGGACGACAGCTCGGCCGCCTGGCGGAGGGCTTCGATCATGCTACCGGCGTCCGCCACGCCCTTTCCCGCGATGTCGAAAGCGGTGCCGTGGTCCACCGACGTACGGATGACCGGCAGGCCCACCGTGATGTTGACGCCCGCCTCCAGGCCCAGGATCTTCACCGGGCCGTGGCCCTGGTCGTGGTACATGGCGACGATCAGGTCGTAGTCGCCGCGGCCGGCCAGGAAGAACGCCGTGTCGGCCGGGAGCGGGCCGTGGACGTCCATGCCCTCGGCCTGGAGGCGCTCCAGCGCCGGGACGATCTTCTCCTCCTCCTCGCCGTACCCGAACAGGCCGTTCTCCCCCGCGTGCGGGTTGATGCCGCAGACGCCGATCTTGGGGCGTTCGAGGCCGGAGCCGCGCATGGCCGCCTCGCCGCGCCGGACGGTCCGCTCCACCAGGCCGGGCTCGATGCGGGCGACCGCGTCTATCAGGCCGACGTGGGTGGTGACGTGGATGACCTTGACCTTGGGGGTGGACAGCATCATCGACACTTCCTCGGTCCCGGTGAGGTGGGCGAGGAGTTCGGTGTGGCCGGGGAAGATGTGCCCGGCCGCGTGCAGGGCCTCCTTGTTCAGGGGCGCCGTGCAGATCGCCTGTACGTCCCCGGCCATCGCCAGCTCGCTGGCCAGCCGTACGTACTCGTAGGCCGCATGGCCCGCGACCGGCGACACCTCGCCCCACGGCAGGTCCTCGGGGAGGATTTCGGGGTCGATGACGTTGATCCGCCCCGCCTCGAACGCCGCTCCGGCGACGCCGTCCACCGTGACCACGTCCGGCCGGACGCCGAGGAAGGTCGCGGCTAGACGCAGGCGGGCGGCGTCACCGATGACCACCGGGCGGCAGAACGCGGAGGTCTCGGGGGCGAGGAGCGCGCCGACGATCACCTCCGGCCCGACGCCGGCGCCGTCTCCCATGGTGAGGGCGATGAGAGGAGTACTGCTCATGTCAGCCTTTCGAGTCAGAGTCGGAGTCGGAGTCAGGGTCAGAGGTCCGGGTTGAGGTGGGTGGCGATGCGGAGCAGGCTGTCGGGGTCCCCGAAGCTGCCCGGTCTGGTGACCACCGAGTGGCCCTGAGGGGTGCGGCTGTGCACGGCGCCGTGGTGGACCTGGTCCAAGGGGATCAGCTCGCGTACCCCCAGCGCGTCCAGGACCCGCCTGGCGGTCTCGCCTCCGGTGAGGACCAGGTCGGCGGGGGTCTCCTCGAGCGCCCCGCGCACCACCTCAGCGAGGGCGAGGGTGAGGGACGGACCCGTGGCGCGCGTCAGGGCCGCCTCATCGCCCACGGTCAGCACGACGGGGCCTGAGGTCAGTGCGTCCCGTACGCGTCCCGCGGTGGCGCGGTCGGCCGCCGACAGTGTCACGTGTGCGAACCCGTGGTCCACGAGCAGCCCGACCTGCTCGGCCGCCACCGGCTCGGCCGTCCCGACCACCACCAGCAGCCGGCCGTTCCCGGGAGCGGTGGCCGCGTCCGCGCGGGAGCCCCCCGCGCAGATACCCGCGCCCCCGCCCAGGGCGCCGCCGCGAGCGGTGGCCGCGTCCGCGCGGGAGCCCTCCTCGCAGGTACCGGCGCCTCCGTCCAGGGCGCGGCCGAGGGCGGTGGCGAGGCCGCCCGAGCCGATCAGGCGGGCGGGACCCCCGAGCGTGGCGGCCACGATGGCGTCCAGGTCGGCGTCCGTCTCGGCGTCGCAGACGGCCACCCGCCCGGCCGCGAGAGCCGCGAGGGCCTCGGACAGGTCGGCACCCACGGGCACGTGGACCCACGGGACGTCCCCCAGCGCCTCGGCCACGGTGGCGGGAGCGGGGCGGGGTTCTGCGCGCCATGCGCGCGTTTCGCGCAGCGGCACGCCATGGAGGTACGGCACCCCGCCCACGACCGTGCGACCGGCGGAGGGCAGCGCCGGGGCGAAGACGACCGGGGCGTCGAGGCAGGCGGCGACCGTGGCGGCCACGTTGCCGCGCAGCAGCGAGTCGACCTTGACGAAGACCCGCCGGTCGCCCGCATGAGCGAGCGCCTCCCGTACCAGGTCGAAGGTCCTGGGGTGGTGCCGGCTGTCCAGGTCCGCCACCACCACCGGAGCGGCCGCGACGGGGGCGGACAGCGCGATCCGCGCGGGACGGGCGGGAGACATGAGCGCCGCCGCCGTCTCCGCTGCCCCCGTGAGGTCGTCCGCTAGGACGAACATGCGCCCTCACCTCGGCTTGCGTAAATCACGCGGCGAGTATTGCACGAAACGCGCAAGCTATGCCACAGTTGCCGGAAAGTAACGCGGAGGTTTCCCGCACTCCCTACAGGACGACACCCCCCGTTCGATGGAGGGCTGAATGACTCAGTCCACACCCCCCGAGATCTCACGCCGCGCCTTCCTCTGGACCGGCGCGGCGATGGGCCTGGGCCTCGCGGCCGGCTGCGCGGGCCCGACCGGGAGCCCGGCGCCGGGATCGATGGTCCTCGCGCTCAACCGCTCCCTGGTCTCCCTGGACAACAAGCTCAACCAGTTCGAAGCGGCCGTCACCGTGCAGCGCGGCGTGCGCCAGGCGCTGACCAGAATCGGCCCCAAGCTGACCCCCGAGCCGGTGCTCGCCGAGAGCTTCCGGCTCACCGCCCCCACCGAGTGGACCGTGCGGCTGCGGGCGGGCGCCCGCTACTCCGACGGCTCCCCCGTCACCCCCAAGGATGTGGCGACGGCGCTGGAGATGTACCAGAAGGTGAACGGCTCGTTCATCGCCTCCTTCTTCCCCGAGTGGCCGCGGGTGGAGCAGGACGACGAGCGCACGTTCAGGCTGCGCAGCGACAAGCCGCTGCCGGTGCTCGACTACCTGATGGCCAACATCCTCATCACCCCGTCGTCGGCCAACCAGCCGGCCGAGCTGCAGAGCGGGATCGGCAGCGGGCCGTACACGGTGGTGCAGTCCGACCGCGGCGCCGGCGTCTACACCCTGCGCGCGAACCCGGCCTACTGGGGGCCGAAGCCGCGGCTGAGCACCGTGCACGTGCGGTTCATCCAGGAGGAGTCCAGCCGCGTCGTGGCCCTGCGCAGCGGCGAGATCGACGTGATCGACACGATCTCGCCCGACTCGGCCGAGCAGTTGCGCAACCTGCCGGACGTCGCGCTGACCTCGGCCGTCGGCACCCGCATCAACCAGCTGTTCTTCAACTTCCGCAAACCGCCGGGCCACCCGCTGGCCGACGCGCGGGTGCGCAGAGCGCTGACGTTCGCCGTGGACGGCAAGCGGCTGGCCGAGGACGTGCTCCAGGGCACCGCGATCCCGGCCGACGGCGTGGTCAGCGGCATCCTGTCCGGCGCGGTCAAGACCGGCCAGTACGTCCACGACCCGGCCATGGCCACCAGGCTCCTGGCCGAGGCCGGGGTCAGGCCGGCCGACCTGAACCTCAAGATCATCTGGGAGACCGGCGAGTTCCCCAGCGACAGCCTCCTCATGGAGGGCGTGCAGCAGATGCTCGAACAGATCGGCGTGCGCTGCTCGTTGCAGCAGTTCGAGCCGGGCGGCGACATCTCCAAGTGGCGGCAGGGCCGCGCCGGCGACTGGGACATCCTGGGCAACGGCTTCTCGGTCCCGACCGGGCTGGCGTACTCGGCGCTGCAGGGCATGTTCGGCGGCACGCCCGAGAAGGAGAAGACCCGCGACACCTACCAGGGCTACGTCCAGCCCCAGGTCGTCGAGCTGCTCGGGCGCGCCGCGGAGGAGGTGGACGCGCAGGCCAGGGCGGCCGTGGTGGCCAAGGCCCAGCAGGCGGTGTGGGACACCTGGCCGTGCCTGTGGGCGTTCGTCCCCCGCACGATGCTGGCGCACCGCAGGCGGGTGGGTGGCCTGGCGCTGGAGCCGACCAATTCCTACGACCTCGCCGCGCTGCGGCTGGACGGGTGAGCCATGATCGGTTACGCCGTGCGGCGGCTCGGGCAGAGCGTCCTGACCGTCTTCCTCACCGTGTCCACCGTCTTCGTGCTGATCAGGCTCGCGCCCGGCGACCCGGCCACGTCCTTCGCGGGGCCGCTGGCCACGACGGAGGACCTGGCGAAGGTGCGGGCCATGTTCGGGCTGGACCAGCCCCTGCTCACGCAGTACGGGCTGTTCCTGAAGAATCTGCTGACCGGGGACTTCGGCACCTCCTACTCCTTCCAGGCCCCGGCGCTGGACGTCGTGCTCAGCCGGCTCCCGTACACGATCACCCTGGCCACCTCGGCGATCCTCGTGACGGCGCTGGTCGCCATTCCCCTGGGCGTGTGGATGGCGCGGCGCGCCGACACCCGCAGGGAGCTGGCCGCGAACGTGCTGACGATCGCCGGCCAGTCCATGCCGGAGTTCTGGACCGGCGTCATGCTGCTGACGTTGTTCGCGATCGTGGTGCCGGTGCTGCCCGCGTCGGGGTTCGCCACGTGGGGCGGGCTGGTGCTGCCCACGCTGACGGTCGCGATCCTGCAGATCGCGCTGATCTCGCGGCTGGTCAGGCGTGAGATGTGCGCGAACCTCGCGGCCCCCTACCTCACCGTCGCTCGCTCGCGCGGCGTGTCCGCCTTCGGCCTGACCTGGCGTTACGCGATGGCGAACTCGGCGATCCCGGTGCTGACGGCGCTGGGCACGAGGTTCGCCGCCATGGTGAACGGCGTGGTCGTGGTCGAGGTGGTCTTCGCCTGGCCCGGCGTCGGCTCGCTGGTCGTGCGCGCGCTGGAGACCAGGGACTACCCGCTGATCCAGGCCACGGTGCTGGTCACGGCCGCCGCGGCGGTGCTGGTGCAGTTCCTGGTGGACCTGGCCTACTCCGTACTCGATCCCCGCATTCGCCTGGGAAAGGCGGTCAGCCGATGATCACAGCCGTCACGCCCGCGCGGCTCAAGCGGGCCGCCACCACCAGGCGGCGCCGGAGCCGGCGGCTCAAGCTGGTGGCCGGCACGGTCTGCACGGCCGTGGTCGTGCTGCCGGTGGCGCTGGCGAACCTGCTGCCCGTTCCCGGCCCCAACCTGCAGGACCTCGGTCAGCGGCGGCTGCCGCCGCTGACCGGCGGCCACCTGTTCGGCACCGACCAGCTCGGCAGGGACCTGCTGGCCAGGGTGCTGCACGGCGGGCAGGTGTCGCTGCTGATCGGCGTGCTCGCCGTGCTGGTCTCCGGGATCGTCGGCATCCTCGCCGGCTCGGCGGCCGGGTATTTCGGCGGCTGGGTGGACGCGGTCGTCTCCCGCCTGCTGGAGGCGCAGCTGTCGCTGCCGCTGCTGATGATGCTGCTGCTCGTGGTGGCCCTGTTCGGCGCCTCGGTGCCGGTGATCACGGTGGTCATCGCGCTCGCGCAGTGGCCGGAGGTGGCCCGCATCTCCAGATCGCTGGTGCTGGTCGAACGCGAGAAGCCGTACGTGGACGCCGCCCGCATGCTCGGCCTGCGCCGGGCCGGCGTGCTGGCCGTGCACGTCATCCCGAACATCATCCGGCGCGCCGGGCTCGTCGTCCTCCTGCTGCTGGCCCAGGCCGTGCTGCTGGAGAGCGCGCTCAGCTACCTGGGCGCGGGCCCGCAGCGGCCGTTCGCGACCTGGGGGCGGATCATCTCCGACGGCCAGGACTACATCACCACCTCCTGGTGGCTCGTGACGCTGCCGGGACTGGTGATCGTGCTGCTGGTGGTCGGCGTCAACCTCGTCGGCGACGCCCTGTACGAGCGGAGGTGACGGCGAGATGAGCATGCTTGACGTCGAGGACCTGCGGATCGAGTTGATGACCGATCGCGGCGTGGTGCGGGCCGTGGACGGGGTGTCGTTCTCCATGAACCCGGGCGAGACCGTGACCATCATCGGCGAGTCCGGCTCCGGCAAGTCGACCACCGCGATGGGGGTGCTGCGGCTCCTGCCGGACGACGAGGCGGTCGTGTCGGGACGGGTGGAGATCGACGGCCACGACGTGGTCGGCGACGCCCGCGCCGCGGCCCGGCTGCGCGCCGAGACGGTCGCGCTGATCCCGCAGGACCCGATGACCGCGCTCAGCCCGGTGCACACCATCGGCGGCCAGCTGCGCGAGGCCGTGCGGCTGCGCGACCCGGGCCTGTCCAGGAAGGCCGCGGCGGAGCGCGCCGCCGACCTGCTGGCCCAGGTCGGCATCCCCGAGCCGGGCAAGCAGCTCGGCCGCCACCCCCACCAGTTCTCCGGCGGCATGCTGCAGCGGGTGCTCATCGCCATCGCGCTGGCCGGGCGGCTCAAGCTGCTGGTCGCCGACGAGCCCACCAGCGCGCTCGACGTCACCGTGCAGGCGGGCATCCTCGACCTGCTGCTGAGGCTCCAGGAGGACACCGGCATGGGAATCCTGATGATCACGCACGACCTCGGGGTGGCGCGGCTGGTGTCCGACCGCGTCCACGTGATGAAGGACGGGAGATTCGTGGAGAGCGGCGAGGTGGAGCAGATCGTGGACGCGCCGGGCGAGGAGTACACCCGCTCGCTGCTCGGCGCCGTGCCCCGGCTGGGTGAGTTCCGGTGAGCGGGCCGCTGCTGGAGGTGCGCGACCTCGTCGTCGAGTACGCCACCGCGAACGGCAAGGTCCGGGCCGTGGACGGCGTCGGCTTCTCCGTGGCCAAGGGCGGCTGCCTGGCCGTGGTCGGCGAGTCCGGCTGCGGCAAGTCCACGATCGCCAGAGCGCTCGTGCGCCTGCTCACCCCGACCTCGGGCGAGGTGCTGCTGGACGGCCAGGACCTGGCCCGCATGAACGAACGGCGGCTGCGCCCGATCCGGTCGCGGATCCAGATGGTCTTCCAGGACCCGTACGGCTCCCTTGACCCGCGCATGACGGCCGCCGACATCGTGGCGGAACCGCTCAAACTACGCGGTGTGCGCGCCAAGGCGGACCGGGAGCGCGCGGCGGCCGAGCTGCTCGACCGGGTGGGCCTGCCGTCGAGCGCGCTCCAGCGGCGGCCCGCGGAGTTCTCCGGCGGGCAGCGGCAGCGCATCGGCATCGCCAGGGCGCTGGCCAGCCGGCCGGAGGTGCTGGTCTGCGACGAGGCCACCAGCGCGCTCGACGTGTCCGTGCAGGCCCAGGTCCTGGCGCTGCTCAACGAGCTGCGCCGGGAGAGCGGCCTGACGTACGTGTTCATCTCGCACAACCTGGGCGTGGTGCGCGAGATCAGCGACGAGGTGCTCGTGATGCGGGCGGGCCGGTTGATCGAGCACGGGCCGACGGAGACGGTGCTCGCCTCGCCCCGCGAGCCGTACACGCGGGCGCTGCGCGCGGCGGCGCTCGATCCGACGACGATGCGGGGGCGCAAGCCGCGCGGCGTCCTCGCGACAGCGAAAGGAGCCCCTTGATGAGCCCCGAACCGGTCCTCGGGACCATGACGTTCGGTGACACCGTGGACGCCGGGACGGCCGGGCGGATGCTCGACCACGCGCTCGACGCCGGGGTGACCGGCGTCGACACGGCCAACGGCTACGCGGGCGGGGCCGCGGAGGAGATCCTCGGCGAGCTGCTGCGCGGCCGCCGCGACCGCGTCGTGCTGGCGACCAAGGCGGGCATCCCCCACCCCGACGCCGGCGAGCACGCGCCCCTCTCCCCGGCCGGCCTGCGGGCCGCCCTGGAGGGCAGCCTGCGGCGGCTCCGGACGGACCACGTGGACCTGTTCTACCTGCACCAGCCCGACCGGGCGACCCCGCTGGCGGACACCCTGGCCACGGTCGCCGAGCTGAAGGACGAAGGCAAGATCGGCAGCCTGGGCGTGTCGAACTACGCCGCCTGGCAGATCGCCGGGATCGACCCGCCGCCCGTGGTCGCCCAGCAGCTGTACAACCTGCTGGCCAGGCGGATCGAGGACGAGTACGCCGAGTTCGCCCTCACCGGCGGGCTGCGGACGATGGTCTACAACCCGCTGGGCGGCGGGCTGCTGACCGGGCGGCACCGCTTCGACCGGGCGCCGGACGGCGGGCGGTTCGGTGACTCGCGGCTGGCCGAGATGTACCGGAAGCGGTACTGGGACGCCGACCTGTTCAAGGCCGTCGAGGCGCTCGACGCGATCGCCCTGGAGGCTGGAGTGCCGCCGGCCGAGCTGTCGCTGCGCTGGCTGGCCGGCAAGCCGGTGGTGAACGCGGTGCTGCTCGGCGCGTCGAGCCTCGACCACCTGCGCGCGAACCTCGCGGCGCTGGCCGCCGGGCCGCTGCCCGCCGACGTGGCCGCCGCCTGCGACGCCGTGGGTGACACGCTGCGCGGCCCGATGCCTGCCTACAACCGATAGGGAGCCGATGAATCTGCTACCCGCCCCGACTGTCCAGGCGCACGCGGCCAATCTCATGCCGCTGCCGGGCGGCGACCTGGCCTGTGTCTGGTTCGGCGGTACCCAGGAGGGCATGCCCGACATCTCCATCTGGTTCTCCCGGCTCCGCGACGGCGCCTGGTCGCCGCCCGTACGGCTCTCCGACGACGGCACCCGTTCCGAGCAGAACCCCGTCCTGTTCCCCACCCCGGACGGCGAGCTGTGGCTGCTCTACACCGCCCAGCACGCGGGCGACCAGGACACCGCCGAGGTCCGGCTGCGGGTCTCCGCGGACGGCGGCGACTCGTGGGGGCCGGTGCGCACGCTGATCCCGGCCGACCCCGACGGCGGCGTCTTCATCCGCCAGCCGATCGTGGTGCTCCAGGACCGGTGGCTGCTCCCGGCCTTCCGCTGCAAGCGCCCGGCCACCGGCAAGTGGGCGGGCGACGACGACACCAGCGCCCTGTACGTCTCGGAGGACCGCGGCCGGACCTGGCGCGCCCAGGAGATCCCGGACAGCACGGGCTGCGTGCACATGAACGTGCTCCCCCTGCCGGACGGCGCCCTGCTGGCCCTGTTCCGCAGCCGCTGGGCGGACCACATCCACGAGTCCAGGTCGCACGACGGGGGCCGGACGTGGAGCGCGCCCGTGCCCACCGCGCTGCCCAACAACAACTCCTCCATCCAGGCCACCCCGCTCGCCGACGGCCGCCTGGCCCTGGTGTTCAACAACAGCAGCAGGCTGGACGCGACCGAGCGCCGCGCCTCGCTCTACGACGAGATCGAGGGCCACGGCCAGTCCACGGGCAAGGCGTTCTGGGGCGCGCCCCGGGCCCCGCTGACGCTCGGCCTGTCGTCCGACGGCGGCCGCACCTGGCCCGACCTGCGCGATCTCGAAACGGGCGACGGCTACTGCATGACCAACAACTCCCGCGAGGGGCTCAACCGCGAGCTGTCGTACCCCTCAATCGCGCAGACCCCCGACGGCGGCCTGCACGTCGCCTACACCTATCACCGCAAAGTCATCAAGCACGTCCACATCCCGGCAGAGGAGATCGATCGCGTATGACCGCAGCCGAGTTCGCCAGAAGGATCCGCGAGCGCGAACGGTGCGTCGGCTACTGGGTGGTGCTGGACGCCCCCGTCGCCACCGAGCGCCTGGCCAGGCTGGGGTACGACTACGTCGCGCTGGACGCCCAGCACGGGCTGATCGGGAACGCGGGGCTGCTGTCCAACCTCATGGCCATCGACGCGGGCGGCCGCTCGGTCGGGCTGGTGCGCGTCGAGTCCGGCGAGGCGGCCGCTATCGGCAGGGCGCTCGACTTCGGCGCCGGCGGCGTGATCGTGCCGCTGGTCGACACCGCCGAGGACGCGGCCCGCGCCGTGTCCGCCGCCCGCTACCCGGCCAAGGGCCGCCGCTCGTACGGGCCCATGCGCTCCATGCTCAGGATCGGCCCCACCCCGGCGGAGGCCGACGAGAGCGTGCTGGTGCTGGCCATGATCGAGACGCCGGACGGGCTGGCCAACATCGAGGAGATCTGCGCCACGCCCGGACTGGACGGCGTGTACGTGGGCCCGTCCGACCTGTGCCTGGCCGTGGGCGGCAGGTTCCCGAACGACCCCGAGGTCGCCGACGTGTTCGAGGCCGCGCTGGTGAAGGTCAGCACGGCGGCCAGGGCGGCCGGGATCGCGGCCGGGATCCACAACCCCTCCGGCGAGCTGGCCGCGCGCCGCCTGGCCGAGGGCTTCACGTTCGCCACCGTCGCCTCCGACCTCGTCCACCTCGAGCAGGCGGCCGCCGCGCACCTGAAGGCCGCGAGGGGCGAATGAGGGTCCTGGTCACCACGCCCACGTTCGCCAGGCACTCCGGCGAGCCGCTGCGCGTGCTCCGCGAGGCGGGCTGCCTGGTCGAGACCGGCGGCCTGGACCGGATCGCCGAGGCGGAGGCGATGATCGTCGGGATGGACGCCGTCACGGAGGAGGTCATCGCGGCGGGCCGGCGGCTGCGGGTCATCGCCAAGCACGGCGTCGGCGTGGACACCATCGACGTCGAGGCGGCCGGCGCGCGCGGCATCCCCGTGGTGTACGCGCCGGGCAGCAACTCCAGGGCCGTGGCCGAGCTGGCCTTCGGCCTGCTGCTGGCCGCCGCCAGGAAGATCGCGCGATCGGACGCGGAGGTCCGCGCGGGCGGCTGGCCCAAGCTCTTCGGCCCGGAGCTGGCCGGCCGGACCCTCGCGATCATCGGGTACGGCCGCATCGGCCGCCTGGTCGCCGGCTACGCCCGCGCCTTCGGCATGACGGTCCTCGCGCACGACCCGTACGCGACGATCGAGGACGTGCGGTCGGCCGGGCTGGCGGAATGCCTGGCCGAGGCCGACTGCGTGAGCCTGCACCTGCCCGGCACGCCCGGCGCGCCCCCGCTGCTGGGCCGGGCGGAGCTGGAGTCGATGAAGCCGGGCGCGATCCTGGTCAACACCGCCAGGGGCGGCCTCGTGGACGAGGCCGCGCTGGCCGCGCTGCTGCGCGAGGGGCGGCTGGGCGGGGCCGCGCTGGACGCGTTCGCCGACGAGCCGCCCGCCGCCGACAGCCCGCTGCGCGACGCCCCGAACACCGTGCTGAGCGCCCACGTCGGCGCCTGCACCTACGAGGCCAACCGGGACATGGGCGTGATGGTCGCCGAGGACGTGCTGCGCGTGCTGCGGGGCGAGCCGCCGGTCAACGAGTGGAGGAGCACGTGAAAGCCCCCGAAGAAGCCCACGAAGGGAGCGGACCCATGACCGTCGCCCAGGTCGCCGACCCGTACGCGCTGCGCGCCGAGGACGTTCAGGAACCCCCGGCCACCCTGCGCGGGCGGCTGCGCCGGCTCGGGCCGGGCATGGTCCTGTCGGCCGCGGTCATCGGCTCCGGCGAGCTGATCGTGACCACCTCGATGGGCGCCCGCGCGGGGTTCGCGCTGCTGTGGCTGGTCATCCTCAGCACCGGCGTCAAGGTGTGGGTGCAGATGGAGCTGGCCCGCTGGACGATCCTGAACGGCCGCCCGGCCCTGGAGGGCTACAGCCTGGTGCCGCCCAGGATCGGCAGGATGGGCTGGATCAACTGGCTCTGGATCGGCATGGACTTCGCGAAGATGTTCCAGCGCGGCGGCATCATCGGAGGGACCGCCGCCGCCTGCTCGATCTTCTTGCCCATCGTCGGCGAGCCGCTGGGCGGCGCCTCCATGGCGATCTGGGTGATCATCGTGACCCTGAGCGGCGTGCTGCTGCTGCAGTCGGGCAAGTATCCCGTCGTCGAGAGCGCGGCCGTCATCTCGGTGGCGATCTTCACGCTGACGACCGTGGGGCTGGCGCTGGGGCTGCCGCTGACCGAGTTCGGGTGGGGGCCGGGCGACCTCGGCGAGGGGCTCAGCTTCACGATCCCGGCGGGGACCCTCGGCATCGCCCTGGCCATGTTCGGCGCCACGGGCGTGGGGGCCGACGAGATGACCACGTACACGTACTGGTGCATCGAGAAGGGGTACGCGCGCTGGACCGGGCCCGACGACGGCTCGCCCGAGCGGGTCGCGCGGGCCGAGGGCTGGCTGAAGGTCATGCGGCTGGACGTGCTCGCCTCGTGGATCGTCTGCACACTGTGCACGCTGTCGTTCTACGCGATGGGCGCGTCCGTGCTGCACCCGCAGCGGCTCGTGCCCGAGGGCAACGAGATGATCGTCACCCTGTCCCGCATGTACACCGACACGATGGGGCCCTGGGCGCAGTACCTCTTCCTCATCGGCGCCATCGCGGTGCTCTACTCCACCTACATCGGCTCCACCGCCAGCGTGCCGCGCCTGTGGACCAACACGCTCGGCCTGCTCGGCGTGGTCGACTGGGCCGACCCGGCCGCCCGTACGAAGGTCGTCCGGCTGCTCACCTGGTGCCTACCGCCGATCTGGGCGCTGTTCTACCTGTTCGTCCAGTCGCCGGTCCTCATGGTGCAGATCGGGGCGGTGGGCGGCGGCGTCTTCCTGCTCGGCGTCGTGATCGCGGTGTGGCGGCTGCGCTCCACCGGCGTGGACCCGCGCTACCGGGGCAACCCGCTGCTGACCGTCGCGCTGGTGCTGAGCAGCGCGGCCATCACGTTCCTCGGCGTGTACGCGCTGCTGGAGGTCTTCGACCTGAACCCGTTGTGACCCCGGGTCAGGGCCAGGCCTTCGCCTCCGCCTCGAACCGGTCGCTCTCCACGGGCAGCACGCAGAGCACGTGCCCGCCGGGCGCCCGCAGGATGCGGCACTCCTGCCATCGCGACACCTCCGTCGCCCCGAGCGCCACCAGCCGCCGGGTCTCGGCCTCGATGTCGTCCGTCTCGATGTCGAGGTGGAACCTCGGCGCGTCGTCCACTGCCTGGACCGCCACGGCGAGGCCGGGAACGGCGTCGTGCAGGGAGGTGAACTGCTCGTACCCGGGAAGCGGGCTCGCGGTGACCCCGAGTGCCGCTGCCCAGAACGCCGACGCCTGCTCGGCCTCGGATGCGGGGGTGTCGATCAGGAGGGCATAGACCCGGCTGCGATGCATGCCGATCATCCTAGCTTGGACTACCCTGGCCGAAATGTCGCCTTATGCGAAGTTTCGAATGCTCTGTGTGCATACACGGCGTCTGTACGGGTAGCGCCGTTGCAGTGGCTCCTCGAAGGAGGAAACCGTGGACATCGACATAGGCCAGGGCCTCACGGATGCCTGGCGGCAGATAGCGACATTCGTTCCCAAATTGGCCGCGTTCCTGGTCATACTCATCATCGGATGGATCGTGGCCAAGGCGCTGCAGAAGATCGTCGACAAGGTGCTCGAGCGCGTCGGCTTCGACCGGGCGGCGGAGCGCAGCGGCGTGCGGCGCTGGCTGGAGCGGAGCAAGTACACCGCCCGGAGCCTGCTGGCCAAGATCGTCTACTATGCGATCCTGCTGGTGACCCTCCAGATAGCGTTCAGCGTGTTCGGGCCCAACCCGATCTCGTCGCTGCTGAACAGCGTGGTGGGCTGGCTGCCCATGGCCCTGGTCGCCATCGTGATCATCGTGGTGGCGGGCGCGATCGCCATGGGGGTCAGGGAAATCCTCGCCGGCGCGCTCGGCGGGCTCTCCTACGGTCGCTGGGTGGCGACCGCCGCGGCGGTCTTCATCTGGGCGCTGGGCATCATCGCCGCGCTCAACCAGATCGGGGTGGCCACCACGGTCACGACTCCGGTGCTGATCACGGTCCTCGCCACCATCGGCGCGATCGCGGCGATCGGCATCGGCGGCGGGCTCGTCCGCCCGATGCAGCAGCGCTGGGAGCGCTGGCTGGGTCGCATCGAGATGGAGGCACCGCAGGCCAGGGCGCACGCGGAGGCGTACCAGCGGGGTCGTGAGGACGCCCGCGCGATGACGGGGGAGCCCGTGCGCACCACGCCGACGACCCCGGGCGCTCCTCCGACCACCCCGGGCACTCCGGGCGCCCCGCCGCGCTCCGGGATGCCTCCGGACTGAGCGCCGTCCGCCCGCCTGGCCCAGAAGGTCAGGCGGGGCGGCCGTCTTCCAGGAAGCCCTGTTCGCGGGCCAGCCAGCAGACCGCCGTCAACCGGAGCGCCGCCGCGTCCGGCTCGCCGGTGAAGACCCAGGCGCGCTCCCGCAGTTCATCGAGGAAGCCCAGCAGGTAGTCGCCCAGGGTCTCCCGGTCCAGCGGGATCGCGTCGCGCAGCACCGCCGCGTGCTGGTCGACCGCGGCGACCAGCCCGGGGTCGCCGCCCATCCGGGCGAGCTGGGCGTCGCCCAGCGTGTTCATCAGCCAGCGCAGGGGCGAAACCGCCCATCCCTCCTCAAAGACCACCAAACAACCTTAAAGCATCTCTCAAGGTCAGCGACCCTCCGCGTCGATGTCGGCGAGCGTGCGGCGGGCCACCGCGAAGGCGGCGTTGGCGGCCGGAACCCCGCAGTAGACGGCCGTCTGGAGCAGCACCTCCTTGATCTCCTCGCGCGTGAGCCCGTTCCGTAAAGCCGCGCGGACGTGCATGGCGAGCTCCTCCATCTGCCCCCTGGCCACGAGCGCGGTGAGCGTGACGCAGCTGCGGGTGCGCCGGTCCAGGCCGGGCCGGTTCCAGATCTCGTCCCAGGCGTAGCGGGTGATGAGCTCCTGGAAGTCGCGGGTGAAGTCGGTGGTGGCGGCGACCGCCCGGTCGACGTGCGCGTCCCCGAGCACCTCCCGCCTGGTGCGCATGCCCGCCGCCAAGGCGTCCTCGGCGGGTTCGTCGGCCCGCAGGTGGCCCAGGACCGCGGCGGTCACCGCGTCGGGGCGCTCCACGTTCGCCAGGTGCGAGGCCCTGGGCACCACCGTCAGGGACGCGCCCGGGATGTTGCCGGCCAGCGTGAGCGCGTGGTCGAGCGGCGTGGCCGGGTCCTCGGAACCGGCGATCACCAGCGTGGGCGCGGTGATCTCCTCCAGGCGGCGGGTCAGGTCGAAGCCGGCGATGGCCTCGCAGCAGGCCGCGTACGACTTGGCGTCCACCTCCACGAACCGGTCGAACACCCACTGGCCGTCGAAGCCGGGGGTGAACCAGCGGGCCTTCAGCGTCGGCACCAGCGCCGCCATGCCCTTGCCGCGCACCAGCGCCGCCCGCCCCAGCCACGGCCCCGGCTCGCCGAACTTGGCCGACGTGCAGCACAGCACCAGCTTGCGCACCCGGCGCCCGGCCCCGTTGGTGAGCATGACGGCGATCGTGGCCGCGATCGCGCCGCCGAGCGAGACGCCGCCGACCGTGAACCGCTCGTCCTCGACGAGATCCAGCACGGCCCGAGCCAGGTCGTCGACGGTGAACCCGGCCGCGACCGGCCCCGAGCCGCCGTGGCCCGGCAGGTCGTACCTGAGGACCCGCCAGGACTCGGTGAGCGCGGGGAGCTGGGGCTGCCAGATCTCCATCGTGGTGCCGAGCGAGGGCCCGAGCACCAGCAGCGGCGCGTCGGCCGGGCCGTCGATGCGGTGGTGGAGTTTCACGATTGCTCCCGGTAGGTGGCGAGGATGCGATCAACGAGCTCGGGGGCCGCCCCCAGGTAAGCCGCCGGATCGAGCAGTTCGGCGTGGCCCTCCAGCGGGCCGTCCGCGGACAGGGCCTCCTCGAGCGCCTTGCGGTCGAGGTGGGCGGCCAGGCGCTCGGCGAGCAGCCGGCCGCCGGTCAGCTCGGTGTTGGCCCGCATCCGGTCGGGGAACACCTGCAGCCCGGCCACCAGCTCGGCGGCCGTCTCGGCCGCGCCGCCCGTCAGGCGCAGGGCCTCGCGCAGGGGCAGCCACTCCGCCTGCCAGGCCCCCGCGGCCCGCTCGTGCTCGCCGACCTGCCCGAGGACCTGCGCGTACGCGGGCACCTGGAACGCGGCCGACCTGACCAGGACGGACAGGGCGGGATTGCGTTTCTGCGGCATGGCCGACGAGGAGCCGGCCGACGACTCGGCCACCTCCCCCACCTCGGTCTGGGCCATGAGGACGATGTCGGTGGCCGGTTTGGCCAGCGCGCGGGCCGTGGCGGTGAGCGCCGCGCCGAGCTCGGTGACGGGAGAGCGCTCCGCGTGCCACGGCATCGGGGGCGCCGCCAGCCCGATCTCCTCGGCGAACACCTCGGCCAGCAGCAGCGCGGTGCCCGGGTCGGCGCCCCGCGCGTCCGCGTGCTCGGCGAACGCGGCCAGGGTGCCGGCCGCGCCGCCCAGCTGGGCCGGCAGGCGCAGCTCGCGGAGCCGGGCGCGGGCGCGCATGAGACCGGCCAGCCACCCCGCCGCCTTCAGCCCGAACGTGGTCGGCACCGCCTGCTGCCCCAGCGTCCGCGCGGCCATGACGGTGTCCCGGTGCCGCTCGGCCAGCTCGCTGAGATCCCGCATGATCGCGCTCAGATCGCCCACGATGGCACGGATCGCCCGCGTGGCCACGAGCATGGCGGCGCTGTCCAGGATGTCCTGGCTGGTCGCCCCCCGGTGCACGGACGAGGCCGCGCCCGGCACGGCCCGCCGCAGGTCGGACACCAGGGGCACGACCGGGTTGGCCGACTGGCGGGACCGCCTGGCCAGGTCGGCCGGGTCGAGCACCAGCGTGGCGGCCGTCCGGTCGATGGCCGCGGCCGCCTCCGACGGGATGAGCTCCAGCCGCGCCTGGGCGCGGGCGAGCGCCGCCTCGGCCTCCAGCATGGCCCGCAGCCAGGCCGCGTCCGAGGTGATCGCCTCCGCCCGCGTCCCCGCCCAGACCGGGGCGAGCAAGCCGCCGTCAGAACCCAACGCAGTCCACCTCCTCAGTCAGGCCATCATTCACGGCAGGCCCACGTAGTTCTCGGCCAGGGTCGTCGCCGCCGCCTCCGACGAGGTCACGTAGTCCAGGTACGACAGCTGCAGCCGCCGCGCGTACGGGTCCTCGTCCTCGAACGTGTGCAGCAGCGTCGTCATCCACCACGAGAAGTGCTGCGCCCGCCACACCCGCTTCAGGCACGCGGCGGAGTAGCCGTCGAGCAGCCCGGTCGAGCCGTCGGCGAAGTACGCGGCCAGCGCCTCGGTCAGCACGCGGACGTCGGCCACGGCCAGGTTGAGCCCCTTGGCGCCGGTCGGCGGCACGATGTGGGCGGCGTCGCCGGCGAGGTAGAGGCGCCCGTACTGCATGGGCTCGGCCACGAACGCCCGCATCGGCGTGACGCCCTTCTCCGTGATCTCGCCGGTCGTCAGCGTGAAGCCGGGCACGCTCTCCAGCCGGGCCCTCAGCTCGGCCCAGATCCGCTCGTCCGGCCAGTACTCGACGCACGTATCCGCCGGGACCTGCAGGTAGAAGCGGCTGACGGTGGGCGAGCGCATGCTGTGCAGGGCGAAGCCGCGCTCGGTCCTGGTGTAGATCAGCTCTTCCGACGAGGGCGCCACCCTGGCCAGGATGCCCAGCCAGGCGAAGGGATAGTCCCGCTCGTAAACGCTCAGAACGCCCTCGGGGATGGCCGGCCTGGACACGCCGTGGAAGCCGTCGCACCCGGCGATCACGTCGCAGTCGAGCCGCTCGCCGCCGAAAGTCAGGTACGGGCCGGACTCCAGGGAGTGCACCTCCACGTCCTCGACCTCGAACCTGATGTCGCCGCCCGCGGCCAGCCTGGCCGCGATCAGGTCCTTGACCACCTCCTGCTGCCCGTACACGGTGATGGACCTGCCCGGCACCAGCTTCTCGAACGCGATGCGGTGGCCCGCGCCCCCGTACCTGAGCTCGATGCCGTGGTGCGGCAGCCCCTCGCGCAGCAGGCGCTCGCCGACGCCCGCCTCGACCAGCGTGTCCACCGTGCCCTGCTCCAGCACCCCGGCCCGCACCCGCCGCTCGACGTAGTCGCGGCTGCGCTTCTCCAGCACCACGGAGGAGATGCCGCGCAGGTGGAGCAAGTGGGAAAGGAGCAGCCCGGCGGGGCCTGCCCCGATGATCCCGACCTGAGTTCGCATGAGGGAAGCATCCTGCCTCGACCCCGGTTCAGCCGAGGTCTCCCTTCCGCTCAGTGGAAGAACCGTGCAGGATTGGCGCATGGCAGGCGGAGCCCGGGAGGTCGGGCGCTCGGTGACGTCCAAGGTGCTGGCCATCCTGGGCGCGTTCGACTCCGCGCATCCGCAGCTCAGCCTGACCGACGTGGCCCGGCGCAGCGGGCTGCCGCTGAGCACGGCCCACCGGCTGGTCGCCGAGCTGGAGGAGTGGCAGGCGCTGAGCCGCGCGCCCGACGGGCGGCTGCGGGTCGGGCTGCGGCTGTGGGAGCTGGGCCAGCTCGCGCCCGGCCGGCTCCACGACCTGGCCCACCCGTGGCTGCAGGAGCTGTTCGCGACCACGCGCGAGAACGTGCACCTGGCCGTGCGCGACGGGCTCGAGGTCCTGTACGTCGACAAGGTGTACGGCCGGCGGGCGGTGCCGATCGTGTCGCGGACGGGCGGCCGGCTGCCGATGCACCCGACGGGCGTGGGCAAGGCGCTGCTGGCGTACGAGCCGGACTGGTTCGTGAAGTCCTACCTCGCGCGCAAGCTCGAGCGGCCCACCTCGCACACGATCACCGAGCCGGGCCGGCTGGCCAGGGAGCTGGGCGTCGTGCGGGCCCAGGGTTACGCGCTGACGTACGAGGAGATGACCCTGGGCACCTGCTCGGCGGCGGCGCCGATCCTGGTGGACGGGCGGCCCGTGGCGGCCTTGGGCATCGTGCTGTCCTCGCGGCGCGCCCGCGAGCTGCCGCAGCTGATCGACCCCCTGCTGAGCACCGCGGCGGCGATCGCGAGGGCTATTCCCCCAGCCGCTGGATCCGGTCCTTGAACAGGGTCGTGGCGATGGCGGCCTTGTGCGGCTGCCCCTTGAGGAACGCCTGCGCGAAGTTCTTGGCCTGCTCGTAGGAGACCTTGGCCGGCATGGGCGGCTCGTTCGGGTTGACGTCCACGTCCACCAGCGCCGGGCCGTCGTGCGCGAGCGCCTGCCCGATCGCCATGGCGACGTCCTCCGACTTGGTGACCTTGGCCCCGAACCCCCCGCACGACCTCGCCCAGGCCGAGAAGTCGGCCTCCGGCTGGGGGTAGCGCACCCCGTGCTCCGGATAGCCGAGCACCATCTGCTCCCACAGGATCTGGCCGAGCGAGTTGTTGTTGTTGATGATCACCTTGACCGGCAGCCGCTGCTGGACCGCCGTCAGGAACTCGCCCATCAGCATCGTGAACCCGCCGTCGCCGACGTACGCGATGACCTGCCGTCCCGGGTAGGCGTGCTGCATGGCCAGGGCGTAGGGCAGCCCCGGCGCCATCGTCGCCAGCGTCCCGGACAGGTAGAACTCGCGCTCGCCGCGGATCGTCCAGTGCCGGGCGGCCCAGGTGGCGATGGTGCCGCTGTCGCAGGTCAGGATGGCGTCGTCGGTGGCGAGCTCGTCCACGATGGACACGACGTACTGCGGCGCGATGGGAGCCCGGTCCGGGTTCTCCAGCGCGTCCATGTCGGCCCGCCACTTGGTCATCATCTGCTGATATTTCTTTAGATGGGCGGTGCGGTCCCGGGCGGTGAGCAGCGGGAGCAGCGCCCGCAGCCCCTCCTTCGCGTCGCACACCACGGGCACGTCGGTCGCGATCCGCGCCCCCGCCCTGGTCGGCTCCGCCTCGAACTGCACCACTCGCGCCTGCTCCGGCAGGAACTTGGAGTAGGGGAAGTTCGTGCCGACCATGAAGAGCACGTCGGCCTCGTCCATCAGCTCCTCGCTCGGCCGGGTGCCGAGCAGCCCGATCCCGCCGGTCGTGTACGGCGAGTCGTCCGGGATGACCGCCTTGCCGGGCAGCGTCTTGGCCACGGGCGCGCCGAGGGCCTCGGCCACGGCCAGCACCTCCTGCCGGGCGTGCAGCGCCCCCTGCCCGACGAGCATGGCGGGGCGCTGGGCGTTGTTGAGCACCTCGGCCGCCCATTCGACGTCCTCCTGGCGCGGCAGGCCGGAGGGCCGCAGGTAGACGGGCGCGGTCTCCGGCAGGCGTGCCGGGGACACGGCCCGGTACGGGGCCATCCCCGCCTCGGCCACCTGCAGGTCGTTGGGCAGCGTGAGATGGGCGACCCCGCGCCGCGCGTAGGCGGTCCTGATCGCCAGGTCCACCAGCGAGGGCAGCTGCACCGGGTTGGTGATCATCATGTTGTACTCGGCCACGTCCTCGTACAGCCGGTCGAGGTGAACCTCCTGCTGGTAGCCGGTGCCCAGCACGGACGTCTCCTGCATGCCCGTGATCGCCAGCACGGGCACGTGGTCCAGCTTGGCGTCGTAGAGCCCGTTGAGCAGGTGGATGCCGCCGGGCCCCGAGGTGGCCAGGCACACGCCGATCCGGCCGGTGGCCTTGGCGTAGCCGGTGGCCATGAAGGCGGCCGCCTCCTCGTGGTGGACGAGGACGAAGCGCACCCGGTCACGGTGGCGCCGCAGCCCCTCCATGATGCCGTTGATGCCGTCGCCCGGCATGCCGAAGACGGTGTCGACGCCCCACTCGGCAAGCCGTTCTACCAGCGATTCCGCTGCGATTCGAGCCATGGGAGCCGCCCTACCCCGCTCCACAGGTCGCAGACGCTTTTACCAGATTCCTTGTCATTTCTGGGCATTCGCGGGTAGTGGGGCGTCATGCGCATTCTGGTCACGGGAGCCACGGGCACGCTCGGCGGCGCCCTGGTGCCCGCACTGCTCAGGTCGGGACACCGGGTGCGGGCGCTGAGCCGTACCAAGCGCGAGAGCCGCGGGAACGTCGAGTGGATGTGGGGCGACCTCGTCTCCGGCAACGGCCTCGCGGAGGCCGTGCGCGACGTGGACGTCATCGTGCACCTCGCCACCGGCGGCCGCAAGGGGCGCGGCGCCGTGGACGTGGCCGGCACACGCAAGCTGGTCACCGCCGCCCGCCAGGCGGGCTACCCGCACCTGCTGTACACCTCATGTGTCGGGTCCGACAGCGTGGCCAGCGGCCACCTCCGGCACAAGCTGGAGGCCGAACGGCTGATCGCGGAGAGCGAGCTGGGCTGGACGATCCTGCGCGCCACCCACTTCCAGCAGGCGCTCGACCGGCGGCTGAGCGACTTCGAGTCGCTCCCGGTACTCGCCGTGGACCGCTCGGTGCCCTGGCAGCCGATCCACACGGGCGAGGTGGCGGGCCGCCTCAACGAGCTGATCGCCGAGGGCCCCGCGATGGACGAGATCGAGTACGGCGGCCCCCAGGTGCTCACCACGGAGGAGCTGGTCAGGACCTGGCTGGAGGCCAAGGGCCTGCACCGCCCCTGCCTGCCCGTGCGCTTCCCCGGCAGCCTGTACGCGGCCCAGCGCGCCGGCGAGCTGCTGACCGACGCCGAGCCCAAGGGCCGGATCACCTGGCGCGACCACCTCTTCCCGCCGCCGATCGAGCTTTCCGACGACTTCGCCTCGGAGCACACCGCCTCGCCCACCAGCCCCGCCAACCAGCCGGAGCAGGACCCCGACCTGCACGTCTACGGGGGCGACGAGGGCTACGAGCGCCCCACTCGCGGCTGACTCCTTTACGTAGTCGTTACGTAACTCCCTCTTGATGGGCATTCGGCTACCTATGTACGGTCCTTTCATTGCCACTTAACAACTTGTTCAGTGCAGCCAATCGAGAGGTTCGATGACGGAGTCGGAGAACGCCCGCTTGGGTGCGCGAATCCGTGCCTACCGCAACATGCGCCGCATGACCGTGCGCGCACTCGCGGCGGAGGCCAGGGCCAGCGCGAGCTTCATCAGCCAGCTGGAGCGAGGGCAGACCAGCTCCAGCATCGGGATGCTGAGGCGAATCGCCTCGGCTCTCGGCCTCACGGTCGCGGATCTGTTCAACGAGGAGGACGAGGTCGGCCACCGGGTGGTGCGCCGAGACGCGCGTCCGGAGCTCCGTACGGCTCCCGGCACCCGCAAGTTCCTGATCTCCCAGCGCCCGCTCCAGAACGTGGAGGTGTACGCCGGGGAATTCGATCCGGGCTCGTCCACCGGGGACGAACCGTACACCCACGGCGACTCCCAGGAGATCTTCCTGGTCATCCGCGGGCGGATCACTCTCTGGCTCGGACCCAACGGCTCGGCCGCCGCACACGTGCTGGAGCCCGGGGACAGCGTGGAGTACCGCACGTCGGTCCCCCACCGGATCGTCAACGAGAGTGACGAGACCGCCGAGGTCCTCTGGGTGGTCGCCCCGCCTACTACATCCTCCTGAACCCCAGCTGTACCTGCCAATTAGGGGGTAACCCATGCCGAAGCACCCAGCGCGACCGGCCGCCATGGCCGCTGTCGCGGCTTCGCTCCTGCTAGCGACCGCCTGTGGAGCCGGCTCGGCGGCGCCCGCCTCGATCGACCTCGGGTCGGGGCCCGCCAAGTCGGGCACGATCAAGAAGGACGCCCTGAGCGGCCTCAACATGACCTTCGTCTCCTACGGAGGCGTATACCAGGAGGGCCAGCAGAAGGCGGCGGTGGACCCGTTCGCCCAGGAGTCGGGCGCCAAGATCCTCCAGGACGGCCCCACCGACTACGCCAAGATCAAGGCCCAGGTCGACTCCTCCAACGTCACCTGGGACGTGATCGACACCGACTCCATCTGGGCCGAGGCCCAGTGTGGCAAGCTGCTCCAGCCGCTGGACTACAAGATCATCGACAAGTCCAAGGTCCCCGAGGGCCTGTCCACCGAGTGCAGCGTCCCGGCGATGCAGTACGGCATGGTGCTCGTCTACAACAAGGACAAGTTCGGCGCCAACCCGCCCAAGGGCTGGAAGGACTTCTTCGACACGACGAAGTTCCCCGGCAAGCGCGCCATCTCGGGCAACCCCGGCGACTCGGCGCCCGGCCCGTTCGAGGCCGCGCTGGTCGCCGACGGCGTGGCGCCCGACCAGCTCTACCCGATCGACGTCGACCGGGCGACCAAGAAGCTGCAGTCGGTCCGCGCCAACCTGGTCTTCTGGAAGACCGGCGCGGAGGCCCAGCAGCTGCTGGAGTCCGGCGAGGTGGACATGGGGATGGTCTGGAGCGGCCGGGCCTATGCCGCCGTCAAGAACGGCGCGCCGTTCCAGATCGCGTGGGACCAGTGGATGCCCGTCATGGACTCGTTGACCGTGCCGAAGAACGCCAAGAACCCGAAGGCGTCGATGGCGCTGATCAACTACTACCTGGGCGCTCAGCAGCAGGCCAAGCTGACGGAGCTGACCTCGTACTCGCCGATCAACACCGACGCCAAGCCGAGCCTCGACCAGACCGGCCAGGCGTTCCTGACCACCGCTCCGGGCGTCCCGGAGAAGGCACTCAAGATCGACTCCAAGTGGTGGGCCGAACACCAGCCGGAGATGATCGAGAAGTGGTCGGCCTGGCTCGGCGGCTGATCGCGCATGGCCTCCACCCTGCAGGCGGTCGCCCCGCCCGCCGCCGCCAGGCAGCCGGCGGACCCTGAGCGCCGCCCGGCGCTCCTGGTCCTGCCGGCGCTGGTGGCGCTCGCCGTCTTCTTCCTGCTTCCGCTGATCTCGATGATGATCAGCGCGTTCACCGACCCGGTGCCCGGTCTGGGCAACTTCACCTGGTTCTTCAGCGAGGCCCAGAACCTGCGGGTGCTCGGCCGCACGTTCACCACCGCCCTGTGGGTGACGGTGATCGCGCTGATCCTGTCGTACCCGTACGCGTACGCCATGACGATCGCCGGCACGCGGGCCAGGGCCGTGCTGACGCTGCTGGTGCTGGTGCCGTTCTGGACCAGCCTCATGGTGCGGACCTTCGCCTGGGTGATCCTGCTGCAGGACACCGGCGTGGTGAACGACCTGCTGGGCACCATCGGGCTGGGCCCGTTCAGCCTGATCCGCACCCAGGCGGGCGTCGTGATCGGGATGGTGCAGCTGCTGATGCCGTTCATGGTGCTGCCGCTCTACGCGGTGATGAGCGGGATCGACCGGCGGCTGCTCACCGCGGCGGGCAGCATGGGAGCGCGGCCCGTCAAGGCGTTCCTGGACGTCTACGTGCCGCTGTCGCTGCCCGGGGTGTCGGCGGGGTGCCTGACCGTGTTCATCAGCGCGCTCGGGTTCTACGTCACCCCCGCGCTGCTCGGCTCCCCCACCGACGCGCTGCTCTCGCAGCAGATCTTCACGCAGGTCAACGGCCTGCTGAAATGGGGGCGCGGCGGCGCGATGGGCGTGGTCCTGCTCGGGCTCACGCTGGCCATGATCGCGCTGCTGGCGGTCACGCTGCGCCGCGCCGGGAAGAAGGTGACCGGATGAGCGCCCGTGTGGGCCGCGGGGTGCTGTGGGCGTTCTGCGCGCTGGTCGGCGTCTGGCTGGTGGCTCCCGCGCTGATCGTGGTGCCGCTCAGCTTCACCTCGAAGGCGTCGCTCAAGTTCCCGCCGGACGGCTGGTCCACCCGCTGGTACGAGCACTTCTTCGGCGACCCGGCCTGGATGTCGGCCTTGTGGACCTCGATAGAGGTGGGCCTGCTGGTCACCGTGGTCGCCACCACGCTCGGCACCGCGGCGGCGCTCGGCCTGACCAGGGCCAGGATGCGCGGGCTCGCGCTGGTCCAGGGGTCGATGCTGGCCCCGATGATCGTGCCCGGGGTCGTGCTGGCCATCGGCGTCTACGCCGTGTTCCTGAAGCTGCAGCTCGTCGGGACGCTCATGGGCTTCGTCATGGCGCACACCGTGCTGGCGCTGCCGTTCGTGATGATCCCGGTGACCGCGTCGCTGAGCGGGTTCGACCGGCGGCTGGAGAGCGCGGCGGCCAGCCTGGGCGCGGGCCGCTGGACCACCTTCCGCACCGTGACGCTGCCGCTGGTCGCGCCCGGCGTGGCCGCGGGGGCGCTGTTCGCGTTCGTCACGAGCTTCGACGAGGTGGTCGTCTCGCTGTTCATCCAGAGCCCCTACCTGCAGACCCTGCCGGTGAAGATGTACGCGAGCGTCACCCGCGAGACCGACCCGACCATCGCCGCGGCGGCCACGATGATCATCGTGCTGACCACGAGCCTCGTCCTGATCGCCACCTTCTTCGTCGCCAGGAGGTCACGTGCCCACCAGTAACGATCTCGCCGCCCGCGGCGCCGGCATCGAGCTGACCGGACTGACCAAGCGCTACGGCGACTTCGTCGCCGTGGACGACGTCTCGCTGTCGATCAAGCCGGGCGAGTTCATCACGCTGCTCGGGCCCAGCGGCTCGGGCAAGACGACCACGCTGAACATCATCGCCGGCTTCGACCAGCCCACCACCGGCGAGCTGACCGTGGACGGGACCGCCATCGCCGCGACGCCCGCCCACAAACGGGACATGGGCATGGTCTTCCAGCACTACGCCCTGTTCCCGCACATGACGGTCGCCGAGAACATCGCGTACCCGCTCAAACAGCGCAAGGTGCCCAAGGCACGGCGCGCCGAGCTGGTCGCGGCCGCGCTGGCCACCGTCCACCTCGGCGAGTACGGCCACCGCTACCCGCGCGAGCTGTCCGGCGGCCAGCAGCAGCGCGTGGCCGTGGCCCGCGCCATCGTCTACAGCCCGCGCGTGCTGCTGATGGACGAGCCCCTGGGCGCACTGGACAAGAAGCTGCGCGACTGGCTCCAGCTCGAGATCAAGCGCATCCACGGCGAGCTCGGCACCACGTTCGTGTACGTCACGCACGACCAGGACGAGGCGCTGGTGCTGTCGGACCGGATCGCGGTCTTCAACCGCGGCCGCATCGAGCAGGTCGGGCCCGCCGAGGAGCTGTACGAGCGGCCCGCCACGCTGTTCGTGGCCCGCTTCCTCGGCGAGTCGACCATCCTGCGCGGCGACGTCACGCCCGACGGCATCGGGGTGTGCGCGCGGCTGCTGCGGGCGCCGGGCAGCCTGCCCGACAGGGCGGGCGCGCTCGTCGTACGCCCGGAGCGGCTGGCCGTGCGGGAGGCGGGTTTCTCCCCCGGCTCGGAATGGAACGCCCTGCCGGCCACCGTCACCGGCGAGATTTACCTGGGCTCCAGCAGGAAGCTGGAGCTGAGGCTGCCCGACGGCTCGTCCGCGCTGGTGCGCGAGCAGGCCGGCAACCTCAGCGACGCCCGCGGCGGCGACGAGGTCACGCTGACGTGGCGCGTCGCCGACTCCGTCCTGCTGCCCGACTCGCCCGATGTGGAGGCTGTGCTCACGTGAAAGGCATCCCGCTCACCAAGGATTTCGCCAACGGCGGAGTCTCGTTCTGGTACCGCCAGATCGGCCTGCCGGACCGGCGTCCCCCGCTGCCGGGGTCGCGCTCGTACGACGTGGCCATCGTCGGCGGCGGTTACACCGGCCTGTGGACCGCGTACTACCTGAAGAAGGCCGAACCGGGGCTGCGGATCGCGATCCTGGAGAAGGAGTTCGCCGGGTTCGGGGCGTCGGGGCGCAACGGCGGGTGGCTGTCGGCGGAGTTCGCCGGGTCGCGCAAGCGGCACGCCAAGGCGCGCGGCCGGCAGGCGATGATCGACCTGCAGCACGCGATGTTCCACGCCGTGGACGAGGTCATCGAGGTGACCCGCGAGGAGGCCATCGACGCCGACATCCACAAGGGCGGCCTCATCCACGTCGCGACGAACCCGGCCCAGCGGCGCCGGCTGCGCGAGGAGCTCGACGACCTGCGTACCTGGGGGTACGGCCAGGACGACCTGCGGCTGATGGACCGCGACGAGCAGCGCGAACGCGTGCAGGTGGCGGGCACGCTGGAGGCCACCTACTCGCCGCACTGCGCCCGCATCCAGCCCGCCAAGCTGGCCGTCGGCCTGGCCGAGGCGGTCGTCCGGCTCGGGGTGGACATCTTCGAGGACACCACGGTCACGAAGATCATCCCGCGGCGGGACGGCAGCCAGGCGGCGGCGGTCACCACGCGCGGGGCGGTCACGGCGGACTACGTCATCCGCGCCACCGAGGGCTTCACCGCCTCGCTGTCCGGTCAGCACCGGCAGTGGCTGCCCATGAACAGCTCCATGATCGTCACCGAGCCGCTGCCGCCCGAGGTCTGGAAGCACATCGGCTGGCAGGGCAACGAGCTGCTCGGGGACGAGGCGCACGCCTACATCTACGCGCAGCGCACCGCCGACGACCGCATCGCGATCGGCGGGCGGGGCGTGCCCTACCGGTACGGCTCGCGTACCGACGTCCGGGGCGCCACGCAGCCGCAGACGGTCGCCCTGCTGTGGCGGATGCTGGTCAAGCTCTTCCCCGCGGCGGCGGACGCGCGGATCCAGCACTCCTGGTGCGGCGTGCTGGGCGTGCCGCGCGACTGGTGCTCGACGGTGCACCTGGACCACGCGACCGGCCTCGGCTGGGCGGGCGGCTATGTGGGCAGCGGCGTCACGACCACGAACCTGGCCGGCCGCACCCTGCGCGACCTGGTGCTGCGCCAGGACACCGAGCTGACGGCCCTGCCCTGGGTGGGCCGCCAGGTGCGCCAGTGGGAGCCCGAGCCGCTGCGGTGGACGGGCGTGCAGCTCATCTACGCGCTCTTCCGCGCCGCCGACCGGCAGGAGAACGACCACGGCACCACCACGTCGCCGTTCGCGCGGATGGCGAACCTGATCTCCGGCCGCTGACGCCTCTCCCCCGGAGCGTGCTCAGCGCTCCGGGGAACCGGCGCCGCGCCAGGGATCGTAGTCGACCTCCAGCGGCTCCTGCGGCGGCCGCTCCGCCTCCGGCACGTGCTGGAGGTTGACCCTGATGCGATACCACACGCTGCTGCGCCCCCGCATGCCGTCGACCAGCACGTCGGCGGGCTCCAGCAGGGCGGCGACCGCCGGGTGGCGGGCCTTCCACCGCTCGAACCCGGCCAGCGCCTCCTCCTTGTGCTCCGCCCGCGCGATCTCGATGACGGGCATCGTCTGCTGCCTGCGCCCGCTGCCCTTGGGCGGCTTGGGCGCCGGGCCGAGCTCCTCGGCCAGCTCCAGCAGCGAGTCGAGCGAGCCCGGGTGCAGGTCCATGTCCTCCCACGGGTCGCCGGACTCGGCCAGCCGCTTGGCCACGGTGTCGATCGTGAACGTCTCGGGGCGGCAGCGGGGCACCTCGTCCCAGGTCAGCGGCGTCGAGACCCGGGCGTCGGACACGGCCCGCACGGAGTAGGCGGAGGCCACGGTGCGGTCGTAGGCGTTCTGGTTGAAGTCGACGAACACGCCGTGCCGCTCCTCCTTCCACCACCGGCTGGTGGCCAGCTCGGGCGCGCGCCGCTCGACCTCGCGGGCCACCGTCTCGGCCGCCTTGCGCACCTTGGCGAACGGCCAGCGCCGCTCGATGCGGGCATAGACATGGAACCCCCGCGACCCGGACGTCTTGGGCCAGGCGACCAGCCCGTGGTCGGCCAGCACCTCGCGCGCCACCTGCGCGGTGGCCAGCACGTCGGCCCACTCGACACCGGGCACCGGGTCGAGGTCGATGCGCAGCTCGTCGGGCCTGGACAGGTCGTCGGCGCGCACCGGATGGGGGTTGAGGTCGACGCACCCGAGATTGACCACCCACAGCAGCTGGGCCAGGTCGGTGCAGACCACCTCCTCCGCGCTCAGCCCTGAGCGGTATTTCAGCTCGGCCACCTCGATCCAGTCGGGCCGCTTGGCCGGGGCGCGCTTCTGGAAGAACGCCTCCTGCTCGATGCCGTGCACGAACCGCTTGAGCACCATCGGCCGCCCGTGGACGCCCCGCAGCGCCGCCTCGCCCACGGCCTGGTAGAAGCGGATCAGGTCGAGCTTGGTGTGGCCGGACTGCGGGAAGACCACCTTGTCGGGGCTGGTGATGCGGACCTCGCGACCCGCGACCTCGATGTCAGGCATACGGTCACGATACGCGGGGCCACCGACAAGACTCAGGGCTGCAGCTCGGCGCGGCGGGCGCGGCTGCGCGACTCCAGGTAGGCCAGGCCGAGCCGCTGATGCCTGGTGATGGCCGCCTGGTTGTGCTCCAGCGCCTGCTCGGTGCGCCCGAGCCGGAGCGCCAGCTCGGCCAGCACGTCCTGCACGCAGCCGAGGGCCGCGCTGCCCGTGCCCAGGACGATGGGCTGATCGGCGATCGGCAGCAGCCGCTCGTACATCTCCCCGGGGTCGGGGGTGCCGAGCTGGGCGGCCACGAGACCCCAGACCGGGAAGAAGAAGTCGGCCGACCAGTCCTCCCGCAGGTCCACGCCCCACCGTTGGAGCAGCCGCCGCGCCTGTCCGGTGCGGGCCACGTCCAGGGAGGCCAGAATGGCGAGCGGGCGCACCAGGCTCATGAGCGGACGGTCACCCGCGGCCACCAGCTCGTCCAGCAGCTCCGCCACCCGGCCCTGGCCGCGCCGGCACGTGTACAGGACGCCGAGGCGGCGGGCCTCCTGGCCCCACAGGCTCGCCCCGAAGGAGATCTTGGGGAAGTGCTCGGCCAGCGCCTCCGCCTCGGCCCACCGGCCGTGCAGGGCGTGGTCGGCGGTCTGCGCGACGCGGACCATGGCCTCCAGCTCGGGCCGGGCGACCTCGTGCAGCAGCTGCTCGCAGCGGGCCAGGTCCCTGCTCCACTCGGCCAGCTCGCCCGCGCGCAGCAGGCACGACATGCGCAGCACCCGCGCCACCAGCCTGGCCTCCCTGGGCAGGCCGGGGACGGCCAGCATCTCCTCTGCCGCCGCCAGCCGCTCGGGGTTGCGGCCGGGTACGAAGCTCGCGATCAGGTAGTTGTTGAGGGCCTTGGCCAGCAGCATGGGGTCGCCGGAGCGGCGGGCCAGGCCGACCGCGTCGAGCGCCAGCCGCTCGCCCTCGGCGCGCCGGGGGCCGTAGTGCAGCTCGATGCCGAGCGTGCCCAGGAGCGCGGCCCTGGAGCGGTCGTCGAGGTCGCCCGCCAGGAGGTCCTCCAGGATCGCGACCATGTCCTCGTCCACGACGCCGTACGGGCGCCAGTTCCACACCGACAGGCCGCCGAAGACCGAGACCGCCGCCACCAGCGCGTGCCGGTCGCCGAGCCGCTGGGCCTGGGCGACGGCCTCGGTCAGGTCGCGGTAGGCGCCTTCGGCGTCACCCGTGGTGCGGCGGGCCTGGCCCAGCTCGGTGAGCACGCGGCAGCGCTCGGGCGAGTCGCCGGGCGGCAGGTGGTCGAACGCCAGCTCCCACAGCTGCACGGCCTCCTGGTAGCCGTGGCGTTCCGCGGCCTGTCCGGCGGCCCGGATGGCGTAGGTGACGGCCTTGGGCGCGCCGCCCAGCCGGGCCGCGGCGGCGAAGTGGCCGGCCAGGATCGCCGGGTCGGCGCCGGGCAGGGTCTCCAGGTGCCCGGCGGCCCGCAGGTGCAGGCGGGCGCGGTCCAGCCGGGTGAGGCCCTGGTCGAGCGCCTGCCGTACGAGGGCGTGGGAGAAGCGGTAGTCGGCGGCCCCGGTCGGCAGCTGGGCCAGCAGCCCGGCGGCCAGCGCGGGCTCCAGCTGCGACATGACCTCCTCGACGGGGCGGTCCACGAGGGCGGTCAGCAGGTCCAGCTCCACCTCCCGGCCCGCGACCGCGGCGGCTCTGAGCAGGTCGCGGGTGGGCTCGGGGAGGCGGGCCAGGCGGCGTTCGATGACGTCGCGGGCGCCGGGCGGGACGAGGTGGCGCTCGGGTTCGGGCAGGCGGAGCAGCTCGGTCAGGTAGAACGGGTTGCCGCCCGAGCGGTCGAGCAGCTCCTGCGGGTCGGCCGCCACGTCGCGCAGGCGCAGGTAGTCGCGCACGCCCGAGGCGTCGAACGGCGCCAGCGGCAGCCTGCGGCCCTCCCTGGCCAGCGCGCCCAGGGTCTCGCGCAGCTGCTCGGGGTGGTCGCCCGGTTCGGGCCTGAGCGTGGCCACGACGAGCGCGGAGGTCCTGGCCAGCTCGCCGGCGACGTGGCCGAGCAGCTTCAGCGAGGAGGCGTCGGCCCAGTGCAGGTCCTCCAGCACCACGAGCAGGGGGCCGGTCCGCAGCTCCGCCAGCACGGCGTCGTACAGGTCGAACAGCTCGGCCTGCGGGGACGGCGGGATCAGGCCCGCGCGGGTCCACGGCCAGAACGCGGGGGCCGTGCCGCCGTCGAGGCAGCGGCCCCACTCCACCCGGAAGCCCCTGGCGGTGGCCAGGTCGGCGACCGCCCTGGCCAGGCTCGTCTTCCCGATGCCGGCCTCGCCGGTGACCAGCGCCAGCCCGCCCCTGCCGTGTCTGGCCTGCGACAGCAGCTCCTCCAGGACCCGCAGCTCGCCCTCCCTGGCCACGAGCCTGTCGGACCCCGGCCCCGCGGGGACGGGCGCGGGAGCGGGTTCGGGGGCAGGGGTGCTGCCCGGGTCGAGCTCGGGCGCCTGCTCGAACACCGCCTGCTCCAGCCGCCTCAGCTCGGGCCCCGGCTCGATGCCCAGCTCGTCGGCGAGCAGGGCGCGTACCTTGCGCAGCGCCGCGAGCGCGTCGGCCTGGCGGCCCGCCCGGTACAGCCCGAGCACGAGCAGTCCCCACGCCCGCTCCCGGTACGGGTGCGCCTCCGTCAGCGCCTCCAGGTCGGGCAGGCTGGCCTCGCCGAGCGCCAGCCGGGCCTCCAGCCGGTCCTCCTCGGCCGCGAGCCGCAGCTCGTCCAGCCGCGCGGACGCCGCCGGCGCCAGATCGGGGAACTCGGCCAGCGGCTCCCCCCGCCACAGCGCGAGCGCCCGGTCGAGCACCCGCGCGCCCTCCGCGTGCCGCCCCTGCCTGACCAGGCGCGCCCCGTCGGCGGCCCACGCGGCGAAGCGGCCCACGTCCGTCTGGCCGGGCGTGACGTCCAGCACGTAGCCGGGCTCGCGGGTGAGCAGCACCCGGGGCGGCGTGCGCGGCTTGCGGTCCGGCTCCAGCACCCGCCGGAGATGCGAGACGTACGCCTGCAGCGTCGCCGTGGCCTTGGCCGGCGCCTCTCCCGCCCACAGCTCCTCGATCAGCCGGTCGAGCGGCACGACGCGGCCGGGTTCGAGGGCCAGCCGGGCCAGGACCGCACGCTGCTTGCGGGTGCCGAGGTCGAGCCGGTTGCCGTCGCCGTCGTCCACCTCAAGCGGACCGAACAGTCTGAACTCCACGGACCCCAAGTCAACCTCAAATACTTCTCAAGTGCCGAAACGCATGCTTGATCCATGAACGAACTGAAGAACTTGACGACCGGCCGCGTGCTCCTCCCCGGCGACGAGGGTTTCGACGAGGCGCGCAGGCCGTGGAACCTGGCCGTCGACCAGCAGGTGCGCGCGGTCGTCGAAGCGGCCGACGCCGACGACGTGGCGGCCGCGGTCGGCTACGCCCGCCTGCACGGGCTGTCGGTGACCGCGCAGCCGAGCGGCCACGGCGCCTCCGGCGACACCGAGGGCACGATCCTGCTGCGGACCGGCGGCCTGGGCGGAGTGGAGATCGACAACGGGGTGGCGCGCGTCGGCGCGGGCGTGAAGTGGGGCGAGGTGCTGGCGGCGGCGAGCCCGCTCGGGCTGACCGGCCTCGCGGGCAGCTCCCCCGTGGTCAGCGTGACCGGGTACACGCTGGGCGGCGGGCTGAGCTGGTTCAGCAGGAAGTACGGCTTCGCCGCCGACAGCGTGCGGGCCTTCGACGCGGTGGACGCCGAGGGCCGGCGGATCCGGGTGACGGCCGAGCGGGACCCCGAGCTGTTCTGGGCGCTGCGGGGCGGCGGCGGTGACTTCGCGGTCGTGACGGCGATGGAGTTCGAGCTGCGGCCGGCCCCCTTCCTGTACGGCGGGCGGATCATGTGGCCGATCGAGCGGGCGCCCGAGGTGCTGGCCGCCTACCGCGAGGTCACCGCGAGCGCGCCGGACGAATTGACGGTCTGGTTCGACCTGCTGCAGATCCCCGGCGGCCCGGGGTTCGTCATGATCGACAGCACGTACCTGGGCCGGGACCCGGGCGCGCTGCTGCGGCCCTTCGAGCTGATCGGCGGCGCGATCAGCGACAACCGGCGGCTGCTGCCGGTGGCCGAGCTGGGCTCCATCTGCGACGAGCCCACCGATCCCCAGTCCGGCACCAGCCGCTGCGAGCTGCTGACCGGGCTCGACGACCAGGTGGCCGGGGTGCTGCTGGGCGAGCCGATCGACCCGCTGATCAGTGTGCAGATCCGGCACCTGGGCGGCGCGCTGTCCAGGCCCGCCGACGGGGGCGGCGCCTCGGGGCACCTGGACGAGCCGTACCTGATCTACGCGATCGGCCAGCCCACCGAGGCCACGGCCGAGCGCCTCGAACGGCTGGGCAAGGCGCTGGTGCCGTTCAGCAGCGGGCGCAGGCCGTACACGATGCTGCACGGCGGCGAGCAGGCCGCGGCGGCCTTCCCGCGCGAGTCGCTGGCCAGGCTCCGCGACCTCAAGCGGTCCCGCGACCCGCACGGCGTCATCCGGGCCAACTTCCCCGTGCTGGCATAGAGCCGGTTCCAGCGGGACCGGCGCCGCCCGGACACGGCCCCGGCGACGTCCAGCGCCCCGTCCTGCCATCGTCACCGCCGGGAGAGGCACGACAGCGTCTCTCCCGGCGGTGACGCTCAGGGCCGGATCTGGAGCGTGATGGACGGGTCGGTGATCGCGGTGTCGGCGGCCAGGAGGAACGCCTTCGACAGGACGATCGACAACATGCCGCCGTCCTCCTCGAAGGGCAGGAGGACCGGGTCGCCGGAACCGCGGCGGGGGACGATGCACAGGTAAGCGTCGTTGGGCTCCATGAGGATGTTGCCCGAACCGAGGTGGATCTTGTAGGTGCGCAGGTCACCGCGGACGCGCAGGAACCGGTCGGCGATGGTGCAGCGGTCGGCGATGACCAGGCGCGGCAACAACCGGGCCAGCGCGTCACGGCGGACGCGGGCGGTCTCGGTCAGGTCGCCGAAGCCGTAGGAATGCCAGTACTCGCCGTCCCCCTCGGGGTCCAGGCCGGTGGAGGTGACGCCGACGGCCAGGTCAGCGTCACGCAGCACCTCCGACAACGTCAGCGGGGCCACCTCGGTCAGCGGGACTCGGCGCCCGCTGTCGTCGGTGAAGTGGAGATCGCCGCTGACGCAGATGGACACCGTGCCGAGGTCATCTCGCTCGAACGAGCCCTCATCCAGGTGAAAACCCCAGTGGGCGACCAGGCCGCCGGGGAGCTCCTTGGCGGCTTCGGCCTGGTCTGAACCGTACTCCCAGCCCCAGTGGCCCAGTGACATCCCGGTCCAGCCGCGTCCGGTCAGCAACGCCTTCGCCTGACCGTACCGCAGCAGATGACCGGTGAAGCGGCGCGAGTGATCGAGAGTCTCCTCCTCGGCGGGGGTGAGCAGGTAGACCTCGCGGAAGGCCTGCTTGAACGGCTGGCGCAGGCCGTACTCCATGAGGTGATCGCGCCAGGCGCGTACCTCTTCCATGCTGTGGGAGATGGGGTGCCAGAGGAGCACCGGGGTGTCGGGGTCGGGCTGGATGCGGCGCCCGGCCGGGTCGGTCAGCTCCCAGGTGCCGTCCACGAGCACCGGGCGCCCGGCCGGTCCCTGGAGGATCTCCCAGATCAAGGCTCTGCCGAAGGAGCCGGTGACCGGGTGGTCGAGGTAGTGCTCGCACACCTCACTCCAGCGCCAGACGCGTTCGGTGGCCAATGCGCGCTCGATCCGGAAGCGCTCGGCCGGCAAGACCTTCTTGATCTCCTTGGCGGTGGCCTTGAGCTCGGCCAGCAGGTCCTTGTGCTCCTCGCGGACGGCCTTGGGGATCGTCTTGCGGATCTTGCCGGAGGGGTCGACGAAGCCCACGACGCCATCGAGGGTCAGCCGCAGGCCGTGCTCGGCGCGAGTGCCGTCGGGACCCAGTCCGAAGGTCGGGACCGTGCGCTCCAGCAGTTGCTCGGGCGACAACCCGCTCTGAACCGCGACCGCGTCCAAGGTCTTGGCCACGCCTGCCAGGATGGTCTTCTTCCGTACCTTGGCCTGCACGCGGGCCAGCTGGGCGACCACCTCCAGGCCGCCGCGCCGGGCCAGCACCCCGATCGCAGCGTTGGCGAGCATCTCACTGCGCGCGTTGGCGCCGGAGCCGCCGATCCCGGTGCCGGTCGCCACGGCGACGTCCCCCAGCAGGGCGGTCACCCACGGCTCGCCGATCAGCTCGCAGGTCCACACCATGCCGCGCAGCGGTACGGCGGTGCGCTCGCGCAGGAAGACGGTCTCGGTCCACTCGCCGCCGTGGATGGGGTGCCGGAGCGTGACCTCACGGTGGGCGATGACCTGGCCGAGGATGTCTTTGATCAGTTCGGCGGCCTGCGGGGTCAGCGACTCGGCGGCCCGCCTGGTCCACCTTGCGCTGGGTTTGGAGGCGGTGGCGGTGGTCCAGTGCCGCAGCAGTGGCAGGACCTCGGGAGCGGTGAGGCGGGAGGCGTGATCGGCGATCATCCGGGTGGCGAACGCGTCGTCCTCCCACATGATGTTGCGGACGGTGGCGCCGGGATCGTCGGTCTCCGGTTCGGTGAGCAGCGCCTCGACCGGCTCGCGCAGGACCTCCCAGGCGGGCTTCCAGTACCGGGCGAACCACCCGGGCATGGAATTCAGCACGACACGCCGCTCGTGGTAGGGAAGCCGGGCGGTGGCGGCCAGCGGCAGCCGGTACAGCTCGGCGTAGTTGGTGTGCCGCCAGGTCATCAGGCCGTTGGCCGCGCTCCACAGCTGGGTGACCACCGCCATGGGAACCTCCGGCAGGTGGCCGATCGCCTCGCGGATGACGTCGAGCCGGCGTTCGTCGTGATCGTGGCCGCCGTCCCAGCCGAGGCTGAGCCGCATCTGTGCCCACACGGCGAAGAGGCGTAACTCGCTCTCGTCGTACTCCTCCGCATTGAAGGCCTCATGAGCAGCGAAGGCAGAGTCGAACCGCTCGAACATCTCTTTGTGGTCGTTGGCCAGATAGACCAAGTCGTAGTGGTTGTTGAGGGGAGAGTCACGAAGAATGTCGTAGTTCACGTCAGCCCCCGACCAGGGGGACGAGCTTGACGAAGGACACCACCGGATCGACGGTCAGATCGATCTCGGCGTCGCCCGGCTTGACCAGGCCGCGGAAATGATGCGACGGGGCGGCGTTGTGGCGGGCCACCGCCTCGCGTACGCGCAGCCGTACCAGCTCCCGGGCCGAGATCCGCTCAGGGAGGCCAGGCAGAGAGAACGCCCCCAGCTCCCGGCCCATCGCAGTCTCATCGCGAAACGTCACTGATGCCATCGAACGCCCTGTGTCTAGAAATGTCGGATGATGACGCCATCTATAGCAACGCAGGGCGACAAACTTCGGCGAAGGTGGACTCCGAGCATCCTCGAGACGCGGGCGCGAACCCCCGAGGGCCCCTGCTGCGTCTTCGAGGTCGCCGAAGCCTCCGCGAGCGCGTTAGAGATCGCCGAAGTCTCCGTGGCGGCCCGCGCCCGCCCCGAAGCGGGCGGCGCCGCCCACGGCGTCGGGCAGCGAGACGAGCCCGTGGCGCAGCTCGTTGCGCATCGCCTCCTCCTCGCTCACCCCCTCCTGCTCCAGCGCCGACAGCCGGTCGCCGCGCAGGCAGGTCTGCGGGAAGCGGGCGATCTCGCGGGCCAGCTCCTCGGCGTGCCGCCGTGCGGTGCCGGTGGGCACGAGCCGGTTGGCCAGCCCCCACTCGTACGCCTCCCGCCCCTCGACGGGCCGGCCGGTGAGGATCATGTCCATGGCCCGCGAGGCGCCGACGAGCCGGGGCAGCCGTACGGTGCCGCCGTCGATGAGCGGCACCCCCCACCTGCGGCAGAACACCCCGAAGACCGCCCCCTCCTCGGCCACCCGCAGGTCGCACCAGAGGGCCAGCTCCAGCCCGCCCGCGACGGCGTGCCCGGCCACGGCGGCGATGACCGGCTTGGACAGCCGCACCCTGGTCGGTCCCATCGGCCCGTCGCCGTCCTCGCCGACGTGGTTGTCGAGCGCCTTGAGGTCGGCGCCCGCGCAGAACGTGCCGCCCTCGCCCCACAGCACCGCCACGGCGGCGTCGGAGCCCTCGAAGTCACGGAACGCGCTCGCCAGCGCGTCGGCCGTCTTGCGATCGACCGCGTTACGCGCCTCCGGCCTGCTGATCACCACGGTGGTGACCGGTCCCTCGCGCTCCACGCGTACGGTCATGCGGCCCTCCTCGGGGAAGTCCTCGGGGAACGGGCCGAGCGTACGTCCAAGCCGGGGTTCCCTGCCAGCAACTCACCGTCAGTGATTCCCGGGATGCCGCCTCGAACCGGCCTGGCCGGGCTCTACGCGGCGCAGGTCGCCTTGGTCAATCCGTGCTCGTTGCTTGGCGGCGGTGGTCCGGCAACCGCGCAGTGGTCTGCCGATCATCGGGCCTCTCCGCGCAGGATCTGCTCGAAGATGCGTCTGGCGGTCGCGGTCAACGTCCACGCGGTTTCCCGGACGGTCCGCTTCGCGCGGTCGGTACGGCGGACAAAGCCCTGGCCGGCGGCGGCGCACAGTTCGTACGTCCTCTCGCGGCATTCACAGGTGTGTGAGATCACCCGGATACGCGGCGCCCGAGGAGTGGGCTCGTACCAGGACAGCTTGACGTGGCCGGGCAGGGGTGGCTCGACGTGCGGACCATGGAAGTCGGGGATCTTCGACATGTCACGCGGTCCTTTCCTCAAGTTCTCGACGAGGTTCCTGCACGTGATGTCGATGCGGGACATCCGCGATGTCCACCGCGGCAGGGGCCTGGACAGGCAGTTCGAACCAGACGGTTCGGCCGAACGAGCGCCTTCTGACTCCCCATTTCGTCGCCACGGCCGCCAAGATCTGAAGTCCACGTCCGCCGGTCTCGAATGTGTCGTCACGAAGTCGCGGCCCCGACCACCACCCCTGGTCCATCACTTCGATACGGATCCAGTCGGCGCCGAGCCACAGGCGGACTCGAAATGACCCCCATTTCCAGCGACCGGACATAGTGTGCTTTATCGCGTTGGCGGCGAGCTCGGTGACCAGGAGCCGCAGATTGTCCAGAAGATTCGCATCGTCAGCAGTCTCCGGCAGTGCCATAACGAGCCAATGAGCAGCATAAATCCGTACATCACGGATTATCTGAGGGCACCCAGGAAACCGCATTGCGCCGACGAGTTTCATTCCGAGTGAAGACATATTTATCACCCATACCCCTATTAGCCCGGCATAACGATGTCAGCATTGATCCTGCTGGGCTCTGTTATGAGCGCTTGCGAATCATCCATCTCCGCAAGCCCCTTCAAACAATGCCTGCGACGCGCTACATTGTCTTGCGAAACAATCCCAGAGCGGTCCCAGACTTCAACTGGCAGCAAACCAGAAGAGCTGGAATGGACTTGGTTACGGGAGGCGTGATGCCAGCACCCAAGGAGCTTGACCCAACCGCCAGCCCAGCGGCACATTTCGGTGCCGATCTGCGCAAATACCGATATGCCGCTAAATGGACTCAGGAACAGCTCGCCGAGCGCATCGGCTACAGCAAGAGCCGCATCGGCAACGTAGAACGCGGAGACGAGAACCCCACGCGCGAGTTGATCGAGCTCTGCGAAGAGGCACTTGGCCTCAACGGCCCCCTGCTCTCCCACTGGCCAGCCATCAGCGGCAACCGGATGCCCGATTGGTTCCGGCAGTGGCCACCGATCGAGAGGAAAGCCGATCAGCTCCTCACCTGGGCCCCACTCATCGTGCCCGGACTGGTACAGACGGAGGAGTACGCGCGTGCGATCTTCGAGGGCGAGCCTCACGCGACCCCGCAGCAGGCCGAAGAAGCGGTCGAGGCCCGGATGGAGCGACAATCCATATTCAATCGGCCGAATCCCCCTCAATTCCTTGCTGTGATGGACGAGGGCATCCTGTATCGTCCGGTTGGAGACGAGTTCGTAACCCACCGCCAGCTAGAGCACCTGATCACTTTGGCCGAGAACAAGTGGTTCACCGTCCAACTACTCCCGTACGCGGCCCGGTGTACGGCAGTGCTGGTGGGCCCAGCTCTCTTGGCGCAGCAGAACGGAGTGCCGATCGCCGCCTACGTCGAATCAGCCGTCCAAGGTCGCGTCGTTGACTCCACCAGCGAGATCAAGCGACTCGTGGACCGACTCGAACTCATACGCAGCGCGGCGCTCCCTGAGTATCTGTCAGTGCAGCGGATCAAGGAGAGAGTGCAGCGTGGAGATGAATGAGGAAGTCGCGAAGGAGATTGCAACCCCGACCGGATGGATCACCGCGTCGAGCGGTCAAGGCGGCGACTGCCTGGAGGCCAAGCATCTGTCCGACGGCCGCATCGCGTTGCGCGACACCGAACAGCCGGATACCGAGCCATGGGTGGTCCGTCGGGCCGTCTGGGACAAGTTCGTAGCAGGCGCGAAGAACGGCATATTCGACTTCTAGCGTCATCAACCAAGCAACAGCCCCGCGGGAACCTTCCTGACCTCCTGCGGGGACTCGGCTTTCGCCCGGGTCGCAGCAGGACTCAGGCGAGCCCGTACTTCCGCCCGATCGAGGCGGCCTCCTCCTCGGGTACCTCAATGGGCGTACGACTCAGAGCCTGGCGCAACTCGTCCATGATCGCCTGCGCGGAAGTACGGGCACGGGCGCCTCCCGACCCGCCGGCCGGACCCTTGCCCGGCCCGGACGGCTGGAGAGTGGCCCGGCAGGCACGAGTGAACGGGCCCTCGAAGCCCTGATCCGACGCACATGGATCGGCAGCGAGCTTGTCCGCAACCTCGCCACTTAGAGTGATCATGCGGCTACGATTCATCCGTGAGCAGCTACGTCCGAATCATTCGCGAGCACATGCGCCAGCAACCGTCCCCAACCTGGACAGAACTGCCGCTGGCGGGCGAACGACTCTCGGAGATCATCCTTTTTGGTCATGGGAAGGATGCCGATGTCATGGTGGAGCTGCTTGACGGGCGGCAGTTCGTCTTGGGTTTGGGCGGCACCCTGCGAGTACACGGCTGCCCTGGGCTGGAAACCGAGGTAACCAGATGGGATGACCGTTCGCTGGTCATCCGGTATTTCGGCCAGAATCTGAAAGTGGCTGCCGTACAGCTTGGCGTTCCGGACCAGGCCGACGCAGAGAAGCTTGCCACTGATGTTCAGGAATGGCTGGCTACGAACGGTGTTGACCACCTGCTTTGGGGAGTATCAATCGAGATTGAGGTCGTGCCGATCCTCGAAGCCGCCGATTGAGGTCAGCGGGCTGTCACGAGCGAAGCGGCGCCCTTGCGCATACCGCAGTATGCTTGCTTCATGGCGGATACGACACGCATCACGGTGACGCTGCCGAGTGACCAGGTTGCTGAGCTCAGGAAGCTCACCGACAACGTCTCCGGCTATGTCGCCGAGGCGGTGGCGCGTCAGCTGCGGCACCAACTCCTCGGCGCCGACCTGCTGCGTTACCAGGAGGAGCACGGAGAGTTCACCGAGGAGGAGCTGGCTCAGGCCCGCTCCAGGATATTCGGGGCGGCGGGCCTCGGTGGTTCAGCGGGCGCGGCGTGATCGAGCACGTCGAAACCGTCGTCCTGGACTCCCAAGGGGTCTCCGCCTGGATCGCACAGGATCGCAAGATTCTCGCGATGTTCCAGGTATTCCAGACCATGGGCACCGATTTCGTCATCAGCGCCAACACCATCGTGGAAGTCAGCCACGCGCGGGTGAACATGCCTCGACTGCAGTGGGCGCTCTCCCGCGTCAAGGTCGAGCCGGTAACCGAGAGCGCGGCGAAGGCGGCCGCGAAGCTGCTCAAGGGAGCAGGTCTGCACGGCCACAAGTACGCGATCGACGCGACCGTTGCCGAGGTGGCACTGCGCCAGCCGGGCCCGGTGGCCATACTGACCTCCGATGTCGACGACATGGCCCGACTGTGCGGGGACCGGGTCCGACTTATCGGCATCTGAGCTCATCGGCCGCCCATCCTTGCTCCTGCCTCACCGTCGCCAATAGTCGTGCAGGCGTACCGTGCCCAGCACGCCTCCAATACTCAGCACGAGGTCGGCGGTCTCGACGCGGAATCTCACAACTGACAGAGCGCGCGATGGCAGAATGTGACCGTGCGGCCACTCGGAGCGAAGTACTTCAACGCCACCGGCCCGTGCGATCCGCGG
Organism: Nonomuraea sp. NPDC050451; assembly: GCF_044458585.1. NCBI lineage: Bacteria > Bacillati > Actinomycetota > Actinomycetes > Streptosporangiales > Streptosporangiaceae > Nonomuraea > Nonomuraea sp. NPDC050451. Next base: position 138,912 of record NZ_JBITHZ010000002.1, read on the forward strand.
CGCCACTACATGCTTCCCCCCACGCAGCGGCTCCCGCAGGCACGGACACTCATCGACATGGACCGTTACTTCGTGCTGCATGCACCCCGACAGACCGGGAAGACGACGTCGTTGCGGGCGCTGGCGTCTGAGCTCACCGCCGAGGGTGACATCGCCGCCCTGATGTTCTCCTGCGAGCGTGCCGTGGTGGCCGGTGACGACTACGCCGCTGCGGAGTCGATTCTGCTGCATTCCATCCGCGAGGCCGCCGAGCGGTCGGAATGGCCGGACGAGCTGCTGCCGCCGGATCCCTGGCCGCAGGTCACACTGGGCAGCCGCTTGGGTGCGGCGCTGAGCGAGTGGTGCCGCCAGTGCCCGCGCCCGGTAGTGCTGTTTCTCGACGAGATCGACGCCCTGCAGGGCGATAGCATGATCAGTATCCTCCGCCAGCTCCGCGACGGCCACAACGCGCGGCCGGAGGGCTATCCGTTCCCCACGTCCGTGGTGCTGTGCGGGTTGCGCAACGTGCGTGACTACAAGGTCGCCTCGGGCGGCGACCCCGGCCCGTGGAATCCGGCCAGCCACATCATCGCCGAGTCGCTGCGGCTGGGCGACTTCACCGCCGGTCAGATCGCCGAGCTCTACGACCAGCACACGCGAGCGACCGGCCAGCAGTTCACCAAAGACGCGGTGGATCTGGCCTTCGAGCTAACCCAGGGACAGCCGTGGCTGGTCAATGCCCTCGCCGATGAGATCATCTCGGAGATGGGAGTGACCGGCGCCATCACTGGCGAGCACGTGGAGGAGGCGCAGGAGCGGTTGATCCAGACGCGTGACACCCATCTGGATTCGCTGATGGCTCGGCTGCGCGAGGCCCCGGTCAGACGGGTGATGGAGCCCGTGGTGGCCGGGACCTTCCCCGACATCGACCACACCTTCTCCGACGACCTGTCCTACGTCCGCGATCTGGGCCTGGTCAAGCAGAAACCTCCGCTAGAGGTGGCGAACGCCATCTATCGGGAGGTCATCTTGCGAGTTCTGGGCGCTCACACGGAGCGGTTCGTGATGGCCGATCCGCGGAGCTTCGTGCTGCCGGACGGGCGTTTCGACCTGGACCGGCTGCTGGAGGAGTTCGTCGTGTTCTGGCGCGAGCACGGCGAGGTGCTCATCCGGCAGGAGGGTTACCACGAGGCCGCCTGCCAGATCATCCTCATGGCCTTCCTGCATCGCCTGGTGAACGGCGGAGGCTATCTCGATCGGGAGTACGCCGCGGGCACCAAGCGCCTGGACGTGCTGGTCCGCTGGCCCTACACCGGTCCGGGGGGAGAGCGGCTGATGCAGCGGGAGGCGATGGAGCTGAAGGTCTGGCGGGCGGGCAGGGACGACCCGTTGCCCGACGGTCTCGCGCAGCTCGACCGCTATCTGGACCGGCTCAGCCTCTCCACCGGCGTGCTGGTGGTCTTCGACCGGCGCCCGGAGGCCCCGCCCTGGAAGGAACGAGGCGCTTTCGAGCAGGCGACCACGCCGTCCGGCCGCCAGGTCACCGTCCTGCGGGTGTGACGGATTCCCTGCTCGAACACAGGCGCGACAGAGCAGGGAAAGGGATACGACAGCCGTCCTTGGTTGACTCGATGCGTCGGTTCCGCGATCAGGAGGAAGGACGGACATCGTATGCTTACCCGGATTCGCCGTCGAGGGCTGGTCCTCGCGCTCGCCACGGGGCTGGTCACGGCTCAGGTCGTCGTCGCCGGGGCATCCCCCGCCGCCGCGTCGCCGCAGGAGTGTGAGCGGGGCGCCAACGGCTTCGTCGACATTCCCGACACCCTGCGGGGCACGCAGGCGCCGGTGACACCGGTCGGCATCTTCGGGCGGACCGCCACCCTCTACTACGGCAGGATCGGTGGTGTCACCCGCGGTTGGGCTCACCTGGGTGGGACCACTCAGTGGGGTGACAGCGTCTGGATGGACTGGACCCGGGACGGCGGCAGGACCTGGCTCCAGTGCGGTCCGTTCGAGGTGAGCTCCGGCGGGCAGACGAAGACCAGCGCGGCACAGCGCACCAGCTCCGACTCCAACTGGAGATTCCGGGCCTGCTTGAGGTGGGGTCGCCACGAGCCGGCGGCCATCAAGTGCACCGATTGGTGGTAGTCGCCGGGTCACGGCTGGAAACGCTGTGGTGGGCGGATCGAGGGCCCGCCCACCACCCGTTCGTCAGAGCGTGGCAGCTCCCGAAACGAGGTCGTCGAACAGCTCCGAGCCCTCCGCCGGGCGGTCGATCCCGCGCAGCGGGCCGTGGTCCACGAGGTGGGCCTCGGCGTAGAGGCGGGCGACCAGCGCCTTGCGGCCGTCGTCGAGCCCCCAGGTGGCCTGGTCCTCCAGCAGGGCGGCGGCGTACACGTCGGCCATGAACTGCGCCAGCGGATACAGCCGCTCCTCCGCCGCCGAGGGCTCCAGCGCGGCCCACGCCGAGACGGCCTTGGCGAGGTCGTCGATGCGGGCGTGCACCAGGTCGGAGGTGGCCAGGTCGCGCAGGCGGTCGAGGAAGGGCAGGTGGGCCTGCTCCTTCACCATGGCCCGCCGCACGTCGAGGCAGAGGATGTTGTCGCCGCCCTCCCAGATGGGGTTGACCTGGGCGTCGCGCAGGAGGCGGGCCACCGGCCACTGCTCGATGTAGCCGTTGCCGCCGTGCACCTCGATCGCGTCGCCGGCCGCCGTCACCCCGAGGCGGGCGGCGCGCAGCTTGATCAGGGCGGGGGCGATGCGCAGGCGGGGGCCGGCGAGGCCGTCGAAGGCGAGCGCCTGGGCGGCCTCGACCTCGACGATCAGCTCGCTCAGCTTGCGGCGCATGAGCGGCTGGTCGATGAGCGGCCGTCCGAACGCCTCGCGGGCCCGGGCGTAGCAGATCGACTCCACGAGCGCGCGCCTGGCCACGCCGACGCCCATCATGGCCACCCCGAGCCTGGAGGCGTTGGTGAGCTTCATCATGGTCCCGAGCCCGGAGCCGGAGCCCTCGCCCGACAGGGGGAACGCCTCCGCGTCGGCGAACTCGACCTCGGCCGAGGCTACCGACCTGGTGCCGAGCTTGTCCTTGAGCCGCCTGATCCGCACGCCGTTGCGGCTTCCGTCCCGCCGGTCCCACAGCACGAGGAACGGCGACACGTTCCCGTCAGGGCGCCTGGCCAGCACCACGAACGCGGACCCGTTGGCGTTGGAGGCGAACCACTTGAAGCCGGTCAGCAGCCACGCGTCGCCGGCGGGCACCGCCACGGCCTCCAGTGCGGCCAGGTCCGAGCCGCCCGTCCGCTCGGTGAACATCTGAGCGGCCTCGCCGGAGTAGTAGCCGTTGGCGAAGATCTCCCGCACCCGATCGCGTACGTCCTCGGGCGCGTACTTCTCGGCGAGGGAGACCACCATGTCCCCTCCGGTGCCGAGCGCGCAGCCCATCCCGATGTCGGCCTGATCGAGCAGGTACGTCCAGGCGGCGGCGAGCGCGGCCGGGTTCGCCCCGTGCGCCCGCGCCTCGGCGGCGAAGGACGGCGAGGTGAAGTTGTCCTCCATGAGCGCCCGCCGGGCCGCGTGGAACGACGGCGGCATGACGACCTCGCTGACGTCCCTGCCCCACTTGTCGTACTTCTCCAGCCGCGGCGGGTTGCGGTCGGTCTCCTCGGCGCACTCGGCCACGAGCCCGCCCATCAGCGCGCCCAGCCGGTCCAGGCGCGGCTCCGCCCAGGCGAAGCCCTCGCCCAGGTGGCGCCGCATGAGCAGGCGCAGCGTGGGATCGCAGGTCCACCAGTTGCGCCCGGCGGCGCCCTGGTAGCGCTCGGTGGCGTAGCGGTCGCTGCGGTCGAAAGGTTCGATGAGATAGCGCCCCATACTCGCGAGTGTTACATATACTCGACACGCGATGGAAGAGCGTAACACCCTGAGTGCCAGATCGGCCGTGCTGAGCGCGCTGCTGGGCAGCCACCCGCCGCGGCTGCCGGCCCGGCAGCTGGTGCGCATCGGCGCGCTGTTCGGCATCGCCGAGGGCACCGTACGGGTGGCGCTGTCGCGCATGGTCGCGGCCGGCGACCTCCTCCAGGACGGCCGCTTCTACACGCTGTCGGGGCGGCTCGTCGAGCGCCAGGCCAGGCAGGACGAGAGCCGCGACCCGCACACCAGGCCCTGGGACGGCACGTGGGAGGTCGCCGTGGTCACGGCGGAGCGGCGCGCGCCCGCCGACCGGGCCGCGTTCCGGGCCACGATGTCCGCGCTGCGCCTGGCCGAGCTGCGCGAGGGCACCTGGATGCGGCCCGCCAACCTGGTGCGCGAGTGGCCGGAGGCCGTCACGGCGCAGTGCACCCTGATCGACGGCCGCCCGCACGACGACCCCACTCCCCTGCTGTGGGACCTGGACGGCTGGGCGGCCGAGGCGCGCCGGCTGGAGCGGGCCCTCGACCGGGCCGGCGGCCTGGCCGAGGGCTTCCTGGTCTCGGCCGCCGTGCTGCGCCACCTCCTGGCCGACCCGCTGCTCCCGCAGGAGCTGCTGCCGGCCGGCTGGCCGGGCGCGGAGCTGCGCGCCCGCTACGACGACTTCGACCGCCACTACCGCGAGGTGCTGTACGAGCACCTCAAGGGCTGAACGGCGGCTACAGGGGCACGCCGAAGATGATCCGGCGGTTCCTGAACTCGGTGACGCTCCACAACTTGCCGCCCTGCACCGTCAGGTCCTCCGGCCCGATGGGGAACCCCCGCGTCTCCAGCTTGCCGTCGGTGTGGACAAGCAGCTTGCCGTTGGCGTTCGCGCCGGCCGCCTGGCTCAGGTACCACTTGCCGCCCCATGAGATGGCCCCCTGGATCTTGGGCTGTCCCATGATGAAGGCGTCCTCCGGCTCGCCGCCGGACAGGCCCAGGGGCCAGCGGCCCACCCAGCCGCCCGGGTCGCTCTCGCGGTACTCGCCGGTGACCAGCCGCGGCGTGCCGCCACTGCGGTCGATCGAGACGAACGAGAAGAGCGGCCCCGGCTTCGCGACCTTCCAGAAGTCGGTCTGCGGCATCACGTACCGATAGCCGAAGGCGTGGAGCTTGCCGCCGTGCCGTCCGACCCGCGTGGGGTCGCCCAGGTCGTTCTGGGCGGTGCGCAGGTCGAGCACGTGCTTCAGGTCGAAGACACGCAGCCCCCTCTTGGTGTCGGCGATGTAGACCAGGTCGCCGTCGCACGCGATGCCGCCCGCGTGGATGTTGATCGGCCCGTACGAACCATCAGGCTTCGCCTCGACCAGCAGCGCATGCTGATATTTCAGGGTTTTGGGGCTGAGAAAGGACACCCTGATGCCCCGCTCGCCCGCCTCCGGCTTGAAGTACCAGGACGCCAGGAACGCCGGCACCCCGATGGAGCCCGACTCGTCCGAGCATGTCAGCCCCTGCGGGTACCAGTCGACCGTGTCCTGGTCCTTGCCGTCGAAGGCGTACCACTCGGCCGGTTTCGGGCTCATCGCCCCCAGCGCGCCCGATGCCCCCTTCCGGGTCGCCACCCGGTTGGCCTGCGCCAGCACCGCCTCGACACCGGCGCTGCCGATCTCCCCCGCCAGCTTCGCCGCCCCTTCGGCCAGATCGCCCGCTTCCCGACGCAAGGCGAAGGGTGCCTTGTTCGTGGGTGCCATCCCCGTTGCCGCCATAACTTCCTCGCTTTGCCGTCCCTTGACCTAGTTTGACGGACGGAGTGCGATAGAAGTTTGCGATCAGGGCCACAAATGCACCGGAAGTCCCGACAGTGACAGCTCGCGATAACGCCGTACGAGCCGTTCCCTGTCGCCTTGAAAGCGTTCCAGAGCCTCCCGCTGCCAGGCCGCGCCCGTGCGGCGCAGCCGGGTGCGCTGCGCGATCACGCCCAGCGCGCGGTCGGCGTCCGAGGGCGTCACCCCCGCCGCGAGCAGCCCTTCCCGCGCCTCGGGCAGTAGGCGGAGCACCAGGTCGGCGGCCTCGAAGTCGGCATCGGAGCCGGGCCAGGAGAGCTTGGCGTCCAGCCCGTGCATGGCGGCGCGGTAGAAGTTCTGGTACGCCTCCCCGAACCGGTAGCCGGTCAGGTCCCGCTCCGCCTGCGACAACGTGAGCCCGAGCAGGAACGCGGTGTTGGCCGCCATGTCCGCGCACGAGGGCCCCGCCGGCAGCGCCCGCATCTCGATCCGCAGGTGGCCGCCGTCGGCCGGGTCGTAGACGGGCCGGTTCCACTGCCAGATCGTGCCCTGGTGCAGCCGCAGCTCCGGCACCTCGTACGGCTCCGCGTCGTCGGTCAGATCGGGCACCACGGGGTCGTAGTCCCGCACGTACCGCTCGAACAGCTCGTACGCCCCCTCGCGCACCCAGTCGGAGCCGAACGTGACCCGCCCGTCCCTGCGCTCGCGCCGCTGCACGTCCCGGTCGTCGGCGGCCTCCTCCATCAGCGCGATGCGCGTCTCCTCCCACAGCCGCCTGCCGAGGAAGAACGGCGAGTTCCCGCAGGCGGCCAGCACCGGGCCGATGGCGAGCTGGGCGGCGTTGAACAGCCGGGCGAAGCGCTCGGGCGGCGTGCGGATGTGCACCTGCCAGGAGGTGTTGGCGCTCTCGAGGATCACGTCCTCCACCGACAGCTCCAGATCGTCGATCTTGACCAGGAACGGCTCCAGCCGCAGCCGCCTGATGCCCCTGCTCATGGCCCGGTAGCGGTTCTGGTCGCTCATCGCGCCAACCGTGAAGTCCTCGGCGTCGAGCGTGGGCAGGATGCCGATGGGCAGCGCACCCCCGTCCTCCACCGCCCCGTCCACCTTGACGATCGTCTCCTGGACCTCCCCGCTCAGCCGCTCGAAGGGCTCGCCGGCCAGCGGCGTGGGGGTCAGGTTCACCTCGATGTTGTAGCGGCCCAGCTCCAGCACCACGCGGGGGTCGCCGAGGGCTTCGAGCACCTGGCTGTTGTGGGGCAACGGCCGGCCCCGCTCGTCGATCAGGAACAGCTCCAGCTCCGCCCCGACCGTGGCCGGACCCTGGCCGAAGCCGGGGGTCGCGAGCAGCTCGCGCAGCACGCCGAGCTGCTCCCGGATCCGCTCCCCGAAAGCGGCGTACTCCGCCTCCGTGAACCGCTCCTTATCTAGATCTCGTCCCATCACCCCCTTCTGTCCGATTCACCAGGCTTGACACCTCACCAGTGGATAGATCCCGCGTCCTCCAGATACGCCCCGGTTGGGCCGTCGGCGTCGAGGGTCGCGAGCCGTACGGCGATGGCCGCGCCCTGCTCGGCGGTACGGAACCCGCTGTGCCCGTTGAGGTCGGTGGCGCAGTAGCCGGGGTTGGCCGCGTTCACCTTGATCGGGGTGTCCATCAGCTCCTTGGCGTAGGAGACGGTCACCATGTTGAGCGCGGTCTTGGAGGAGTTGTAGGCCATGATGTTGACGTCCCAGAAGGGGCTCTCCCGGTCCATCGCCATGGTCAGCGAGCCCAGCTCGCTCGTCATGTTCACGATCCGGCCGGCCTCCGACTCCCGCAGCAGCGGCAGCATCGCGTTGGTGACCGTCACCACGCCGAACACGTTCGTCTCGTAGACCTCCCTCAGCACCCCGGCGGGAGTGGCGCTGGGGCGCGGGTCCATGAAGGAGCCGGTGATCCCGGCGTTGTTGACCAGGATGTCCAGCCGGCCGTACTCCTGCTCGACCCACTTCGCGGCGGCGGCCGCGCTCGCCTCGTCGGTCACGTCGAGCCGCACGTACGGCTGGCCCAGCCGCTCCGCGGCGGCCCGCCCGCGCTCCTCGTCGCGCGCCCCCACGATCGTGGTGACACCCTGCTCGGCCAGCAGTCGAGCGATCTCGTAGCCGATGCCCTTGTTGGCGCCCGTGATGAGGGCAATCTTCGTCATGCCGTCCACGTTCGCGCAGGTCACAGCGGGTTCGGGAGAGGTCTGGCGAGGCTGGTATCAGCGGTACCACCCACGCACGACCGGACATCACTAAAGATGGAGGCATGAACCGCGACGAACTCGCCGATTTCCTGCGCAGCAGGCGCTCCCGTGTCACCCCCGCCGAGGTCGGGCTGCCGGGCGGCGAGCGACGCCGCACGCCGGGCCTGCGCAGGCAGGAGGTCGCGCAACTCGCCGGCATGTCGATCGACTACTACATCCGGCTGGAGCAGGGCCGGGGCCCGCACCCGTCCAGGCAGGTGCTCAACGCGCTGGCCAGGGCGCTCATGCTGGGCCGGGACGAGCGCGCCCACCTGCTCCACCTGGCCGGGCACGCGGTGGAGACGCCCCGGATCAGGGAGGACCTGCCCGAGAGCCTGCTGCACCTGATCGCGTTCATGGAGGAGGTGCCCGCGTACGTGCTGGACGCCAGGTACGACATCCGCGCCTGGAACCCCCTGGCCAACGTGCTCATGGGCGGCCTCGACACCGTGTCCCCGGACGACCGCAACGTCATCCGCTGGGTCTTCATGTCCCCCGACATCGCCGAGTACCTCAGCGACGAGGAGAAGGGCCGCTTCGCCCGCGCCTCCGTCGCCGACCTGCGCGCCGCCGCGGGCCGCTACCCCGACGACCGCAAGATCCAGGCGCTGGTCGCCGAGATGCACGCGCTCAGCCCGCACTTCGCCGAGCTGTGGGCCAGGTACGAGGTCGAGATCCGCAGGGAGCAGCGCAAACAGGTCACGCATCCGCTGGTCGGCACCATCGACGCGATCTGCCAGGTCATGCCCGTGCCCGACCGCGACGATCTCCGCCTCGTCCTCTACACCACCGAACCGGGTTCGCCCTCCCACCAGGCCTTGCGCGACCTGCGGCAACTGACCCTAAGCTCATGAGATGCGAGCGGTTGCGTTTGACATCTTCGGTGGTGAGCTCGACGTGCGCGAGCTGCCCGACCCGTCCCCTGCCCCGCACGGAGCGGTGATCAGGGTCGAGGCGACGGGGCTGTGCCGGTCCGACTGGCACGGCTGGCAGGGGCACGACCCCGACATCAAGGTCCTGCCCCACGTGCCCGGCCACGAGCTGGCGGGCGTCGTCGAGGCGGTCGGCTCCGACGTGCGCGGCTGGCTGCCGGGGGCGCGCGTGACGGTGCCGTTCATCTGCGCCTGCGGCTCGTGCCCGTCCTGCGCCACCGGCGACCAGCAGGTGTGCGAGCGGCAGACGCAGCCCGGCTTCACCCACTGGGGCTCGTTCGCCGAGTACGTGGCCATCGACCACGCGGACGTCAACCTGATCGCGATCCCCGAGGACATGGCCTACGTCACGGCGGCCGGGCTCGGCTGCCGCTTCGCCACCGCCTTCCGCGCCGTGGCGCAGGTCGGCGAGGTGCGGCCGGGCGAGTGGGTCGCGGTGCACGGGTGCGGCGGCGTGGGCCTGTCTGCCGTGATGATCGCGACGGCGGCCGGGGCCCGCGTGGTGGCCGTGGACATCAGCACCGACGCCCTGCACCTGGCCGAGCGCGCGGGCGCCACGCACTTCGTCAACGGTTCGGCCGGCGACGCGGCGGCTCAGGTCAGGGAGCTGACCAGGGGCGGCGCCCACGTGTCGATCGACGCGCTGGGCAGCCCGCAGACCTGCGCCGCCTCCATCGAGAGCCTGCGGCGCAAGGGTCGCCACGTGCAGGTGGGGCTGCTGCCGGGAGGGCCGACGCCGGTGCCGATGGCCCGCGTGATCGGCCATGAGCTGCGGCTGCTGGGCAGCCACGGCATGGCCGCGCACGCGTACCCGCCGATGCTGGAGATGATCAGGGCCGGGATCCTGCATCCCGACCAGCTCGTCACCCGCACGATCGGGCTGGCCGACGCCGGCAAGGCGCTGGCCTCGATCGGCTCGGTGCCGGGCGTCACGATGATCACTCCTCGAGTTCCACTCTGAGCGTCCTGAGCACGAGCGCCAGCATCGTGTAGTGGGCCACGAGCACGACCAGCTCGATCCTGGCCGGCTCGTCGTAGCGGTCGCAGAGCGCCGACCAGGTGGCGTCGGTCAGGTCGCCGGCGTAGTGGAGGTCGTCGGCGACCTGCAGCACGAGCTGGTCCTCCACCGGCCAGAGGGCGTCCGGGTGGCTCACCGACGCGATCTCCTGGTCCGTGAGCCCGGCCTCGCTGCCCAGGCGCGCGTGGTGGGCCCACTCGTAGGCGCTGCCGGTGTGGTAGGCGGTGCGCAGGATGGCCAGCTCCCGGTCGCGGGCGGGCAGCGTGCCGTCGAGCAGCGCGCCGCCGAATCCCAGCCACTTCTTGTAGAGCGCGGGGTGGCGGGCCAGCGTGGTGAACACGTTCTGCGGGTTGGCCTTCGTGAAATCGTCCCATTCTTCGGGCGGGAGGGGGCGAACGCGTGGTTCCATGTCGGTGTCCATTCCCCAAAAGCGCATGTTTGGTCTGACGGTTATTTGGCAGGACTTTTCACACTCGGGTCAATAAGTCAGGATTAGGGCACTCCCAGACGTTGCAAGCCGGCCGACCGCAAGGACGCATGGTGATTCGAACGTTGCTCGCTGAGGACATGAACCTGGTACGCGGGGCGCTCGTGGCGCTGCTGGCTTATGAGGAGGACATCGAGGTCGTGGCCGAGGTCTCCAGGGGAGATCGCATCCTGGCCGCGGCCAGGGCCTCCCGCCCGGACGTCGCCGTGCTCGACATCGCGTTACCCGGCAAGGACGGGCTCACCGCCGCCGGCGAGCTGCACGCGAAGCTGCCCGAGTGCGGGGTGCTCATCCTGACCGGCGTGGGCACGCCGGGCCTGCTCAAGCGGGCGCTCGACGTGCACGTACGGGGCTTCATGGCCAAGGACGCCCCGCCGGACCGGCTGGCGGACGGGATCCGGCGAGTGGCCGGGGGAGAGCGGGTCATCGACTCGGAGCTGGCCATCGCGGCCATGCGACCACCCGAGGCGCCGCTGACGCCGCGCGAGCTGGACGTGATCGGGGCCGCGGCGGACGGGGCGTCGATCGGGGAGATCGCGGCGTCGCTCTTCCTGTCGGAGGGCACGGTGCGCAACTACCTGTCCAAGACGACGGCCAAGCTGGGCGCCCGCAGCAGGATCGACGCCATCCGCATCGCCAGGGAGTCAGGCTGGATCTAGGCCCGTGTGCGCGGCCAGGAAGGCGAGGGCGTCCGCCGCCAGGGCGACCGACCTGCTGGCCGCCCGCGCGCCGTGGCCCACGTCCGGCTCGTGCCGGAGCAGGATCGGCCGGTCCCCGCCCGCGGCCCACTGCAGGGCGGCGCACATCTTGCGCGCGTGCATCGGATCGACCCGCGTGTCGCCCGCCGAGACCGTGAACAGCGTCGCCGGGTAGTCCGTCCCCTTCCTGACGTGGTGGTAGGGCGAGTAGGCGAGCAGCCAGCGGAGCTGTTCGGGGTCGTCGGGGTCGCCGTACTCACCGGTCCAGGAGGGGCCGAGGCCGCCGAGGTGGTAGCGGGCCATGTCAAGCAGGCCCGCCGAGCACACCGCCGCCGCGAACAGGCCGGGCCGCTGGGTGAGGGCCGCCCCGACGAGGAGGCCGCCGTTCGACTCGCCCCAGATGCCGAGCTGCTCCGGTGTCGTCCAGCCGTCGGCGATGAGCTTGCCGGCGGCGGCCGCGAAGTCGTCGAAGACGTTCTGTTTGCGTTCCAGCATGCCGTCCCGGTGCCACTCCTCGCCCTCCTCGCCGCCGCCTCTGAGGTTGGCGACGGCCAGCACGCCGCCCGCCTCGACCCAGGCCAGGGAGTCGGCGGCGTAGCCGGGGCGCAGGGGGATGCCGAAGCCGCCGTACCCGGTGAGGATCGTGGGGCGCGGGCCGCCCGCCGACGGGCCCGCCACCACGACCATGCGGACGCGGGTGCCGTCGGCCGAGGCGTACTCGATGTGGTGGCTGCGCACGGCGGGCCGGCTCACGCGGCCCGGCGGGGCGGACCAGAGGGTGGTCTCGCCGGTGCGGACGTCGTGGCGCCAGACCTCGGGGGGCGTGACGGCGTCGGTGTAGGCGAACCACGCCTCGGAGCCACCGCCGGGGCGGGAGGTCAGCGAGGCGATCGTGCCGCTGCCGGGCAGCGGCACGGAGCCCAGCCGCTCCCCCGTGCGGGCGTGGTGGACGGCGATCTCCCCCACGGCGTGGCGGGTCCTGGCGACGAGCAGCCGGTCGCCGTCGAGCACGGTGAACGCGCCCAGCACCGCCTCCGGGTCCTCGGGGATCAGCTCCCGCCACGCGCCGGGCTCCGCCGGATCGGCCACGCAGAGCCGGCGCCGGGGCGCGTCCCGGTCGGTGACCAGGTAGAGGCGGCCGTCGCAGGCCACCGCGGCCGCCAGGGCGTCCGGTACGGGGCGGGGCTCGCCCTGGCCGCCCGGCTCGGCGAGCCAGAGCGAGCCGCCCGCCGAGATCGTCAGCCAGCGGCCGTCGGCGCTGATCTGCACGCCGTACCGGACCGGCCCGCGTGTGAAAACGGGGACGTCCGCCGCGTCGCCGATCCTGTGCAGGTAGACGCCCTCGTGGAAGCGCACGTAGTAGAAGGCCGCGCCGCCCGGCAGCCAGGCGACCGCGGAGTAGCGGCAGCCGCCGATGGGCCCGTCCACGACGGCCCCGGTCTCGACGTCCCTGACGTACAGGTCCGCCTTCTCGTCGCCCCTGCGCGAGATCTGGTACGCCAGGAGGCGCCCTTCCAGGTCGGGCTGCCAGTCGTCCAGCGTCGTGAGCCCCGTGGGGTCGAGGTCCATGGGGTCGAGGACGACGCGGTCGCCGCAGTGGAGGACCGGGTGTTCCTGGGAGGTGGTCTGGCGCAGGTGGAAGCTCCGCTCGCCGCGCCAGACCGGCGGGGTGACCAGGCCCGTCTCCCTGAGCTCGGTGAGCCGGGCCAGGAACCGCTCGCGCTGGGGCAGCCGGGCGGCGCTGTCGCGCCACAGCCGGTCCTGCTCGGCCAGCCAGGTCTTGGTGCCGGGGTCGCCGGGGTCTTCGAGCCGGCGGTACGGGTCGTCGATCTCGCTCGGGCTGCCGGGGAGGCGCTCGGCGCGCGGGTACTTGTCCAGAAATTTCATGACACGGGCTCCGGGTGCCAGTGGCCGGCCAGGTCGGCGTAGAGCGGAGAGGTCCTGATCAGTTCGTCGTGGGTGCCGATGCTCACCCGGGTTCCGTCCATGAGGAGGATGCGGCGGGCGCGCAGCGCGGAGGTGAGGCGGTGCGCGACGACAACGAGCGTGCCGCCGCGCCGCGCGAACGCGTTCTCCGCACGGGCCTCGGCGGCGGGGTCGAGGTGGCAGGTGGCCTCGTCGAGGATGACCAGGGGGGCGGGGGCGAGATAGGCGCGGGCGAGCGCGACGAGCTGGCGCTGCCCGGCCGACAGCGCCGCCGGGTCCAGCCGGGCCCCGTAGCCGCCCAGCTCGTCCACCAGCTCCCGGGCGCCGACGGCCGCGACGGCCTCGTCCAGCCTCCCGACGAGGTCGGGGCACGTCCCCTGGGCGCCCGCCGCACCCAGGGGCGTGCCGTCCTGTGTGCCGAGGGCGATGAGATTCTCTATGAGGGTGCCGCGGAAGACGTACGCCTCCTGGGGGATCAGCACGCGGGCGGCGGGGTCGAGCCGGTCGGCGGGGACGCCGCCGACCAGCGCCTCGCCCGTGCCGGGCCGGAGCATGCCGCTGACCAGGGCCGCGAGCGTGGACTTGCCGGCGCCGCTGGGCCCCACGACCGCGAGGTGGTCACCCTCGGGGATGGAGAGGTCCAGGCGGTCGACGACGGGGGCGGAGTGCGGGCCGTACGCGAAGGTGACGGCGGAGAGCCGCACGTCGCAGCCGCTGGGTCGGATCCTGGGCCGGGGCGGCGCGGCGGGCGGGGCGGAGGAGACGATGCGGCCGAGCGTGGCGGCCAGCCGGATGCCGCTGACCCCGAGGCCCTGCACGAGGCCGCCGAGCGCGGGGGCCAGGGACTGCGTGACGTACGCGAGCGTGCCGGCGATCACGCCGGGGCCGAGGCCGCCGTCCAGCAGCCGTGGGGTGCCGGCCAGCACGAGGACGACCGGCAGCCAGCCGCCCACGGCCAGGGCCGCGGTGCGGGCGGCGGTCACCCCGGCGAGCGCGCGGGCGGCGGCGGCCTGCGCGCCGACCTGGCGTTCCAGCCGCTCGGCCACGGGTTGGCGCAGGCCGCACGCCTCGATGTCGCGCAGCCCGCCCGCGGTGGCCGTCATCTCGTCGGCCAGCCGTTCGTCGGCCAGCAGGAACGCCCGCTGCCTGCGTGCGAGGGCCGGCAACGAGGCCAGGAACAGCCCGAGCCCGGCGGCGAAGGGCGGCAGCACGAGGGCGAGCGCCTGCGGGGCCAGCGTCGCCAGCCCCAGCACCACGCCGGCCACCGTGAACACGAACCCCCTCACGGTGGTGACGACGGACGCGAAGGCGTCCCTGGCCAGCTCGACCTGGAGCGTCGCCCTGGCCACCGCGGCGCTGTCGCGGCTGGTGCCCCGGTTCAGGGTCCCCTCGACGACGTGCGTCAGGAGGTCGTCCCTGAACGGCTCCGCCACCCCCGCGACGGCCAGCACCACCTGCCGCGCGGCCACCGCCCCGACCAGCCACGCGACGCCGAGCGCGGCCAGCCACGCCAGCCCGGTCGCGGGTTCGGCCCTGGCGAACCCGTCCTCGATGGCGCGGGCGACCGCGTGCCCGATGAGGAACGCGGGCGCCGCCTCGAGCACGGACCAGAACCCGATCCAGGCCAGCCGCCGCGGCTCCCGCCCCAACGCCCGCCAGAACACACCCCGCGCAGGCCCGCCGCGCCCCCTGGTCCGCCCTGCCCCCACCGGCCCGCCACTCCCCGAAGCCGGCGCCGCCTGCCGCCGTCGGGCGGGCACCTTCATGGCGTCGCCCCCTGGAAGACGGCCCGGTAGGCCGGGTCCCGCCACAGCACGTCGTGCGGCCCCCGGGCGCGCACCCTCCCGCCCTCCAGCCAGACGACCTGGTCGGCGCGGGCGGCCGTGGCGAGCCGGTGGGCCGCGATCAGCCGGGTACGGCCCCGCCGATCGATGGTGAGCGCCCGGCCGACCTCGCGCTCCGTCACGGTGTCGAGGCTGGAGGTGGCGTCGTCGAGCACCAGCAGCCGCTCCCCCTGCGCGAACGCCCTGGCCAGGCCGATCCGCTGCCGCTCGCCACCGGACATCGGGGCCTCGCGGAGGGGCGTGCCGTAGCCGAGCGGCAGCCGCCGGACGAACGCGTCCGCGCACGCCGCCTTCGCCGCCTCGACGGCGGAGGGACCGGCGGCCGTCGTAATGGCCTCCGCCACGGTCTCGCCCACCAGGACCGGGCGCTCGAAGGCGTACCCGATGGCTTTGCGCAGTTCCTCGCGCGACAGCTCCCGCAGCGGGACCCCGTCGAGCAGGACGGCACCGCGCTCCGGGTCGGTCAGGCGGCCCGCCAGGGCGGCCAGCAGGGACTTGCCCGCGCCGGAGCGTCCGACCACGGCGGTCACCGAGCCCCCGGGCAGCGTGAGGTCGCCGACGGTCAGGCCGTCCACCGCCACGTCGCGGAACTCGACCGTGCCCGGGCCGGGCGGGAGCGTCCGCGTGCCGTGCGTGACGGGGACGAGTTCGAAGACCTCGGCCACCCGTCCGGCGGCCGCCCGTGCCCGGGCCAGCCCGCCGACGTAGCCCAGGGCGGTGCTCAGGGACGCCCCGAGCACGGCGTAGCGGGCGGCGGCGTACAGCTCCCCGACCGAGAGCCGGCCGGAGGCGAGCATGAACCCCCCGGCGATCAGCACCGCGACCTCGAGCAGCGGCACCACGAGCCCCGACTGGACCGCGGCCCCGGCGTTGGCCCGCCACAGTGACATGCCGTGGGCCCGCAGCCGGGGCAGCGGCTCCAGCACGCGCCGCGCTTCCTGGGCGGCGGTCCCCGCCGCGGCGATCGTGCGCGCCCCCTCCATGGCGTCCACGAGCCGGGCGGCGATCTCCCCCTGCACCTCCTGGTATCCGCCCGAGATGACCGTCGTCGCGCGGAGGAAGGCGCGCAGCACGAGCAGGATGACGACGATGCCCACCCCGAGGGTCAGCGTCAGGACGGGCGCGATGAGCGTGAGCGCGACGAGGGCGCCTGCCGTGGGGACGAGCAGCGCGAGCGCGCCGGTGACCGTCTCGGGGGCCCGGCCCGCCTCCTCGGCGTTCAGCCCGGCCCGGGTGACCAGTTCGCCTTCAGGGAAACGCCGGGTGGCCGCCGGTCCGGCGCCGAGCACGTGGCGCAGGACCCCCAGCCGCAGCCTGGCAGCGGCGAACGCGCCGCAGGCGCCGCGGGCCCAGACGCCGAGGCTCTCGCAGAGCACGACGGCGGCGACTGCGCAAGCGGAGAGCGTCAGCCAGAAGGTGCCGTCCGGGCCGCGCAGGACGAAGGTGTCCACGGTGCGCCCGACGAGGTACGGGACCGCCAGCTCACCGGCCGCGCCCACGAGCGCCGTGACGGCCAGGACGGCGGGCCAGGGGCCGCTGCGCCGTACCGTGCCGATCACCAGCCGGTCTCCCGCTCGCACGCGATGGCTCCCTTCGGCTCGGTATCGGCGATCCCCGCGCCGTGTGGAACGGCGCGGGGATCGATATCGCGATCAGTGGCAAAGCGCAACGCTGAGGTTGCTGGGCTTGCCTGAGTGACACGACAGAACCGTCAGCGTGCTGCCACCACTGGCGACGTCGCTGGCCGCGGGCGCCTCGAGACCCTGCAGGTCGAGAAGAACCATTCGTTACACCTCCTTCCGGGACTTGTCGGGGGCGGGCCGCCCGGGAGCGGCCGCCAGGAACGGCAGGTGGCCCGGCTGGTCGCCCAGAGCCGTGCCCAGGGCGAAGAGCACGCCCGCCGTCCCGGTCGCGAAATCCATGGAGAGGCGCAGCAGCTGGTCGCCGGGGAACGCCAGTCCCCCGCCGTACGGCAGCGCGTGCCATCTCAAGCCCTTGACGTGCTCCCGCGGGTCGCCCGCGCGGGCCGCGAGCATGCCCGCGCGGCCGGTGAACAGCCCCGACTGGACGAAGAAGCCGGCGTGCCCGGCCAGCCGCAGCTCGGCCAGCGCCGTCGCGAGCTCCTCGTCGTGGTGGTGCGCGAGGTAGCGCTCCAGCACGAGGGCGATGCCTGCCGACCCCTCGTCCAGGTACGGCAGCAGCCGCCAGCCCTGGTTCACCTGGAGCGAGCCGTCCACGGAGTGCCGGCAGCGCCGCAGGTCCTGCCGGAGCGCGGTCGCCGCCAGGTCGAGCAGGGCGCGGTCGCCGGTGTGCTCGTACGCGTGCAGGAACAGCAGCGCGGGCCCCGACGAGCCGTACATGAGCCCGGCCCTCGGGTGGGAGCCGCCGCTGAGCTCGGGGACGGGTTCGGCGAGCCGCTCGGCGCAGATGTCCACGGCGCGCAGGGCGAGGTCGGCGCGGCCGAAGCGGAGGAGGTTCAGCCCGATGCCGGACAGGCCGGAGAACAGCGCCGACTCCATCCGCTCCCATTTCTCACGCAGGCAGACGTCGACCAGCTCGTGCGCGGGCTCGTGGTGTCCGAGGAGGTCGAGGACGTACGCGATGCCGTGCAGCCCTTCGTACAGGCCGAGCCCGGAGCCCTGGACGGGGCGCAGCGCGCGGTCGCGTAACCAGCGCTCGTACTCGGGGAACGGCCCGAGGCCGGCACGGTGGAGCGCGAAGAGCACGCCGGCCGCGCCGTAGGCCAGGTTGAGCCCGCCGCCCGGCTGGAACTGGGCCACGTCGCCGGGGAAGAGCCGGTCGTCGCGCGCGGGCGTGGCGCTGGCCACGATGGCCCGGCACATCGCGTCCCGCAGCTCGGGCCAGGTCTCCGGCATGGTCACGGGGTCGCCGTCCCCGCCGATGGCCGCGACGGCGGCGTCCACCGTCGCCGGCGGCACGGGGAACGTCTGCTTGACGATCTCCCCCAGCTGGGCGGCCTTCGCCCGGTGCAGCGGCAGCATGATCGTGCACTGCGGCGCGAACAGGCCGAGCCGCAGGCAGGCCAGCGCGTACCGGTCCACGTCCACGCCCTGGCGGTCGGGGGGTGCGATGAACGCGGGGTGGGCCAGCGCGGCGCGGCCCCCATTCTCGACGAGGGTGGCGACCTCGTAGTCGATCAGCGCCACCCTGCCCTCTTCGGTCAGCAGGATGTTGTCCGGATGCAGGTCGCCGAAGACGACGCCGCGCTCGTGCAGCGACTCGACGGCCCGCTCCACGTTCTCCAGCGTCTCGACCGCCCACGCCGTGTAGTCGGCGAGGTCCGGCTCGGTGCGGTCGGCGCGGGTCAGCGGGTAGCGCTGCACCAGCCGCCGCTGCAGGGGCGTCCCGTCCACGAACTCCTGCACGAGGAATTCGTGCTCGCCCAGGCTGAAGTAGTCGAGCAGCGCGGGCGCGGCGGGCAGGCCGGCAAGGCGCCGGAGGATGTCGCGTTCGTGCCGGAGCCGGGTGACGGCGTCGCGTCCGGCCGCGTCCAGCCCGGCGTGCGGCCTGGCCTCCTTGAGAACGACCCGCTCCTCCGTACGCGTGTCCCGCGCGAGGTAGACGCCGCCGCCGTTGGAGAAGTGCAGCACGCTCTCGACCCGGTACGGCAGCCCGGTCGTCGTCACGGCGTTGCGCGCGGCCAGATGCGGCTCCAGGAACCCGGGCAGCGTCGTCCACGGCGGCACCGAGAACGTCGCGCCGCGCACGTCGGGCACCAGCCGCCCGTCGCCGTCCTCGACGGCCAGCACGCGCTCGCCGGAACCGGACAGGCAGTGCCGCTCGGCGAACCCGCCATACCTGACGAACAGCGGGCCGGCGCCGTAGCGCAGGTCGCTGAGGATGTACGGGCCTTGGACGTCGCGCAGCAGCTCGTCGAGCTCCTTCAGGACGAGCTCCAGCTGGTCCTCGTCCCTCGGGTAGACGGTGATCAGCTTGCCGCTGGACGCCCGGGAGGCGGCCTTGGAGTTGACCATGACGAGTACGGGGGTGCCGCGCAGGAACTTGAACGCGATCCCGCGCGGGACGCAGTAGTCCCACACGGCGGCGATGGCCTGCTCGGCGTCCTCCACGCGGGCGGACACGTGGATCTTCCAGCCTTGGGCGGGCAGGGGCGGCTCGTTGTCGGGGGCGAAATAGCACCACGTGTCGGTCAGGGCGGTCGACCAACCGTTGGGCAGGGGTTCACGCAAAATGGGAAAGTCGGCGTCTTCGGCCGTGCCGTGTTCGAGCGAGTCGTAGAAACGCGGATCCACCAGGCAGTACAGCTCGTACTTGTCCATCTGGCGCCGACCTCCAAGGCGATGTCCTTTAGAGATTGCCGCCGGGAACCTGTTTCGGTCTAGTTACACGTAACAACACCCAAATGTGGTTATTGAAAGTGCGTTTGTGAGTTTTTCACAATTGGCTATTTTTTTCGTGGGACGTACGCGCTGAAGGTGAACTGCCCGGTCCGGGAGGACGTGGCCTCGAGCCAGCCGCCGAGGTCGGAGACACGTTCGGCCAGGTTCAGCAGGCCCTGTCCCGTGTCTCCCGGGCGGCGCGGCGGGCGCACCCCGTCGTTCCTGATGGTCAGGCGGACGAGTTTGTCGCGTTCGAGGAGCTGGATCGAGCACTGGCGGGCCTCGGCGTGCCTGAGGACGTTCGTCACGCCTTCGCGCAGGGCGTGCGTGAGCGCCTCCTCCACATCGCCCGGGAGGTCGCGGCAGGACATCTTGATCTGGCAGCGGACCCGTACCGACTCCAGGAGCGAGCGCGCGGAGCCCAGCTCCGCCGCCAGGGAGGAGCTGCGCAGGCCGTGGGCGACGGCCCGGACGTCGGCGGACAGGCTGCGCAGCAGCTCCACCGTCTCGTACGCCTCGTCCTGCGCCCGCTTGTCGCCCTCGGTCACGAGCCGCTCCAGGAGCTGCGACTTCAGCACCAGGACGGTGAGCCGGTGGCCGACCAGGTCGTGCAGGTCACGGGTGAAGCGGCGGCGCTCCAGGGCGACGGCCTCGCGCATGACGTCGGTACGCGCCTTCGTCAGCCGCGCGACCCGCTTGCCCAGCGTCACCAGCGCGTACTCGACGACGCCGAGCAGCGGGGCGGCGAGCGCCCAGGCGGGCTCGATCATCGCCCGCTCCGGCGCGGCCAGCATCACCGGGCCGCAGGCCAGCGCCAGCGCCACCAGCACGATCGAGCGGATCCGGCCCGCCATTTCCAGCAGCGCGCCCGACAGCAGGGCGCACACCGGGGTCCACGCCGCGCCGAACACCGTCAGCGGCAGGTACGTCAGCCACGCCTGCACGGCCACGATCCACCACGCGCCCGCCCGCCGTACGGGGGTCTCCATGATGAACTTGACGTGCAGCGTCAGCAGGACGAACAGCGTCACCCCGCCGGCGATCCCCATCCCCGACCGCACCAGCCCGATCTGGACCGGCACCGTCACGCCGACCATCCCCACCGCCAGCCCGAGGCCGCCCAGCCAGCCGGGGTCCTTCAGTTTGGAACGTGCCCACGACACGAGTGCACGATGTGTGCCTTCCACCTCACCCCCGGTATGCGGTTGGAGCGCCGGATCCGGCCGTGTCGCGAGAGCCCGCCCGCCCGTTGTCTCGCTTCTCCCTAATCGACCCGATAGGGCACGCCCCTGTAAAGGTCGTTGCCGCTTTTGGACACCCATGACTTCCCGTCGGGCCGCCGGTTAACCAGACCAATCCGTTCCCTCCTGCGGGGCGGCGAACCACCGCAAAGCCCACTCTATGGTGGGCATATGGAATACACCCGACTTGGTAACACCGGCTTGAAGGTCTCGAAGATCTGCCTGGGCATGATGAGCTACGGCGACCCCGCCAGGCAGGAGTGGGCTCTGGCGCGCGAGGAGGCCGAGCCGATCATCCGCAGGGCCGCCGACGCGGGCGTGACCTTCTTCGACACGGCGGACGTCTACAGCCAGGGCGCGAGCGAGACCGTGACGGGCGAGGCGCTGCGCTCGATCTTCCGCCGCCGCGAGGACTACGTGCTGGCCACCAAGGTCTATTTCCCGATGGGCAGGGGCGTCAACGACCAGGGCCTGTCGCGCAAGCACATCCACGCGGCCGTCGACGCCTCGCTCCAGCGGCTCGGCACCGACTACGTGGACCTGTACCAGATCCACCGGTGGGACGACGAGACGCCCGTCGAGGAGACCATGGAGGCGCTGAACGACGTGGTCAGGGCGGGCAAGGCCCGCTACATCGGCGCGTCGAGCATGTGGGCCTGGCAGTTCTCCAAGGCGCAGCACGTGGCCGAGAAGAACGGCTGGACGAAGTTCGTCTCGATGCAGAACCACTACAACCTCCTCTACCGGGAGGAGGAGCGGGAGATGCTGCCGCTCTGCGCCGACCAGGGCGTGGGCGTGATCCCGTGGAGCCCGCTGGCGCGCGGCGTGCTGGCCAGGGCCGGCTCCTCCACGACGACCGCGCGGACCGGGTCGGACGAGCGCATCGACTTCCTGTACGACCCGGAGAACGACAAGACGATCCTCGACCGGGTGGCGCACGTGGCCGCGGAGCGCGACCTGCCGGCCGCCCAGGTGGCGCTGGCCTGGCTGCTCCACCAGCCGGCCGTGACCGCGCCGATCGTGGGGGCCACGAAGGACCGGCACGTGGACGACGCGGTGGCGGCCGTGTCGGTGTCGCTCTCGGAGTCGGAGCTGGCCTTCCTCGGCGAGCCGTACCGGCCCCGTGAGGTGCGTTTCTGACGGTCCTGGATTGTCGGGGCCGACCTTTAGGGTTGTGCCATGCGGGCAAATGAGGAGGCGGCGTCGGCGCTGCAGGAGTACGCGGAGCTGTTCGCGCTCTGCGGCGGCGACGCCTTCCGGGTGCGGAGCTACCAGAAGGCGGCCAAGGCCATCGCGGGGTTCCCCGAGGACATCTCGGTGGTCGACGTGCGCAGCGTCCCCGGGGTCGGCGAGGCGATCGCCAAGAAGATGGAGGAGTTCCTGCAGCGCGGGAGCTTCCGGCAGCTCGACGACCTGCGCGGCCGGGTGCCCGAGGGCGTGCGCGCGCTGACCCGGGTGCCGACGCTGGGGCCCAAGACGGCGATCATGCTGTTCGAGGACTACGGCATCGACTCCACGGTGGCCCTGCGCGAGGCGATCACCTCCGGCCGCCTCGACGGCGTCAAGGGCCTCGGCGCCAAGACGCTGGCAAACCTGCTCAAGGGCATCGAGCAGCTCGAGCAGTCGGGCCGCCGCGTCCACGTCGGGGTCGCCATGTCGCTGGCCGAGCAGGTGATGGCCTCGCTGGAGGCCGAGCGCATCGCGTACGCGGGCTCGCTGCGGCGGATGAAGGACACCATCGGTGACATCGACATCCTCGCGGTCGCGCCCGAGTCCATCATGGCCGGCTTCCGCGCCCAGCCCTACGTCGCCGAGGTCATCGCGGCGGGCGACAAGAAGACCTCGATCCGCACGACGTCCGGCATCCAGGTCGACCTGCGGGTGGTGCCCGCCGAGTCGTGGGGCGCGGCGATGCAGTACTTCACGGGCTCCAAGGAGCACAACGTCGCCATCCGCGAGATGGCGGTGAAGAAGGGCTGGAAGCTGTCGGAGTACGGCCTGTTCGAGGGCGAGCGGGTGATCGCCGCCGCCTCGGAGGAGGACATCTACGCCGCGCTCGGCATGCAGTACGTGCCGCCGCCGATGCGCGAGGACGGCGGCGAGGTCAAGGCGGCCCTGCGGGGCGAGCTGCCGGAGCTGGTGGAGCTGCACGACCTGAAGGGCGACCTGCACACCCACACCGACCTGACCGACGGCATCGCCTCGCTGGAGGACATGGTGGCGGCCGGGCACGCCCGCGGCTACGCCTACTACGCGGTGACCGACCACGCCCCCGACCTGGCGATGCAGCGGATGACGCTGGACAAGGCGCTGGAGCAGCGGGGGCAGGTGGCCGAGCTCCAGCAGAAATATCCCGACATGCGGATCCTGCACGGCACGGAGCTCAACATCGCCCCCGACGGGTCGGTCGACTGGCCCGGGGAGGTGCTGGCCGCGTTCGACGTGTGCGTGGCCTCGGTGCACTCGCATTTCGGGATGTCGCGCGACGAGATGACCCGGCGTTTCATCGCCGCCTGCGAAAACCCGTACGTGGACATCATCGGGCACCCGACGACCCGCAAGATCGGCAAGCGTCCGCCCGTGGACGCCGACTGGGACGCGATCTTCCGGGTGGCCGCCCGCACCGGGACCGCCATGGAGATCGACTCCTTCCCCGACCGGTCCGACCTGCCGTCCGACCTGGTGCGGCTGGCCAAGCACCATGGGGTGAAGTTCTCGATCGACAGCGACTCGCACGCGATCCCGCACCTGGCCAACCAGCGGTTCGGGGTGGGGCTCGCCCAGCGGGCCTGGCTGACCACGGACGACGTCATCAACACCTGGCCCTTGGACCGGCTCCTGGCATTCCTCGGCCGCTGACCACCACCCGCGCTGCCGTCCGGTCGGCTGGGCGCGGGCGGCTTTCCGGCGCGCCTGGCTTTCCGACGCGCCTGGCTTTCCGCGCGCCTGGCTTTCCGGCGCGCGGCAATGCGGCGCGGGCGCTTCGGGACCGGAGGGTCGGGGCCGGAGGGTCGGGGCCGGCGGGTCAGCCGGGGCGTTCGCTCAGGCCGGTGAGCCGGACCAGTGCGGCGAGCCCGTCCGCGCTGCCCGGCCAGTGCCGCTCCACAGCCGCCATCCCGGCCCGGCGGACGACCGACCGCAGGACGGCGGCGACGATGATGGCGTCGTCGGCGTACCCCAGCACGGGGATGAAGTCAGGGATGAGGTCGAGCGGGAAGGCCAGGTAGGCCAGCAGCAGGCCGAGCCGGATCCGTACGCCGCGCGGCAGGGTCCGGTCGGCGGCCAGCCGCCGGACGAGCCACACCATGTCCGGCAGGAGCCGCAGAGACTCGCGCAGCAGCCCGCCACGCGGACGGACCACGGCCAGCGCGACCACCAGCGCCAGCCACGACACCGCCAGCGCGACCACCAGACCGATCACCAGGTCCCACCACCACGTACCGGTCATGACCTCTCACCTTCCCCGGCGGAAACCATCAGGAAACACCCGCCGCTCTACAAAGGATCCCGCACCTCACGAAGGGATCATCACCATGAACCACGCCATTACGGCACGCCTCGCCGGCCTGGCCTGCGCGATGCTGACGTTCGCCGCCGCCGCCGCGCCCGCGACCGCCGCCACCTCGGAGATCGGTGACGTGCAGCAGGCGCTGGACGTACTCGCCCGCACCAGCGGGGTGGTGGGGACGATCGGGGAGGTGTACGTGGACGGGAAGCGGGTCGGGCAGGGCTCGGCGGGTTCGCGGCTCCTCGGCGGCAAGGGCGGGCGCGTCCCCGCCGGCTCCCGCTACCGGATCGGTTCGCAGACCAAGCTGCTGACGGGGACGGTGGTGCTCCAGCTGGTCAAGGAGGGCAAGCTGGGGCTGGAGGACAAGCTGAGCGACCTCCTGCCGGAGGTGGCGAGCCAGGACATCGTGGAGCGAGCCGACGAGATCACGGTACGGCAGCTGCTCCGGCACACGTCCGGCATCCCGAACTGGTTCACCCCCGACCTGGTCGACATATACGACTTCACCACCTATTTCCCGCCGATCGACCTGGTGAAGAAGTCCCGCAGCCAGCCGCGTACCGGGGAGCCGGGCGAGAAGTTCTCCTACTCCAACACCAACTACACGCTGCTCGGCATGATCATCGAGAAGGTGACCGGCCGCTCGCTGGCCGCCGAGTTCGCCCGCCGGTTCTTCGCCCCGCTCGGGATGAGCCGTACGTACCAGGCGGTCAAGCCGCCGCAGGCCATCAAGGGCCCGCACGGGCACGGCTACAGCACCGACGCCGAAGGCAAGGTGCACGACATGGACCGGCTCAACGCCAGCTACGGGAACGGCGCCGGAGGCGTGATCTCCACCTCGCGCGACATCAGCGCCTTCTACCGCGCCTTCAACCAGGGCAAACTCCTCCCGCCGACCCTGCAGAAGCTGCTCACCGACCCGCCCGAGAACACCCCTTCCCAACCGCCCCTGTGCGGAGGCGACCCGCAGCTGCGGGTGACCTCGGGCGGCACCGCCAGCTTCACCTCCTTCACCTTCAGCTCCACTGACGGCCGCATCCAGTTCGCGACGTCCACCACGACGAACACCAAGGACCCGGCCGCGATCAGCCGAGCCATCAACCATGCAGCGGAAGCCGTCCTCTGCCCGGGCAAGTAGAACGAACCACCTGCCGCCCACGTCCCCCCGCCAAAGCCGAGACCCGCCGGACGCGGGGGCCACCCCACGCGACACCGCACCCAATCCAACCGACGACGAGCCACGACTCGAGTTGGAGGCCGCAGCAAGCCGACACCCATGCGACATCGCCGGCCGGACACGAGACGGCGGACGCGAGACGGCGAGCGCGAGACGGCCGGGCGCGGCGGACGCGGTGCTGGCGAGCGCAAGCCGACGGGGCGCGGGGCGGACGCGGTGCTGGCGAGCGCAAGGCGGCGGGGCACGAGGCGGCGAGCGCGGCGCGAGGGGCTCGGGGCGGCGGGCGAGTGGGCCGGCGGAACGGGCCCGGCTTGCGACACCGCCAGTCGACCTCCGCTCTCGCACACCGCCGCCTCCGACCTTAGTGAGCCGTCCAGGCGCAATCCGGCCATGCGCGGCGCTGGCCGGGCGCGGTGCTGGCCGGGCGCGGTGCTGGCGGGGCAAGCCGGCTGGACGCGAGGCGGCGAGCGCGGCGCGAGGGGCGGGACACGAGGGGCGCGGGGAGGCGGGTGGGTAGGTCGGTGGAACGGGGCTGGCTGAGGGTAAGGGCCCGGGTGGAGGGTTGGAACGTTCCTGGGCTGGTCGGACAGAATTCGGCAACGAGGGACGCCATAGGAAAGCCTGAAGGGATTAAATGGTTTACAGGTAGGAAATAGCTCTTACGGAGGCGGTGTCCATGAAGCAAGCACTGGCGACGATCGTGAAGCCGCTGCCCGACCACCTGTTCCGGGTGCACGGCGCGAGCGCGGAGATGCGGTGGGAGGCCATGTCGGGCCAGGGATACCACACTCCGACCGACCGGTTCTTCGTGCGCAACCACACCGCCACGCCGATCATCGACGTCACCACCTGGCGGCTGCGGCTGCACGGGGCGGGCGTGCGATGTCCGCGCGAGTTCAGCTACGACGAGCTGCGGGCCATGCCGTCCCGGACGTTCGACGTGGCGATCGAGTGCGCCGGGAACGGGCGGCGCTTCTACGGCACGCAGCAGCACGACGCCGCGCCCGGCACGCAGTGGGGGCTCGGGGCGATCGGGGTGGCGCGCTGGCGCGGGGTGCCGCTGAAGTACCTGCTCAAGCAGGCCGGGGTGCTGCCGGGCGCGGTGGATGTGCTGGCCACGGGGCTGGACGCGCCGTTCGAGGGCTACGGGCACGTACGCAGGCCGCTGCCGATCGACAAGGCCATGGACGACGTCCTCGTCGCCTATGAAATGAACGGCGAGCAACTGCCCCCCGACCACGGATTTCCGGTGCGGCTGGTGGTGCCGGGATGGGTGGGAATAGCGTCGATCAAATGGCTGGGTGAAATAGAAGTTTCAACGAAAGAACTCTTCACGCCGTGGAACACGGTCTTTTACCCGGACGTCACGGCGCAGCCGGTGAAGAGCGCGTTCGAACTCGCCTGGAATGCGCGCCTGCCCCGCTACGGCCCGCACATCGTGCGCGGACGGTCATGGTCGGGGAGCGGCAGGATCGTCCGGGTGGAGGTCAGTCTCGACGCCGGGCTGAGCTGGCGGACGGCCGACCACCACGGACAGCACCTGGTCAGCGCCTGGCTGCCATGGCACATTTCATGGGCCCCCCGGCGCACGGGGGCGCACGTGCTCATGGCGCGCGCCACCGACGAGACCGGAACCACCCAGCCCCTGGTCACGCCGCGTCATCCGTTCGGGTATCACTTCGACGCGGTCGTGCGGCATCCCGTCGAGGTCGTCAATGGATAGGTAATTGTCACCGACCGAGGCTGAGCTGGACATTCGCTAAAAGCTGGTACGGCGCACCTGAATTCATCTGAAAGACTCGCGCGGAAACCTTCCAGAAATCCCGTCATGCGATGCTGCACAGATCACGGGAAAAGGAGAGCAGATGCGCCAGCTGACCGCACTCGACGCCCAGTTCCTCAATGTCGAGACCGCGACCACCGCCGCGCACGTGGCCGGGCTGGCGATACTCGACCCGGCCGACGGCGCGGTCAACAGGGCCGCGCTGGCGGAGCTCCTCCTCGAACGCCTGCACCTGTCGCCCGCACTCAGCCTCCGGCTCGCCGAGGTGCCGCTCCGGCTGGACCATCCGTACTGGGCGGAGGACCCCGAGTTCGACCTCGGCAACCACCTGTTCGAGCTGACGCTGCCCGCTCCGGGGGACGACTGGCAGCTCGCGGACGCGGTGGCGGAGATCCACGCGCGGCGGCTGGACCGGGCGCACCCGCTCTGGGAGATGCATCTGATCAACGGGCTGACGGACGGGCGGGTGGCCGTCTACACCAAGGTCCACCACGCCGCCATCGACGGCGTCTCGGGCGCGGAGACGCTGGCCACCCTGCTCGACCTCACCCCGGACGGCCACCTGAAGAGGCGGGACATCCCCACCGCGAGCGCCGACCGCCTGCGCCGCCCCGGCCCCCGCCCCACCACCGCCCCCATCCACGCCGCGAACGACACCCGCCCCACGACCGCCGCCGTTCAGGTCGCGGACGACACCCGCACCCCGGAGGGCGTCCCCGGGCTGGCCGCGATGCTGGCCGGGGCGGCCATGCGGACGGCGACCCACCCCGTGCGGGCCGTCCAGTCGGTGGTCAGGGCGGCCGAGGACCTCGACGCCATCCCGCTGGCGGCGGGCATCCCGGGCGCGAAGCTGATCGCCAAGGCCGCGCGGCTGGTCGCCGGTGACCGGCACCACCGCCCCGAGCTGCCCAGCCTCGCCGTCCCGCGCACCCCGTTCAACGGCCCGATCAGCGCCCGCCGCCACCTGTCGTTCGGCTCGCTGTCGCTCAAGGACGTCAAGAACGTCGCCAAGGCCCACAGCATGAGCGTCAACGACGTCGTCATGACCCTGTGCGCCTCGGCCCTGCGGTCATGGCTGCGGGAGCGCGACGCGCTGCCGGAGACGCCGCTGATCGTCGCCGTCCCCGTGGCGATCCGTACGGCCGGCGCCAAGGACCTGGTCGGCAACCAGATCTCCGCCATGGTCGCCCCCATGCCCACGAACGTTCCCGACCCCAAGGAGCGCCTCCAGGCCGTCGGCTCCGTCATGGGCCGGGCCAAGCGGCGTTTCGCGCTGGCCCCGGCGACCTGGCTGAGCGAGCTGTGCTCGGTGCTGCCCGCCCCGCTCACCAGCCTGGCCACCCCGGCGATCTTCCGCCTGGCGGGCATGGCGTTCCCGCCCATCAACCTCATCATCAGCAACGTGCCGGGCCCGCAGTTCCCGCTGTATCTGTGCGGCGGCAGGGTGCTGTCGTACTACCCGCTGTCCGTGCTGACCGACGTGAGCGGCGGCCTCAACATCACCTGCTTCTCCTACGACGGCATGCTCGACTTCGGCATCGTGGCCTGCCCCGAGCGCATGGACGACGTGTGGGGCCTGCTCGGCCATCTGCGCACGGCGCTGGACGAGTTGTTAGACGAGCGAGTGGGCGATGAGTTCCGCGACGGCGTCGGGATCGATCTGGTGGCCGGTTAGCTGGCAGAGATTTTCCTGGTAGAGCAGCACGGCGGCGAACGTGGCCGCCGCCACCTCCAGCCTGGCCGCGTCCCCGCGCGCCCCGGGCAGCGCCAGCTCCAGCGCGAACCTGGCGCGCCTGATCAGCTCGCCGTTCAGCCGCCCGAGCCGTTCCTTGACCGAGCCGTGCGTGTCGGCCTCCCTGAACAGGATGCGCCGCATCGCCGGCGAGGCCCGCAGCGGCAGGCCGCGGGCGAGCTTGGACAGCGTCCGCGCCGGATCGCCCGGCACGGCGTCGACCTCCCGCCCCTCCTCGACCAGCGTGCGCTCGTCGACCAGGGCCACCAGAACGTCGATCTTGCGCGGGAAGTAGTGGAAGATCAGCCCTTTGGGCACTTTCGCGAGCCGCGCGATGACCGCGGTCGGGGTGGCCTCGTAGCCGCCGCCCGCGAAGAGCTCCTCGGCCGCGTCCAGGATGCGCGTGCGCGCGTCACCGATCACCACAGCTCGCACCATAGCGTCACCCGCGACCGCCCCGCCATCCCGCGGAAGCGAGACCCACGTGTCCACCCGCCGCCGATCGGGGGGTGCCATCGGGCCTGCTCAGGGAAGGTGCGGATAATGGCGGAATGAGATCGATAGGCACCACGGAGCTGTCCGTTTTCCCGATATCGCTCGGTACGAACGTCTTCGGCTGGACCGCCGACAAGGAGTCCTCTTTCGCCGTCCTGGACGCGTACGTCGAGGGCGGCGGCAACTTCATCGACACCGCCGACGTCTACCCGTACTGGGTGACCGGCGAGTCCACGTCAGAAATGATCATCGGCGAGTGGATGCACGTCCGCCGCAACCGCGACTCGCTCGTGCTCGCCACCAAGGTCGGCATGCTGGAGGGCCTGACCGGGTTGGCCCCGGCGACGATCCGGACGGCGGTCGAGGACTCGCTGCGCCGGCTGCGTACCGACTACATCGACCTCTACTGGGCACACGTGGACGACCACGACACCCCGCTGGTGGAGTCGCTGGCGACGTTCGACGCGCTGGTCCAGGAGGGCAAGATCCGGTACGTCGGCGCGTCCAACTACGGCGCGGACCGGCTGGCCGAGGCCCTCAAGATCTCCAGCGACGAGGGGCTGACCCGGTACGTGGCGTTGCAGCAGCAGTACAACCTGGTCGAGCGCGGCTACGAGAGCGAGCTGCGGGACGTGGTGGCCCGGGAGGGGCTGTCCAGCACGCCGTACTTCGGGCTGGCCCGCGGCTTCCTGACGGGCAAGTACGCGCCCGGCGTGACGATCGACAGCCCGCGGGCCGGGATGGCGGCCGAGTACCTGCAGAAGGAGCACGGGCGCCGGGCGCTGGAGGCGCTGCTCAAGGTGGCGGCCGAGCAGGAGGTGGCCCCGGCCACGGTGGCGCTGGCCTGGCTCGCCGCCCAGCCGACGATCGCGGCCCCGATCGCCAGCGCCCGGGACGTGACGCAGCTCCAGCCGCTGCTGGCGGCCGCCGAGCTGACGCTGACGGAGGAGGAGCTCGCCCTCCTGAACGAGGCCTCCCGCGCCTGACACAACAGGGCCGACGGGCCGTGCCCGCGCGCCGTCAGCGGGCGCGGTCCGACAGGGAGACGCACAGGGCGCGCAGGTCGGCGGCGTCCGGCAGGTGCTCGTCCATCACCGCCACCGCCGCCGCGACGTACCGCTCCGCCTGGGCCTGCGCGGCGGCCCGGCCGCCGGCCTCCTCGACGAGGCGGGCGGCGTGGTGCACGGAGTCCTCGTCCGAGAACCCCTCTGCGAGCAGGTCGGAGAGCTCGCGGGCGGCGGGGTGGTCGGCGGCGAGGGCCGCGAGGACGGGAAACGTCTTCTTGTCGCGCCGCAGGTCGGAGTAGACGGGCTTGCCCGTGACGCGCGGCTCGCCCCAGATGCCCAGCATGTCGTCGACGATCTGGAACGCCACCCCCAGATCGCGCCCGGTCTCCCACATGAGGTCGCCGAGCTCGGGAGCGCCGCCCAGGGCCACCCCCGCCGCCGCGGCGGCCGCCAGCAGGCCGCCCGTCTTGCCCGCGACCATGTCCGTGTATTCGGCGATCGTGACCGCTTTGGGCCCGCGCCACGGCCGGTTCTCGAAGGCCATGTCCGCGGTCTGCCCGTTGACGAGCTCGATCAGCGCCGCCGACAGGTACGTCATCGCCTCGGGCCGTCCCGCGAGCTGGTTGACGGCCAGGGCCAGGAGGGCGTCGCCGGTCAGGAGCGCCGGCCCCACCCCGTACGCCTTCCAGAGCGCCTCCCGGTGCCGCCGCCGCTCGTCGTGGTCGATGATGTCGTCGTGCGCCAGCGAGAAGGCGTGCACCAGCTCCACCGCCACGGCCGCCGGGAGGGCCGACTCGGCGGTGCCGCCCACGGCCTCGGCGCTGAGCATCGCGATGGCGGGCCGCACGCCCTTGCCGCCGTCGCCTTGGTGCGGCCTCCCGTCGGCATCCGACCAGCCCAGCGCGAACGCGGCCATCCGGGCGCCCCACGGATGCAGGCCGGAAACCGCCTCGCGGAGGGCCGGGTCGAGCAGGGCCCGGCAGCGTGCCACGGCGGCGCCGCCTGGCTGATTGCTGAGATTCAAACGGTACTCCAACCCCGGTACGATCTTGAATCTACATGCACAAGCATGTGATACTCCACCCCGAACATTGACGTTTGTCAGGAAATGTCCGTCACTTGAGATGGACATCATGGAGGTTCGCAGTGTCGCTGGGCGGCGTGCCGTCGCATAAGGCCAGAACCCTTCCCTTCCTCCGATCCTTGGCCAAACACTCGCGAACACCCGTACACGCTTTCGAAGAGGCGAGCGACCGCGCCGGCGGCTCGCTCGTCCGGCTGAACATGGGTCCCTTCCGGCCGTACCTCGTCACCCACCCGGATCACGTCCAGCACGTCCTGAAGAGCAACCAGCCCAATTACGTCCGGGCCGGCATGTTCTGGGACCCGCTGGCGCCGCTGCTCGGTCAGGGCATCCTGTCGGAGGGCGAGGGCTGGGCGGCGAGCAGGAAGATCCTTCAGCCGGTGTTCACCGCCAGGTACGTCAACTCGCTCACCTCGCGCATGGCGCAGATCATCACCGGGCTCATCGACGCCATCGTCGTCCCCGGCCGCCGCTTCGACGTCGCCGAGGTCGTCTCGGCCCTCATCCACCCCACGATCGTGCGGCTGTTCCTGGGCGCGACGATCTCCGACGACGACATCAACCGGCTGGCCCCCGCCTACGACACGGGCGTCACGGCCAGGTCGATCAGGTTGCTGCTCCCATCCGTGCCGGAGCGCTTCCCGCTCCTCGGCGACCGGGCGTTCAAGCAGGCGATCAAGACCATCGACGAGGTCGTCTACCCCCGCATCCGCTACGCCAAGGCGCGCGGCGGCGCGGAGGCCGACCTGGTCTCACGACTGGTCAGCGCCCGCCAGAGCGAGCCCGACGCGGACCGGCTGATCAGGGACGACATGGTGGCCATCCACGGCGCCGCCACGGAGACCTCCGTCACCGCGCTCACCTGGGTCTGGCCGGTGCTGGACGCGCACCCGGAGATCGCCGCCAAGGTGTACGAAGAGGTCGACCGGGTGGTCGGGCGCGGGCCGGTGACCGTCTCGCACCTGCCCGAGCTCACTTATCTGAAGCTGTTCATGGACGAACTCGTTCGTCTCTACCCTCCGGGCTGGATCCTGCCCCGGACGGCGGCGGCGGCCGACCGCATCGACGGCGTCGAGATCCCGGCCGGGGCCACGATGGTGCTCAGCCCCTACCTGACGCACCGGCTGCCGGAGTTCTGGGAGCGGCCCCTGGAGTTCGACCCCGAACGGTTCGCGCCGGGCAACGACCGCGTGCGGCACCGGTACGCGTACTTCCCGTTCGCGGCGGGGCCGCACGTCTGCCTGGGGCCGCACCTGTTCATGATGGAGGCGCTGCTGCTGATCGCCGGGATCCTGTGCAAGTACCGTCCGGTGCTGCACACGACCGGGCCGGTCACCCCCCGCCTCACCTCGACGCTACGGCCCCCCACCGGGCTGTCGATGACGCTCGTCCCGGCGGGGCGCGCGTGAACAGCCTCGACGTCGCGGGCGACCTGGGCAGGACCAGCGCGCTCGCGGTCGAGTGCGCCCGCCGCCTCGCCGCGCACGCCGCCGAGCACCCGGAGCTCTTCCCGGCCAGGCCGTTCGACGCGGGCTTCTTCCACTCGCTGGGACTGGTCGGCGCGTTCGGCTCCCCCTGGGCCGCGGCGGAGGAGTTATGGGCGGTCAACCGCGCCGCGCTGTGGGTGTTCGCGGTGGACCTGCGCGTCGATCACGAGGCCACCTCACGCGAGGAGGTGACCGAGCTGGTCGCGGAGTGCCTGGCGGTGGCGGACGGGCAGGCGCCGCGCAGCCCGCTCACCCGGGTGCTCGCCGAGCTCCGCGACGGCTTACGGCGCGATCCCCGCTGGCGCGACCAGCTCGAACGCATGCTGACCGCCATGCTCAAGGAGTGGGACTGGCGCGAGTCGAAGGCCGGCCCCGCCCTGGAGACGTACGTCGCCAACGCCGACAGTTGCGGCTCCTCGTTCGTCAACCTCTCGCACTGGCTCCACACCGGCGACGCGTGGACCCTCACCCATCTCGACCTCGTCCGTGAAGCGGGTGACGAGGTGCAGCGTTACCTGCGGCTGCTGAACGACCTGGCCACGTACGACAGGGAAGCCCGCTGGGGCGACGCCAACGCCCTGACGCTCGGCGCCGGGCGCGATGAGGTGGCCCGGCGCATGGCCCGGCACGCGCGTACGGCGGCCGAGTTGATCGCCCCGCTCCACGAGACCAGCCCGAGAACCGCGCTCTATCTGGAGCGCCAGATCGGCTTCAACACCGGCTTCTACGGCGTTTCTGACTACTGGGGAGAGCTGTGAACATCGCCCAGGAGGCGGACGCGCTGATCGCCACGCTGATGGCAACGCCGTGGGGGCAGGTGTCCGCCTCGATCTACGAGACGGGGCGCCTGGTCACGCTGGCCCCGTGGCTGGCCGGACATGACGAGCGCATCGACTATCTCGTACGGACCCAACGACCGGACGGGGCGTGGGGCGCGCCGGACGGCTACAGCGTGGTGCCGACGCTGAGCGCCACGGAGGCGCTGCTGACCGCCGGGGCCACGGAACCCGCCCGCAAGGGGCTGGCCGCGCTGCACCGGCAGCTTCCGCGGCTGACGGACCTGCCCGACATGCCGGCCGCCGACCTGATCGTCCCGGCGCTGATCGCCCTCATCAACGCCCACGGTGCGGGCGACCCGCTGCCGCTGCCGCCCGGCCTGGACTCCTCCCGGATC
Source organism: Nonomuraea sp. NPDC050451 (assembly GCF_044458585.1). Taxonomy (NCBI): domain Bacteria; kingdom Bacillati; phylum Actinomycetota; class Actinomycetes; order Streptosporangiales; family Streptosporangiaceae; genus Nonomuraea; species Nonomuraea sp. NPDC050451. Next base: position 172,790 of record NZ_JBITHZ010000002.1, read on the forward strand.
GAACGCGTCCGGCGCGCGGTGTCCTCCGGCGCCACGCCGCCGGAGAAGCTGCTGCACGCGCTCGAGGTCGCGGGCCTGGTCTCGGGCGGCCAGAACTCCATCCGGCCGACGGCGATCGGCACCGTCGGCGCCTCCCCCGCCGCGACCGCCGCCTGGCTCGGCAGCGGTGCCCTCCCCGACGCCGACTCGGCCAGGCGGCACCTGGAGGCGGTCGTCACCAGGTACGGCGGGCCGGTCCCCGTCGGGCTGCCCATCACCGTGTTCGAACGCGGCTGGGTGCTGAGCTGGCTGGCCCGCGCGAACGTGCCCGTCGAGGTGCCCCCGGAAATGGTGGCGGACCTCAGGGCGGCGATCGGCCCCAGCGGCACGCCGGCGGGACCGGGACTGCCCGCGGACGCCGACACGACGTCCGTCGCGCTGCACGCGCTGGCGCTGCACGGCATGGCGCGCGATCCGGAGAGCCTGCTGGCGTTCGACGCCGGGGAGCACTTCTGCACCTGGCAGGGCGAGGACGGCTTCTCCATCAGCGTGAACGCCCACGTGCTCGACGCGTTCGGCGCGTACGCGGCCTCCCGGCCCGACCGGGCGGACGCGTACGCGGAGGTGCGGGAGAGGCTGGCGCGGCTGCTGGCCGAGCGGCAACGGCCGGACGGGAGCTGGGACGACAGGTGGCACGCTTCGCCGTATTACGCCACACTGAGTTGCGTGCTGTCGCTCAGCGAATACGGCGGCCCCGGCTTCACCTCCGCCGTGGCCAGGGCCCAGGCGTGGGTGCTGTCGACGCAGCGCCCCGACGGGTCGTGGGGCCGCTGGTCGGGCACGCCCGAGGAGACGGCGTACGCGATGCAGCTGTTGCTGCTGCCCGAGGCGATGCTCGATCGCGAGGTCGAGGAGGAGCACCAGCAGGCCGCAGCCCGCGGCTACGCATATTTGCAGCAGACAGGCGAAATGTCGGATTACCCGCCCCTGTGGCATGACAAGGACCTTTACACGCCGCTAGCAGTAGTCCGAGCGGCGATCCTGGCAGCCCAGCATGTCTATACGAGCCTAGCCCTAACTGGACAGATCCGGATGTAATACCACCGATCGGGATTTGCCCGCCTTGAGCGGGGTTTGAGGCATTGCTAAGGTATCCCGGTGCCGAATCCAAGAAATGGCCTCATATGCCTTGACATCCGGCTTAACGCAACCCCCGACCTGGACGGCTAAATATGCGTTTGCGCAACTTCGGCGTGCGGACAAAGGTGACAGCGCTGTTGGTGTCGCTGGTCGCGCTGTGGGCATTCGCCGCCTGGGTCACCTTGCGCGAGGGGGTGAACCTGCTCGGCGCCACGACCGTCGACAGCGGTGCGGTGCAACCCAGTGAGCGCCTGCTCGCCGAACTTCAGCGCGAGCGCCGCCTCACGCTGGTGTCCCTGGGCACCGGCGAGCGCGGCCCCGACAAGCTCATGCGCGATCAGCGGGCCAGGACCGACGCCGCGCACAAGGAGCTCGTGGAGTCGGCGACCAGTGCCAGCGTCCAGTTCGCGGCCGACGCCCCGCTGGCGCGCCGCATCGACGAGGCACTGACGACCGCCGAGGGAATCGACGCCGTCCGGAAGGGGATCGACGGCGGGCGCTCAGACCGCGGCCGGGCGGCCGACGCCTACAACCAGCTCATCGACTCGCTCTACCGCATGTTCGACTCGGTAGCCGCGCTTGACGACAAGGAGATCGCCAAGGACGCCCGCACCATGCTCCAGATCAGCCGGGCGAGCGAATCTCTGGCGCGCGCGGACGCGCTCGCCGCCGGCGCGCTGGCCAAGGGTGGGTTCACCCCGTCGGAGCACACCGAGTTCGTGCAGCTGACGGGCTTCTACCACATCTCACTCGACCAGGCCGCGGTCCAACTCCCGGCCGAGGACGCGGCCGCCTACAGCGCCTGGGCGAAGAGCCGCGCCGTGTCCCAGCTGCGCACGCTGGAACAGCGGATCGCGCAGGAGTCCGACGGCATGGCGCCGACGGTGACCAGCACGGAGTGGCGCACGGCCACCGAGTCGGCCCGCGTCGCGCTGGAGAAGTTCATCGCCGACGGCGGTGACCGCCTCGTCGACCGGGCCGTGCCCGGCGCCGTCGGCATCATCCTCCGGCTCGTGCTGGCCGGAGGTCTCGGCCTGATCGCGGTCGTCGCCTCGATCGTGCTGTCGATCACCACGACCCGGCAGCTGCTCTCCCAGCTGCAGAAGCTGCGCGACGCCGCGCACGAGCTGTCCGACGACCGGCTGCCCGGCGTCGTCGAGCGCATCGGCCGCGGCGAGGACGTCGACCTGGCCAAGGAGGTACCCGCGCTGGACTTCGGCGACGACGAGATCGGCCAGGTGGGCCAGGCGTTCAACACCGTGCAGCGCACCGCCATCAGCGTCGCCGCCGAGCAGGCCGAGCTGCGCCGCAGCATCCGCGACATCCTGCTGAGCCTGGCCCGCAGGACGCAGGGCCTGGTCCACCGGCAGCTCACCGTGCTCGACGTCATGGAGCGCCGCGAGACCGACCCCGAGGAGCTGAAGGAGCTCTTCCGGCTCGACCACCTCGCCATCCGCATGCGCCGCAACGCGGAGAACCTGATCGTCCTGTCCGGCTCGGCCCCCGCCCGTACGTGGCGCCGCTCGGTCCCCATGGTGGACGTGGTCCGCGGCGCGCTGGCCGAGGTCGAGGACTACACCCGCGTCACGCTCATGCCCATGGGCGACGTCGTGCTCGTCGGCCGCGCCGTCGGTGACGTCATCCACCTGCTCGCCGAGCTGATCGAGAACGCCGTGTCGTTCTCGCCCCCTTACACGAACGTGCAGGTCAGCGGCCAGCTCGTGGCCAACGGGTACGTGATCGAGATCGAGGACCGGGGCCTGGGCATGAAGCCCGAGGACCTCGATGCCGCGAACGAGCGCATCGCGGACCCGCCCGAGTTCCGCATCACCGGCACCGCCCGGCTGGGCCTGTACGTGGTCAGCCAGCTGGCCAGGCGCCACGAGATCCAGGTGGTGCTCAAGGCGTCGCCGTACGGCGGGACGACGGTCGTGGTGCTGCTCCCGCAGGAGCTCGTACAGCTCGATCCCACGCCCGAGCCGCAGGACGGCGGCCGGCGCGAGCGGCTGCCACGCAGGACGACGGCGGTGGCCGCGGCGGCCACCGGGATGGCCACCGGCGCGCGGCCGGTCACCGGGGAGAACGTGCGCACGCTCAAGCCCGCGCGCCCGATTCCGGTTCCGGCACCGGTCCCGGCGCCGGTCCCCCAGCCTTCCCGCCCGATCACCGCTGTGGAGACACAACCCGAAACGCCAGCCGAACCGGAGCAGAAGCCTGTGACCGAGTTCACGTCGAACGGGCTGCCCCTCCGGGTGCCCCAGGCCAACCTGGCGCCAGCGCTGCGGGACGACACGCCCACGCAGCCCGACTTCGAGGAGGACGATGACGAGCGCTCGCCGGAGGAGATCCGCGCGATGATGGGATCTCTGCAGTCAGGCACCCGTCTTGGCCGCACCGAGGCCGCCAAGATGCTGGATGAGCAGTCTGGAGATGAGGCATGACCCCTACCTCCGGCACCGACCTGAACTGGCTGCTCGACGACCTCGTCGGCCGTGTCAAGGAGGTCGAGCACGCCATCGTGCTGTCGTCCGACGGCTTGCTGATGGCCTCCTCCGCCGCGCTGCAGCGGACCGACGGCGAGCACCTGTCCGCCGTCGCCTCCGGGCTGCAGAGCCTGGCGAAAGGCGTCTCGGACCACATCTCCGGCGGCTCCGTGCGGCAGACGGTCGTGGAGTGGAAGAACCAGTTCCTCATCGTGACCACGGCGGGCGAGCGCGCCTGCCTGGCCGTCCTGTGCGCGCAGAACGCCGACATCGGGCTGGTGGCGTACGAGATGGCGATGATGGTGGCCCGCGTCGGCCAGTACCTCACCTCGGGTGCCCGCAACGCCGAGGCCGTGGCCAGGAGCGACCGGTGAGAGGCGCGGACGAACCGACGGATGAGCACTGGGTGGATCCGGAGATCATCCGCCCCTACGTGGTCACCCGCGGCCGCACGCAGCCCGTGCACGGCCGGTTCGACCTGATCTCCATGGCCCTCGCGGTGGGCCCGCTGCCGGGCCCCGACGCGGGGCTCGACCCGGAGCACCTGCGCATCCTCCAGCTCTGCCGCGAACCCAAGTCGGTCGCCGAGATCGCGGCATACCTCGACCTGCCGGCCGGCACCATCCGGGTGCTGCTCGGCGACCTGTTCGACCGCGAACTCGTCTCTGCCCAGGAACCACAATCCGAGGTGGACATGCACGACATGAAGATGTACAGGGCGGTGCTCGATGGTCTTCGCTCGCTCTGAGCGTCCGCGCCTGCCGACGGCGATCAAGATCCTGATCGCGGGCGGCTTCGGCGCGGGCAAGACGACGATGGTGGGCGCTGTCTCCGAGACCCGGCCGCTGCGCACCGAGGAGGTCCTGACCGACCGCGGGATAGGCGTCGACGACCTCACCTCGGTGGAGGCCAAGCGCACCACCACCGTGGCGATGGACTTCGGCCGGATCACGCTGGGCAACGACTACGTCCTGTACCTGTTCGGCACACCGGGCCAGGAGCGGTTCTGGTTCGTGTGGGACGAGCTGGCGGAGGGGTCGCTGGGGGCCGTCATCCTGGCGGACACGCGACGCCTGGCCGACTGCTTCCCGTCGGTCGACTACTTCGAGCGGCGCGGGACGCCGTTCGTGGTGGCCGTCAACTGCTTCGAGGGGTCGCCCACGTTCGAGCTGGACGAGGTACGGCTGGCACTCCAGCTCAGCCCCTCCGTCCCGATCATCATGTGCGACGCCCGCAAGCGCGACTCTAGCCGCGAGGTCCTGATCGCCCTGGTCAAACACTCGGCCCGGCTCCGCGCCGAGCCGGTCGGCAGCTAGCACCCGGGAGGCGCCCGTTCATCAGGGGCGCCTCCCGGGGTTCTTCAGCGGAATCGGTCCGTCGCGGCGATCATCTCCGCCATCATGTCCTTCCCGCCGTGTCCCTCGCCGCAGACCACGAGCTCGCTGCCGGGCCAGCTCTTGTGGAGCTCCCAGGCGGTCTCCAGGGGCCCGCTCACGTCGAGCCTGCCGTGGACCAGCACCCCCGGGATGCCCTTCAGCAGGTGTGCCTGCTCCACCAGGTCGCCCTTCTCCGGCAGGAAGCAGTCATTGCCCCAGTAGTGGGTCACCAGCCGCGCGAACGTCATCCGGAAGACGGGGTCCTGGAAGTGCGGGTTCGGCTGGTACTGCGGGTCGAGGCTCACGTGCGTGTCCTCCCAGTCGCACCAGTCGCGGGCGGCCTTCTCCCGCGTGCCCGGGTCGGCCAGGAGCCTGGCGTAGGCCGCGGCCAGGTTCCCGTCACGGTCCTGCTCGGGCACCCCGTCGCGGAAGCGCTCCCACTCCTTGGGGAAGACCCGTCCCACGTCCCGGGTGATCCACTCGATCTCCTTGCGGCGGCCCGCCGTGACCGCCAGCAGGATCACCTCGCTCACCCGTTCCGGGTGGCGCTGCGCGTAGGCCAGGCTCAGGGCCGAACCCCACGAGGCCCCGACCAGCTGCCACTTCTCGATGCCCAGGTGCGCACGCAGCAGCTCCATGTCGGCGATGAGGTGCTGGGTGGTGTTGACCGACAGGTCGGTCTCCGGCAGCCCGGCGTTCGGCGTGCTGCGTCCGCACCCCCGCTGGTGGAACAGGACGATCCGGTACGCCTCGGGGTCGTGGAACCGCCGCCAGTTCGCCGAGAACACGCCCCCTGGGCCACCGTGCACGATCAACGCCGGCTTGCCCGCCGGGTTGCCGCTCACCTCCCAGTAAACCTGGTTGTGGTCGCCCACGTCGAGCAGGCCCTGGTCGTACGCTTCGATCGGAGAATACATACGCGCCAAGGTAAGGGCTCATGATGGGACGGTGAACTATCTCGACACCTTGATCGCCGTGGCCGATGACTGCCCTGTCGAGAGCAGCGTGGTGCCCACCCCCCGCGCCGGGAAGAAGACCGTCGCGGTGCTGCAGTACGAACTCCTCCGCGAGCGGCCGTTCCAGCTGACCCAGGAGGACGTCCTGTTCCTGTCCTGGCTGATGCGCCAGTCGGGTTTCGAGGACAGGACGGACGACGAGGTGAGCGCGCTGCGTGACGCCTTCTTCGCCAAGGATCAGCCGTGCCTGCGGGCTTCGCCGCTCCCCAAGAAGTACGGGTTCGGATTGCTGGCCGACGCCGAGGGGCGGCTGGCCCTGTGCCCGATGGAGTCCGAGGCGTACCGGGCCGGGCTGGAAGACGGCGCCGTGACCGTCCTCAAGGCGCTGCGCTCGAGCCGCCGCTAATTGCCGCCGGCCGGGACGTAGGTCAGGTTGAGCACACCGGTCTCGAACGTCTCCGACTTGACCAGCTTCAGCGCGTGGGTCGGGCCGTCCTCGAACAGCCGCTGCCCATGGCCGACGGCGATCGGGTGGACGAGCAGGTTGAGCTCGTCGAGCAGCCCGTTGGCCAGCAGCCACCGCACGGTCGTCGCGGAGCCGGACACCTGGATGTCACCGTCGACCTTCTCCTTGAGCTCGCGCAGCTCGGCGGCGACGTCGCCGTTGACGACGGTGGTGTTCTCCCAGTCCGCCTTCTCCAGGGTGCTCGACACGACGTACTTGGGAACGGCGGCGAAGGTCGCGGCGACCTCCTTGTCGCTCTCCGCCGACGTCCAGTACGCGGACCACTCGTCGTACAGCTTGCGGCCCATCAGCATCGCCGCCGCGCTCTGCATGCCCGCCTCGACGACGGCGCCCATCTCGTCGCTCCAGTACGGGAAGTGCCACTGTTCGGGCGACTCGACCACGCCGTCGAGGGAGATGAAGAAGCTCGAAATGATCTTGGCCATGGTTCCGTTCCTTGCGTCTTGGAGGCGCCCTTTTCGGCGTGCTCAGAGCATAGGCAGGAGGGAATCCGCAGATCTTGTACAGAAGCGACACGGCCCCGGGGAGCCGGCCTTACCTGGCGTTCTTGCGGGCCATCAGCACCTCGAGGCGCACCGGTTCGACGAACCGGCCGGTCGGGTCGGCCGCGAGCAGAGCGTCGGCGATCTCTCGTTCGAAGGCGGGCCGCCGATCGCCGAGCAGGCGCCGCAGCGGCAGCGACGTCGAATACAGGTAGCCGATGATCCGCTTCGCCGTCCACGACCGCTCGAATTCATGGACCACCCGGGCGACATGGGGAAACGGCGAATCAGCCAGCACCACCGTATGAGGCTTGGCCGGCGTCCCGGCGGCCGTCGCCGGAAGGGGGCCCAGGAACCGGTGCTGTACTTCTTCGATGGCGTGCTGCCAGGCGGTGATCTGCCGCGCCAGGCAACCGTCATTGGCGATCACCACACCGCCTTCGTCCTCCACCATGCCGCCCAGCGCCTCCAGCACCTGCTCCCGCTCCATCCAGTGGAACGAGCGCCCCATGGTGACCAGCCGGAACCGCCCCAGCCCACCCGGCAGGTCCGCCGAGCCGCCGCGCACCCAGGTCACGTTGCCGACCTCACCCGCGAGCGCCTGGCGGGCGGCCTCGGCGAGCATGTCCGGCTCAGGATCGACGCCGACCGCCTCCGCGACGTGCCCGGCGAGCGGAAGGGTCAGCTGACCGGTGCCGCAGCCCAGGTCGAGCAGGCGCCCGGAGCCGTCGAGCCCGAAACGACGGATCAGATCGTCGAAGAACACCCCTGGATAACCCGGACGGAACCGCGCGTAGAACCGGCCCGTCCCGGCGAACAGCCCATTCCCAGACACGTTCCATTAGTATCCGTGCCGGATCATCCTCGACCAGTACTCCAGTGACAGTTCGCGATCATGGTTCGGATCTGCGGACAGCGGCGTGAAGCGTCGATACCGGGACGAGATCTCCGCCTGCGATGATCAACCCCGGCCCGGCCCCGTTTCGAGGAAGACGACCGCATGAGGCTTTGGGCGCTTGCCCTGACGATCACGTCCGTTGCCATGATCGTCCCGCCGTCGGCCGTAGCCGAGGCTCGCCTCGACCCTGTCGCCGCACTGCGCCGCCAGCTCGCGAGCGGCAACGGCGTCGAGGCTCGCCTCGACCCTGTCGCCGCACTGCGCCGCCAGCTCGCGAGCGGCAACGGCGTGACGTTCTCGAACGTCCTGGTCTCCACATCCTGGGATGGAGAGCCGCTGACTTTTCGGCGGTTGATCAGCAAGTCCTAGGAGCCCCTCGCCCTGACCTGTGGCGATATGCGGCTGAGCAACCCCGGAACGCTCAAGGCCCTGCTCGCCAGCACCAAGGCCAAGTACCCCGCCGGCGTGTATGACGGCACCCGCACCACCCTGCACGAGGGGATCATCACGCTGGGCGAGGTCGCCAAGGCGGACCCCGACCTCCTTGTCGGCGCAGATCGACCCACAGGCAAGTACGCAGGAGTCCGCATCGACTGGAAGCTCTGGATAGGGCAGGACCAGCTCGTCCGCCGATGCCATGTTTCCTACTTGCTGCCCGGCGTTCCGGGGATGGACGACTTCGACCCCCTGCAACTCGTCGAGGACGTCCGGTTGTCGCGGTGGGGCCGCGCGACCGACATCAAACCGCCTGCAGCCGATCAGGTAGCGACCCACGACGAGCTCATCAACATCCCCGAATAGACCCTCGCCAACGGCGGCCCAGGCTCGCCGACCGCCTTTCCGACGAGTGGGGAACGTCCGGCCGTCGTCGCTGCCAGCGGAGCTTCACAACGCGAACTCACCACCACGGCTCGGTGTCGCATGAAGGTAGATCATGTTCGTGGTCGTCACGGGACAGGCATACCGCCACTCACGCCAATCTCATCTGCGCAGGTCAGCAATGGTTCGCTACTAAACGCAGCCAAGATCTCTTGTCGTACGTCTCCGGTCTATCGTCAGAACTGCACTCGTTCCCGGCGCCTTGCCTCCCCGCTTTCCGCCTCTGGGTCTCGCGATCTTCCAATCTTTCTCATGCAGGCGAGAACTCAGGTCGGGGCTTCGGGTGAAAGAGGGTGACAACACCGAGGAACGGAGCACAGGCTTGACGGCTGATGTGAGCCTGGAGGACGCGGAGCTCATCCAGCGGTCCAGGCGCGATCCCACCGCCTTCGCGGCCTTATTCGACCGGCACGCACCCGCCTTGCACCGCTATGTGACGCGGCGGCTGGGCGACTCACTGGCCGACGACGTCGTGGCGGAAACCTTCTTGACTGCCTTCAAGCGCCGCGCCCGCTACGACGTCAGTTACCTCGACGCCCGTCCGTGGCTGTACGGCATCGCCGCCAACCTGATCGGCAAGCACCGTCGTGCAGAACAGCGGTTCTACTTCGCCTTGGCAAGGACCGGCGTCGACGGGGTGGCGGAGAGCTACGCCGATCGGGTCGAAGCTCGGGTGTCGGCGTCGGCGGCGCAGCGCGATCTCGCGGGGGCGCTCGCGGTGCTGTCGCCGGAGGATCGCGAGGTGCTTTTGATGATCGCATGGGCGGATCTGAGCTACGAGGAAGTGGCGCTCGCCCTTGGCGTCCCCATCGGCACGGTCCGCTCGCGGCTGCATCGCGCCAGGAAGAAGACGCGCGCGGCGCTGGGCGGCGTTGATCCGTCCGCCATCGTGGTGGATGAGGAGGAGGCAAACCGTGGATGACCTGAAGATCCTCGCCGGGATGCGGGCGGACGCACCGTTGCCGGACGCCGATCGGCTACGCAGGCTCCGCCGCCGGGCGACACGGCGCGGGCGTAGGTTCGCGATCATGCCGTCCCTGCTCGTCGCAGCCGTGGCGGCGGTCGTGATCGTGGTGGTCGCCGTCTCGGCGCTTCAGCGGACCTCGGAGGTGCGGCCCCTGCCCCCCGTGGGGACGATCCTGCTGAACTCGGAGACGGTGCTGGAGCGGGCGGCCAAGACGGTTGAGAAGCGGGCCGCCGCACCGGAACCCCGGCCCGATCAGTGGGAGTACACCAAGATCTTCAATGTCCAGCCTGCGGACGGCCAGACCAGGACGCACGAGAGCTGGCTGCGCTACGACGGCAAGCAGAGCGCCGGACGGGATCCAGAGGGGAACTTCCGGGTGCAGGATATTCCACCCGATCCGGGGGATGACGACCTGTCGCCCCAGCAATACCGGAAAAAACTGCTCAAGCTTCCCACCGATCCGGACAAGCTGCTCGCCCATGTCGCAGGCGACCGGCACTGGATCGACTATCCCAAGGAGAAGGGGGTGCCCAAGCAGGTCGAGGACCCGGCCTCGCGTGCCTATCGCATCCTCTCGCTGTATCTGAAGCAGGAGGCGGTCATGCCGCCCAAGCTCGAGGCGGCCATCTTCCGCGCGCTGGCGAAGATTCCGGGGGTGAAGATCGAACAGAACGTCAGGGACGCGACCGGGCGAACGGGGCTGGGCCTGTTCCGGTCCACTATCGGCGAGGAAGTCCGACGCCGCTACCTCATCCTCGATCCGCGCACCTATCGGGTCATGGCCGATCAGTCGATCTGGCTGCGCGATGAGATGATCAGGGGGGAGGTGGCATTCCGGAAGGGTGCGGTCTACGCCGATGTGTGGCTCGCGACCGGCATCGTCGACGAGCCCGGAGAGGTCCCCTAGCGTCTCGTGCTCTTGCCAACCAATTCTGTGAACCCACAGGCAGGGGCCCGCGTGGCGGGCCTCCCGGCCGCCTGAGATCCGTTGAATTGCCGAAGCACGGAGGCGTAATAGAGCAGGCAGCGTGTGGCGAGATGGGCCGTCGTCTGTTCCACGCCGGTCTGGCGGTCTTCCTGGTCAGGCCACGTGTCATCAAGGTGACTGCGGCACCAGGTGAGGTCGGGTCACGTGGCGACGGCCACCGCGCGATCATTCGGAGTTTGTGAAGGCCGGTTCGGCCGCGTCGAACCACGCCGCGCCGCGACCGCTTACGTGCGTGGACTACTTGCCGACATCGATCGCAAGAATTGCTGGAACCTGGCCCAACACGCCGGGCTTGCTGGCCCGCAGGCGCTGCGGCGGCTGCTGCGCACCGCTCGCTGGGACGCCGACGCGGTACGCGATGACGTCCGCGCTTTCGTCATCCACCGGCTCGGCCCCGACGGCGTGCTGATCGCCGAACCAACAAGGGCGGCGGTTCGGCGGGCGTGCAGCGGCAATACAGCGACACCGCAGGCCGGATCGAGAACTGCCAGATCGGCGTCTTCCTGGCCTGCGCCACCCCGGCGGGACGGACGCTGCTGGACCGGCGGCTCTACCTGCCCGAGCACACCTGGCTGGCCGACCCCGGCCGCTGCCTCGCGGCCGGTGTCCCGGACGAGATCGCCTTCGCCACCAAGCCCGCCCTGGCCACGGCCATGGTGCCGGCCGCCCTGGAAGCCGGCGTCCCCGCCCACTGGGTGGGCGGCGATGAGGTCTACGGCCAAGACCCGCGCCTGCGCGCCGCCCTGGAGGGACGCCGACTGGGGTACGTCCTGGCCATCGCGGGCAACCGGCGACTCGAGCTCGAGGGCGTCCAGGTGAGCGCGGCCGAGGTCTCAGCAAGAGTGGCCGACCGGCACTGGCACCGTTACCGCGCCGGAGCGGGGGTCAAGGGACCACGCTGGTATGCCTGGGCCCGGGCCCGCATCGACGAAAGCGAGACCCAGGGGTATCGGTGGCTTGCTGATCCGGCGCAACCTCACCACCGGCGAGCTTGCGTTCTACCGCTGCTACGCGCCCACCCAGCAGCCGCTGATGGCCCTGGTCAAGATCGCAGGAACTCGGTGGGCGGTCGAGGAGTCCTTCCAGACCGCCAAGGGCCAGGTCGGCCTGGATCACTACCAGGTGCGCGGCTGGACAGCCTGGCATCGGCGCATCACCTTGGCCATGCTCGCCCTGGCCCTGCTGGCCGCCGTCGCCGCCGCCCAGCCGTCCAGCATCACAGATGAACGCATCCCACTGACCCTGCCCGAGATCCGCCGACTGCCGGCCACCCTGCTGCTGACCCGGCACTACCCAATCAGCGATGTCCTGCGCTGGTCAGACCGGCGCCACCGGCACCAAGCCACCGCCCGAGACTGCCACTACCAGCGCAGAGCCGAACCATGATCGCGAAATGTCACTGGAGTGCTAGCCGAAGTTGTTGGTCTGCTCGTTGTGGTCGCCGATCTGCACGCCCTTCCCCTCGTGGATGTGCGCCACGGCCCCGGAGCCGGGCGGCGTGCGCGGCCCGAGCTCATCCTGCGCGGGTGCCTGCCGCTGCCTGATCCAGCCGGTGACGGCGAGCGTGAGTGCGGCCAGCTCGCAGAAGGCGGCGATCACCCCGGCCGGTCCCGCCGCCTTGTCCATCCCGGCCACCGCGACGTACGCGCCCAACCCCGCCGCGACGACCGCCCCGGCCGCCACGGCGGCCCACATCAGCACCCGCCACTTCATATCTCGCATCATTCGCCCGGACCGTGATCGATGCCTATATGGGGTTGGTTGTTAAGACCTTTCCGATACGTGGCGGCCAGGGATATCGCCTTGACGGCGGGCGGCGCGCGAGAGAAATGTGGAGGAGGCCAGGGGGGCGAGTCGGCATGGGCGCGTACAGGCGATACATCAGCAGGCCGGTGTCACGCTCGACGGAGCGGGACCAGCCGGCGGCTCGGTCGGTGTCCGCGGACGCCCGGCCGGGCCCGGCACCGCTCGGCCCGCCGCCGCTCGGCCCGCCGCCGCTCGGCGCGTCGGTGCTCGGCGCGTCGGTGCTCGGCGCGTCGGCGAACAAGTCGGCGGCACAACGTCTGGAGGAGCGGCGGGAGCAGATCGCCGCGGATCTCGACCGGCTCACGGCGGCCGTGCGCGGGCTGGAGGAGCACGCGCCTACACCGCGCCGGTCCGCTCAGGCGCGGAAGCACCTGGCCGAGATCAAGAGACTGGAGGCGGAGCTGCGGCGGCAGCCGGGGCGGCATCCGCTCGCGGCCGTCCTCGCGCCGAAGGACACGCCTTCGGCGAAGCTGCTGGCGAAGACGTCGAGTCTGCGGAGCCGGGTGGAGGCCATCATCTCCCCGGTGCCGGGCTCGCGGCCGGAGAGTGAGCGGCAACCGGTACGAGGCGAGACCAAGCCGCTGCAGGGCCCCGAGTCGCGAGCCGCGTCGGCGACCGTGCCAACGGCGACCGGGCCGGCGGAGACCGGGCCGGCGGTGGAGACCGTGCTGAGTGTCGGGCGGCAGTCCGCGGGCGGTGTCACCGTCAAGGAGACCGTGCTGGGCGAGCGGACCCGCAAGGTGGACATCCGCGGCTCCTGCGGCGTGGTGGTCGGCTCGGGCAACCGGCAGCACAACCACTTCCACTACCAGTTGGCCGACCGCCCGCTGTCCCTGGCGAAGGTGCTCAACGCGACGCCCGCCCACAAACGCGCCCTGGCCAACCTCATCGAGAACCCCGCCAGTGCCCGCGCCAACCACGCCATGCGCTCCCTCCTCGGCAAGGAGGCGGCCAAGGTCATGGCCCGCGACGACGCCGTCACCGCGAGGTCGGTGCCGAAGCGCGTCCGCCTGTCAGGGGTGCTCGGCCCCGGCGGCGAGATCGTGGTACGCGGCTCCGCGGGCGTCGTGGTCGGCCGGGGCAACGTCCAGAACAACCACTTCCACTACCGCATCGAACGGCCCGACGCGCTGCTCGCACGTGCCCTGGCCGAGAACGCGGGCGCCATGCGGGCCATCGGCGAGATGTACCGGGACCCGGCGGGCCGGATGGCCGACCGGGACCTGGGCGCGATGTTGACGAAGCTCGTCACGGCGAAGAGGCCGGCGGCCGACGTCGTCCAGGCCCACGGCGGCCGGACCGAGCGCGTACCGGACGGCCGCGGCGTCATGATCGGCTCGGACAACGTCCGGATCGACGAGGTCCACTCCCCCAGCCGTTCCGGATGGCGCGCGCTCCTCAGGAGCGCGCTCGATCAGAACGTCCCGGCCAGTGCCGACACCAGGCCGTCGGTCGACAGCGAAGCGGGGCAGAGCCGCCAGTCGCCCTCGTCGCTCAACCTGAGCAGGGACAGGTGGTAGCCGTCGCGCAGCACACCGACCGCGAGATGCGCCCTGCGGACGCCGAAGCTCTTGCCACGCCGCCACCTGCCGAGGCGGGTCACGACGGTCACCTCGGTCACCAGTACGCATCCGTGCACATCGTCCGGCCAGGTCACCTTGGCCAGCTCCGTCCCGAGATCGCCCGGACCGAGCGGGGTGAGCGGGATGGCCAGGAGGGCCTCCGGCGGCACCTCCTCCAGCGGGTCCAGGGGGTAGGCGACCCCGAGGTAGGTGTCGCGGTCGGTCAGGGCGTACATGCGGTGCGCCCCGTCCCATCCCTCACCTGCGGCGTCGCGCCCGGCCGCGATCACCGCGGCCGTCAACGCGTCGCGACCAGCCACGAAGGCATCATCCCCCTCGACGCGCGAGAGGAAAAGCGGGTTCCTCGCCGGCTTGGGCGATTCGTGCGGCAGCGGCTCATCGTGGCGGTGGGCAGCGCCGCCGGCCCAGTGCCCGCCGGCCGGCTCGGCGGCGGCCCCGGCAGGTGGCTCATCCGGTAGCGCGACGGCCCGGGCCCTGTTGCAGGGCCGACCCAAGGGGGCCATTGAGCCCATATCGACGTGACTGATGTGATACGTGTGGATCTCATGCGTGATCACCATGAGGAGCCGCTGTGCAGCCCCTGACGACGTCCGACCCGCGCGAGGTCGGACGGTATCGCCTGATCGCCGAGCTGGGACGGGGCGGCATGGGCCGGGTGTTCCTGGGCAGCGGCCCGGACGGGCGGCTGGCCGCGATCAAGCGGGTGCGTGCGGAGTTCGCCGAGGACGACGAGTTCCGGGCGCGGTTCGGGCGCGAGGTGGAGGCCTCCCGCAAGGTGTCCGGGGCGTACACGGCGGCGGTGATCGATGCCGATGTCCACGCGTCCGCGCCGTGGCTGGCCTCGGTGTTCGTTCCCGGCCCCTCCCTACGTGAAGCGGTCGACGCCGTGGGGGCGCTGCCCAAGCGGTCGGTGCTGCGGCTGGCCGCGGGGCTGGCCACGGCCCTGATGGCGATCCATCGGGAGAATCTCGTGCACCGGGACCTCAAGCCCTCGAACGTGCTGCTCGCCGACGACGGGCCCCGGGTGATCGACTTCGGGATCGCGCGGGCGGCCGACAACGACGGGCGCGGTCAGGTGACCAGCACCGGCTGGCTGATCGGCTCGCCCGGGTTCATGTCCCCGGAGCAGGCCGAGGGCCGGCCGGCGACTCCTGCCAGCGACGTGTTCTCCCTCGGGGCCGTGCTGGCCGTGGCGTGCACCGGCCAGGAGCCGTTCGCCGGGCCGGCGGCGCCGCAGATCCTGTACAACGTGGTGCACACCGACCCCGATCTGAGCATGATCCCGGAGGGGCTGCGCCGGATCGTCGAGGGGTGTCTGGCCAAGGATCCGGACCTCCGCCCCACCCCGGGCCGGTTGCTGGACTCCATCGGCCGGATCGCCCCGTCCTCGCAGCCGTGGCCCGCCGAGGTGCACGAGCTGATCGCGCGGCAGCGCACGGAGCTGGCCCGCCTCCTCGATCAGACCGCTCCGCTGAGCAGGCGCGTGAACGGCCATCATGTCCACGAGGAAACCCGCGAATACCCCGAAAAGGCTCTCGAGGTGTCGTGGACCGGCAAGGAGCCGATCACGGACTACGCGAAGCGGCATCGCCTGCACACGTGGTTCTACGGCACGCTCGCCCTGGTCGTGTTCGTCCTGTCGATGCTGGCCGACGTTCCGGGCGATCCGATCATGACCGGGTTGTTCGAGACCCCCAACGAGGTGCGCTGGGGCATGCTCGCCGTCAGCCCCTTCCTCTATTTCGCGGGATCGGCGCAGGCCGCGGCCGCGGCTCGCGGCGTCCAGCGGCGGATGGCGGCGTGGTCGCTGCGCATCGGCCCGCAGGGCATCACGGCCGGCGGCGGACCGCCCGTCCCGTGGACGGCGATCGAGGCGGTCCGGCTGGCCCCGGTGAAGGCCAACCCGCTGTATCAGGGAAACGCGGCCTGGCCGTACGTGTTCGACGGGCTTCATGTGAAGCTCGGCACGACGTCACCGACGCCCGATCCTCCGGCCGGATGGCCGTCGCCGGGCGGCGGGCCGAGCAGTCGTTCCGACGGCTGGATCCCGATCTGCGTGCTCGGCCCGCTGACCGCGCAACAGCGGAGCGAACTCGACGCGGCCCTCGCCCGGCACGTCAGCGCAGGGTAGCGGTGAAGGTGCGGCCGTGGGCGTGGCGGGTCGTCGCCTGGATGACGGTGCCGCCCGGCACGCGCCGTACCGTCACTCCCTCGTCGGCCGACTCGAGCCTGTGGGACGCGCCGCGCAGGACGACGGTGACGCGGTCGCGTTTCATCGTGGGGTCGGACAGGGCGACGACCGTACGCTCGCCGGACTTGACGATGACCGAGACGGGGCCGTCGACGATCAGGTGTCCGGCCTGGCGGGGGCCGTCGGAGAAGACGTTGGCGGCGACGATCCCGAGCGCCTTGTGCTTGACGGCCTGTACGTGCCGGTCGTTGGCCAGGACGGTCAGCGGGCCGTCCGCGTAGCGGCGCAGGCGGGCCTCGGTCGCGTTCGGGACCAGGGCGTAGGCGAGGGCGGGGACATCGCCGCCGGTGGGGTGGGTGATCGAGGCGGTGAAGACGTTCTTGGTGACGCTGGTGTCGGGGTTGGACGTACGTACGACCCTGCGGCTGCGGGTCACCGCCTCCAGCGCGGCCGCGACGGGCTGCCGGGTGAGGAAGGCGTACCCGATGGCGGTGGCGCGCGTGCCGTTGGCGTAGCGAAGCCAGCGCGGCGGCGTGGTGTCGCCCGGCTGCCAGGCCCGGCCGCCCCAGCTCTCGCCGGTGAGCGCGACCGTGTCGCCCGGGGCGGCGATGCGGCTGTCCACGGTGGTCACCGCGGCGCGACCGCCCTGACCGGAGACGCCCGCGGCCAGCACCACGATCTCGTCGTCGAACATGAACCAGGACTTGGTCGCGCGGGCGTTGCGGTAGGCGACGAAGTCGTCGGGCAGGATGCCCGCCTGTTTGGCGGTGTAGGCGGCGTCGTCGGACTGGACCATGCCGGCCGCGCCGTACGCGCCGAGCGTCGCCCCGCCGGAGAAGGCGTTCCCGGCCTTGGGGAAGTACACGTAGGTGTTCTGGGACTCCGAGGAGGAGGTGAAGTTCAGCGGGTGGCCCGGGTTCTCGTACCAGAGCCGGCCGTACAGTTCGGGCACCGTCCGCCGCTCCTCCACCGGCGCGGTCACCCCGGCCAGCCGGTACGGCGAGACGGCCGTGTAGTAGTCGACGCCGAACACCTGGCGCTGGTCCTCGCCCGCGAGGTAGAGGTAGTACGCGCCGTCGCCCTGGAACCAGGGCATGAGGTTCTCGCCGCTCATGTACTCGTATTTGCTGATCCGCTCGGAGCTGCGCGCCAGGGCGAAGGCGTAGCCGGGGCGGCGGTGGACGGTCCTGTCCATGGAGTTGAACGCCACGCAGCGCGCGGACGGGTTGAGGTCGGCGGCCGCGATGGCGGAGTCGGCGCGGATGGCCGCGTACCGGGCGACGCTGACCGGAGAGACGAAGGCGGCCGTGTCGGCGGCCGGCAGGAACCTGACGTACTTCTTCAGCGCGAGAGCCTCGGCGCCCTCGACGTGGTCGGCCAGGTCGGCGATGGCCTCCACGACCACCCCGACGTCGGCGTAGCCGGTGGTCGTGCGCGAGGCCGCCCGCCCCTTGACGATCTCCATCATCCAGCCCTCGAAGATCAGCGGGGCGAAGCCGTCGGCGACCCAGCGGTACACCACCCCGGCCAGCTCGGAGGATCCGCCGCTCGTCGCGCCCTCCAGCATCTTGAGGGTCTGGACGACGCGGGTCAGCAGGATGCGCCCGTAGGAGCCGGTGTAGGCGACCGAGTGGTGCTGGATGAAGGAGCCGTCGCGGTAGTAGCCGTCGGTGTTGCCGTGCTGGAGGTTGTAGGGGTCGATCGTGGCGAAGACGGTGGCCTGGTCGGTGATGGCCTTGCCGACGCGGGCGTCGTCGCCGGTGAGCGCGCCCTGCAGGATCCGGTTGGCGGTGATGTCGGCCAGGTTCGCCCCGGTGTGGAAGCGCGAGTCGAGGTCGACGTCGCCGTTCTTGCCGTTGCGCAGGTAGGCGTCCATCGAGGCGATGTACGTCGCGGTCAGGTCGGGCCGGTCCGCCCGCACGCGTTCGGCCAGCAGGGCCAGGGTCCTGCTCACGTGGGTGGAGATGCCGATCTCCCAGTTGTGCCAGTTGCCGTAGTAGCCCGCCGCCTGGTCGCCGTAGTAGCGCTCGTGCAACCACTGCAGGCCGTCGAGGACCCGCCGCTGGACGGCGGCGTCAGCGTCGAGCTGGCCGCCCGGCGTGCGGGTCGCGAGCGCGATCTCGTACAGGTACTGGTACGCCAGCCGCAGGCTGGCGTCGTCGGTGCCGAGCCTCAGCCCGGAGAACAGCTCCCCGGTGCCCGCCTGGTCCATGGCGGTCAGCCGCTGCCGGGCGGTCGCGGTGATCGACGCGAGCTTGGCGGCGACCTCGGGCCGGGCGTTGACGTCCGGGGTGCCCGCGAAGATCGCCACGGTGTTGGCGAGCAGCCGCGCGTGGTCGATCCCCGCGGCGGCGCGTGAAGGGGTGGCCGCGGCGAGCAGACCGGCGGCGGGGAGCAGGGAGAGAACCTGGCGGCGAGACATGTGCGGCACGGCGAGCTCCAGGCCGTTGGGGGGATATGCCGGGCTCACCATACATGATCTCTTTCGCCGGTCCAGGGAGGCGAAACCCATGCTCCCAGTCCGGCGGCACGTCAGGGCTGAGCGACACCGAGGTTGACCGGCAGCGACAGCGGGCCGATCGTGAAGAACGACGGCGAGTACGGGATGTCGTCGGGGTCGATCGCGAGGCTGAGCCCCGGCAGCCGCCGGTACAGCGTGGCGAGTGCCAGCCGGCTCTCCAGCCGGGCCAGCGGCGCCCCGATGCAGTAGCGGGGACCGTGGCCGAAGCCGAGGTTGGCGGGCTGCTCGCGGGTGATGTCGAACTCGTTCGCGCTTTCCCCGTACTCCGCCGGATCGACGCCGCTCGCCTGGTAAACCACGCCGACGGCCTGGCCCTTGGGGATGTGCACCCCGGCGATGGTCACGTCCTCCGCCGTGAAACGGAAGCTGGTCATCATCACCGAGTGGCGGTAGCGCACGGTCTCCTCGACCACGTCGGCCCACCGGTCCTCCGCCTTGGCCAGCGCGAGCTGATCGGGGCGCTGGGCCAGTGCCACGATGGCGTACCCGAGCAGGTGGACAGTGGTCTCGTGGCCGGCGACGAGCATGATCCACAGTACGCCGACCAGTTCGTCGGTGGTGAGCCTGTCGCCCTCGTCGCGGGCCTGGACCAGGCCGGAGGTGAGGTCGTCGCCCGGCTCCCGCTGCTTGCGCTCCACCAGTTCGTGCAGGAAGGCCTGGAGGTCGTTCTGCGTCGCGAACGCCACCTCCGGCGGAGTGGTGTGGGCGAGCAGCGTGGAGGTCCAGTTCCGCAGGCGGAGCCGGTCCTCGGCGGGGATGCCGAACAGCTCGCAGATCACCCACATCGGCAGCGCCTCGGTGAAAGCCGGCACCAGGTCGACGCCGTCGCCGGCGGCCACCACCTCGTCGAGCAGCTCGTCGATGATCTGCTGGATCCGCGGCTCCATGGCCTGCACCCGGGACGGCGTGAACGCCCTGCTGATCAGACCGCGCAGGCGCCTGTGGTCGTCACCGTCCATGGTGGACAGGTGACCGCCCTGGATGATGGCGCGCAGCGGCCAGTCCTCGGGGATCGATCCGTCGTGCAGGGCGGGCCAGTGCCGGGGGTCCCTGAGGAAGGTCTTGTTGTCGCCGGCGAGGATCTCCCGTACGGCCTTGTGGGTCAGAGCCAGGTAGGCGGGCACGCCCCCTGGGAACTCCACCTCGACCACGGGAGCGATCTCCCGGAACCGGATGCAGGTGTCGAGCGGGTTCTCGTCCACGGCGGGGAACGAGGGGAGGTTTGTCGTCATTTGCCGCCCTTGGGGGAAGAAGTCGGTAAGTGACCAGCGATCCCCATCAAATATCCGCTGTGATCAAGAAACAACAGCAGCCAGTGATCAGTAACGTGATGGTTACCTTGCGTTCGCCGGTGCTGGTCGGGAGTTCAGGACGACGGGCTCTCGGCCGACCAGCGGGCGAGGCTGGCGCGGGCGCCGCGGGTGAGGGGGTGGCCGGCGCCTGAGGCGCGCTCGCGGACGGGGAGCAGGTCGGCCAGGAGCCGGGCGGCGGCGGCAGGGTCACCCGCGCGGCCGGTGAAGTCGGCGTGCAGTTCCCTGGCGAGCAGGGTCTCGTTGGGATGCTCCCTGCCCCAGGCGCGTTCGAAGAGCGGGATCAGGTCCGCGAGGCGGTCGCGCGCCTCCCGCGGATCGCCTGCCTCGCCGATCCAGTTGGCGAGGTCCCGGGACGTGGCCAGGGTCTCGGGGTGGTCGGGACCGTTGCGGCGCTTGCGGAGGGCGAGCAGCGCGGCGTACTGGTCGCGGGCGCCGACGGCGTCTCCCGTCTGGCCGGCGAAGTGCGCCAGGCAGCCGCGCAGGGTCAGCGTGTCGGCATGTTCGGGTCCCCACACCCGTTCGGCGACGGGCAGCAGCGGCGTGGCCACGTCGCGGGCGCCGGCGGAGTCGCCCAGGTGGCTCATCCAGTTGGCGAGATCCATGCGCGCGTAGAGCGTCTGGGGATGCTCGGGGCCCAGGACCTTGTCGAGGAGGGGCAGCAGCCGCGTGTACTCGTCGTGGGCCTCGGACCTGGCCCCTGCCTCACCGGTCCACTCCGTGAGGCGGACGCGCAGGGTCAGGGTCTGCTCGTCCTCAGGGCCGAAGTGCCGCTCGAACAGGGGCAGCAGCCGGGCGTACCGGTCGCGGGCGGCGACGGCGTCACCCGCCATGCCCTCGAACCCGGCCAGCCTGGCGCTCGCGGCGAGCGCCGACGGGTGATCGGCTCCGGCGCGCTCGCGCGTGGCGTCGACGATGCGCCGCTGGAGCCGTACGGCGGTGGCGTAGTCGGCGATCGCGTCGAGATGGTCGACGGTCCGGCCCAGACCGGGAGCGTCCCCCTCCAGCAGGATCACGACGTGCGGCAGCAGGCGGGCGTAGACGGGCCGGCCTGCCGGGTCGGCGGGGTGAGCGGGCAGGCAGCCCTCCAGCGCCGCCGCGGCCCGCGCCCGCAGCGCGGCCCGCCGCCGGTCGTCGAGCTGGTGCAGGGTGACTGCCTGTACGAGCCGGTGCACCGAGACGCCGTCATCGACGAGATGGACCATGCTGAACGAGGCCAGCGTCCCCAGCGCTTCGGCCGTGTCCAGCTCGTCGGCGTCCACGGCGCGGACCAGCACGTCGCGGGGCAGGTCGTCAGGGGCGAAGCAGGCCAGCAGGTCGAGCAGGTCGATGGCGAGCGGGCCGATCTCCTCGATCCGGGCCCGGGTGACCGCCCAGGCCCTGGCCACGAGCCGTTCGGGGTCGCCGCCGGCCGGGGCGGAGGCGTACATGCGCGTCGGCGAGGCACGCAGCAGATCGCGGTAGCGGCGTGCGCCGACGCCGGGAGTGTGGGCGATGTAGGCACCTGCCTGGGCCAGGGCGAGCGGCAGATCCCCCAGTTCGCCGGCCAGAGCGTCCAGTTCCTGGGAGTCTTGGGAGCTCGTGAGCTCGGCCAGCAGGGAGACGGCCGCCTGCCGGGGCAGGACCTCGAGGGTGATCGGGGTGCACAGGTCGTGCCAGCCGACGGTTCGCCGGGTGGTGACCAGGACGTGCCCGCCGTGCAGCCGCCCCAGATAGGGCCGCAGCGAGGCCGCCTCGGCGATGTCGTCGAACACGAGCAGCCAGCCCGGATGGGCCGCCAGCCAGGCCATGGCCCAGGTGACCGCCTCCTCGTTGGTGGCCCGGCTCGCGGCGGACGACGCGGCGCCGGCCGCGATGCTGCGGGCCAGGTCGGCCACGCCGTTCTGCAGCGTTTCGGGGGTCGCGGCGTCGATCCACCAGATCAGGGAGTAGCGGCCGCGATTCCTGTCGGCGTACTGGAGCGCCAGCTGGCTCTTGCCGACCCCGCCGAGCCCGCACACGACCTGGACGGTCAGCCGGGCCGTGTCGTCGAACGCGCCCTCCAGCCGGGCCAGCTCCGGCTCGCGTCCGACGAACACGCGCGACGCGGGGCGGGGCAGGGCCGCCAGCCCGGACGGCACCCGTAACCGCGCGGCTTCCGGCAGGGGCTGCGGGGCCGCTTCCGCGGGGACGGCAGGGGCCGCCGAACCGAGGGAGCGGCGCGCCAGGACGAGCCCGTACACCGAGCCCCCGAAACCGGCGACCCCGACGAACGCGCCGATCACGCTGGCCAGTTTGTCGGCGTTGTCCAGACCCGTACGGAAGAACAGCACGCCCAACGCGAGGAACACCACGCCGGACGCGAGCGCGCCGACCCAGGAGATGACGTGCCGCCTGTTCGCCATGCCCTCATCATCGTCGCCCCCGTCCTCCTGGCACCATGGCTGACACGAGGACTTATAGTCCTTGACCGGCGCATCCCCGGCCGATGCGCTGACGACGGAAGTGCGCGGGTGTGCTGTGCGGTGGCTCGAGCGCGCGGGGCGACGAGAAACGGCCGGCTCGGGGACGGCCCGAAGGCGGGTGAGGTCAGGCGGGTGGGGTCAGGCCGAGGGACGTGATCAGGGCGATCATCTCGTCGCGGTAGATCGCGGCCGGGTCGCGCGTGAGTGTGCGCAGGTGGCCGTAGATCTCCAGCGCGACCAGGCCGTGCATGCGGCCCCACACCCGTAGCGTGAGCGCCACCGCGTCCGGCGGCAGGTCCGGGAACGTGGCCTGGATGTCCGCCGCCAGGCCGGGGTCGAAGTCGGACCAGGTGTAGGCGCCCGGGCCGGGCCCGGTCCAGGCGGCCGCGACCAGGCCCGTGAGCCCCCGGCACGCGCGATGTTCGGCCTCCTGCGCCGGGCCGTCCTCGGGGGGCTGGTAGCCGGGGACCGGGTCGCCGTAGATGAGGCGGAAGCCCTGCGGGTTGGCCAGGGCCCACTCGCGTACGGTTTGCGCCCAGGCCAGGACGCGGCCGCCCGGGTCGGCGGCGGGAACGGCGTCGCGGGCGGACTCCGCCCTGTCCACCAGGGCCGTGTAGAGGTCGCCGATGAGCGTGGTGACCAGGTCGTCGCGGGTGGCGAAGTAGCTGTAGATGGCGCCTGCCGTCATGCCCATGTCGCGGGCGATGGCGCGCAGCGAGATGGCGTCGGGGCCGCCGGCCGCCATGAGCTTGAGCGCGATCTCCTTGATCTCCGCCGTGGTCTCCGCGCGCAGCCGCTCACGCCTGCTCATCGTCGTCTGGTCACCCACGCTTGACAGTCTACAGCGTTGGACTACTGTTCCCCGTGTGCAAATTGAACGGCGTGTAGAAAGTCTTCGCCGTGTAAGAGGAGGGGATTCCGGAGTGACGTTTGCCGCCTCTCGTGCGCCGACCGACGTGGGCCGTTCCGGGCTCAGGCTGGCGCTGCTGGCGTTCACCCAGCTCATCGTGGCTCTCGACTACAACATCGTTTACGTGGCGCTGCCCGACATCGGGACGGCACTGGGCTTCAGCGCGCGATCCGTGCAGTGGGTGGTGAGCGCGTACGCCATCGGGCTCGGCGGGCTCCTGCTGCTCGGCGGCCGGGCCGTGGACAAGCTCGGCGCACGGCGCACGTTCATGCTCGGACTGGCGCTGTACGGCGTGGCCTCCCTGGCCGGCGGGCTGTCCCCCGGCTCCGGCGTGCTGATCGCCGCCCGCGCCGTCCAGGGCGTCGGCGGGGCGCTGCTCACCCCGGCCACGCTCGCGCTGATCTACCGGGGGTTCGAGGAGGGGCCCGCGCGCAACCGGGCGCTGGGCGCGTGGGGCATGGCCGGCAGCGCCGGGCTGGCCGCCGGGTCGCTGCTGGGCGGCGTGCTCACCAGTGCCCTGGGCTGGGAGTGGGTGTTCTTCGTGAACGTCCCGCTGGCCGTCGGCGCCGTCCTCGCCGCACCCCGGCTGCTCCCCTCCGACGGCCGTCCCGCGTCCGGGCTGCGCGGCTTCGACGTGCCGGGCGCGCTGCTGGCGACGGCGGGGTCGACGCTGGTGGTGTTCGGCCTGGCGAGCGGGCCGGAGGCCGGATGGGGGTCGGTACGCGGCGCCGGGTCGCTGGTCGCGGGCCTGGCACTGCTGGGGCTGCTGGTGCTGGTCGAGGCGCGGGGCCGGGATCCGCTGATCCCGCTGCGGCTGGTCCGGCGGCGCGGCCCGGCCACCACGATGGTGGTGATCGCCGTGTTCCAGGGCACGCTGGGCGGCGCCTACTACGTGCTCACCACGTACCTGCAGCCGGTCCTCGGCTACAGCGCCCTGGAGGCGGGGCTGACGTTCCTGCCGCTCACCCTCGTCTGCATGGCCGCCGCGCTGAAGGCCGCCCCGGTGATGCTCGGCAGGTGGGGGATCCGTACGACGCTCAGCGTCGGGATGCTCGGCGCCGGAGCCGGGATCGCCGCGCTGACCGCGGGCATGCCCGCGGGCGGCGGCTTCTGGACGCTGATGCCGGGCAGCCTCGTCTGGGGATTCTTCGGCGGCGTGGCCTTCGTCGCCCTGTTCGCGGCGGCCGGCGCCGGGGTGGCGCCGGAGGCGCAGGGCGTCGCGTCGGGCCTGGCCAGCACGGCCAAGGAGGTCGGCGGCGCGATGGGGCTGGCGGTCTTCGTCGCCGTCGCCACCGCCTCCTCCGACCTGTTGGGCGGTCTGCACGCGGCCGGCTGGGCCGCCGCGGCCGCCACCGTCCTGGGCGGTCTCGCCGCCCTGGCACTCGAACCGAACCGAACCACGGAAGGAATCACGTCATGATCGACGACCTCATCGGCAGGTACCTGGACGTCTGGAACGAGCGCGACGCCGCCGCCAGGGACCTCCTGCTCAAGACCGTGCTCACCGACGACTCCGTCTACTCCGACCCCGACTACGCCGGGCTGCGCGGGCACGCGGAGCTGTCCGAGGCGATCGGCCGGGCCCAGGAGAACTTCGGCGACCTGGTGTTCACCCTCGGCACGCTGATCGGCGCCCATCACGACACGGCGCTGTTCACCTGGCGGCTCGGCGCGCCGGGCTCGGACACGCCGGTGGCCACCGGCTACGACGTCGTGGAGTTCGCGGGCGACCGCATCAGCCGCGTGGTCGGTTTCTTCGAATAGACCTCCTTGTCAGGCTGGATTGACAGCGACTCGCCTGTCAGTCTAGCTTGACAAGCATGCGAACTCTCACACCTGCGGGCCCCGCCCCCATCGCGGGGCCCGCCGACCCGACGCCCAGGCGGCTGCTGCTGTGCGGGGTGGTCGCCGGGCCGCTGTTCGTCATCGCGTTCCTCGCCCAGGGTGCCCTCCGCCCTCACTACGACCCGCTGCGCCACCCGGTCAGCTCGCTCGCGCTCGGGCCGGGCGGCTGGGTGCAGGCGGTCAACTTCGTCGTGGCCGGCCTCCTGACGCTGGCCTTCGCCGCCGGGCTGCGGCGGACGCTCCGAAGGGTCTGGGGCCCGGCCCTGGTGGGGAGCTGGGGCGCCGGCCTGATCGGCGCCGGGGTGTTCACCGCCGACCCGGTGAGCGGCTACCCGCAGGGCACTCCCGACCTGCTGTCCGAGTACGGCAGCACACACGCGGCGTTGCACGACTACCTCTCGTTGGCGGGATTCGCGGCGATGGCCGCGGCCTGCCTGGTCTTCGGGGTGGGGTTCGCGCGGGACCGGGAGCTCGGGTGGGCGACGTACTCGGTCGCCAGCGGCGCCGGGTTCACGGTGGCGATGGCGCTGGCCACGATCGCCTTCAGCCAGAACCCGGCACTGGTCGCCCACGGCGGGCTCTTCCAGCGCGTGGCGGTGACCATCGGCTGGGCCTGGCTGACCCTGCTGGCGCTCCGGCTGCTCAGGCGGCGACCCGCCGGGCCGCGAACACCAGCAGGACGACCGCGCCGACCGTCATGATCGCGTTGCTGGCCAGGTCGGCCGCCGGGCTCGCGGGCGCGATCACCTTCCACGGGAACGAGTGCCACGCGTACGTGAGCACGGCCCCGGCCGCGAGCGCCAGCCGGTGCGCGTCCGACCAGCCGGCGCGATGCGACCAGCGCCTCACCAGGGCGCCGACCCCGGCGAACAACGCCAGATAGAGCAGCACGCTCAGCCACGCCGGGACGGACAGCGCGGCCAGCCAGGGCGAGAGGCCGGTGGGGTCGCACGCGTAGAGGAGCACGAAGAACGCGCCGGCCACCAGGGCGAACGCGAACACCACCCACGGACCAGGCGCCCGCCCCGCGACGGAGGGGGCGGTGCGGCGCAGGCGCAGGCCGAGCACGACGAGCGCGACGATCAGCACCCCGGCACCGGCGTACTGGATCGGGGTGGCGAACCAGCCGCCGAGCATGCCCGTGGCGAAGGCTCCGAAGACGAAGTAGATCGCGAAGAACACGGCTACGGCCCAGAACCCGCGTTTCTTCAGCCACGGCTCGGTGCGGCGCGGACCGGCCAGCGTCTCCATGATCGCGATCGGGACGCCGATGCTCCAGACGGTGTGCACACCCACCATGAACATCAGCCACGGCACCCCGGTCCCCAGCGCGGGAACGTAGCCGTAGTCGAGGATGCGCACGTCGTACCAGTTCCGGTTCCAGAGCGTCTGGGTGAGGAACGCCTCCTCGAACATCCCGTACGCCAGCCCGAACGCCAGCATGGCCGGCCAGCCGCGCCCGGTCCGCCGGACCGCCTCGCGGATGAGCAGGGCGCCGGTCCCGTAGAGGGGGATGGTGCCGACCACCGACACGACATCGGTGATCGCCATGTTCCCCATCAGGAACTCGGCGGTCAGCGGCGCCAGGAAGAACAGCCCGATCGCGGGCGCCACGCGAGCGAGTAAGGGCATCTGGTGAGTCGTTGTCACGACCTCCAGATAACACCACTTCGAGCAAAGTTACAATTGATGTAAAGATATTCGTGATGTAACAACCCTTCGACGTGACGGTCCTTCGAGCGGCACCTCGACCACCCGCGGGTGAGCGCCCCCCGCTACACGATCTCGGTGCCGCCGGACGCACGTGCTTGACGCCGGCCGTGGCCCGGCGGATCTTTGCAGGTAGGAGATCCGCCGGGAGGTCGCCCCATGGCCGAGAACATGGCCGAGAACGAGCTGCTGTCCGAGCGGGTGGCCGGAGGGATCCTGCCGCGGGTGCTGACCACCTTCGACATGGTGGCGATCTTCGTGTCGATCGTCCTGTTCATCACGAACGCCGCCGTCATCCAGTCCGCGGGCCCGGCCGCGTTCGGGTGGTGGATCATCGCGTTCGCGCTGTTCCTCGTCCCGTGCGCGATCGTCACCGGCCAGCTCGGCGCCATGTTCCCCGGCGAGGGCTCCATCTACCTCTGGACGACCAAGGCGTTCGGGCCGTTCTGGGGGTTCTTCGCCGGGTTCTGCGCCTGGTGGCCGGGTGTGCTGGTGATGGTGGCGACCGGGACGCTGACGATCTCGTTCCTCGGCTACGTCTTCCCGGCGCTCGGAGGGCTCTCCGTGCAGGCCCAGGGCGGGCTGATCGTGGTGATCCTGCTGCTCGCGGCCGTACTGGCGGTCCTGCGCTTCCGGCTGACGCAGAACGTGGTGAACGTCGTCTTCCTGGCGTACGGGCTGGCGATCCTGCTGATGTTCGCGGCCGGGATCGCGCACCTTGCCCAGGGGCACCCGGCGGCCACGAACCCGTGGGACTTCGCGGCGTGGAGCCCGTCGGCCGAGCACGGCCTCAACTTCGCGAGCTGGAGCTTCTTCGGCCTGGCCGTGCTGGCGCTGCTCGGCGTCGAGGTGCCGCTGAACATGGGGGTGGAGATCAGGCAGGAGCGGGCCGTGACCCGTTACCTGCTGTGGGGGTCGCTGGCCGTCATGGTCGCGTACCTGATCGCCACCTGGGGCGTGATGGTGTCGGTGCCCGCCGGGGAGGCGGCGAACATCACGGCCGTGGCCGACGCCGTGGGGATCGGGCTGGGCGAGTGGGCGGGCAGGCTGGTCGCGCTCGTGCTGGCGGCCATGTTCTTCATCATCACCGTCGTCTACAACTACTCCTTCGCCCGGCTGATCTTCGTGTCCGGGCTGGACCGGCGGCTGCCGAAGGCGGTCAGCCACGTCAACGCGCAGAAGGTGCCGGACGTGGCGGTCTGGATCCAGACCGTGCTGGCCGGAGTCTTCACGGTGGCGGCCTTCGTGGTGGTGCCCTTTGCCGCGGCCAGACCCGCCGACGCGCAGACCGAGGTCTACAACGTCCTGCAGGCCGCGGTCACCGTGATCTGGTGCCTGTCGATCGTGGTGCTGTTCGTGGACGTGCTGATCATCCTGCGGCGCTACCGCGACCAGTTCGAGGCGCGGCGGCTGGCCTCGCCCGCGGTGTTCTGGGTGGCCTCCGTCGTGGGGGCGCTGGCGTCGCTCGTGGGCGTGGTGGCCACGCTCTCCGGGTCGTGGACGCCGCTGATCTCCAACGACGCGGGCAAGGTCACGCTGTTCGGCGCCGAGATCGCGTACGGGATGTGGTTCTGGCTGGTCGGCGGGATCGCGCTGGCGTCGCTGCTGGTGGGCGCCCTGCTGTATCTGGTCGGGCGCCGGGCGCCCGCCTGAGGCGGGGCGGCACGGCGAAGGGCCCGGCCTCGCGGGAGGCCGGGCCCTCGGGTGCAGGCGCCTTCGGGGGCAGGGGGGAGGCGCCTTCAGGGGGGAACGTCAGTGCTCGGTCGCCTTCTCCGCGCCGACGCCGGTGAGGGAGCGGACCTCCATCTCGGCGTACTTCGCCGCGTTGTACTCCTTGCTGAGGATCGTGCCGAGCCACCCGAACAGGAAGCCGAGCGGGATCGACAGGATGCCGGGGTTGCTCAGCGGGAACCAGTGGAAGTCCACGCCGACGATCAGCGCGGTCGGCTTGACGCCGGCCGGGGGCGGCGGCGCCGAGACCACCGGCGAGAAGATGACCAGGACCAGGGCCGAGATCAGGCCGCCGTAGATGGCCGAGACCGCGCCCGTCGTGTTGAACCGCTTCCAGAACAGGCTGTAGAGGATCGCGGGCAGGTTGGCCGAGGCCGCGACGGCGAAGGCCAGGGCGACCAGGAAGGCCACGTTCTGGCCCTGGGCCAGGATGCCCAGGCCGATCGCGACGGCGCCGATGACCAGGGCGGAGATGCGGGCCACCACGACCTCCTGGCGCTCGCTGGCCTGGCCGCGCTTGAAGACGTGCGCGTACAGGTCGTGCGAGAAGCTGGAGGAGGAGGCCAGCGTGAGGCCCGCCACGACGGCGAGGATCGTGGCGAAGGCGACGGCTCCGATGAGCGCCAGCAGGATCGTGCCGCCGACCGAGCCGAAGATCTCCTGGCCGATGCGTTCGGCCAGCATCGGCGCGGCCGTGTTGCCCGCCGCGTCACCGGCGACGATCGCGGACTTGCCGACCAGGGCCGCGGCGCCGAAGCCGAGGACGAGGGTCAGCAGGTAGAACACGCCGATGATGCCGATGCCCCACAGGACCGACTTGCGGGCGTCCTTGGCGGTGGGGACGGTGTAGAAGCGGATGAGGATGTGCGGCAGGCCCGCGGTGCCGAGCACCAGGGCCAGGCCCAGGCTGATGAGGTCGATCTTGCCGGCCAGCCCCTGGGCCTCCGTGCCGTACTTCAGGCCGGGGATCAGGAAGCTGCCGGGGTTCGCCTTGGGGCCGCTGGTGGTGGCGGCCTGCCCGAGCAGGGCCGACAGGTTGAAGCCGAACTTGCCCAGCACCAGCACCGTCACCAGCGCGGCGCCGCCCATCAGCAGCACGGCCTTGACGATCTGCACCCAGGTGGTGCCCTTCATGCCGCCGAAGACCACGTAGACGATCATCAGCATGCCCACGCCGACGATGGTCCACGCCTTGCCCGCCGGGGAGGTGATGCCGAGCAGCAGGCCGACCAGCGCGCCCGCGCCGACCATCTGGGCCAGCAGGTAGAAGATGCTGACCACGATGGTGGACACGCCGGCCGCCGTGCGCACGGGACGCGGGCTCATCCGGAAGGCCAGCACGTCGGCCATGGTGAACTTGCCCGAGTTCCGCATCAGCTCGGCGACCAGCAGCAGCGCGACCAGCCACGCCACCAGGAACCCGATCGAGTACAGGAACCCGTCGTAGCCGGACAGCGCGATGATGCCGGCGATGCCGAGGAAGGAGGCCGCCGACATGTAGTCGCCGCCGATGGCCAGCCCGTTCTGCACGCCGCTGAACGAGCGCCCCCCGGCGTAGTAGTCGGCGGCCGTCTTGGTCTGCCGGCTCGCCCAGAACGTGATCCCCAGCGTGGCGGCGACGAAGGTGAGGAAGAGGATCATCCCCAGGGTTTGGGAGCTCATTTGGTCTTCTCCTCAACCTCGTGGCGGAGCTTGTCGGCGATCGGGTCGAGCTTCTTCTCGGCATGCCTGGCGTACGCCCACGCGATGAGGAACGTGGAGACGAACTGGAGCAAACCGAAGATGAGGCCGACGTTGATGTCGCCGAGCAGCTTGATCCCCATGAAGTCGCGCGCCCATCCGGACAGCACCACGTAGAGCAGGTACCACGCGAGGAACGCCACGGTCATCGGGAACGTCCAGGCGCGGAATCGCCGTTTCAGATCCTGGAACTCACTGCTCTCCTGAACTTCCTCATAGACCGATGCGTCATGTTCTTTAGTCGTCACGAGACCTCCACTGTGATGCGGATCACGCCCAACGTAAGAGCGCAACCTACCCGCCGTGGAGGTCCCCGGTGACGTTGTTCGGCGAGTCGCTGGGGTCCGGCGATTAGTTGGGGATGGGTTGCGGTGAAAGGTCTGTTGCGTGCGACGAGCGGTTGATCGCCCCTTTCATCGGGGTTCTTCTCAGCGGGGTTCTTCTCAGCGGGGTTCTTCTCAGCGGGGTTCTTCCAGGGAGAGCGCGAACAGGTGGAGCTGGGGCCGGGTGAGCGCGGGCAGGGTGAGCGAGCGCAGCTCCCTGGCCGGGTCGAGCGCCGCCTGCACCTCGAACAGCCCGACCCGCAACGAGTTGACGCCCGTGCGGCTGTGGCGGTGGGTGCAGCGGAGCACCTCCGTGGCGCCCGCCCCGGGCCGGCCGCCCCAGTCGGGCAGGACGAACGGCACCTGGGCGGTGGTCCCGTCGGCGTACGCGGCGGTCAGCGTGGAGGTGACGGCCCCGGAACTGGCCGCGCCCAGCAGCCGGACCTTGGCGTACTTCCCGGACGGCACGGCGATCGTCTGCCCCTGGCCGGCGACGTTGTTCGCGGCGCCGTCCCCGTACGCGGGGAAGACGAAGCTCAGTCCCTCGTGGACGAGCGGCCCGGCGGGCGGCAGTTCCTCGGCCGGATAGGTGTAGCCGGACCCGTCGAAGTCGCCGTCCGTCATCGCCTCGTGCGTGGAGACGCCGTCGTTGCCGAAGTACGCCGACAGGTCCACCGGCGTGGTGCGCCCGGGAGGCGGGACGGGCGGCAGTCCCCAGGCGTCCCCGGGCTTGCTCACCGGCACAGGTCCGATGACCGGGTCGGGCCGCGCGCCCGTGTGGACGAGCACCTCGCTCCCCTTGCCCAGGGCGATCTCCACGACGCCCTCCCCCAGGTCCTTCACCGGAGCGGGACGGCCGTCGGACAGCACGGCCGCGACCGGCCCGTCGAGCCCGTGCTTGAGCCTGAGCGGCGCCCCCGCCAGGCTCCTGATCCGGATGAACGAGGTGCGGCCGCCCTTGCGCACGGCCGAGACCAGGAACGCGCCCTGGGTCCGGAAGTCGTGGATCGCGACGTCCGCCCACGAGGCGGGCACGGCCGGGAAGACCCGGACGATCCCGCCCCAGCTCTGGCAGAGCATGTCGTGGAGGGACTGGGCGGCCGACAGCGGCGTCTCGATGACCGGCCCGGCCTCGGCGTAGTGGGTGTTGGCCGTGCACGGGTAGCGGCCGGCCGGGTCGAAGAAGCGGTCCAGGTAGGACAGCGAGGTGTCGCCCCGGCCCATCATGGCGTAGAGCGAGGCCGCGCCGGTGTAGCTGTAGCCGCGGTGCGCGCTCGTCAGCGACTGCCAGTGGGCGACCGACTTCTCGATCAGCTCGCGCTGCTCCGGCTGGTCCCAGTTGACCAGGTAGAGGGGGTAGATCATGAGGAGGTGGGAGTAGTGGCGGTGCGACTGCGCGTACGGCGTGCCGGCGCCGATCATGAAGCCGTCGGCGTCGGCCGGGTAGTCCACGAGCGTGGCCAGCACCTCCCGCCACCTCGCCTCGAGCGGGTCGTCGATCCCGAGCCGCTCGGCCGACTCGATCAGCGTCCGGCAGCCCCACCGGATCAGCGCCAGGTCGTAGTTGGTGTCCTGGGGCGGGGTGACCGGGTATTCGGGTGAGAGCGTGCTGGGCAGGTGCAGCCTGCCGTCCGCGCCCGCGGCCAGGAAGTGCAGGTAGTAGTTGATCGCCCGCCGCAGCAGCGGGAAGACCGTGTCGCGCAGCAGCCTGTCGTCCATGGTGTGCCGGTAGGTCAGCCACACGTTGTGCAGCGCCCACGTGAGGTCACCCACCTCCGCGCCCGAGCCGGGCGTGCCGACGCTCCGGTTGGCGAACATGTCGGAGCTGCGCCCCACCCCGGCCGAGTCGGCGCGGTAGGCGGCGGGCACGTTGGCGACGAGCTGGTCGCGGTTGCGGTCGAGCGTGCTGGTGAGCGAGTCGAGCTCCAGGTGGTTGGAGCCGTGGATGAGCCAGTACTCGAGCTGCACGTTGAGGTTCCACCACACCGCCGGCCACGGGGTGGACTCCAGCCAGGGGCCGGTGGTCGCCATGACCGGGCCGCCCGTCCGGCTGGCGCAGGCGACCTTGTAGAGCTGGATCCAGTAGAAGCTCTGCAGCCGCTGGTCGGGCAGGGAGACGAAGCTCTTGCCGTAGAAGTCGTGCCACCAGTCGCGGTGCCGCTTCTTCATGATCCCGTACGGCGGCGCGTTCCGGATCCTGGCGAGCGCGCTCTCCTGGGCCTCGGTCGCGGACGGGAAGCTGTGGCCCACGGTGACCAGGAGCGTCCCGTCCTTGGCGCGGTAGGCGGTGGCGGTCTGGCCGCCGCCCGTCAGCGGCTGGAGCACCTGCTCGACGTCGCCCGCGGTCGCGGTGGTCCAGGGCGGGTTGGGGGTGTAGCCACTGGGCGGGGCCTCGGAGACGGATCGGGGGCTGACGGCCTCCTCGGGGTGGAACGTCCAGCGGACCTGCTCCTCGCCGTCGGCCTCCGCCTTGGCCACGAGGATTTCGTCGTGGATGAACGCGGAGAAGGACAGCTTGCCCTTGTCCGTGGTGACGGTGCCGGTGGCCTCGGCGTCCCACAGGCTGAGCCGCCAGTCGACGGCTGTGATCGTGCCGACCGGGTCGAGGGTGACGTGGCCGACGGGCAGGCGGCAGGTGCCCCAGCCGCTGCCGAACTGGGGCCGGTGGTCCTGGACGCGGCCGTGCTGGACGGTGAAGCGGATCTTGTTCTGGCCGGGCTCCTGGTAGACCATGCTGCCCAGCAGGCCGTCGCCCAGGAACGGGCCCTCGTACCAGGACCTGGGCATCTTGCCCCAGAGCAGGTCCTGGCCCTTCATGAACTCGGCCCAGCGCACACGCTGCCGGAGCTGCCAGCCCCGGGCCGCCCCGGTGTGCTCGCTTTCCGCGAGCGCCGGGGCGGCGGGGACGAGGGCGAGGCCTAAGCCGCCGAGCACGGCACGGCGGGTCGGATCGTGAGAGGGGGGTGTCATGCGGACCTCACAGACGAGACATCGGGTCTTTCGCCTGTATGACACGCAAGGTGACCTCAGTCAAGGGTGGTCAGCCGAAATTCATCCGATGCATTACCCCTTAACGGCGCCCGCGGTGAGCCCTTCGACGATGTAGCGGCGGATGGCGGCGAACAGGACGAGGGTCGGCAGCACCGAGATCACGGTGGCCGCGGCCATCGAGCCCCAGTCGATGTCGTACTGGGTGATGAAGGAGTTCATGGCGACAGGGATGGTCTTGGCGTCCTCGCTGTCGATGAACGTGATCGCCAGGAACAGCTCGTTCCAGCACTGCACGAACGCGAAGATGAACGTGGCCGCGATGCCCGGCAGCATGACCGGGATGACCACCCGCACCATGGCCACCAGCCGCGAGGCGCCGTCCACCTGCGCGGCCTCCTCCAGCGCGACCGGCACCCGCTCGTAGAAGCCGCGCATGATGATCGTGGAGAACGGCACCAGCATGGCCACGTACACCAGCATCAGCCCGGCCAGCCGGTTGAGCAGGTCGAGGTCGGACATCAGCAGGTAGAGCGGGCCGAGCGCGATGAACAGCGGGATCATCTGCGTGACTAGGAACGCCAGCATCAGCGCGCCCCTGCCGGGGAAGGCGAAGCGGGCGAGCGTGTAGCCGCCCAGCACGCCGATCGCGGTCACCACGCCGGCCGCGACGAGCGAGACGAGCAGGCTGTTCAGCAGGTACGCGCCGAAGTCCGCGAACGAGAACAGGTCCTCGTAGTGCTCGAACGTCACGTTGCCCGGCCAGTACCTGAGCGGCATCGAGAAGATCTCGGGCTTGGGCTTGAGCGAGGTGACGACGATCCAGTAAAGGGGGAAGAGGGTGATCAGCAGCCAGGCGCCCAGCACGACGACCTTGGCAGCGGTCGCGACACGTCTCATCGGGATTTCTCGAATCTCGTCGCGTTCAGGTAGAAGACGCTGAAGGACAGCAGCAGGCCCAGGATGAGCAGGCCCACCGCGCCCGCCCGGCCGTAGTCGCCGCCGATGACCTGCTGGATGAGGAAGGTCGTGATGATGTCGGTGCCGCCGGCCGGGCCGCCGCCGGTCATCGAGTAGATGAGGTCGGGGAAGTTGAGGATCCAGATGATCCGCAGCAGCACGATGAGGGCGAGGGTGGGCCGGATGTGCGGCAGCGTCACGTGCCAGAACTGCCGCAACCGCGACGCCCCGTCCACGTCCGCGGCCTCGTACAGTTCCTTCGGCACCGACTGCAGCGCGGCCATGATCATGATGGCGAAGAACGTGACGCCGTACCAGATGTTGGCCACGATCACCGACGTCATCGCCCACCCGGGGGTGGCCAGGAAGCCGATGCGCTGGTCGATGAGGCCGGTCTTGAGCAGCAGGTCGTTGATCACGCCGAACTGCCCGTTGAACATCCACCGCCACAGCAGCCCGATCAGGAACCCCGACATGGCCCAGGGGAAGAACACCCACGCCTGGTAGAGACCCCGGCCGCGGAAGTGCCGTCGCAGCAGCAGCGCCAGCCCGAAACCGAGGAAGAACTGGAAGAAGAGCGACACGACCACCCACGTGCCGGTGTTCCGCAGCGCCGTCCAGAACCGGTCCTCCGACAGGACGGCCTGGAAGTTCTCCAGGCCGACGAAGGGCGTCGAGGTGATGTCGAACAGGTTGTAGCGCTGGAGGGCGATGACCGTGCCGCGGATCATCGGGTAGTACGTGAACAGGGCCACGAAGACCACGCCGGGCAGCAGGCACAGGGCGATGAACCTGGCCCGGCGGGCGGTGAACAGCCTCATGAGACCTTCTTGGCCTGGTCCGTCCAGAAGGCGTCCCACGACTTGAGCACCTCGGCCGTGGTCTTCTTGCCGGTGATCAGGGCCTGGACGTCACGGTCGGAGTCGACGAGGAACTGGCTCCAGCCCGGGTAGTCGACGGGCCTGATCGTGATCACCTGCTTGGGGTCCTGCTGGGCCTGCAGGTACGCCTTCCACGCCCCCTGCGAGAACTGCGGGTCGCTCTGGGCCTGCTTGGAGATCGGGATGAGCGAGTTACCCTTGGCGAAGGCGATGCTCTGCTTGGCCTCCGACAGGAACTGGACCAGCTTGACCGCCTCCTTCTGGTGCTTGGTGAACGAGGTGGCGCCCCATCCGGCGTAGCCGACGGGCTGGAAGGCGTATCCCGACGGGCCCTTGGGGATGGGGGCCGTCGACCAGGCCGTCATGCCGCTGTCCTGGACCGTCTTGATCACTTCGGGGTCCTGGATGAGCATCCCGGTGACGCCCGAGGTGAAACCCTGGACCATCTCGGGGTAGCCCCAGGAGACGGAGTCGGGCGGCGACGCCTCCTTGAAGATCTTCACGTAGAGGTCCATGGCCTGGGCGGCCTCGGGCGTGGAGAAGATCGTCCGCTTGTCCTTGAGATAGAACGATTTTTCGGGATTCAGGGCTTCGCCGTTGTACGCGCTGACCATCATGACCGCGTAGTCGGCCCCGCCCTTGCCGCCCCGGAACGAGTAGCCGAACCGGTCGCCCGAGGTCATCTTCTTGCCGGCCTCGTAGAGCTCCTGCCAGGTGGCCGGCGGCTGCGTCATGCCCCAGTCCGTACGGTAGAAGATCGTGCGCTCGTAGAAGCCGTACGGGATCAGGTACGCCTTGCCGCCGACCTCGACGGCCTTCTTCTGGGCCAGCTCGGTCAGGTCCGACCAGCCGGGCCACTCCGTGGTGGGCAGCTCGGCCAGCCAGCCGTTGTTGGAGAAGGACTTGGCCGTGTGGTCGCGTACTTCCAGCACGTCCAGGTCCTTCTTGGTCTGCAGGATCTGGGTGATCTTCTGGTCGGCGCTGTCGAGTGGCGGCGAGATCAGCTCCACCTTGATGCCCGGGTTGGCCTTCTCGAAGTCCTGCAGCAGCGTTTTGATGAGCTTCGTGCGTTCGGGACTGGTCAGGCTCTCGACCATGCGGAGCCGTACCTCTCCTGGGGACGACGAGCCGGAGCCGCAGCCCGCGAGCAAGAGCGTGGCGGCGGCCGCGGCCGCCAGGAGGGGGGTTCTCATGCTGAGCCTCCAGCTTTCAGACAGCGCTGTCAGTCACGCTAGGCGACCGACACCCTCCAGCGCTAGACCGAGATCCTTGATCAACGTGTCAGCGGGCTCCAGGCCGACCGACAGCCGCACGAGGCCGACGGGGATGCCCATGGTGGCCCGCACGCTCTCCTCGGTGGACAGGGCGGGGGCGTTCACCAGGCTCTCGAATCCACCCCAAGACACCCCAATCCTGAAATGTCGCAACTTGTCGAGGAAGAGTCCGACCTCCTGGCGCGATTCCGTGTCCAGCACGAGGCTGAACAGGCTGGAGAATCCCGACATCTGCCGCTTCGCGATGGCGTGCCCCGGATGGGACGGCAGCCCGGGGTGGTTCACCGCCCGCACGGCCGGATGCCCGGTCAGGAACTCGGCCACCGCCAGCCCCCGCTCCTGGTGCGCGGCCATCCGCACGGGCAGCGTGCGCAGCCCCTTGATCACCTTGGCCGCGTCGTGCGGCGACATGGCGGCCCCGTACAGCTGGTACTCGGTCAGCGCCAGCGGCCTGATCAGCCGGGAGGGGCCCACCACGACGCCGCCCACGAGGTCGCTGTGCCCGCCGACGTACTTCGACAGCGAGTGCACGACGAGATCGACGCCCATGGTCAGCGGCTTCTGGAAGATCGGCGTGGACCAGGTGTTGTCCATCACGCTCACCAGCCCGCGCTCCCGCGCCCACGCCGTGACTTCGGTGATGTCCACCACGGCGTAGGCCATGTAGGAGGGGGACTCGAAGTAGAGTAGACGGGTGCTCGCCCTGATAGCGCTGTCACACTCCGCGAGGTCGTTCACGTGCGTATGCGTGACCCCGAACTTCTCCAGGTAACGCAGGAACTGGGTGGTGGGCCCGTACACTGCGCCCAGCACCAGCACGTGATCCCCGGCCTTGACGAGCGAGGAGATGGTCGCCGAGATGGCTCCCATTCCCGACCCGAAACACT
The DNA here is from genome assembly GCF_044458585.1 of Nonomuraea sp. NPDC050451. Lineage (NCBI taxonomy): Bacteria > Bacillati > Actinomycetota > Actinomycetes > Streptosporangiales > Streptosporangiaceae > Nonomuraea > Nonomuraea sp. NPDC050451. Next base: position 210,568 of record NZ_JBITHZ010000002.1, read on the forward strand.
TGGCACGCTCTCCCCGCTCGAGCGCGGCGAGCTTACGCTGAGCGAGATCGACCGTCGGGTTGGTCCCCCGCCAGTAGACGTACCTCTCGTCCTCGCTCCTGATCGCCTCGCCGAGCTCCTGCGCGGTCCTGAACGTGAACAGCGAGTTCTCGAACACCGGCGGGTTGACCGCGCCCAACGCCCAGGGCTCGTCCTCGCCCAACCGGCCACAGATCCATTCGTCATCCATGGGGGCAGACTATGACAGCCAGGGATCTGGGTGACCGGGCGGCCTCGCGGGGCGAGGCCGCGGGCGCCCGCAAGCCGACCATGGCCGACGTGGCCAGGCACGCGGGTGTGAGCCTCAAGACCGTCTCCCGCGTGGTCAACCAGGAGCCGCACGTCAGGGCCTCGCTGCAGGAACGCGTGCAGGCGGCCATCAGCGCGCTCGGCTACCGCCGCAACGAGGCCGCCGCCCGCCTGGCCAGGGGCGCGACCATGCTGACGCTCGGGCTGGTGATGGAGAACATCTCCAACGAGTTCTACTCCCGCCTGGCCGCCGCCGTGGAGTCCGCCGCGGCCCAGTACGAGGCGCTGGTGGTCTTCGGCTCGTACGAGGAGAGCGCCGACAAGGAGCGCATGCTCATCGAGTCCATGTACGCCCGGGGCGTGGACTCCCTCATCGTCGTCCCCTCGGCGGCCGACCACTCGTGGCTGGCCGAGCACGCCTCGCTCACCACGGTGTTCGTGGACCGCGTGCCCCCGGGCCTGGAGTCGGCGGACGTGGTGCTGCTGGACGACGTGCGCGGCGGGCGGGCCGCGACCGAGCACCTGCTGTCCCGCGGCCACCGCCGGATCGCCCTGGTCTCGGACGACGACGGCATCAGCTCGGTGCACGACCGCGCGACCGGCTACCGCGCGGCCCTGCGCGCGGCCGGGCTGACGGCCGACGACGCGCTGACGGTCCGCGGGCTCTTCGACCCGTGGCGGGTCTCCCACGAGGTGAGCGGCCTCCTCGACCTGCCCGACCCGCCGACGGCCTTCTTCGCCACCAACAACCGCGCCGCGATCGGCATCCTTCAGGCGCTGCGGGAACGTCCGGAGCGGCCCGCGTACGTGAGCTTCGACGACTTCGCCCTGGCCGACGTGTTCAACCCCGGGGTGACGGTGGTCCGCTACGACACGGCCCGCCTGGCCCGTAGCGCGGTGGACCTCCTGCTGAACCCGTCGCCGTCGCCCCGCCGCGTCAAGGTCCCGGTCGAGCTGGTGGCCAGAGGCTCGGGCGAGCTGCCGCCCTCCTGAACACCGTGCGTGAGCGGTGTTCGTCTCGCTAGGGTCGAGGTGTGCCTCTTCCCGCCGCCGACCTCGCCCGGCTCCTTCGCAACCGGCCGGAGCTGGCCGCCGTCCCCTCCGCCGAGGCGCTCGAACGCCTGCTCGCGGCGCCGGAGCTGGCCGTGCCCGCCCTGCTCGCGCTCGACGCCGACTGCCACCTCGTCAGCCAGGCGCTGCAGATCCTGGGCGGCGAGGCGAGCCGCGCGGCGCTGGCCGAACTGCTCCACGACCCCGGCGACCGGCTCGGCGAGACGATCGAGACCCTGGCCGCGTGGGGGCTCGTGACCCTGAACGGGAGCACGGTGTCCTCGCCGCACCGGCAGGGCCTGTGGGCGAACCCGTTCGGGCTGGGCCGGCCGTTGCGCGAGCTGACCGCCGAGGACCTGAAATCCCTGGTCAAGGGGCTGGGCGGCAGGCCCAAGGGCCGCAAGTCGGAGCTGCTCGCCCAGGCGACCGAAATCGTGCGCGGCGGCCGGGCCGTACGCGCCCGCGCCGCCGCGTTACCGCGCGAGGCGGCGGCGCTGCTGGAGTCGATGGCCGGCGGGCAGCCGGTCTTCCAGCACTCCGTCTGGTACGGCTCCGGCGATGCGGACCATCCGGTCACGCGCCTGGCCGAGGCCGGGTTCGTGGTGCGGGACGGCTGGGAGTACGAGATGCCCATGGAGGTCGCGCTCGCGCTGCGCGGCGAGGGCTGGAAGCCGGAGCTCACGGGCCAGCCGGACGTGCCGTCCGTGGAGGTCACCGGGCACTCGGACGGGCTCGCCTCCGCGTTGGCCGCCGTCGACCAGGTGGAGGCGCTGATCGAGCTGACGGGGACGCAGCCCATCGCCGAGCTGAAGGCGGGCGGGGTGGGCGCGCGGGAGCTGAAGCGGCTGGCCAAGGCGCTCGGCGTTCCCGAGCAGGCGGTCGTGCTCTGGCTCGACCTCGCCTTCGGCACCGACCTGATCGCCTCCGAGGCGGGCGAGAGGCTGGCCGGCACCACGCTGGCCGATGAGTGGCTGGGCCTGGATCCGGCCTCGCGATGGCAGGCGCTGGTGGAGTCCTGGCTGGCGATGCCGCAGGCGGCCACGTTCAGGGTGACGGGCTGCTGCGACGAGCACATGACGCCGCAGGCGCCGCCGTACCAGTTCGAGTGCGGGGCCGGCGAGATCCGGCGGGCCGCGCTGCATGTGCTCCGGACGCTGCCTCCGGGGCGGGGATCGACCCCCGAGGGGTTGCTCCCGGCCGTGGACTGGCGGACGCGGGCGGCCAAGGAGTTCGCGCCGGCCGCCACCGGGTTCGTGGCCGCCGCCCTGCGCGAGGGCGAGCTGCTCGGGATGGTCCATGAGGGAGCGCTGACCGAGCTCGGCCGCGACCACCTCGACGGCGCCGGCGTGGCCGGCCGCTTCCCCAAGCCGACCACCACCGTGACCCTGCAGAACGACCTGACCGCGATCGTGTCGGGGGTGCCCGCGCCGCAGCTGACCGCGTTCCTGAACGGCTGCGCCGACCTGGAGTCACGCGACCGGGCCAGCGTGTGGCGCTTCTCGAACAAGAGCGTGCGCCGGGCGCTGGACGCCGGGACGACGGCCGACAGCCTGCTCGAGGAGCTGGCCCGCGTCTCCGCGAAGGCCGTCCCCCAGCCGCTGCGTTACCTCGTCACCGACGTCGCCCGCAGGCACGGCGCCGTCCGCGTCACCTCCGCCGCCGCCGTGGTGACCGCGGAGGACCCGGCGCTCATCACCGAGCTGTGCGGGACCAAGGCCCTGCGCAAGCTGGCACTGCGCGCCATCGCCCCCACGGTCGCCCTCAGCGCCCTGCCGCCCGACGAGACCCTTCAGCTGCTGCGGCAGGGTGGCCACGCCCCGGTCGCCGTGGCCCCGGACGGCACCATCAAGGCGGAGCCGCCCCGGCGCCACCGCCTGCCCGTGGAGCCCGACCCGGCGTGGGACGCCACCGCGATCCTCCAGGGCGGCGAGCCCGGCACGCCGGCCGAGGCCCTGTCCGTGGCCTCCGTCACCGGCGAACCGATCGTCATCGTCTGGCAGCGGCGCGAGCACTACATGGAGGACATCGAGCTCACCCGCGGCACGGTGTCCGGCTACTGCCACGACTGCGGCACCGAACACACCTTCCAGCGAGGCCGGATCAAGGAGGCGCACCTGCCCTGATCGTCGGCGGGATCACGAGGAGCGGGGGCGCCAGTCGCCGCGGTCGAGGTCGAGGTCCTCCGGGGTGTGCAGCCTGACCATGGTCCTGGCGACCCCGGGCGGCACGCGGTGCGGGGTCAGGAAGGACACCGACACCATCACCGCGAACGCGATCGGCACCGTCCACGCCGCCGGCTGGCCCAGTAGAGCCCCGGCGGGCCCGTCGTACGGACCGGCGACGATCGTGACGAGCACGGCCGCGCACGCCAGCCCGCCGCCCACGAACAGCCCGGCCAGCGCCCCCACGGTCGACAGGCGGCGCCACCAGATGCCCAGCACGAGCAGCGGGCAGAACGACGAGGCCGCCACCGCGAACGCCAGCCCCACCACGTCCGCCACCGGCAGCGCCCGCGCCCACAGCGCCAGCGCCAGCGGCACCGCGACCGCCATCAGCGTGGCGATCCTGAACGAGCGCACGCTGCCCTTGAGCAGGTCCTGCGCGATCACCCCCGCCACGGACACGGTCAGCCCCGACGAGGTGGACAGGAACGCGGCGAACGCCCCCGCCGTCACCAGCGCCGTCAGCAGGTCGCCCAGTGTGCCGCCGACCATCCGCCCGGGCAGCGTCAGCACGACCGTGTCGGTGCGGACCAGGTCGGGCGCGTAGAGGCGGCCGAGCCAGCCGTACACGGCGGGCATCAGGTAGAAGGCCCCGAGCAGCGACAGCACCACCAGCGTCGTGCGGCGCGCGGCCCGGCCGTCCGGGTTGGTGTAGAAGCGCACCAGCACGTGCGGCAGCCCCATGGTGCCCAGGAACGTGGCCAGGATCAGCGAGTACGTCGAGTACAGCCCGTACTCCTTGCCCCCGGCCAGCGGCACCTGCCAGGTGGCCGCGTCCTGCGGGCTGACCGAGGGCGCGCCGTCGCCCTTCCACGCCATCAGCAGGAACACCAGCGGCAGGGCCAGCGCCGTCAGCTTGAGCCAGTACTGGAACGCCTGCACGAACGTGATCGACCGCATGCCGCCGGACAGCACGTTCACCGCCACGACGACCGCGACCAGCAGGCCGCCCACCCACACGGGCGCGCCGGTGATCTCCCGCAGCACCAGGCCGGCGCTCTGGAACTGCGGCATCAGGTAGAGCCAGCCGATCAGCACGACCAGCACGCTCGCGGTGCGGCGCACGGCCATCGACTCCAGCCTGGCCTCGGCGAAGTCCGGCAGCGTGTACGCGCCCGAGCGCCGCAGCGGCGCCGACACCAGCACGAGCAGCACCAGGTAGCCGCCGGTCCAGCCGACGGGCAGCCAGAGCATGTCCACGCCGAACGACAGGATGAGCCCGGCGATGCCCAGGAACGAGGCCGCCGACAGGTACTCGCCGCCGATGGCCGAGGCGTTCCAGAGCGGGCTGACGGTGCGGGAGGCGACGTAGAAGTCGGAGGTGGTGCGGGAGACCCTGATCCCGAACGCCCCGATCAGCACGGCCGCCACCACCACGATCAGCACCGCCGTCAGACTCATGCGACCGGCTCCGCCGCTCGCATGAGCCTGAAAGGGCTGCGTCTGATTATTCGCTCGCTGCGCTCGCTCATCGGCGTTCGACCAGTTCGGCGAAGTGGCGCTCGTTGCGCTCGGCCTGGCGCACGTACAGCCAGGCGCCGATGACGAAGGCGGGGTAGATGAGCCCGGCGAGCACCGCCCACGGGAGCGGGATCCCGAGCAGGTGCACCGAGCGCAGCTCGGGGATGAGCAGGAACAGCAGCGGCAGCCCGCCGACCACGCACCCCAGCACCGTGCAGACGAACAGCGCCAGCCGGAACTGGGTGCGCAGGAACGAGCGCATGTAGACCTCGCCGAGCCGGGTCTGCTCGTCGATCTCCCGGGTGGCCGGGTAGCGGGGGCGGCGGGCGGCGGCCGTACGCGGGCTCATCACGGCCACCCGGCGCAGGGTCTCGCGCCGGGACGCCTCCGTGCGGGGCAGCGGCGCCCGCCGCCCGGGACGCGGTTCGGGGCTCATCACGACCTCGCCTTCCTGGCTCTGCGGACCAGCAGGTCGCGCAGCTCGCGCGTGTGGCGGCGGCTGACCGGCAGTTCGGTGTCCCCGACCCGCACCGTGCACTTGCCCGAGTCGATGTGCAGCTCCTCGATGTGCTTGACCGCCACCAGATGGCTCCGGTGCACGCGGACGAACCCGGCAGAGGCCCACCGCTCCTCCAGGGTGGCCAGCGGGATGCGCACCAGATGGCTGCCCGACGCCGTGTGCAGCCGCGCGTAGTCCCCTTGCGCCTCGACGTAGATCACGTCGGCGCTGGACACGAACCGCGTCACCCCGCCCAGTTCGACCGGGATCGTGTCGGTCTCCCCCACCTCCACGGGCACGTCGGCCGAGACCGCCACCCGCCGGATCGCCTCCGCCAGCCGCTCCGGGCGTACCGGCTTGAGCAGGTAGTCCTCGGCCTTGATCTCGAACGCGTCCACGGCGTGTTCCTCGTACGCCGTCACGAACACCACCCGGGGCGGGTTCGCGAACTGCGACAACAGCCGCCCGAGCACCACCCCGTCGAGCCCGCGCATCCGGATGTCGAGGAAAACCGCGTCGATCGGCCGGCCGTCGGCGATGGCGCGGTCGAGCAGCCGCAGCGCCGCCGCGCCGTCCCTGGCCGTGGCCACCTCGCCGATGCGGGGGTCGGCACGCAGCAGATACGACAGGTCTTCGAGGGCAGGCAGCTCGTCGTCGACCGCGAGGACCCGTAGTTGCGCCATAGACAGTGATAAAACCGACAAGAAAGATCGAGGTCAACGGGCAGAGACGCCTGGGTGATATTTCGGCAACCTGACGTTGACCTTGGTGCCCGCTCCCTGGGCGGTCTCGACCACGAGGCCGTACTCGTCGCCGTAGACCTGGCGCAGCCGCTCGTCCACGTTCGCCAGCCCGACGCCACCCGAGGCGGGGATGTCACCTGCGAGGATGCGGCGCAGCCGGTCGGGGTCCATGCCGAGCCCGTCGTCCTCGACGCTGATGCGGCACTCCGCCCCGGCGTCCTCGGCGATGATCGTGATGCGGCCGACGCCGTTGCGGCTCTCCAGACCGTGCCTGACGGCGTTCTCGACGAGCGGCTGCAGGCACAGGAACGGCACCGCGACCGGCAGCACCTCGGGCGCGATCCGGAGCGTCACCTGGAGCTGGTCGCCGAACCTGGCCCGCTCCAGGATCAGGTAGCGGTCGATCGAGCGCAGCTCCTCGGCGAGCGTGGTGAACTCGCCGTGCCGGCGGAAGGAGTAGCGGGTGAAGTCGGCGAACTCCAGCAGCAGCTCCCTGGCCCGCTCCGGGTCGGTGCGGACGAAGGAGGCGATCGTGGTGAGCGAGTTGTAGATGAAGTGCGGCGAGATCTGCGCCCGCAGGGCGCGTACCTCGGCCTCCATGAGCAGCGTGCGGGAGCGGTCCAGCTCGGCCAGCTCAAGTTGCGAGTCCACCCACCCGGCCACCTCCTGCGCGGCCCTGACCAGGCCGGCGGAGGCGTCCTGCCCGTAGGCGGCCAGGGCGCCCACGACCCGGTCGTCGGTGGTGAGCGGCACGACCACGGCCTGGCGGATCGGGCATTCGAGCAGCTCGCAGTCGATGGTCAGCACCTGGGTGCGGCCGTCCTTCAAGGTGGCCGCCGCGTGCTCGAACGCCTGGTCGGCGTGGTGCTCGCCGGCGCCGTCGTACACGAGCAGCCGTTCGCCGTCGGTGATGGCCAGCGCGGCCGAGCCGAGCAGCGCGCGCAGGTGCCGCGAGGCCCGCTCGGCGCCGTCGGCGGTCAGCCCGGCCCGCAGCGGCGGCCCGGCCAGCGAGGCGGTGTGCAGGGTCTCGAACGTGGCCCGCTCCGCCGGGCTGGTGCCCAGCTCGCGGCGGCCCCGCATGACCCGCCAGAGCACGATCGCGGGCACGCTGACGAGCACCGCGACCACGGCGACGCCCACCACATACTCCACGCCGCCTGAGCTTAACTCAGAGCGCCTTGGCTATCAGATCCGCGTACGACTCGGCCTCCTCGGTGGAGTCGTACTTGGTGCGCGGCCAGAAGAAGCCGCGCAGCCCGTCCTTCTTGTTGCGCGGCACGATGTGCACGTGCAGGTGGGGCACGCTCTGGCTGACGCGGTTGTTCATGGCCACGAACGTGCCGGCGACCTGCAGCCCCTCCTCCACCGCCCGGGCCATGGCCTGCACCCGCTCGAAGAACGGCCCCACGTCTGTCAGGTCGGCGAGCGTCTCCACGTGGGCCCTCGGCACCACCAGCACGTGCCCCTTGAAGACCGGCCGGACGTCCAGGAACGAGACCGCGACCTCGTCGGAGTGGACCATGGTCGCCGGTCGCTCGCCCGCGATGATCTCGCAGAACAGGTCAGTGCTCACCGCCCGACCTTATCCGCCTTGTCCGTCAGCCTGTCGGGCCCGTTCGGCGAAGGCCGTCCAGCTCGTCACGTTGGGCGCCGACCACTCGGCGGGGGCGTGCAGGAAGTGCTCGCCCACCCGCTCGCGCAGCCGCCGCGGCACCTCGGCCACCTTGGCGCCCCGGCAGTGGTAGACCAGCCCGCCCGCGCGCTGCCCCATCGCCATCCACGGCAGCCACGGCGAGACCCGGCACCACGAGAACACGCACGGCACGTCCGGCACGCCCGAGTCCAGGTCCTTGGCCGAGGCGAAGAACTGGAACAGCTCCAGCGCCCGGTAGGTGTCGTTCGCCGAGTTGTCGGGGTAGTCGGCGACCTTCAGGGGCGAGGGGTAGGCCAGGCGGATGTCGATGTTGTAGACCACCTGGTCGCCCAGGCGGGTCGTCGGCACGGGGTAGGCGCCGAGCCGCTGGTTGACCGGGTCGTTGAAGACGTGCTGCACCTCGACCGCCCGCTCCGTGAACGGGTTGTCCCAGGTGTCGAGCACCTCCCTCGTCTTCGGGTCGAGGTAGAGGGCCGCCTCCCTGGTCAGCAACTGCCAGCCGCCGTCGGTCTCGACCGCCCTGGCCACGTTCAGCCCCTCGAACCCGAACAGGTGGTGCGGCCCGCCGTCGTCCTGCCAGCCGTACACGTCGCCGGTCCAATAGGAGATGGTCTCCGCGCCGTCGGAGGAGGCGCGCACCCGGATGAAATCCATGATCCTCACAGTAACCGGCCGGCGGTCCGTGCGCTCTACCTGACCGTCACGGTGAAGACGGCCTCGCCCGACTGCTGCTTGCTCTGCTCGTCCGGCGGCGTCGTGGACTGGCCGCAACGCCAGCAGTCGTACAGTTTGATCTCCGTCGTGCCCGGGCGCTTGCTGTTGAACACGAAGTAGGTCGTGCCCCCGGCCCCGACCCCGCCGCTGCCCTCGGTCTTGTGCTCCTCGCTGATGAAGGAGGCGACCTTGGGGTCCGGCACGGCGACCAGCTTCCACTCGTCGCCCACCGACGGGTTGTCGGCGACGGCCAGCGAGAAGCGCTGGCCGGAGCGCAGCTCGACGGGCACGGTCGCGCCCTTGGTGCCCTTGACCACCATGCCGAAGTCGCTCACCGCTGAGCCCCCGCCGCACCCGGCCGCCAGCAGGGCGAGCATGGCGGCGGCGATCGTTCGACGCATCACCACGGCAGGGTATCGGCCCCCGCCGGCGCCGGCCGTACCCGTCCCTTTCTACCGGTGCGGGCGGCGGTGCCGACGCAGCATCATGCGGCGGACGACGAAGGCGGTCACGGCGCCGGCCGCGGCGACGAGCAGCATGGGCCGCTTCCGCGCCCGCCCTGCGGCGTCCTTGACCTGGTGGGGCGTGCCCTCGCGAACCTTGTCCGCCACCTCCGACGCCTTGTCCTTGACGGATCCGGCCATGCCCGCGGCCCTGTCCTTGGCGGTCTCGGCCACGTGGGCGGCCCTGGCCTTGACGTCGGCCTTGGCGGCCAGCGCTCCGACGGTGTCGCCCAGTTCCCTGCGGGTTTCCTCGATTTCCTTGCGCACGTCGCCTCCTTCTTCGTGGCGTACTCCCTGAGCCGTCCCGGACGAGTGGTGTGACCCGGACGAGTGATGCGTGCTGCTGTGGTGGCCACTGTGGTGGTGGCGCGGCGACTCCGCCTCGGCCCACTCGCGCTCCACGGCCGCGGTGTGGTCGTCGGGGACCGGGGGCTCGGGGAGAAATGTCTCATGCTCCGTACGTTCCTCCTCCGCCCGCCGGGCGTTCTCGGCCGCGCCCGGCCTGGTCGGAGGCACGTTGATGGACTCGCGTTCGGTCGGCGTGCCCACAGTCGCCCTGCGGGCGCCGACGTTTCCGGCGTGTTGCTCGCTGTATCCAGGGTCGGTCTCGCTCATCGCCGTGCCCTCTCCTTGACCATGTCGATGTCGGCCCTGACGCTCGCGAGGGTCTCCGACGGGACCGGCGACCCGGCGCGTCGCACCTGGCCCTTACCGACCAGGCCGAGCAGCCCGGCGATGACGAAGAGCACGCCCGCGACGATGGCGGCGGCGGCCCACGCGGGCAGGACCAGGGCCAGAAGCAGGATTGCTGTGGTCACGACCGCGGCGCCGCCGAAGAACGCGGCCATTCCCGCCGCGCCGAACAGCCCCGCGCCGAAGCCCGCGCGCTTGCCTTTTTCCGCCAGCTCCATTCTCGCCAGGCGGAATTCGTCCCTCACGAGCCTGGAGAATTGCTCGGAGAGGTCGTTGACCAGCTTGTGGGTGTCGTTCACAACGCTCGCCTCCTCCGCTGAGGAAGGCGACTACCCAGCCAAACGGCCTTCTATCACGCGGCTTTACCGCTTGGCGACCTTGAGCAGGAATCCGAGGGCCGACAACACCGGGTCTTTCTGCACGTCACACCAGTTGTCCGGCTGCTTGGGCTTGCTCCACGGAGACGGGAGCTCACAAGAGGGAGCCTGCGGCTTGGGCCGCTCACACCACGATCCGGGAGGGTTCATACCCAACATTCTACAACTTCAGGTATGGCTTATATAAGCCTTTCCTCACTCATTGCGCAGATGAGGTGGGCCAGCGCGGCCACCCTCCGGTAAGGGTCGGTCCGGCCCGCGCGCTCCTCCGCCGCCAGGATGTCGTCGATGTCCTCGGGCACGGGCGCGCCGTCGGGGGCGGCGTCGCAGAACACGCGCACGCCGTACCACTGCCGCACCTCCAGCCCCTGTACGGCCAGCCGCCGCGTGAGCTCGTCGAGCCGGTCGGCCCTGGCGGGGACGCCGAGCCGGTTGACGTAGCCGGTGGCCTCGAACGCCTGCAGCGCCCCCGCCCAGTCGCCCATGAGCCCGCTGCGCATGGCGAGGGCGTCGCCGTTGCGCACGAGGAGCGACAGCAGGCCGCCGGGCGCGAGGAGGCGGGCGAGGTCGGCGAGCAGCGGGTCGGGGTCGTCGAAGTACATCAGCACGCCGTGGCACAGGACGATGTCGAAGCTCCCCGGCTCGAACAGCTCCCGCAGCCGCTCGGCCTCGGCCCGGACCGTCCGGATGCTCATGCCCGGCTGGATCCCGGCCTCCAGGAGGTGGAGGAGGTCGCGGGAGGCGTCGAGGGCGGTGACGCGGTGGCCCCTGGCGGCCATCCTGAGCGCCTGAGTGCCCTGGCCGGAGCCCACGTCGAGGATGCGGCACGGAGTCCTGGGGAGGTGCTCGGCCAGCTGGCGGGTGACGAGGTCCTGCCGGACGACGTCACGCAGCGTCCCCAACCGGGCCGCCCATGTGCCCTCTGCCCCTGAGAACCTCATGTGCAGGATCCTAAGCGGGCCCGATCTTCCCCTCCTCGCGGGCCCCGGCCGGGAGCGGCGCGCCCGGGGGGAAGAGGTAGCCTGCCGGAGTGCTGGTACACGGGGTCTGGGCGGCCGGCGGGCTCGCCTTCTGGGCGGAGATCGCCGAGTCCGGCGACGCGTCCCACGGGGCCGCCCCGCGCCGGCAGACGGGGGGCGCGCTCCACCCGTTCGCCTCCCCCGCTTCCGGCGTCGCCGCCGCGCTCGGCCTCGACGACCCGCCGTCGCGGACGCTGGAGCTGCTCCTGCCGGGCTCGGCCAGGGAGCCGCTGCCCTCGCCCGAGACCGGCCGGCTCGCGGGGACGACCCGGCCGCGGCTGCGCCTGTGGCAGGTCCCCGCCGTCGTGCCGCCCGCCTCGGAGGCCCTGCACGTGCTGGACGGGCACGCCGGCACCGCGACCATGCGCCACTGGGCCGCCGTGGCGGCCTTCGCCCGCGACCTCGTACGCCGGGGCCGCGTCATCCCGCAGCTCGTCCCCTCCTCCACGAGCGGCGACCGTGGGTCCGAGGACGCCATGGCCATGTGGGCCGTGCCGGAGGCCGACGCGCGGGCCGTGTGGCGGCCGGTGGTGACCGGGGCCGACGCCGGATACTTCCGGGAGCTGGCGCTGGCCATGCCGCCCGCGTGCCGTACCTCCCGCGTCGAGCGGCCGTCCGCCGCCGTCCTCCTCGATGCCCTCGAGACGTTCGCCGACGCCCTCGTCCGCCAGACGCTCACCGAGCCCCTGGTCGTCCGGCCCAGGACCCTTCACGAACGCTGGCTGGCCGCCCTGACCGGCCCCGCGCCGCAGTGCCCCGACGTGCCCGGGCTGCGCCAGGAGCTGGAGCGGTGGCGCGAGAGCGTCGCGGCGGCCGAGGGCGCGACCCGGGTGTGCTTCCGGCTGCTGGAGCCCGCCGACACCGAGGACTGGCGGGTCGAGCTGGCGCTGCAGGCCGCCGACGACCCCAGCCTGTACGTCCCCGCGGCCCACGTCTGGAGCGGCGAGAAGGTGACGGGGCTGCCCGGCAGGCCCGAACGCGAGCTGCTTGCCGGGCTGGGGCGGGCCGTCCGGCTCTATCCCGAGCTCGACCGCGCCCTGCGCGGGCCCGCGCCGAGCGAGCTGGCGCTGGACACGGCCGGCGCGTTCGGGTTCCTGCGGCAGGCCGCGCCGCTGCTGCAGGCGGCCGGGTTCGGGGTGCAGCTGCCCCGCTGGGCCGGGCGTACGAGGCTGGGGCTGAAGCTGACCACCAGGGCCAAGGCGCAGACGGCGGCCACCGGCCAGGGGTTCGGCATGCGGGAGCTGGTCGACTTCCGCATCGACCTGGCGGTGGGCGACGAGACGATCAGCGAGGCGGAGCTGGCCGAGCTGGCCCGGCTGAAGGTGCCGCTGGTCCGGGTGCGCGGCCAGTGGGTGGAGCTGGACGACCGGCAGCTCAAGGCCGCGCTCAGGGCCGTGGAGGGCGCCCGTACGGGTGAGGCGAGCGCCGCCGACCTCCTGCGCCACGTGGTGCAGGAGGACGACGCCGAGCTGCCGCTGCTGGAGATCGACGCCGACGGCGTGCTCGGCGACCTGCTGTCCGGCCAGGCCGAGCGGCGGCTGACGCCCATCGCCACCCCCGCGGGGCTGGACGCCACGCTCAGGCCCTACCAGGAGCGCGGCCTGGCGTGGCTCAGCTTCCTGTCGGAGCTGGGCCTGGGCGGGGTCCTGGCCGACGACATGGGGCTGGGCAAGACGATCACCACGCTGGCCCTGCTCGTCCACGAGCGGGCCGCCACGCCCACGCTGCTCGTCTGCCCGATGTCCCTGGTCGGCAACTGGCAGCGGGAGGCCGCCAGGTTCGCGCCCGGCCTGCGCGTCTACGTGCACCACGGCGGCGGGCGTGACTCGGCGCTGATCCCCGGCGCCGATCTGGTGATCACCACGTACGGCACCGCCCAGCGCGACCTCGAGACGCTCGGGCGGCACGAGTGGCGCAGGGTCGTGTGCGACGAGGCCCAGGCGATCAAGAACAGCGGCACGCTCCAGGCCCAGGCCGTGCGCTCGATCCCCGCGGACGGCCGGCTCGCCCTCACGGGCACCCCGGTCGAGAACCACCTGGCCGAGCTCTGGTCGATCATGGAGTTCGCCAACCCGGGGCTGCTGGGGCCGCGCTCGCGGTTCAGGACCCGCTTCCAGGAGCCCATCGAGGCCCGCCAGGACGAGCAGGCCGCGCGGGCGCTGAAGCGGGCGACGGGCCCGTTCATCCTGCGCCGCATCAAGACCGACAAGTCGATCATCTCGGACCTGCCGGAGAAGCTGGAGGTCAAGGAGTGGTGCCCGCTCACCACGGAGCAGGCCACGCTCTACCAGGCGGTCGTGGACGACATGCTGGCCAAGATCGACGACAGCGAGGGCATCGAGCGGCGCGGCCTGGTGCTGGCCACCATGGCCAAGCTGAAGCAGGTCTGCAACCACCCGGCCCACCTGCTCAAGGACGGCTCCCGCCTGGCGGGCCGGTCCGGCAAGCTCACGCGGCTGGAGCAGCTGTCCGAAGAAATCTTGGCCGAAGGCGAAAAAGCCCTGCTTTTCACGCAATATGCCGAGTTCGGCACCATGCTGCAGCCGTACCTCGCCCAGCGGCTCGACACCACGGTCCTGTGGCTGCACGGCGGCCTGCCGAAGAAGACCCGCGACCGCCTGGTCGACCGGTTCCAGAATGACGAGGAGCCGATGCTGTTCGTGCTGTCGCTCAAGGCGGCCGGGGTCGGGCTCAACCTGACCGCCGCCAACCACGTCGTCCACGTGGACCGCTGGTGGAACCCGGCCGTCGAGGACCAGGCCACCGACCGGGCGTTCCGCATCGGGCAGCGCAAGAACGTGCAGGTGCGCAAGCTCATCTGCGCGGGCACCCTCGAGGAGCGCGTCGACCAGATGATCGAGCGCAAGAAGGCCCTGGCCGAGCGGGTGGTGGGCACCGGGGAGGACTGGCTGACGGACCTGTCGACCGAGGAGTTGCGCGAGGTGTTCAGGCTCACGGCGGAGGGGGTGGGCTGAGCATGCCGGACTGGTTCCAAGCCACCAGGCCGATCAAGGTCGAGGGCGGCATCCGGGCCCGCACCCAGCGCGGCTCCATCGGCTCCACGTGGTGGTCCAGGCGTTTCATCGACATCCTGGAGCGCATCTGCGACAAGGGCCGGCTCTCGCGGGGCCGCGCCTACGCCCGTCAGGGGCAGGTCCTGTCGATCGACCTGTCCCCCGGCGAGGTCAGGGCCGCCGTCCAGGGCTCGCGGCGGGAGCCGTACGCGGTCGTGATCAGGATCGAGGCGTACGACGAGCGGCGCTGGGCCGTCATCGAGGAGGCGATCGCCGAGCAGGCCGTCCACCGGGCCAAGCTGCTGGCGGGCGAGATGCCGGCGGAGATCGAGGAGCTGTTCGCGGCGCTGGGGATCGACCTGTTCCCGCGCGATCTCGACATGGACTGCTCGTGCCCCGACTGGGGGTTCCCGTGCAAGCACCTGTCGGCGGTGCTCTACCTGCTGGCCGAGTCATTCGACGACGATCCGTTCCTGGTGCTGGCCTGGCGCGGCCGGACCCGGGAGCAGCTGCTCGGCTCGCTGGCGGAGGAGGTGCCGGGGCTGGAGGTGCGGGACGTGCCGTTCGCCGACCGGCTGGCCGACTTCTACGCGCCCGGCGCCACGGCGCACCGGCCCGAGCGCCGCCCCGCGGCCGCCGCCCCCGACCTGCTTCTGCGCGTCTTCCCACCACCCGCCGACCTGGCCCGCACACTCACCCCGGCCTACCGGCGCCTCGCCGACTCCTGACACCCCCGCCGGTCGCGCGGGGTCAGCGGTCCTCGAAGGAGGAGGGCACCATGACGCGCACGCCGTTGGGGACCACGCGGAGGCGGATCGGGGTGCGTAGCCGTACCTCGCCGTCGACGTCGGCCGCCATCGGCGGGTCGGTCTCCAGCAGCATCTCCCGCCCCACCACGAACGGCCCGCCGGCCAGGCTGCGCCACCGCCCGGTGGTCGCCCTGATCAGGGTCTCGCCGAGCAGGCGCAGCTTCTTGCCCGAGCCGAGCTGGTAGGCCACCAGCATGCCGTTGTCGATGCTGATGTCCTTGGCCACCTGCCAGCCGCCGTGGAAGCGGCCGTTGGCGATGTTGAGCTGGTGGGTGAGCAGCTCGTGGCGCTGCCCCTCGACCGTGATGTACGCGCGGAACGGCGTGTGCCCCGGCAGGATCGTCAGAGCGGTCAGCGGGTAGGCCGGGCGCCCCACGACGCGCTTGAGCCACGGCTTGACCTTGCCCGCCACCTCGACGGACACCCCGAAGCTGGCCAGGTTGGCGAACGGCCGGTCGTCGGCCATGCCGAGGTCGATGTCGGCCACCTTGCCCTCGGCGAACACCCTGATCGCCCCCGCCAGGTCGAGCGGCAGGCCGAGGCTGCGGGCGAAGTTGTTGGTCGTGCCGAGCGGGAGCACCCCGAGCGCCACGTCGCGGTGGGCCACATGGCGCACGGCCGAGGAGAGCGTGCCGTCGCCACCGCCCACGACGAGCAGGTCGGGCTTGGTGGCCAGGGCCGAGTCGAGCAGCTCGCGCAGCCGCTTGGGGTTGTAGACCGACAGCTCCACCAGCGGCTCGAAGCCGAGGTTGTGGATCTGCTCGATCACCTCGAAATAGTGTCGGCGGCCGCGGCGCGAGCGAGTGTTCACCACCACTGCCACCTTGCGATCTCTCCGGATCGCCTCGGTGTGCTCGTCTTTGGTGCGCAATTCGCTCATGGTCACCAATGGTAGGTGCAGACCGCGCCACCTATGGCCGGACGTGGAAGGGCCGCCGGGACGCCCCGGCGGCCCTCCTGATCGTTACTTCTTCGGCGGGACGACCTGGACGATGGCGCCCAGGTTGCCCGGCAGCGGGCTCACCAGCTTGAACTGCACGCCCAGCGCCTTGCCCTCGTCACCGGGGTTGCCGGTGCCGAGCACCGAGCCGGAGGCCACCTGGCCGTACAGCTCCGTGGCGGGGGTGCCGTCCTGGTGCACCACGCGGGTGCTGTACGTCTGGTCGCCCTTCGACGGCACGACCACCGAGGCGTCGAAGTCACGGTAGTAGAGACTGCTGCCGATCTGCTCGAGGCCCGGGTACCAGGTCTTCGCGTCGGTGAAGGCCGGGACGCCCTTCAGCGCGGGCAGGTCCGTGCAGTACTCGCTGAACGGCTCGTCCGCCGCCTCCAGGCACTCCTTGAACGGGTACGTCTTGCCGAAACCGAACGCGGCGTTGGACGACTGGACGCGTCCCTGGAGGTTCTTCTGCAGCGTCGGGTCCTTCTCGGCCGCGGTCCCGGTGCGGCGCAGCGGGTCGAAGTGCGAGTCCACGACCAGCAGGCTGCCCTTGGGACCGAGGCTCGGCGGGAGCCGCAGGGTGTTGCCGATGTTGTTGTTGATGAACGTCGAGTCGCGGTACCACACCAGCAGGCCCGGCGCGTTGTACTTCAGCTTCTGCACCTTCCACGCCCCGTCGCGGGAGTAGTCGGTGTCGTAGGCGTACTGCAGGCCCTTGTCGAAGCCGTCGAAGTTGCGCCACTCGGCCAGGTAGAACCGGGAGATCTCGCGCTCGCCGTTGTTGCGGGTCCAGCCCTGGCCGCTGGTGTTGGTGAACGTGCCGCCGACGGCCTTCCACCCGTTGTCGCCGTTCTCGACGTCGTCGCTCCACACGGCCGTGCCGCCGTTGGTGAGCTGGAAGTCGTCGGCGTGCCAGCCGCGCTCCTGGAAGGCGGCGTCGGTGTTGTACGCCAGCCGCAGCTTGATCGTCTGCCCGGCGAACGGCGTCAGGTTGACGTAGTCGTGCCGCCAGCCGCCGGTGTCACCGGTGAGGCCGTACTTCTTCTCGCCGAAGGCGTGCAGATTCTTGTTCGGGTCCGGGTAGTCGTCGGGCGTGCTGACCTCGGCGCCGGCCTCGTTGAAGACCTTCTGCTGGGCCCAGGTCTGGCCGCCGTCGGTCGAGACCTCGACGAAGCCGAAGTCCCAGTCCTGCTCGATCACGTAGTTGTTCCACATCCACAACTTGAGATCGGACCCGGCGGGGACGGGCAGGTCGCGGGTCACCGTGAGGTTGGCCCAGTCCTGGTCGAGGCCGCTCCACCAGGCGTTCGAGCCGCTGTGGACGTCGATCATCTTGAGCGGCGTGGAGGCCAGGTTGACCCGGACGCCGTCCTCGGTGTACTTGGGCGTGCGCGAGGACTGTCCGACCGTGACGATCTTGGAGGCGTCGCCCGGGTTGAACGTCTTCGGGTTCGCCCAGCCGAGCACCCACTTGTCCCACAGGCCCATGTGCGACGGCATCGACTGGAAGATCGGGCCGGAGTGGGAGCCGCTGGACATCAGGTCCCAGAAGTCCACTGCCGAGCTGGCCTGGCCCGAGGTGTCGTACAGGTCGGGCAGGCCCAGGTCGTGGCCGTACTCGTGGGCGAAGACGCCGACGCCGGAGTCCTCGGGCTGCACGATGTAGTTGGAGATCCTCTTGTCGGTGCCGGGCACCTTGTAGCCGCCGGCGACCGCGCTGGAGTGGGCCCAGATCGCGTACGTGCCCTCGGCGCCGCCGTTGGAGGACTTGTCCTTGCCGGCGTGGACCAGCACCAGGTGGTCGATCACGCCGTCGGGCTCGTTGAAGTTGCCGTCACCGTCGGTGTCGGCGACGTCCTCGACGTCGTAGTCGGCCCACGGGAAGGTCGGCTGGGCCTTGACCAGGCTCTCGACCACGTCGATGGGCAGCTGCTGGGCGCCGCGCGGGTTGTCGGGGTGGCCGGACATGTCCTGGGGAGGACCGCCGCAGGCCGCGGCACCGTACCAGGCCTCGGAGTGCGGGACCTTGATCCAGCCGACCGCCGAGCCGGTGACGGAGTAGGCGCCCTTGGACATCTCCTCGTACATCTTCTTCATCGTGTAGCCGGAGATGTCGATGCCGGGCTTGCCGTCGCGCGGGTCCTTCAGGTCGGGGCGGACGCGCTCGGTGATGCCCTTGTCGGTGTAGAGCATCTTGTTGAAGTGCTCGGGGCTGAAGTCCTTGACCCAGAAGGAGTTGTTGTCCTTGTGCGGCAGCGTGGCCGGGTCGGGGATCTTGTTGTGCAGCGGCCCGTTCATGAGCGTGCCGGGCGGCTCCACCACGCAGTCGTTGGACTCGCTGTTGACCGTGCGCAGCCGGTTGAAGCCCGAGAAGTCGTCGTTGGCCTGCTCGTTGAACTCGACGAGGATCGTCAGGAGCTTGGCCGTGCGGGTCTGCTTGGAGTTCTTGAAAATCCATTCAGCGGGATTGCGGCCGGTCCTGATGGCCTCGTTCTCGCGCGCGGCGAGAATGCGGCCGGCGGCCGGATTTCCGCTGGTGAACTTGCGGTCGAACTTCTGTGCCGGACTGAGCGAGCGCTGGTTCTTGTCGTTGACCGACGGCTCCTGCGGGTCTTTCTCCACCGCCGGAGGAGCGTAGTTGATGTAGTAGTCCGCGGCGGTGGGCTCGTAGTTCGCGGCAGACGCCGCCTGAGCCGTGGGCGCGGACAGGGCGGCGCCGAGAAGGGCGACCGCCGGCAATGATGCTAATAAGCGCTTCGTGCTGGGCACCAGGAACCCTCTCTGCCCGGGGTCGCCGGGCGCATGGCCATAGGGGTGTGCAATGCCGGACGCTAGAGGGTGTTTCCACGAATCGTAAAGTACGTTGTTGAAATGTGATCAAAGGGGGACATTTACCGCACCGTTGGCATAAGAAATCAGAACAATATGAACCCGGCCACGATCCCGCCCGCGACCGCGCCCCCGTAGCAGATCACCGCGATGACCAGGTCGAACCTGGCGATGCCGAGCAGTTCCTCGCTGGTGAACCTGATCCGGTGCGCGGCGTGGAAGAGGCACAGCACGGCGACCCCGAGCAGCGCGATCCGTACCGGCACGGGGTCGAGCAGCGCGCTCAGCTGCTCAGGGGAGGGCCAGTCGACCACGCCGAGCGGCATGAGCACCCCGAAGAGCAGCACGAGCACCGGCAGCACGAATGCCGCCACCACTCCCCCGCCGCTGAAGAGCAGCCACAGGTACGGCTCCGGGGTGCGTCTCATGGCGACCTCAGGATGAAGTAGGCGATCAGGAGGGAGACCGCCACCCAGGCCGAGTGGTTGCCGCCCTGGATCATCCAGGCGGGCACCCGCCAGCCGTCCAGGCGGACGACCGTGGCCTTGGGGGCGAGGTTGAGGAAGGTGATCGTGTGGAAGACGGTGGCGGCCAGCGCGAGCACGTTGATCACGATCATCCACGGCCGGGCGGCCAGCGCGGCGAACTCCTGGAGGCCGCCGGTCAGCACCGCGTCGGCGAGCATCATCAGGAAGACGATCGACCAGGCCACGAAGACGCTGGTCAGCTCGCGCAGCACGAACACCGTGCAGTGGCGGGTGCGGACGAACCAGAGGCCGTCGCGCGGCGGGCGGTAGGTGGTCGTCATCGCCGGCTCCACGGCAGGACCGAGCGCAGGGCGGCGGTCAGCTTGTAGCGCTGGATGGCCTCGGCCGGGTCCACGTGCTTGGGGCAGACCCGCGTGCACTCGCCGACGAACGTGCACCCCCACACGGCGTCCTCCTGGTTGAGCACGTCGAACCGGTCGCCCATGTCGCGCGAGTCCAGGTTGTAGCGCTGGGCGAGCGCGATGGCCGCCGGGCCGAGGAAGTCGGGGTCGAGCACGTAGACGGGGCAGGCCGAGTAGCAGAGCAGGCAGTTGATGCACATGCTGTACTGCTTGTACGCCTCCAGCTGCTCGGGCGTCTGGGCGTACTCGGCGCTCAGCGGCAGCTCCTCGCCCTCCCTGATCAGCCAGGGCCGCACGGAGGACAGCTTGGCCAGGAACCCCTCGATGTCCACGACCAGGTCCCTGATGACCGGGAAGCCCTTCAGCGGCTCGATCCTGATCGGGCCCTCGCCGAACTCGGTGAGGAAGGTGCCGCAGGTCAGCCTGGGCTCGCCGTTGACGGTCATGCCGCACGAGCCGCACACGCCCATCCGGCACGACCAGCGGTACGACAGGCTGCCGTCGAGCTGGTCCTTGATGTAGTTGAGGCCGTCGAGGACCGCCCAGTCGGCCATGAGCGGCACGTCGTACCCCTGGAACACCGGCTCCTCGTCCTCGCCGGGCCGGTACCGGGCCACCTCCACCCTGATGTCAGTCACGGCCGTACACCCTTTCTCCCGGAGGCCAGCGGGTGATCGTCACGGGGACCAGCCCGACGGACGGGGTGCCGTCGGGTGCGCGGTGCACCAGCGAGTGCGCGAGGTAGGCGGCGTCGTCCCTGGCCGGGAAGTCGGTGCGCTGGTGCGCGCCACGCGACTCCTGCCGGTTCAGCGCGCAGGCGACGATGGTCTGCGCGACCTCCAGCATGGTGTGCAACTCCTGCAGGTTGATCAACTCGGTGTTGAACGCGGTGCTCGTGTCGTCGATGCGGACCTCCTCGGCTCGCTCGCGCAGCTCCGCGAGCGTGTCGACGGCCTTGGTGAGCACGTCGCCCGTGCGGTAGATGCCGGCGGCCCCTTCGAGCGTGTGCTGCATCTCCTCGCGCAGGTCGGCGATCCGCTCACCGGTGCTGCTGCCCTCCCGCACGCGTTCCAACCGGCGCCGCTCGTCGGCCCCCTGGCTCCGCACGGCGGCCGGCTCGCCGTCCCGGTGCGACCTGGCGAACTCGGCGGCGGCGATCCCGGCCCGGCGGCCGAAGACCAGGCACTCGGGCAGCGAGTTGGAGCCGAGCCGGTTGGCGCCGTTGATGCTCACGCATGCGGTCTCCCCGGCCGCGAACAGCCCGGCGACGGGGGTGGCGCCGTCGATGTCGGTGTGGACGCCGCCCATCATGTAGTGCACGACCGGGCGCACCGGGATGAGGTCGGTGGCCGGGTCGAGGTTCTGGTAGCTGCGGCACAGCTCCCGCACGAACGGGATGCGGGTGTCGATCTTGCCCTCGCCCAGGTGGCGCAGGTCCAGGTAGACGACCGGTCCGTACGGGGTGTCCACCGTGCGGCCCTTCTGCTGCTCGTGCACGAACGCCTGGGAGAGCCGGTCGCGCGGGCCCAGCTCCATGCTGCGCAGCTTCGGGGTGGGCGTGGGCGTGCCGAGGTCGTAGTCCTGCAGGTAGCGGTAGCCGTCCTTGTTGATCAGCCAGCCGCCCTCGGCCCTGGCCGCCTCGGTGATGAGGATGCCGGTGAACGGCAGGCCCGTGGGGTGGTACTGGACGAACTCCATGTCCTTCAGCGGCGCTCCCGCCCGGTAGGCCAGGGCCATGCCGTCACCGGTCTTGATGGCGGCGTTCGTGGTGAAGGGGAAGACACGGCCGCAGCCGCCGGTGGCCAGGATGACGGTCCTGGCGGCGATGGTCTCGATGCGGCCGGTCCTGATCTCGACGGCCACGACGCCGTGGACGCGGCCGTCGTCGACGACGAGCTTGGTGACGTACCACTCGTCGTACCGCAACACGTCCTGATATTTCAGGGTTGTTTGGAACAAGGTGTGCAAGAGGTGGAAGCCCGTTTTGTCGGCCGCGTACCACGTACGCATCTTCTTCATGCCGCCGAACGGGCGGACCGCCACGCGCCCGTCGCTCTCCCGGCTCCAGGGGCAGCCCCAGTGCTCGAGCTGGATCAGCTCCTGGGGCGCCTCCGCCACGAACGCCTCGACGGCGTCCTGGTCGCACAGCCAGTCACCGCCGGAGATCGTGTCGTAGCAGTGCTCGTCGAGCGTGTCGCCGACGCCGATCACCGCGGCGGCGCCGCCCTCGGCGGAGACGGTGTGGCTGCGCATCGGATAGACCTTCGAGACGACCGCCACCTTCAGGGACGGATCACTCTCGGCGACCGCGACGGCCGCCCGCAGGCCCGCTCCGCCTCCTCCGACGATGAGCACGTCGATCATTACGTCACTTCCCGTGGTCGGGTTGTATCGGGTCCTTCACCCGTTTGCCGTCGTGCCGGATGGCGGACAGGTGGATGCTGCCGTCGTGGTACTCGTGCCGGATCCGGCGGCAGCCGCAGTCGAAGAACTGGTCACGGATCACCAGGCCGTAGCCGTCGTCGTCGACGAGGCGCTCACCGCCGGACCTCTTCCCGCAGGGGGCCGTCTCGGGGGTGAAGGGGATTCGCGTGCCTGACATCGCCGATCTCCCTAGATAGGCGAAATTTCATGATCAGTCGGGATTCTCCGGGCGGGGCTCGGCCTCGGAGGATTCGTCGCGCTCGATCTCGGCCTCGTGCTCGACCACTGAGGGCACCTCCGCCTGCTCTCGGGGGTAGTGCAGGTCGAAGGCGGGCCGTTCGGAGCGGATCGGGGGCATGCTGACGAAGTTGTGGCGTGGCGGCGGGCAACTGGTGGCCCATTCGAGGGAGCCGCAGTAGCCCCACGGGTCGTCGAGCGTGACCTTGGGCGCGTGCCTGGCCGTCTTCCAGATGTTGTAGAGGAACGGCAGCGTCGAGGCCCCGAGCAGGAACGCCCCGACGGAGGAGATCTCGTTGAGCGTGGTGAAGCCGTCGCCCGGGCTGTAGTCGGCGTAGCGCCTCGGCATGCCGAGCTGGCCGAGCCAGTGCTGCACCAGGAACGTGGTGTGGAAGCCGACGAACAGCGTCCAGAAGTGCACCTTGCCGAGGCGGTCGTCGAGCATCCGGCCGGTCATCTTCGGCCACCAGAAGTAGAAGCCGGAGAACATGGCGAACACGACCGTGCCGAAGACCACGTAATGGAAGTGCGCGACCACGAAATATGTGTCGCTGATGTGGAAGTCGAGCGGCGGCGAGGCCAGGATGACCCCGGTGAGCCCGCCGAGCAGGAACGTCACCAGGAACCCGACGGCGAAGAGCATCGGCGTCTCGAAGCTCAGATGGCCCCGCCACATCGTGCCGATCCAGTTGAAGAACTTCACCCCGGTCGGGACCGCGATGAGGAACGTCATGAACGAGAAGAACGGCAGCAGCACCTGGCCGGTCGCGAACATGTGGTGGGCCCACACGGTCATCGACAGCCCGGCGATGGTGATGGTCGCGCCGACGAGCCCCAGGTAGCCGAACAGCGGCTTGCGGCTGAAGACGGGGATCACCTCGGAGATGATCCCGAAGAACGGCAGCGCGATGATGTAGACCTCGGGGTGGCCGAAGAACCAGAACAGGTGCTGCCACAGCAGCGGGCCGCCGTTCTCGCTGTGGAAGACCTGCGTGCCCAGCTTGCGGTCCGACTCCAGCACGAGCAGCGCCGCGGCCAGCACGGGGAACGCCATCAGCACGAGCATGCTGGTCAGCAGCACGTTCCAGGTGAACAGCGGCATCCTGAACATCGTCATGCCGGGCGCCCGCATGCCGATGATCGTGGTGATGAAGTTGACCGAGCCGAGGATCGTACCGAGACCCGACAGCGCCAGGCCCATGATCCACAGATCGCCGCCGATCTGCGGCGAGTACATCGCCGTCGACAGCGGCGTGTAGGCGAACCAGCCGAAGTCGGCCGCGCCGCCCGGGGTGAAGAACCCGGCCACCACCATCAGCCCGCCGAACAGGAACAGCCAGTACGCGACGGCGTTCAGCCGGGGGAAGGCCACGTCGGGCGCGCCGATCTGCAGCGGCATGACCACGTTCGCGAACCCGGCGAACAGCGGGGTGGCGAACAGCAGCAGCATCACCGTGCCGTGGATGGTGAAGAGCTGGTTGTACTGCTGCTGGCTGACCAGCTGCATGCCGGGGGCGACGAGCTCGGCCCTGATGACCATGGCCATGATGCCGGCCACGAGGAAGAACCCGAACGAGGTGATCAGGTAGAGATACCCGATGACCTTGTGGTCGGTCGTCGACATCCAGGAGGCGATGACGGTCCCGGTGCGGCGGCGCCTGACCCGCTCGATCGAGGTCTCGCGAACAGTCGTCACGGCTGCTCCCTCCAGTGCGGAGTGCTACCTGCGACGGACCGCTGGACGCCGCCCACCTCAGGCGCGATTCGGCTACCTGCGGCGGACCGCCGGCTGCGGCCCACCATGGCCAGCCCCGATCTACCCATTCCACGCCAACCAGCGCCGCTCGGGAAGGTGTTCTTTAACATTTGGCCCGGAAGCTTTGACATGCGGGCGAGGCATGCGACCCATGCGTGATCGTCGCTGGTGGATCGCATGAATCCGGCCTAGCGTTTCCAGGCGTGCCCATGACGTTCGGTTTTCACCTGCCCAACGGCTACGCCGGCGCCGGCCGCCACGGCGCCGCCAGGATCGCCGCGCTGGCGGAGGAGCTGGGCTACGACTCGCTCTGGACGGCCGACCACGTCGTGCTGCCCAGCCCGCGGGTCGAGCCCTCGCCGCTCGAACCCGACGCGCCGCTGCTGGACGCCGTGGTCTCGCTGGCGTTCCTGGCCGCGCACACCAAGCGGATCCTGCTGGCCACCGGCTGCGTGGTGCTTCCCCAGCGCGACCCGCTCGTGCTGGCCAAGCAGCTGGCGAGCGTGGACGTGCTCAGCGGCGGACGCCTGGTGTTCGGGGCCGTGGCCGGCTACCTGGAGCCGGAGTTGCGCGCGCTCGGCGTGCCCCTGGAGGGCCGCGGCGAGCGCACGGCCGAGTACCTGCGGGCGATGCGCGCGCTGTGGGAGCAGGACAAGCCCGCCTTCCACGGCCGGTACGTGTCGTTCGAGGGCGTCGATGCCCACCCGCGCCCGCTCGGACGCGTGCCGGTCGTCCTGGGCGGCCACACGCGCGCCGCGCACCGGCGGGCCGCCGAGCTGGCCGACGGCTGGTACGGCTGGATGCTGGGCCTGCGGGCGGCGGCGGCCCAGGTGGAGTCCGTACGCGCCGAGGCCGCCGCGGCGGGCACGATCCTGCACGTCTCGGTCACCCCGGCCCGCCCCCTCGACCCCGGGACCGTGCGCGCCTACGCCGACGCGGGGGTGGACCGTCTCATCCTGACCCACCGCCCCGGCCTGTCCCTGGCGGAGGTGGAGGACTTCCTGCGCCGCAACGCCCCCGACCGCCTCCTCACCTGACCCGCCACATGTCCCACATTGCGGATATCCGCAGGCTCATGTGGTGAGGTCTTCTATCCTTCGTAGCCGGACCCAACTTCGGAGGAGAAGATCCCGTGACTGCTCAGGCTGACTACGCCGCCCTCGTCCAGCGAGGGCTCTCGCTCGACCTCACCAGGGGCAAGCCGTCGCCGCGCCAGCTCGATCTCTCCAACGACCTGCTCAGGCTGCCCACGTCCTACCGGGCCGCCGACAGCACCGACGGCCGCAACTACGGCGGCCTGCAGGGCCTGACCGAGCTGCGCGAGCTGTTCGCGCCGCTGGTCCAGGTGCCCGCCGGCCAGCTCGTCGTCGGCGGCAACTCCAGCCTGGCCCTGATGCACGACACGATCGTGCACGCGCTGCTGACCAAGGTGCCGGGCGCCGCGCGACGGTGGGTGGAGGAGCCGGAGGTCACGTTCCTTTGCCCCGTCCCCGGATACGACCGGCACTTCACGATCACCGAGCGGTTCGGGATCAAGATGGTGCCCGTCCCGATGCACGCCGAGGGCCCCGACATGGACGTGGTCGAGCGCCTGGTGGCCGCCGACGCGAGCGTCAAGGGCATCTGGTGCGTGCCGAAGTACAGCAACCCGTCCGGCGTCACCTACAGCGACGAGACGGTCCGCAGGCTGGCCGCCATGCCGGCCGCCGCGCCCGACTTCCGCATCTTCTGGGACAACGCGTACGCGGTGCACCACCTCACCGACACCCCGGACGAGCTGGCCGACCTGCTGGCGCTCGCCGCCGGGCACGGCAACGCCGACCGCGTGTTCGTCTACGCCTCCACCTCCAAGGTGACGCTGGCGGGCTCCGGCGTGTCGTTCTTCGGCTCCTCGCCCGCGAACGTCGAGTGGTTCCTGCACAACACGGGCAAGCAGTCCATCGGCCCCGACAAGCTCAACCAGCTCCGCCACGTCGAGTTCCTGGGCGACCCGGCGGGCGTGGCCGCCCACATGCGGCGGCACGCGGAGCTGATCGGGCCGAAGTTCGAGCTGGTCGACAAGGTGCTGACCGAGCGGCTCGGCGACCTCGGCACCTGGACGAGCCCCGCGGGCGGCTACTTCATCAGCCTGGAGGTGCCGCACGCCGCCGAGGTGGTGGCCAGGGCCAAGGCCGCGGGCATCGCGCTGACGCCCGCGGGCGCGACGCACCCGTACGGCAAGGACGCCGCCGACCGCACGATCCGGATCGCCCCGACCTTCCCCGAGCTGGACGAGCTGGAGCAGGCCATCGAGGGCCTGACCGTCTGCGCCCGCGCGGTGGCGGAGGAGCTGGGCTGAGCTAGCGGCCGTTCCTGAAGCCGAAGATGTACTCGCGCGTCTCGCTCGGATGGAACGAGACGCCGACCCCCGGCTCGAACACGACGTTGTCGCGCGCGCAGTAATAGAGGTTCTCCCACACGGCCAGGGCCTTCTCCCTGGCCGGGGCCTCAATGGTGTCGCGCTTCCTGGCGCCGTACGAGCCGAGCACGTTCAGCAGCCCGAGCCCCCAGAACAGGCCGGTCAGGCAGAACGGGGCGAGCAGCACCTCGCCCCACTTGGGGTCCTGGCCCATGGCGATGACCAGCGACACGACCAGGTGCACCAGGGCCGCCACGAGGAGCAGAAGGTAGCCCTGGTTCCTGGCCCACGGGGTGTAGTGGCGGCTGGGGAACGACAGCCAGACCGCGAGCTGCGTACGGCTCATAACGTGTTTCGAGGCGCCCAG
The DNA here is from genome assembly GCF_044458585.1 of Nonomuraea sp. NPDC050451. NCBI lineage: Bacteria > Bacillati > Actinomycetota > Actinomycetes > Streptosporangiales > Streptosporangiaceae > Nonomuraea > Nonomuraea sp. NPDC050451. The sequence continues at coordinate 237,454 of NZ_JBITHZ010000002.1, forward strand.
CGCCGCCGCCGTGGGCAGGTCGGCGACCTCGCGCACGCCGGGCAGCCGCACTCTGCCGATCTTGTACGTGGTCCCGGCGGCCACCGCGCCGGGGACCGCGACGACCTGGTCGGTCTCCGAACACACCGGGCACCTGACTTCCACCTGGGCAGTTTGGCCTTAAGTAACGACCTGCGCAAACCGGAAGGCGGAGCGTGTCCGGCCGGCCGTCCCGGCCGAGTGGTTTGCACCTAAAGTGCAAGGTGTGAAGCCGATTGATGCTTTGGTGAGCTCTCTGCCCGAAGGCCGTGTCCTGACCGACCCGGATGTGATCGACTCCTACGCCCGCGACCGGACGTTCGTGGCGCCGGGCAAGCCGCTCGGCGTGGTCCTGGCCGCCTCCCGCGACGACGTGGTCACGACGATGAAGTGGGCCACCGAGCACCGGGTGCCCGTGGTGCCGCGGGGCGGCGGCTCGGGCCTGGCGGGAGCCGCCGTCGCCGGCGACGGCTCGATCGTGCTGTCACTGGCCAGGATGAACGCGATCAGGGAGCTCTCCCCCGCCGACGAGATCGCCGTCGTCGAGCCCGGCGTCATCACCGCCGACCTGGACAAGGCCGCCAGGGAGCACGGGCTCATGTACGCGCCGGACCCCTCGTCGTACGAGATCTCCACGATCGGCGGCAACCTGGCCACGAACGCGGGCGGGCTGCGGTGCGTGAAGTACGGCGTGACCAGGGATTCGACGCTCGGGCTCGAGGTGGTGCTGGCCGACGGCCGCGTGATCGACACCGGCCGGCGCACGATGAAGGGCGTCACGGGCTACGACCTGACCGGCCTGTTCGTCGGCTCCGAGGGCACGCTCGGCGTCATCACCGCGGCCACGGTCCGGCTCAAGCGGGCGCCCGTGGCGCCCGCGGCCACGTTCGCGGCGGAGTTCGGCTCGCTCCGGGACGCGGGCGCGGCGGTCTCGGCGATCATGGCGGCGGGCTGCCAGCCGTCCCTCATGGAGCTGATCGACCGCGCCTCGCTGGAGGCCCTCGACGACTGGCTCAACATCGGGCTCGAACCGGACACCCAGGCCACGCTGATCGGCCAGTCCGACGCCATCGACAGCCAGGCCATGGTCGAGCGCATGGAGCGGTTGTGCCTGGAGAACGGCGCCTCGTTCGTGGCCGTGTCCTCGACCCCGCAGGAGGCCGAGGAACTGATCAGGCTGCGCCGGCTGGACTACCAGGCCAAGGAGCGGCTCGGGGCGTGCCTGGTGGAGGACGTGTGCGTGCCCCGGTCCCTGCTGCCCGACATGATCACCGCCATCGAGGAGACGTCCGCGCGGCACGGGGTGAAGATACTCACGGTGGCGCACGCCGGCGACGGGAACCTGCACCCGGTCTTCATCTTCGACCGCGGCATGGCGGAGCCGCCGGCGGAGGTGTGGGCGGCGGCGGACGAGGTGTTCACGCGCGCGCTGGAGCTGGGGGGCACGCTGACCGGGGAACACGGGGTGGGCCTGCTGAAACGGCGCTGGCTCGACCTGGAGTCGGGGCCGGTGGTCACCGAGGTCCAGCAGGGCATCAAGGCGGTCTTCGACCCCCTGGGCATCCTCAACCCGGGCAAGGCGATCTAGGTCTGGCCTGGTGGGTCTCGAACCGCGGGCACCTTGACCAAGCCGTGACATTGGGCCCGGATACCCGTTCGACCTGCGACGGAGGACTGACAGAGGCCTGACTTTCCTCGTCAAAACATGAAACTTCTGATAGGTCCGGCAGACGCCCCAACCATCACGCTGGTAGCGTTTTGCCCCATCTAATGGGTTGTAATGGGGGTCGACGTGAATCAGTTCCAGCCGCTGGCGGCGGACGATCCGCGGCGGCTGGGGACGTATGACATCGTCGCCCGGCTCGGCGAGGGCGGCCAGGGTGTTGTCTATTTGGGTAAGAGCGACTCCGGGGAGCAGGTAGCGGTAAAGCTGCTGCACCATGCCCTGGTGGCCGACGCCGACGCCAGGACCAGGTTCCTGCGCGAGGTGGCGGTGGCGCAGCGGGTGGCGAGGTTCTGCACCGCTCCGGTGCTGCACGCCGACCTGGACGGGAGCCGGCCGTACATCGTGAGCGAGTACGTCCCGGGGCCGTCGCTGCGTGAGATGGTCATCAACGAGGGGCCGCGGCGGGGTGCGGCGCTCGAACGGCTCGCGATCAGCACGGCCACGGCGCTCGCGGCCATCCACCGCGCCGGCATCCTGCACCGCGATTTCAAGCCCGCCAACGTGCTGATGGGGCCCGAGGGTCCCGTCGTGATCGACTTCGGCATCGCCCGCGCCCTCGACTCTCCCGGCGCGACGGCCACGGGGATGGCCATGGGCACGCCCTCGTACCTGGCGCCCGAACAGCTCAGCGGGGCGGCGGTGTCCGAGGCGGCCGACGTGTTCGCGTGGGGCGTCACGATGGTGTTCGCCGCGACGGGCAAGCCCGCCTTCGGCGCCGACTCCATTCCCGTGGTGATGAACCGGATCCTCAACGAGGAGCCGGAGCTCGGGCGGATGGAGGGGATGCTCGGGGAACTGGTCGGCCTCTGCCTCTCCAAGGACCCCGCGCAGCGGCCCAGCGCGGACGAGCTCATCGTCCGCCTCACCGGCCAGCCGGCCCCGAAGTCCGCCATCGAGCCGGTGACGGGCCAGCAACTCATCGGCGGCGCCGCCGCCGGCGCCAGTGCGGGCGCTGAGGCCGGCGCCCCTGCGGCGAAGGGCCAGGACGTCTACCCGGGCCCCTGGACCCAGCCCACCGGCCCCGCGGCACCTCCGCAGACGGGCCCGTACGGCCGCCCCGCCGCAGCCAACGCCCAGTCCGCCTCCCCCATGCCAGGCACCCAGCCCCAGGCCGGCCCCCAGCCGGGAACGCCCCATGGCGGTCCTCAGGCGCCTCACGGAGGCCCTCAGGCGCCGCAGGGCGGCCTGCAGGGTGCGGCCGCCGCGTCCGGAATGCCGCCGCACGGCCCCGGCACCCCTCAGGGCCAGCCACCCTTCCAGGCGGGAACCCCCGGCGGACCGGGCAGGCCCGGAGGGCAGGGCGGCCCCACCCGTCCCGGCGGCCCGTCAGGCCCCGGTGACGGCGCGCCCGCGAAGCAGCGCCGCACGCTGACGCTCGCCCTGTCCGGAGCCGCGGCCGCCGCCCTCCTCGTGGTCGTCGGCGCCGTGGTGGTGCAGGCCAACACCAAGCAGGTCCCGGTGGTGGCCGTCGGCAACTCCTCCAACAAGACCAACGGCGACGACGCCTCCGGCGGCGGCCAGCCCGTCGACCCGCCGCCCGGCGACCAGACCCCGCTGCCGCTGCCCACGGACACCTCGGTCTCGGTGCCCACGCTGAGCATCGAGCCGACGGAGAGCAAGAAGGCCAAGCACACCAAGCAGCCTGACCCCATCGTCCAGGTCCCGAACCCGGTCACCCAGGCACCTCAGCCCCAGACCACCACCAAGCGGCCGCAGCCCAAGCCGTCCGAGACCAAGACGAAGAAGAAGCCGTCCGACATGGTCGACCCGGTGGTGGAGCCGACGCTCAGCGACTCGACGGGCCAGCCGTCCTCCGGCCCGTCGACGACCCTTCGCCCCTCGGGCAAGCCGTCCAAGACCACCGCTCCGGGCAAGCCGAACCCGTACCAGGCGACGAGCCTGTGCGGCGCCGGTTACAAGGTCGTCGACTCCCGCTCCATCGCCGGCGGCAACGCCACCGTCTACCTTCTTTACAACACCGGCGCGGGCAAGAACTGCGTGGTCACGATGGCGCGTATGGTGTTCTCGCAAAAGGTCCAGATGAACGCGGTCCTCCAGGTGAAGGGCGGTTCCAGCGCCAGCAACCCCGGTAGCTTCTCCGCCTACGCGGGCCCCATCCGCCTGCCTGCGAAGCAGAAGTGCGTGATCTGGGGCGGCTCGTGGGGCGGTCAGACGTGGAAGTCCGGTTGGAGCCACTGCACCTGACCTGACGGCGACATCCGTTGAAAAGGGCCCCTTGTGCGGGGCCCTTTTTGCGTTAGCGTAGTTGACGTGATCGTCAGGTCTTCGGTGCCGACGTCCAGGGGCAGGCGGACGCGGGCCGCGCTCCTGCAGGCTGGGCGGGAGGCGTTCGAGGAGCACGGGTACGACGCTGTGCGGATCGACGACGTGTGCGGCCGGGCCAAGGTGTCCCATGGCACGTTCTACACCTACTTCGACTCCAAGGAAGCGCTGTTCGGCGAGGTCGCGGCGGCCGTGGTCGGGGAGATGTTCGCGGCGAGCGTGGTCGGCGCGGCGGCGGCCCCGGACGATCCGTACGCCCGGATCGAGGCGGCCAATCGGCTCTACCTGCGGGCCTGGGCGGCGAACTCGCGGCTGGTGCGGATGGTGGAGCAGGCGGCCACGTCCGAGGAGAAGTTCGGGCGGTTGCTGCTGGAACTGCGGGAGGTGTTCGTGCGGCGGGGCGCGGAGGGGTTGAAGCGGCTGCAGGAGCTGGGGCTGGCCGATCCGGAGCTGGATCCGCGGCTGACCGCCGTCATGCTGGGCGGGATGGTGGAGCACTTCGCTCATGTGTGGCTGGATCTCGGGGAGCGGGCCGACGAGCAGGTGGCGGTCGATCACCTGACACGGTTGTGGGCCAGGGCCATCGGGTTGACGGGAACGTCAAGTTCGTGGGAGGAGGGCGCGTGATCAGGAGCAGGCTCGACACCGGGGGCGACGACTACCGCGGGCGCCGCGAGGCCATGCTGGCCAAGCTGCACGAGCTCGACGCCGAGCACGCCAAGGCGGTGGCCGGGGGCGGCGAGAAGTACGTCGAACGGCACCGCGGGCGCGGCAAGCTCCTGGCCAGGGAGCGGATCGAGCTGCTGGTCGACCCCGACTCCCCCTTCCTGGAGCTGTCGCCGCTGGCCGCCTGGGGCAGCGAGTTCCCGGTCGGGGCCGGCATGGTGTCGGGGATCGGTGTGATCGAGGGCGTCGAGTGTGTGATCACGGCGAACGACCCCACGGTCCGCGGCGGCGCGTCGAACCCCTGGACGCTGAAGAAGTCCCTCCGGGCGGCCGACATCGCGCTGCGCAACAGGCTCCCGTACGTGAACCTGGTCGAGAGCGGCGGCGCGGACCTGCCGACGCAGAAGGAGATCTTCATCCCGGGCGGCCAGATATTTCGTGACCTGACCCGGTTGTCGGCGGCGGGCGTTCCGACCATCGCGTTGGTGTTCGGGAACTCCACGGCAGGCGGCGCGTACGTGCCCGGCATGAGCGACTACGTGGTGATGGTGCGGGAACGAGCGAAAGTGTTCCTGGGCGGCCCGCCCCTCGTGAAGATGGCCACCGGGGAGGAGTCTGACGACGAGTCCCTGGGCGGGGCCGAGATGCACGCCAGGATCAGCGGCCTCGCCGACTACCTGGCCCAGGACGAGCACGACGCGCTGCGGATCGGGCGGCGGGTCGTCCGTTCCCTCAACTGGCGCAAGCAGGGCATGAGCCCGCAGGCGGCGCGGGAGCCCCGATATCCGGCCGAGGAGCTGCTGGGGATCGTCCCCGAGGACCTGAAGGTGCCGTTCGATCCCCGCGAGGTGATCGCGCGGGTGGTGGACGGGAGCGAGTTCGAGGAGTTCAAGCCCCTGTACGGCGCCTCCCTCGTGACCGGCTGGGCGCGCGTCCACGGCTACCCGGTGGGCGTGCTGGCGAACGCGCGGGGCGTGCTGTTCAGCGAGGAGTCGCAGAAGGCCACCCAGTTCATCCAGCTCGCGAACCAGTCGCGCACCCCGCTCCTGTTCCTCCAGAACACGACCGGTTACATGGTCGGCAAGGACTACGAGCAGGGCGGCATCATCAAGCACGGCGCCATGATGATCAACGCGGTGTCCAACTCGACCGTCCCCCACCTCACCGTCGTCATGGGCGCCTCGTACGGGGCGGGCAACTACGGCATGTGCGGGCGCGCGTACGAGCCCCGCTTCCTGTTCAGCTGGCCGAGCGCCAAGTCGGCGGTGATGGGCCCGGCGCAGCTCGCCGGGGTGCTGTCCATCGTGGGCCGCGCGTCCGCGCAGGCCAGGGGGCAGGTGTACGACGAGGAGGCCGACGCGGCGATGCGCGCGATGGTGGAGGCCCAGATCGAGGCGGAGTCGCTGCCGTTCTTCCTGTCGGGCCGCCTGTACGACGATGGGGTCATCGACCCGCGAGACACCCGTACCGTCCTGGGCCTGTGCCTGTCCGCCGTCAACAGCGCGCCGGTGCCCGAACCGGCGGGATTCGGGGTGTTCCGGCCATGATCACCCGTCTGCTCGTCGCGAACCGGGGCGAGATCGCCCGCCGTGTCTTCCGCACCTGCGCTTCGCTCGGCATCTCGACGGTCGCCGTCTTCTCCGACCCCGACGCGGACGCGCCGCACGTGGCCGAGGCCGACCTGGCCGTACGGCTGCCGGGCGCCCGCCCGTCCGATACGTACCTGGACATCGGCCGCGTCCTGGACGCCTGCCGCGCCTCCGGTGCGGACGCCGTGCATCCCGGATACGGGTTCCTGTCCGAGAACGCGGAGTTCGCGCGGGCCGTGCTGGAGGCCGGGCTGGTGTGGGTGGGGCCGCCGCCCGAGGCCGTCGCGGCCATGGGGTCCAAGGTGGAGGCGAAGCGGCTGATGGCGGAGGCGGGAGTGCCCGTGCTTCCCTCGCTCGACCCGGAGGCGCCCGGGGAGTTCCCGGTGCTGGTCAAGGCGTCCGCGGGTGGGGGCGGGCGCGGCATGCGGATCGTCCGGGGGGCCGGGGAGCTGGCGCGGGAGGTCGAGTCGGCGCGGCGCGAGTCGGCGGCGGCGTTCGGCGACGGGACCGTGTTCGTGGAGCCGCTGCTGGAGAACGCCCGGCACGTCGAGGTGCAGGTGCTGGCCGACCGGCACGGCACGGTGTGGACGCTGGGCGAGCGCGAGTGCAGCGTGCAGCGGCGGCACCAGAAGGTCGTCGAGGAGTGCCCGTCGCCGGGCGTCTCGGCCGAGCTGCGGGGGCGGCTGTGCGAGGCGGCGGTCAGGGCCGCCCGGAAGATCGGCTATGTCGGGGCCGGGACGGTGGAGTTCCTGGTCAAGGAGGATCGGGTGGCGTTCTTGGAGATGAACACCCGGCTCCAGGTCGAACATCCGGTCACCGAGCTGGTCTACGGGGTCGATCTGGTGCGGTTGCAGCTCGAGGTGGCCGAGGGTGCCGCCCTGCCCGCGACGCCGCCCGAGCCTGCCGGGCATGCCGTTGAGGTGCGGCTTTATGCGGAGGACGCGGATTATCTGCCGCAGAGCGGGGTGTTGCGGCGGTTCGAGGTCTCCGGGGATGTGCGGGTGGATTCGGGGGTGGAGTCCGGGTCGGTGATCTCGCCGTACTACGACCCGATGCTGGCGAAGGTGATCGGGTACGGGCGGGTACGGGCGGAGGCGGTGCGGAAGCTGGTTACGGCGCTCCGGCGGGCGAAGCTCCACGGGGTCACAACGAATCGCGATTTACTCGTAAAAATCCTGACAAATCCGGCTTTTGGGGCGGGCGACACCCACACCGGCTTCCTCGCCCCCGACGGACCACTTCACGGCGTCCCCCCGGAGGGGGGCGACGAGCTGCCGGTGCTGGCCGCCGCCCTCGCCATGGCCGCCGGCAACCGCCGCCGGGCGAAGGTGCTGGCGGGCCTCCCGAGCGGCTGGCGCAACGTGCGCTCGCAACCGCGCCGGGCCCGCTTCGAGGAGGCCGAGGTCGTCTACGACCCGCTCCCCCAGGGCGTCACCGTGATCAGCGCGGAGCCGTACGAGGTGATCCTGGAACGCGACGGCGTCCGGCACACCTTCGAGGTGGCCTGCTACGACGAGGACGGCAAGGTCTACGTCGACCACGTCGGCGGATGCGCCGAGCTGACCCCGATCCCCCGCCTCCCCGAGCCGGTCGAGCACGTCGCCCCCGGCTCCCTGCTGGCCCCCATGCCGGGCAGCGTGCTCCGGGTCGAGGTGGAGCCCGGCGACCTGGTGACGAAGGGGCAGCCGGTGCTGGTGCTGGAGGCGATGAAGATGGAGCATCGGATCGCGGCGCCGTCCGACGGCGTGGTGTCGGACGTACACGTCGAAAAAGGCCAGCAGGTCGAAGCGGGCGCGGTGCTGGCGATCATCCAGGAGGGGACTTCATGACGAGTCTGGTGCACAAGGACCTGGTGGCGGGCGTCGCGACCGTCACGCTGGACTCGCCGCCCAACCGCAACGCCCTGTCCGTACGGCTCCTCTCCGACCTGTCCGACCGGCTCCGCTGGGCACTGGCCGAGCCGGAGGCCAGGGTGATCGTGCTGACCGGCACCGGGAACGTGTTCTGCTCGGGAGCCGACCTCAAGGAGCAGAAGGCCTCGGGCGCGGCGGTGACGGCGTCGTTCCCCGACGTCCTCACGCTGATCTGGGAGAGCCCGAAGCCGGTCATATGCCGCCTGAACGGCACGGCTCGGGCGGGCGGCCTGGGCCTGGTGGCGGCGTGCGACTTCGCGATCGCGCCGCTGACGGCGTCCTTCGCCTTCTCCGAGGTACGGCTCGGCGTCGTACCCGCCATGATCTCGGTGCCGGTGCTGCGCCGGGTCGAACCCCGGGCGGCGGCCGAGTACTTCCTGACCGGCGAGGTGTTCGACGCGGCCCGGGCGGCGGAGATCGGGCTGCTCACGCGGGCGGTACCCGAGGACGAGCTGGACGCGACCGTCGCGCACTACGCCGAGCTGCTGATCAAGGGCGGCCCCGAGGCGCTGGCCATCACGAAGCGGATGGTGCGGGAGGTGCCCGCGCTGTCGTTCGAGGAGGGCCTGCGGCGGATGACCGAGTTGTCCGCCGAGCGCTTCACCTCGGAGGAGGGGCAGGAGGGCATCGCGGCGTTCAGGGAGAAGCGGCCGCCCAAGTGGACCTCGCGATGACGCTGCGGATCGCGAACTGCAGCGGCTTCTTCGGCGACCGCCTCTCGGCCGCCAGGGAGATGGTCGAGGGCGGGCCGATCGACGTGCTCACCGGCGACTGGCTGGCCGAGCTGACCATGCTCATCCTCGCCGGGAACCGCCTCAAGGGCCGCCCGGGGTACGCGCCGACGTTCCTCCGGCAGCTGGAGGACGTCCTGGGACCCTGTCTTGATAAATCCATCAAAATAGTGACCAATGCCGGCGGCCTGGACCCGGCCGGCTGCGCGGACGCGGTCCACGACCTGGCCAACCGCCTCGGCCTCTCCCCCACGATCGCCCACATAACGGGCGACGACCTCACCGGCCGCCCCCTGGACCTGACCAACGCCGACACCGGCGAACCCCTCACCGCGACCCCCCTGACCGCGAACGCCTATCTCGGTGGCCGCCCGATCGCCACCGCCCTCGCGGCGGGCGCGGACGTGGTGGTGACCGGCCGCGTCACGGACGCCGCCCTGGTGACCGGCCCCGGCATCTGGCGCTACGGGTGGGGGCCCGAGGACCTGGACCAGCTCGCGGGCTCGGTGGTGGCGGGGCACGTCATCGAGTGCGGCTGCCAGGCGACCGGCGGGAACTACGCGTTCTTCCAGGACGTACCGGACCTGGCGCACTGCGGCTTCCCCATCGCCGAGCTGAACGCGGACGGCTCCGCCGTGATCACCAAGCACCCCGGCACCGGCGGGCTGGTCTCGGTCGGCACGGTCACGGCGCAGCTCGTGTACGAGCTCGGGAGCCCGCGCTACCTGGGGCCTGACGTGGTGGCCCGCTTCGACACGATCACCCTCGCGGACGACGGCCCCGACCGCGTCCTGATCTCGGGCGTCCGGGGAGAGCCACCGCCCGACACCCTCAAGGTGGCCGTCAACTACCTGGCGGGCTACCGCAACACGATGACCCTGGTGCTGACGGGCCTGGACGCGCAGGCCAAGGCCCGGGCCGCCGAGGACGCCCTGTGGGCCCGCGTCCCCCGTGACTCGTTCGACCGGGTGGACGTGGAGCTGACGGACTCGGGCCTGCTGCGGATCACCGTCATGGACGCCGACGAACGCCGCGCGGGACGGGCGTTCTCCTCCGCCGTGGTGGAGACGGGGCTCGCCAGCTACCCGGGCTTCTACGCCCTCACGCCACCGGGCAACGCCACGCCGTACGGGGTCTACTGGCCCGTCCTCATCCCCGCCTCGGAGGTCCGCCCCCGGATCTTCGTCAACGGCGACGAACTCCCTCCCCCCGCGCCAGGCATCGCCGGCACGCGGCAGGCCGCCAGTACCATCGCCACGCACTCCGTCCCGGCGCCGGAGACGGCGAGCGCGACGGGCCCAGTGGAGGCGGTGATCGCGGCAGGCGACGCGGTCGAAGCCACCACCCCGCACCCCGTCCCGGTGCCGGGTCGGCGGGAAGCAGCACGGCGCAGCTCGGCGCCTGCGGACGGCGCGCAAGGGGCTGGGAACGTCACCCGAAACGGCGGGCAAGAAGCCGGGAGCGGTGGTCAGGGGCTCAGGCGCTCAGGCGCGGGGCAGGCGTCCGCAGGTGACCGGCAGGCGGCTGGGGACGCGCCTTCGGGAGGCGTGCAGCCGACCGGGCAGACGTCGCCGATCGAGCCTCAGGCGGCTGAGCGGGCGTCGGTGATCGAGCCTCAGGCGGCTGAGCGGGCGTCGGTGGTCGGGTCTGAGGCGGGGGTACGGGTGCCGTTGGGGTGGATCGCCGGGGCGCGGTCCGGGGACAAGGGCGGGAACGCGAACCTGGGCGTCTGGGCCGACACCCAGGAGCGGTACGACTGGCTGGCCGCCCACCTCACCCCCGACACCCTCAAGCACCTCCTCCCGGCCCTGGCCCCGCACCGCGTCGACCGCTACGAGCTGTCCAACATCAAGGCGCTCAACTTCGTCATCCACGGCCTCCTGGGGAGGGGTGTGGCGGCGAGCCCGAGGATGGACCCGCAGGCGAAGGCGTTGGGCGAGGAGTTGCGGGCGAAGGAGGTGGACATACCTCCGCACCTACGCGGCTGATCGCCAGCCCAGCAGCCCGGCCCCGAGGAGCCCGGCCCGCACGCCGAGGGACGACGCCACCACCTCCGGCGCCCGCCGGAACGCCAGCCGTCCCGCCAGCCGCTCCCGCAGCGGCACCAGCAGCGCGTCCCCCGCCAGCGAGACCCCGCCCCCGATGACGATGCGGGCCGGGTCGAGCAGCAGGGTGTACGTGGCCAGCGCCAGGGCGAGCGCGTCCACGGCCGACGACCACACCTCCGCCGCCCGCGCGTCCCCCTCGGCGGCCAGGCGCACCACGTCCGCGGAGGTGCCCGAGCCGTACCGTGCCGCGATGGCCCCGCCCGACGCGTACGCGGCCAGGCATCCCCGCTGCCCGCACCCGCACGGCAACCCGTCGGGCCGGACCGGGATGTGACCGATCTGCCCGGCGAAGCCCCCGGCTCCCCCGTACAGCGAGCCCGACAGGACGACCGCGCCCGCGATACCCGTACCGATGGGGAGGAACAGGACGTCGTCCCCGCCCGCCCCGTAGGCCAGCTCGGCTTCCCCGGCCGAGCGGACGTCGTGCCCGAGCGCCACCGGCAGGTCCACGTCGGCAAACGACGAGACGGGCACGTCCCGCCACCCGAAGGCCGCGGAGTAGACGGCGTGGGTGGGCGTGACCAGCCCCGGCACCGCGAGCCCCACGGCGAGCGGGCGCCGCCCGGCGCGGGGCCGCGCCAGGTCGGCGACGAAGGCGGAGACGGCCGCGATCACCTGGTCGGCGCCACGAGGTGTCGCACGTCGCTCGAAATGCAGAATTGTCCCGTCACGGGCGACAAATCCGCCTTTGATGGTGGTACCGCCGACATCGACCGCAACGACGTAATCCATCGTGCCATCGTCCCCTAGGGTGCAATCATGACCATCCGCCGACTCACCCCACAGGACCTGGACGACTGCGCCCGCCTGGCCAAGGACCGCGGCTGGCCTCCGGAGCGCCACAAGTGGCGCCTCCTGCTCGAGGTCGGCGAGGCGTACGGCATCGACGCCCCCGACGGCGACGGCCTGGCCGCCACGAACGTCCTGACCCTCTACGGCGACGACCACGCCGTGGTCAGCATGGTCCTCACGGCGTCCAGGTACGCCAGGCAGGGGCTGGCCCGCCGGCTCATGGAGCACGTGATGGAGCGGGCCGGCAGCCGTACGGTCTCCCTCTTCGCCACCGACCACGGCCGCCCCCTGTACGAGCAGATGGGGTTCCGCGTCGTCGGCGGGGTCGTCAAGCACACGGGCGTGTTCGCGGGCGAGGCGTCGGGCCGGACCCGCCCGGCCGCGGAGTCCGACCTGGACGAGATCGTGAAGCTGGACGCGGAGTTGTTCGGGACGGACAGGTCGGCGCTGCTGCGGCGGATGTTCGACTTCGGCGAGCGGGTACGGATCGCGGACGGTGGCTTCGGCCACTGCTGGCGCAACGACGACAACACCGTGATCGGCCCGGTCGTGGCGCGGGACGAGGAGACCGCGCGGGCGCTGATCGGGGACCTCGCGCTGGACGTGGGCGGCGAGGTGCGGATGGACCTGGACGAGGCGATGGACGGCCTGGTCGCCTGGGCGGTCGCGCACGGCATGGGCGCCCCGTGGAGGACCGCGAGGATGGTGCACGGCGGCGACCTGCCGGGCGATCGCGCCTGCCATTTCCTGCCGTTCATGCAGGCACTGGGCTGACCGCACAGCGACAGGCGACGGGAAGGCGCCAAGCGACCCCACAGCGCCGGGCCGACTGGGCGGCGCCGGGGTGACGGGCCGGCGCTGGGTTGACCGGGTGTGTGGCGCTCTCGTAGGGTCGGGCGACCAGAATATGATTCTGCCGAAGGGCGATCATGACCTCCACCCACATCGACGTCAGCGCCATCGACTTCGCCGCGCTCGGCACGTGGATGGACACCCGGGGCCTGCCCGGCGGCCCGATCACGGGCGTCTCACCGGTCCTGGGCGGCACGCAGAACGTCATGGTCCGCTTCGAGCGCGGCGGCCGCCCGTACATCCTGCGCCGCCCTCCCCTGCACGCCCGAAGCAGGAGCAACGAGGTGCTGCGCCGCGAGGCGCGGGTGCTGGCGGCACTGCGCGACACGCCCGTGCCCGCGCCCAGGCTGGTGGCCGCGCAGTCCGAGCGGGAGCCGGTGTTCTACCTGATGGAGCCGGTCGACGGGTTCAACCCCTCGACGGGCCTGCCGGAGCCGCACGCCTCCGACGCCGCGATCAGGCACCGCATGGGGCTGGAGGCCGCCGCCGCGCTGGCCGAGCTGGGGCGGGTCGATCCGGGGGTGCTGCCGGGGTTCGGCAGGCCGGAGGGGTTCCTGGAGCGGCAGGTGCCGCGCTGGCTCAAGGAGCTCGACTCGTACGGCGAACTGGACGGCTATCCGGGCCCCGACATTCCGGGGCTGGCCGAGACGGCCGACTGGCTGGAGCGCAACCTGCCCCGGACGTTCACCCCGGGGATCATGCACGGCGACTACCACTTCGCGAACCTGATGTTCGCCTGCGACGGCCCCCGCGTGGCCGCGATCGTGGACTGGGAGATGAGCACGATCGGCGACCCTCTGCTCGACCTCGGCTGGCTGCTGGCCACCTGGCCCAGCAACAACGGCCACGTCCCCGGGCTGCCGGAGCCGCGCGAGCTCATCGAGTACTACGCGGCGCTGTCGGAGCGCGACCTGTCGGCCATCGACTGGTACGCGGTGATGGCCTGCTTCAAGCTCGGCATCGTCCTGGAGGGCTCGCACGCGCGGGCGTTCGCGGGAAAGGCACCAAAGGACATAGGGGACGTACTACACGCAACCACCCTGCAACTGTTCGAACGGGCACATCAGTTTATGGACGGTGTTCTCGGCTGATTTCCGGAAAAACGATCACTTCTTAACCCCCGAGTCGTACAATTGCGCGCAATTGCACCTGTTATCGGGGAAGGATCGTCATGCGAATGCGGTTCCTCGGCTCCACCTCGGAGGCGGGCGCCTGTCCCACCCTGTACGAGACCGACCGCGGCACCATCGTCGTGCAAGGTCTGCAAGTCACCGACGCGGAGGCGCTCGCGGACCTCCGTGACGTGCTCGACGGCGAGACCGCGGTCGAAGTTCCGCGCGAGCTCATCACCGAAATCGCCCGCCGGGTCCTCCCCGACGGCACGGCAACCGCTTTCCCGACCAGCGGAGAGACACCCTCGGCAACCGCTTGATCACAATTGCGAGTGACACTGGCATGATCGACGCAAGCAGGGCTAGCCTCTTGCGGCGTGACGTCGTTTCAGCAGGCGCGCATCGACCTCGGCGGCCAGTTACGACAGCTGCGCGAGGCCGCGCACCTGTCTGGCAAGGAGCTGGCCCAGCGGCTGGGCTGGCAGCCGTCCAAGGTCTCCCGCCTGGAGAACGCCCGGCAGACCGCCACGGAGGATGACGTGGTCGTGTGGGCGCAGGCCGTACGCGCCTCGCCCGACACGACCGACGAGCTCATCAGGCAGGCCATCGCGCTGCTCGAACGGCACGACGACTGGAAGCAGCGCCACCGCAGCGGCCTGGCCGCCCTCCAGGAGGACATCCGCGACCTGGAGGCGCGCACCAAGCTGTTCCGCGTGTTCGAACCGGGCATCATCGTGGGCCTGCTGCAGACCTCCGAATACGCCAGGCACGTCTTCCGCAAGGTCAAGCGCCTCTACAGCGCGGCCGACCAGATCGACGCGGCGGTGCGGGTGCGGATGCAGCGCCAGGAGATCCTGTACGACCGGACGCGCACGTTCAGGTTCGTGGTGACGGAGGCGGCACTGCGCACCGCCCTCGCCCCGCCCGAGGTGATGCGCGGCCAGCTCGACCGATTACTCGCCGTCAGCACACTGCCGAACGTCGAGTTCGGCGTCATCCCGTTCAGCTCGGAGCTGCCGTCGAGCCCGATCAACGGCTTCTGGATCTACAACGAGGCCATGGTCGCGGTGGCCACCATGACGAAAGACCTGATCCTTCGCGATCCCGATGACATCGCCTTCTACGTCCGGGCCTTCGATGACTACGCGAAGGTGGCGGAGTTCGACGAGCCGGGGCGGGAGGTCATCATCGGAATTCTTCACGATTACCGCAAACAAACATCACATTAACCGCAGCAATTGCTTGCCTCCCCACCCAAGATCGTGCAATTCTATCGCGAGACGTTGCGGAGGTGACGCATGATGCTTGATACCGCGCTCTGCCTCGAGCGATTCGCCTGGCACGCAGGTCGTCACGCTGACCTGACCGTCCAGAGCCTCGCCCTGTCGAGCGACCCGGCCTACGTGTCGGTCCGCAATCGTTTCTCGGCCACGCTGACGGAGACGGTGACGTGCTCGGACGAGGGCGCGTACATCACCTCGTGGGGCTACCGCCTGGGCACCGCCGAAGACGTCGAGTCCGCCGCCGCCCGCCTCGCCTTCCTCCTCGCCGCCCTCCCCGCCTGACCCTCACGGCGCCCGAAACACGGCTTACGGCCCCCGGCACGGATTTTCGGCCCGCACGCCCTGCGACGGGCCCCCGCCGCCTCAGCACCTCTCCGGCGGCGGCAGAAGCGCCCCTCCGGCACGGACTCCCACCACGGGCCCCACAACGCCGCCGCCAACACCCGCGCCTGCCAGAACACACCCCAGCGCCCCAGGACGCCCCTCACGCACGCCAGGCGCGCCGCTCAGGGCGCACCTCAACGCATGCCTCGCGCCGCGCCATCGGAGGCGCACGCCTGCGCGCCAGAGGACGGGCGACGGTCAACGCCGCTCGGTGCCGCCCGCCTCTCGGACACCCAGGCAGGGCCGGCACCGTTGCAGCGGTGAGCCGGGCTGGTCAGCAGCCGGCCTTGTAGAGGACCTTCTGCACCTCCGGCTGGTCCACGTTCTGCGCGGTGACGATGGTGGCGTCCGTCGGGATCGACGGCGTGACCTGCTGCCCCTTGACCGCCGCGACCGCCTGCTCCACCCCCTTGGCCCCGATGTCCCCGGGCAGCTGGGCGATGAGAGCCTGTACGACGCCGTCCTTGAGCTGCTTCACCTGCGCGGGCCCCGCGTCGAAGCCCACCATCTTGACCTGCCCCAGCTTGCCCGCCTGCTGGAGCGCGGACCCGGCGCCGGTCGCGGAGTTGAGGTTCGTGGCGAAGACACCGGCCAGGTCGGGATCCTTGGCCAGGGCGGCGTTGACGATCTTGGATGCCTCGCCGACGTCGTTGTGCGAGTACTGCACGCCCAGGTACGTGATCCCGGGATGCGAAGCCTTGATCTCCTCCTCGAATCCCTTGATGCGCGCGTCAACGGTGCTCACGCCCGGGTCCGTGGAGATGACCAGCGCCTTGCCCTTGTCGCCGATCTGCTCCGCCAGCGCCTTGGCCGCCGCCGCCCCGCCCTTGACGTTGTCGGTGCTGATCCTGGACAGGCCGATGCCCGGGTCCTCGACCACCGTGTCCACCAGGATGATCTTGATGCCCTGCTGCTTGGCCTGGGTCAGCGGCGCGATCATGGCCTTGACGTCGGTCGGCGCGATGAGCATGGCGTCCGGCTTGCTCGCCACCACGGAGTTGACGATCGGCGTCTGCAACGTCGGGTCGAACTTCTGCGGCCCCTGGACGTCCAGCGCCACGCCCAGCTCCTTGGCCTTGGCCTTCGCCCCGCAGGCCATGGTCTCGTAGAACTCCTCGCCCGCCAGCCCCTGCACGAGCGTCACCCTGATCTGGCCGCCGCCTCCGCTCTGCCCGCCCTGCCCGCCGCAGGCGGCGATCGTCAACAGCAGCGTTCCCAGAGCTGCCACAGCCTTGCGCATCGTGGTGCCTCCTCCTACTGGTCCCGGGCCCTGCGCCTCCACTGGTCGACGTAGACGGCGGCGACGAGCACGGCACCCACCACCACCTGCTGCCAGAACGGCCGCACGCCCAGGATCTGGAAGCCGTTCTGCAGCACGACCGGGATGAACACCCCGATGACCGTCCCGGCCACCGTCCCCACGCCGCCGAACAGCGAGGTGCCGCCGATCACCACGGCGGCGATGGCCTGCAGGTTGTCGGTGGAGTGGGCGGACACGCCGGTGATGCCGTACTTGGCGAGCGACAGCTGCCCGGCCAGCCCGGCCAGCAGTCCCGCCAGGCCGTACACCTTGATCAGGTGCCGGCGCACGGCCACGCCGCCGCGCCGGGCGGCCTCGGCGTTGGACCCGATCGCGTACGTGTGCCGCCCGAAGCGGGTCCAGGCGAGCATGAGCGCGAGCGCGGCGGTGATGGCGGCGCAGATCCACACGATCAGCGGTACGCCCAGCCAGCGCGCCAGCCCGAGGCCGAGGTTCAGGTCTGTGGGGGCGCGCAGATCGACCCCACCGGTGAGCAGCAGGGCCCCGCCGAGCGACATGCCCAGCGTCCCGAGCGTCACGATCAGCGCGGGGATGCGGCCCAGGGCGATCAGCACGCCGTTCAGCACGCCCCACGCCAGCCCCGTCACCAGGGCGGCCAGGGTGCCGAGCGCGAGCGAGCCGGTGGCGTCCATGACCTCGGCGGCCGCCACGGCCGAGAACACCAGCACTCCGCCCACCGACAGGTCGATGCCCGCCGTGATGATCACGTACGTCATGCCGGTGGCGAGCAGCAGCAGGATGGCCGCGTCGCTGACGAGGTTGAGCAGGTTGAACGAGGTCGGGAACGTGGTGGGCGCCAGGATCGAGAACGCCGCCAGCAGCGCGACCAGCACCAGGCCGATCCACACGACCTGCAGCTCGCCCAGCCGCGCACCCTTCATACGCCGCCCTCCCGCCCGCCGGAACCCAGCTCATCCGGCCGACCGTCCCCGTCCCGTGCTTCGAGCGCTCCGGTCATGGCCCCGACCAGCTCCTCCATAGAGACGCGCGCGGTCTCGAAGCGGGCCACCCGGCGTCCGAGCCGCAGCACCTCCACCCGGTCGGACACCGCCATCACGTCCTGCATGTTGTGGCTGATCAGCACCACGGACACGCCCGAGTCGCGCACGCCGCGGATGAGGTCGAGCACGCGCCGGGTCTGCACGACCCCGAGCGCGGCCGTGGGCTCGTCCATGAACACCGCCCGCCGCGCCCACGCCACCGCCCTGGCCACCGCGACGCCCTGCCGCTGCCCCCCGGACAGGGCGGAGACCGGCGCGCTCTGGGACGCGAGCCGCACGCCGAGCCGTTCGCACGCCTCGCGCGTGGCCCGGCGCATGGCGGCGTTGTCCAGCACTCCCAGCAGGCCGAGGAGGCCGGGCCTGAGCAGCTCCCTGCCCAGGAAGAAGTTGGCCGCGGGGCTGAGGTCGGCGCAGAGCGCGAGGTCCTGGTAGACGGTCTCGATCCCGGCGCCCCTGGCCTCCTCAGCGGAGCCGAACGCCACCGGCTCGCCGTCGACCTCGACCGTCCCGGCGTCCGGCCGTTCGACGCCCGAGAGGATCTTCGCGAGCGTGGACTTCCCCGCGCCGTTGTCGCCGATCAGCGCGACCACCTCGCCGGGCCGCAGGGTGAAGTCCGCGCCGCGCAGCGCCTCGACGTGGCCGTAGCTCTTCATGATCCCGCGGGCGGCGATCAGTGGTACGGCCATAAGAACATCAAGAAGGCGATTGACATCGTTGTCAAGGCCGCGCGGCCGTCAGGGCACCCGAGACACCCCCGCGAGGTCGTGGTAGGCGTCCCACAGCTCGCCCAGGAACAGCCGGCCGAACCGCACCAGTCCCGCCGCCCCGTCGGGCCCCCACGTGCGGAACGTCGTCAGCTGGTGCATGAAGTCCGGCAGGTGGATCCGGATGACCCCCGCGGCGACCACCTCGGCCTCCGCGTCGTCCGCCGGGCGGGTGTGCCCGCGCAGGACCCGGACGTACAGGGTGGAGGTGTCGGACCACACGTCGGCCCCGGGGTCGTCGTGCACGTCCTTGAACCCGGTGAGCGTCAGCGGGGCGTCCCCGTCGCCGGTGAAATGGAGGCGGTAGAGCATGCGCCGGCGGGCCGGGTCCTCGCCCGCCACGAACAGGTTGAACGACCCGTCCTCCACCCGCAGCCGGCCGCCGCCGAGCACGGGACAGGTCACCCACCCGGCGGCGGAGGCCTCGTGCCCGGCGTCGGCCACGAACCGCTCGACGTCGCCGGCGGTGATGGTCAGGTGGACCGCCAGCGGGTGCCCGTTCGCGCGCCCCAGCCGCTCGCCCTCCTCCGGGTCCGCGGAGCCGGGCATGACGTGGCCGCGCATCTCCTCGGTGAAGCTCAGGCCCGACGAGACCCCGGCGCGCCGCGCCGCCGTCCGGGGCGCGGTCTCCAGGACGTGCTCGCAGGCCCGGTCCGACAGGGCGGCGATGGTCAGGGAGGGGTTGACGCCGACAGGGCCGGGCACGCACGCCCCGTCCAGCACGTACAGGCCCGGATGCCCGAACACCTCGCCGTACTCGTCCACGACGCCCTCCGCGGGGTGGCGGCCCATCGGGGCGCCGCCGAGCGGGTGCACCGTGATCACCTTGCGGGCCAGCCACAGCGGGTTGTCGCGGTAACCGGCCCGCAGGACCCGGGCCACGTCCCGCATGGCCGCGCGCATCGTGGTGAAGTACTGCATGGACGTGCTGGTCGTCCAGTCGACGTCGAGGTAGCCGCGGCGCAGGCGCATGACGCCGTCGGGGATGTCGCGGCCCATGCCGAGCAGGCCCAGGGACCCGTCGGACAGGTGTCCGTCGCCGAGCAGCGCGGACAGTTCGGCGTTGATCCGGGTCCGCGGCGAGTGGCTCAGCAGGGCCCCGATCCTGCGCAGCACGAACCTGCCGGCCCTCCTGACCTGGCCGCGCACCCCGGCGAACTCCCCCAGCCACTCGGCGAAGGGCGGGTAGCCCGCGTCCTCGACCAGGAAGCCCCGGCGGTCCCCGTGCCCCGAGTCGGCCGCGTCCGGCACCCGGATGGCGCTGGTGATCACCGGGCCGCGGCTGCCCTCCAGCGAGCGGTGGCGGCCCGCGCCGTCGCGGGCGTCCGTGATCACGGTGAGCAGGTCGCCGTTGCCGCTGAAGCGGGCCCCGAGCATGGGGCTCAGTCCGGGGAACTCCGATCTGCAGGTCAGCAGCAGGTACGTCGTCCCGAGCGTGCCCGCGGCCAGGACGAGCCGGTCACAGGTGATCGTGCGCTGGGGCAGCCGCCGAGTGTTGACCCGGCGCCGCTCCTCGCCCGGTTCGTGCACCACGTAGCTCACGGCGTAGCCGCCGCCGGGCGCGGGGGCGAGCCACCGTACCTCGTGCAGGGTGCGCAGGTCGGCGCCGGCGTGCTGGGCCGCCGACAGGTAGGTGTGGTCGAGGGAGTTCTTGGCGCCGTCGTTGCAGCCCAGGTCGCACTCGCCGCGCAGCCGGCACGTCGTACGCGGCAGGCCGTGCAGGTTGCCGTACTCCGGGTCCGGGATGGGCAGGCCGGGAGCGGGCTGCCCGCCGGGCTCCGGGGCGAAGGCGACGGCCAGCGGCGGCAGCTCCCACTCCAGCCCCAGCCGCCCGGCCGCCTCGCGCATCGCGAGGGTCTTGGCCGTCGTGTCGTACGGCGGCTGGCCGAGGGGGTAGCGCTGGGGCTTGAGCATCCGCTCCACGGCGTCGTAGTGCGGGTCGAGGTCGGCCCGCGTGACGGGCCAGTGTTCGTAGCCGCCGCCGGGTAGCGGGCTCTCCTTGACGAACCACCGCTCCGGCTTGCGCAGCAGCACATTGGCGTAGATGAGAGAGCCGCCGCCGAGCCCGCTGGAGACGGCCGCGCCGAGCCCGCGGAAGCTCCACAGGTCGAACAGGCCGTACAGTCCCTCGCTCGGGTCCCACAGATTGCGTGCCATCGCGGCGGGCGCGCGCGGGAACGAGCCCGGCGGGTACGGCCGGCCGCGCTCCAGCACGACCACCCGCAGCCCGGCCTCGGCGAACCGGCAGGCCGCCACGGCGCCGCCGAACCCCGAGCCCACCACGACGACGTCGGCGTGCTCGCGGGCAGGACGTCTCACCTGGTCAGAACCGTTATGGCGCATTGTCTCTCCCTCGTCCGGAAGGGTCCGAAAAGCGGGGAGAGGTAGAATGTAAGAGTAACCGATCGGTGAGCTGAGCACCGGAATCAGAAGTCCAGGAGTCCAGACCAGGTCTGCCGGCCCGGAGCCGGCAGCGGCCCGAGATCGTGGCGATCGGTATGCATGGACGACCCGCTACACACGAACGCGTCGTACCCTTCACCGCCGGAGACGGCAAGAACCTGCGCCTCGTCAACGTGCGCGGTCACGCCCCGCCGACGAAGGCCCCGGTCATCCTCGTGCACGGCGCGGGGGTCCGGTCGAAGGTCTTCCGGGCGCCGGTGCCCGCCAACGTCGTCGACATGCTCGTCTCGCAGGGCTACGACGTCTGGCTGGAGGACTGGCGGGCCAGCATCGACCTGCCGCCCAACCCGTGGACCCTCGATCAGGCGGCGGGATACGACCACCCCGCCGCGGTGCGCAAGGTCGTTGAGGAGACCGGCGCGGACCGGATCAAGGCGATCATCCATTGCCAGGGCTCGACCTCGTTCATGATGTCCGCGTGCGCGGGCCTGGTGCCCCAGGTCGACACGATCATCACGAACGCGGTCTCCCTGCACCCGGTCGTCCCGCGCTGGTCACGCGCCAAGCTCCGGTACGCGGTGCCGGTCACGCACAGGTTCCTGTCCTATCTTGACCCGTCCTGGGGGGACCAACCGCCGCCGGGCGCGCCCGCGCTGATCACCCAGCTGGTGAAGGCCGCGCACGCCGAGTGCGGGAGCACGGTGTGCAAGCTGGTCAGCTTCACGTACGGCAGCGGCTGCCCCGCGTTGTGGCGGCACGAGAACCTCGGCGCCGCCACGCACGACCTCTGGATCCCGCACGAGTTCGGCCCGGTGCCGCTGACCTTCTTCCGGCAGATGGACAAATGCGTGCGCAGCGGCCGCCTGGTCGCCTATGAGCACATCGCCGGCCTGCCGGACGACTACACGGCGCAGGAGCCGCGTACCGACGCCCGGATCGTCTTCCTGGCGGGCGAGCTCAACCGCTGCTTCCTCCCGGAGAGCCAGCGCCGGTCCTACGATTTCTTCTCCCGCTTCGCCCCCCACCACTCCCTGCATCTCCTCTGCGGATACAGCCATCTGGACGTGTTCTTCGGCGAGCGCGCCCACCGCGACGTCTTTCCGCTGATCATCGAGGAGCTGGCCGGCACGCCGGCCCGGCACAGGGGGGACCCATGACCTTCACCGCACGACGCCGGCGCCCGGCCGGCAGAGTCGCCGGCCGATTCGCCAACGTGGACGGCATCCCGTTCCGGATGCCGGTGGGGACGCGGGGCAGCCCGGCGCTGATCGCCGCCTACCCGATCGACCCGCGCGGCGCGCGCGAGGCGCTGCCGGAGGAGCTCAGCCCGTACCGGATCCGCGGCGAGGGAGTGCTGCTGATCGCGGTCGTGGACTACCAGGACACCCCGATCGGCACGTACGTGGAGTTCTGCACCGGAATCCTGTGCACGCCGGGCGGCCGGCCCGCCCCGCCGCTGCTTCCGCTGCTGCTCCGCTCGGCCTTCGGCACCGGCGTCTACGTCGGCGACATGCCGGTGAGCACCGAGATCTCCGTCAAGGGCGGCCTCGGCATCTGGGGCATGCCCAAGCGGCGCGCCTCGCTCGACTTCGTCACCGACGAGTCCACGGTCAGCAGCCAGTACGACCTCGACGGCCAACTGGTCATGCGCGTGGACGTGCCGCGACCGCCGCACGCGTGGCTGCCGATGCGGTTCACCGGCATCGGCTACGCCTCCTTCCGCGGGATGCTCTGGAAGTCGTCCGTCACGCTCCACGGCCGGATGGGCCTGGCCTGGGGCGGCGGCCCGGAGAGCCGGCTTCTCCTCGGCGACCACGAGCGGGCGGCGTGGCTGAAGCGGCTGGACATCCGCGACCGGCCGTTCCTGACCGCCTTCATCCCCTCCGTGCGCGGGGTGCTCCACGACCGCGTGGAGGGCTGGTTCCGCACCTCGGCCACGCCTCCCCCGCCGCCCCGGGAGGGTCTGGAGTCCGTGGTCGGGCTGGGGCTCGGGCAGGACCGGCTGCCGCCTCCCGACCGCGCGGCGACGGACCGCCTGCTGGGCCCGTCCCGGCCGCCCGAGTACGCCGCGCCGATGCCGTAGCCGACCGCCCGTACCCGACCACCCGCAGCCGACCAACCCGCAGCCGACCGCTCACGGGGAGATCTGATGAAGCACCGCCTCCGTATCGCCGCGCGCCTCACGGCCGCCTCCACCCACGCCGCCGCGCCCGCACCCGAGCGCGCCGAAGCGCCCGAACGCGCCCGGCCGGCCGTCGGCCGGGAACCGCCGGTCGTCGGCGCGGGCTATCGCCGCTCGTGGTTCTGGACCGCCTACGACGCCGTGGCCCAGGCGCTCGACCACCGGTTCGGCTGGCACCGGCTGCCCACCCCGCTCGGCCTGGCGGTCCTGGTGGGCATCCGCAACCGGCTGCGCAAGCAGAACCTGTACGACACCGGCCGCCTGCCCTCCGCCGGCCCGCCGCCACCCGCCCCGGACCCGAAGGGCCACGACGTACGGCGGACCGCCAACGGCTCGTACAACGACGTGGACCACCCGGCCATGGGCATGGCCGGGACCCGGTTCGGGCGGAACGTCCCGTTCGACCACGCGTTCGCCGAGACTCCCGAGCGCGTCATGACGCCGAACCCGCGCGTGATCAGCCGGCGGCTCATGACCCGCACCGAGTTCCAGCCCGCGCGCTCCCTCAACGTCCTGGCCGCGACCTGGCTGCAGTTCATGATCAGGGACTGGTTCAGCCACGGGATCAGCCCGTCGGAGGACCCGTGGACCATCCCGCTGGAGCCGGGCGACGACTGGCCCGAACCCCTGCTGACGATCCCGCGGGTCCCTCCCGACCCGACCCGCCCGCCCGGCTACGAGGGGCCCGCGACCTCGCTCAACACGCTCACCCACTGGTGGGACCTGTCACTGGTCTACGGCCTCAGCGACGAGGAGCAGCGCGCCCTGCGTACCGGAACCCGGGGGCGGATCCGCCATCGCCCGTCCGGGCTCCGGGCGATGGCCGGCGGCAAGGCCGACCCGTCCCGCGAGCCGGGCTTCTGGCTCGGCCTGGTGATGATGCAGGGGCTGTTCGAGCGCGAGCACAACGCCATCTGCGAACGCCTCCACGCCGAATATCCCACCTGGAGCGACGACGAGCTGTTCGAACGCGCCAGGCTGATCAACGCCGCGCTCGTCGCCAAGATCCACACCGTGGAGTGGACGCCCGCGGCCATCAGCCACCCCACGGCGGTGACCGGCCTGCGGAGCAACTGGTGGGGCCTGGCCTCCGAGCCGATCAACAGAGCGCTGGGCAGGATCAGCCGGAGCGAGACGATCAGCGGCATCCCGGGTTCGCGCACCGACCACTTCGGGGTGCCGTTCAGCCTCACCGAGGAGTTCGCGGCCGTCTACCGGATGCACCCGCTGATCCCCGACGACTACAGCCTGCGCCACCTGCGCGACGACTCCGGGATCCGGAACACCACGCTGCGCGAGCTGTCCGGCCCCGCGGCGCTGCGGGTCGCCTCGGCCATCTCACCCGCCGACCTGCTGTACTCCTTCGGGACCGAGCACCCGGGCGCGATCGTCCTGCGCAACTTCCCGCGCCTGCTGCAGGAGTTCGAACGCCCCGACGGCAAGCTGGTGGACCTCGCGGCCACGGACCTGATCCGCTGCCGGGAGCTGGGCGTGCCCCGCTACAACGAGTTCCGCAGGCTGCTCCACCTGCCGCCGGCGAGCGGGTTCGACACGCTCACGGACGACCCGGCGCTGGCGGAGGAGCTGCGCGAGGTGTACGCGGACCGGCTGGAGGACGTCGACCTGATCGTGGGCATGTTCGCCGAGAAGCGCCCGGAAGGGTTCGCCTTCAGCGACACGGCCTTCCGGGTCTTCATCCTCATGGCCTCGCGGAGGCTCAACAGCGACAGGTTCTTCACCCCTGACTACGCCGAGCGCGTCTACACGAGGGCAGGGCTGGACTGGATCGCGAACAGCAGCATGGCCTCCGTGATCCTGCGCCACCATCCGGAGCTGCGCCCGGCCCTGCACCGCGTGGGTAACGCGTTCGCGCCGTGGCGCCGGTCCAGCGCCACGGCCTGAGGTGCCGTCCCCGCCGCGTCAGGCGAGCCGGTCGTCGTCCGACGGCAGATCGACGCCCGCCGCGGCGGGGACCGGCATGCCGGCCTCCACCCAGGCCAGCAGCTTCGAGCCGGGGCAGTCGGTGTTGCCCACGTGAGTGTGGGCGCGCTTGGCCAGCGTGCGGCCGGCCTTGGCGCAGGCCTCGTCGTACACGGCGCGGATCGCCAGCTTCACGGCGTCGGTCGGGTTGTCCATCCCGATGTAGGAGCATCCGATGCCGCTGATGTTGTGATCCGTGGCGTGGGCTCCCCGTACGTCCCAGCCGCGGCCCTCGTACACGGTGCCGTCGTCCCGCACGAGGAAGTTGTAGCCGATGTCGTTCCAGCCCCGGTCGTCCATGTGGAAGTCCTGGATCTGCCGCGGCGTCTGCGTCGTCGGTCCCTCGGTGTGGTGGACGACGAACTCCTTGCGCTTCGCCCACGGGACCTTGACGACGGCGTCCGGGTCTCTCGGCGGGCGGGCGTTCCATTCACTGCGCTTGACGATGTTGATCGCCATGGTCTCCCCCTAGTTGGTGCTCGACTTTCCGCACGTTAGGCGGCAGGCGAGCGGGAGAGCGGGGTGCGGCGCGCGGGCATGCCGGGATCGTTGGCCATATTTCATCCAGTCTTGGGCGACTTCGGCCTTGATGGGCAGCTGGCCCGAGAATGAGCGGGTTGATGGGTAGGGGCGCCGTCAAGGCGCCCCTTGCCCGGTTACGCGGCGCAGTCGTAGAGGCCGTCCTGGCCGTTTACGGCCTTGCAGTTCTGCTGGACCCAGGTGGTCACCTCGGTGTTGCCCCGGCCCGGCCCGCCGCGGTCGCCGCCCGACAGAACGTAGCGGAGTTGCCCGGAGGAGGTGAGCTCTTTGAGGCGATCCACGGTCATGGCGGCGTCACTGCCGGTGAAGCCGCCCATGGCCAGCACGGGCCTGCCGGTGGACAGGATGGTCGGCGACGCCTGCATGGCGCTGTTCACCGCGACCAGCCAGGTGGCCTTGCCCTGGTTCGCCAGGAGGTACTTGACCATGGAGTCGCTGATCCCGCCGCCGGGGCCGCCGCCCATGAAGCCCGCCCGGCCGACCCGTCCCGTCCCGGAGCCCGCGTCCTGCCCGCCGGGCGTCTGGTTGCTGGGCGTCTGGCCGTCAGGCGTCTGGCCTCCGGGGAAGTCGCCGCCGGGGAACTGACCGCCCGGGAACTGACCGCCCCGGAACTGGCCGCCCGGGCCGCCGCCCATCCGGCCGAAGCCCATTTGCCCCGCGTTCGGCCCGGCGGTCGGGTTCGTCCCGTTCACCTGCGAGCCCAGCGGCGTGACGGCGTACGCGGCGGGCCCCGCCAGCACCGCGACCACCGTGGCCGCCAGCGCGAGGGCCGCGATCCTGACCGTCACCTGCGCCCGTACCCTGGCCAGCACCAGCACCACCACGGCGGCCAAGGTCGCCCCGAGCACGACCCAGGCCAGCCACGGCGCCCAGTCGGGCGTGCGGCGCAGCACCACGAACGACCAGCCGCCCGTCAGGGCCACCGCCAGCGGCAGTGCCCAGGCCCAGGTCCGTGACCGCCGGTACTCCTGCCACATGGTCACCCCGCCCAGTCCGCACAGAGCCGCCACGGCGGGCGCCATCGCGGTCGTGTAGTACGGGTGGAAGGTGCCGCTGGAGAAGCTGAACACGACGTAGTGGACGACCAGCCAGCCGCCCCAGAGCAGCCACGCCGCCCCGGACGGACCCTCGATCCGGCGCACCCGCATGACCGCGGCGAACGCCAGCGCCACCACGCAGAACGGCAGCAGCCAGGAGATCTGCCCCGCCAGGACGTCGTTGAACAGCCGCCCGGCCCCGGACTCCCCGCCGAAGCCGCCGCCACCGCCGGGCCCGCCACCAGCTCCGCCGCCGGGGCCGCCGCCCTGGCCGAAGATCCGGCCGAGCCCGTTGTAGCCGATCACGAGGTCCCAGACGGAGTTGTCCGTGGAGCCGCCGACGTACGGCCGCGAGTCACTGGGCCAGAGGTCGACGATCACCATCCACCAGGCGCTCGACACCAGCATGACCAGGCCGGCCGCCAGCAGGTGCCCCACCCGCCTGAGCCACGGCACGCGGGCGCACAGCAGGTACGCCAGCGCGAAGGCCGGGACGACCAGGTAAGCCTGGAGCATCTTCGCGTTGAAGGCCAGCCCCACGAAGAGCGCGCACACCAGCAGCGACCGCAGGCGCCCGGTACGCAGCGACTCCAGGCAGAACCAGGCCGCCAGCACGAGCAGCAGCACGAGGATCGTGTCGGGGTTGTTGTCCCGGTTGATCGCCACGGTGATCGGGGTGAGCGTCATGACCACGGCCGCGACCAGGGCCGCCGCGTCGGCGTACGTCCTCCCGGAGCAGGCGCGGCGCACGGCCGAGTAGACGAGGCCGACGGCGGCCACCCCGGCCAGGGCCTGCGGGAGCAGCATGCTCCACGTGCCGTAACCGAAGATCCGCGCGGACAGCCCCATCACCCACAGCGCCAGCGGCGGCTTGTCCACGGTGATGAACGACCCGGCGTCCAGCGCGCCGAAGAAGAACGCCTTCCAGCTCTGCGTGCCGGACAGGACGGCGGCGGCGTAGTACTCGTTGGCGTTGCCGCTCAGCCCCCACGCGTACAGGACGAACGCGACGGCGAGCACCGCCCACATGGCGGGCCGCGACCAGCGCGGGTCCTCCTCGGCGCCCAGGAAGACGCGTGCGGGCAGGCTGCGGCTCGTGGCGGCCCGGTGCCCGGGCCGCATGGCGGTGGCGGTCATCGTGCCATCCTCCGCTTGGGGTTGAACACCCACACGCGCAGCAGCAGGAAGCGGACAAGCGTGGCCGCCGCGTTGGCGATGATGACCGCGACCAGCTCCCCCCCGTGCGAGACGCCGACGGGCAGCAGCGCGAGGCTCCCCGAGGTGAGCGCCAGCCCGACGAAGAACGCGATCAGGCCCTCGAACTGGTGCCGCATCGCCCCGACCGAGCCCTTGACGCCGAACGTGAAGCGGCGGTTCGCGGCGGTGTTGGCCACGGCCGTGACCAGCAGCGCGATCGCGTTGGCGGCCAGCGGGGAGACCATCTGCCGCAGCAGCGAGAACAGCGCCAGGTACGCCAGCGTGCTCACCACGCCGACGATCGCGAACCTGGGCAGCTGCTTGGCCATCCCCTTCGGCAGCTCGGCCCGCTGGACCCGGGCCGGCACCGGGATGCGGGCCGCTCCCCACAACGTCTTACGGGCGACCCTGGCCAGGCCGCGCAGGTCGTCGAGCGCGGTCTGGATGATGTCGACCCGGCTGTCCGGATCGTCCACCCAGTCCACGGGCACCTCGTGGATGCGCAGCCCGTGCCGTTCGGCGAGCAGCAGCAGCTCGGTGTCGAAGAACCACTGCTCGTCCTCGACGCCGGGCAGCAGCGCCTGCGCGATCTCCGTGCGGACGGCCTTGAACCCGCACTGCGCGTCCGAGAACCCGGCCCCCATCACCGAGCGCAGCAGCAGGTTGTACGAGCGGGAGATGAACTCGCGCTTCGGCCCCCGCTCGACCCGCGACGCCCTGGCCAGGCGGGTGCCGATGGCCAGGTCGCTGTGGCCGGACAGGAGCGGCGCGACCAGCGGAAGGAACGCGTCGAGGTCGGTGGACAGGTCCACGTCCATGTAGCTGACGACGTCGGCCTCGCTCTGCGACCAGACCAGCCGCAACGCCCGGCCGCGGCCCTTCTCGTCGAGGTGCACGGCCCGCACGTGCGGGAGCTGCTGGGCGAGCTCCGTGGCGATCTGCCAGGTGTTGTCACTGCTGGCGTTGTCGGCGATCGTGATGCGGAAGCCGTAGGGGAAGTTCCCGGTGAGGTACGTGTGCAGCCGGATGATGCTCCCGCGGAGCGCCCGCTGCTCGTTGTAGACCGGGACGACCACCTCGACCAGGCGCGTCCTTACTGCTGTTATCTCCATGCAGCCAGCTCACGGGTCGGGTCTTTAACGGGACTTATCCGATTCTGAGTTACGCATGAGAGTTCCGGGAAGGTCCATCGTCGCGATCGCTCCACCACCGGGCGCATTCGCCAGACGTACCTCTCCCCCGGCCTCCGCGACGGCCTGCGCCACGATCGCCAGGCCCAGCCCGGATCCGGGCAGGCCACGGGCGGACGGGGAGCGCCAGAAGCGCTCGAAGACGTGCGGCAGCTCCTCCTCCGGCAGCCCGGGGCCATGGTCGCGCACGGACAGCCGGCCTTCCCACAACGACACCTCGACCTGGCCGCCAGGACTGAACTTGGCGGCGTTGTCGATGAGGTTGAGCACGGCGCGTTCGAGGGAGGTGGCGCTGCCGACGACGTACCAGGGCCTGAGGTCGCTGACCACCTCGGCGCCGCGCAGCCTGGCCCGCTCGACGGCCGCCGTCACGACCTCGTGGAAGGCCAGCTCGACGTGCGGCTCGTGCTCGGTGTCGCCCCTGGCCAGCTGGAGGAGGTCGGCGACCAGCGTGGACAGCTCGGCGAACTGGGCCTTGACGTTGGTGAGCAGGCGTTTCTTGGCCTCGGGGTCGAGGCTGCGGCCG
This sequence comes from Nonomuraea sp. NPDC050451, assembly GCF_044458585.1. Classification (NCBI taxonomy): domain Bacteria; kingdom Bacillati; phylum Actinomycetota; class Actinomycetes; order Streptosporangiales; family Streptosporangiaceae; genus Nonomuraea; species Nonomuraea sp. NPDC050451. Next base: position 267,052 of record NZ_JBITHZ010000002.1, read on the forward strand.
GTCTGCTCGCTGCGGAGGAGGAGGTCGATGTTGGTGCGCAGGGTGGTCAGGGGGGTGCGCAGCTCGTGGCCGGCGTCGGCGACGAGCTGTTTCTGACGCTCGCGGGAGCCGGCCAGGGCGGTGGTCATGGCGTTGAAGGAGGATGAGAGCCGGGCGATCTCGTCGTCACCTTCGACGGGGATGCGGGTGTCGAGGTCCTCGGTCCGCGCTATGTGCTCGACCGCTCTGGTGAGCCTGCCCACGGGGCGCAGTGCGGCACGGGCGATGAGCAAGCCGGCGGTCGCCGCGGCGAGCACGCCGAGCGCGGCCACCGCGCCAAGGAGCAACGCCACCATCTTCAGCGTGTTACGCAGCTGACCGAGCGGGACGGCATCCATCACGGCCATGCCCGGCCCCACGTTCTCGGTGAGGATGCGCATCTCCGTGCCGTCGTCGGCAACCCCGTTGTGCCAGTGCTTCGCCCCTGGGCTGGCGGCCACCCCTTTGTCCTCCTCGGTGACCACGAGGGCGGCGCTCGTGTAGCACGGAGGACGGTCGTCGGCGAAGATGAGCTGGGTGGTGCCCGGCGGGCCGTAATGGTCCTGAGGGTTCGGGACCGGGCCGCACTCGCGCTGGAGCCACTCCAGCTGCCCGCGTGGGCTCTTGCCGGGCGGGTTGCCGAGCTGCCGGTCCACCTGCTCATACAGCTGGTGTCGGACGATCATGAAGCACGCGCCCGCGCTGACCGCGACCGCCAGGGCGACGGCGACCGCGACCAGGAGTGTGAGCCGGGTGCGGAGGCTGCGCCAGATCACTGCGTGGCCCGTAGGACGTACCCCACCCCGCGCACCGTGTGGATCACGCGGGGCTCACCCCCGGCCTCGGTCTTGCGCCGCAGGTACATGACGTACACGTCGAGCGAATTGGACGTCGGCTCGAAGTCGAACCCCCACACCTCGCTGAGGATCTGGTCCCTGGTGAGCACCTGGCGCGGGTGCGCCAGGAACAGCTCCATCAGCAGGTACTCGGTCCGCGTCAGGTCCAGCCTGCGGTCGCCGCGCATGACCTCCCTGGTCGCCAGGTCCATGCGCAGGTCGCCGTACGTGAGCGTGTCGGCGCCCTCGTCGGGGCTCGCGCTCAGCGCGCCCCGCCGCAGCAGCGCGCGGACCCGGGCCAGCAGCTCGTCCAGCTCGAACGGCTTGACGAGGTAGTCGTCGGCCCCGGCGTCGAGCCCCGAGACCCGGTCGCCCACCGCGTCGCGGGCGGTGAGCATGAGGACCGGGATGTGGTTGCCCGAGGCGCGCAGCCGCCGGCACGCGGTCAGCCCGTCGAGCCGGGGCATCATGACGTCGAGCAGCACCGCGTCGTAGGTGTCGGCCGCGACCGCGTCCAGCGCCGCCTGCCCGTCGTTGGCCGTGACGACCTTGTAGCCCTCGAACTCCAAGCTCGACTGCAGCGCCTCGCGCAACGCGGGCTCGTCGTCCACTACCAGCAACCGTGCGGGCTCACTCATGCGACAAACGCTAGAGGCTCATCATGAAAACCTGATAAACGCAATCATGCGCGTTCCATGAGGATCACCACGCGACCGGCATCGCTTTGAGGCCGAAGATGGGGCCGTCGCTCTTGATCGGCAGCTGCTCGTCCGGCACGGTGACCCGCAGGCCGGGGATGCGCTCGAACAGCGTGCGCAGCGCGATCTCCATCTCGGCCCTGGCCAGGTTCTGGCCGAGGCACTGGTGGACACCGTACCCGAACGCCACGTGGTGGCGGGCCCCGCGCTCGACGTCGAACTCGTCCGGCCGCTCGAAAGCCCGCTCGTCCCTGTTGGCGGAGGCGCCGAGCACGAAGATGCCCTCGCCCTTCCTGACGAGCTGTCCGTCGATCTCCTGGTCCTCGACGGCCACCCGGTCGAAGGCCACCCAGTCCACGATCGAGTGGTAGCGCAGCAGCTCGTCCACCGCCATGGGCCACTTGTCGGGGCTCTCGCGCAGCGCGGCGAGCTGGGCGGGGTGGCGTATGAGGGTGAGGGCGGCGAGCGGGATCATGTTCGCGGTGGTCTCGTGGCCTGCGACGAGCAGCAGGAAGGTCACGCCCACCAGCTCGGCGTGTGTGAGCCGGCCGCTCTCGATCAGCCGTCCGAGCAGGTCATCCTCGGGCTGTTGCTCGGCCTTGGTGACCAGGGTGTCGAGGTAGTCCTTGAGCTCCATGATCGCGGTGTGGCTCGCGGTGGGGTCGTCGGCGTTGGAGAGCATCTCGCGGGTACGCGACTGGAAGAACTCGCGGTCGTCGACGGGGACGCCGAGCAGCTGGCAGATGACCAGCGACGGCAGCGCCAGCCCGAACGCCTCCACCAGCTCCGCCTCGTCGCCCTTGGCCAGCATGTCGTCGATGAGCTCGTCCACGGTGCGCTGGATGCCGGGCCGCAGCTCCTTGACGCGCCTGACGGTGAACTCGGGGATGAGCAGCCGCCGGAACCGGCCGTGCTCGGGCGGGTCGAGGTCGATGAAGTGTCCGACCGCGAACTCCTGTGCCGCGGCCAGCTCCTCGGGGGTGGGCGGCTCCGGTCTGAACTTCCAGTTGGGGTGACCGGGGGTCGCCGGGTTGGTGCTGATGCCCGTGCCCGACAGGACCTGTTTGGCCGCGGCGTGCCGGGTGACGAGCCAGATGTCCCCGCCGGGGAGCGAGGCTCGTACGAGAGGGGCCTGCTCGCGCATCCGCTCGTACTCGGGCGGGGGCGCGAACGGACAGGTGCGCTGGACAGGGAAGGTTTCAGCCATAGTCTGCTCCCGTACAAGCCGGATCGCATTGCTTACTTACGCGAAAGTAAGCAATCGTGGCCCGGCCGTCAAGTGATGGGAGCGGAATGGCAGGGCGGCGGACGGACACCCGGGATCGGATCCGGCAGGTGGCGCTGGAGCTGTTCGCCGAGCAGGGGTACGAGCAGACCACGCTGCAGGAGGTGGCGGAGCGGCTGCAGATCACCAGGCCGGCGCTCTACTACCACTTCAGCACCAAAGAGGCGATCCTGGAGAGCGTCGGGGAGCGGCTGGCCGAGTCGATCGACGAGCTGGTGGAGTGGGGGCACGCGCAGCCCAAGACCCCCGAGTCCAGGCGGGAGATCCTGCGGCGGATCGGCGAGCTGCTCGAGGGGCAGTGGCGTCCCCTGTTCAAGTTCGCGCAGGTGAACCAGGGCGTGATGCAGGGCCTGCCGGCCGGCGAGCGGATGCAGGCCGGGATCGTCAAGATGGTGTCCCTGCTGGAGGATCCGGAGGCCGGCCCGGTGCGGAAGTTCGAGGCCCGGCTGGCGGTGTTCGCGGTGATCCTGGGCAGCGTGCCGTTCCTCTTCGACCTGGACGTGCCGGAGGCGGAGCGGGCGTCCGTGGCCATGGAGGTGGCCACGAGGCTGATCGCCGAGGATTAAGCACAGGGGATCAGCGCTGGGGATCAGCGCTGGGGATCAGCGCTGGGGATCAGCGCTGGGGATCAGCGCTGGGGATCAGCGCTTCAGGACTGCCATGGCCGCGTTGTGGCCGGCGATCCCGCTCACGCCGCCGCCCCTGCGGGCGCTCGCGCCGCACATCAGGATGCGCTCGTGCCCGGTCTCCACGCCCCACCTCCCGCCCTCGTCCGCGTACGGCCAGCTCAGGTCGGTGTGGAAGATGTGGCCGCCCGGCAGCCCGGCCTCGTTCTCGAGGTCGACCGGGGTCTTGACCTCGGCGCACAGGGTGCCGTCGGGGGCCCTGAGCAGGCATTCCTCGATGGGCTCCGCGAGGACCGAGTTGATGGAGGCGAGGGTGGCGTCCAGAGCAGCCTTCCTCGCCTCATCCGGATTTTTCCGGAAAAGGCGGGCGGGCATGTGGAGGCCGAACAGCGTCATCGTCTCGGCCCTGCCCCTGAGCCTGGGCCCGAGGATGGACGGGTCGGTCAGCGAATGGCAGTAGACCTCGGCCGGCGGCAGCTCCGGGATCTCCCCGCGCGCCGCCTGCTCGTAGGCCGCGGCGAGCTGGTCGCGGCTCTCGTTGATGTGGAACGTGCCACTGAAGGCCGCCCGCGGATCCACGGACGCGTCCTTCAGCCGGGGCAGCCTCGTCAGCACCATGTTGACCTTCAGCTGCGCCCCCTCCGGCACCTCGCCGGGCCTGCCCAGCACCCGGTCGAGCACGGCCGGCGGCAGGTTGACCAGCACGTGGCCGCCGTTCACCGTGTGCTCGCCGCCCTCGTCCGCGAACGTGACCTCGCCGGACGGCGAGATCCCGACGATCTCGGCCCCGGTCCTGATCTCGGCGCCCGCCCGCCTGGCCGCCGCCTCGAGCGCCCCCGAGACGGCGCCCATGCCGCCGACGGGGACGTTCCACTCGCCGGTGCCGTCACCGATCACGTGGTAGAGGAAGCACCGGTTGGCCAGCAGGTCGGTGGCGGGGTCGGCGAACGTGCCGATGAGCGCGTCGGTCAGCACGACGCCGCGCACGGTGTCGTCCCCGAACCGCTCCTCCACCGTCCGCCCGATCGGCCGCCGGAACAGGTCCCGCCACGCCTCGGGGCCGACGAGCCGTTCGACCTCGGCGGCGGACGGGAGGGGTTCGAGCAGCGTGGGCGCCAGCGCCCGCGCCACGCGCGCGGTCATGTCGTAGAAGTCCTGCCACGCCTTGTGGTCGGCCTCGCCGCCGGTGACGCCCCTGAACGAGGCCGCCGTCGCCGCCGCGTCCTCGTTGTCGACGAGCAGGCCGGTGTCGCCCTTGGGCGTGTACGAGGCGTAGCGGCGGCGGCGCAGCTCCAGGTCCAGCCCCAGGTCGCGGACGATCGCGGAGGGCAGGAGGCTGACGAGGTAGGAGTAGCGCGACAGCCGTACGTCGACGCCGGGGAAGGCCTGCACGGAGATCGCCAGGCCGCCCACGTGGTCCTGCCGCTCCAGGACGAGCACGCTGCGCCCCGCTCCGGCCAGGTAAGCGGCCGCCACCAGCCCGTTGTGCCCGCCTCCGGCCACGATCACGTCATACGACCCCATCTCCGCACCATACGACCCCACCCACACCACCCGTCAACGCTCACTCTCGGACATTTCTCCAGATCCGCCGGGTCGCTGGCGGAGGCCGTACCCCCTGTGTGATCCTCAGGTGGACCGCCGCCCGATCAGCGCCGCAGCCTGCTGTGTTCCACAACAAATCCCGTAAAATACGCTTTTCGCCCTAGTAGGCCAGGACCACCCAAGGAGCACGAAACCCACCATGCGCAGCACCCCCGACTCCGTTCTGCAGCCGTCCGACGAGGTCGCCGAGGCCCTGGCGAGCGGCGCGCCCGTCGTCGCCCTGGAGTCCACGATCATCTCCCACGGGCTGCCGCAGCCGCGCAACCTGGAGGTGGCGCGCGAGCTGGAGGGGATCGTACGGGCGGCCGGCGCCGTCCCGGCCACGATCGCCGTGCTGGACGGCGTGCCCCGCATCGGCCTCAACGAGGTGGAGCTGGAGCGCATCGCGACCGAGTCCGGCCTGCGCAAGCTGGGACAGCGCGACCTGCCCGTGGCGGCGGCGCTGAAGGCCAGCGGCGCGACCACCGTGTCGGCCACGTCGTTCCTGGCCGCCCGCGCCGGCATCCGCATCTTCGCCACCGGCGGCCTCGGCGGCGTGCACCGCGGCTGGACCGAGGACCAGGACGAGTCCGCCGACCTCGACACGCTGGCCCGCACCCGCATCACCGTCGTCTGCGCCGGCGTCAAGTCGATCCTCGACGTGCCCGCGACGCTGCAGCGCCTGGAGACGCGCGGCGTGACCGTGGCGGGCTACCGCACGGACACCTTCCCCGGCTTCTACCTGCACTCCTCCGGCCAGCCCATCGAATGGCGGATCGAGTCGCCCGCCGACGCGGCGGAGATCATGCGGGGCCAGGACGCGCTCGGCGGCCAGGAGACGGCGCTGATCGTCGCCAACCCCGTCCCCGTGGACCAGCAGCTCGACCCCGAGCTCCACGACCGCGTGCTGGCCGAGGCGCTGGCCGCCGCCGAGCGGCAGGGCGTCAAGGGGCAGGCGATCACGCCGTTCCTGCTCGGCTACCTGGTGGACGGCACCGGCGGCGCCTCCCTGGAGGCCAACCTGGCCGCCGTGCGCGGCAACGTCGCCCTGGCCTCCCGGATCGCCCTGTCATGGCCGCGCCCGTGACGGACACCGTGACGGACACCGTGACGGGCACCGTGACGGGCAACGCCATCCTCGTCATCGGCGACGTGGTCACCGATGTGGTGGCGTTGCATGGTTCGCCGGTCATGTCGGGCACCGACACGGCGGCCGACATCCTCCTCCGCCCCGGCGGCTCCGGCGCGAACACCGCCGCCTGGGCCGCCCGCCTCGGCGCCGACGTACGCCTGTTGGCCAGGCTCGGCTACGACAGCAGCGAGTGGCACACCACCGAGCTGGCCAAGACGGGGGTCCGGCCGCACGTCACGGTCGATCCCGACCGCCCCACCGCCGTCGTGATCGCGATGGTGGACCGGAGCGGCGAGCGGACCATGCTCACCAACCGCGGCGCGGGCGGCCTGATCTCCGAGGCCGACTGGGACCCGGTCCTGCTCGACGGCGTCGCCCGGCTCCACCTGTCCGGCTACCTGCTGTTCGCCGAGGGCGGGCTGCGGCTGGCCAGGCTGGCGATGGCCGAGGCCGCCGCGGCCGGGATCGCGATCAGCATCGACCCGGCCTCCACGGGCCCGCTGCGCGACTTCGGGGTTGAACGTTTCATCCGCGAATCCGCCCCTGCCGGCCTGATCCTCCCGAATCTTGATGAGGCCCTCTTGCTGAGTGGAGCCACGACGGCGGAGCGCGCCGCCGTACTCTTGAGTGAGACATACGGCACAGCGATCGTGAAGCTGGGAGCACGGGGCGCGCTGGCCGCCGTGGACGGCGAGGTCGTCGCGGCGGCGGCAGGCGTGTCCACCGAGGTCGTGGACTCGACGGGAGCGGGTGACGCGTTCGCCGCCGGGTACCTCACCGGGGTCTTGCAGGGTGTCGGCGAGGAGGCGGCTTTGGAGGCAGGTTGCCGTGCTGGTGCCGCATGTGTGGCCCAGGTGGGCGGTCGGCCACGGTACGGTTTGGATCTGAACCGTCTTTACCCTATTCACACTGATTGATAGCTTGCCGCGTAAGCTGCACCATTAGCCACACGCGTTTCGGTCAGCACCACGCGGCTCACTGGGGAGGATAAGGTCCGCCGATGGAAGTCGAGTCATCGATCTGCCTGAGCGACCTAGTCCCTGCGCTGCGCTGGAGCCGCCCGCAGCAGGTGGCCGAAGCGCTGGGCGATCCGCGACTGCCGGCGGGATGGTGGCACTCCCTCGCGCTGTCGAGGGCGCTCGGCACGGCGGGGCTCGACTGGATCTGCGAGCGGCTGGCGCGGCTGGCCTCCTCCCGCTGGGACCACCTGCCGCTGGCCGACCTGCTGCCCGCGCTGACCGTCCACCACATCGATCCGGCGCTGCCGGGCTGGCCCGAGGACACCCGTACGGCGATCACCGGGCTCGGCGGCTGGCAGCGGCTGCGCCGCCTGTCCCCCAGCGACCTGGGCACGCCGTCGGCGACGCCCGAAGTGGTGATCGGCTCCGTCTTCCGCGAGATCCTGGGCCGCATCCCGGCCCAGCGTGAGGCTCCCGCCCCCGATCACCCCGAGGTCACCCGGCCGCTCATCCGGGGCACGGGCCCCTTCCCCGTCCAGGCCGATCCGGTGCCCCAGACCGGCATGTTCGCCGCCCAGAGCGGCGCCACCGAGCAGCGCCCCTTCCCGAACCAGGGCCAGGCCGACGCCGCGCCGCAGCGCCCGGCCGCCGCCGCGGACCAGCGCCAGACGGGCTCGTTCCCGGCCCAGCAGCCCTCGGGCACCGGGCCCCTGGCCGCCCAAGGGCAGGACAGCGGCCGCCAGACCGGTTCCTTCCCGGCACAGCCCGCGCCGGACGCCGGCGGGCCACAGCGCCAGACCGGCTCCTTCCCCGCACAACCGGCTCCGGACGCCCCGTCGCGGCAGACGGGGTCGTTCCCCGCGCAGACCGGCTCGTTCTCCGCGCAGCCGCAGAGCGGCTCGCTCCCGGCGCAGCCGCAGGGGTTCGCCGGCGAGGGCCTCCCGCCGCGCCCGGCCCCCGGCCAGTCCGACCGCGCCCCGCAGCGCCCCGCGGGCCCTCAGTCCGGCCCCCAGACCGGCCCCCAGCCTGTTCCCCAGCCCGGCGCCCAGCCCGGCCGCCAGGACAACGCCTCGGCCCCCGGCGGTCCCGTGTCCTCGGGCGGGCCCAGCACCGGGTCCATGCCCGCGATCCCGGGCGGGCCCAGCACCGGGTCCATGCCCGCGGTCCCCGGCGGTCCCAGCACGGGTTCCATGCCCGCCGTCCCCGGCGCGGCCAACGCCTCCAAGAGCAACGGCGCCCCGAGCTACGCGGCGCCCGTTCCCACCGCTCCGCCGGCCCCCAGCAGCCCCGTGCCGACCGACGCCGACCACGCGATGGTCCGGGTCGTGGACAACCTGTTCCGCAGCCTGGACAAGCTTGAGCTGGCCGTGGCCGTGCACCGGCTGTTCGCGGAGGACCCGGTCAGCCTGCGGACGCTCGCCCACAAGATGCTGGTCGACCGGGACGCGCTCTCCCAGGCCCAGCGCACGGCCGAGGAGCGCGTGCTGCACTGGCTGCGCTCCTCGGAGTCCGCGCCGGTCACGGGCCACATGTTCCGCCTGACCGAATGGCTCGGCGCGGCGGCCACCGAGGACCAGCTCATCGGTGCCGACCCCGCCCACCCCGTGATGGTCCCCTCGCTGCGCACCCCGCTCTGGCGCGTGCTGGTGACGCTCATGCCCGACCGCCGCCTCCAGGACGGCTGGCTGGTCGTGGGCGACCTGCACCGCCTGCAGGACCGTACGAGGCAGCTGCTGGCCTCGAGCCCGCCCGACGCGGACGTCGTGGAGCTGATGGGCGAGCTGGGCATCCGCGCCCACTCCGCCAGGGCCTGGTACGACGCCCTGCCCCAGGAGACGGACGCCGACCCGGTGGCCTCGGCCCCGTCGCCCGCCCAGCCCCTGCCCCGCCGCACGCCGGGCGCCAACGGCCACCACCACCGGGGCGGCCAGCCCATCCCGCCGGCCCCGGCGAACTCGATCGACCCGTCCGCGGCCCTGGCGACGCTGTCGGCGCTGTCGGGCGGCCGTTCGCCGATGCTCTCCGGGAACCTCGCGGGCGCTCCCCAGACGCCGCCTCCGCCGCTGCCGAGCCCGTCCTCGGACCCGCGCCGCTGGCAGCGCATCGAGGTGACCCCGGAGCATCTCAGGGGCGGCCCCGTGCCGGTGCCGGAGGGCTACGCGGCCCAGCTCGGCATGCGCCCCGGCACCCTGCTGTCGGTGACCGGTCCGGGGGACAACGCCATCGTCCTGGTCTGGCAGGGCCACCAGCCGGTCTTCGACTCCCTCCAGCCGGTGCTGATGCGCCTCAACGCCCGCCCCGGCGACCAGGTCTACGTCACGGTGGACGGCTACCGCCTGGAAGCCCAGCTGACGGGCTGAGCCTCACCCGCCGTTCACAGGGGCGCGTCGAACAGCCGCAGCCGGTAGGCGGTGGCGGCGGCCTCGCCCCGGCTGGCGACGCCCAGCTTGGCCAGGATGTTGGAGACGTGCACGCTCACCGTCTTCGCCGAGATGAACAGCGCCTCGGCGATCTCCCGGTTGCTCCGCCCGTTCGTCACCTCCCGCAGCACCTCCAGCTCGCGGGCCGTCAGCCCCAGCGGAAGCCCGTCGGCCGCCTCCTCGGCGCCCCCGATCCTGGCCCGCCGCCCGAAGGCGTCGAGCTGCTCCAGCAGCGGCGTCGCGCCCAACCGGCCGGCCAGCTCCCGCGCGCGGTCCAGCCGGGCCGCGGCCTCCTGCCGGTCGCCGCACGCCAGCGCCGCCTGCGCCGCGCCCACCAGGCACCGCGCCTCGGCGTACGGCTGCCGCAGCGCCGCCCACGCCCCCGCCGCCCGGTCCCAGGCCTCGAACTGCCACGCGGCCGGCTCGGCGGCGCCGTCGTCCGGCTCGGGACCCATCAGCGCCGTGAAGGTGAGGTGCTGCGCCTGCTGGAGGTCGCCGTCGACCTCGAGCTCCCGTCCCAGCGCCCGCAGCCGCGCCAGCGGGGTTTCCACATCCATGGTGGCGCGCCCTTGATGCGGCACCACGGAGCCGAGCAGGTCGGCGATGGTCACCAGCACCGGCCAGGAGTAACGCGGGGTCTCCAGCAGATCGCGCTCCTCCATGCCCCGCGCGGCCGCCTCCACCGCGGCCTCGGGCTCCCCGCGCGCCTGCAGCAACCGCACCTCCCTGCACAGGTGCGGCAGGACCGACTGGTCGCGGAAGGTCCCGCGCGACAGCACGCTCCGCGACGACCCCAGCAGCCGCTCCGCCCGGTCGAGCTCCCCGCGCGCCAGCGCGATGTCCACGGCGAACCCCTGCAGGCTGGCTTGGGTGGGCGCCGGCGGCGCGAGGTCGAGCGCGTGCTCGATCACCTCAAGCGCCTCGTCCCACTGCCCCAGTGACACCAGCGGCTCGGCCAGGTTGATCGCCAGGAACGCGCCGGACGTGCGGGCCAGCCCGTACTGGCGGGCCTCCTCGATGCCGTCGCGGGCCACCCGCGCGGCCCGCTCGTGGCGGCCCGCCCCCTCCAGCGCGTCGGACTCGGAGATCGCGCAGCGCATCAGCGCGTTGAACGCCTCGTCGCCGGCGGCGAGCCTGCGCGCCTCCGCGAACGCCTCCATCTGCGCCTCGATCTCGGAGAAGCCGAATCGCGCCCAGGCGAGGTCGATCAGCGCGTGCGCCTCCACCCTGCGGTCGCCCAGCTCGTGGGCGATCTCCATCGCGAGCCGGCCCGTGGTGAGCCGCTCCGACAGGGCCTCGCGCCCGTGGAGCATGCGGGACAGGGTCTCCAGGACCTGGGCGTGGAGTTGGCTCGGCTTGTCCGAGGCGACCAGCGCGGCCGCCTCGCGCAGGTCGTCGACGAAGCCGGGGCGGCCCAGGTCGTAGCGGGTCAGGCCGCGCTGGCGCAGCAGCTTGGCCGCCCTGACCGGGTCGGCGTCGCGGCCGATCTCGGCGAGGGCGGCGCTCGCCAGTGCGGCGGCCCGTTCGTACTCCCCGGCGAGGTGCGCGACCGTGGCCGTGTTCCTGAGCACGTCGATGCGGTCGCAGCCGATGCGCTCGGCGGCGTCGGGCACCTGGTCCCACAGCTCCAGCACCCTGGACAGCATCCCGAGCTGCTCGTCGTAGGCGGTGGACCTGCGGGCGACGCCGGCCGCCTGCCAGGCGCTGACCAGCGCCCAGGTGGAGTCGTGGGCGGAGTGCCAGTGGTGGGCCAGCTCGATCGCGCCGCGCGGGGCGGGCAGGATCGACAGGTCGCGCTCCAGCGCCTCGGCGTAGCGGGTGTGCAGGCGGGTGTGCTCGCCGGGCAGCAGGTCGTCGTGGAGCGCCTCGCGGATCAGCGCGTGCCGGAAGCAGTAGCCCTCGCCGTCGACGGTGAGCACGTTTCCCGCCACGGCGGGCCGCAACGCGCCGGAGAGCGCGCTCTCGTCGAGCCCGGCGACGGCGGAGAGCAGGTCGTGCTCGATGCGCTGCCCTCCGGCGCTGGCCACGCGCAGCAGCTCCTGCGTCTCGGCGGGCAGCCGCTCGACGCTGGCCAGCAGCAGGTCACGCAGCGACTCCGGCAGCGCGACGCCGCCTCCGTCGCTGAGCAGCGCCTCCACGAACAGCGGGTTTCCCTCGCTGCGCGCGTAGATCAGGTCCATGTCGGCGGCGGACGGCTCCCGCTCCAGGATGCCGGCCGCCTGCGCGACGGCCTCCCTGCGGGTGAGCCTGCGCAGCTCGATCCTGCGCACCCGCTCGACCCGGCCCAGCTCGGCGAGGAGCGGGCGCAGGGGGTGGGTGCGGTGCAGCTCGTCGGTGCGGTACGTGACCACGATCAGCAGGCCCGCCGCGGTCGGCTGGTAGCGGACCAGGAACGACAGCAGGTCGCGGGTGGACCGGTCGGCCCAGTGGGCGTCCTCGACGATCAGCAGCACGGGACGCTCTTCGGCCAGCCGCTCGAGCAGCCCCAGCACCTGCTCGAACAGCCGCGCCCTGGCCTCGGGCCCGTCTCCGTCCGGCTCCCCGAACTCGGGCAGCAGCCGCGCCAGCCCGCGCGTGGTGCCGCCGGGCACGAGCGCCGCCACCCCGTCGCGGCCCAGCTCGCGCACGAGCCCCCGCAGCACGGCGGTGAACGGCGCGAACGGCAGGCCCTCGGTGCCCAGCTCCAGGCACCCGCCGACGAGCACGAGCGCGTCGTCGGCCCGATCGGTGAACTCCTTGATCAGCCGTGTCTTGCCGACCCCGGCCTCGCCGCCGACGAGCACGGCGGACGACGCCCCGGCACGTGCTCCGACCAGCGCGTCGCCGAGGGCGGCGAGCTCACGGGCACGCCCGACGAAGCGGGGGCTGACGGCATGGATACTCACGCCCTAAGAATGCCATCAGATCAGGACAGAATTCCCAGCCGGCCGGGCTAGCGCAGGACCTTGCGGAAGAACGTGGCAGAGGCCTCGTAGCCCAGCGCGTGGTAGAACTCGGGCGCCCGCCGCGTGGCCATCGCCACGTAGCCCGCCTCCCGCGAGCGCGCCCACCGCTCGAACTCCTCCAGCAGGGCACGCCCGATCCCCTGGCGGCGCGACCCGGAGCCGACCATGGCCTCCTCGACCCAGGCCACCGGTCCGTTGGCGAACAGCGTCAGATGCACGAACCCCAGCAGGTAGCCATGAACGCGCCCGCCCACGACGGCCGCGAGCAGCAGGGCGTCCTCGTTGGCCAGCAGCTCGGGCAGGGCGGCGTCGAAGGCCCTGCGCTCTGGCCTGAACGTCAGACCGAACTCGCGCGCCAGCGCGAACACCTCGTCCGCGTCCGCCTTCTCCGCCCTCCTGATGAGAAGATCGTCAGCCGTCATGACTGACGACACTAGATCGTCCGAGGTCGCGGACGCAAACTCCGTCGATCCGGCGTCCCTCAGAAAACGCTCAAAGGTCGCCCAGGCCGAGCTGCCGGGCGATCAGCATGCGCTGGACCTCGCTCGTGCCCTCCCCGATCTCCAGCACCTTGGCGTCGCGGTAGAAGCGCCCCACCGGGAACTCGTTCATGAACCCGTATCCGCCGAACACCTGCGTGGCGTCCCGCGCGTTGTCCATGGCCGCGTTCGACGAGACCAGCTTCGCGATCGCGGCCTCCTTCTTGAACGGCGCCCCGGCCAGCATCTTCTCGGCCGCGTGGTAGTAGGCCAGGCGGGCGGTGTGGGCGCGGGCCTCCATGTCGGCGATCTTGAACTGGATGGCCTGGTAGTGGCCGATCGGGTGGCCGAACGCCTTGCGGTCCCTGACGTACTTGAGGCTTTCGTCCACGCACCCCTGGGCCAGTCCCACGCTGAGCGCGGCGATCGCGATGCGGCCCTCGTCGAGGGTCTGCAGGAACTGGGCGTAGCCGCGGCCACGCTCGCCCAGCAGGTTCGCGGCGGGGACGCGGCAGTCGCTGAAGGACAGCTCGCGCGTGTCGGAGGCGTTCCAGCCGACCTTGGAGTACTTCTTCGACACCGTGAACCCGGGCGTGCCGCTCGGCACGAGGATCGTGGAGATCTCCCGCTCGCCGGTGATCGCGGCCACGCCGACGACGGCCGTGATGTCGGTGCCGGAGTTCGTGATGAAGGCCTTCGTCCCGTTGATCACCCATTCGGCCCCGTCCAGCACGGCCGTGGTGCGCATCCCGCCCGGCACGTCGGACCCGCCGCCCGGCTCCGTCAGGCCGAACGCGCCCAGGGCCGAACCCGAGGTCAGCCTGGGCAGCCAGTGTTCGCGCTGCTCGCCGGTGCCGAACCGGTAGATCGGCATCGCGCCCAGCGACACCGCGGCCTCCAGGGTGATCGCCACGCTGGAGTCGACGCGGGCCAGCTCCTCCAGCGCCACGCACAGGGCGAAGTAGTCGCCGCCCATGCCGCCGTACTCCTCCGGGAACGGCAGCCCGAACAGCCCCATGGCGCCCATCTGCCGCACGATGTCGTACGGGAACTCCTCCCGTTCGTAGTAGTCGCCGATCACCGGCGCGACCACCTCGCGGGCGAACGACTCGACGGTCTTGCGCAGCTCTTCGTACTCATCCTTGAGCATGGTCAGCCTTTCGACAGCGCCTGTACGACGCGGGAGGGGCTGGGCCGGCCGAGCAGCTGCGCCAGCCAGGTGCTGGTGGACACGAGCTTGCCCAGGTCGAGCCCGGTCTCGATGCCGAGCCCCCGCAACATCCAGACCAGGTCTTCGGTCGCGAGGTTGCCGGTGGCGGACTCGGCGTAGGGGCAGCCGCCGATGCCGCCCGTGGAGGCGTCGATCGTGGTCACACCCGCTCTCAACGCGGCCAGGGTGTTGCCGAGCGCCTGGCCGTAGGTGTCGTGGAAGTGCACGGCGAGCCGCTCGGGGCGGCGGAACGCCTTGATCAGCGCGGTCACGTGCCCGGGCGTGCCCACCCCGATGGTGTCGCCGAGCGACAGCTCGTAGCAGCCGAGCCCGAGCAGCCGCTCCCCCACCGAGACGACCTGGGCGATCGGCGTCGGCCCCTCCCAGGGGTCGCCGAAGCACATCGACACGTACGCGCGCACCCGCACGCCGTTGTCCAGCGCCCGTGCCACGACCGGCTCGAACATCTCGAACTGGCTCTCCAGGCTGCGGTTGAGGTTCTTGGCGGCGAACGTCTCGGTGGCGCTGGCGAAGATGGCGATCTCGTCCACGCCGCGCTCGAGCGCCCGGTCGAGGCCGCGCAGGTTGGGGACGAGGACCGGGTAGCGCACGCCCGATTTCCTGCGCAGCCGGGCCAGCAGCTCGTCGGCGTCGGCGAGCTGCGGCACCCACTTCGGGTGCACGAAACTGGTCGCCTCGATCACCTTGTGCCCGGCGTCCGCGAGGCGGTCGATGAACTCGGCCTTCACCTCGACGGGCACGATCGAGGACTCGTTCTGCAGGCCGTCGCGCGGGCCGACCTCGTAGATCGTGACCTGCTGCGGCAAACCTTCCATCGGGTAAGGCATCAGCCCTCCTCCCCCACTACGGCCAGGACCGCGTCCATGTCGACCGGCTGACCGGCCTGGACTGCCAGCTCGGAGACCACGCCGTCGCGCGGGGCGGTGACCGTGTGCTCCATCTTCATGGCCTCGACGATCACCAGCGGCTGGCCTGCGGTGACCCGGTCGCCGGCCTGGGCCTTGACCACCAGGACGGTGCCGGGCATGGGACTCCTGACGACGCCGTCGCCCATGGCCGCCGCGCCTGGCCGGTCGCTGGGGTCGCCGATGAGGTGCCGGGTGAGCGCCCACGCCGCGCCGTCCCTGCCCAGCCAGAGCGTGTCGGCGTGGCGTACGCGCAGGTAGTGCTCGGCGCGGCCGCCGATCGTGACGGTCAGCTCCCCGTCGCCGAGCCGGATGCGCGCGGGCACGATCTCATCGTTCATCAGGACTTCTGCCGCTTCTTCGGGCAGGCCGCGGACCTGGACCGCGTGCACGCCGTCCCTCGACTCCAGCCGCCACGTCGTCCAGGCCCGCGCGCCCACCCGCCAGCCGTCCGTGACCTCCCACGGGTCGTCGCCCTGGGGCAGGGCGTGGAAGGCGAGCGCCGCCGCCGCGAGCACCTCGGCGGGCACGTCCGCGGACGGGACCAGCTCGGGGAGCACGCGCTCGACCAGCCCGGTGTCCAGCTCGCCCGCCTTGACGGCCGGGTGTTCGGCGAGGGCCCGCAGGAACGGGATGTTGGTGACCACGCCGAGGACGGCCGTGCGGGCCAGGGCGCGGTCGAGCGTCCTGAGCGCCGACGCCCGGTCCGGCGCCCAGGCGACGACCTTGGAGAGCATCGGGTCGAACTCGCTGCCCACGACGCCGCCCTCGACCAGCCCGGAGTCCACCCGTACGACGGGCGCGAGGCCGCCCGCAGCACCCCCGTCCGGCTCGCGCAACGCCAGCACGCGGCCGCCGGTCGGCAGGAAGCCGCGGGACGGGTCCTCGGCGTAGACGCGGGCCTCGACGGCGTGCCCGTCGAGCCGCACGTCCTCCTGCCCGAACGGCAGCGGCTCCCCGGCCGCGACCCGCAGCTGCAGCTCGACCAGGTCGAGCCCGGTCACCAGCTCGGTGACGGGGTGCTCCACCTGCAGGCGGGTGTTCATCTCCATGAAGTGGTAGGACCCGGTGGTCCCGTCCACGATGAACTCGACCGTGCCCGCCCCCACGTAGCCCACCGAGCGCGCGGCCTCGACCGCGGCCGAGCCCATGCGGACGCGCGTCTCGGGGCCGACGAAGGGTGAGGGCGCCTCCTCGATGATCTTCTGGTGCCTGCGCTGCAGGCTGCACTCGCGCTCGCCCAGGTGCACGACGTTGCCGTGGGTGTCGGCCAGGATCTGCAGCTCGATGTGGCGCGGGCTCTCGACGTACCGCTCGATCAGCAGGGTCGCGTCGCCGAACGCCGCGCGCGCCGTGCGCCGGGCCGACTCCAGGGCGTCGGGCAGCTCGGCGGCCGACCGTACGAGCACCATGCCCTTGCCCCCGCCGCCCGCGGAGGGTTTGATCAGCGCGGGGAAGTCGCGCCAGGACTCCAGCTCGTCGCCGGGCTCGGCCCCGCCGGGCACGACGGGCACCCCGGCCGCCGACACCGTGGCCTTGGCGCGGATCTTGTCGCCCATGGCGTCGATGGCCCCGGGCGGCGGGCCGACGAACACCAGCCCGGCCTCCGCGCACCGCCGCGCGAACGCGGCGTTCTCGGCGAGGAACCCGTATCCGGGGTGGACGGCCTGCGCGCCGGACGCCAGCGCCGCCCCGACAATTGCCTCAATATCCAGATATTTCGGCACTTGGTGGGATTGGTCGGCCTCCAGCACGTGCCGGGCTCCGGCGTCCGACGCCGTGTGCACGGCCACCGACGTGATGCCGAGCCGGCGCAGCGTGCGGATGACCCGTACGGCGATCTCGCCCCTGTTGGCGATCAGAACACGGTCGAACAACATGCGTCACATCCGGAAGACGCCGTAACCGGCGGGCTCGAGCGGGGCGTTGGCCGCCGCGGACAGCGCCAGGCCGAGGACGGTGCGGGTGTCGAGCGGGTCGATCACACCGTCGTCCCACAGCCTGGCCGTGGAGTAGTACGGGTTGCCCTGGTGCTCGTACTGGGCCCTGATCGCGTCGGCGTCGGCGGTGCCGACCGTGGTGAGCACGTTCGCGGCCTGCTCGCCGCCCATGACGGAGATGCGGGCGTTCGGCCACATCCACAGGAACCTGGGCGAGTACGCCCGCCCGGCCATCGCGTAGTTCCCCGCCCCGAAGGACCCGCCGATGACGACGGTGAACTTGGGCACCCTCGCGCACGAGACGGCGGTGACCATCTTGGCGCCGTGTTTGGCGATGCCGCCCGCCTCGTAGGCCTTGCCGACCATGAAGCCGCTGATGTTCTGCAGGAAGACGAGCGGGATCCGGCGCTGGTCGCACAGCTCGATGAAGTGGGCGCCCTTCATGGCGGACTCGCTGAACAGGATGCCGTTGTTCGCCACGATCCCCACCGGATGGCCGTGCAGGTGGGCGAACCCGGTCACGAGGGTCGAGCCGTACTCGGCCTTGAACTCCAGGAAGCGCGAGCCGTCCACGATCCTGGCGATCACCTCGTGCACGTCGTACGGCTGGCGGGTGTCGGCGGGCACGATCCCGTACAGGTCGCGCGGGTCGTGCCTGGGCGGCTCGGGCGCGATCGTGTCCCAGGGCCGCGGGGGGCGCGGGGCGAGGGTGGAGACGATGTCGCGGACGATGGCCAGCGCGTGCGCGTCGTCCTCGGCCAGGTGGTCGGTGACGCCGCTGACCCGCGCGTGCAGGTCGCCGCCGCCCAGCTCCTCGGCCGTGACCTCCTCGCCGGTGGCCGCCTTCACCAGCGGCGGGCCGCCCAGGAAGATCGTGCCCTGGCCGCGCACGATGACGGCCTCGTCGCTCATCGCGGGCACGTACGCGCCGCCCGCCGTGCACGAGCCGAGCACGGCGGCGATCTGCGGGATGCCGCGGGCGGACATGGTGGCCTGGTTGTAGAAGATGCGGCCGAAGTGCTCGCGGTCGGGGAACACCTCGTCCTGCTTGGGCAGGAACGCCCCGCCCGAGTCGACGAGGTAGACGCACGGCAGGTGGTTGTGCAGGGCCACCTCCTGCGCGCGCAGGTGCTTCTTGACCGTGATCGGGTAGTACGTGCCGCCCTTCACGGTGGCGTCGTTGGCGACGATCACGCACTCGCGGCCGGAGACCCGGCCCACCCCCGTGATGATCCCCGCGGCGGGCGCCTGGTCGTCGTAGAGGCCGTTCGCGGCCAGCGGCGACAGCTCCAGGAAGCGGGAACCGGGGTCGAGCAGGCCGTCGACGCGGTCGCGCGGCAGCAGCTTGCCGCGCTCGACGTGGCGCAGGCGCGAGCGCTCGGGGCCGCCCCGGGCGGCGACCTCCAGCCGCTCCAGCAGCTCGGCGGCCAGCCGCTCGTTGAGCTCGGCGTTGCTCTTGTACGCCTCGCCGCCGGGATCGGCGGACGACTTCAGCACCGGCCACTCGCTCATGACACCCCTCTCATAGCACGAGATGTTAGTCATCGTTAACGTAGTCGTCTAGCATGTGAGACGTGACCACCACCGCTCCTACCCGGAATCGCCGCAACAGGCGCGGGGAGATCCTGGAGGCGGCCGCCCGGCTGTTCGCCGCGCGCGGTTTCCACGGCGTCTCGATCGAGGACATCGGCGCCGCGGTCGGCGTCTCGGGCCCCGCGCTCTACCGGCACTTCAGCGGCAAGGACGCGCTGCTGTCGGAGATGCTGCTCGACGTCAGCTCGCGGCTTCGCGAGTCGGCCGCCGCGGTGGTCACCTCGTACCCGGGTCCTCAGGAGACACTGGACGCGCTGCTCAACGTGCAGATCACCTTCGCTCTCGAGCAGCCGGCGCTGATCACCTTGCACGACAGGGAGCTGGGCAACGTGCCCGAGCCCGAGCGGCGCCAGATCAGGCGGCTGCAGCGGCTCTACGTCGAGGAGTGGGTGACCGTGCTGGCCGAGCTGCACCCGGCCTGCCCGGCCGCGCGGCTGCGGGCCGCGACGCACGCCGTGTTCGGGCTGCTCAACTCCACGCCGCACAGCGCGGGTGAGCTGGGCGCGGGGGACATGCGGCCGCTGCTGCACGCCATGGCTCGGGCGGCCATCGCCGCCGCTGTTAGCGCTCGCTAACTTCCGGGGACATGCCCGAAATACCCTTCCCGTGCCAACTATCTAGATATATCGTCAAGATATCTCGATAGTTGGAGGTAAACCGTGGAAGAACCGGACCTCTGGGATCACCCCCACTCACCACCCCCGTTCCCACCCGGCCCGCCACCGGGTCCGCCGCCGGGGCCGGGCAACTTCGGACCGCCGTTCGCGCCGCACCCGCCGGGGCCCCACTTCGGCACCGTGGTCCACTGGGAGACGCCCGCTCCGCGGGTCCGCCGCGGCGACGTCCGGGCCGCCCTGCTGGCGCTGCTCCTCGAAGGGCCGCAGAACGGCTACCAGATGATCCAGAGCATCGAGGAGCGCAGCGGCGGCGTCTGGCGGCCCAGCCCCGGCTCCGTCTATCCGGCGCTGCAGCAGCTCGAGGACGAGGGCCTGGTGTCCGGCGACGAGTCCGGCGGGAGCCGTGCGTACCGGCTGACGGAGGAGGGCCGCCACCAGGCGGCCAGATACGCCGACGAGGCGCCGTGGGACGAGGTCGCCCGCACGGCCGTGCCGCCGGACCACCACGAGCTGCGCCTGCTCTGGGCCCAGCTCAACGAGGCGTTCTCCCATCTGATCCGCACGGCCGACGAGCGTCAGATCGCGGCGGCCAAGGAGCTGATCAAGAAGACGCGCAAGTCCATGTTCCAGATCCTGGCGGAGGGCTGAGATGGCGGCGGACGCGGCGGTCGCCGTGCGCGGCCTGCGCAAGACGTACGGGAAGGTCGAGGCCGTCAAGGGCGTCGACTTCGAGGTGCGCCCGGGCGAGGTGTTCGGCTTCCTCGGCCCCAACGGCGCCGGCAAGACCACCACCATCAGCATGCTCTGCACGCTGGTGAACCCCACCGGCGGCAGCGCCACCGTGGCGGGCCACGACGTGGTCAAGGACCGTGACGAGGTCCGCAGGAACATCGGCCTCGTCTTCCAGGACCCCACCCTCGACGGCTACCTGAGCGCCGAGCAGAACCTGCGCTTCCACGCCGAGCTGTACGGCGTGCCCAAGAGCGTGGTCGCCGACCGGATCCGGCAGGTCATGGAGATGGTCGCGCTGTGGGACCGCAAGGACGCCAAGGTGATGACGTTCTCGGGCGGCATGAAGCGGCGGCTGGAGATCGCCCGCGGCCTGCTGCACTCCCCGCGCGTGCTCTTCCTCGACGAGCCCACCGTGGGGCTCGACCCGCAGACCCGCTCGGCCATCTGGGGCTACATCAACCAGCTGCGGCTCCTGGAGGACATCACCATCTTCATGACCACGCACTACATGGACGAGGCCGAGTACTGCGACCGGATCGCGATCATCGACCACGGCGAGGTCGTCGTCATCGACTCGCCCGAGGCGCTGAAGGCCAGCATCGGCAAGGATCGCGTGCAGATCCAGACCTCCGACGACACGGAGGCGATCAAGGCGCTGCGGGAGCGGTTCGGGCTGGAGGCGGCCGTGCACGAGGGCGCGGTGACGTTCGCGGTGGCCTCGGGCGAGGAGTTCGTGCCGAGGCTGTTCGCCGAGCTCGGCATGCCGATCAGGTCGGTGAGCGTGTCGCGGCCGTCCCTGGACGACGTGTTCATGTCCTACACCGGCTCCACGATCCGCGACGCCGAGGCCGGCGACGGCAACATGGCGTTCATGAGAGCGATGGCGAGGCGATAGTCATGGCGACAGAGGCCATCAGCGTCCGCGTGCCGGTCCGCAGCGCCGGTCACGACCTGCGGGCGATCAAGGTCGTGCTCCACCGGGAGATGCTGCGCTTCGTCAACGACCGCACCCGCATGGCGTCCATGCTGGTGCAGCCCGTGCTCTGGCTGTTCGTGATGGGCACGGGGCTCGGGTCGCTGGTGCAGGGGGCGATCCCCGGGATCGACTACCGCACGTTCATGTACCCCGGCATGATCTCCATGACCGTGATCATGACCGGGATGTTCTCGGCCGGTTCCATCGTGTGGGACCGCGAGTTCGGCTTCCTCAGGGAGATGCTGGTCGCGCCCGTCTCGCGCGGGGCGATCGTGGTCGGCAAGTGCCTGGGCGGCGCCATCGTGGCCACCGGGCAGGGCATCCTCATCCTGGCCATGGCGGGGCTGGTGGGAGTCCCCTACTCGCCCACGCTCTTCGTGACGCTGCTGGCGGAGATGTTCCTCGCGGCGTTCACGATCACGGCCTTCGGGGTGATGCTGGCCGCCCGGATGAAGAACATGCAGACGTTCTTCGGTCTGATGCAGATGGCGATCATGCCCATGATGTTCCTGTCGGGGGCGATGTTCCCGCTGGCCAACCTGCCGTCGTGGCTGCACGTGCTGACCGTGGTCAACCCGATGACGTACGCGGTGGACCCGCTGCGCGAGGCGGTCTTCTCGCACCTCGACGTGCCGGCGCAGGTGAACGCGGTGCTGAACCCCGGGGTCCGGTGGTTCGACTTCCAGGTGCCGGTGGTCCTCGAGCTCGGCATCGTGGCGGCCCTGGGGCTGGCGCTGCTGGGGGTGGGCATCGCGGAGTTCAGGCGGGCGGAGTAGACGGAACGAGGCCCGGGGTGGTGTTCCCCGGGCCTCGTCCCCGCATCAGATCAGCGCTGCATCAGATCAGCGCTTGACCCGGACGTAGTCCGAGCCGCTGGTGGCGCCGTAGGTGTCGTCGTCACCGCCGAACACGAACCGCCAGCGGCCCGAGTTCCAGCCCTTGACCTTGGTGTAGAGCCCGCCGCCGTCGTTCGACCAGGTGGTCTTCACGTACTGCCACTTCTTCGAGCCCGCGGGCTTGAAGAACAGCGCGACCTTGCCCGAGTAGCCCTCCCAGGAGCCCTCGTCGAAGACCTGCAGGCGGCCCTTGAACTTCAGGTACTTGCCGCGCTTGACCGGCTCGGGGTACGCGTTGAACTTGATCAGCCGCGTGTCCGCCTTGGACGCCGTGGGAGGCGGCGCAGGCTCGTTGACCTTGACCCAGTCGGCGCCGCTCACCGAGCCGCGGACACCGCGGGTGCCCCCGTACTCGGCCCGCCACCAGCCCGAGGCCTGCGCGGGAGCGGAGGCCCAGAAGCGGCCGTCGCGGCCGGTCACGTCACTGGTGACGTACTCCCACCGGGACGAGCCGTCGGCCTTGAAGAAGATCGAGACCCGCTCGCCGGCCACGCCGCCGCGGTCCTCGACCAGCAGGGCGCCGCTGAACGTGAGCCGGTCGCCCTTGTCCACGGGCTCCGGACGGGCGTCGAAGCCGGCGATCCTGCTGCCCAGGGTGCCGCGCCTGACGTCGACCCGGTCGGTGTCGCTGACCGAGCCCTTGGCCGCGGACGTGGCCGCGAACTCGGCCCGCCACCAGCCCGTCTCGTCGGCGCGTACGGTGGCGCTGAACCAGCCGTTGCCACCGGTCGTCACCTTGGTGACATGGCGGTAGGCGTCGGTGCCGCGCTCGCGGAAGGTGACGGTGACGCTCTGGCCGCCGTACCCCTTGCCGTCGGCGAGGAGCTGGCCGGTGACCTTGATCAGGTCACCCTTGTCCACGGAGTCGGGGCTGGCGTCGAAGTCGACGATCTTGGTGTCGAGCACCTTCTTGACCGAGACCTCGAACGTGCCGCCGCGGGAGGCGCCTCCGGCGATGGCGAGCCAGCTCCACGTGCCGACGTTCGTGGAGTCGAAGGATTTGGTGCCGGACCACTTCGTCCAGTCGCCGTCCTTGGTGGAGGTCAGGTCGATGGGCTTGCCGACGCTGATGTCGCCCGGGGGCTTGAGCTGGAGCTCGGCCTTGTCGGCCCCCTTGGTGGCGAAGCTGAACGTGGCCGTGACCGCGCCACTGGTGACGTCGATCGGGGGGCTGGGACTGATCCCGACTCGGGTGATGACGGGATCCGCGGCCGCCGTCGCAGTGGAGGGGGCCATGACGATGGCTCCGGCTCCAAGCGCTATGGCGAGGGCGGCCACACGAATGCGTTGTAACATCCGGGTTCCTTTCTGGAGACCCAACGGTTCAACGCGGCATTGAGGGTGCCACGTGTGTCAATTAAGTAGACGTACGTGGCGACCGGAAAGTTTAGGATTCTGACAAACCGTTATATGTCGGGGTCAAACGGACCGCTCCACAACATGTCAGCCACGTCCGGCAGACGTCGGCGCCGATGAAAGACATAATCGAGGTGTGGCGCGCGACACAGTTGAGACTCATTTCACCCAGGCGGTTGCGACGCTGAAGGCGGGCCCCGCGCGAGATCCGGGGCTGCCGGTCCGCGAGGGCAGCTCGCTGACCGGCGAGCAGTGCATGAAGCTGTTCCTGCGCCAGCTCGACAGCCGCCTGCTGGACATCGCGGCCCGCTGGCTGCGCGAGCGTGACGAGGGCTACTACACGATCGGCTCCGCCGGCCACGAGGGCAACGCGGCGGTCGCCGCCGCCCTGCGGCCCACCGACCCGGCCCTGCTCCACTACCGCTCCGGCGCGTTCTACCTGACCCGGTCCGAGCAGGCGGGCAGGCTGCCCGAGCAGGGCATCCGCGACGTGCTGATGGGCCTGACCGCGGCGGCCGACGAGCCGATCGCGGGCGGCCGGCACAAGGTGTTCGGCCATCCCGACCTGGCCGTCATCCCCCAGACCTCGACGATCGCCAGCCACCTGCCCAGGTCCGTCGGCGTGGCGTTCGCCATCGAGCGGGCGGCGGCGGCGATCGGCTCGCAGGCTCGCTGGCCCGCCGACGCGATCGCGGTGTGCAGCTTCGGCGACGCCTCGATCAACCACGCGAGCGCCCTGAGCGGCTTCAACACCGCCTCCTACGCCACCTACCAGGGCCAGGCGCTGCCGCTGCTGTTCGTGTGCGAGGACAACGGCATCGGCATCAGCGTCCGCACGCCCAAGGGCTGGGTGGAGTCGGCCCTGCGGCGCCCCGGCATCGAATACTTCGCCGCCGACGGCTGCGACCTCGCCGCGGCGTACGACGCCGCGGTCCGCGCGGCCCGGCACGTACGCGAGCGCCGCTCCCCCGCCTTCCTCCACCTGACCACCGTCCGGCTCATGGGGCACGCCGGCTCCGACGTCGAGCAGGCCTACCGCACGCAGCGCGAGATCAGGGCCGACCTGGAGCGCGACCCGCTGGTGCGCACGGCGGAGCTGCTCCTGAGGGCCGGGCAGAGCACACCGGAAGAGCTGCTCAGGATGTACGAGTCACAGCGCGAGCACGTGCTGCGGCTCGCCCTGGAGACGACGCGCAGCCCGCGGCTCGGCTCCGCCAAGGAGGTCATGGAGCCGATCGCGCCGCGCAAGCCGGAGCTGATCGCCAAGATCAGCCCGATGGCGGCCTCGACCCCGGAGCGGGAGAAGGCGTTCGCCGGGGCGCTGCCCGAGCACGACAAGCCGATGACGCTCTCGCAGGCCATCAACCGCACGCTCGCCGACACGCTGACCGTCTACCCCGAGATGACCGTGTTCGGCGAGGACGTCGCCAAGAAGGGCGGCGTCTACGGCGTGACCAGGGGGCTGCAGAAGCGGTTCGGCGCCGGCCGGGTGTTCGACACGTTGCTGGACGAGCAGGCCATCCTGGGGCTGGCGCTCGGCGCCGGCGTGTCGGGGCTGCTGCCCGTGCCGGAGATCCAGTACCTCGCCTACCTGCACAACGCGCTCGACCAGATCCGGGGCGAGGCGGCCACGCTGTCGTTCTTCTCGCGCGGCTCCTACACCAACCCGATGGTGGTCCGGGTGGCCGGGTACGCCTACCAGAAGGGGTTCGGCGGCCACTTCCACAACGACAACGCGGTGGGCGCGCTGCGCGACATCCCCGGCCTGGTCATCGCCTCCCCCTCGCGCCCCGACGACGCGGCCGCCATGCTGCGCACGTGCCTGGCGGCGGCCCGTACGTCCGGGTCGGTGTGCGTGTTCCTGGAGCCGATCGCGCTCTACCACACGCGCGACCTGTTCGAGGAGGGCGACGGGGGCTGGCTCGCGCCGTACGCGCCGCCCGGGCGCTGGCCGGAGACGCACGTGCCGGTCGGGCAGGCGCGCTCCTACGGCGACGGGCGCGACCTGACGATCGTGACGTTCGGCAACGGCGTGCGGATGAGCCTGCGGGCCGCGGTGCGGCTGACCCAGGAGGGCTACGGGTGCCGCGTGCTCGACCTGCGCTGGCTGGCGCCGCTCCCGATGGAGGACCTGCTGCGGGCGGCCGAGCTGACCGGCAACGTGCTGATCGCCGACGAGACCCGGCACACCGGCGGCGTGTCGGAGGGCATCATGGCGGAGCTGGCCGACGCCGGGTTCTCCGGGAAGCTCGCGCGGGTGACCTCGTCCGACAGCTTCATCCCCCTGGGCGGGGCGGCCGACCACGTGCTGCTGTCGGAGGCGGAGATCGAGCAGGCGGCGCGCAAGCTCCTGGGGTGACCGCTACGGGTTCGAGCGGGCGACGGCGCCCCTGATGCACGTCGGCTTCGACCAGGCGACCGTCGAGCTCTCCGAGATGCGCAGCGGGACGCCCACCAGGAAGCAGTAGCCGCTGCCCGGGTCCAGTCCCGCGACGCGGGTGGCGGTGGTGCCCTGGCCCAGGGCGGTGATGGCCTGCTCGCCCTTCTTGATCGGGGAGCGCTGGAGGACCACCGGATAGCGTCGGGCGCTCGCGGGGAGCGTCCACTTCAGCTCGACGAGGGCGCCCTGGTCGGCGGTCACCTTCAGGCCGCGGGGGGCCAGCGCGGCGACGGACTGCTTGTCGATGGGCTCGGTGTCCTGGGTGCCCGGCTCGGACACCGAGGGCTGGGTGGTCTGCGATCGCTCGCCCTGCTGGAGCGACAGGTAGACGGCCGCGCTGGTGCCGCCCACGACGACGGCCGCCACGGCGGCGCCGATCACGAGGCCGCGCGGCAGGCGCCCCTCTCCGCCCGGCGCGGTCACCCCGCCCTGCGCCGGCGGGGTGGTGGCCGAGGCGATGGACGGCGGTACGGGCGCCCCCACCGCGTGGTAGCCGGGCGGCCCGCCGCCGGTGCCCGCTGCCCGCGCCTCCGGGGCGAACGGTGACGGCTGGGCTTCCGGTGCGAAGGGCGACGGCTGCGCCTCGGGGGCGAAGGGCGACGGCCGGCCGGGGCCGCCCGGCAGATGGTGGCCGGTGGACGGCAGGTGGTGGCCCGTCGTCGGGAGCTGGGGGCTCCCCGGGGGCCGGGGTTCGCCGGTCTGCGGTTCGTCGGTGCGGGGGCGCGGGACCGTGGACATCGCCGGTCCCGGGCCGGGGTCCTGGCCCACCAGGTCGGTCACCGACAGGCCCAGCTCGGCCTGCACCTCCTGCAGCCGCCGGGCGAACTCCCGCGCCGACCCGTACCGCACCTCCGGCTGCTTGGACATCGCCCGCAGGACCGTCTCGAAGACCGGCGGCGGCACGTCCGAGCGGTTGATCGGGGGTGGCTCGATGCTGAGCACCCGGTACATCAGGGGCGCGATCGACGGGTCCGTCGGGTTGTGGAAGGCGGGCTGGCCGGCCAGCAGGTGGTAGAGGGTCGAGCCGAGCGAGTAGATGTCGGTCGAGGCCGAGTGGGGCTGCCCGGTGAGCACCTCGGGGGCGGCGTGCAGCGGGGTGAACGCCTGCGACGTGGCCGAGATCTCCGAGGAGTCCACGACCCGGGCCACGCCGAAGTCAGCGATGGCGAGCTCGCCATATCGGGAGATGAGGATGTTCTGTGGCTTGATGTCGCCGTGCAAGACCCCGGCCTCGTGTACGGCGGCCAGCGCCCCGGCCAGCTTCACCCCGGCCCGCAGCACGTCGGGCACCGGCAGCGGGCCCTCCTTGCGGACCTTGTCGCGCAGCGAGCCGTTCTCGAAGTAGTCCATCGCGATGTACGGCTTGCCGGAGCGGGTGATGCCGGTGTCGAAGACGGTCACGACGTTCGGGTGGCCGGTCAGGCGGCCGGTGAGCTGCAGCTCGCGCTGGAACCTGCGCATCGTGCGCTGGTCGACCCGGTCGACGGACAGCACCTTGAGCGCCACGACCCGGTCGAGGCGCTCCTGATAGGCGCGGTACACGACGGCGAAGCCGCCCTGGCCCGCCTGATCGAGTACCCGGTAGCCGGGCGCGTCCTCGACTGGCAGCACGGCACTCCCCCCTGTTGCAGGCGAGTTTAGTGCGAATTTTGGGGGTTAGAGCGGATTCATGAGGTACGCGCCGAAGGCCGCGGACACGACCGACACCACCAGGAAGAAGAACACGTAGAACCCGCCGGGCAGGACCGTCAGCCTGGCCAGCTGGTCCGCGTCGGAGTCTCGCGCCTGCCGCCTGCGCCGCTTGCGCTGCAGCTCGATGATCGGCCTGATCCCGCCGAACAGCAGGAACCAGACCGCGACCAGGGCGACGACCTGCTGCACCTCGGCGGGCGCGTACATGATCAGGGCGAACACCGCGCCGCCGGTGGCGAGCAGGATCAGCGCGCCGTACAGGTTGCGGATCAGCAGCAGCATGCAGACCAGGAACAGCAGCACGCTCCAGATCAGCAGCGTGATGTGCCCCATCTCGGTCAGCCAGGCGGCGGCCAGCCCCAGCAGCGGTGGCGCCACGTAGCCGGCGAGCGCGGTCAGCACCATGCCGGGCCCGGTGGGCCTGCCCCTGGTCAGCGTCACGCCGGAGGTGTCGGAGTGGAGGCGGATGCCTTCGAGCTTGCGCCGGGTGACCAGCGCCATCAGCGCGTGGCCACCCTCGTGCGCGATCGTGATCAGGCCTCTGGTCACCTGCCAGGGCATGCGGAAGCCGACGAGCACGAACGCGGCGAGAGCCGAGACCCCCACGACCCAGGGGTCGGGGTCAGGCTGAACCTTGATCAGGTGGGCCCAGAGCTGTTCCATCGAGGAGAAACCCTATCCAGGTAGAGTCTCGTGCGTGGCCACAGAACAAGATTCTGACGCCCGGGTGCCGGACTGGTGGCGCGGGCTCGGGTTGCCCGGCCTCATCGACCTGCACGTCCACTTCCTGCCGGAGCGGATGGAGCGGCGGGTGTGGCACCACTTCAGGCATGGCGGCCCGCTGATGGGGAACGGCTGGAAGATCGAGTACGAGTGGCCGGCGGAGGAGCGGGTGGCGCGGCTGCGGGCCATGGGCGTGCGCGCGTTCCCCGCTCTCGCCTATGCGCACAAGCCAGACATGGCGCTCGATCTCAACGCCTGGACCCTGGATTTCGCCCGCCGTACACCTGAATGCCTCCCTTCGGCGACCTTCTACCCCGAGCCTGGCGTCGTGGAGTACGTGCGCCGGGCGCTGGAGGACGGGGCCAGGATCTTCAAGGTGCACCTGCAGGTCGGCGGGTTCGACCCGCGGGCCGTCGAGCTGGACGAGGTCTGGGGGCTGCTGGCGGACGCGGGGGTGCCGGTGGTGACGCACGCCAGTTCGGTGCCCGTGCCAGGCGGGCACATCGGCCCCGGGCCGATCGGCGAAGTGCTGCGCAGGCATCCGCGGCTGCGGGTGGTGATCGCGCATCTGGGGATGCCGGAGTACGACCCGTTCTTCGAGCTGGCCGCCCGCTACGAGCGGGTCGCGCTGGACACCACGATGGCGTTCACCGACTTCGCCGAGCTGGGCATGCCGTTCCCCGCGCGGCTGCGCCCGGCATTGCTTGATCTGGGCATTTCCGGCAAGGTGGTGCTCGGTAGTGACTTCCCCACGATTCCGCACCCCTACGCCCATCAGCTCGACGCGCTCGCCCGGCTCGACCTGGGCGATGTCTGGTTGCGGGCGGTGTGCTGGGACAACGGCAAGGCCATGATCTGATAGAGGAGTGAACGATCGGCACGTGGCGCTCATCAGCGCTTTCTATGACGCTCTGGGCCGTGCGGACTTCGCGGCCATGGAGCGCTGCTACCACCCCGAGGTCAGCTTCGGCGATCCGATCTTCCAGGAGGTCGAGGGGCGTGATCGCGTGATGACGATGTGGCGGCTGCAGCTCGGCGTGCGCGACGGCCTCAGGTCCGCCTACTGCGACGTGACGGCCGACGACTTCACCGGCACCGCGCACTGGACGGCCCGCTACACCTTCTCCAGGACCGGGCGCCAGGTCGTCAACGAGATCGACGCGCTGTTCAGGTTCGAGGACGACCTGATCGTCCGCCACCACGACGAATTCGACTTCAGGCGCTGGTCGAAGATGGCGCTGGGCAGGCCGCACGGGCTGCTGTTCGGCTGGACGCCGATGTGGCGCAAGACCATCAGAGACCGCGCCACGCAACGACTCGACGAGCTCTCATAGTTCCAGGAAGTGACCATGGCCAGGGTGAAGGGGTTCAGGCGCAGCGGCGACGTCCACGAGGAAGCGCCCGAGCACTCGATGGACCCGCGTGCCACGGAGGAGCGGCCCTACCGGCCGACCGTCATCGACAACGCCATCTACCGCGACGGCAGGCGCGTCGACACCCCCGGCTCCCTGGCCGACGCCTTCGAGCGCCTCAAGGATATGCCGGACAGCATGGCCTGGATCGGCCTCTACCGGCCGAAGGAGTGGGAGCTGGTCAAGCTCGGCGAGGAGTTCGAGCTGCACGAGCTGGCGCTGGAGGACGCGATCGTCGGCTCCCAGCGGCCCAAGGCCGACCGCTACGGCGACACGCTGTTCGTGGTGCTGCGGGCCGCCCGCTACCTGGACGACGTGGAGGAGGTCGCGTTCGGGGAGGTGCACGTCTTCGTCGGCCCCAACTTCGTGATCACCGTACGCCATGCCGAGGCCCCCGACCTGCAGGCCGTCCGCAAGCGCATGGAGTCCGAGCCCGAGCTGCTGCGGCAGGGCCCGCAGGCCGTCCTCTACGCCATCCTCGACGCGGTGGTCGACGGCTACGCCCCAGTGGTGGCCGGGCTGCAGAAGGACATCGAGGAGATCGAGGTCCAGGTCTTCGGCGGCGACCCGTCGGTGTCGCGGCGGGTCTACGAGCTGTCCGGCGAGGTGATCGAGTTCCAGCGGGCGACGGCACCGCTGGTGGGCATGCTCCACGCGTTCATCGCGGGGGCCTCCAAGCACGGGATGAACGACGAGCTGCAGAGCTACCTGCGTGACGTGGCCGACCACGCGATCACGGTGTCGGAGCGGATCTCCGCGTTCCGGCAGGTGCTGCAGGACATCCTGGTCGTCAACTCGACGCTGGTGACGCAGGCGCAGAACGCGGAGATGGCCCGGATGACGGAGGCGAGCATCCAGCAGGGCGAGGAGGTCAAGAAGATCTCCGCCTGGGCCGCCATCCTGTTCGCTCCGACGCTGGTCGGAACCATTTACGGGATGAATTTCGACTTCATGCCCGAAACGCACTGGGCATTTGGCTATCCATTCGCGATCGTGCTGATGGCGGCTGTCTGTCTGACCCTTTATCTCGTCTTCAAACGCCGCGACTGGCTCTGAGCGTCACCACGTGGCCCCGATCACGATCCCGACCACGATCAGGGCCACAAGGGTGACGCGGATGGCGGCGGACACCTCCTGATCCTCAGGCGTCCAGACCCACGTGCGCTTCCAGCCGTTCGAGCCGCTGGACGAGGGGCTGCAGCTCCTGGCGGACGGCGGCGGACAGCATCGCCTGTACGGCGGCGGGCTGCTGCGGGCCGCCCTGGGCCGCGGCGTCCTGCTGCGTCTGCGCCCGCAGGTGGACGTACCCGGCCAGGGCCGCCACCACGGCGCGCCGGGTGAGCCTGGGCTCGGCGCCCAGCCCGCGCAGGACCTGGCCGGCGGTCCCGTCGGGTTCGGCGACGAGGCCGAGCAGGAGGTGCTCGCAGCCGACGTAGTTGTGGCCGAGTGAGGTCGCCTCCGTGACGGCGAACTCCAGCGCGTTGGCCGCCGCCCCGCTGAAGTTGCGCGGCTCCGAATCGCCGGCCGC
This sequence comes from Nonomuraea sp. NPDC050451, assembly GCF_044458585.1. Taxonomy (NCBI): domain Bacteria; kingdom Bacillati; phylum Actinomycetota; class Actinomycetes; order Streptosporangiales; family Streptosporangiaceae; genus Nonomuraea; species Nonomuraea sp. NPDC050451. The sequence continues at coordinate 298,075 of NZ_JBITHZ010000002.1, forward strand.
GCCGGAGGCGGGCAGGTGGCGGGCGAGGTCGCGACCGACCTGCTCGGGGTCGATCTCCACGGCCCGCAGGACGTGCAGCGCCAGGTTGGTCCCCTCGCTCAGCATGGCGCCCAGCAGGTGCTCGGTGCCGACGGCTGCCGCCCCTTCCGTCCGGGCCTGGTCGGCGGCCAGTTTGAGCACGGTGCGCGTCCTGGGCGTCAGGTGCCTCAGCGCCCCGGTCGGCTCCTCGAGGTCGAGGTCGCTCAGAACGGTCTCCCTGATGGCGGTCACCCGGCGGACCGCCTGCTCCAGCGCCCGCTGGCACACCGCAGACACCGGCACCCCGGCCTGCTTGACCGCTTCCGCGAGCTCGTCAGGCAGATAGACGTTTATCTTAGGCATACCCCTAAGATAACCCCCATGGGGTTACACACGTCAAGCGTCCGGGAAATCGGCCAGAGCCTGTTCCGCCTCCCTCACCGCGGCCATCAGCTGGGCCGCGAAGAACCCCACCCGGTCGGGGCCGAAGCGGGCCGAGGGGGCCGAGATCGACAGGGCGGCCAGGGCGGCGCCGTTCCCGTTGCGGAGGGTGGCGCCGATGGCGGAGACGCCGCGTTCCGTGCCGTCGATGTTGAGCGCGTAACCGCGGGCCCTGACGTCGTCGAGCTCGCGGGCGAAGGTGGCGCGCTCGTGGTCGGGAAGGTCGGGGTAGAGGTCGCGGAGCTGGTCGGGGGGCAGGGTGGCGAGCAGGACCTTGCCGCCGGAGGCCCGGCGGGCGGGCAGGATCGTGCCGCGGCGGTCGCCGACGTGGAGGATCTGCGACGACTCCACGCTGTCCAGGAAGCGCGCCTCCGTACCGACCCGGATCATGAGGTTCACGGTCTCCGCGGCCCGCGCGCACAGGGCCTCCATCGCGGGCCTGACCCGGGCGCGCAGCTCGCGCAGGACCGCCCCGCCCGCCCCGGCCTGTGTCGAGGTGAGGAACGGCCCCGGCAGGTACGTGTGCTGCTCGTCCTGCACGGCGAAGTCGCGGTAGACGAGCATGGCCAGCAGGCGGTGGGCGGTCGAGCGGGCGATGCCCAGCTCCCTGGCGACGTCGGCGACCTTGAGGCGGCCCTGGTCGCGCAGCATGTGCAGGAGCAGCAGCACGTTGTCGACGGAGCCCAGGGCGTACGCGGGCCTGTTCTTCATAGCAGAATGCTAGTGCCGTATGCAGAATCAACTCCTAGCGTGGGCTCCATGAACCCAGAGGAGAGGCTCTACGCCGACTTCGCGGCGGAAGGCCTGATTCCGTTGTGGACGCAGGTCGGCGACCTGATGCCGGAGCACCCGAAGCCGAAGGCCCGGCCGCACGTGTGGGAGTGGAAGACGCTCTACCCGCTGGCCGAACGGGCCGGCGAGCTGGTGCCCGTCGGGCGCGGCGGGGAGCGGCGGGCCATCGCGCTGGCCAACCCCGGCCTGGGCGGGATGCCGTACGCGACGCCGACCCTCTGGGCGGCCATCCAGTACCTGGGGCCGCGCGAGGTCGCCCCCGAGCACCGCCACACCCAGAACGCCTTCCGCTTCGTCGTCGAGGGCGAGGGCGTCTGGACCGTCGTGAACGGCGACCCGGTCGCCATGCGGCGCGGCGACTTCCTGCTGACGCCCGGCTGGCACTTCCACGGGCACCACAACACCACCGACGCGCCCATGGCCTGGATCGACGGGCTGGACATCCCGCTCGTGCACTACACCGACACCTCGTTCTTCGAGTTCGGCCCCGACCAGGTCACCGACACGACGACGCCGAGCGTGTCGCGTTCGGAACGGCTGTGGGCGCACCCGGGGCTGCGTCCCGTGTCGGCGCTGCGGGCCACGCCCAGCTCGCCGATCGCCGCCTACCGCTGGGAGCACACCGACCGGGCGCTGGACGAGCAGCTGGCGCTGGAGGACGAGGGCCATCCCGGGACCGTCGAGCCCGGCCACGCCGCCGTCCGCTACACCAACCCCACCACCGGTGGCGACGTCATGCCGACGATCAGGGCCGAGTTCCACCGGCTGCGGGCCGGGACCGCGACGGCCGCGCGGAGGGAAGTGGGGTCGTCGGTGTACCAGGTGTTCGACGGTGAGGGGTTCGTGACCCTCGACGGCGAGGAGCGGCGGCTGTCGCGCGGCGATCTCGTCGTGGTGCCGTCGTGGTGCGCGTGGTCGTTCCGCGCCGAGACCCGTTTCGACCTGTTCCGTTTCGCTGACACGCCCGTTTTCGAGGGCCTGCACCAATATCGAGAGGAGTCCGCGTGAGGCTCGCGACGCTGCGGCTGCCGAACCGTACGACCGCCGCCAGGATCGACGGCGACCACGCCGTGGAGGTCGGCGCGCCCGACGTCGGGGCGCTGCTGGCCGACCCGGGCTGGCGGGAGGTGGCGGCCGCCGCCGACGGGGCCAGGCACCCGCTGTCCACGGCCGACCTCGCCCCCGTCGTGCCCAGGCCGGGGAAGATCGTCTGCGTGGGGCTCAACTACCGCAACCACATCCTGGAGATGGGGCGGGAGCTGCCGGAGTATCCGACGCTGTTCGCCAAGTTCGCCGAGGCGCTGGTCGGGCCGTACGACGACATCGCGCTGCCCGCCGTCTCCGAGGCCGTCGACTGGGAGGGCGAGCTGGCGGTGATCGTCGGCACGGCGGCCAGGAACGTGTCGCCCGAGCAGGCGGCGGCCTCCATCGCCGGCTACTCCGTGATCAACGACGTGACCGCCCGCGACTACCAGTACCGCACGCTGCAGTGGCTCCAGGGCAAGACCTTCGAGTCGAGCACGCCGTTCGGCCCGTACCTCGTCACCCCCGACGAGCTGGAGGGCGTGACGATGACCATGCAGTGCGAGGTGGACGGCGAGGTGGTGCAGGAGACGGACACGTCCGACCTGGTGTTCGGCCCGGCCGAGCTGATCTCGTACGTGTCGCGGATCATCACGCTGCAGCCCGGGGACGTCATCGCCACCGGCACGCCCGGAGGCGTCGGCCACGCCCGCAAGCCTCCTCGGTACCTCGCCGACGGGAGCAAGGTCGTGACCCGGATCGCGGGCCTCGGCGAGCTGGTCAACGTGGCACGCCGCGATGCCTGAGCTGGGGTGGCTGGACGCCGGCACCGCGTACTTCGAGGCACAGGTACGCGGGGCCGACCTCGGACGGCCGAGCCGGCTGCCTGGCTGGTCGGGACGGCACGTGGTGGCGCACGTCGCCGCGAACGCCCGCGCTCTGGGCAGGCTGGTGCATTGGGCGCGTACGGGTGAGGAGCGTCCGATGTACGCCTCGGCCGAGGCCCGTGACGCCGAGATCGAGGACCTGGCCGCCCGGCTGGACGCCGCCGCGCTGGAGAGCCTGGCCGGTGAGACGTCCGAGGAGCTGCGCAAGGCCCTGGGCGAGCTGTCCGGCGACCAGTGGGACGCGCGGGTGCGGACCGCTCAGGGGCGGCTCGTGCCCGCGTCCGAGGTGGTCTGGATGCGGACGCGCGAGGTGTGGGTGCACGGCGTGGACCTGGGCGGGCGGTTCGAGGATCTGCCGGGCGAGCTGGTGGACGCGCTGCTCGCGGATGTGACGGCGCTGTGGGCACGGCGCGGCGAGGCACCCGCGATGGTCCTGCGCCCCACCGACCGCACCACCGCCTGGCCTCCCGGGGTGGACGGCCTGCCGGAGGTGCGGGGGACGGCCGCCGAGCTGGCCGCCTGGGTCACCGGGCGCGGCCCCGCCCCCGATCCCGCCGCCCCCGCCATCGGCCGCTGGCTCTGAAAGCGCGGCCGGGCGCGGGCGGCGAGGTGGTCAGCGGAGAGGAGGGCTCGTGGTCGAGGTGGTCGTCGTCGGAGGCGGCATCGGCGGGCTGGCGGCCGCCTTCGCGCAGGCGAGGGCCGGGCGGACGGTCCGGGTGCTGGAGCGGTCGGCCGAGTTCGGCGAGGTGGGTGCCGGGTTGCAGCTCGGCCCCAACGCCACCCGCCTGCTCCACCGCTGGGGCCTGCTGGACCAGGTGATCGAGAGGGGCGTGCTCCCCCGGCGGCTGGTCTTCAGGGACGCCCTGACCGGCGAGGAGCTCACCCATCTCGACCTGGGCGAGGACTTCAGGAGCCGCTACGGCGGCCCCTACGTGGTGGCGCACCGCGGCGACCTGCACGCCGTCCTGCTGCGGGCCTGCGCGGACGCGGGCGTGGAGCTCCTGAACGGCCGGCACGTCGAGCGGGTGGACGCCGGACGCGCCAGGGCCCATTGCGCGGACGGCGACGTGCACGAGGGAGACGTGGTGGTCGCGGCGGACGGCCTGCAGTCGGTCCTGCGGGCGCAGCTCGTCGCCGACCAACCCCACGATTCCGGATTTGTCGCCTATAGGGGTACGCGTCCGCTTCCGGGGGACTTCGACATCTCCGACGTGGTCGCGTACCTGGGCCCCGGCTGCCATTTCGTCCAGTACGCCCTGCGCGGCGGCGAGCTGCTCAACCAGGTGGCCGTCTTCCGCGGCCCCGGCGACCTGGCCCCGGCCTTCGACGGCTGCTGCGACGCGATCGGCAAGGGCCTGCCGTACCTGTGGCGCGACCGCCACTGGCCCATGCTCGACCGCCCGCCCATCGGCACCTGGGTGCGAGGCAGGCTCGCCCTCCTGGGGGACGCGGCCCACCCCATGCTCCAGTACCTGGCCCAGGGCGCCTGCCAGGCCATCGAGGACGCGCACGAGCTGGCCGAGCAGTCGGCGGCCGGCGACTGGGACCGGGCGCTGGCCGCGTACCAGGAGATCCGGGTGCCGAGGACGGCGCGCGTGCAGACCACGGCGCGGCTGTGGGGCGACATCTGGCACGTGGACGGCGTGGCCCGGGTGCTGCGCAACGAGCTGTTCCGGACCAGGGACCTGGCCGGCCACGACTACGTCGACTGGCTGTACGGCGGGTGAAGCGTGACGGGGCCGTCCGGGGTGTGGACGGTCAGCGCGTCGCCGGAGACCGACACGCGCGGATCGGCCGCGCCCGGCACGATCATGGTCAGCACGCCCGCGGCCGCGGGGGACACCACGGTCGCCACCTCGGCGGTCCGCAGGTAACCGGTCGAGACCAGCCCGGGCCGCACCCCCTGCCCCACCCCTGGGAACTGCAGCAGCGTCACCCGCCACTCCCCGTCCCCGAGCACCACCCGGCCGTCGTCCTGGGAGACCACCTTCAGCGACGGGTCGAAGTGCCACAGGCTGCGCAGGGTCCCGCCGGCGACGGAGTCGTGCACGGCCATCAGGTCGGGTCCGTGGTTGACGAGGACGCGCCGGGTCCTGGTCACCCCGTAGGCGTCGTCGGCCAGCTCGAAGGACTGGCGCGACGGCTCGACGGACGATCCGGCGAGCCGCGTGGCCTTCCCCGGCCGGAAGACCCCGTCCACGACGGGCACGTTGTGCGCCTCGGGTGAGCGCGTCCACTCCACGTACCCGGTGCGCTCGTAGGAGTGGAACCCGGCCTCGACGAGGATCCGGCGGCCCTGGGCGCTGTAGGTGACGCCGAGGTGGTCCTCGTGCCCGTGCAGCCGGCGGCCGGGCCCGAACCTGATCGAGTAGAAGGCGGACCGCGGGTCGTCCCAGGCGGTCCTGCCGAAGACATAGCCACCGTCGAACACCCGCACCACCGGCCCCTCGTGCGGGAACCCGTCGGCGCGGGCGTCGGCCGGGCTGTCGCCGATCGGGGCGAGGCGGCCGTCGGGCTGGGTGGCGTGCGCCACGTACGCCTCCAGCGCGGCCCGCCGGGCGATGAGCCGCTGGGGCGGTTCGGCGCCGCTCTCGCCGATCGCCCGCAGCGCCACGCCGAGCCGCCGGTGCACGTACAGGCCGTAGCGGGGGGCCTGCTCCTGGAGCACCCCCTGCGCGTCGACGGCCAGCTCGGCGGAGGCGGTCATCCTGCGGATGGCCAGATCGCGCCAGCGCGCCCGGCCGAGCCGGCAGCCGACGACGAGCAAGCCGATGTCCTGGTCCAGGCCGTGGTTGTGGCCCGCGCGGTAGAGCGACGAGTCGGCCAGGATCTCCCCGTGCTCGGCCAGGCTGTCCCAGAGTGTCCGGCTTCGTACGTGCTCGCTGAGGCACACGAGCGCGGGGGCGCGTAACGCGACCGCGTGCTCGGCCCACGCCCACGGGCTGACCGCGCGGCCGTGGCGCGGGTTCTCGCGGATCCAGTGCTCGGCCAGGGTGCTCGCGCGGTCGAGGTACGCGGGCTCGCCCGAGCGCTCGTACTCGGCGACCAGGCGGCCCATCCAGCGCAGCGTGTGCAGGTTCAGCGCCCAGGAGCGGTTGCCGTGCGGGTTCGCGGTCCAGTCGACGTCCGTGCCCAGCTCGACCGGCGGCAGGCCGACGAACGCGACCCGCCCGCTCATCACCTCCTCCACCTTGATCAAGGGAAACTGGTCGCTCAGGCAGATGGCTTTGCCCGAGGTCGTACGCCAGAACACGTCGGGGCTCCTGTTTCAGGGCGCGCGAAACCCACGCGCCGGCGTCGGAATGCTCTAGCGGGGACCCCGGTCGGTCCAGCCCGCCTCGATCACGCGCTCCGTGCGCGGGGACGGCCCGTCGTCGGTGCAGGAGAGCACCTGCGAGGTCGCCGGGTCGATGACGAGCGTGCGCTGGGTGCCGTCGGGCAGCATGTACGAGAACGCCTCCCCGGGGTGGCGCTCGCCCAGGTAACGGACCTCGGGCAGGTCGGCGAGCGCGCGGTATGCGGCGGCGCGCACGGCGGGCGGGGACGGCTTGGTCCACAGCAGGCCGCTGAGCGCGTCGGCGAGCAGATCCTTGGACGGCAACATGCCCGCCACCCGCTCCCTGAGCGCGACCGGGTCCGTGGGGAGGCTCTCGATCTGCTGGAACGTCAGGTCGCGCCCCGCCATGCTGAACGCCGACCGTCCCGTGACCGCCGTGATCCGGCCCTGGTCCGAGGTCCAGGCCCGGCCGTCCCTGGCCGCCCAGAGCTCGATCACCTGGGACCCGTTCCGGACCTTCTTGATGCGCCAGTAGGTCCCGTCGGGAACGTGGCCGGAGGCGGCGGTGCCGGCCGCCGCCAGCAGCACGGAACGTCCGGAGGCGGCCGGTTGGTAGATCACGAACGCCGCCGCCAGGGCCATCGCCACGGCGGGGAGCACCAGCCACGACAGCCGCCTGCGCCTGCGTGCCGCCGTCACCCGCCGCCACACCTTGGCCTGGGCGTCCGCATCGGGCTGCGGCCGGCCGTACAGCTCTCTGATGCGCTCCAGCTCATCCATGGACGAGCACCTCGATCTCGCCGAGCAGGGCGCGCAGCTTCTTCCTGGCCCGGCTCAGGCGGGAGCCGACGGTGCCGTACGGGATGCCGAGCGCGGTGGCGATCTCGTCGTGGCTCAGCCCGGCGAGCGCGACGAGCAGCAGGACGTCGCGGTCGCGGCGGTCGAGCTCGGCGAGGGCGGCGGCCAGCTCGGGGCGCAGGCTCTGGGCGCTGACGCGGCGGGCGACCGAGTCCTCGTGCCCGGGGGACTCGGGGTCGGGGGCGCAGCGGCCGAGCGCGCGCAGGGTGCGGGCTTCGAGGCGGCGCTGCTTGCCGATGAGGTTCGTGGCGATGCCGTACAGCCAGGCGCGCACGTTCGCGCGGGCCGGGTCGTACTGGGTCCGCTTGCGGAACGCGGTGAGGAACGTCTCGGCCACGACGTCCTCGGCGTGGTCGGGGCCGAGCCGCTGGGCGACGTAGATGTGGATCTCCCCGAAGTGGGCGTCGAACACCGCCGCGAACCCGTCGGCGTCGTCGAGAACGTTCGGCGGCGAGCTGCGCGTCCCCCCGTGGACGTGCGCGCGAGCCGTCCACGCCGCCGGCGTCGCGATGGTCTCCCCCGTCATGTGCTGCCTTCCGGTGAATCAGTGGTCATCTCTTATCACCCGATGCACCGGTTTGCTTTCACGGCCTCATTCCAGAAAACGGCGCCAGAAAACGGTGAACGTCGGCGACCTCGGCGTCGAGCAGGCCGTCCGGCAGCTCGTCGAACGGCTGGACGCTCACCCTCGCGCCCTTCCGCCCCCACACGCCCCTGATCACACCGCCCACCAGCACGACCGGCCGCAGGATCCCTCCCCCCGGGAACACCTTCCTGGCGTGCTCGGCGGCCAGGATCGGGTCGCGGCTGCGCCAGCCCATCAGGTACTCGTCGAAGGCGGGCGCGAGGCGGGCCACGGGCTCCTCATCGGCGAAGGCGGGCGGCGGTGGTTGGTCGGCGCTCAGGCGCCAGGCCGTGCGGGCCTCGCCGAGCGGCAGGCCCGACCAGGCGGCCAGGTCCTCGGGCTCGGCGGGGTGGTGGGCGCGGCGGTAGCGGATGCCCAGCTCCTTGAGCGCGCGGTCCCGGTCGGGCTCGGGGGTGATCGGGGCGCCCAGCCAGTCGGCGGCGTGCACGTACGTGGGCTTGCCCGCGCGGAGCGGGCCCAGCACGGCCAGGCCGTGGTGCGCCGCCAGCCCCACCAGGTGCACGACGCCCTGGCCGGTGGCCCGGCCCGCCAGGCGCTCCTCCAGGTCGGCCTTGGTGAGCGGGCCCTGGCCTTCGAGAGCGCCGGCGATGAGCCCGAGCAGGTCGTCGCCGGTGACGCCTTCCTCGTGGAGTCGGCGCAGGGTGTTCGTGGCGCGGCCGGTGAGGGCGTGCAGCCAGGGGAGGTCGTCGGCGTGCACGAAGTGGAGGGTGCCGCGCGGGCCCCAGGTTCTGACGATCTCGCGGGAGGTCACCGCGGCCTCGACGTCCTGCCTGGTGAGAGTGGCGGAGCGGGCGCGGAAGGCGAGCAGGGCGGAGGGGACGTCCTGGGCCTGCATCGCCGCCAGCTGTCCGACGATCTCGCCCGCCGTCAGGCCCGGGGGGCGGTGCAGGAGCTGGGGCTCCATGCTTCTCATACTCACCGTCATCTCAGGAGGAGGCGGTTGCGCAGGCGGGTGGTCAGGGGGGTTCGGGCGCGTACGGCTCTGCGGATGGCGTCGCTGCGCCGCCATGCCGCGGCGGCGGCGTCCTCGGTGACGGCCTCGGGGGCATACCGGACGAAATTCGAAATTTCGGCCAATGGCTGGATGTGAGTGGAAATATCCCCCGAGTCTGCCTGCCTGGCGACCACGTCCGCCGCCGTCAGAGCGTACTGGTCCCTCAACCCCAGGTCGTCACAGGTCTGCCGCCACGCGCCGAGCACCCGCTGCTCGGGCCCCTCGGCCCGGCGGCGCTTCCGCCTGCGCCACCACGGCAGGGCCACCACCACCCCGGTGTACGCCACCAGCAGCGCCCCGCCCGCCACCGACGCGATCAGCCAGATCGCCGGGCCGTTCGAAGGCTCCTCGCCGTTCCCCGTGGCCTGCGGCTGCGACGTCTTCGGCCGGTCGCTCCCGCCCTGGGTGAACTCGCCCTCCAGTTCCTCGCTCTCCTCGATGGCCGAGGACACGACGTCGTGGTCGTCCTTGGCTCCGCTGCGGCCCGGCGTGGGGTAGAACGGCCGCCAGCCGAGCCGATCGAACTTGATCTCCGCCCACACCATCACGTGACCCGATTTAACGCGATAAATCCCGCCGGACTCCTCGCCCGGCCTGAACCCCACCACCACCCGCGACGGCAGCCCGAGCGTCCTGGCCATGAGCGCGAACGTGGTCGCGAACTGCTCCGACGTCCCCCGGTGCGTCGTCTGCAGGAAGAACTCCAGCCCCTTGAGCGAGTGTCCGGGGGGCGCGGTGACGTCGTAACTGGCGTTGGTGCGCAGGTACTTCTGCAGCCGGTACGCCCGCGTGATCGGCGAGGTCGCGCCCTTGGTGGCCTCCTGGGCGAGCTTGCGGAACAGCCGCTGCTGCGGCCCGGCAGGGAACGCGGTCAGGGCCGGGTCGCCGACAGGCGTGGCGTCGAGCAGCTCCTGCTTGGACGGGCGGGCCACCTTCGAGGTCACCTCGTAGCTGAACCCCTTGGCGGGCTTGGCGCCGGCCAGCAGCGCGCCGCTCTCGGGGTCCACCACCAGCCCCCGTACGCCGCTGACCCGCTCGGGCCGCTCGGCCGCGGGCAGCCAGGTGCCCGGGAGCCCGTCGAACGTCACCTTCTGATGGACGACGTCCGCACTGCCCGTCCAGTCCGCCTCGGGCACCCGGCCGCCGGTGGGCTGGAACCGGGCCCCGGAGGTCCATCGGACGCCGTCGTACCGGTCGAGCACGGCCAGCCGCCAGTTGAGCGGTTTGTCGGCCTTGACGGTGAACAGCTCCCTGTCGGGGATCTGCAGCCACGCCGAGACCCGGTCCAGCGGGCTGACGCTGTCGACGCGTCGCGGGGGAGGGAGGTCGGCGTCCTGCCGCGGGTTGTACGGCTGCGCCGCGATGGGCAGCAGCGGGCCCACGACCAGCGCCAGCGCGGCCAGCGCGGCGGCGGCCGGCAATCCGGCCAGTAGCCAGATCGGGGGACGGTCGTCGCGCAGCAGCGCCAGCGCGGCGATCAGCACGAACAGCGCGCCCGCCACGGGGAGGTTCGAACCTTCGCCGTCCACGCCCAGCAGGAGCGCCGTGCCGTAGACGACCAGGGCCGGGACGGCGGCGGCGATCCTGGTGCGGGTGCGGGCCAGCGTCTCGGCGCCGATGACGGCGGCCGCCCAGACGAGGGTGTGGACGAGGACGAGGAGCTGCGGCTCGGGCTGGGCGGGGAGGAGGGTGGTGAGCAGGGCGTGCCACGAGTTCGCCACGTCGGCGAACACACCTGGGTTCGGGGCCTTGTAGAGGAGCACGGTGCCGGCGAACCAGAGGACGACGTCCAGGACCAGGGCGAGCCAGAGGGGGCGCCTGCCGAGGATCGCGGCGACGGCGGCGGGGGCGGTGGCGGCGGGGATCACGGCGGTCAGCAGCTCGGTGCCGGGGAACACCCGGTGGAACCCCCACCCGGCCGTCCCGGCGACGGCCGCCACCAGCACCAGCCCCGCCATCCGCCGCCACAGCGCCCCGCCCGCCCGCGACACGCCCTCACCGTCGGCACGCCCGCGCACCCCATCGCCACGCCGCCCCGCCCGGGACGATCTCAGGCCGCCACCGCTCGCCGACACCCCACCGGCCGCAGCCGCTGACGGCGCACTGACCGCCCAACCCGCGGGCGCACCGCCCGGGCGTCCCCCACCCCCCTGGGCTCCGGCCGCCGCCGCCCCGCCAGGCGTTGCAGCGCCCGACGTGCGCCCGTGCCGGCCGCCGCTCCTGGGGGACGGGGTGGTCATCGGGGCCCCCATGCGAGCGGGAGCGCGTCCAGGGAGCCGATCGGCAGGACCGACACCCCGGGGACCGCGACCGCCCCAGGGCCGACGTAGACGCAGATGACGCGGTCGAAGCGGCGGCGCACCCCCGCGACCCGTCCCGCCTCCGCGGGGTCCGGCGTGACCAGGACCAGGGAGCCGCCGCCCCGGGCCAGGCGCATCGGCTCCGTGACGCCGCCCGTGCCCGTCCGTACCAGGGCCAGGCGGTCCAGCACCGTCTCAGGGTCCTTGGCGTCCGGTACGGGGCCGTCGCCGGTGACGAGGCGCACAGGGAAGCCCGCCGTGGCGGCGGCGAGCGCGACCGAGGCGGCGGCGTCCACGGCCAGCTCCGTGAGGTCTCGGGTGTCCAGGACGACGGTGGTGGTGGGCAGGCTGGCGTCGATGAGCTGGCGGACCATGAGGGTCCCGGTGCGGGCGCTCGACCGCCAGTGGACGTGGCGCAGGTCGTCGCCGACGACGTACTCGCGGAGGGTGTGGAAGGTGACCGTGCCGCTGGGGGCGTTGTCGCTGGTGGGGCCCTCCAGGTGGTGGGCCCGGCCGGACGGGGGGACGGGGAGGGCGACCGTGCGGGGCCGTACCAGGAGGGTGACGGGCGAACCGTACGATCTGACGCGGCGCGTGAGCCCGAACGGGTCGGCCCGGACGAGCAGCAGCGGCCCCACCGGGATCTCGCCGCGGGCGTCCGTCGGCAGCGGGTACGACACCGTGCGGACGGCCCCCTTCGGCAGCCTGGGCAGGTCGACGGTGTGCTCCGCCGTACCGATCCGGTCCTGGGCGCGCAGGCCGGACAGGCCCCGGCGGCCGAGGTTGGTCACGTTCAGGACGGCGACGGCGGCGTCCCCGCGCGGCACCTTCAGGGGCGTGACCTCGCGCCGCACCTCCAGCCTGGGCCTGGGGGCGGTCCACGCGAGCGCGGCGGCCAGCGCGAGCAGGCCGCCGGTGGCGAGCACGACGGGCTCGGGGTAACCGAGCGCGAACCCCGCCGCGTACAGCGCGAGGGACCCGGCGAAGGTCCCCCAGCCCAGCGGGGTCAGCACAGTGGTGAGCCGCTGCCAGGGAGCCGGTGGCGGGGTTCGCACCTACGCCGCCTGCGGCACCGGCATCCCGGCGAGGATCTCGCCGAGCGCGGCCGCGGCGGTGACCTCGCGCAGCTCGGCCTCGGGCGTGAGGATCAGCCGGTGCGCCAGCACGGGCACGGCCAGCGCCTTCACGTCCTCCGGCACGACGTAGTGCCGCCCGGCCGCGGCGGCCTTGACCCTGGCCGCGCGCAGCAACGCCAGGCTGCCCCGGGGGCTGGCCCCGAGCCGCAGGTGAGGGCTGGTACGGGTGGCCGAGCACAGCGCGACGATGTAGTCGTACACGGCGTCGGCCACGTGGATCCGGGAGGCGAAGTCGATCATCCCGGCCACGTCCGACGACCGCGCCACCACCGGCAGCCGCTCGACCTGCGGCCCCGTCGGCATGCCCTTGAGCACCTCGACCTCGGAGACGTGGTCGGGGTAGCCGACGGAGATCTTCATCAGGAAGCGGTCGAGCTGGGCCTCGGGCAGCGGGTACGTGCCGTCCATGTCGACCGGGTTCTGCGTGGCCACCACCAGGAAGGGCCTGGGCACCGGATGCGGCTCCGCGTCCACCGTGACCCGGCGCTCCTCCATGACCTCCAGCAGCGCGGCCTGGGTCTTCGGCGAGGCGCGGTTGATCTCGTCGGCGAGCACGATGTTCGCGAAGACGGGCCCGTGGTGGAACTCGAACTTCTGGTGCGCCTGGTTGAAGATCGACACGCCGGTGATGTCGCTGGGCAGCAGGTCGGGAGTGAACTGGATGCGCCGCCACTCCGCGTCCACGCTGGCCGCGAGCGACCTGGCCAGCGTGGTCTTGCCGGTGCCGGGCACGTCCTCGATGAGCAGGTGTCCCTCCGAGAACAGGCAGATCAGCGCCAGCTCGATCGCCTCGTGCTTGCCCCGGATGATGCGCTCGATGTTGCCGGCGAGCAACTGGAAGCGCTGCGCGAACTGCCCGGCCAGCTGCGCGCTCTGCTGCGGCTGCTGCTGGTAGGACTGCTCAAGCCCCTGCTGCTGGTACGGCTGCGCGGTCTGCTCGAACTGGTCCTGGTAGTTGTACTGGGTCAACTGAGCCCCCCTCCCTCAGTCGGTGCACTCGAAGAGCGGCCCCTCGGGGAAGCCGCCGTCCGGAGTCGCCACCAGAGTGTCGCTGAGCCACCCGTTTCCGTACTGCGTTTCAACTTTGTTCCAAATGTCACTCGTGCTGCCGTCTTGCGACTCGGTGACAGATTGGCCCTTGACCTGGCAGATCACGGTCACCGTGATGTACTGGCCCTGCGGGATCTTGCCGACGTTGTCGGTGCCGTTCTTGGCGGGAGCGGGCCGGATCAGGGTGTTGGTCTGGTCGTTGTTCTTGTTCTTGTACTGCTGCCTCGGGTAGGCCAGGTCCACCTCGGTCGTGGCCACGTCCGGGCTCTCCCCCGCCGCGTTCTTGGCCTTGAGCTTGAACGCGTGCTTCTGGTTGTTCTTCAGCCCGTCCACCGTGAACGACGTGCCCTTGATGCCGTTGTCGGTCGCCGCGCCGGTCAGCTCGTACGTGACGCCGTCGTCGGCGTTCGCGGGGGCGCTCCAGCTCAGCTCGGCGCCCCGGTTCTTGGCCTTGGCGGTGAAGCCGGTCGGCGAGCCGGGCGCCACGCAGGGCTTGGCCCCGGCGCTGGGCTGCGACTCGACCTCGCCGCCCGCCCAGTGCGCGACCACCACGAACGTGTACTCGTTCGCGCAGTCCCCGCCCGTGAACTCGAACTGGAACGGCCCGTTCGCGTCCACCGACTGCGGCACGGACCGGCCGGCGCCGGACGAGGTCTTCAGCGTGTACCGCTCGACCTTGCCGCCGGTGGACGGGCTGAAGGTCACCGTCACCTTGCCGGGCCCGGACCTGGCGCTGACGGCGCCGGGCGCGGACGGCGCGCTCGCCGACGGGGTCGGCGTGGGCGATCTGGTGGGTCCGCGGCTCGGGGTCGGCGTGGGCTCGGCCTCGCGGGTCGGCTCGGCCTCACGGGTCTGCGTGGGACGCGGCTCGGTCCTCGTCGGTACGGGGTCGGGCCGGGTGTCCGTCTTGGACGGGTCCGGGCGCGGCGTCTGCTTGGGCTTGGGCGTGCTGGTCGGCCCCGGTACGTCGGAGTCGTCCTTGTCGACGTCGTGCTTGCGGCCCTCGGGGTCGATGACGACCGCCTTGTCGCCGTTCTCGTCGTTGGCCCAGAGCAGGCCGTCCTTGACGAACACGTCCACCGGGCCGGGCGCCTGGGTCACCTGGAGCGTGGTGGGCCGGCCGCCGGCCGCGCTGTCCCAGACGATGAGGGAGCCCTTGCCCTGGTCGGGCACGTACACCTTGGTGCCGAGCACCTGCGGCACCCCGAGCTTGGCGGGGTCGTCCGACTCGAACTTGGTGCTCAGCACCGAGTTGGACGAGGTGTCGATCACCACGAGCAGCCCCGAGCCGCCGGGCGTCAGGATCGGGACCAGCGGGCCCTCGGTCGTGGCGGGGGTGAGCGCGCCGCCCTTGGCGGCCTGGGCCACGCCCTTGGGCAGGGTGATCTCGCCGACGCCGCCGTCCGCGCCGATGACCGTGGCGGTGGCGGCCCGGCTGTTGACCACGACGGGCAGGCCGCCGGCGATCGTGACCGCCAGCTCCTCGCCCGGCTCGCCGACCTTGAGCGGGCTCGCCGCGGCGCCGTTTGACACCGGTACGACCTGGCCCTTCGCGGTCACGGGGACCCACAGCCGGCCGCCGCCGTCGATGCGGGCCGCGCCGAGCGGTCCAGGGAGGGTGATCGGGGCGCCGACGGCGTTGAGCGTGGCCGGGTCGATCCGCTGGACCTTGCCGGACGCCGGGTCCACCGCGTACCCGGTGTCGCCGGACACCGCGAGCTGGAGCCCTGCCGCGCCGAGGTCGCGGGTCTGGGAGACCTTGAGCTGGCTGGGGTCGATGCGGCTGACGTAGCCGGTGGCGTCGTCGACGAGCAGCACGTTCCCGCCGTCCTGCACGACGCGCAGTTGCCGGCCGGCCTTGTCGTCGAGATAGCCGTCGACCTCGCCGGACAGGCCGTTGACGTGCACGATCTTGCCCTTGGCCCGCGTCCAGAGCCAGGCGCCCACGTCGGCCAGCTTCGGGTTGGCGCTGGACACGCCCACGCCGAACCACGCCGCCGCGGCCACCATAACCACGGCGGCCACGCCCGCGATCACGGCCGTGGTTCGATCCCCTCGGAGCATGCGCAACTGCACGCGTAACTCACCCCGTATGTACGATTACAGAGCGTTTGCCCCCGTATTATCGGGCATCACACTAGCGCTCACCGGTCGCTTGTGCGTATGTACCGGCTGGTAGGGCTCGTGAGGTGGTTGTGGTGTGCCGAGACTGTCGGCGCGAAGCCGTACCTTAGTGCCCGTGTCCGAACAGCCCCTGACCCTCGACGCCGTCCTCACCGACGAGGCGGTCCTGTCGACCTACCGCCGGATGTTCGCCGCGCTGGCGCGCGACAGCGGCGCGGTCGTCGACGACCCTGCCCTGGTCGACATCGCCGAGACGCTGTTCTCGGCGTTCGCGGAGGCGGGCGAGGAGTGGCTGACGCACGAGCAGATGCGCTTCGCGTGCCGGGCCTATCCGGGCGACCAGTTCGACAACCGGCTGCGGGTGCTCAAGGGGCTCGGGGCCATCCGCGAGGTGTTCCCCAAGCCCAACCAGCTGCGTTACCGGGCCTCGTTCACGAGCGTGGTCGGGCTGATGTTCATCCGGCGGATGATGTCCGACGGCGGGCAGTCGGAGATGCACCGGCTGCTGGCGCTCGAAGACCTCAACGTCGCCGACCCCCGCACCACGATGGAGGAGGCCAGGCAGAGCGCGGTCAACCTGGCGCGGGCGTTCCGGCTGTGGGCGCTGGAGCTGATCACGCTCACCATGGGCACCATCGAGGAGCTGCGCGAGCAGGCGCCCAAGCTCTGGGGCACCGAGGAGATCGCCCGGCGCGCGCAGGGGCTGCACGGCACCATCCTGACGCGGTGGCCGGAGCTCGACCGGGTCTGCACCGACCTGCGGGCGGCCATCTACTCCTACAGCGACGCCTCCCGCCGCGCCGCCGGACGCCTGGCCGACTCGGCGGGCACCACCCGCAACCTGACGTTGCTGCCCACGGAGACGTGGCGCACGTTCTCGCAGACCGCGTCGCGGGAGCAGCTGGCGGGGGTGCTCGACGGGTTCGTGTTCGACGTGCCCGCACCCTGGCACGATCCGGCCGCCATCGCCCGCGCCGTGGACGAGGCCCCGCGCCCCGCTCCCGCCCAGCCCACTCCCCCGCGCTCCAACCTCCCCGACCCCGGTCCCGGCGACTCGCTCGACACCTCGCTCAGCGCGGCCATGGAGCGGCTGAGGGAGGTGGCGGAGTCGCTGCTGGGCGACGCCTCGCGGGTGGCGCTGGCCGACGTGCTGGGCTCCGACTGGCCCTCGGCGCGACGCGTGCTCGCCGACCTGACGACCGTGGACCTGCGGCCTGAGCTGCCTTACCGGCTGAAGTGGTCCGACGGGCTCTCGATCGACCCGGACCGCGAGCCGGCCTGGCTCTCCCAGGGCTACTTGGAGCGCACCTGATGCCCACCCCAAACCACCCGGACCCCGCTCACCCAGAAGCCGAGCACCTGGAGCCCAACCGCTCGGAGCCCGCCAGCACGGAGCTCACCCGCACGGAAGCCGGCCGTGCGGAGCCCGACCGTGCGGAAGCGTCCGCGCCCGACGCGCCTGCGCTCTCGGCGGGCGACGCCTCGGCGGTGTGGGCTGAGGCCCTGCCCGCCGACCGACCGGCCCCGGCACCGCACACCTCGGAGGCACCGCCCACCCTGGAGGCGGCCACCCGGGCCGACGCTGAAGCTGGCCCCCGCTCGACCACCCCTCGTGAGACCGATGGCCAAAGGACGGGAGTCGGCTCGCCTGCGCCGGGAGCCGAGCAGGCGGGCACGCCGGTGCGCGAGCGCTCGATGGGCGCTGACCAGGACGGCGCCCGTGCGGGGGCTCGTTCGAAGGGCGTCGCGAAGGCGCGGGCTCTGGCGGGTGCCCTTGACGGGCCGGCCGCGCATGTGCGGGTGCGGTCGGGCGGGCCGCTGTGGCTGGCGGCCGGGGAGCCCGCGCCGCCGGGCATGGTGCGGCTGACGCGGCCCGACTCCACCGGGCAGGCCCTGCCGGTGTGGCCCGACGGGGTGACGCCTTCGCTGCTGGAGGAGTACCAGGTGGCCCCCGTTCCGGTGGAGCGGTCCGGCGAGACCAGGCGGGTGCTGGCGGCGGTGCTCAAGTGCTGCTGGCCCGACCTGTCCGTGGACCCATGGCCGGGCGAGCCCGCGCCCGTGGAGCTGGTGCTCGACACGTACCGGGCGCTGATCGGCCGCACCGACGACCTGATGCGCAACTGGGCGATCGGCGCGATGCGGCGCCTGCACGACTCGGCGTGGATCGTCGTGGACGACGGCGTGGTCACCCTCGGCCCGCGCTGCGCGCTGTGGCCGGTCGAGTCGCACGCGCAGTTGCAAGAGCTGGTCCGCCGCCTGCCCGAGCCCGAACGTCCCGAGCTCACCGTGGTCGGCGACGCCGACATCGTGGCCGCCGCCCACCCGGCCGAGACCGTCCCCGACCCGGAGGCGGGGCTCGGGGGGCGGGTCGAGGGCGGATCCGCGGAGTTCGACGATCTGCTGGGGGCTTATGACGAGCGGCGGCGGGCGGAGCTGGTGGCGGCGTTCATGGTGGTGGAGCACGCCGCCGAGCCGGTGCAGGAGGTGCGCTTCGCCGCCCTGCGCGACCCGGCACTGCGCCACACGCTGAGCGAGATGCTGGCCAGGCGCGGCCGTACGCTGATCCAGCACCGCGACCGCTGGACCTCCGGCTACGACGACACCCAAGCCGCCGCCCTCACGACGCCCGCGACCATTACCCCGCACAAAGCCGCACACGAAGTCCCGCCCAAAGCCGCACACGAGGCCGCGCACGACGGCCCACACGAGGCTCCACGCAAGACCGCGCACGACGGCGGGCGTGAAGCCGCACACGAGGTCCCGCGCGAAGCCGCGCACGGGGCTTCTGAGGGTGCCGGCTCGGCTGCGGTGGAGAGCCTCTCCCCCACGGGCGCGGCTGTCGTCGGGGAGGCGGGCGAGGGCGTCGATCGGGCGGGCGGTGGCGAGCCGGTGGCCGCGCGGGCGGTGGGTCCTGCCGGTCGGTCCGCGGTCCCGGCGGGCGCGCGGTTGGGGGTGAGCGAGCGGGCCGTGCTGACGCTCGTCCTGGTGCACTCCGTCGCCATCCCGAGGGCCGAGGGGCTGTTGCCCGAGGACTCGTGGTTGTCGCCGCATCCCACGCCGGTGGACGAGCTGCGCCGCCACACCCAGCTGCCGATCGGCGAGCTGGAGGCGGCGTTGCGGGTGTTGCGGCACGCCGGGCTGCTTGGGCAGGTCAAGGCCGGTGAGGAGGCGGGCGGTTACGTGCCGGGGCCGCAGTTCCACCGGCTCACTCCGGCGGCTCGGCGGCGGTTGCAGGAGGAGCTGATCCTGGCGGCCGGGCCCAACACGCCGCTGGCGTCCGCCGTACGCGCCCGAAGATCGGCGAAGTGACCTCAACGGCACACGAATTCAGCGTCATGACAGATGGAAGGACTACGGGGGTTACAGGTGTCGCAGGTGGAGAACGTCGTCGGGGACCGGGTGCTGATCGCTGTTCAGGCGGTCAACATTTCGCGGCTCTCGACCCATCCGGTGCCCACCGTCCCCGGCACGCTCATCGTCGTGGCGGGCGCCGGGCCCAAGGACTCCAACGGCGCGGGCAAGTCGTCGTTCATCGCCTCGATCACGGCATTGCTCGGGGATGAGCAGTGGCGCTTCGCCTCGGGCGCCAAGGCGGTGTCGGAGCTGCTCTTCAACGCCGAACTGGCCAGCGGCGCCGGGTCCCGCCAGTGGGCGAGCGCCGACCACGGCTACATCGTGGGCGTCTTCGGCCCGCCCGGAATGAACGGCTTCGCCCCGTACGACGCGGCGGAGGCGGCAGTCGATGTTCCGGCAGGCGCGGCGGACGGTGCCGCGTCGGAGCGCGCCCAAGCTGGCACCGCGGCCCAGGGCGGCGCGGCGTCGACCGGTGTGGCGGGCGACGGAGCGGCCACGCGTGGCGCGACCGTCGCAGGGGGCGGGGGCGTCGCCGGTGGCGGCGGCGGGGAGTTTGTGCTTGAGAGTCAGGTGGCCGGGGCTGAGCTGAGTGGGGAGCTGTTCGAGGTGCCCGACACCTCGGGCGGGGCGCTCACCGTGTGGCTCAAGGTCAACCAGGAGGCGCCGCACCTGGAGATCCGGTGGCGGGAAGGGGTGCATCTGGCGGCCTCCCCGTCCGAGGCCGAGCGGGTGGCCCGGGCCGACGAGATCTGGGCGTCCCTGCCGAAGTCGGCCGGGCGGCGCGACGTGGTTGCGCGCGACCTCACCAAGGTGCTCTACGGCGACCGGATCAGGTGCGTGTCGTTCCTGTCCACGTCCGTACGCAGCAAGGTGGCCACGAACCTGCTCTCCCAGCCGCTCAACGAGATCTCGCCCGAACGCGTCTTCGAGGCCATCGCGGCCCTCACCGGCCTCGACGCCGAGCTGGAGCAGGAGCGGGAGGCCCGCCGCGACGAGCACGCCAAGCGGGTGCGCGCCGCGCAGGCGGCCGAACGGCTGGCGGAGTTCGAGACGGAGTCGAAGGCGCTGCTGACCACGTTCGACCGGCGTGATCAGGCGAGGATCCGGTTGGCGGACGCGCTGCGGTGCTGGCGCGGCAGGCAGGCGCGCAAGCTGGCCGACGCGGCGGGCAAGGACGAGGCGCTGGCCGCCGACCTGGAACGGCACCACGCGGCCGGTGAGGCGGCGGCAGAGGCGATCGCCATGGTCAAGGCGGAGATCGGCACGCTGCGGGAGGACACCCTCGACAGGCAGGTCTCGCAGGCCCGCAAGGAGCTGGCGGCGCTGCAGGCGCGGGCGGCCAAGCTGGACGCCGACCGTGCGGTGGCGGAAAACTCCGCCGACGAGCTACGCGGCCTGATCCCGGCGCTGGAGGAGACGCGCAGGTTCGCTGACGGGCGTGACGTGCCCACGGCGGAGCGGGAGCTGCGGGAGGTCCGGCTGCGGCTGAACGAGGCGCTCAAGGCGCTCGGGGTGGCCGACCAGGAGGTGTCCTCGGCGCAGGCGGCGCTGGACGACGCCGAGGGCGGTCCGGCGGCGGCCCAGCTCAACGCGCTGGCGGCGGCGGGCATCGGCGCCACCGGCCTGCTGGACGCGCTCGACGTGGCCGAGCAGGCCCGCGACGCCTCCCACACGCCCCCGGCCCAGTCCTCCGGCGGAGGTCGGGCACTACGCGGGGCGACCGGAGCG
The DNA here is from genome assembly GCF_044458585.1 of Nonomuraea sp. NPDC050451. Classification (NCBI taxonomy): domain Bacteria; kingdom Bacillati; phylum Actinomycetota; class Actinomycetes; order Streptosporangiales; family Streptosporangiaceae; genus Nonomuraea; species Nonomuraea sp. NPDC050451. The sequence continues at coordinate 318,703 of NZ_JBITHZ010000002.1, forward strand.
ACCTTGGCCACTCCTGGGGCGGCTGGGGCCACCTTTGGGACGACCGGAGCCACACCTGGAGCGACCGGAGCGACGCCTGGAGCGCCTGGAGCTGCTTCTGGGGCGGGCGATGCCGAGGCGCTCGGCGCTGCCCTCAAAGCACGCTACGGGAAGACGCCCGGGGGCGGTCCGGGTGAGGTGGTCGCGCAGGGCGCCGGAAGCGAAACGGCTGGCGACGGCGACGGACAAGGTACCGGCGCCACGCAAGGCATCGGCACCGCGCAAGACGCTGGTACGGCGCAAGGCGCTGGACGAGGGTCGGCGAGTGGCGTCCGGGAGACCGGCGCGGCGAGTGGCGGTGTGGAGGGCGCTGGGCGCGGTGCGATGAGTGGTTCCGGTGGGCGGTTGGCCGGGGTGGCGTTGGGGGATTTGCGGGGGTGGCCGAATGAGCATGCGGTGATCGTCGATGCCGCGCAGCTCGACGACGCCGCTGCCGCCCTGGCCGAGTTGCCTGGGTCCGTGCTGGTCAGCTCGGCCGGGGTGAGCGTCGTGGGGGCGTTCGACGGGGTGGCGACCGGGCGGGAGGCCCGGATCAAGGCCGCCGAGCTGCGGCTCAACCGGGCCAAGGACGTCCAGGAGACGGCGGCGCAGGCCGTACGCGATGGAGAAGAGGACGTCGCGGAGGCGCAGCGGCGGCTGGAAGGGGCCAGGGCCGGGGTGCGCCTGGCCGAGCTGGAGGCGAAGCTGGGCGAGCGGCGGGCCAGGCTGACCGAGCTGAACGCGGCGATCGGCGAGCTGGCGCCGAAGGTGGCCGAGGCCGAGCGGCACACCGGGGCGCTGGACTTCCGGGCCAGGACCAGGGACATGGAGATCGAACGCCTGGAGGGGCGGCGGCACCGGCACGAGAGCGAGCGAACGCAGGCCCGCGATCAGGAGGCCAAGGTCGTCGCCGAGCGCGAGTCGCTCAAGCTCGACGCGCTGGCCGCCGACTGGGGCGGCACGGTCGAGACGGCCCGCGAATGGCTGAACGCGCTGCCCGAGGAGGAGCGGCCGAGGGCGGCCGAGGAGTGGTGGCGGGTCGCCGAACGCCACTTCGACCAGGCCTTGCGCGACACGTTCCCGGAGGAGGACGCGGAGATTCCCGAGGAGCTGCAGTTCCTGCTGAGCGAGCGGGGCGGGAGCACGGCGCGGGAGCAGGCGACGTTCGCGGCGGTGTGCGGGGCGCTGGCCTCCTATCTGAGGGGCCAGGAGGAGTACGAACGGCACCAGCGCCGCCAGATCGAGGCGCAGGTCGTCTCCCGGCAGCGCGACCTGTCGGCGGCGGCCAGAGGTGCCGAGGAGGCGGCGCAGTCGACGGCCGTGCACCGGGCGGCGCTGACGGCGGCGATCAAGGCGCGGCTGACGCGGGTGGCCGAGGAGTTCGAGAAGCTCGACACGTCGTACGGGGGTTACGGGGCGACGCTGGAGTTCCCGGTGCCGCCCGCGCCGGCCGATCCCGAGCAGCGCTGGCAGTGGCGGGTGACTCCGAAGTGGCGGCGCGGCGAGGGGCAGGGGTTCGTGCCGTACAACCGGCGGGCCAACACCGCGCTCATGGACGAGAAGGCCGTCAAGCTGGTGTGCGCGGCGGCCATCGCCTCGTCCGGAGGCGGCCACCTGTGCCTGGTGCTCGACGAACTCGGCCGCAACCTGGGCAAGGAGCACCGCAGGGAGGCGGTCTCGCTCTTCAGGCGGATCGGGGAGACGTACGGGATCACGGTGATCGGGGCGCTGCAGGACGACATGGAGCCGTACGCGATCGACGCCTGCGGGCAGTACATCAAGCTGCGGCGCTCGTCGGACGCGATGCCGTACAACGAGCCGCCGGTGATCGTCGGGCACGACCAGCACGCCGAACGGGTGCGCGCCCTGGCCGTCTACGTCGACAGGACGGCGGCGGCGCTCACTTGACGGGCGGGCCCGTGTAGGAGGCGCGCAGGCGGAGGAGGGCGCCTCGGTCGTACTCCTCCATCGCGTGCGCCAGCCACCCCGCCACCCTGGCCACCGCGAAGATGGCCTCGCCCGCGCCGCTCACCATGCCGCTGACGGCGGTGAGGGTGGCGAGGGCGAAGTCGACGTTGCGCTCCGGGAGGCGGCGCCTGCGCATCTCCTCCAGCACGGCGACCCCGGCGGTGATCCGGTCGTGCCCCGGTGCCGCCTCCTTGACCAGGTCGAGCAGGAGGGCGCCGCGCGCGTCGCCGTTCTTGTAGACGCTGTGGCCGAAGCCGGGGATGCGCTCGCCGCGGCGTACCCGCTCGGCGATCGCCCGGGCGGCCTGGCGCGGCTCGGCGACCTCGGCGAGCAGGCGTTCGGCGCCGTACGACGCGCCGCCGTGCAGCGGCCCGCCCAGCACGCCGAGCCCGGTCAGCACGACGGCGTACGGGTCGGCCTTGGCGGAGGCGGCGACCCTGGCGGCCAGGGTGGAGGCGGCGAGCTCGTGGTCGGCGAGCAGGACCAGGGCGGCCTGGACGGCGTTCAGGAGCCCGGGGGTGGCGGGGCGCGGGCACAGGCGGGACCAGAGCCGCTCGGCGATCGAGTCGCCCTGGGGCTCGCTGAGCTGCGGAAGCGCGTCGACGAGGCCCGCGATCATGCGGCGGCCGGTCGCGGCTACGGAGACGGGGTCGAGCTGGTAGCGCAGGGAGTCTGAGGCGCCCAGGACCGTGGTGATCACCTGTAGGCGGTCGAGGGGCAGGAGGTCGTCGGGGAGGCCGCGCTGTGCGGTCACGGCCGCCCGCAACGCATCGTCCTCGCACCGCCACGGCTCCGGCGTAGCGGGCGGCTGCGGGTCCCTTTGGTGGGCGGGCGCGGCGGACGGGCGGGGATCCGCCGACGTGGCGGGCGGGTGCGGCGGGGTGGTGGAGGGGGGAGGGGGTGAGGGGTGCCAGAGGGAGGGGTCGGCGGTCCAGAGCCAGGCGGCGACCGTTTCGAAGTCGCTGGTGAGCGCCAGCCCGAGCGCGTCGATCCCCCGGTAGTGGGGCCGGTCCACGCCCAGGGCTGTGATGGCCGACTCGATGACGAGCTCAGGCGGCTGGCTCCGGGGGCGGCCGCGGCGGGCGAGGCGCTCGATCTCCTCCGCCGAGAAGAGGCTGCGCCGCCCGTCCTCGCTGTGCCGCCGCTGCAGCACCCCACGGCTCACGTACGCGTACAGCGTGGCCGGTTTGACGCCGAGACGCTCGGACGCCGTGGCCGCGTCGATCCACTCCACGTCGGCGAGTCCCTCCGAACCGACAGATGATGGTTGATGAAAATCAATATTGATACACGTTGAAAGAGCATGTCAACGTGAAGGCATGCCAAAAGTTCACTTCCTCGATGTGACCAACCGGGACGGCGTGCAGACCGCGCGCACCGGCCTGTCGAAGTTCGGCAAGACCATGGTCAACTTCTATCTGGCCAAGCTCGGCGTGGCGCAGTCCGAGATCGGGTTCCCCTTCCTGTTCCACGAGGTCCCGTACGTCAAGGCGCAGGTGGCGCTGGCCGAGGCGGGGGCGTTCGGCGGGTTGCGGCTGTCGGGCTGGTGCCGGGGCGTGCCGCAGGACGTGGAGAAGGCGGCCCCACTCGGGCTCAAGCACTACAACCTGTCCATCTCGACGTCCGACTACATGATCCAGAACAAGTTCCGGGGACGGCTGGACCGGGACGCGATCATCAGGGAGATGACGGCCGCCGTGCGCACGGCCAGGGCCGCGGGCGCCGAGAGCGTGGGGGTCAACGCCGAGGACGGTTCGAGGACGGACGACGGGTTCCTGCTGGAGTTCGCGCTGGCGGCCAAGCAGGCGGGCGCCGACCGGGTGCGTTACTGCGACACGATCGGCGGCGACACGCCCGACAGGATCCGCGAGCGCTTCGCCAAGCTGGCCACCGCCACCGCGATGCCGGTCGAGACCCACTGCCACAACGACCTGGGCATGGCCGTGGCCAACTCCGTCTCGGGCGCCCTCGGCGACCTCGACGCGGGTCAGGACGCGTGGATCAACACGTGCGTGAACGGCATCGGCGAGCGCTCCGGCAACGCCGACCTGCTCTCGACCATCCTGGCCTTCCAGCATGGCTTCGGGCTCGACGCGGAGATCGGCGACGCCCTCGACCTGTCATGGGCCCGCAGGTTCGGCCTGTGGGCCGGCTATGCGTTCGGGCAGCCGCTGCCGTACAACCAGGTCGGGGTGGGACGCAACGCGTTCGCGCACGAGAGCGGCATCCACGCCGACGGCGCGCTCAAGGACCACGGCAACTACGAGCTGTACGACGAGGCCACGCTGGGCCCGTTCCCGGAGGACTGGCACACAAGGGCCGGCCGGGTGGTGCTGACCGGCGAGTACGGCGGCAAGGCCGGTTTCCGGCACGTCATGGACGGGCTGGGCACGGAGGTCCGCGAGGAGGACCTGGCGTTCCGGCTGGTGCAACTCTGCAACGCCATGACCGGCCGCCCCCTCACGGACGACGAGCTCCGCCTGATCGCCGCGTACCCGCGCGAGCTGTCGCTGCTGTTCCCCGGCTACGAGAACCCTTAGAGGCTGTCGTCGCCGGTCTCGGGAAGAGCGAGCAGGCAGAGCAGGCTCAGCAGGGCCATCGCCGAGACGTACGCGCCGACACCCATCACGCCTGCCCCGCTGGCCTGCAGGCTGGTGGCGACCAGCGGGGGCACCGCGCCGCCGAGCACGCCGCCCAGGCTGTAGGCCACCGAGGCGCCGCTGTAGCGGTACTGGGTCTTGAAGAGCTCCGGCAGGTACGCGCCCATCGGCCCGAAGACCAGCCCCATCACGCCGAGCGCCCCCGCCAGCGCCACGCCCACCAGGAGCACTGACCTGGTCTCCATCAGCGGGAACATCACCAGCCCCCACGCGACGGCCGCGCCCGTCCCGGTGAGCAGGGTGCGGCGGCGGCCCAGCCGGTCGGAGGCCATCGCGGAGACCACCGTGCCCGCGGCCATGAACACGACCCCGACCATGGTCAGAGCGAGCATGGTGGTCTTCGGGATCTTGAGCTCGGTGGTGCCGTACGCCAGGCAGTAGGTGGTGGCGGTGTAGAAGAGCGTGTAGGCGACGGTCATGGCGCCGGCCGCGAGCAGCACGCGCCGCCACTGGTGCCGCAAGAGGCCCGCGATCGGCACCTTGGCGATCCGGCGCTCGTCCATGGCCGCCTGGAAGACCGGCGTCTCGGAGATCTTGAGGCGTACGTACAGGCCGACGATCACCAGCAGCAGGCTGGCCACGAACGGCAGCCGCCACCCCCACGCCCCGAACTGCTCGTCGCTGAGCGTCTCCCCGAGCACGAGGAACAGCCCGTTCGCCACGATGAACCCGGCCGACGGACCGAGCTGCGGGAACATCGCGTACAGCCCGCGCCGGCCGGGCGGCGCGTGCTCGGTGGCCAGCAGCGCCGCCCCGCCCCATTCGCCCCCGAGCCCGATGCCCTGCGTGAACCTCAGCAGCACCAGCAGCACGGGCGCGATCACGCCGATGGCCGCGTAGCCGGGCAGCAGCCCGATCGCGACCGTGGAGAGCCCCATCACCAGCAGCGACACCACGAGCATGGACTTGCGGCCGACCCGGTCGCCCCAGTGCCCGAACAGGGCCGAGCCGAGCGGACGCGAGAGGAACGCCACCGCGAAGGTCGAGAACGCCGCCAGCTTGCCCGCCACCGGGTCCATACCGGGGAAGAACGCGGTGTTGAGCACCAGGGCCGCCGCGGTCCCGTAAATGTAGAAATCATAGAATTCGATCGCCGTGCCGACGAGGCTGGCGGCCGCGATCCTTGACCGGCTGGGTGCGGCGACCTGGGGGGACGTTGTCATATTTGTCTCACTATGCGAAATAGCGTCTTGTGAAGCGATACGAAGAAGCTATCAGCTGCGAAAAGACACCTCTGAAGGGAACGCGTCTTGGCTGTCGATCTTGTCATCTTCGACTGCGACGGAGTGCTCGTGGACAGCGAGCCGATCTCCGTACGCGTGGGCACGGCGGCGCTGCGCCGCCTGGGCTGGTCGATTGACGAGACGGAGTACATCGAGCGGTTCGTGGGCTGCACGAACGACTACTGGGACGAGCAGGTGGGCGAGACGCCGCCGGGCTGGCGCGAGCAGCTCATCGCCGAGTACACGGCGGCGGTCAAGGCCGAGCTGCGCGCCATCCGAGGCATCGAGGAGGCGCTCGACCGGCTCACCGTGCCGAGCTGCGTGGCCTCGAACGGCCGGCACAGCGTGATCCGCCACAGCCTCGAGCTCGTGGGGCTGGCCGGGCGGTTCGACGGGCGGGTGTTCAGCGCCGAGGACGTCGCCAGGGGCAAACCGGAGCCGGACCTGTTCCTGCACGCGGCGGCCACACTGGGGGCGGAGCCGGAGCGGTGCGTGGTGGTGGAGGACAGCCCGTTCGGGGTGACCGCGGCGATGCGCGCGGGCATGCGCTGCCTGGCCTTCGCCGGCGGCCTCATCCCCGCAGACCGCCTCGCCGGTCTGGGCGCCACCCTGTTCCACGACCCGGCCACGCTGCCGGAGCTGATCACCTCTCTCGAACACTGAGACGGCGGCGGCGCCCTGAACAGCGTCGTCACCCCTGACGGGTACGCCCGTCTTCATCCAGGTAGTCGCGCCACGACCGCTTCGGGGTCCAGCCCAGCAGCCGGTGGGCCTTGTCGCACGAGATGCCCGAGGAGTCCGTACGGGAGAGCGGCCGCAGCTCGATCCGCTCGCCGTAGTGCTCCCGCAGCTTGGCGGCGAAGTCGTGCCCGCCCGCGTTGTCGGGCGCGGCGATGTAGAACACCTCGTGACCGGGCAGGTCGGACTCGACGGCCAGGACGATCGCGTCCGCGAGGTCGTACACGTCGGTGTAGCTCCACAGCCCCGCGCCGATCACGGAGGCGTCGCGGACCTGCGGTCCGATGTTGCGCTCGTAGTTGCCCTCGTGCTGCACCCAGCTCGGCCGCAGCGAGATGCACCTGATGTCGGAGCGGCGCACCGCGGCGTCCATGAGCTGCTCGCCGAAGTGCTTGGACAGCGCGTACGGGTCCTGCGGCCGGGCTGGGTGCTCCTCGTCCACCGGCGCGTAGTCGGGCAGGAAGGGGCGGTCGGCGAAGAAGTAGCCGGGGACGGTCTCGCTGGAGATGTTCACGAAGCGGGGGACGCCGAGACGGATCGCCGCCTCGATCATGTTGAACGTGGCCATCAGGTTGTTCTGGAAGACCACGTGCGGCGCGTTGGCGGTGGGGTCGGGGATGGCGGCGGCGTGCACGACCGCGTCGGCCCCGTGGACCACGGCGTACGCCTGCCCGGCGTCGGTCAGCTCGGCCTGCTTGTAGGCGGGTTCGCCGGGCTCGTGCCGCTCCCAGATCGGGCGCGTGAGATCCACGCCGGTCACCTCGTGACCGGCCTCGGCCAGCGCCTTGACGGCAGCTCGGCCGACCTTGCCATGGGCTCCGGTGACGACGACGCGCATGGGCTCCACTCCTTCATGGGGTTCGGTGCGAGCAATCTACGCGAGGTCGCGCCGGCGTCGCCGCTCAGCCCACCCCCGACAGCGACACGGTCGACCCGGTGCGGGTCTTGGTGACCTTGAGCTGGGCCGTGATCCTCGAGCGCAGCTCGGCGACGTGGCTGACGATGCCCACGGCCCGCCCGCCGTCGCGCAGCCCGTCGAGGATGTCCAGAACGCCGTCGAGGGTGTCCTCGTCGAGGGTGCCGAAGCCCTCGTCCACGAAGAGCGTGCCCAGCTCCGTGCCCCCGGCCTCGGCCGTGACGACGTCCGCCAGCCCCAGCGCCAGCGCCAGTGACGTGATGAAACTTTCACCGCCGGACAGCGTGGCCGGATCGCGGTCGACGCCGGTCCACCCGTCGGCGACCCGCAGCCCCAGCCCGCCCCCGGAGCGCCCGCGGGACCCGGCCGTCTTGCGCAGGTCGTGGCGCAGTAGGTAGCGGCCCCCCGACATGTGGTCGAGCCGTTCGTTCGCGGCGTCCACCACCTGCCGCAGCCGCTCCCCCAGCACGTACGACGACAGGCTCATGCTCCACTGGTTGTCGCCGGACGTGCCGCTGGCCAGCGCCGCCATGCGCTCGGCCAGCCGGTGCCGCTCGGCCGCCGGGCGCCAGCGCTCGATGCGGTCGGACAGCTCGCCATGCAGCTGGGCCAGCCGCTCCGCCCTGGCCACGGCCCGGTCGCGCGCGCTCGACAGCCTGGTGTGCGCCTCCTCCAGCCGGTCGCGCTCGCTCCCGATCGAGGCCAGGTCGGGCGCGGGCGCTGCGGCGGCCGCGACCAGCTCGGGGTCGGCCAGGACGCTCGTGACGGCGGCGTGCTCGTCGTCCAGCCGGCGCAGCGCCTCCGCCCGCCGCTCCCGCTCCGCCGGGCTTCGGAACGCCGCCTCCGCCTCCGGCACGTCCGCGAACCCGGCCTCGGTCGCCGCCTCCTCCGCGGCCTGCCGGGCCCTGGCCAGCTCGTCGAGGGCCGCCACCGCCGCCTGCGTGGCCTCCAGGGCCTCCCGCAGCAGCTCGGCCTCGTCGTGGAGCCTCGACAGGCGCGCGGTCAGGGTGGGATCGTCGCCCCGCGCCGCGTCCAGCCGGGCGCTGAGCCGCCCGGCGTCCCCGCTCAGCTCCTCATGGCGGGTGCGGTACGACGCCAGCCGCGCCTCGACCCGCCGCCGCTCCTCCTCCAGCTCCAGGCGCTCCCGGTTGAGCGCCGCCGCCTCCCGCGCCAGCACCGGCTCCCCGTCCGCCGACGCCCGCAGCCTGCGCAACTCCCGCTCGGCCCGCGCCAGCACGGCCGGCCCGTCCAGAGGCGCGGGCTCCGGGTCTCCGGTGAGCCCACCCGGGCCGTCCGGACGAGCGGACTCCTGATCTGCGGTGAGCAGGGCCGTCTGGATGAGGCGGGTGCGTTCGGACTCCAGGTGGGTGTGGTGGGCGCGGTGGCCGGCGAGGGTCTCGGCGATCTCCCTGGCCTGGTCCCTGACCCGTTCGCGCTCGATCTCGACGCGTTCGAGCGCCGCGGCCAGGGCGGGCTCGCGGTCGGCCACCGCCTGGAGGCGGGCCAGCTCCTGCTCCGCCCCCAGCACCTGCGCCTCGGCCGTCTCGACGTCCAGGCCCCCGGTGGCCTCGACCACGTCGGCGTGCCGGGACTCGAGGGAGGCCAGGGCGCGTTCGGCGGCCTCGCGCTGGGCCAGGGCGGCTTCGTGGGCGCTCTCGGCCTCGTGCTCGTCGTCGGCCGAGGGCGCGCTGGGGACCGGGGAGGCGGGATCGGGGTGGTGGTCGGAGCCGCAGACCGCGCAGGGCCAGCCGTCGGACAGGTCGCGGGCCAGCTCCGCCGCCATGCCGTCGATGCGGGCCTGGCGCAGGTCGAGCCAGCGTTCGCGGAGCGTCTGGGCGTGGTCCACGAGCGCCTGGTGGGCGGCGGCGGCCGCCTCCAGCTCCGCGGCCAGGGCCTCGCGGCGGTGGGTGGCCTCCAGCGCGGCCCTGGCGGCGTCGAGGCCCGCGCCCGCGGCGGGGATGGCCGCCGCCTGCGCCTGCACCTCGGCGAGGGCCGCGGCGGCGTCGGCGATCCGCTCGGGCAGCTCGGCCTCGGCGGCGGACACCTCGGCCTCGCGCTGCGCCAGCGCGTCGAGCTCCGCGGCCAGCCTGGCCAGCTCGTCGTCGATCTCGATCAGGTGGGCGGCGGCGTCGCGTACGGCCTGCGCGGCCGGGATCCTGGCGGCGTCCACGCGCGCCTCGGCCAGCCTGCCCTCGGCCTGCTCGATGAGGGCGGGCAGGGCGGCCAGCCTGGCGCCGACGGCCTCGTCGGCGCCGACCAGCTGGGCCAGCTCCTCCTCCACGCGCAACAGGTCACGCCGGACCACCGACAGCCGGGCCTCCTCGGTGAGCAGCTCCGACAGCCGCGCGATCTCGGCCTGCCGCTCCCGCTCCAGCGCGGCCAGCTCACCCGGCGACGACTCACCCGCCGAGCGCCCGTCCGGCCCGGCGCCGACGGCAGATGAGCCCTCCGAAGACGAGCCGTCCGAAGGTGAGGGGCCGGGGGCGTCGGCCGCGTGCCGGGCGAGGAGGGGGCGGGCTCGGGCGAGGGCGTCGGCGGCCAGGGAGCGCGCCTTGGCGGCGGCCTCCGAACGCTGCCTGACCGCCGTGATCAGGGGCACCACGCGATCGGCCCTGGCGGCGTCGTCGAGGATGGCCTGCAGGTCGGCCCGTTCGTCCGCCCGCTCGTCAAGGGTGCGGCGCAGGGTGAGCGCCTCGGCGTGCCGGCGCTGCCGGTCGGCCAGCGCGGCGGCCTGCTCGAACCGCAGCCGCGCCGAACGCGCGGCCTGCCCGGCCACCTCGTGCTCCTCGCCCGCCCGGCCCACGACGGCCCGCGCGGCATCCAGCAGCGCCCCCGCCCACCGCAGGGGATCGTCCTCAACCGAGGAGGCCTCGTCCAGGTCGCCGCCCGCCGCCTCCTCGACCCGCTGGACGGCGAAGTCGACCTCCTGCCGGAGCTCCTGCGCCTCCCGGAAGGCGAGCTTGCGGTGCTCGGCCAGCCACGACTCCGCCTGGGTGAAGACCTTGACCGAGAACAGCCGCTCCAGCAGCCTGCGGCGCTCCTCCCCCTCGGCCCGCAGGAACTTGGCGAAATTGCCCTGGGGCAACATCGCCACCTGGCAGAACTGGTCGGCGTTCATGCCCAGCAGCCCGCCGATCAGGTCACCGGCCTCGTCCAGCCGGGTGGTCAGCCCCTGCCACTCCGACCCGTGCCACTCCGAGACGACGACCTTGGGCTTCTCCTCGGTGAACCCCGTCCCGCGCAGCTTGGGCCGCTGCCAGGACGGCGAGCGCTGGATGCGGAGTAACCGCCCGCGGATGGACACCTCCAGCGTGACCGAGGGCCCGGCCGAGGGCGGGGCGTGGTCGCAGCGCAGGCTGCGGGCGTCGTTGCGCTGCCCGGGCACCTGGCCGTAGAGGCCGAAGCAGAGCGCGTCGAGGATCGTGGTCTTGCCCGCGCCCGTGGGCCCGTGGACCAGGAACAGGCCCGCCTCGGCCAGCGCGTCGAAGTCGACCGTCTCGGTGCCCGGGAACGACCCGAACGCCGTCAGCGAGAGCCGGTGCGGCCGCATCTACGCCATCGTCTCCTTCACCCTCGACGCCTCGATCGCCTGTCTTAGCAGGTCTTCCTCGTCACGTGCGGCAGGCTCGCCGCGTACTTCCCTGACGAAATCGAGGGCCACCTCCGCCTCCGGCCGCCCACTCAGCCGCACGGGCCGGGCGGCTGGCGCGGCACCGACCGGGTCGAAGGAGAGGGCGAGGGTGTGGGGGAAGCGGGCGCGCAGCCGGTCCATGGCGGACCTGGGGCGAACGGCGTCGGTGAGGGTGACGTGCAGCCAGTGGTCCTCGTGCGGGGTGTGCCGCGGAGAGGTCAGCAGCTCCTCCAGGTCGCCCCGCAACCGCCCCACGGGCCGCGGCACCGGCGCCGGCACGAAGTCGACCCCCGAGCCGAGCGTGACCAGCCACGAGCCCTTGACGTGACCGACCTCCGAGAACGAGTACGCCAGCGGCGACCCCGAGTAACGCACCGTCTCCGACATGCGCTGCCGCCCGTGGAGGTGGCCCAGCGCGACATAGGACACCCCGTCGAAGGCCGACAGCGGAACGTGGGACACCCCGCCCACGCTGATGTCGCGCTCGCTGTCGCTGGCCTGGCCCCCGACGACGAAGCAGTGCGACAGCACCACCGAGGCGCGGTGGCGGGCGGCGTCGGCCCTGACGCGGTCCATCGCGTACGTGAGGGCGGCCGTGTGGCTCCGGTCGGGCAGCTCCCAGGCGTGGCGGACCAGCTCGGGCTCCAGGTAGGGGATGCCGTAGAAGGCCACGTCGTCGATCAGCACCGGCTCCCAGGCCAGGTCGGGCGAGGTGCGCACGTGCACCCCCGCGGCCTCGAAGAGGGCCGAGCCGAAGCGCAGCCGCAGCGCCGAGTCGTGGTTGCCGCTGATCAGCACCACCCGCGCCCCCGCCCCGCGCAGCCGCCCGAGCGCCGAGTCGAGCAGCGCGACCGCGTCGACCGGCGGCAGCGCGCGGTCGTAGACGTCGCCCGCGACCGCCACCACGTCGACCTGCTCCGCCCGGACCGTCTCCACCAGGTGGTCGACGAACGCCTGCTGCGCCGAGAGCAGGCTCTCGCGATGGAACGAGCGCCCCAGATGCCAGTCCGAGGTGTGCAGGATCCGCATGTCGCAGGAAGCTAACAGTTCTCACCGACAAATGCGGCCTCTTCCGTCCCGCGGGCCGGGAGTAGGCTAGAAGATCGGCGGGCAAACCAACGCACATGGGGAGGCCGATGCGCACTGGCCGTGGCACCTTGAGCGTCGCCGCCGGTCTGGTGCTGGTGGCTCTCGCGACGGTCGGATATGTACTGCCGCCCGCGTTCGATCCGCCACCGCTCAAGGTGGATCCAGCCTTCCAGACGATCCCGGCGCAGCCCGCGGGCGAGCTGCGGCCGGTGGTGGCGGTCGATCCCGTCCGCAGGGAGGAGATCTCCATCTCGGCGGAGGGCCAGCGCCTGGACGGAACGCTCCGGGTGCCGCTGACGCCTGGACGCCACCCGGCGATGGTGTTCGTGTCGGGGTCGGGCAACGGGTCGCGGACGGAGTTCACGCCGCAGGCGGAGTTCCTGGCCAAGGCGGGCGTGGTGACGATCGCGTTCGACAAGCGCACGATCGGCTACAACTTCCGCCACCGCGACTTCTCGCTGCTCGCCGACGACGCCCTGCGCATGGTGGAGCTCCTGCGTACGCGTCCCGAGGTCGATCCGGCGCGCATCGGCCTGTGGGGGGTCAGCGAGGGCGGCTGGGTGGTCCCGATCGCCGCGGCGAAGAGCACGGCGGTGGGGTTCGTGATCCTGGTGTCGTCCCCGAACGTCTCCCCGCTGCGCCAGGTCGCCTGGGCGCTGAACGAGCAGCTGCTCCGGCTGCGGGCCCCGATCGGCGCCCGCGACCTGCTGACCAGGGCCATGGGCGGGGTCGGCTTCAACTTCCTCAGATATGACGCGCTGCCGGCATTAAGCGGGATCAAGCAGCCGGTCCTGGCCTTCTACGGCACCACCGACCCCTCGATCCCGTTCGTCGAGTCCACCCAGGCGCTCATAAAGGGCATGAACAAAGCGGGCAACGACGACTACACGATCCGCTTCATGGCCAAGGGCGACCACGCCATGCGGGTGAACGGCGGCCCCTTCACCAAGGGCTACCTCGAGACCCTGGCCAACTGGATCACCGGCCTGCCCGGCACCGCGCGGCCCGCCCTGCACCTGGCGGGCACCACGCCGGTGCAGCGGTTCGAGGCCAGCGACGTGCCGGCCGCCCCCTGGTACGCGGGCGGCACGATGCTGGGGCTGACGATCTGCCTGGCCGCCGTCGGCTACGTGGCGGGCCCCGTCGCGGCCATGGTCGTACGCCTGCGCGGCCGCACCCAAGTCCCCGTCGAGACGAACGCCAGGCTGTGGCCCCCGATCAGGCGCCGGCTCAGCCGGATGGCCTGGACGGGCCTGGGCCTGCTGGCCTCGGTGCTCGCGTTCATCATGTTGCTGGTGCTGTTCTCGGTCAACCAGGCGGGCGCCTGGCCGGCCGTGCTGGCCGGCTGGCTGATCGTGCGGCTCCTCGCGGCGCTCATGCTGATCCAGGAGGTGACGGCCGTGGCGGCGTTCGTGTCGGCCCTGCGCGAGGGCATGCGGCCCGGCCGCTGGCAGCACGTGGCGGTCGCCGGCGTGCTGGGCGGCACGGGGCTGCTGCTGGTGGCGGCGGCCTACTACGGGCTGTTCTCCTTCCCCTGGTAGACATAGGCCTCCATCCAGCGGTCCAGCTCGGCGAAGACCTGCTTGCGCGCCGGCTCCGCCGACAGCACCAGGTCGTGCACGCCGTCCGGGATGCGCACGCACGTGACGTGCGGGCCGAGCGAGGTGGACCAGCGGGCGATGTGCTGGGGATCGAGCACGATGTCCGCCGAGCGGGCCTCCGGGACGAGGTCGCGTACCCGCAGCCCGTTGGTGGAGGCCAGCACGAGGACCGGTACGTCCACCGCGAGCCCCGCGTGCAGCCGCCGCTGCGCCCGGCGGATGGCGGCCAGCCACATGGCGTGCACGGAGAAGCCGCCCAGCGGCTTGAGCTCCAGGTCGTAGTCCCATTCGCCGCCCTCGCTGCGGTGCAGCGTCCGCCCGTAGACGGTGCTGATCCCCAGCGGGAGCGGCCAGCGCGTGTACGAGAGGGGCGTCTTGAACAGATCGGCGGCCACGCGCAGCGGGGTGGACACGTTCAGGTCGAAGAACGGGCTGTTGAGCACCATCCCCTGCACCAGCCCCCGCCCGCGGACCCGGTCGGCCCACAGGGAGGCGACCAGGCCGCCGGTCGAGTGGGCGTTGATCGTCAGCTCGTCATGGTCCTGCCTGACGATGCGGACGGCCTCGTCGATCTCGGGGAAGTAGTCGGTGACGCTCCTGATCAGGCCCCTGGTCTGGTGCGGCAACAACGAACGCCCGTATTTGCGCAGGTCGAGAGCGTAGAAGTCGATGCCGCGCTGGACGTAGTGGTCGGCGAGGTGGTCCTGGAAGAAATAGTCGGTGAACCCGTGCAGGTAGAGCACCGCCCTGCGGGATCCCGCCTTCCTGGAGACCAGCGTCGCGACGACCTCACCCTCGAAGTCGTCCGGCAGCTGCAGCACGGTGATCTCGTACATGCTAGCCACCATAAGGATTTTCCGGCCACGACGGGACACCGGGCGGCAGATCCTCGCTCACCCGCATCGGGAAGTCCGCGCGGCGCTTCTCCAGGAACGCCGTCACCCCCTCGACCGTGTCGGGCGCGCCGCCCAGCTCGGCCATGATGCGCGAGTCGGCCGCGTGCGCCTCCCACGGCGAGGTCGCCGACAGGCCCGACCACATCAGCCTGCGGATGGCGGCCACGGAGACGGCCGAGGTGTTGTCGGCGATCTCGCGGGCCAGCGCGTACGCCGCCGGCAGCAGCTCGTCCGGCGGATACACCCGCGAGACCAGCCGCCCTTCGAGCGCCTCGGAGGCGGGGAAGACCCGGCCGGTCGCGGCCCATTCCATGGCCTGGGCGATGCCGGCGATCCTGGGCAGGAACCAGCTCGACGCGGCCTCGGTGACGATGCCACGCCGCGCGAACACGAGCCCGAACCGCGCCGTCGCCGAGGCCAGCCGGACGTCCATGGGCAGCGTCATCGTCAGCCCGACGCCCACGGCGGGGCCGTTGATCGCGGCGATGACCGGCTTGAGCGAGCGGGCGATCCTGAGCGCGACCGTGCCGCCGCCGTCGCGCGGCACCCCGTCCACCAGCTCCCCGTGCGCGCCTTCCGCGCCGTGCGCGAAGGTGTCCCCGCCGCCGCTCAGGTCCGCCCCGGCGCAGAACGCGCGGCCCGCCCCCGTGACCACCACCGCGCGCACCCCGTCGTCGGTGTCGGCGCGGTCGAACGCCGCGATCAACTCCCTCCGCATCGTAAAGGTGAAGGCGTTCAGCCGCTCCGGGCGGTTCAATGTGACGGTGGCGATCTGGTCGGCGACTTCGTACTCGATCTCGGTGAAGTCTGTTCGGCTGCTGATGTTCATCCTCCGATAAAGACATATTTCGTATTAGGTGCGTAGGCTGCCGCCTCTGTAAGAGGCCTAAGGTTGTAATTCGGGGAAACGGGGAAGGCGTGCGGCAGGCAAAGGAACCCTCGAGCGCCGGAGCGGTCCTCGGATGGCTGGCGCTGGCGGCGCTGGCGCCCGGGGCCGCCCATCTTCGCGCCGGTTGGCGCAAGACCGGCCTCGCCCTGATCTCCTGCTACATCGTGGGCGTCCTGGCGCTGCTCGCGTTCGCGCTGACGACCGACAACCTGCTGGGCACGCTCGTCGCGCGGATGACGGCGATCATCGTGAGCGCCGCCGTGCTGGGCGTGACCTGGTTCGCCGTGATCGTGCACTCGTTCATCGTGCTGCGGCCGGGGCGGCTGCCACAAGGCGGTCAGATCGTCACCGGGACGCTGGCGGGGCTCCTCGCCGTCGCGGTGGTGCTCCCGTTCGGCGTGGTCACGCAGTACGTGTGGACCGCGCAGAGCACGATCAACGACATCTTCCAGGAGACTTCGTCCGACGCCCCGTCATCCGGCGCCGCCGCGGAGCGGCCGGAGGACCCGTGGGCGGGACGGCAGCGGGTCAACATCCTGCTGCTGGGCGGCGACGCCGACGACAACCGGATCGGCGTCCGCACCGACAGCATGAACCTGGCCAGCGTCGACGTGAAGACCGGCAACACCGTGCTGTTCAGCCTGCCGCGCAACCTGGAGAACGTGCGCTTCCGCCCCGGCACGCCGATGGCCCAGCACTTCCCCAACGGCTTCCGCCTGCCGCCCGACCCCGGCGGCGGGCGCAGCGACCTGCTCAACAGCGTCTGGGAGTACGCCGACGCGCACCCGGAGATCTTCGGCGGCAAGCAGCACCAGGGCCCCAGGGTGCTGATGGACACGATCGGCTACACGCTCGGCGTCAAGGTCGACTGGTACGCCCTGGTCAACATGTGGGGCTTCGCCCGGCTCATCGACGCCATCGGCGGCATCACGATCACCGTCGAGAAGGACGTGGTGTTCGGCAAGTACAACGAGGGCCTGGTCAAGGCCGGCACGCGCAAGCTCAAGGGCGCCGACGCCATGTGGTACGCCCGCTCGCGCACGTTCAGCGACGACTACACCCGGATGCGCCGCCAGCGCTGCGTGCTCGGCGCGCTGCTCACCCAGGCGGACCCGGCGACGGTGCTGATGCGGTTCAACCGGATCGCGCTGGCCACCAAGGAGCTGATCAGGACCGACATCCCGCGGGACCTGCTCAAGAACCTGGTGCCGCTGGCGCTGAAGGTCAAGAACGCCAAGGTGACGAGCGTGCAGTTCGTGCCGCCGCTGATCAACACCGGCTATCCCGACTGGGAGCGGATCCGCACCATCGCGGCGAAGGCGATGCGGGACTCGGGCGACACGAAGCCGCCCGTCGCCGCCACCGCCTCCGCCAGTCCTTCTCCCAAGAAGACGGCTGCCGCCAAGAGAGCCGGCCAGAACCCGGCGAAGGGCATCACGGACGGCTGCGACGGCTCGCTCTGAGCTCTCGCGGCCTACCCGCGGGCGACGATCCGGCCCACGGGGACCCCGCCGCCCAGCACGTCCACCTGCTCGAACGCCGCCGCCGTCGTGACGTCGCAGCCCATGCGCCGCAGGACCGCCAGGGCGACGGCCGTGGTGGCGCGCGGGCTGCCGTCGATGACCTTGACCGCCACCGAGTGGCCCGACTCCAGGGCCACCACCAGCACGCCCTCCGCGCCGCCCTTGGCCACGGCGCCGGGCAGCGCCCGCATCAGCTCGGTGTTCTGGTGCCCGGTCCCGCCCACGTACTCGGGGTGCGCGCGCATGGCGTCGGCGACCTGGCGGGGCGCGCTGCCCGGCGCGGCCAGCACCAGGCCCTGCACGGCCCGCGCCAGCCCGGTCAGCGACAGGCCGAACAGCGGCGCGCCGCAGCCGTCCACCGCCACGTGCGCGGCCTTCTCCCCCGCCAGCTCCTCGGTGACCGAACGGACCTGGAGCTGCAGGGGATGGCCGGCCGACAGGTAGCCGGGCACGTCCCAGCCGTTGGCCACGGCGGCGGCGAGCATGGCGGCGTGCTTGCCGGAGCAGTTCATGCGCTCGCGGGACGGGTCGGCGCTCTGCCTGATGAGCCCGTACATGGTGGGGCTGTCCTCCGGCCACGACGGCGGGCACGCCAGCGCGCCGAAGTCCAGGCCGTAGTCGTCGAGGATCTCGCGGACCAGCTCCACGTGGAAGTCCTCGCCCGTGTGGCTGCCCGCCGCGATGGCCAGCCGCGGCCCCGCCAGCGCCGCGCCTGCGGTGAGGCAGGCCAGCGCCTGGAACGGCTTGGCGGACGAGCGCGGCAGCACCGGCGCGTCCACCTGCCCGAGGGCCACCTCGGCGCGCCCGGACGGGTCCAGGCCGACGGCGCTGCCGTAATGGACGCTCTCCACGAATCCGGAGCGGATCACCTCGGCGAGCACGGCGTAGTCAGGCACTTACGGCCCTCCTTCTGGATTTGATGGACGTCACGGCCTGTCGGGCCTCCAACGTGCGGGCCAGCTTGGACAGGGATACGTTGACCGCCAGATAGACCAGCGCGACGACCAGGTACGTCTGGATGAGCAGACCGTTGTAGGCGGCCAGGACCTTGCCGCTGTAGAGCAGCTCGCCGTAGCTGACGACGAAGCCCAGCGAAGTGTCCTTGAGCAGGCCGACGGACTGGCTGACGATCGACGGCAGCACGCGGCGGGCCGCCTGGGGCAGCACGACGAGGCGCATGGTCTGGAGCTGCGTGAGGCCGACGGCCAGGCCCGCCTCGCTCTGGCCGCGTTCGATGGAGTTGATGCCGGCGCGGAAGATCTCGGCGAAGGCCGCGGCGTTCGACGCCGTCAGGGGCACGGCCAGCTTCCAGAACAGCGGCAGGTCCAGGCCGTAGCGCGGCAGCGCGAACAGCACCACGTACACCAGCAGCAGCGCCGGCACGACCCTGATGACCTCGACGTAGGCGGCGGCCGGGAGGCGGATCCACCTGCGGTGCGAGAGCCGCCCCAGGGCCAGGACCAGGCCGAACGCCATGGACAGCGCCGCCGACACGACGGCCGCCAGGAACGTGGACCACAGTCCCGTCAGAAGGTAGCGCCACATCGGCCAGGTCGCGTACGGCTGCCAGCGGGCGGCGTCGAGCTGCCCGTTCGCCGCGAACTGCCGCACGGCCAGGACGGCGAGCGCGACGGCGGCCAGGACGCCGAGCACGGTCGCGACGCGGATGCGCCTGCGCGCCTTGGGGCCGGGCTCGTCGAAGAGGACGGTCACCGCAGGATCACCAGCTTGCGTTCGAGTCGGCCGGTGACGAATCCCGCCGCCGCGGCGATCAGCGCGTACGCCAGGCCCGCGCCGACGAAGATCGGGATGGGCTGCGCCTCGACGAGGTTCACCCGGTTGGCGGCGGCCGTCAGGTCCACGACGCCGACGGCGGCGGCCAGGGCGGTGTTCATCGTGGTGGCGATGAAGATGTTGCCGAGCGGCTGGACGACCGTGCGCAGCGCCTGCGGCAGGACCACGTGCCTGAGCGACTGGCTGAACGTCAGCCCGATCGCCCGCGCCGCCTCGCCCTGCCCCTTGCCCACCGAGTTCACTCCGGAGCGCAGGGCCTCGCCGACGTACGCGGCCTCGTACACGGCGATGACCACGATGGCGGTGACCAGCGGCTCGGCCTTGATACCGATCTCCGGCAGGCCGAAGAAGGCCAGGACGAGCAGGACGAGGAGCGGCAGGTTCTGGAAGGACTCCACGTACGCCGTGCCGATGGCGCGCAGCACCCGCACCGGGCTGACCCGCAGGGCGCATACGAGCGCGCCCAGCACCGCCGCGCCCGCGAAGGACGCGGCGGTGAGCTGGAACGTCACGATCAGCCCCTGCCACAGCTCGGGCAGGTGATCGAGGAGAACGGACATCAGGACCCCGGCACGGAGCCGATCTGCGGCGGCTGGGGAGCGTCGCCGGTCACCACGGTGCCGATGGACTTCTTCCAGATCTCCTGCCAGACCCCGGTGTCCTGGGTCTTCTTCAGCCAGTCGTTGACGAACTTCTTGAACTGGTCGTCGCCGTGCTTGAGCCCGATCCCGTACGGGTCCACGGTGAACGGCTTGGTCACGATCTCGATCGACGGGTCCTTCTTGGCGTCCGCGATGAGGATCGTCTCATCCTGCACGTAGGCCACGCCCCGGTCCTGCTTGAGCGCCTGGACGCACTCCGGGTCGCTGCCGAAGGTGATGATCTCCGCCTGCGGCGCCAGCTTCTTGATCGCGGGGATGGCCGGGGTGTTCGCGCCCGCCAGGACCTTCTTGCCGTTCAGGTCCTCCGGCTTGGCGATGCCCGTCGTGCCCTTCTTCACCGCGATCGTCAGCCCCGAGGTGTAGTACGGGCCCGCGAACGCGACCTGCTTCGCCCGCTCCTCGGTGATCGTGTACGTCTGGAAGACGACGTCCACGGTCCCGTTGGCCAGCAGCGCCTCCCGAGTCTCCGACGCCGAGTTGACGATCTTCACCTTGGGCTCGCCCAGGATGTACTTGGCCAGCGCCTTGCCCATGTCCGCGTCGAACCCCTCGACCTCGCCGGTGGCGGGGTTCTGCTGGGAGAGCAGGGGCGCGTCCAGCGAGCCGCCCACGAGGAGCTCGCCGCGCTGTTTGATCTTCTCCATGGTGGAGCCGGGCAGGATGTCGGCCGCCGCCGCGACGGGCGCCTTGGCCAGGACGTCGCTGCCCTTCTCGGACGGCGCCCCTGGCACGGCGGGACTACTCGACTCACCACAGGCCGCCAGCCCTAACAGCGAGACGGCGACGACGGCGACAAACCTCTTCATGAACGGTCACTTCCTTCGATTTCGAAGATAGGCCGGACCGTAGTGGGAGATTTCGTAGCAAGTCAAGACGTTGTCGGTGGAAGTCTGGACATGGTAGGTATCTCACATGAAGCAGCGGCTGCCCGTGCAGGGGGCACAGGGCGACCTGCTGAGACTCGTCGCCACCGGCAAGGCCGAGTCCCGCGCCGACCTCGCGCGCTTATCGGGCCTGGCGGCGTCCAGCGTGTCGCTGCGCGTGGAGGAGCTCATCGACGCGGGCCTGCTGGCCGAGGAGGGCTCGGGCACCTCGCGCGGCGGCCGCCGCCCCCGCCGGCTGCGGCTCTCCCCCGGCGCCGGCGTGCTGGCCGTCGCCGATCTGGGCGCCCACCACGTACGCCTCGGC
Organism: Nonomuraea sp. NPDC050451; assembly: GCF_044458585.1. Taxonomy (NCBI): domain Bacteria; kingdom Bacillati; phylum Actinomycetota; class Actinomycetes; order Streptosporangiales; family Streptosporangiaceae; genus Nonomuraea; species Nonomuraea sp. NPDC050451. The sequence goes on from NZ_JBITHZ010000002.1 coordinate 339,499, forward strand.
CTCCTGGACCTCAGCGGCACGCCGCTCGTGATCGAGGAACGCGGCTGCGAGATCACCGACGGCCCGCAGGTCACCCTCGACCGCATCGCGGACGCGTTCGACGAGATGCTGGCCGCCCACGTGCCCCCGTCGATCCCCCTGCGCGGGGTGGGCACCGGCATCCCGGGCCCGGTGGACCCGTCGAGCCTGCGCGTGGTGACGCCCTCGCGCATGCCCGGCTGGAACGAGTTCCCGGTCGCCGACCACCTGGCCGCCCGCTACGACCTGCCGATCCTCGTCGAGAACGACGCCAACCTGATGGCCGCGGGCGAGGCGCGCTGGTGGCCCGGCAGCCAGAACCTCATGATCGTCAAGGCCGGCACGGGCATAGGCTGCGGCGTCATCGTCAACGGTCATCTGCACCGGGGCAGGGGTGCGGCGGGCGACATCAGCCACGTGCGGGTGCGCTCGGACTCCTCGGTCGTGTGCGCCTGCGGGCATCCGGACTGCCTGGAGGCGTACGCGAGCGGCGCCGCCCTGATGGCGGCCCTGCGCGAGTCCGGCATCGAGGTGACCCGCACGGCGGACATCGTCACCCTGGTCAACGACGCCATCCCGGAGGCCACGAGCCTGGCCCGCACGGCGGGCCGCCGCATCGGCGAGGTCCTGACGGTGCTGGTGAACTTCTTCAACCCGGACGTGGTGGCGGTGGGCGGCAGCCTGTCGGCGGCGGAACCGCTGCTCACCTCGATCAGGGCGGCGGTGTGGGAACGCTGCCTGCCGCTGGCGACGCGCGACCTGGAGATAGCCCCGGCCCGGGGCGGCCGGGACGCGGCCCTGCTGGGCGCCGGCACCCTCCTGCTGGAGGCCGCCCTGGCTTGAGAAAACCGGTTGCCGCAGTCGGCGGGGCGATCTCGATCAGGCCGCCGCCGACCTCGCCGCGTTTGTGACCGCGCTGCGTCAGGTCGACCGGGCCGGTGCGCATCCGCGCGCCCGTGGCGCCCGCGGCGGGCCGCTCTCCGAGGGCGACGAGCATGTCCGCCGGTCGATCGCCCAGCTCGGCGACCGCGTCGACGGCGCCGCGGCCCTGCGCTCGTGGCAGGAGTCGCTCGACGCGCCCGCGTGGGACGGCCCGGAGGTCTGGGTGCACGGCGATCTGCTGCCGGGAAACCTGCTGGTCGTCGACGGCCGCCTGTCGGCGATCATCGACTTCGGCGGCCTCAACGTCGGCGACCCCGCCTGCGACCTCCAGCCCGCGTGGAACGTGTTCGCGGGCTCCAGCCGCCGGCGTTTCCGGGCCGAGCTCGGCGTCGACGACGCGTCGTGGCTGCGGGGCCGCGGCTGGGCGCTCTCCCAGGCGGTGACCGCGCTGGCGTACTACTGGGACACCAACCCGGGGATGATCCGCGGCCCTGATCGAGCGCCACGGCGGCTGACGTGCGGGTCGGTTACCACGACTTGGCCGTCCCGCCCGGCAGCCTGTACGGCTCGCCGCAGAAGTAGCGGTTGAGCGCGTCCACGGCGGACAGCAACATCTGCGCGACCGCCCGGTCGTTGCGCTGCACGTTGACCGACAGCGTCATCCGGCGTTCGCCCGTGGCGTCGGCGAAGCTGAAGGTCTGGTAGCCGGGGATCGAGCCGGTCGCGCCCCACGTCTCGCCGCAGGTGAGTCCCACCGACTCCAGCCCGAGCCCGTACCGGGGGAAGACCGGGGCCTGTGGCGTGGTGACGCCGGTGCGCATCTGCGTCAGCAGCTTGCGGCCGACGAGCCGGCCGCCGAAGAGCGCCTGGTAGAAGCGGTTCAGGTCGCGGGCGTCGGAGACCACTCCGTACGCGGCCCAGGCGAAGGACGGGTTCAGCCGGGTGATGGGCCGCAGCGAGCCCGGCAGGCCGGGGTCGGCGCCCGTGGGCAGGTGGTAGCCGGTGGCGTGCGGGCCGCGGATGCCGTCCCAGGTCGCGGGCAGGTAGGAGCGCGTCATCCCGGCCGGACGGAAGATCCTGCGGTCGAGCTCGGCGCTCAGCTCATGGCCCGTCACTTTCTCCACGAGGAGCCCGAGCAGGATGTAGCCGGTGTTGGAGTAGGAGAAGCGGCCCCGCTCGGGCCGGGGCAGCCGTTCGGCCTCGTCGATGAGCTGCCGCGGGGTGTAGGTCCGCTTGCCGTACTGCTCCGGGTCGGCGAACTCGGCGGCGCGGTCGTAGGTGGCCAGGCCGCCGGTGTGGTTCAGCAGCTCGCGCACGGTGATCCGGTCGCCGCCGTCGATCCAGCCGGGCAGGCGCTTGCCGATCGGCTCGTCCAGGCTCAGCCTACCCACCTGGACCAGTTGCAGGACGACCGCGGCGACCATGCTCTTGGTCACGCTGGCGACGCGGAAGCGCGCCTCGCGCGGCATCGGCTCGCGGGTGTCCAGGTCGGCGGTCCCGCTGGTGCCGATCCAGGTACCGTGGTCGTCGTCGATCCGGGCCAGCACGCCGGGGGCGCCGGCGGCCACGGTCGCATCGAGCGCCTGCCGCATTCCGGCGGGCTCTTCGCGCTGGGCCTGCCGTGATCCGGCGGGCTCCCGGAGCTGCGCCTGCGCGGCGGCCGGGACGGGTGACAACAGGCCGGCGACGGCGAGCGCGGCGACCGCCATGCGGGCGCCCTTCACTGGCGGCATGCTTCTTTCCTTCGGTGGGGGTCGTGGAAACGATCTCCATCCTGGCGACGCCGGCAGCCGTCCTCGTCCCCACTCGTGACGATCTTCGCGTGCGACCGCGGTCGCATCCCCCGTACTCTCCAGGCTGACCTCAGGCGGGACGGGGCGGGGTGATCGCCTTGGTCTCGTAGGTTCGCAGCACCAGCGACGTCGTGACGGGCCCGAAGCGGGCGATGCCGTCGACGATGGTCTCAAGGCGCCCGGCGCTGGAGGCGTGAACGTCGATCAGGAAGCAATCCTCACCGGTGAGCCGACGGACGTCGGTGACCTCGGGCAACCCCGCGAAGTGGTCGAGGCACGCGGAGATGCGGGCATGGGTGGTGCGCAGCCGGATCACCGCGTGGATGCTCAGGCCGAGGCGGGCGGGGTCGACCACGGCGCGGTAACCGGTGATGACACCCGACTGTTCCAGGCGCTTGATGCGCGCCGACACGGCCGGCTGCGAGAGGTTGACCCGTCGGCCGATCTCGGTGACACCGAGCCGACCCTCGGTCTGCAGGATGTCCAAGATCGCATGGTCGACCGAATCCAATGAAACCGTCGTCTCGCCCGTCATCGACCTTCCATCCATCAGCGGTAGGCGACTCTACTCGATCGTTCGCACATACTGACGCCCTGGACGCGGACAAAAGCCGCGAACGACGAAGGAATAACAAGCGATGCGCTATGTGATCATCCCTGGGATCAACGGCTCCGACGAGCACCATTGGCAGACCCTCTGGCAGGCGGAGTGGGGAGCCTGCGCCTCACGGATCTCCCCCTCCTCCTGGGACGAACCGGAGCTGGACGACTGGTGTCGAGCGATCGATCGGGCCGTCGACGAGCACCCATCGGCCGATGTGGTGCTCGTCGCCCACAGCCTGGGCTGCCTTGCCGCCGCCTGCTGGGTCGCCCGGCATCAGCCGGACATCCGCGGAGTGCTCCTGGTGGCCCCGCCGGACAACACCGGACCGAACTTCCCGGCCGAGGCGCCCACCTTCGCCACGGTGGACGCGACGCCTCTGCACGTGCCCGGCCTGGTCATTTCCAGCGACGACGACCCCTACTGCTCCGCGGAGGTCGCGCTGCGGCTGGCCGCTGACTGGGGGCTCCAGCATGTCGGCGTCGGCCTGGCGGGCCACATCAACTCCGCCAGCCGGCTGGGCCGATGGGATTCCGGGCACGCGCTGCTCACAGCCTTCACGGCCGGCACGCGTCGTCAGTTGGCCACCCAGCTTGAGGATCGCGCATGACCCACGTCGAAGATCTCCCGAGATACCGCGTTCTCACGGGCCCCGACGACGCTGCCTTCTGCTGGAGGGTCAGCGAGATGCTTGATCTCGGCTACGAGCTGCACGGCTCACCTTCGCTGACGTTCGACGGTGAGCGCGTCATCGTGGGCCAAGCACTCGTACGGAGGGACGCGCCCGTCACGCGGCCTTGATCATGGCGATGGCGATCGCGCTGCGGCCGGCATACGGAAGATGTCCGGGAAGGCCTGTCCTGCCGACAGCCGTTCGACGAGGGTTCGTACGCCCTCTTTCCCGCCGTTCGTCCCCGCCCAACGACTCACCTGGCAGGCGGCCTTGGCGTACAGCCGGGGATCCGCCGACGCCGCCCGCAGCCACTCCTCCAGCGTGGCCGGCAGCGGCTGACGGGAGTCGAGCAGGCACCGGTCGCCGGTCGGCGCTAGGTAGCGGGGATCGTCGCTGACCAGGACAGCCAGGCCCTCGTCGAACCACTGCGGGACTTCGGCACCGTCGAGACGCGCGTGAAGCTCGACGTGAGTCAGCTCATGCGAGGCGATCACGGGATCGACGCCGCGCGGGGACAGCATCACCGAACGGTTGAGCACCGCGATGCCGCGTTCGCCGCCGCCACCGATCCTGCGATAGCAGTCGTCGGACAGGCACACGAGGAGATCCGGAGAACTCTTCCGTCCTCCGAAGAAATCGCTCACCCGCTTGTTCGCCTGCTCGACGACCTCGCTCACCTGCCGGCGCTGAGCCTGCGGCAGGCCGGGTTCGGCGTACACGCCGGGCCGCAGCCGCTCCAGGCCGTAACAGCCGGGACAGGTGGTGGCCGCGACGGAGGGGAAGGCGATCGCCGTCACCACCACGGCGGCGGTGAGGAGGACCGCGATGACGGCGCCCGCGATCCACCAGCGTTTCCCTTTTCGACGCCTCATGAGCACATCGTCCCCCGGGGCGGCAGCCGGCGCTCGGTGACGTACTTGCTGACGTGGTCGATGACGCAGGGGTTGGCCATCGAGCCGAAGAGGTTGTGGCCGGGACCGTCGTGTTCGATCGTGCGGCTGCCGGGGATCTGCTCGACCGCTCGGCGGGTGGACGCGTAGTCCTGCCAGGTGCCCGCGCCCAGGAGCGGCGGCAGCGTACGGGGCATCGGCGCGGGCGGGTTGGTCACCCGGGTCGGCCAGCCGGCGCAGGTGAGTGGCAGGTGCCAGGCGAGGGGGAAAGCGGCGCCGGTGTCGGGCGCGATGGCGCGCAGCCGCTTGACCGTGCGCGCGACGTTCCGCTGGGTGGTCGGGCGTGGAAAGTCCAGGCATTCCTTGACTCCGCCGCCGGGCACACCCGGGTAGGGCTGTCGGCTCGACAGCGCGAAGCCTGACGCGTCGCCGGTCTCGGCCGCCGTGATGGCCGCGACAAGGTCGCCCCATCGGGTGGGGCCGGGCCGGAGCTTGAGGAACGCGAGCGACTGCAACTGCGTACCGTCGTAGCGGGCATCGGCTTTGGGGGCGGGGATCGGCTCGCGGTCCGCCTTGGCGACCAGCGCCCGCCAGCGTTTCTCCGTCCCGGCGGGCGCCCAGGCGAAGAACCGGTCCATGAAGCGTTCGTTGTCGCGGGCGATGGCGTCGAGTTCCCGGTCCCAGTCGCGCAGGCTGTGGTTGCCGATGCCGTCGACGTACATCGTGCGCACGCGCTGCGGGAACAGCCGGGCGTAGGACTGCGCGATCGTTCCGCCGTACGACAGGCCGAGGAAGTTCATCTTGTCCTCGCCGAGCGCCTTGCGGATGGCGTCGGCGTCGCGGGCGTCGGAGGCCGCGTCCATGTGGTCGAAGAGCTCAGGGTCGGTGGTGCGGCACTTGTCGCCCCTGGCCTTGTTCGCCGCGGCGAGCCGGTCGAGTTCGGCCTGGTCGGCGGGGAACGCCGGGGTGCGCACGAAGCCCCAGTCGCACTGGAGCACCGCGCCGCTGAGCCCCGGATACCCGCGCGGGTCCCAGGTCACGACGTCCATCGACGTACGGATTTTGTCGAAGATCTTGGTGCGTGAGCCCAGCGAGGCGATCTGGTACCCCTGGGGGCCGCCGAAGTTGACCAGCACGGATCCCTTCTTGGTGCCGGTGGCGGGCAGGCGGGCCACCTTCAGGGTGATCTTGCGGTCGCTCTTGGGCGACAGGGCGACGGGCAGGTCCGCACACTGAAGCTCCGGCGCGTCGGCGACAGGGCAGGAGCTCCACTGCAGGACCGGCTGCGGCGTCGCGGTGCTGACCGGCGTCGTGAGGACGGCAAGCGCCATGAGGGTCTTGAGCATGCGCAGAACGTTAGGAGCCGCGGGGGGTGGGGGTCTGCCCGCGAAAGTCATCGATGAGTGTTCACCAAAGTTGACAATGAGTGCCTGCGCGCCGAGGCGCATCCCGAAAATCTGAGTGCATCGGTAGAGGCTCGGATGCGATCCTCCAAACGTGGCATTCCAGATATCTCGCGTCACGTCGGCAGGGCGCCGAATCTCGCGGCCTCCGGGCTGACCCTGTGACGGGAATGAGGAGGCCGGTAGTCGTGAGCGATGCTGAGATGATCGAGTGCCTGTTGTCCCAACGCGTGACGGGGTATGAGCCGCTGTCCGGGTTCGCGGCCAACACGGTCGCCGCGGTGACCCTGAGGTCCGGTGTGCGCGCTGTCTTCAAGGCCGCCGCCGCACGCGAGGTCGAGGTGGAGCTGTGGGCCCTGCGGTCCATGTCGGAGAGGGGAGTTCCGGTCCCCGAGGTCATCGCCGGGGCTGCGGACGCGGAGATCCCGTACCTGGTGACGCGACTCGTCTCCGGCGAGCCGGGGATCGCGACGCCCAAGGCGGCGTCCGAGGTGGGACGGCTGCTGCGTGCCGTGCACTCTCTTCCCGTGGAGGGGGCGGCCTTTTTCAAGGAGGCGTCCGGCTCGCCACCATGCGCGGGCGAGAAAACATGGGCTGACCTGGTCGCGGGGCTCGCGGATCGGCTCGGCCCTGTCGCCGATGCCGGGATCCTGACCCCGACGTTCCATGCCCGATGCCGTGATCTTCTTCTGGACGGCACCCGGTGGGATCAGCCCTGCGTGTACGTGCACGGTGACCTCCATGCGCGGCATGTCCTGTCGGCCGGGTCCCGGATCGAGGGGATCATCGACTGGGCGGACTGCGGTGCGGCCGGCCCATGGCTGGACCTGGCCAGGATGGACTTCCGTGAGCCCGGCTTGCAGCGTGCGATGCTCGACGCGTACTTCCCCGCGGGCATTCCAGCCGACGCGCCGTCGCACCTGGCGAACCACCGGCTGCTCTACATGCTGCTGGCACTCGTGTGGGAGTACGAGTGCGGCGGGGACTGGCTGCACGAGCGCGTCCCCGGCATCGAATCGGCACTCGCCGAAACCTAGATGCGTCGGCGGGTTCCGGTGGTGGCTGCCCATACCGCGGCGGGGGTCAGGGGCATGTCGATGTGGTCGATGTCGAGGGCGTCGCAGACGGCGTTGACGATGGCCGGGGGGATGCCGATACAGCCGGCCTCCCCCGCGCCCTTGGCGCCCAAGGGGGTGTTGGGGTTGGGGGTGGCGGTCTCCAGGAGGGTGACCGGGGGCATGTCGGCGGCGGTGGGCAGGAGGTAGTCCAGGAGGGTCGAGGCGTGGGGCAGGCCGTTCTCGCCGATGACCGCCTGCTCGTAGAGGGCCTGGCCGAGGCCCTGGGCGATGGAGCCGTGGCCCTGGCCGGTGACGATCATGGGGTTGACGACCACCCCGTAGTCGTCCACGGCCACCAACTGGCGTACGTGGACGGTGCCCAGGTCAGGGTCCACCTCCACCACGGCGACGTGGGCGCCGTACGGGAAGGCCTGGGGTGGGGCGACGATCTCGTCGGCGCGCAGGGGGCCGGTGCGGGCGACCAGCTCGCCGATGGGCAGCCCGGGGAGAGGGCCGACCTCGACGTTGGGTGGCCCTGAGCAAGAGCCGGTCTCGGCGTTCAGCGCCGGGGCCTCCTCGGTGTCGCCCGGGAGGCCGGTGTGGGGGGCGCCGCCCACCACCAGGCGGCCCGCGGTGTACGAGACCTCCTCCTCCCCCACCCCCAGGAGCTCGGCGCAGCGGCGGCGGGCGGCCGCGACGAGGGCCTCGGCGGCGCGCCACAGGGCCGCGCCGCCCACCTGCATGGAGCGGCTGCCGAAGGTGGCGAAGCCGTAGGGCACCTCGCCGGTGTCGCCCTCGACGACGCGGACCCGGTCCACCTCCACGTCCAGGACCGAGGCCACCACCTGGGCGAACGCGGTGAAGTGGCCCTGACCGGTGGACGTCGATCCGACGCGGGCGATGAACGTCCCGTCCGGGCACGCCTCCACGCTCCCGAACTCGTCGCTGTCCGGCGGGCCCCCCGAGCGCTCGACGTACGTGGCGATCCCCACCCCGAGCGGCGGGCCGCCGTCCTCGCGGCGGCGGGCCTGCTCGGCGCGGATCTCGTCGTAGCCGACGGCGGCCAGGGCCCGGTCGAGGGCGGCGGCGTAGTCGCCCGAGTCGTAGGTGCGGCCGGTCGGCGTCAGGTAGGGGTACTGGTCGGGACGGATGAAGTTGCGGCGGCGCAGCTCGGCCGGGTCCAGGCCGAGCCGGCGGGCGAGCCGGTCCACGGTGCGTTCGAGGGCGTAGGCGGCCTCGGGGCGGCCGGCTCCGCGGTAGGAGGTGGTCGGGGCGGTGTTGGTGAGCACGCACCTGACGCGCGTGTGCACCCGGGGCGTGCGGTAGGCGCCGGTGCTCATCGCGCCGGTCATCATGGGGACGAAGGCGCCGAGGTGCGGGTACGCGCCGATGTCGGCGTCGACCAGCAGTTCGTACGCGAGGAAGGTGCCGTCCTCGCCGGCCGCCAGCCGTACGCGCTGGTGCTGGCCGCGGCCGCGCGGGCCCGCCAGCATGGCCTCGGCGCGGTCCTCGCACCAGCGCACCGGGCGGCCGAGGTGGACGGCGAGCAGGGCGGCGACCAGATACTCCGGGTAGGTCTGGCTCTTGGCGCCGAACGCCCCGCCGGTGGCCGGGACGATCACCCGGATCCGTTCCCTGTCCAGGCCGAGCGCCGCGGCGAGCGCGTCGCGCAGCCGATGCTGGGCCTGGTGGGAGACCCACACGGTGAGGCGGTGGTCGGGTCCCGGGTCCACCAGGATCGCCCGTGGCTCCAGGGACGTCGGGAGCAGGAGCTGCTCGCGGTAGGCGGCCTCGACGACGACCGGGGCGGCGGCGAACACGTCGTCGGCCGGTCGGCCGAAGGTGCGTTCGGCGGCCAGGTTGTCGCGGTCGTCGAAAAGGCGAGGCGCTTCCGCCGCCAAAGGGTCGCCGTAGAGGCGGAACGTTCCCGCCGTCGAGGAGTCGCCGGGCGTTCCCGGCGCCAAGGGGGCGCCGGACGTGCGCGGCTCGTCGGTGCGGGTGTGGGGCAGCGGTTCGAGGTTCAGGCGGACGGCCTCGGCGCCGTCCTCGGCGTGGGCGCGCGTGCCGGCCGCGACGACGGCGAGCGCCTCGCCCGGGTAGCGGACGCGGCCCGTGGCGAGCAGCGGCCACGGCGGCGTGCCCTCCTCGCCGGGCACCGTACGGGCGGCCAGGTACGGCAGGTCGGCGGCCGACCACGCGCCCGCCACCCCCTCCTCCTTGAGAGCGGCGGCGACGTCGACCCCGCGGACCACCGCGTGCGGCACCGGACTGCGGGTGAACGCGAGCTCCAGCGTGCCCGGGATCTCCAGATCGGCGACCCGGCGCGCCCGCCCGGTGACCAGGTCGCGATCCTCACGCCGCGCGAGCGGCATCCCGATGTACCGCAATGTTTGGACACCCCCGCTTTCGGTACCAACGTCGATATCGGATTCCCGGGATGGGGGACATGAAACCGGCACAATTCGACTACGTCGCTCCTGCCTCCGTACCCGAGGCGGTGGCCGTGCTGGCCGAGCGCGGGCCGGAGAGCCGCGTGCTGGCCGGCGGCCAGAGCCTGCTCATCGAGCTGCGCTACCGGACCACGCGCCCGGCCCTGGTGGTGGACGTCAACCGCATCCCCGGGCTCTCGAAGGTCGCGGTCGAGGACGGCTCCGTCCACGTCGGCGCGCTGGTCCGGCATGCCCAGCTGGAGCGGGCCCGGTTCGAGGACCCGCTGGCCGAGGTGTTCCGCCAGGTGGCGCCGTACGTCGGCCACCCGCCCATCCGCGCCCGCGGCACCTTCGCGGGCAGCCTGGCCTGGGCGCATCCGGCGTCGGAGTGGTGCGCGCTGGCCATGGCCCTGGACGCCGGGATCGAGGTGGACGGCCCCGCGGGGCCGCGTACGGTGCCCGCCGGATCATGGTTCCGCGGCGCGTTCGAGACCGCCTGCCTGCCGGAGGAACTCGTCACCGGCGTCCGGCTGCCGCGCCCGCCGGCCGGGGCCGTCTCGGCCTTCGCCGAGCACCGCCGCACGCACAGCGGCTTCGCCCTGGCCGCCGCCCTGGTGATGCTGCGCCTGGCCGCGGGCCGCGTCGAGTGGGTCCGCATCGGGCTCGCGAACGCGGCGGACGTCCCCCTCCGCGCCGTAGGGGCCGAGCGCCTGATGACGGGCGAGCAGCCGGGGCCGGAGCTGTTCGCGGAGGCCGGCGCGCGGGCCGCCGCCGAGGCGGACCCGCCCGAAGGGCCGCACGCGCCCGCCGCCTACCTCAGGCACGCGCTGTCCACGCTCGTACGGCGCTGCCTCGCCCGCGCCGCCCACCACGCGGGGACCGCATGAACGTGCAGCTCACCGTCAACGGCCGGACCCACCGGATCGACGTGGAGCCGCGGACCAGCCTGGCCGACGCGCTGCGCGACCGGCTGGGCCTCACCGGGACCACCTTGGGGTGCGAGCACGGGGTGTGCGGCTCGTGCACCGTACTGGTGGACGGCACGGCCATCCGCTCCTGCCTGGCCCTGGCCGTCCAGGCGGAGGGCGCCGACATCCGCACCGTCGAGGGGCTGGCCGACGGCGACGAGCTGCACCCGTTGCAGGAGGCGTTCGCGGCCGAGCACGCGGTGCAGTGCGGGTTCTGCACCCCGGGCTTCCTCATGCTGCTCGCCGGCGCGCTGGCCGAGGAGCCGGAGCTGGACCGGGACGAGCGGCGGCTCGACGCGGTGCTGGCCTCCAACCTGTGCCGCTGCACGGGGTACGCGGGCATCCGCCGCGCCGCCGCCCGCGCGGCCGAACGTATGCGTGCGAACGGCGGCTGAAGCGGTTCAGAGGACCCTGAGAACGTCCTGTCAGGGTCCCATCTGGAGGAAACGGTCGCGCGCGGCGGCGAGGTGGGCCCGCATGGCCTCGGAGGCGGCCTCCGCGCTGCCCGCCACGACGGCCTCGGCGATGCGGGCGTGCTCGGCCAGCGTGGGGTCGCCGTCGCGCCGGCCCGCGTACTCGATGCGGAACAGGTGCAGGTGGCAGTGGGTACGCCGGAGCGAGTCCCGCAACGCCTCGCTTCCCGAGAGCTCGGCGATCAGGTCGTGGAAGCGGGCGTCGTGGTCGGCCAGGCCGTGGTAGTCCTCGTACCTGGTGCCCTGGGGCGCCTTCGGGACGCTGGCCAGCTCGGCCCGCACGCGCTCCCCCGTCTCGGCCGTCACCAGCTCGGCCGCGCGCCCGGCCGCCCACGGCTCCAGGAGCAGCCTGAGCTGGTAGAGGTCGGCGATCTGTTCGGGCGTGAGCAGGGACGCCACGGAATAGCCGCGCAGCGCCTCCTTGGTCAGCAGCCCTTCGGACTCCAGCGCGGACAGCACCTCGCGCACCGGCGTCTGGGAGACCTCGAGCAGCCGGGCGATGGCGTAGATGTTGACGCGGGCGCCGGGCTCCAGGTCGCCGTTCATGATCAGGCCCTTGACGCGCTCGTGGACGTCCTCGGTGAGAACGCTCCGCCGGGCGGCCGGCACGCGCCCCATCAACCTCTTTTCGATCTCACTGGCCAACCTTCACGCTCCGGTACGAGTTTTTGACAGCCCTTGACGGGCCTCGCGCGATGTATGCAACATAGCCGAAATATCCAATAGGAAATATTACTGAGGATCGCGATGGCCACAACCCTCCGAACCACTGTCCGCGGCCGGTTGCGCTGGTACATGATCAGCTACGTCTTCGCCGGGCTCGTCATCAACTACCTGGACCGCGCGAGCCTGGGTGTGGCCCTGCCGTTCATGGGAGAGACGTTCAAGCTCTCCAAGACCGAGGAGGGCATGATCCTGGCGGCCTTCTTCTGGTCGTACGACTTCTTCCAGCTCGCCGCCGGCTGGTTCGTGGACCGGTACGGGCCGCGCAGGACGTTCACGTTCGCCTCCGTGTGGTGGTCGCTGTTCACCTCGCTGACGGCACTGGCCAACAGCTTCGCCGCGCTGTTCGGCGTGCGACTGCTGCTCGGCATCGGCGAGAGCCCGGCCGCCACGACCAGCGCCAAGGTCGTGGGCCGGTGGTTCCCCCGGCACGAGCGGGCGCTGGCCACCGGAATCTGGGACTCCGGCTCGCGCGTGGGAGGCGTCATCGCGCTGCCCGTGGTCACGGGGCTGATCGCGTGGCTGGGGTGGCGGTGGACGTTCGCGATCATCGGGGTGATCGGGCTGGCGTGGGCCGTCGGATGGTGGCGGGCGTACCGGGATCCGCAGGACCACCCGAAGATAACGGAGGAGGAGCTGGCGTACCTGCGCGAGGGCGGGGCCCGCTTCGAGGGCGACGACGACGGGGACGCGGCCAGGATGCGCTGGCGAGACCTGTTCCGCTATCGCACGATCTGGGCGATGATGCTGGGCTTCTTCTGCCTCAACATGGTCGTCTACTTCTTCCTCACGTTCTTCCCGACCTATCTGGTGGAGGAGCGCGACTTCAGCCTGCTGAAGCTCGGCCTGTTCGGCGCGCTGCCCGGCCTGGTGGCCATCGGCGGCGAGTGGCTGGGCGGCTGGCTGTCCGACCGCCGCATCGCCAGGGGCGACTCCCTCACGCGGGTCAGGAAGACGTTCATCGCGGGCGGGTTCCTGGTCTCGACAGTGATCGGCGTCGCGGTCTGGGTGCCGGAGGCGTGGATGGCACTGGCCCTGCTCTCGGTCGCCTACGCCGGCTCGACGTTCGCCGCCTCCAACATCTGGGCGCTGCCCGCCGACGTCGCCCCGGCCGACCGGTACGTGGCCTCGATCGGCGGCATCCAGAACTTCGCCTCGAACTTCGCCGGCATCATCAGCCCCATCATGATCGGCTTCCTGGTGGACAAGACGTCGTCCTTCACCGTGCCCCTGACGGTGATCTCGTGCGTGGCCCTGCTGGGCGCCTTGACGTACGCGGTGATCCTGAAGCGGGTCGAGCCCATCGGCCTTCCGCGGCGGGCGGAACCGTAAAGATCCGTTCTTGCCCCTGTGGCGGCGCGGCCCCTCCCCCGACCTGCCGTGATCTCCTGAGCGGTGTTCGTACCGTCACTCAGGAGGTCCGCATGCGCCGACGCGCTCACCTGCTCGCCACCGCCGCCCTGCTCACCACTCTCGCCCCGGCCGTCATCCTGGGCCCCGCGGCCCTGACCTCCGAGTTCCCCACCATCGGCCAGCGCCTCGTCAACTCCCTCGTCATGACGAACGGCTACGTCTCGCAGGTGAGCGACATCCTGGGCGACTCCCTGGGCAGCCTCAACCTGCACGTCTGATCACGCGGGCCGGTGGAAGGTCGCCCGCCAGCGGTGGCGCTCGCCGTCGCGCAGGTCCTCGACCTTCCCGCTCTCCAGCCCGCCGGTCGCGAAGCCCCCGATCTCTGACGGGGTCAGCGGCCACGGCGGCCCGAACGCCGGCCCGCTCTCCTCCCGGCCCGACGCGATCACCAGCAGCGTGCCGCCGGGCCGTACGAACTCCGCGATCGCGGCGATGGCCCGGCCGTGCAGGGGTTCCGGCAGCGCCTGCACGGTCATGATCTCGACCACCAGGTCGAACGCGTGCCGCCACTCCGGGGGCGGCGCCAGCAGGTCGGCGACCTGGTAGCGCACCTCGCTCCCGGGGAAGCGCTCCTGGGCGAGCCGGACGGCCGACTCGCTCACGTCGAACGCCACCGTCTCGTAGCCGAGGCCCGCCAGGTGCTCGGCGTCGTCGCCCAGCCCCGCGCCCACGACCAGCGCCCGCCCGAGGCCGGGACGGGCCCACTCCGTCAGCAGGAAGTGCGGGGACCGCGAGTCCCACGGCACGATCGCGTCGCCGCTCGCCGACTCGGCGTAGAGCCGCTCGAACCAGCCGGTCGGGTCGCCGTGGGCGAGCGACTCGGCGGCCAGCCTGCTGGCGTCGGCGTCCGGATCTCGTCCCGTCATCAGTCCTCCCAGCAGGATCCCGTACGACTCGCCCCGCTCCGCCTTGGCGGCCAGCTCCACCAGGTTGACCCGGTCCCCGAGAGGGCCGACCAGCTCGCGCTGGGCGAAGACGTGCTCGTGCACATATCCCCTGCGCCGCAGCGCCACGTCGAACAGCGGGAGCAGCGCGCAGACGCCGGGCGTGGGATGCGGGCACGGCTGGTCCTTGTGCCACCATTCAAGCTCGTTTGCGCGCCCGGCGACCACGAGCTCGACGACGTCCAGATTGGTGGCCTCACGGCCGAGCAGCTTGGTCGCCGCCTCGAGCACGTTCTCGCGCTGGTACTCGCCGACCTGCGCCCAGGCCCCCGCGGGAAGGTCCGCCATCCGGTACGGCCCCACGCCCAGCGCGAACCCGCCCCGGCCGAGTAACTTGTGCGAGATGACCTTCCCGAGCCGGATGGCCAGCTTGGACGGCACCTTCGACATCAGGCCTGAAGGCACCGGCATGAGCGCCACCCCGTCGGCGATCGGCTGAGCGGTGTCCCAGTCGATCTCCTCAGCCGCGTCGGGAACAGGGGGATCGGGCTGGGCGCGGGTCAGCAGCCCGTCTATCTGGATCTTCCACAGGAAACTCTCGTAGACGTCCGCGGCACCCCCCTTGCTCGAGAACGGCGCGACGTAGCGGCTCACGTGCCAGTTGAAGGCGCCTGTCAGCAGCAACTCGGTCCGCATGGCGGCGGCGAGGCGCTCGCTCCCGACCATGGAGCGGGTCTCGGCCCAGAGCTCCTTTCTCAGCCGCGCGCTGGCCTCGCCCAGCCAGGACCAGTCCGGATGATGCATCCTGAACAGGTGAACGGCCCAGCGCTCGTGCCAGCTCCACCTTTTGGCGGCGAGCAGTTCCCTGACCATGAGCGTGTGCAGCTCCGCCTCGTCCGCCGCCAGCAGCAGCGGCAACCCCAGCAGGAGGATCGGCTTGCCGCGGTTCGTCCGTCCCGCCTTCACCTCGTTCCAGGCCGACACGTGCACCTTGGGCACGGCGTCGAAACCCGCGAGCCGCGCCGCGTCCGCCACCAGCTCCCGGAGCCTCGGCTGATCATCCAGTGACAACGCGGGACAGCGCCATCGAAACCACCGCGGCCATCGGTCAGTGGTGAAGGCGACCGCGCAGGCCGCGAGACCGAGGATCACGAGGAGCACTCCCTCGATGCTCTCGTAAGCCACGCTGAGGAGCGTGCCCGCGACGCCTGCGCCGAGGATCACCGCCAGGCCGATGACGAGCTTCGCCCATTCAGGAAGGAAGCATGACAGAAAGTTCTTCGTCAGCAGGATCCATAACACCCGCCACCGCGTCAGTCGCACGGCCTAATGATCGGGCAGGAACCCTTACGCGTGAAAGGAGTCCTTTGCCAGCCTTCGGACCCGGGTCTCGTCGATGTCGTGCCCCAGCCCCGACTGCGTGAGGGGGACGGCGATGACGCCGGCGTTGGCGCCCACGATCGGCGTGACGATCTGGTTCTGGCGCGGCGGCTGCGTCACGTCGCACGGCAGCGTGCAGCCCGGCAGGCTCGCGACCGCCACCGTCGCCGCCCTGGCCAGCCCCGCGCCCTGGCCGCCCGCGCACTGGATGTCCAGGCCCGCCGCGGCGGCCCGGTCGTGCGCCCGGCGCGCCTCCGTCAGCGAGGGGAAGGCGTTCGGGCGCAGCAGCAGCACCCTGGCGGCCCGCAGGGTCAGGTAGTCGTCCAGCTGGGCGGTGGAGGCGACCTCGACCGCGACCGAGGCGGAGACCTGGTCCTGGAGCGAGGCGTGCGTGTAGACGTCGCCGACGGCGAAGGGCCGCTCGATGACCTCCAGCCCGTAGGAGTCGAGGGCGACGAGCTGGCCGAGGTCGGT
This sequence comes from Nonomuraea sp. NPDC050451, assembly GCF_044458585.1. Taxonomy (NCBI): domain Bacteria; kingdom Bacillati; phylum Actinomycetota; class Actinomycetes; order Streptosporangiales; family Streptosporangiaceae; genus Nonomuraea; species Nonomuraea sp. NPDC050451. Next base: position 355,561 of record NZ_JBITHZ010000002.1, read on the forward strand.
GTAGGCGTTGCCGCAGTCGACGGCCAGGGTCAGCGCCGGATATGCCTGGCGCACCGCCCGCACGGGCTCGACGTCCCAGCCGGGCCTGATGTCCAGCGTGACGTGGCCGTACCCGGCGCAGACCTGCTGGTTGACCCGGGCCACGAGGCTCTCCACGGACGGGTCGGGGACCAGCCGGACGGTGGCCATGAGCGAGGTGCGGGTGCCGCCGATCGCCTCGGCGAGCGGCACCCCGCGCATCCTGGTCCACAGGTCCCAGCAGGCCATGTCGACCGCCGGATCGCCGCTCGCCACCGTGTCGGGGTGCTCCCAGTCGACGCCGATCAGCAGGGCGCCCAGCGACTCCTCCAGCCTGGACCACGTCTTCGGCTGGGGGGAGACGGACTCGCCCCAGCCGGTCATACCGCCGTGGTCGGTGAGCTTCACGAGCAGGGTCTCCGACTTCCTGCCGAACGGCAGGACAAGCCGGAAGACCTCAAGCTCCCGCACTCGCGGCATGTATCCCCCTTTTATGACGCGGCTCCCTCCATAGTGCCTGCTGTGCGGGACTGGGCAAAACGGGGGGCCAGCAGAAAGGCCACGGCCGCGAGCACGGCGGTGAAGGACAGGCCGATCGCGTAGTTCTCGGCGGTGGCGGTGAACAGGGCGCCGCTGATCGCGACGGCCACCACGGTGAAGACCGACTCGCCCACGCCGACGGCCGCGGTGTTCTGGCCCTCCTCGCCCTCCTTGGACATCTCCAGCACCAGTACGGACACCGTCGGGTGCAGCGCGCCGATGCCGAGCCCGGCGATCGCCATGGCCACGAACGCGATCGCGAGCGGCAGGGAGTCGACGAGCACGAGCGTCACCAGCGCGATGCCGGCGGTGACCATGGCGGCGCCGCCGCGGATGGCGGCCAGGTGGCTGATCGTGCCGCGGCCCTTGATCCAGGAGCCGGTGGACCAGCCGAGGGCGCCGACGGTGAGCACGAGGCCCGCGCCGGTGGCGGTCAGGCCGCGCTCGTTGATCAGCATGAGCGGGATCAGCACCTGGGCGGCCGTCAGCGAGCCGAAGGCCAGGCCGCGCAGCACGGGCGCGGTCGGCAGGCCGGGGGCGGCCCTGAGCGAGCCGGGCAGCAGCAGCCTGGGCAGGGCCACGGCCAGCAGGACGATCCCCGCGAGGAGCAGGGGCAGGCCCGCGAGCTCGAGCGCGCTGCCGTACTGGATCAGGGCGGCGGCCACGGCGGTCAGCGTGGCCCAGACGAGCTTGCGGCCGAGGCCGGGGGCGGGCCCGGCGATGCCGTCGCCCACCTCACGCCCCGCGGTGCCGCGCCAGAGCAGCAGCGCCGACGGGACGACGATCAAGGAGACGCCGATGAAGATCCACCGCCAGTCGATGTTCTGGGCCACGAACCCGGCGATGGCCGGGCCGACCATGGACGGCACCACCCAGGCCGCCGAGAACAGGGCGAACACCTTGGGATGCATGCTTCCCGGATAGACCCGGGCGACCAGCACGTACAGCGACACCTGGATCAATCCCGCCCCGAGGCCCTGCACGAACCGGCCCGCGACGAACACCTCCATGTTCGGCGCGAACCCGGCCAGCAGCAGCCCGGCCACGAAGCCCGCCACGCCGGTCGCGATCGGCTGCAGCGGGCCGCGCACGTCGCTCCACCGCCCGCCCAGGACCGTCGCGATCACGCTGGCCGCCAGCGTGGCACTGAAGGCCAGGTTGTACAGGTGCATCCCGCCCAGCTCGCGGGCCACCACGGGCATCGCCGTGGCCACCGCCATCGCCTCGAAGGCCACCAACATGACCAGCGCGACCAGCCCGATGCTGAGCGCGCGGTACTGCGGCGACACCACACCCGCCGCGGATCTCTCAACTGTCATCGTCATACCGGGCAAGCTATGGCGAACCCCCACGTCAGCACCTCCGGCGGGGGTCCTAGGCGGCCCTCGGCAATTGGGCCTAGGGCGTGCGGGGCATGCGGGCCTCGATGCCGTCGAGGAGCAGCTCCAGGCCGTACTGGAAGCGCTGCTCGCCGTCGTCGGCGATCAGGTCGTCCACGTACTTGGTGATGTGCGGGAACCGCGCCGCCGGCAGCGCCCGGTAGTAGCCGGCGATCTGCCCGACGAAGGACTCGAAGTATTCCCGCGCGTCGGTCAGGCCGGCCCCGCGCATCCTGGCGAAGTGGACGGAGCCCTCGTACGCGTCGCTGGTGACGTACAGGGAGATCCGGTCCATCGACAGGGACGCGTCCCTCGGCGACATGCCGGCCTCGATCAGCAATCCGAAGACGAACTCGCCCATGCGGATCGAGTTCTCCCCCGAGGGGATGTTGGCCAGCGCCACCCGGGCCAGGTCGGTGTGCTTCCCCAGCACCCGGTGCACCTCGACCATGTACTCCCGCAGCTGGTCCTTCCAGCGGCCCGGATCGCGCTCGGGCAGCCGGATCTCGCTGAGCACCCGGTCGTAGATCAGCTCCAGCAGCTCGTCCTTGTTGGCCACGTGCGCGTAGAGGGAGGCGGGCCCCGTGTCGAACTCCTGGGCCACGCGTCTCATGCTCAGCGCGTCGAGCCCTTCGGCGTCGAGGATCCGCAGCCCGGCCTCGACGATCAGGTCCTGGCTGAGCTGCCGCCGCAGCTGGGCGGGCTTGCGCGACTTACGCCATGGGGGGAGCGGGACGTCCTCGGATTCCGCCATGCGAGCCATCATACGAACACTGTACTTGACACGAACAGTGTTCGCCACTAAAACAGTGTTCGTAGCGAACAGCGTTCGTTCATAGAACACCGTTTCTTAAGGAGCCCCCATGACAGTCACCGCCTCAGCGGCGACCGAGATCCAGCCCTACCGCTGGCGCTGGGTCGCACTGTTCGTGATCCTGGCCGCCGAGGTCATGGATCTGTTAGACGCGCTCGTCACCACGATCGCCGCCCCCACGATCCAGAAGGAGCTGGGCGGCAGCGACAGCGTCGTGCAGTGGCTCAGCGCCGGATACACCCTGGCCATGGCCGTCGGCCTGATCACCGGCGGGCGCCTCGGCGACCTGTTCGGCAGGAAGCGCATGTTCGTGATCGGCGCGCTGGGCTTCACCGCCGCCTCGCTGCTGTGCGGCGTCGCGATGAGCCCGGAGATGCTGATCGCGAGCCGGGTGCTGCAGGGCCTGTTCGGGGCCGTCATGCTCCCGCAGGGCTTGGGGCTGATCAAGGAGATGTTCCCGCCGCAGGATCTGGGCAAGGCCTTCGGCATGTTCGGCCCGGTCATGACGATCTCGTCCGTGGGCGGTCCCGTGCTGGCCGGATGGCTGGTCGACGCCGACTTCTTCGGCACGGGCTGGCGCATGATCTTCCTGATCAACCTGCCGCTCGGCCTGGCCGCCGCGCTGGCCGGCATGCGCTTCCTGCCCGAGTACCGCCTCTCGAACGCCACCAGGCTCGACCTCGTCGGCGTCACCCTCGTCTCCCTGGCCTCGTTCCTGCTGATCTACCCGCTCATCCAGGGCCGCGAGCTGGGCTGGCCCGTGTGGACGTTCGTGTCCATGGCGGCCTCGATCGTGGTGTTCGCGATCTTCGGCCAGTACGAGTCGCGCCGCGCCAGGTCCGGCAAGGACCCGCTGGTCACGCCCGGCCTCTTCCGCAAGCGCGCCTTCACCGGCGGTCTGGTCGCCGGCCTGGCCTTCTTCTCCGGAATGATGGGCCTCGGCCTCGTCTTCAACCTCTACACCCAGCTCGGCCTCGGCTTCACGCCGCTCGAGGCCGGTCTCACCGGGCTGCCGCAGGCGCTCGGCGGCGTCGTCGGCTTCGGGCTGGCGATGTCCGGCCTGCAGGAGAAGCTGGGCCGCGGCCTGCTGCAGATCGGCACCGTCGTCATGGCCGTGGGCGCGGCCGCGCTCGCCCTGACCATCCACCTGGCCGGGGTCGACGTCAGCGGCTGGCAGCTGGCTCCCAGCCTCGCCTTCGTCGGCATCGGGATGGGCCTGACCATGGCGCCGTTCTTCGACATCGTGCTCGCCGGCGTCGAGCCGCACGAGTCGGGGTCGGCCTCCGGCACCCTGACCGCGATCCAGCAGCTCGGCGGCGCGCTCGGCACCGCCGTGCTGGGGACGCTCTTCTTCAACCTGCTGGCGCGCCAGTGGAGCTTCGGCTCGTCGATGCAGGTCACCGTGTGGGTCGAGGTCGGGCTGCTGGTCCTGACGTTCGCCCTGTCGTACCTGCTGCCGCGCAAGGCCAGGCCGGGCGAGTCCGGCCACTGACGCGCCGTGGCGGGGCGCACGGTGAACCAGCCGCATGACGACTCACACCGCGATGTGACGCTCGATCCACTGCGCGATGTCGCGCCGCTCGATCGCGGCCGCCATCAGGTCGGGGAAGGCGTCGGGCGTGCACGCGAAGGCGGGCACGCCCATCGCGGCCAGCGCGGCGGCGTTCTCGTGGTCGTAGAACGGCGCGCCCTCGTCAGAGAGCGCCAGCAGCACGATCACCTGGACGCCGGCCTGCGTCATCGCGGCCACCCGGCGCAGCATCTCCGCCCTGACGCCGCCCTCGTAGAGATCGCTGATGAGGATGAAGATCGAATCGGTGGGCCGCGTGATGAGGCCCTGGCAGTAGGCGATGGCCCGGTTGATGTCGGTGCCGCCCCCGAGCTGGGTGCCGAACAGCAGCTCCACCGGGTCGTGCAGCTGGTCGGTGAGGTCCACCACCGCCGTGTCGAACACCACCAGGGACGTCTTGAGCGACCGCATCGAGGCCAGCACCGCGCCGAACACGCTCGAATAGACCACCGAGGCCGCCATCGACCCGCTCTGGTCGATGCAGAGCACCACCTCGCGCTGCACCGACCGCTGCCTGCGGGCGTAGCCGACGAGCCGCGAGGGGACGACGGTGTTCTTCTCCGGCAGGTAGTTCTTGAGATTGGCCCTGATCGTCCGGTCCCAGTCGATGTCGGCCACCCGCTTGGGGCGGTTTGTCCTCGCCGAACGGTCGAGCGCGCCGGTCACGGCGGCCCTGGTCTTCTGGGCCAGCCTGCGTTCGAGCTCGTCCACCACCCTGCGCACCACGGCCCTGGCCGACTCGCGGGCCTGGTCGGGCATGACGCGGTTGAGCGCGAGCAGCGTGCCGACGAGATGCACGTCCGGCTCGACCGCCTCCAGCATCTCGGGCTCCAGGAGGAGCCTGGTGAGGTTGAGCTTCTCGATGGCGTCCTTCTGCATGACCTGGACGACCGTGGAGGGGAAGTACGTGCGGATGTCACCCAGCCAGCGGGCCACGCGGGGCGCGGACGCGCCGAGCCCGCCCTCCCTGCCGCCCTGGTCGTAGACGGCCGACAGCGCGGCGTCCATCCGCGCGTCCATGCCCTCCAGCCCGAGCCCCGTGCCGTCGGCGTCGCCGCCGCCCAGCACCAGCCGCCACCTGCGCAGGCGCTCGTCGTCGGTCATCCGTCTTCCTTTCCGAGGATCGCGAGCACGGTCGCGACGGCCGCCGCCGCGCGCCGCTCGTCCACGTCCTGTGTCCCTTCCCGCGCGCCGCTCCCGGCCGAGCGGACGCGCTCCCCGATCGCCCTGCGCTCGGGCGCGGCGAACCCGCCGAACGTACGGCGCAGCAGCGGCAGCACGTCGGTGAACTGCTCGCCGGACAGCTCCGCGAGCCACCCGTCCACCAGGCTCAGCAGGCGCGGATCGTGCACCAGCAGCAGCCCGCCGCCCGCCAGGAACCCCTCGACCCACGCCGCCGCCCTGGCCGGGACCTGCCCCCTGGACATGGCCCTGGCCATGCGGTCGCCCGCGTCGTCGAGCTCCCCCGCGTCCAGCAGGATCCTGGTGAGCCGCCCCTCGATGAGCCCGTGCAGGTCCTGCCGGTCGCTGACGCCCCGCAGGGTGACCAGCCACCGGCTCCGCGGCGACACCTCCCCGCCCGCGCCGTCCGTCTCGAGGAGCGCGACGGCCGCGTGCACGGCGTCCACGTGTTTGAGCAGGCCGGCCGCCGCGTCGTCGTCCAGCCCGGTCACCGCGACCGGCAGCCCCACGCAGATCCGCTCCAGCATCGAACGGACGATCACCGCCAGCCCCTCGACCGAGGTGCCGCGCACGTCGCCGTAGCGGTGGGCGCGCACCATCGCGGGCAGCGCCGCCATCAGGTGCGTCACGTCGGTGTCCAGCGCCGCCCTGGCCGACAGCGCGGCCAGCACCTCGGGCAGCGCCTCCGGCAGGTCGGCCAGCAGGCACTGCTCGACCAGCGACGTCAGGTCCGCCAGGGCCGTCCGGTCTGTCGCGGCCAGGTCTCCGGCCCGCCGCGCCGCCGCCCCGGCCACGGTGGTGCCCAGCGCGGCCTGCTCGATGAGCGCCAGGTCGTGCTCGGGCCGCCACCGCAGCGTCCAGGTCTCCCTGAACGTGCCCTTCCCGCGCGACTCGCCCAGCGCGCCCCAGTCGACGCCGAGCAGGCCGAGCCGGTGGAGCAGGTGGCTGCGGTCGAGGTCGAGCGGCTTGCGCAGGTCGAGGTCGATCTCGCGGTCGAGCGCCTCCGGCCTGAGCCGCAGCCGCCGCTGCTGGTCGCGCAGGTCGCGCTGGAGCGGCACCATCGGGGTGCCGTCGGTGACCTGGCCGAGCCGGTCGCCGACGACCATGCGTCGCTGGATCAGCTCGACGGCCAGGTCGTCGCCCTCGCACAGCACGGCCCTGGCCGCCTCGGTGACCTCGCCGAGCCCGGCCAGGGGCCTGCCGCGCAGGGCGGCCAGGCTGTGCGCCAGGCGTACGGACTCGATGACGTGCGCGGACGACACGGCCAGCCCCTCGTCGCGCAGCACCGCGGCGGCCTCGGCCAGCCACCGCTCCACGGGCCGGTCGGGCGCGCCGAACAGGTGGTGGTACCAGCCGGGCGAGGTGATCCCCGCGCCGTAGCCGCTCCACGAGGCCAGCCGCCCGTACGTCCACGGCACCCACGTCAGCTCGGCCTTGACTTTGGGCATCCCCCGCAGGACGGCGTTGTCCTTGGCGGCGGGCGGGAGCGGGCCGGTCAGTGCGGGGACGTGCCAGGCCCCGCAGATCACCGCGATCCGCCCGTAGCCCTCTTTGAGGGCCGCGCGGAGGGTCTTGCGCATGTACGCCTCGCGCCTGGCCTCCCGCTCGTCCGGCTCGTAGCCCTCGCGTACGGCGGCCATGGCCTCGGCGATCACCTCGAAGGGCGTGTCGCCGCGGTGCTCGACGACGTCCTCCCACCAGCGTTCGGGGTCGTCGTATCCGGCCGCCGCGGCGAGCGTGCCGATGGGGTCGGCCCGCAGACCGGGGGTCTCGGCCCGGTCTTCGTCCCGGTCTTCGTCCTCGGTCTCGCCCCGCTTTTCGTCCCGGTCTTCGCTCTCCGCCAGCGAATGGGCCGCCGGGAGGTCGCAGAAGCGCACCGGGACGCCGGCCGCGGTGCCGTACAGGATGGCCTGCCATTCGGGCGAGAACGCGGCGAACGGCCAGAACGCGGCCCGCGCGGGCGCCCCCGGCACGTGGGCCAGCAGCGCGACGGGCGGCTCCAGCTCGGGCGCGAGTGCGACGAGCGGGTCGGCCTCGGGCGGGCCCTCGATGAGGATGGCGTCGGGGCGCAGGCGCTCGAGCTCCTGCCGCACGGCCCGCGCGGAGCCCGGCCCGTGGTGGCGCACGCCGAGCACCGAGACGATCGGCCCGCCCTCGACGCCGGGGACCGGGAGGGCGCTCATGCGTCCTCCTTCGTCGGCCGCATGAGCACTTCGTGACCGTGTCCGATGGGTCGCTCGCTGCGCTCGCTCATGACACCTCGCGGCAGGCGCGGTAGAAGTCGCGCCAGTCGGAGCGCTCGCGCACCACGGTCTCGAGGTATTCGCGCCACACCACCCGGTCGGAGACCGGCTCCTGGACCACGGCTCCCACGATCCCGGCCGCCACGTCGGAGGGCCGCAGCACGCCGTCGCCGAAGTGGGCCGCCAGGGCGATGCCGCTGGTGAGCACCGAGATGGCCTCGGCCGTGGACAGGGTGCCGCTGGGCGACTTGACCTTGGTGCGCCCGTCCTCGGTGACGCCCGTGCGCAACTCGCGGAACACCGTCACCACCCGCCGGATCTCGGCCAGCCCGGTCGTCGTCTCCGGCAGCTCCAGGGCGCGGCCGAGCTGGGTGACACGGCGCGAGACGATGTCCACCTCCTCCTCGGCGGTGGCCGGGACCGGGAGCACGACCGTGTTGAACCGGCGGCGCAGGGCGCTGGACAGCTCGTTGACGCCCCGGTCGCGGTCGTTGGCCGTGGCGATCACGTTGAAGCCGCGTTCGGCCTGGACCTCGCGGTTGAGCTCGGGGATGGGCAGCGTCTTCTCCGACAGCACGGTGATCAGGGCGTCCTGCACGTCGGACGGCATGCGGGTGAGCTCCTCGACGCGGGCGACCCGGCCCTCGGCCATCGCGCGCATCACGGGCGACGGGGTCAGCGCCTCGATCGAGGGGCCCTCGGCCAGCAGCCTGGCGTAGTTCCAGCCGTAGCGGATGGCCTCCTCGGCGGTGCCCGCGGTGCCCTGCACGAGCAGCGTGGAGTCGCCGCTGATGGCGGCGGCCAGGTGTTCGGACAGCCAGGTCTTCGCGGTGCCGGGCACGCCGAGCAGCAGCAGCGCGCGGTCGGTGGCCAGCGTGGCGACGGCGACCTCGACGATGCGGCGCGCGCCCACGTATTTGGGGGTGACGCGGTCTCCGTCGCCCAGGATGTACGTGGTCACGGCCCACGGGGAGAGCTTCCAGCCGGGCGGCCTGGGCCGGTCGTCGTCCTTGGCCAGGAAGGCCAGCTCCTCGGCGTACTGGTCTTCCGCGTGCGGACGCAGAACAGTCATGGGTGAAGCTCCTTGTACATGTCGGCACGGAAACGCAGCAGGGCGGCCACCTGCTGGACGGACTCCACGGGCGAGTAGCTCAGCGCCAGCGGGAACAGGGCCGGGTCGATGCGCTCGCCGGCCAGCTTGACCAGCTCGCCGAGGTTCCACGGCTGCGTGGTGGCCACCTTCACGATCTTGCGGAGGACGGCCGTGGCCAGGCCCTCACGCCAGTGGGACGACACTCCGCCCAACACCATGATCAACTGGCTGTCCAAATCATGCTTTTTCACGAAATCGGCGGCGAGTTCCTGCTGCTCGTCGGGCGGCAGCGACTCCAGGAGGTCGGCGATCGGGTCCCAGCCGAACATCGCCCGCGCCCACTCCGGGTCCTTCTGCAGCACGGCGGCGCGCACCCAGGCGGCCTTCACCTCGGCGTCCCAGTCAGGGATCCTCATCTTGAGCAGCGTCGCGGGCGGGTGGCCCCAGATCGACAGCGGGGCGCGGGCGAGGATCTGCTGCAGCCACCAGGCCCGCTCGCCGATGCCCCTGGGCGGCTTGGGACGGATGCCGTCGCGTTCCATGGCCTTGTCGCACTCTCGGGGGGCCTCGGCCGCGATGACCTTCCGGGAGATGGTCACGCAGGCCCGCGCCCTTTCGGCCATTCGCTGGGACAGGCGCGAGCCGGGCAGGCGGGTGAGGAGGTTGGCGGCGGCCTGGCGCACCTCCCGGCGGCGGTCGTCGAGCGCGCTCTCCAGGAACGGCTCGTCGTCCATGCTCAGCCCGTCGGCCAGCACCTCCACGAACTCGGCCCGGTCGTCGGGCGTCTCGCGCTCCCACGTGCTCTCCAGCAGCCGCCTGGCCTGCCCGGGATCGGCCGTCCTGAGCGCGCGCAGGTGCGCCCGCCGGTCGGCGGCGCCGCCCAGCTCCCACGTCTCCCCGGTCGGCTCCTCCAGGAGGTAGTCCCAGGCGGGATTGAGCCCGGCCAGCCACCGGCCCCGCTGCCCGGCCAGGACGCCCAGGTGCACCCGGATCGAGCGGTCCCGCCGTCCTTTCTCCAGGAGCTCGGGCAGCACGTACGGCGGCACCCTCCGGCCGGTGGCGGCGGCCGCGGCCAGCCATTCGGGCAGCAGCCGCTCGTGCTCGCCGCCCATGATCCGCGCCAGCCGCTCCGCCGCCCGCCTCCCCACGGCCACCCGTTCCTCGGCAGGAGCGGCCTGGGCTTCGGGGGACGTTTCGGGAGACGCGTCCTGCGGCCCGGCCGCGCCGGTCTTGCGTCCTGCTCTTCTGCGCGCCACCTCCACGGCGGCGGCGTCGAGCAGATCGCCCTGGTACGGCCTGCGATCGGTCCCCACGAGCGCCGTCGAGGCCAGCTCCTCCCAGCCGGTCACAGGATCACCGCCGTTCCTTCGTCGTCCCAGGTGGTCAGGGGCCGCAGCCCGCGCGGCGTCCATTCGACGGCCACGGTGACCGGACGCCCTCCGGAGACGGCGATCAGCCGCCACGGGTCGCGGGCCGCGCGATGCAGCGGCAGGCCGCCGATCGAGTCGCGCCCCGGGACCACCCCGGCCAGCACGAGCGGCCACGACTCGGTCCAGGGATCCTCGCCCAACACCCCGGCCACCTCGTCGAGCGCCTGCTCCGGCGACACCCCGGGCGGCGTCCCTCCGGCGACCCCACCCCCGATCCCGCCTCCGATCCCGCCCGCGCCGGAGCCGGATCGGGCGGCGTCGTCCGCGCCCGGGTCGTGCCGGACGGCGACCAGCGCCCGCAAGGGTGCGGCCCCCGGGTAGTACGTGAGATCGGCCTCGATCGTCGTCCCCGTGACGAGGGAGGCGTCCAGCGGCTGCCCCTGCGGCGCGAACGACAGCACCAGAGCCGCCCGCCCGCTGCGGCGCCCCCGCAGCCAGACCCGCCGCGAGGTCAGCCGGTCCTGCTCCTCGTCCCGCCTGCCCAGCACGTCCCACTGATCGCGCACCGCGGGCCCGGCCAGCACCTCCTCCTTGGCGACGGGAAAGCCGACCCGGCTCAGCACGGTCTCGGCCAGCGCCCCGGGCAGCTCCGCCCGCCGCCGGTAGGCGACGGCGAGCAGATGGATCAGCGCGTATTCCTCCAGCAACCGCCCCGGCCAGTCGTCGCCCGCCCGGACCCGGACCAGCCTGGAGACGACCCCCGCCACACCGGGCGCCTGAGCGTCGATGAGCCGCTTGGCCAGCCCCTCCCATTCGTGCTCGGCGGCCCCCGCCAGCCCCTGCCGCACCTGGTCGTCGAGCCACCGCTCCAGCTCGCTCAGCCCGGCGGCGACGCGCCCGTGGCGGACGGACTCCGCGCCCGGCCTCGACGATCCGCCGGACCGCCCGGCGCCGGGAGCCCCGCCGTCGCTCTCACCCGAGGACACCTCGGCGGCCTTCTTCGCCCGGGCCGCCTCGATCTTGGCCGCTTCCTTGGCGGCCCGCTCGGCCCGCGTCTCCATCCACTCGGTCACCCACTGCGGCGCGCCCTGCTCGACGGGCACCCCGTCGGCCGCCCACATGAGCAGCAGCCCGAGCGCGTGCTTGCACGGAAACTTCCGGCTCGGGCAACTGCACCGGTAGGCGGGCTCGGCCAGATCGACGCAGGCGAGATAGGGCCTGGCGCCGCTGCCCTCGCACTCGCCGTACACGACCGTGCCCGTCGTGCCGCACGCCGACCATTTCCCGGGCGCCGACACCTTCTGCGCGGCCGACCGCGACGCCGCGTCCGGGGCCAGGGCGAGCACCTGATCACGGCTCCACCGTTCGATCACCTGCCGCAGACTAGCCACCTCCACCGACATTTCGCGCCCCGTCCGCGAGATGCCCATCGGCCGGGAATGAACCACCCACCTTGTCCCGATTTATCGGCATAAACTCTCCAAGGTGGAGTTGCGCACCTACCCCGACGGCCCGCCCATCCAGGTACCCGACGAGGCGGCGGCCCTGGCCAGCCCGCTCGACGGACAGCTCGTCCTGGACGGGAACCTCTTCCTGCGCAGGGACGTGACGGGCGCCCCGGTGGCGTTCGTCGAGCGCCCGCCCGTCGCGGCGGCCCTGGACCTGCTCCCCCACCCCGAAGGCGGCTGGTTCAGGGAGACGTGGAGATCGTCCGTGACCTTCCACCCGGACGGTTACCCGGGGCCTCGGTCCAGCGCCACGGGCATCTACTTCCTGCTGAACCCGGGCGAGGAGTCGGTCCCGCACATGGTCAGGTCGGACGAGGTCTGGCTGTGGCACCGCGGCGGCCCGCTGGGCCTGACGATCGGCGACTCCGTGGTCATGCTGGGGCCCGACGTGGAGCAGGGGCAGGTGCCCCAGGCGATCGTGCCCGGCGGCGTGTGGCAGTCGGCCCGCCCGGCCTCCGACGAAGCGGTACTGGTGAGCTGCATCGTGTCCCCGGGCTTCGATTTCGCCGACTTCACGGCCTAGCAAAGCCTGTATATAGGGAGGCATGCCAGGCATTGAGGCGGCGCTGACGGCCGCGGGCAAGTCGATCGCCGAACGTGCCATGCGGGAGTGGCTCGCCACCCGGGCCGCGCGCAACGAGCGCGGTTCGGAGCTGAAGGACCTCATCCAGGGCGGCTTCCGTGACCGGCTGGCGCCCAGGAAGTTCGACAACCAGCTCCAGGGCATCGCGCTGGCGGTGGAGGGGCGGCTGGCCCGGCTGCTGGAGCAGGAGTTCCGCGGGCTGGACGAGCAGGCGAGGGCCGCCGTGCTGCTGGAGGTGGTCCACGCCCTGCGGCAGGCGGACCTGTCCGACGCCGCCCTCTTCGAGGCCGACGCCGACCCCGCCAAGCTCGCCGAGCGCGTCATCTCGCGGCTGCCGGAGCCCCGGCTCGGGGAGGCGGAGGACCAGCTGTACGGGGTGCTGCTCGCCGAATGCGTCGAGTGCCTGACGGGCATGATGCGCCAGCTCCCCCAGTACGTGCCGCGGGCGGCCACGGAGAGCCTGGCCCGGCTGAGCGGCCTGGCCGAGGGCATGGAACGCCTGCTCGCCCGCATCCCCCTGCGCACGCTGGAGGCGCCCGAGGGCCGCCAGGACGACGACGCGTTCCAGCGCCACTACCTCGGCTTCGTCAGCCGCACTCTGGACGAGGTGGAGCTGTTCGGGGTGCGGGTGGAGAACTACCGGCCCCGTACGTCGTTGAGCGTCGCCTACATCAGCCTCAACGTCTCGGCGGGCGAGCGCGGGCGCCGCGCCCCCGAGCGCCTCTCGGTCGCCTCGCTCACCGGCCGCCCCGCCGGGGAGCTCGGCACCGAGCGCATCGAGTCGGCGCTGGGCCGCGAACGCCTCATGTTGCTGCGCGGCGACGCGGGCTCGGGGAAGAGCACGCTGCTGCGCTGGCTGGCCGTCACCGCCGCCCGCGGCGACTTCTCCGGCGCCCTGTCCGGCTGGAACGGCTGCGTACCTCTGATGATCAAGCTCCGCAGCCACGCCGGCGGCAGGTTCCCCGCGCCGTCCGCGTTCCTGGACGACGTCGCCCAGGAGGTCTCCGGGCGCATGCCGCGCGGGTGGGTGGAGCGGGTCCTGGAGTCCGGCCGCGGGCTGCTGCTGGTGGACGGCGTGGACGAACTGCCGGTACGGCACCGCCCGGCCGTCCGGGAGTGGCTGTCGCGGCTGCTGGCCGCGTACCCGGGGATGCGCGTGGTGGTGACCTCGCGGCCGACGGCGGCGGACGCGCGGTGGCTGGCGGACGAGGGGTTCGCGGCGGCGACGCTGGAACCGATGACGCCCGGGGACCTGCGGGAGCTCATCCGGCAGTGGCACGTGGCGATGCGCGACTGCCCCAGCCTGCCGTGCGCGCCCGAGGAGCTGGAGGGCTACGAGCTCGCGCTGCTGGCCCGCATGGAGTCCAACCCGCACCTGGGGGTGGTGGCGTCCACGCCGCTGCTGGCCGCGATGTTGTGCGCGCTCAACCTCGACCGCCGCACGCAGCTGCCGCGCAATCGGATGGGCTTCTACGACGCGGTGCTCAGCCTGCTGCTGGAACGGCGGGACGCCGAACGCCGGATCGCCGACGAGGTCTCCCTGGACCCTGACCAGAAGGTCTGGATCCTGCGCGACCTCGCCTGGCGGCTGGTGTCCATGGGCCGGTCGGAGCTGTCGAAGGCCACGGCGCTGAAGAGCGTCGAACGCAAGCTGGCCCTGATGACCCGCATGCCGTACCCGGCCGCCGACGTGCTCGAACACCTGCTCCGCCGGTCCGGCGTGCTGCGCGAGCCGGTGCCCGGCCGCATCGACTTCGCGCACCGCACGGTGCAGGAGTACCTCGCGGCGGGACAGCTCGTGGAGGACGAGGACGTGGAGGCGGCGGTCGAGCGGGCGCATCTCGACCAGTGGCGCGAGGTCGTGGTGATGGCCGCCGGCCACGCGACCGGCCGCGTGCGCAGGGAGCTGCTGGCGGGCCTGCTGGACCGCGCCGACCACGGCGGGCCGCACGCGCGACGGCTGCGGTTACTGGTGGCGGGGTGCCTGGAGACTATCCAGGAGATCCCGGTGGAGCTGCGCGACCGCATCGAGGCGTGCCTGGCCAGGGTGATCCCGCCGCGCTCGGAAGTGGAGGCGGGCGTGCTCGCGGCGGTGGGCGAGGAGATCCTGCGGCGGCTGCCGGACGATCTGTCCCATCTGACGCCGCTACGAGCGGCCAACACAGTGAGGACCGCCTGGTTGATCAACGGTCCGGAGGCACTGGACAAGCTCGCCGGGTACGCGGCCGATCAGCGGTGGGAGGTCCGCAAGGAGCTCAACGAGGGTTGGAATTACTACGACGCCGACGCCTACGCGCGACGCGTGCTGGCCGGAGTCGACGATGTCACGATCCCGAACGCCCGTCTCCTTCGCGCCGCGGCGCACCTGCGGAAGGTGGAGAACCTGACCGTCACCGTGGAGGAGCCGCTCACCGACCTGGGTTTCCTGCGAGACCTGCCGCAGTTGAAGAGCCTGAGCCTGCAGAACGTCGCCACGGACTCCCTGAAGGACGTGGAGGCGTTGCCCGTTCTGGAGAGCCTCTGGGTCGACCTCGCCGAAACACGCGCTGTCGACCTGGCGGCGCTCAGCAGCCTCCCCCGATTGAGCGATCTCACGCTCTGGAAGGTCGAATTCGACGATCTGGCCTTCCTCGACCGGATCCCGCGCTTGGAGGCGCTGACACTGGACCTCCCGGCGCGCGACCCGGCCGGCTGGACGGGGCCGCTGTCCCGGCAAACCGAGCTGCGGTATCTGTCCCTCGGTCGTGACTACCTGCCGATACCGCCTGCGGTGTTCTCCGGGATGCGCAATCTGAGAACACTGACGTTGGCCACCCCTACGGGAGCCGGCGACTGCCTGAAGGTCCTGCCGCAATCCTGTCCCGCACTGAAGTCGCTGCAGCTCACCGGCCCGGCCCGGTTGGACCTGGCAGAGCTCGAGCACTTCCGCTTGGAGGCCCTTTGGCTGCGGGGTCTCGACATCGAGGATCTGACTCCACTCCGGCGTCAGGAGGGCCTCATCCAGCTGGGCTTGGACGATTGCGGCCCGGTGACCGACCTCGCGCCGCTCGCGCATCTGCCCCATCTGCGGACATTGCGCCTTCTACGCGCGGCCGACGGTATCGACCTCGGCCCTCTGGCGGGAAAGCACGGTCTCGTCGTGATCCTCAAGGCCGGTCAGCGGGTCACGAACGAGCATCTCCTTCGCGGCACCGTCAAAATCCGGCACCTCGGCGTCTGACCTCAAAAATCGGCTGAGGTAACGTCGGCTCTCTCCCCGCACGATCAAGCCGCTCGATCAAGGAGAGACGCATGGTCCACAAAGCCGTCATCCCCGTGGCAGGCCTCGGATCGCGGCTGCTGCCGCTGACCAGGGCGCTGCCCAAGGAGATGCTGCCGATCGGCGACAAGCCGGTCATCGAGCACACCATCCGGGAGCTCGTGGACTCCGGCATCGACGAGATCACCATCGTCACCTCGTCCCGCAAGGATCTCATTCAGCGGCACTTCGCCCCCGACGCCGACCTCGAGCTCCAGCTCCGCGCCGCCGGCAAGGACGACCTGGCCGACGCGGTGGCGGAGCTGTCGTCGCTGGCCCACATCACGTACCTGTACCAGAACGGCCCCTACGGCAACGGCACGCCCGTGCTCAACGCCGCCCGCGTCATCGGCGACGAGCCGTTCATGGTGCTGTGGGCCGACGACGTCTTCGTGGCCGAGGTGCCCAGGGCCAAGCAGCTCAAGGCCGCGTACGACGCCACCCACGCCCCCGTGCTGGCCCTGATGCCGATGGCCGTCGAGGACGCCTCGCGCTACGGCGTGCCGATCGTCAAGGAGGACCTCGGCGGCGGCCGCCTGCTGATCTCCGGGCTGGTGGAGAAGCCGTCCCCCGAACAGGCCCCCTCCCGGTACGCCGCCATCGGCGGATATGTCGTCACCCCGGGCGTCGTCGAGGAGCTCCACGAGCAGACGCGCAGGTGGCACGAGAACCCGCAGGGCGAGATCTACCTCACCGACGCCCTGCACCGGCACGCCGCGGACCATCCGGTGTACGGGCAGGTGATCGACGGCACCTGGTGGGACACGGGCTCGCCGCTCAACTACCTCAAGGCCCAGTTCGCCGCCGCGCTCGCGCACCCGAGGTTCGGGCCGGAGCTGCGCAAACTCGCCCAGGAGAGCGGCTGACATCTTGGGTTCTTTCCGGTTGGGTTTTTTTCGGCGAGATGATTGTCTGACCGAAGGAACTATGAGGAGGACACCGGTGAGCCGTCAGATCGTTTCCATCGTGGGTGGCAAGGAGACGGGAAGCGCCACCACGTACCCGTCGACCAACCCGGCGCGCACCGGCGAGGTCGTGGCCCACGTCGGGCTGGCCGACGCCGCCACGTTCGCCGCCGCCTGCCGCACCGCCAAGGAGGCCCAGCGCGAGTGGGCCAAGGTGCCCGCGCCCGTGCGCGGCCGGGTGATCGCCTCCATCGGCCGGCTGGTCGAGGCCAACGCCGAGCGGCTGGCCCGCCTGGTGACGGAGGAGATCGGCAAGCCGTACGCGGAGTCCCTCGGCGAGGTGCGGGAGATCGTCGACACGTGCGACTTCTTCCTGGGCGAGGGCCGCAGGCTGTACGGGCAGACGGTCCCGTCGGAGATGCCGGCCAAGAACCTGTTCACGTTCCGCAACCCGATCGGCGTGGCGGCGGTCGTCACCGCGGGCAACTTCCCGGTCGCCGTCCCCTCGTGGTACCTGGTCCCGGCGCTGCTCTGCGGCAACGCCGTCGTCTGGAAGCCCGCCGAGTACGCCGCCGCCTCCGCGCACGCCATGTTCCAGCTCTTCGCGGCCGCCGGGCTGCCCGACGGCGTGCTGAACATCGTGTTCGCCGACGGCGCCGAGACGTACCAGGGCCTGGAGCAGGCCCTCGGCGAGGGGAGCGTGCAGAAGGTCGGGTTCACCGGCTCCAGCGAGGTGGGCAGGAAGATCGGCGAGCTGACCGGGCGGCACCTGCAGTCGGCCTGCCTGGAGCTGGGTGGCAAGAACCCGATGGTGATCATGCCGGACGCCGACCTCGACCTGGCCGTGGAGGGCGCGCTGTTCTCCGGCTTCGGTACGGCCGGCCAGCGCTGCACCAGCCTGGGCACGGTGATCGTGCACGAGAGCGTGCACGACGAGTTCGTGGAGCGGTTCGCGCGGGCCGTGGGCAAGGCCAGGATCGGCGACCCCGAGGAGGACGTGCTGGCGGGTCCGCTGCTCGACCAGAAGTTCGCAGACCGGTACGAGGAGTACCTGACCTGGATCCAGCCCCACCACAAGGTCGTATCCGGAAATATCGGGAAAATTACGGGGGACAACCCGCGCCGTGACTTCGACGGCGGCAGCCCCAACGGTGGGGGCCTCTACTACCACCCGGTGGTCGTCGACGGCGTCCGGCCCACCGACCGCCTGTTCCTGGAGGAGACGTTCGGCCCGATCGTCGGCGTGACCACCTTCAGCACCCTCGACGAGGCCATCGAGCTGGCCAACCTGCCCGGCTACGGCCTGTCGAGCTCGATCTACACGACCGACCCGCAGCACGCCTTCCGCTTCCGCGAGGGCATCTCGGCGGGCATGGTCAGCGTCAACAACTCGACCTCGGGCGCCGAGGCCCACCTCCCGTTCGGCGGCAACGGCAAGTCCGGCAACGGCAGCCGCCAGTCCGGCATGTGGGTGCTCGACCAGTTCACCCGCTGGCAGGCGATGAACTGGGACCATTCGGGCCGCCTGCAGAAGGCCCAGATGGACGTCGCCGAGATCGAGCCCGACCTGGCCTTCCGCCTGCCGTGATCAACGCGAAGAACGGGCCCCTCGGGGACGAGGGGCCCGTTCTTTTCCGCTTGCGGGGCAGGTCAGACCTGGCCGGCCTTCTCCAGGGCGGAGCAGCAGGTGTTCACCAGCAGGCGGGTGACCACGTACGGGTCGACGTTGGCGTTCGGGCGACGGTCCTCGATGTAGCCCTTCTTCTCCACCTCGACCTGCCACGGGATACGCACGGACGCGCCGCGGTTGGACACGCCGTAGCTGTACTTGTTCCACGGGGCGGTCTCGTGGTGGCCGGTGAGACGGGACTCGATGTCGGCGCCGTACTGGGTGACGTGCTCCATCGGCTTGTCGCCCTCACCGAGCGACTCGCAGGCGGTGATGATGGCGTCGTAGCCCTCGCGCATGGCCTTGGTCGAGAAGTTGGTGTGCGCGCCGGCGCCGTTCCAGTCGCCGCGGGCGGGCTTGGCGTCGAGGGTGGCCTCGACACCGAACTCCTCGGCGGTCCGGTAGAGCAGGTAGCGGGCGATCCACAGGTGGTCGGAGACCTCGAGCGGGCCGGCCGGGCCGACCTGGAACTCCCACTGGCCGGGCATGACCTCGGCGTTGATGCCGGAGATCTTCAGGCCGGCGGCGAGGCAGCGGTCGAGGTGGAGCTCGACGATCTCGCGGCCGAACACGGCCTCGGCGCCCACGCCGCAGTAGTAGTGGCCCTGCGGGGCGGGGAAGCCGCCCTCGGGGAAGCCGAGCGGGCGGCTGCCCTTGAAGAAGGTGTACTCCTGCTCGATGCCGAACCAGGAGTCCTGAGCGGCGTACTTCTCGGCGATCGGGCGGAGCAGGGCGCGGGTGTTGCTGACGTGCGCGTCGCCGTTGATCTCCTCGACCTCGGAGAGGACCAGGACGTGGTCACCGCCGCGAATCGGGTCGGGGCAGACGAACACCGGACGGAGCACGCGGTCAGACGAGTGGCCCTCGGCCTGGTTGGTGCTGGAGCCGTCGAAGCCCCAGACCGGCGGCTCGGCCCCGTCGGCGAGGATCCTCGTCTTCGAGCGCAGCAGAGCCGTGGGCTCGGTGCCGTCGATCCAGATGTACTCAGCCTTGTAGCTCACGGCGGTCCTTTTCTTCACGGTGTTTCACAGCCACGCCGAGTCTTACGGACAGCCGTTTCCCGGTTTTTGCCCGAATGTGAACGCCGTGTTAATCGGGCCGCGAAAAGTAAAGGATGCGACGACGGCGCATGGCGCGGCGCCGGGGGGCACCACGCCATGCTGTCAGGGCTTTCGTGTCAGGTACGGCCCTCCGTTCCGTTCCCGTCGTAGCCGAGCAGCCGCATCGCCGTGTCGGGATCCATCGCCGCCGCCAGGAGCTGGGCGCGGGCGTGGGCCTGGTCGCGTTCGCGCTCGGCCTTGGCCTGCGCGGCGCGTACCCCCTTGATCGCGACGAACGCGAGCCCGGCGCCCACGATCACCGCGACCACCACGACGAACAGCAGGAGCAGCAGCCCCGGCGAGGCCACCGTCGAGGTGGCCGCGTTCGTGCCGACGCCCGCCACCGTGCCCGTCACCGCGAGCGCCGCGATGATGGACAGCGCCACGAGCCCGAGCAGGCTGGCGACGACCAGCCAGACCCGCCCCGCGCGCCGCCGCGCCGGGGGCGGGACCGGAGCCGCGGTAGGCGTCCCCACCACGACGGACACGGGCGTGGGAGGCGGCGAGGCCGCCGCCCACGGCACGAACTCGGGGCGGTCGGCCGCCTCTCCGTTCACGTCGTGCGTGATGGGCGCCGGAGCCTGGATCACCGAGGGCTGCACCGTCGGGGGTGCCAGCTGGACGGCCGTCACGCTGGGGGCGCCGTAGGCGACCGGCTGCAGCTCCACCGGCTCCTCCGCGGGCCCGGGCAGGTCGCGCTCGATGTGGCTGTGCTCCTTGTGGGCCCTGGCCGCGTCGCGGTGGTAGTCCTCCAGCTCCCGGCAGAGCTCGTCGGAGGCGTAGATCGTGCCGTCGATGAGCGGCCCGGGCTCCCTGCGGATGATGGCCACCACGTCGTCGCCGTTGAGCGTCTTGTGCGTCTCCAGCGCGTGCGCCACGCAGAGCACCTCCCTGCGGTGCTCCTGCAGCAGCTCCTCGGTCTTCTCCAGCAGGCGCACCAGGTTGAACTCGATCCGCTCCCCCAGCACGTCGGGGGTGAGGTCGGGCTGGTTCCTGGCAGGCTCCCTCTCGGTGATGCCGATCGAGCCGCCACCACCGGGACGGGCCTTGCGCATGGCCTTGCCGCCCATGATCTCCAGCTCCTGGAGAGCCGGCAGCGAGGTGACGCCGGAGCCCATGCCCCAGTACGACTCCATCATGGCGGTCAGGTACGTGGCCGAGTACAGGTCGCCGGAGACGCCGGAGGAGTTGTCCTCCCCGAAGAACATCCGCTCGCCGGCCAGCGAGGCCAGGGAGACCATGATGTCGGCCTCGTGCTCGGACTTCCACCGGGTGAACTGGTCCTCGGGCTTGATCGAGGCGACCATGCCCAGGTAGTCGGCGCCCTTCTCGATGGTGGCGATGTCGATCTCGAGGTGGAAGCGGGTCACGTACGCCACGACGGCGTGGCAGGCCTCGTGCACGGCCACGGCGTGCCGCTCGCGCTCGATGTACTCGACGTCCTCGGGCGGGCCGAGCTGCTTGAGCCGCTTGGCCCGCAGCACGTCCGACCAGGTGATGATCTCGCGCCCGTCCCTGATGGCGGTGATCAGCGACTCGTTGACCAGGTCCTTGATCGTGGCGCCGGTGGCGTACGGGGTGATCGTGGCGAGCTTGTCGATCTGCTCCGGGGTGAGCTCGTGCCACACCTTGTCGAAATAGCCCTGGTACGTGCGGACCCGACCGGCTTTGGACGGGTAGCCGACCTTGTAGATGCGGTCGATGCGGCCTGGCCGCAGCAGCGCCTCGTCGAGCGCGTCGGGCCGGTTCGTGGCCATCATGACGAGGATGCGGTACTTGGGCGGCGGCTTGGGCCGCATGCCGAGCAGTCGGCGGACGAGCCGGTTGAAGAACCCGCGCGGCTTCTTGAGCCCGGACAGCTCGGTGAGCAGCGCCTGCAGCGTGCCGGGGTCGCCCGAGCCGTTCATGCCGCCGCCCATGAAGAAGCGGTTGCGCCGCTCCGGCTCGTCGGGCGACTCGCGCCTGGCCCGGAAGGCCAGCACCTGGCGGGTCTCCTCGGACAGGTAGTTGAGCCCGTGGCAGCCGTTGACGCCGGACAGGCCGGAGAAGCCGCCCTGTCCGGGCGGGCCCTGCTGGGCGAGGCGGCCGCGCTTGCCGAGCGAGTCGGCCTCGTCGAAGAAGACGATCACTCCGCCGTACCGGAGCGCCAGCTTGCGCAGCTTCCTGAACAGCGCCTTGACCTTCAGGATGCCGACGCCCATGAACATGTTCGTGAACGCGCCCGGATCCACGAACACGTACGGCTTGCCGGTCTCACCCGCGACGGCCTCGGCCATGAGGGTCTTGCCGGTGCCCGGCGGCCCCCACAGCAGCAGGCCGCTGGGGACGTACCCGCCGCGCCGCTCGATCTCGTCGGGGCGTTCGAGGAAGACGATGTTCTCCCGGACGCGCTCGACCACGTGGTCCTGCCCCCACACGTCGTTGAAGCGGGTCTTGATGTCGTCGGGGAAGTACGTCTCCACCCCGCCCCTGGACAGGAACCAGAACAGGCCCACGAACTGGATGATGACCACGAAGAACAGGAAGACGATCTGGATCAGGAACGGCATCGCGTTCCAGAGCAGCGCCGGCGCCTGCATCACCGCCACGAACGGGCTGACGTCCAGCACCGCCCCCAGCACCAGGGCCGTCAGCACCACGAAGAAGGTGACCTTGAGTGCCCGCGAGAGCCGGTACCTCGTCCAGTCGTCGAAGCGCCGGTGCGTCCAGCGCTCGAAGCCGCCGAACACCCGCTGGCTCCAGAAGCGGTGGTAGGCCGACCAGTGCTCGCTGATGACGAAGTGGAGTTGCCGCACGACCTCCACGCCGAGCAGCCAGAGGATCCACTGGTATTCGTACGCGATCCTCTGGGCGGCCTCGGGGAACACGACGATGCCCTGGAAGTCGGCCATCACCTTCCACGTGAGGATGAGGTAGGCCACCACCAGGGCGATGAGGAATTTGCTCCGGTCCCAGAACTGCATCTTCTTTCTGGTCACGGATTCGGGGTCGGAGGGCCCGCTGCCGGGGGCGCGCAGCCCTTCATGGTGATTGGTCGTGGTCAATGGTGCTCCCTCATCCAGGCAGCCGGAGCAGCTTGAACGTACTCTCGATCTTGTCGAACTCGGCGGCGCGCTTCCGGAAACAGACGGATTGGCAGCCGATGAGCATGACGGAGACCGTGGCGCCCTTCTCGTCGAGGATGGCGGTCTGGTCGAACGTCTGGACGTCGTCGCCGATCTGGTACTCGAAGCGGACCCGGACTCCCCTGGCGCCGTTGTCCATCGTCATGACCTCGTCGTTGATGAGGAGGAAGTTCTTGAACATCGACGGCTGGCCCGTCGCCATGGCCTGCTGCGCGTAGAGCTCGCGCATCTGCGAGGTCACCGGCAGCACGAAGTCGCGCAACCGGTTCAGCGAGATCGCGTCCCGCTGCTCCTCCGTGAGCTGGTGCACGGTGGCGTAGACGAACGGCTCCGTCGAGCCGAGCAGGTGGTTGACCGACGGCTCCGCGGCCTGGTCGAAGGCGGTCGACCACACCCGCTGGGCCCGGAGCAGGGCCGCCTCCGAGTTCGGATGGTCGCCGGACAGGTACAGCTCGATGGGATAGGCGTTGAGCTGCGTGAACGAGGACGGCACCTTGAAGTAGGTCGTGCCCGCCTTGTCGCGTACGTAATGGAATTCGGGCTGTCCGGCGCACGCGGACAGCATCAGGATCGCGACCGTGACCGCGATCAAACCCCGTGCCTTTTTCACCAGGGCTTACCTCCGCTTTACGGACCAACGGAGTTGTTGTGCCCGCTTTCCGACACAATGAGCGCGAAGCGGAGGGAAAAATCTTGACCAAATCTTGGCCATGCCTTGGCTTTACTTGTTACAGATCAATTAAGGCTTTGTGCACGGTCCGTAGCACTCCGTGGCGGGGTCACCTCGGGGGCCGGTTCATGTGGCTACAACGTTCATGCAACCCCCATTGGTTCAACTGGGGAAGTAGCGAAAGATATGAGGATCCCTTCCGACCGCCCCGGGAGCGCAAATGTCAGAACCCGCAATGGAGACCGTCGACTCTTTCGGCATGACGGCGGAACGGCAGTTCGCCGAGGTCTGGTCGAGGACGGTCCTGTCGGTGCGGGAGCGCCGCCTGCTCCTTCTCGGGCTGCTCGTCGGCCAGGGCCTCCACGAGCAGACGGACGTCCAGCTCGACACCGCGCTGCGCTCGTGCGAGCTCACCGAGACCGAGCTGCGCGAGGTGGTCGTCTTCCTGACGCTCTACGCGGGCTGGGCCCGGGGGAGCAAGCTGAACGACCAGGTCGAAGGGCTGATCGAGCGGGTCAGGCAGGCTCGATCCGGTAGAGCGGACCACGCAGGCTGAGCGCGTACAGCTCGCCGTCGTGCCCCTCGCCGAACGACGAGAGCTGCTCGACCTTCCCGACCTCGGCCCCGTCCTGCGGCGCGTCGGCGGGTGCGGCCTTGATCCAGCCGGCGCAGAAGTCGCCGTACAGGAACCGGCCCCGCAGCCAGGGGATCTTCTCGCCGCGGTAGACGTATCCGGCGATCACGGAGCAGTTTCCGCCCTCGTCCAGGGAGTACGTGATCACCGGGTCGACCATGTCGCGGCCCTTGGCGCCCCGGAAGCGGCTCTCGCCCTCGCGGGTGTTCCAGCCGTAGTTCTCGCCGCCCCGCGACCCGGCCGGCTGGTGGTCGACCTCCTCCCAGGCGTTCTGCCCGACGTCGCCGATCCACAGGTCTCCCGTGCCGCGGTCGAAGCCGAACCGCCAGGGGTTGCGGAGCCCGTAAGCCCATATTTCGGGTTTTGCGCCCTTCTTGTCGGCGAACGGGTTGTCCTCCGGGATCTTGTACGGCCGGCCGCCGCGCGGATCGATGCGCAGGATCTTGCCGAGCAGGGTCGCCAGGTCCTGGCCGTTGCCCTGGGGGTCGCCGGCGCTGCCGCCGTCGCCGAGCGCGATGTAGAGGTGGCCGTCGGGGCCGAAGGCGAGCTGGCCGCCGTTGTGGTTGGGATAGGGCTGGTCCTGGGTGAGCACGTCGCGCCTGGCCGTGGCCTTGGAGCCGTCGAAGGCCCACTCGGTGACGTGGGTGTCGCCCCGCGCGTCAGTCCAGTCGAGGTAGACCCAGCGGCCGGAGGGGTGGAACGCGACGCCGAGCAGGCCCTGCTCGTTGCCGCCGCTCACCTCGCTGGACAGGTCGATCACGACGTCGCCGTCGGAGGTGCGCAGCCTGCCGGTCTGCTCGGCGACGTAGAGGCGGTCGTCGCCCTTGCGCACGGCGAACGCCACCGGCTGCTCCAGCTTGGCGATCTGCTTGAAGCGCAGCTTCCCGCGCTCCGGAGGCTCCGTCTCGGCGGGCTCCGTCCCGGCGGACTCCGGCGCCGGGGTGGCGCTCTCCACGGGGTCGAGCGGGACCGGCGCGGGCGGCGCCGGCTCCTGCGCGCACGCGGTCAGGGTCACGAGGACGAGGGCCGCTAAGGCCGCCACGGGTCGCACGGAGCCCATCCTCGCACGGCATTAGGGTTCAGGTATGCCTACCGCATTGATCACCGGCGCGACCTCCGGCCTCGGCGCCGCCTTCGCCCGGCGCCTGGCCGCCGACGGCTTCTCGCTCGTCCTGGTGTCCCGTGACGAGCAACGGCTCTCCGAGAGCGCCGACCAGCTCAAGCTCAGGTACGGCGTCGCCGTCGAGGTGCTGGCCGCCGACCTCGCCACCGAGGAGGGGCTGGCCAGGGTGGAGTCCAGGATCGCCGGCGGCGTCGACCTGCTGGTCAACAACGCCGGCTTCGGCCACCCGGGCCGGTTCCCCGAGGTGCCGGTCGAGGACGAGGTGCGCATGCTCAAGGTGCACTGCGAGGCCGTGCTGAGGCTGACCCTGGCGGCGCTGCCCGGCATGCGGGAGCGCGACCGGGGCGCGATCGTCAACGTGGCCTCGGTGGCGGCCTTCTTCACGCGGGGCACGTACAGCGCGTCCAAGGCGTGGGTGGTGAACTTCAGCGAGTCCGCCGCGAACGAGGTGGGCAACCCGCGCATCAAGATCATGGCGCTCTGCCCCGGTTTCGTACGGACCGAGTTCCACCAGCGGGCCTTGATGGACGTCTCGGGGATCCCCGGGTTCCTGTGGCTGAAGGCCGACGACGTGGTGCGGGAGGGCATGCGCGACCTGGCGCTGGGCAAGCGGGTGTCCGTTCCCGACCTGCGTTACAAGGCCATCGTCGCGATCGGCAAGCTCGTGCCGCGCGGCCTGCAGTCCCGCGTCTCATCGAGCATCGGCCGCTGAGCCCGTACCAGGGCCCTATGGAACGGGCCCCCGCCGCGGGAGGGGGTCGCGGTGGGGGCCCGAGCGGCCGTGAGCGGGGCTCACGACCGGGAATGCAGGAGTCGGCTAGCGGTTGGCCTCGTGGCCGATCGACAGGCCGCTCTCGGGGTCGAAGAAGTGCAGGTTGTGCGTGTCGAGGACCAGGTCGATGTTCTGGCCGGGACGGGCGTGGCTGCGGGCGTTGACGCGGGCGGTCCACAGGGACTTGTCGCCCGACAGCGGCAGCGCGGCCTCTTCGTCGTCACCGGCGTCGGCGGCGGCGACGGTGTCCTTGTGCTCGACCGGCGGGGCGTCGATCAGGAACAGCACGTTGATCTCGGAGCCCAGCTCCTCGGTGACCTCCGCCTTGACCGGCAGCGTGGCCCAGCCGTTGGCGTGGTTGCCGGCCGAGGCGGCGTCCTCGAAGTCGGAGGGGCGGATGCCGAGGATGATCTTCTTGCCGACGTACTGGTCGAGGCCCGGCTTGTCGGAGAAGGTCGAGTCGGGGATCGGCAGCTTGATGCCGGCGAAGGAGACGGCGGCGGCGCCGCCGTCGCGGACGAGCTCGGCGGTGGCGAAGTTCATCGAGGGCGAGCCCATGAAGCCGGCGACGAACAGGTTGACCGGCTTGTCGAACAGGTTCTGCGGGGTGTCGACCTGCTGGAGCAGACCGTCGCGCAGCACGCAGACGCGGTCGCCGAGGGTCATGGCCTCGACCTGGTCGTGCGTGACGTAGACGGTGGTGACGCCGAGGCGCTCGTGCATCTGGTTGAGCGAGGCGCGCATGGAGACGCGGAGCTTGGCGTCCAGGTTGGACAGCGGCTCGTCCATGAGGAAGGCCTGCGGCTCACGCACGATGGCGCGGCCCATGGCGACACGCTGGCGCTGACCACCGGAGAGGGCGGCCGGCTTGCGCTTGAGGTACGTCTCGAGGCCGAGCATCTTGGCGGCCTCGTTGACCCGCTTCTGGATCTCCGGCTTGGGCATCTTGCGGAGCTTGAGGCCGAAGGCGAGGTTCTCCTCGACCGTCATGTGGGGGTAGAGCGCGTAGTTCTGGAAGACCATCGCGATGTCGCGGTCCTTGGGCGGCAGGTGGTTGACCACCTTCTCGCCGATGGCGATCTCGCCACCGCTGATGTCCTCGAGGCCCGCGATCATCCGGAGGGCGGTCGACTTACCGCAACCGGATGGGCCCACCAGGACCATGAACTCGCCGTCCTTGATCTCAAGGTTGAGCCCGTTCACGGCCTTCACGCCACCGGCGTAGACCTTGTCGACGTTCGTCAGAACGATGGATGCCATGACATTCCTTCGCGCTCCAGGGCGGGTGGCCCGGACGTTGTTACCGTGACCCACTCACGTGGATACGTTTTCAAGCATCTCACCCGAAACGGACATCGGTGTCAAGGGTTACCGCGTGACCAGCCGTTGTCGGCAGGCGAGTCTTCCCGATTTCCGGAAACCATGATGGAATCGTTTCCATGGAGAAGCGGGCGACGATCAAGGATGTGGCCGAGGCGGCCGGCGTGGGCGTCGCGACCGTGTCCAGAGTACTGTCGGGCGGCTCGGCCAGCCCGGCGACCAGAGAACGCGTCCTGGCCGTCGCCGCCCAGCTCGACTACCGCCCCAGTGCCCTGGGCCGCAACCTGCGCCAACGCCGCACGGGCGGCATCGGCCTGCTCGTCCCCGACCTGACCGACACCTTCTACGGCCAGCTCTCCGAGGGCGTGCTCGCCTGCGCCCGCTCGGCCGGCGAGCCCGTCGTGATCGGCTCCACGGGCGGCGACCCCGAGCAGGAGGCCGACCTGATCGGCATGCTCCTGGAGCAGAGCGTGGACCGCCTGATCGCCGTTCCGTCGGGCGACGCCGACACCTGGTCCCCGGCGCTCCGCGCGGGTATGACGGTGGTCTTCGCCGACCGCCTCCCGCTCCAGTCGTCCCCCGAGGACGTGCGGGCGGCGGCCGTGGCCGACCTCATGGCCCTGGACGGCCTGTCCGCCGCCGCCCCGGCCCGCCCGCTGGACGTCCCCGCCGTGGTGGCCGACGACCGGGCCGGCGTCCGCACGGCCGTGCGCTACCTGCGCGGCCTGGGCCACAAGCGCATCGCCTTCCTCGGCGGCCCCGGCCAGGAAAGCCGGGTGCACGCCTTCAGGGAGGCCGTGGGGGCGCCGGTGGACGAGGAGCTCGTCGTGTTCGGCACGGGCAGCCGCGACTCCGCCTACGCCGCCGCCTCGGGCCTCTTCCAGAGCCGCCCCGACCTGTCGGCCGTGGTCGCCGGGGGCAACGTGCTGGGCGAGGCGGCGGTGCTGGCGGCCAGGGAGCTGGACCTGCGGGTGCCCAGGGACGTGTCGCTGGTGATGTACGACGACGTGCCCTGGGCCGAGCTGTGCTCCCCGCCCCTGACGGTGATCGCCCAGCCGGGCCGGGACATGGGCTACCGGGCGGCGGAGCTCGTGCTCAGGGCGGGCGGCAGGAAGCCGCGCAGCGTGGTCCTGCCGACGGAACTCATCATCCGCGGCAGCTGCGGCCCCCACCGCTAGCCGGCGCCGTTGGAGGGCACCGCTAGCCGGCGGCTCCCCCGCCGGTGTAGCGCCGGGGCAGGATCATGATCGGATTGTCGTCGAGGATCACGTCCGGCGGCCCGAACCGCGCCGCGACCTCCCTGATCTCCGGCTCGTCGAGCATCAGCAGGCGCCCGTTCTCGATGAACAGCTCCCCGTCCACCAGGACGGTGGGCCGGTCGACCTGGCAGTCGCAGTGCGCGAAACCCGGGCCCGTCGTGACCGGCTGCCCGTCGGTCAGGCCGTCGATGCCGCAGTAGAAGGCACCGGCGTGCTTCTCCCGCTCGAACTGGTTCCCCCCGGCCACCCGCACCTTCGGGTTGAGCCCGATCAGGCCGTGACGCATGTAGAAGCCGCCGGGCGCGTAACGCCGCAGCTGCTCGGCCGCGGCCCCGCCCTCGATCTTGCGTACGAGGTTGCCCTCCAGGGTGATGCGCAGGGACTCCTCGGGCACGCCGGTGACCGTGCTGTCCTCGATCATGAGGACGCCCTCGGTGTCGGCCGGCCAGAAGTTGGCGCCCCCGTACGGGAAGGGCCGCCAGTCCCCCGGCCGCATCGCGCCGGGGTCCGGGTCGAACGTCAGCCCCGAGAACGTCACGTCCGTCCCCCGCGCGGACGTCACCCGGATCGAGCGGGCGCCCGACATCTGCCGCAGCGTCCGGCGCAGCAGCGCGTAGAAGACCTCGGCGGGCAGCCGCCCCCCGGTGAGCAGCGCCCCCGCGGTGGCCGTCATGTGCAGCGACAGGAAGCGGGAGGAGCGTGACTTGATCTGGTCGAAGAAGAGCGGCGCGGTGTGCACCTCGCCCCACCAGGTGCCGCTGATCACCAGGTCGGCCTCGCGGAAGGCGGCCGTCTCGATGTGCAGCGACGCCTCCCTGTCCCACCCGCCCGGGCTGAACGGCGGCACGGACAGGATGCGCACGTCGGCGTCCCGGTAGGCCGCGGCCGCCGCGATGGCCTGGACGACGACCGGGTCGACGGTGTGCTCCATGAGCAGCAGCACGCGCTCGCCCGCCTCGAGCCCGGTGTACTCCAGCAGGTTCCGGACGCCGGGCATCAGCTCCACGATCGAGTACGGCCCCACGGCCGGCTCGGTGGCGTAGCTGAACGGCGAACCTGCGTACGGGTTGATCGTCATCGCGTGCTCCCTGCGGGACGTTCAGGCCAATGCCTGGACCCTTACCCGTCACGGAGCGCAATCACACGATTACGAAAACCAGCGGCGGAACCCTCCCTCGGAGTTGATCACCTGCCCGGTGATCCAGGCGGCCTCGTCCGAGGCGAGCCAGCGCACCAGCCGGGCCACCTCCTCCGGCCGCCCCCAGCGCCCCGCCGGAAGCGAGCGGCCGACATGCCGGGTGAGCTCGGGATCGGCCCAGCCCGTGTCGACCGGTCCCGGATTGACGGTGTTGACGGTGATCCCCCGGTCCGCGAGCGCGTCGGCCAGGCTGGCCGTCATCTGGTGGATCGCGCCCTTGCTGATCGCGTACGGCAGCTCGCCCGGCATCGGGGCCAGATGCTGGCCCGAGGTGAACAAGATCACCCTGCCGCCGGGCCGCGTGTCGTCGTGCTGGGCCGCGAACGCCTGCGTCAGCAGCGCGCTGGCCCGGCCGTTCACCGCCCACGACAGGTCCAGCTCGGCGGCCGTCAGCTCCTCCAGCGACTGCCGGTTGCTGCGGGCGTGGTTGGCCACGAGCACGTCCACGTGCCCGAACCTGCCGACCGCCTGCTCCATGACCCACGCCGGCGCCGCCGGGTCCGCGAAGTCCGCCTCCACGTGGTGCAGCCGGTCACCGACGCCTCCCAACGTCTCCAGCACGCCGTCCATGCCCGCCGGGTCGATGCCCCACGGCATCTCGGCGTCATGCGGGGTCCACGACTGCACCAGCACCTTCGCGCCCGTCGCCAGCAGCTCCCGCGCGATGGCGTAGCCGATCCCGATCCGCCTGCTCACTCCGGTCACCACGGCGACCCTCGTCCCGGACGTCATCCGATCATCTTCGCCGACCGCTCGCGGGGCGTCGAAAGGTTTTCCCGCCCCTCAGAGGAGCTTCTCGATGGCCGACGTGACCGCCGGGTCGTCCGGGGTGGTGCGCGGACGGAAGCGGGCCACGACCCCGCCCTCCCGGTCCACCAGGAACTTCTCGAAGTTCCACTGCACGTCGCCCGCCTCGCCCTGCTCGTCGGAGGTCCGCGTCAGCTCCTCGTAGAGCGGATGCCGGCCGGGGCCGTTGACGTCGGCCTTCTCCAGGAGCGGGAAGTCCACCCCGTACGTCGCCGAGCAGAACGCCTGGATCTCCTCGGCCGTGCCCGGCTCCTGGCCGGCGAACTGGTTGCAGGGCATGCCGACCACCGTGAAGCCGCGCGGGCCGTACTGCTCCTGGAGCTTGACCAGGGCGCCGTACTGCGGGGTGAGGCCGCATCGCGAGGCCACGTTGACGACGAGAACGGCCTTCCCGGCCGCCAGCTCCCCGAAGGTGGTGGGGGTGTCGTCGAGGGTGCGGAGCTGGATGTCAGTGAGGCTCATGCACCGAACCCTACGCCTCCGGAACGTGATTCGGTCTCGTGCCCTCCCTCGGCGAGGGCTGCTAAGATCGCGGCGGCGCAAGAGGCGCCTGATCACTCCGGGACGAAGGAGGTTGATGAATATGGCTGCCAGCAGCCGTCATCAGCATGCCCTTCTCCGGTCCGCGCGACCCTAGAGCGCGGCCCGATCGTTTCAACGACCTGGAGTCACAAATGTCTTCTTCCTTCTCGATGTCCGGCACCGACCTGACCACCGACCGCCTCGTCCTGCGTCCCTGGACCCCCGGCGAAGTCAGCGCCGTCCTGGGCGGCACCCGGTCCGCGCACTGGGCCGAGGACTTCCCCGCCGAGGGCGACCACGTCATCGCCGGCCTGTTCGCCGAGCACCCCTCGTGGTTCGGCGAGTACGGGCACCGCCAGATCATCGAGCGCGACAGCGGTCTCGTGGTCGGCTCGCTCGGCCTGTTCTGGCCGCCCGCCGACGGCACCCTGGAAATCGGGTACGGCATCGTCACCTCCCGCCAGGGCCGCGGCTACGCGTCCGAGGCGGCGCGGGCGCTGACCGAGTTCGCGCTCACGGCGCCGGAAGTGCACACGGTGTGCGCCGGCGTGGAGCTGTCGAATCCTGCCTCGATCAGGGTGCTGGAGAAGGCCGGGTTCCAGCGGTCGCACACGGACGCTGAGGCGAACACGGCCCGGTACGTGACCACGTCGACGGCCCAGCGGTAACAACCCCACGGGATCGGCGGCGGCACGTGGCCGCCGCCGATCCTGCGATCCCTCACGAGTGATACGTAAGCCTGTCCTCTGGGTGGATGAGACCCGGGAGGTCGATCCGGATGTACTGCGGGAAACGCGCGAGCACTTCTTGCGACAATTGCGTGTCGACTTCTCTCAAGAAGTTGCGGGCGGAACTGTCGTCGTCGTCCTGGAACAGGTCGGTGAACCAATTTTCGTCGGCAACGGCGTGATCGAAGCGCGCCTTGGCGGGCGCAATGATGTCGTCAGCGCACCTGCGGGCGAGCGTACTGAGCGAATTGTGCGCGTCGACCAACGGGCCGAGGGCCTCATAAATCTGCTTCAGCGCCCCCTGCGCCTTCTCCGCCGCGGCACCGCCCCACTTGTAACTGACGCCATCCGCGTGCGACCGCAGCTTGCCCTTCAATCCGTCCAGGTCGTCGGCGATCGCCTTCGTCACCTTGGAAAAATTTCGCATCCCGCTCTCGTCGCCGGTCATCAGCAGCGCCCTGATCTCCTCCTTGCTGAGGCCGTCGTAATCATGGCTGCCCTCGATGCCCTCCCAGTCGGCCGCGAAGCCTCCCGACGGATAGTGACGACTGAGCGCGTAGCCCTTCTCCACGTCGCTCCAGTTGCTTCTCGGCGTCGGCGCGTGGGGGCTCACTCCGGTGGTGGGACCGTGGCCTCGATTCCAGAATGACTGCCTCGTCAGCCAACTGTGGTTCTCGGCGATGTCGTAGTTCTGACCGGCGGTGGCGACGCCGCAGGCGGCCGCCAGACACTCGACCACCGCGTCACTGGCGACACAGAACAGATCGTCCGAGAATCTGCGAAAGAGCACAGAAACGTCATTGGCCCGGCCCCAGTCGCCGGCGTTGAAACCCGGTTCACGCCACCAATGGGGGATGTCGATGTCATTGAGGTCGACCACGAGACGTATGCCGGTCTCCCGCAACGCCCCGCGATCGACCTCGAAACCGTCTCTGACCATGTCGCCGAGCCCCGGCCATTCGTCCACCGGTCTGGGAAGAATGCCTCCGGCCACTCCATCGGTCTCAGGGTCGGTTCTCAGAGCCACGCGACATCACCTTCGTTGACTTATTCGACTTACGGCGGGCGACGTCGTCCAACGCTAGCCAACTCGATGAGAACCCCCGACTACGTGCGACCGAACTGACGGTGAATACTTGCTGGAGTCAGTATTTTGAAGTCAGACACGCCTCTCAGGTTGAGACCCCGGCGCCCGGACGGACAACACTGCGACGAGCCGACAGGCGAGCACATCGAGGTCGCGATCACCTCCACCCGGAACGGCCCGGGATCCCCGAATCCCTCCCAGGCAACGACACCCATGGGGCCACTCCGCCGCGCGAGTCGCGGGTGTAGCGAGCGAGCTTGGGGTGGGCTCCAGCAGGCGCGCGAAGCGCCCAATCGTGGAAGGCCGTGCTTACCCGCAGTTCGCGCACGCCCAAACCCCATAGTTGGTCGCGGTTTGCGGCAAGGGCCGTTCAGCCGGACTACGGGGCGGGCAAGGTCGGCCCTGCGAGAGGGACTTATATCCGCAACGCTCGCGCAAACACCTCTCCACCGCGTGTCGAGATGTATGACCCGCGGTGACCGAACGTAATAGGAATCGTGCTAGAGGACACGTCGCGGCGCCCTTCGGGCCGCCCAGCGGGATCGGGCGGTGCCGGATTCCCGGAGGGCCGCGCGGACCCTCCGCGTCCGAGCCACGGACGCGGATCGGCAGGGGCGCCCGATGCAGTGCGCCTGTCCGCACGCGACCCGACAGCAAGGATCGACTTGGACAGCAAACGCGCGCTCATCAGCGTCACCGCATTCACCGCGTTCACCGCGATCGGGGCACCTGCGGCCTGGGCCGAGCGCCCGCCCGTGGTGCGGATCGGGACCTGGACGACGAAGGCGCAGCCCAAGGCCGCGGTGGCGACGCCGAGCAAGAACAAGAGGATCGCGCTGGACCAGGTGGTCCAGCGGTCCTGGAACCTGCAGGAGTTCCGCTGCCTGGACAATCTCTGGACCAGGGAGAGCAACTGGAACCATCACGCACGCAACCGCTCGTCCGGCGCGTACGGCATCCCGCAGGCACTGCCCGCGGGCAAGATGCGCGGCGCCGGCCGCGACTGGAAGTCCAACCCGGAGACGCAGATCCGGTGGGGACTTTCCTACATCAAGGGGAGGTACGGCAGGCCGTGCGGCGCCTGGGGACATTGGAGATCGCACAACTGGTACTAGCCGAAGGCGGGCGAGGGCACCCGGTGTTCACCGGGTGCCCTCCCTGCGCGCCACGTGCACCTCGATCGCCTGGATGAGCAGCTCCAGCCCGAACTCGAACTCCGCCTCGTGATCGCACTGGTCCAGCAGCGGCGCCAGTGAGTGGACCTCGGGGAACAGCGCGGGATCGACGCCCTCGGCCTTGACCAGCCGGTTGTGGACGGGCGCGAACGTGGGCGTCACCCCCACCTCC
This sequence comes from Nonomuraea sp. NPDC050451, assembly GCF_044458585.1. Lineage (NCBI taxonomy): Bacteria > Bacillati > Actinomycetota > Actinomycetes > Streptosporangiales > Streptosporangiaceae > Nonomuraea > Nonomuraea sp. NPDC050451. The sequence continues at coordinate 389,425 of NZ_JBITHZ010000002.1, forward strand.
CGCAGCAACGAGCCCACGATGTACGCGATGAACATCCGCAGCATCCTGACCGCGTCCGCCCCGTCGAACCCGGCGCTGCGCAGCGTGGCCAGCGCCCGCTCGACCGGCAGCAGCCCGGCCGTGGAGTGGAGCTGGCGGCTGACGACCACCATGGTCGAGCGCGGATGATCGTGGGCGATCTGGCGGAACGCCCGAGCCTGCATGCGCACCCGCTCGGTCCAGTGCGCGCCGGGGTCGTCGGTGAACTCGATCTCGCTCAGCACCGCCTCGGCCACCCCGTTGAGCAGGGCGTCCTTGTTGGGCACGTGGTTGTAGAGGGACATCACACCGACGCCGAGCTCGGCCGCGATGCGCCGCATGGAGACCGCGTCGGCGCCTTCGCGCTCGATGAGGTCGATGGCCGTGGCGACGATGCGGCCTCGCGAGAGGGGCTCCGTAGGCATACCTCATTCTATTGACGTACGTACGGTGTACGTGGAACTCTCGGAAGGCGGACGTACGTACGGTGTACGTGACCCCCTCGGGAGGTTCCATGTCGACCCACGATCTCTACACCATCCCCGCCGAGCTCTCCACGTGGAACGTCGAGATGGCCGGGGCGAGCCGATTCACCTGGGAGTACGACGACGGCCGGGACCGCATGCTGGCGCTCTACCAGAAGGGCAAGGACAAGCAGTGGGACTCGACCAAGCGCATCGACTGGGACCTCGAGGTCGATCCGTACAACGTCCTGGGCGTCCCCGACCAGACCATCGCGATCCACGGCACCCCGCTCTGGGAGCGGATGAGCGAGCAGACCCGTAACGAGGTGCGGCGGCACGGCGCGGCGTGGCAGTTCTCCCAGTTCCTGCACGGCGAGCAGGGCGCGATGATCTGCTCGGCCAAGATCGTGGAGTCGGTCCCCGACCTCGACTCGAAGTTCTACGCCGCCACCCAGACGATGGACGAGGCGCGCCACGCCGAGACGTACGCGCGCTTCCTGCAGGAGAAGGTGGGCCTGGCGTACCCGATCAACGAGCACCTCAAGGCCCTGCTCGACAGCACGCTGAGCGACTCCCGCTGGGACATGCCCTACCTCGGCATGCAGGTGCTCATCGAGGGGCTGGCGCTGGCGGCGTTCGGGGTGATGCGCGACATCACGACCAAGCCGCTGCCCAAGCAGATCCTCGCGTACGTGATGCAGGACGAGGCCAGGCACGTGGCCTTCGGCCGGATGGCGCTGCGCGACTACTACCGGAGCCTGTCGGAGACGGAGCTGCGCGAGCGCGAGGACTTCGTCATCGAGGGCTGCTACCTCATGCGCGACCGGCTGCGCGGCCGGGAGACCTGGGAGAACCTGGGCCTGTCGAAGGCCGAGGTCGACGAGGCCATGGAGGCCACCGACCACTCCGAATACCTGCGGCTGTTCAGGTCGCTGCTGTTCAGCCGGATCGTGCCGTGCGTCAAGGACATCGGGCTGTGGAGCCCGCGGCTGCGGCAGGCGTACGCGGAGATGGGAGTGCTGGAGATGGCGGGCCAGTCCCTGGACGCCCTGATGCGCCAGGACGAGGACATCGCCGACAAGCTCGACGCGGAGCGGTTCGCCCAGGAGGAGGCCGAGCGGCACGCCGAGGTGGCCGAGACCGTCGAGCTCGGCAAGTCCTAGAGCCGCGTCGCGTCGGGTGCGGGCAGGCTCTGCGGCAGGCGCAGGATCATCCGGGCCCCGGGGCCGTCCCCGATCTCCAGCGTCCCGCCGTGGGCCTTGGCGATGTCGCGGGCGATCGGCAGCCCCAGCCCGGTGCCCCCGGTGTCCCGTGACCGGGTGTGATCGAGGCGGGTGAACCGCTCGAACACCCGGTCCCGCATCTCCGCCGGGATCCCCGGCCCGTCGTCCAGCACCTCCACCACGGCCTGGTCCGCCCATCCGCGCACGGAGATCCACACCCGGGAGTCCCCGTACCGGTCGGCGTTGGACAGCAGGTTCGTCAGCAGCCGGGCGAGCCGGAGCCGGTTGCCGCGGACGAAGAGCCCCGGCTCCACGTCCATCGTCAGCGGCAGCCGGCAGGTTTGCCGCGCGACCTCCTCCTCGACCAGCTTCCCCAGCTCGATCCGCTCCTGCTCGGGTTGCACCCCCGCGTCCAGCCGGGCCATCAGGAGCAGGTCGTGGACGATGTCCGACAGCCGCTCGGCGTCCTTGATCGCCGCCCGCCACTCGCCTTCGTGCAGGTCCGCGAGCCCCGACTCCAGCCGTACCAGAAGCCCGGTGATCGGCGTCCGCAGCTCGTGGGAGGCGTCGGAGACGAAGCGCCGGTGCCGGGCCACGGCGTCCTCCAGCCGCTCCAGGGTCTCGTTGACCGTGGCGGCCAGCTCGGCGACCTCGTCCTGCGTGTCGGGCACGTCGATGCGCCGGCTCAGGTCCTGGGCGCTGATGCGGGCCAGTCCCGACCTGATCCGCTCCACGGGGTCCAGCACCCGGCCGACCCCGTACCAGGAGCCCCATCCCGTCAGCGCCACCAGCACCGCCCCGAAGGCGGTCAGCACCAGGGGCAGGAACGGCGAGCTCAGCAGGAACGGCTCCCGCAGGGCCGCGAAGGCGGTGACGGACCCGTACGCGCTGGCGGGGTTGCTCGTCCCCACGACGACCATGCACCTGCCGGAACACACCCGGGTCTGGACCCGCAAGTCGCCTCTCCTGGGCCAGGCCCGGGTGAGCGGCGGCTGGCCGGCGAGTCCGGTGCTGGCGGCCAGCACGTCGCCGGCGGAGTTCACGATCTGGAAGAGGTAGACGCCCTTCCGCGGCGGGATGGGGCCGCTGAACCGTTGCTCGGTGATGGTCATGGCCAGGTGCCGGCTGGCGTCGTCCGCCTGCTGGACGAGGTCCGCCCGCGCCCGCACGGGGTAGGTCAGCGAGATCGCCAGAACCCCCAGAAGGACGACGGCCCCGAAGACCACCACCGTCGCGATGGTCATCCGGGCCCTGATCGAGCGGCCGAACACCATGGCCGTACTCTGTCACGGAGAGTACAAACCCCAGGTAAAACGGTATATTTGCTCAGCCGTGGAAACGGCGGTGCAGCTCGTGGACCTCCTCGGCCAGCTCCGGCACCGGGCCCTCGACCACCACTCCGGGCGCGACCTCATTGATCGGCAACGTGCGTACGGGCGGCTGTGGGACGCCGAGCTCCGACAGCCACGCGGCGAGCTGCTCCGACGAGGCCACGTACACGATGCGGCCCAGCCCGACCCACGCGTGGGCGGCGGCGCACATCGGGCAGTGCTCGCCGGAGGTGTAGACGGTGGCGGCCGCCCGCTCCTCGGGCGTCAGGTGGGCCGCCGACCAGCGGGCCAGCGCGAACTCCGGATGCTGCGTGTTGTCGCCGCCGGCCACCCGGTTGTGGTCCTCGGCCAGCACGGTCCCGTCGCCGGCGACCAGCACCGAGCCGAACGGTTCGTCGCCCACCTCCAGCGCCCGCGTGGCCAGCTCGACGCAGCGGCGCAGGTGCGGCATCTCCGATTCAGCGATCATGAGTCCCCCATCCTAGACGGCCGCCGAGCAGGGCGAAGAACATACCCCAACAGATCACAACAAAAGTAACGGTCCGCCGAATGTGCAAGATCTTTCACCGTTTCTGCACGTCACGTACAAGAACCGCACTCTTCGGGCTACTGAAAATCGGTTGAACCCTCGTATTAGCCTAGAAGGGATGCCTCCCGATACGCACATACCTCAACGTCCCCTGCTCTCCTCCAACTCCCTGTGGCGGATGAAGTCCTACCTCCGCCCCTACGTCGTCAGATTGGTGTTCATCTGGCTGGCGGCGATCGTCGGCATCGCGGCCGGCATCGCGCTCCCCCTCATCAGCGAGAAGGTCATCGACGGCCCCGTGGCCCACGGGGACTCCGGCGCGCTGCTCCCCCTCGGGCTGCTCGCGATCGGCGTCGGCGTCGTCGAGGCCCTGCTGATCCTCCTGCGGCGGTGGGCCCAGGTGAAACCGGTGCTCGGCCTCGAGACCGCGATCCGCGACGACCTCTACGAGCACCTGCAGCGGCTGCCCATGGGCTTCCACGGCGACTGGCAGTCCGGCCAGCTGTTATCCCGGGCCACGACCGACCTGTCGACCATCCGGCGCTTCCTCGGCTTCGGCATGCTCTTCCTGGTCATGAACATCCTGCAGCTGATCACCGTGACCGTGCTGCTGCTGAACAAGTACTGGCCGCTCGGGCTGCTGGTGCTGGCCTCGGCCGTACCGATCGTGTGGCTGTCGCTGCGGTTCGAGAAGCGCTACATCAAGACCTCCCGCCAGGTGCAGGACGAGCAGGGCGACCTCGCCACGCTCGTCGAGGAGTCCGCCCTCGGCATCCGCACGATCAAGGCCTTCGGCCGCCGCCACTACGTCTTCGACCGCTACGACGAGGGCGCGCTCAAGGTCTACGGCACCTCCATGGACAAGGCCCGGCTGCTGGCCAAGTTCTTCGCCTTCCTCGAGATCATCCCCAACATCACGCTCGCCCTGGTGCTGCTGCTGGGCGCGCTGGCCGTCGGCACGGGCGCGCTGACGCTGGGCGCGCTGGTCGCGTTCACCACGCTGATGCTCCAGCTCGTCTGGCCGATCGCGAGCATGGGCTACATCCTGGCCATGGCCCAGGAGGCCATGACCTCCGCCGACCGGCTCATGGAGGTCATGGACACCGTTCCCGCCATCGAGGGCGGCACGCGGACCATCGACAGACCCCACGGCCACCTGCGCTTCGAGGGTGTCGGGTTCCGCTTCCACGACTCCGAGGAGCCGGTGCTGCGCGACGTCTGGCTGGACGTGCGCCCCGGTGAGACGGTGGCCGTCGTCGGCGCGACCGGCTCCGGCAAGACCACGCTGACGGCCCTGGTGCCGCGGCTGATCGACCCCACCGAGGGCCGCGTCACGATCGACGGGTACGACGTGCGCGACCTCGAGCTGACCAGCCTCCGCTCGGTGGTGGCCACGGCGTTCGAGGAGCCGACGCTGTTCTCGATGAGCGTGCGGGAGAACCTCACGCTCGGCCGGCTCGACGCCACCGAAGAGGAACTGGCCGAGGCCGTCCAGACCGCGCAGGCCATGTTCGTGTACGACCTGCCGTGGGGCCTCGACACCCGCATCGGCGAGCAGGGCCTGTCCCTGTCCGGCGGCCAGCGGCAGCGCCTGGCCCTGGCGCGGGCCGTGCTGAGCAAGCCGCGGATCCTCGTGCTCGACGACACCCTCTCCGCGCTCGACGTGGAGACCGAGGCGCTCGTGGAGGAGGCGCTGCGGCACGTGCTGCGTGACGCGACCGGCATCGTGGTCGCCCACCGCGCCTCCACCGTGCTGCTTGCCGACAAGGTGGCGCTGCTGCGGGGCGGCACGATCACGCACGTCGGGCAGCACCACGAGCTGCTGGCGCAGGTGCCCGAATACCGCGAGCTGCTGGCCCAGGACGCCGACTTCGACGACGCCTCGGAAGGAGCGCTGCGATGACCACGACCACCACGGCGTCCTGGCGGGGTGTGGGCTCCGAGGACCAGGACGAGCTGCCGGAGAAGGTGTCCGTCCTGCTCCGGGAGCGCTCCCGGCGGCTGCTCGGCGACCTGCTCAGGCCGTACCGGAAGAAGATCGGGCTGCTCGTCGCGATCATCGTCGTCTCCAACGCGGCCGGGCTCTCGATCCCCTTCCTGGTCTCCATCGGGATCGACGAGGGCATCCCGCCGATCACGAGCGGGGCCGGCCCCGCCGTCCTGCTGACCGTGGTGGGGGTGATCCTGGCCGCGGCGATCACGCAGGCGCTCACGCGACGGGCGTTCCTGACGCTGTCGGGCCGGATCGGCCAGGGCACCCTGCTCGAACTGCGCAGGAGGGTGTTCGACCACTTCCAGCGCCTGTCGCTGAGCTTCCACGAGCAGTACACCTCAGGGCGCGTCATCTCGCGGCTGACCTCCGACATCGAGGCCATCGCCGAGCTGCTCCAGTCGGGGTTCGACGCGCTGGTCAAGGCCGTGCTGACCATGGCGGGCACGGCCGTGCTGCTGCTGGTGCTGGACGTGCACCTGGGCCTGCTGGCGCTCGTCCCGCTGCCGTTCCTGCTGCTGTTCACCCGGTGGTTCCGGCAGCAGTCGGCGATCGTCTACCGGCGTACGCGGGAGACGGTGGCGCTGGTGATCGTGCACTTCGTGGAGTCGATGACCGGCATCCGCGCGGTGCAGGCCTTCCGCAGGGAGCCGCGCAACCAGGAGATCTTCGAGCAGCTCAACGACGACTACCGGGGCGCGAACGCGCGCAGCATGCAGCTCGGCGCGACGTTCATGACCGGGATCAAGCTGATCGGCAACCTGACGATCGGCGGCGTGCTGCTCTACGGCGGCTGGCTGGCGCTGGAGGGCGAGGTCAAGGTCGGCGTGCTGACCGCTTTCCTGCTCTACCTGCGCCAGTTCTACGAGCCGATGCAGGAGGTCAGCCAGTTCTACAACACCCTGCAGTCGGCCGGCGCGGCGCTGGAGAAGCTGTCGGGCGTGCTGGAGGAGGAGCCCTCCGTGCCCGAGCCGCGCGAGCCGGCCAGGCTGCCGGACGGCAGGGCGCGCGGCAAGGTGCGCTTCGAGGGCGTCACCTTCGCCTACGTCGAGGAGATGCCGATCCTGCCCCGGCTCGACCTGACGATCCCGGCCGGGCAGAGCGTGGCGCTGGTCGGGGCGACGGGCGCGGGCAAGACGACGCTGGCCAAGCTGATCTCCCGCTTCTACGACCCCACCGACGGGCGCGTGCTGCTCGACGGCGTCGACCTGCGCACGCTGGACGAGCCGGCGCTGCGCCAGGCCGTCGTCATGGTGACGCAGGAGAACTTCCTGTTCAGCGGCACGGTCGCCGACAACATCAGGTTCGGCCGGCCCGACGCCACCGACCGGGAGGTGCGCGAGGCGACCAAGGCCATCGGGGCGCACGAGTTCATCTCGAGCCTGCCCGACGGCTACGACACCGAGGTCGGCAAGCGCGGCGGCCGGATGTCGGCCGGGCAGCGTCAGCTCGTCGCGTTCGCCAGGGCGTTCCTGGCCGATCCCGCCGTGCTGATCCTCGACGAGGCCACCTCCAGCCTCGACGTGCCGAGCGAGCGGCTGGTGCAGCGCGCGCTGCGCACGATCCTGGCCGACCGGACGGCGCTGATCATCGCGCACCGGCTCTCGACGGTGGAGATCGCCGACCGGGTGCTGGTGATGGACCGCGGCGAGATCGTCGAGGACGGTCCGCCGGACCGGCTCATCGCGGCCTCGGGCCGCTACGCCGGGCTGCACCAGGCGTGGCTGGAGAGCCTCAGCTAGCTCCCTAGTGGTGTGCCACGGCCACGGCGTTCGCGTACAGCTCGTACCCGACGAACAGCGCCAGCGGCACCCCGAGCGCGATCAGCAGCCTGCCGGGCAGGTGAGTCCGCGGTGCGGACACCCTGCCCGGCTCCGGCGTCGCCGCGGCGAAGACCGGCGCGGGCTCCGGATCCGGGGCGGGCACGAGTTCGGGATGCCGCGCCAGGTATCCCGTGGGGAAGGAGGTCACGTGGTACGCGCCGCAGTGCGGGCAGCAGGTGCCCGACCAGGGCGGCGGCACGGTCACTCCCGCGCTGAGCCAGAGCTCCACCTCGTTGCCGTGCACGTCTGAGAGATGTCTGACGACGAAATTCTCCTCCCAGACGTATAAGCAGCGAAGGCACTCGAAAGGCCACGTCTCGCGGGTGTCGAACCCTTCGGTCACTGGGACCACCCCCCGGCTTCTGATCGCCGTCGATTCCGAGTGTCCGCTTGACTTCGCGCGCCCGCAAGACGGGCTTTATGACACTTGCCGCTACGAAATGCTCACCAAGTGTCAGGTTAGGCGTTCATGGCGTGGTCGGGGTTGTCCCCTGCCTGAGACCACGCGTTCCGCGGCATCGAGGTAATGCGGCCTGGGGACCGGGCTGAGCAGCGGAGTCGCGTCTGGCCCGGGGGACTCCGCGGGCGGGATCAGCTCCGGATGTCGGGACAGGTAACCGTCCGGGAAGGTCGTGGCCTGCTGACTCCCGCACCTCGGGCACATGACGCCCCCCGGTGACGGCGGCAGGACGGGGAGCCCGGCGCGCAGCCAGATCTCCCGCTCGTTTCCGTGACGGTCATCGATGCGCCTGACGAGGTACTCCTCTTCCCAGACGTGCCAGCAACCGCGGCACTCGAAAGGCACGATCCTGTGTTCTTCTTCCAACGAGGTCACCCCCCTCACCTCCGAGTGTGTGCCTCCTTCTCCAGATCTGGCAACCGCGCTTACCGAATCCCGAAGACAAAGGTGAGGGCGCCGGCCACCACGCACAGGGTGCCGAGCCAGGCGAACAGCACGTCGAGCCCCGGGTCCAGCGGCTTGCCGCCGTGCAGGGCCTCCTGCACGCGGCGGAACCGCGCCCCGGTCCTGATCAGCAGCACGGCGCCGCAGAGCGCGGCCAGCGCGAACGCCACCACCGAGGGCACGGGCAGGCCGTGCCTGAGGGACAGGCCGGCCGCGCCGAGCCCGCCGGTGGCCAGCGCCACGGCCGTGCGCACCCAGGCCAGCCGGGTGCGCTCGCTCTGCAGCCCCTCGTCCCAGATCTCCTTCTCCGGGGCCATCGGGTCCGGCCTCCGGCTCAGGCGGCCAGGATGATCAGCACGAGGGCAATCACCGCGACGGCCGCCACGCCGTACCCGAAGACCGCCGCGAGCGCGGGCGGCGGCAGCGGCGCCTGCTGGCGCAGGGCGCGCTGGATGTTGCGCCAGCGCGGATACGCCATGCCCGCCGCGAGCGCGGAGAGCGTCACCAGCACCACGGCCAGCGCGGTACGGATCCACGGCACGAACACGTGCTCCGGCACCGCCGCCATCGCCACCCCACCCGCACTGAGCGCCAGCGCCGTGCTCAGCCAGGTGAGGAAGGTTCGTTCATTGGCCAAGGTGAAACGCGGGTCGGGTTCCATGGGAAAAACGGTAATTCGTCCCCATTTCCCCTAGAGAAGTTGGGATTCACCCAGTGCAGGCCTTGGCCACCTTCTCGGCGTAGGCCGCGCTCTCGGTGAGGACCTTCTGGGTCGCGTCCACGGCGTCGTTGACGTCCTTGACGTTGATGCCGCTCAGCGTCTTGGCCAGGTCGTCGGAGGCCTCTTTGATCGTGGTGTTGGCGGCCTTGTCGGCCACGTCGTTGAGCTTGGTGGCGGCGTCGTCGAGGGCCTTGTCCATGGCCTTGGGATCGTCGGCGAGCGTCTTGAGCTGGGCACCCAGGTCGGCGACGATCTTCGGGGCTTCGAGGCACGCTTGGGCCTTGTCGATGGTGCTGTTGACCTCACCACATCCGGCGGCGAAGACACAGACAGCGAAGGCGGCCAGGGGCACGAATCGGCTCTTGAGGAGTCGCATGCTTCGACCCTACCCAACGTATTCCAAAGGATCCCTTGACATCTTCGGCGATAGCCGCCCAACATTCCAAGCATGTCTTTGGAATCCTCGCGGCGACGGCTCAGCGACCCGGCCGCGATGCGGGCGTTCGCGCATCCGGTGCGGCTGGCGCTGCACGAGCTGCTGCTGAGGGCGGGCGCGATGACCGCCGCCGAGGCCGCGCGGGAGGTGGGCATCAGCCAGGCGCTGGCCTCCTACCACCTGCGCCAGCTGGCCAAGTACGGCTTCGTGGCGCAGGCGGCGGCGCGCGACGAGCGCGAGCGGCCGTGGAAGGCGACCGAGACCATCCAGGAGTGGGACGACGACGCGGCCGGGCCGGAACACGCGGCCGCCCGGAGCCTGCTGGAGCAGGTGATCGTCGAGCGCGCGCTGTCACGCCTGACCGAGTGGCACCAGCACCGCGGGGACGAGCCCGAGGCGTGGCGGGGCGTGGGCGGCGTGGGAAACCTGTACCTCTACGCCACGGCGGAGGAGGTGGCGGCGCTGGGCACGGCGGTGGCGGAGCTGCTCGGGCCGCTGATGGCCCGCGTCGACGCCCCCTCCACCCGCCCCGACGGCGCCCGGCCCGTGCTGGTGACACAGATGGTCGTCCCCCTGCCACCCACGGACTCCGGTGATTGACGGGGCCGGCGGGATTCGCGCGCTGTTAGGCGGCAACCGGGACGACCGGCGGGGCGGGGTGTTCGGCGTGCTGGGTAGCGCCCACGCGGCGACCGCGCTGGCCGGCATGGGGCTGGCGGGGGTGCTCGGCGGGGCGGCCGGCGTCGTGCCCGCGTTGTGCGTGCACGCCGCCGGGCTGATCGTCGCCGGGATCATGATTCTGACGTGGGCTCATGCGTGAACCGATATCGATTCCTTCGCGATATCGCTATTAGACACGTGGTGATCGCATCTGCTTTGCTCCTAGCCCACTGACGGACGACCGCAAGGACATAGCATGCGAAACCGCCGCTTCACGGCAGTTGCCACGTTGACGATCTCCTTCCTGGCGGGCGGCGCCCTCCCGGCCGGCACGGCCTCGGCCACGAGCTCCGTGCAGGCGCTCTCGGGCGAGGCTCAGGCGCGCAAGGAACTGCGCGCGCTGGAGGCGTCGTTCAAGGGGCGCATCGGCGCGTACGCCATCGACACCGCCACCGGCAGGACGATCGGGTACCGGTCGAACGAGCGTTTCCCGCTGCTGTCCACGTTCAAGGCGATGGCCTGCGCGGCCGTGCTGCACAAGGCCCGCACCTCCGAGCCCGGGCTGATGGAGAAGGTCGTGCGCTGGACGGCCGACGACCTCAAGCCGAACTCCCCCACCACCGAGAAGCACGTGGAGGACGGCCTGACCGTCAACCAGCTGTGCGAGGCGACCATCACCCTGAGCGACAACACCGCAGGCAACATGGTGCTCAAGCAGATCGGCGGACCGGCCGGCCTGACGCGCTACTTCCGCACGCTGAAGGACCCGATCTCCCGTCTGGACCGCTGGGAGACCGAGCTGAACGACTGGACGCCCAAGGAGAAGCGCGACATCACGACGCCCGCGTCCATCGCCCGCGACCTGCGCGCGGTCACGACCGGGAACGCGCTCACCGCCAAGGACCGCGAGCAGCTCAACGCCTGGATGATCGCGACCAAGACCGGTGACGCCCGCATCCGCGCCGGCCTGCCGAAGACCTGGACGATCGGCGACAAGACCGGCACGAACGGCGCTTTCGGCGGGGCGAACGACATCGCGGTCATCTGGCCAAAGAAGGGCGTGTCTCCCATCATCATGGCCATTTACACCAACCGCAGTGCCGGAGACTCCGGCGACGACACGGCCATCGCCCGCACGGCCACCATCCTGGCCCGCGCCCTCGGCAAGCTCTGAGGGCGCGGATTTCGATACCCCATTCGCACCCGCGCTTAACCTGAAAATAATTCTCTCCGATTTGGGCGGATAATTCCGGACTAAAGGCACCACTTGCCCTCTGACCAGGGGAATCTTCATTCGATTCCGCTTGTGATCGCCAATTGAAGGGGTATCCTCTTGGCAAAGAAGCGGGACCGGAGATCACTACCATCCCCGGTCCCTTACCTCCAAGGTAAGGGAGATCAACATGAGCTTCAAGGAACTCTGCTGCAAACTCGGCACCGAGTTGGACAACGAGTTCATCCGGCTCCGGGCGGACCAGGCAGAGCTCGGGCAGCAGCTCACCGAGCGGATCAACGGCGTGGCCAACCACGTCAAGACCCTCGACACGAAGGTAACCGCCCTGGATGCCAAGGTCACCGTCCTCGACGAGCGAGTCACGGCACTCGACGAGAAGTTCACCGCCCTCGACGCCAAGATCGACACCAAGTTCGAGGCGATCGACACGAAGTTCGAGGAGATCGACAACAGGTTCGAGTCCATGGATGCCAAGTTCACGACCAAGTTCAACGAACTGCAGGGCAACCAGAGCGAGATGATGCACATCCTCATCGACATCCAGCGCAAGGTCAGCGCCAACTAGAGCCTGACCCGCTGTGAAAGGGCGGACTCGTGAAGCACAAGTCCGCCCTTCGCGTTCCCTAGCGCTTGTTGAAGCAAGGACCGTCGAACGTGTAACCCTGCGCCGTCGGCCCCGTGAAGAAGTCGGCCGCCTGGCCGATGATCGTGGCGGGCGTCGGCCGGGTCGGGGGTGAGGATGACCAGGTCGGGCTCGTTCTTGGTGATCTCGATGATGGCCCGGCCCTGCTCCTGCGCCGCTCATGCGGCAGCGGGAACAGCCCGTAGACGCACTACAGGTGGGACTCGGCCGCCGACCTTGACGTTCTCCTCGACGGTCAGCTCGGGAGGATGCGGCGGCCCTCCATCACCTGGCTCACCCCGAGCCGCACGATCTGGGCGGGCTTGAGGTGGTGGATGGGCACGCCCTCCAGCGTCACGCTGCCCTTGGTGATCTCGCCGTCGTGCACGTCGAGCAGCCCGGAGACGGCACGGAGCAAGATCGTCCTGCCCGCGCCGAGCAGCGCCACGACCGCCCCGGGCGGGACGCTGAGGCTCACGCCGCGCAGCACGAGCATCACGTCGTCGTGGACGGCTTCGAGGTTGCGGACCTCCAGCACGCCCGGCTCCAGGGGTGGTGTGGCCTATGTCACTCCCGGATGAGCACGATGTCCACGCTTGCCCGGCGGCCGACAAGAGGGGCGGCCGAAATTTGATCGTGCTGGTGGTCCTAGGATTTCTCTTATGGCAATTTGCGAGCATCTTTCCCAGGCGGACGATCCGGCCGCGAAGACGCCGGAGGGCTGCGAGGAGTGCCTGGCCGTCGGGGGCCGCTGGGTGCACCTGCGGCGCTGCCTCGAGTGCGGTCACATCGGCTGCTGCGACTCCTCGCCGGGCAAGCACGCCACCCAGCACTACCACGAGACGGCCCACCCGGTGATCCAGTCCTACGAACGTGGCGAGGACTGGCGCTGGTGCTTCGTCGACAGCGCGATGGGCTGAGCGGCGCGGCTCCTCCCGGCTAGCGCTCCAGGATCGCCTCCTCGAAGTCGAGTTGCGCCATCACGTCGCGCATCACCTCGTCGTCGAGGCGGCGCTCGTCGCGCAGCCGCACGAAGACCTGGCGCTCGGCCTGGAGCATGTCACGGCGCAGGCGGCGGTAGAGGGCGCTGGGAGTCTCCGCGCCTCCCTGCCCCGTGCCGCCACCCAGGCGCTCCCAGGCGCTCAGCGAGCGGCGCCAGGACTTCTCCCTGAGCTGGTCGATGACCTGCTTCTGGATCTCGTCCGGCTCGCCCTGCTCGGCTACGAGCCGTTCGAGCTCCGCCACCCCGGCCTCCAGCGCGGCCTGCTGGGCCGCCGCCTCGGCCAGGCGGTCTTCGTACTGCTCCCGCTCGCTCGACACGCGCAGCCGCCTGATCAGCGCCGGGAACGTGGTGCCCTGGATGAGCAGCGTGCCGATCACGGTCGTGAACGTCAGGAACAGCAGCATCGCGCGGTCCCGCGCGGGGATCTCCGGCGGGATGGCGAAAGCCGCCGCCAGCGACACCACGCCGCGCATGCCCGCCCAGCCGAGGATCACCGCCTGCGGCACGGTGGGCGCGTTGCTCCTGCTCACCAGCTTCGTCAGGTACGTCACCGCGAACACCCACACGAACCTGCTGACGATCGTCATCGCCAGCACGGCGGCGGCGTAGCCCGCGACCGCCCACGGGTCGTAGCCGGAGATGCCCTGGATGACGGTCGTGAGCTGGAGCCCGATCAGGGCGAACACGATCGTCTCCAGGAGGAAGTCGGTGACCTTCCACACCGCGCCCGACACCAGCCGGGTGCCGAACCCCTGCAGGTGCATGCGGTTGCCCAGATAGAGGCCGACGATCACGACCGCGATCACGCCCGAGGCCTCCACGCTCTCCGCCGCGAGATAGGCGGCGAACGGGATCAGCAGCATCAGCGTGTTCTCGACCAGGGAGTCGCGCGTGTGCTTGAACAGCCAGGCCAGCGCGAACGCCACCGCCAGCCCGATCGCCACGCCGCCCGCCGCGGCGAGCGCGAAGTCGCCGAGGCCGTGCCACATGTCCAGGGTGCCGCCCAGCGCGGCCCCGACGGCGACCCGGTAGAGGGTCAGCGCCGTGGCGTCGTTGAACAGGCTCTCGCCGACCAGGATCGTCAGCGCCCTGCGAGGCAGGCCCAGCCGTCGGCCGACCGCGACGGCGGCCACGGCGTCGGGCGGCGCGATGATCGCGCCCAGCGCGAACGCCAGCGCGAGCGGGAGCTGCGGCAGCAGCAGGTGGACGACCAGTCCGACGGCGGCGGTGGTGAAGAGCACGAGCCCGACCGACAGCAGGGCCACGGGCCGTTTGACGTCACGCAGGCGCAGGTAGGAGCTGTCGAACGCGGCGGAGTAGAGCAGCGGCGGCAGGAAGACGTACAGCACCAGCTCCGGCTGCAGCGGCACCGCCGGCACCAGCGGCGACACCAGCAGGCCGGCGGCCACCAGGAGCAGGGGGGCGGGCCAGCCCCTGCGCCGGGCGACGGCCGCCACGCCGATCGCGCCGCCCGCCACCAGCAGCAGTTGCAGGCCCATGGTCGGGTTCACGGGAGGAGCGTACCTGGCTCCCGGACCCGGCGTGTCACCACTCCCTGCGGTCGCTCCGCTCGTGGTAGTCCGGCTGCTCCCCGGGCCGCAGGCGCTCGCCCGTGGAGAACATGGGGTCCACGACGTACGGGCGGGACAGCGCGTCGGGCTGCTGGTGCTCCTGCCGGCCCATGGACAGCAGCGGGTCCACCGGGTTCGGAGCGGGACTCTGCTGGTAGGCGGCGTAGTCGTCGCGCAGGGGCTGGGGGGCCGCGTAGTCGTCACGCAGGGGCTGGGGGGCCGCGTAGTCGTCGCGGACGGGCTGAGGGGCGGGACGGCGCCGGCCCGCGCCCGGGATGCCGTGCATGGGGGTGCCCAGGCCCGCGGCGGCCGGGGCCTGCTGCTGCGGCGGCTGCTGCTGGTAGGCGTCGGAGCGCCTGGCGTAGGGGTCGGACGAGTAAGGGTCGCCCTGGTACTGGTCGGGCCGGTGCTGGGCCGGCTGGTGAGGAGCCTGCTGGTGGGGGGCGGCGGCCTGGGAGGGGAAGCCGAGCGGGTCGGTGCTCAGCGGCGCCGGGCGGCGCTGGTCGCCGGGCATCTGGTAGACGGGCTCGTTGTCGATGTACTGGGGGCCCGGGAAATGGTCGGCCTGGGCGGCCGGGCCGGCGTACTGGGGCGGCTCGGGGGTGTACTGCGGACCGCTGAAGGGGTCACCGGTGTACTGCTGCGGGCCGCTGAGCGGATCGCCGGTGTACTGGGGCCCGCTGAAGGGGTCGCCGGTGTACTGCGGGCCGCTGAGCGGGTCGCCGGTGTAGCGCTGCTGCGGGGCCGTCGTCTCGACGTACTGGGGGCCGGTGAAGGGGGCCCGCTCGCCGTAGGCATCCCTAGGAGCCTCGCCGTACGCCGGGGGCTCGCCGTACGCCGGGGGCATGGTGTCCCTGGGGGCCGTGGTCTCGCCGTAGGAGGCCACCAGCTTGTCCTGGTGGGCAGGAGGGGCACCCCTGGCCACGAGGACGTCGTTGGGCGACAGGGCGGCCGTGGGCCGTTCCTCGGGCTGGTGCTGCTGCGCCTGCGGCGGCTGCTGGACGGGCTGGGTCGGCCGCTGGTACTGGCCGGTGCCGGGGATGACCTCGGTGCCCGGGTCGTGCGCGGGCACGGCGGGCTGCTCGCCCGTGGCCTCCGCGAAACCCTCGTCGAGAGTGTCGAGCAGGCGCCCGACGTCCTCCATCGGCATGCGGAAGCTCGCGGTGCACATCTCGCCGCGCCAGAGGCTGAGGACCAGCGTGCCCTCATGCCACGTGACGCGGAGACACCGCTCCTGACCTCGCGCATCGAAGAACACTTCGCCGAACGACGGCAACGGGACAACTTCCGACATGGCAGACATACTGCTTTAACCAGCCTTTTCCCGTCCACTCAACCCCGGAAAACCCTCTTGAACCGGCCTTCCCATCTACACCGGGAACCCCTTTGGTCACTCCGCGTGAAGGCCTTCTCTGACCCGCCGGAGTCCCGACCGCCCAGTGTGCCACGGGTGCCGCCGCGAGGGTCCGGGAACGCCGGGATGCATCTGGCCGATCACACCGCGTTCGGCACGGCGACCCCGGAATGCGGGTAGCGTTTACTGCCGTGCCGGACTCCCATCTCCCGTCTGCGGACGAACTTCTCAAGGTCGCGGTAAACGCTCTCGGAGGGAGCGAACGGCAGGGCCAGATGACCATGGTCCAGGCCGTGCAGCAGGCCATCGACGGCGAAGAGCACCTGGCGGTCCAGGCCGGCACCGGCACCGGGAAGTCGCTGGCGTACCTGGTGCCGTCGATCCGCCACGCGATGGACAGCGACTCGCCCGTCGTGGTCTCCACGGCCACGATCGCGCTGCAGCGCCAGCTCGTCGACCGCGACCTGCCCCGGCTGGCCGAGACGCTGGGCAAGGAGTTGCCGCACGAGCCGACGTTCGCGATCCTGAAGGGCCGCCGCAACTACCTGTGCCGCTACAAGGCGACGGCGGGCTGGCCCGAGGAGGACGAGCAGGACCAGCTCTTCGACCCCCGCGAGGTGAGCGCGACCGGCCGCATGGTGCAGCGCATCCAGGAGTGGGCCGACGAGACCGAGACCGGCGACCGCGACGAGCTCGTGCCCGGGGTGAGCGAGCAGGCGTGGCGGCAGTTCTCCGTGAGCGCGCAGGAGTGCCTCGGGGCCAGCCGCTGCCCGAGCGGGGCCGAGTGCTTCGCCGAGATGGCCAGGGCGCGGGCGGGCGAGGTGGACGTCGTGGTGACCAACCACGCGCTGCTGGCCATCGACGCCATGGGCGACCTGCCGGTGCTGCCCGAGCACGAGGTCGTGGTCGTGGACGAGGCCCACGAGCTGGTCGACCGGGTGACCTCGGTGGTGACCGGCGAGCTGTCGGAGCTGACCGTGGCGCTGGCGGTGCGCCGGGTGGGCAGGCTGATCGAGCAGGGGATCGCCGACCAGCTCATGGAGGCGGGCGAGGACCTCAAGGCGCTGCTGGCCGCCGCGCCGCCCGGGCGCATCGACGAGCTGCCGCAGGTGCTCGGCCTGACGCTGGCGCTGGTGCGCGACTCGGCCGCGCGGTGCGTCACGGCCATGGGGCCGCGCGGCGCCGACAAGGACGACCCCGACAAGGCGGGGCAGCGCAAGGCCGCGTTCTCGGCGCTGGACGAGGTGCACGACACGGCGGTGCGCATGCTGGAGGCGTACGGCCATGCCTCGGAGTCCGACCGCGCCGAGGTGGTCTGGCTCGACGCGGGCACCGACCGGCGCCCGCCCACGCTGCGGGTCGCGCCGCTGACGGTGAGCGGCATGCTGCGCGACAAGCTGTTCGGCGAGCGCACGGTGATCCTCACCTCCGCCACCCTGGCCCTGGGCGGCACGTTCGACGCGCTGGCCGCGCAGTGGGGGCTCGGCGACGGCAAGGGCTGGCAGGGCATCGACGTCGGCTCGCCGTTCGACCACCCCCGCGCGGGCATCCTGTACGTCGCCAAGCACCTTCCCCAGCCCGGCCGCGACGGGCTGCCGCAGCAGTACCTCGACGAGATCACCGAGCTGATCGAGGCGGCCGGGGGGCGCACGCTGGGCCTCTTCTCCTCGATGCGCGCCGCCAAGGCGGCCACGGAGGCGCTGCGCGAGCGGCTGGACGTGCCGCTGCTGTGCCAGGGGGACGACTCGACGATGCTGCTGGTCAAGCAGTTCGCCGAGGATGAGCCCACCTGCCTGTTCGGCACGCTGTCGCTGTGGCAGGGCGTGGACGTGCCGGGGCCCTCGCTGCGGCTGGTGATCATCGACCGGGTGCCGTTCCCGCGCCCGGACGACCCGCTGACGTCGGCCCGGCAGCGCCACGTGGCGGCCAGGGGCGGCAACGGCTTCATGGCGGTCGCGGCCAACCACGCCGCCCTCCTCCTCGCCCAGGGCGCCGGCCGCCTCCTGCGCGCCCAGGACGACAAGGGCGTCATCGCCGTCCTCGACCCCCGGCTCGTCACGGCCCGCTACAGCGGTTTCCTCCTGGGCTCCCTCCCTCCGTTCTGGCGCACCACCGACCCGGCCATCCCCCGCGCCGCCCTGAAACGCCTCACCGCCGACTCCCCCACCTGACCCGCCCGCCGAACGCGGCAGCCAGGCGTGCAGCGGCGCTCGTCACCACGCACACCACGCCACAACGCACGGCGGGACGGCGGCGGCACACGGCGGCGGCGCACATCGGGACGGCGGGACGGCGGCACGGCGGGACGGCACCCGCCACCCCGCCGAGCGCGAGCCACCGGGCACCGCCCCCGAGCCATTCGGGCGCCGGTGCGGCGAGCAGTCACGCGGCGGAGCTCGGCGCAACGCGTGCGGCGCGTAACCCGGGCGCCGGTGCGGCGAGAAGCCGTGCGGTGGGGGCGGCGCAACGAGAGCGGGGGAAAGGGGGAAGCATGGAGCCGGTCCGGCTTTCAGCACCCAGCCGGTCAAGCGTGCGCTCCGTAGCGGCGGTCAGCCGGTGAAGGGTCAGCGGCCGTTTCCTGGAGGGCCACCAGCCGAAGTCCGGCGGGTGGCCTGCCCGTGCTCAGCCGTAAAATACTAAAAAGCAGTCAGGTCAGGACGCTTGGGAGACAGCCCGTCGCCGGAGGAGACGCCGCGGAGGCGGCGGGACATCCAGGGGACGAGGTGCTCGCGGATCCATTGGGCGTCCTCGCGCCGCCGCGCCCGGGGGTCGACGGTGCGCGACGGCCAGTCCTTGCGCCAGTCCTCGAACGGCACCCCCAGCACGTCCAGCACCCGCGCCGCCACGAGCCGGTGCCCGTCCTCGTTCATGTGCAGCCGGTCCGCGCTCCACGCCCGCCAGTCGCGCAGCCCCTGCATCGACCACTGATCCACCAGCCGGCACCCGTAGAGGTCGGCGATGGAGCGCACGTGCAGGTAGAAGACGGCGAAGCGGCCGCGCAGCCGCCGCATCAGCGGCGTGTCGCGCGGGTCCACCCCCGTGAACAGCAGCACGTCCGAGCCGGCGGCCCGCAGGTCGCGCACGGCGCGGGCAAGCTTCTTGGCCATCACGTCGGGGTCGCTGCCCGGTCTGAGCAGGTCGTTGCCCCCGGCGCAGAGGCTGACCAGGTCGGGGGCCATCTCGACGGCCACCGGCACCTGCTCGGCGACGATCTGGTCGAGCAGCTTCCCGCGCACGGCCAGGTTGGCGTAGCGGAAGCCGGGTTCGTCGGCGGCGAGCCGTTCGGCCACCCGGTCCGCCCAGCCACGGTAGTGACCGTTGTGACCGGGGTCGTTCAGTCCTTCTGTGAAGCTGTCGCCGAGGGCGACGAAGGACTTGTAGTGCCTCATGAGGTGGTGTTCATCTCCGCGATAGCGTGCAGCGCAAGGACGTACGACTGTAGTCCGAAGCCCGCGATGGTGCCCGTCGCCACCCCGGCGACGACGGAGTTGTGGCGAAACTCTTCCCTGGCGGCCGGGTTGGAGATGTGCACTTCAACGAGTGGCGCCGTGCGCATGGCGATCGCGTCGCGCAGGGCGTAGGAGTAGTGGGTGAAGGCGGCCGGGTTGAGCACGACCGGGATGCGGCCGTCGGCGGCCTCGTGGATCCAGCCGATCAGCTCGGCCTCGTCGTTGGTCTGGCGCACCTCGACGTGCTCGCCGAGTTTCCTGCCGGTGTCGCGGCAGAGCGTCGCGAGGTCCTCGAACGTCTCGGCGCCGTAGATGTCGGGCTCGCGGGTGCCGAGCCTGCCCAGGTTGGGCCCGTTGAGGACGAGGATCATGCGGAGATCTCCTTGTACGCGGCTTCGAGCAGCTCTTCCGAGGGGCCTTCGAGCCGGCCCGGCTCGGCCAGGCCGTCGAGCACGACGAACCGCTGCTTGGCGCCGCGGTTCTTCTTGTCCAGCCGCATGTGGTCGCGCAGGGACTTCCAGGCGTCGGCGCGGTAGGCGGTGGGCAGGCCGACGCCGGTGAGGATGGATCTGGTGCGTTCGACCAGGTCGGCGCGGCCGGCGAGCTTCGACAGCTCGGCGGCGTAGACCATGCCGATGGCGACGGCCTCGCCGTGGCGGATGGCGTAGTGCTCCTCGCGTTCGATGGCGTGGGCGAGGGTGTGGCCGTAGTTGAGGATCTCGCGCAGGCCCGCCTCGCGCAGGTCGGCGCCCACGACGTCGGCCTTGACCTGGATCTTGCGCTCGATCAGCTCGCGGGTGTGGGGGCCATCGGGCCTCGTGGCGGCCTCCGGGTCGGCCTCGACGAGCCTGAGGATCTCCGGATCGGCGATGAACCCGCCCTTGATGATCTCGGCCAGGCCGGCCACGTAGTCGCGCTTCGGCATGCTCGCCAGCGTGGACAGCTCGCACAGCACCCCGGCGGGCGGCAGGAACGTGCCCACGAGGTTCTTGCCCTCGGGCGTGTCGATGCCGTTCTTGCCGCCGACGGCCGCGTCGACCATGGCGAGCAGCGTCGTGGGCACGAGCACGACCTGTACGCCGCGCAGCCACGTGCCGGCCACGAACCCCGCCAGGTCGGTCGTCGCGCCCCCGCCCACGCCCACCACGGCGTCGGAGCGGGTCACGCCGTTGCGGCCGAGCGCCGACCAGAGCCCGGCGGCCACCTCGACGCTCTTGGCCTGCTCGCCGTCGGGCACGGGCAGCTCGACCACGTCGTAGCCGGCCTCGCGCAGCGCCTCGCCGACCGGGCCGGAGATCTCCGGCAGGGTCTCCGGGTGGATGACGGCGACCGTGCGCACGCCGGGCTTGAGCAGCGTGGTCAGCTCGGCCAGCACTCCGGTGCCGACCACCACGTCGTACGGGCTGTCACCGCGTACGTGGATCCTCGTCGCACTCATGCCGGCAGCCCCTTGATGATCTCGTCGGCGAGCTCTTCCGGCTCCCGTTTGTCGGTGACCACGGTCGCCACCGCCAGCCGCTCGTAGACCGGCCGCCGCTCCTCCATCAGCTTCTTCAGCTGGCTGCGCGGGTTGAGCACGAGCAGCGGCCGGGCCGAGGCGAGCCCCACCCGCTGGACCGCGTCCGACAGCCCCACCTGCAGGTAGACGACGTGGTGGCCCTCCAGCAGGGCCTGCGTGTCCTCGTTGAGCACGGCGCCGCCGCCGAGCGACAGGATCCCGTCGTGCTCGGCCAGGGCCCGGCGCACGGCCTCGTGCTCCAGCTCGCGGAAGCGGGCCTCGCCGTCCTCGACGAAGATGTCGGAGACGGGCTTGCCGGCGACGGCCTCCACGTCGGAGTCGGTGTCGCGGAACCCGACGCCGAGCCGCTCGGCGAGCAACCGCCCGAGCGTCGTCTTACCGGACCCGGGGGGACCGATCAATACAGCCCTGCTCATTTGATCACCATCGAAGACAGGTAGCCGGACAGGTTGCGGGCGACCTCCTCGACGGAGTCGCCGCCGAACTTCTCGAGGGCCGCGTCGGCCAGCACCAGCGCGACCATGGCCTCGGCCACGATGCCGGCGGCGGGCACGGCGCAGACGTCGGAGCGCTCGTGGTGGGCCTTGGCCGCCTCGCCGGTCTTGACGTCGATGGTGGCCAGCGCCCTGGGGACGGTGGAGATCGGCTTCATGGCGGCGCTGACGCGCAGGATCTCGCCGTTCGTCATGCCGCCCTCAACGCCGCCCGCGCGGTTGGTGATGCGGCGCACGCCGTCTTCGGCGGTGTATTCGATCTCGTCGTGGGCCCGGGAGCCGGGCCTGCGCGCGGTCTCGAAGCCGTCGCCGACCGCCACGCCCTTGATCGCCTGGATGCCCATGAGCGCGCCCGCGAGCCTGGAGTCGAGCCTGCGGTCCCAGTGGGTGTAGCTGCCGAGACCGGGCGGCAGGCCGTACGCGAGGACCTCGACGACGCCGCCGAGCGTGTCGCCGTCCTTGTGGGCCTTGTCGATCACGGCGATCATCGCGGCGCTGCCCTCGGCGTCGGAGCAGCGCACCGGGTCCTCGTCGATCCTGGCCAGGTCGCCGGGGCCGGGCAGGGTCTCGGCCGGGCTCTTCGCGCCGCCGATCTCGGTGACGTGGCTGACGATGTCGACGCCCAGCGCCTGCTTGAGGAAGCGCCTGGCGACCTCGCCGAGCGCGACGCGGGCGGCCGTCTCGCGGGCGCTGGCCCGGTCGAGCACCTGCCTGGCGTCGTCGAACCCGTACTTCTGCATGCCCGCCAGGTCGGCGTGGCCCGGACGCGGCCGGGACCGGGGCGCGTTGCGCGCGAGGCCCTCCAGCTCGGCCGGGTCGACCGGGTCGGCCGCCATGACCTTCTCCCACTTGGGCCACTCGGTGTTTCCGATCCGGATCGCGACCGGGCTGCCCATCGTGCGGCCGTGGCGGACGCCGCCCACGATCGTCACCTGGTCCTGCTCGAACTTCATCCGGGCACCCCGGCCATAACCGAGCCTGCGGCGGCGCAGGGCCTCGTCGATGGCGGCCGTGCTCACCTCCACCCCGGCCGGCAGGCCTTCGAGGATGGCGACGAGTTCGGGGCCGTGGGACTCTCCGGCGGTCAACCAGCGCAACATGCGTACAAGTCTTCCATGTGCTGCCTAGTGAGATGTCCCGCGTTCACCAGCCGAGACAGAGTGTCATGAACGCGCCCATCAGCATGAACGGCCCGAACGGGAACTGGGTGTGCCTCGTCCCGCGCCTGGACAGCAGGAGCGCCAGGCCGTAGAGGGCGCCGAGCAGCTGCCCGCAGAAGGCCGCGACGATCCACGCCTGCCAGCTCAGCGCCGCGGCGGCCATCCCGATGAGCCCGGCCAGCTTGACGTCCCCCAGGCCCATCGCCTCCGGCCTGATGAACCAGAGCAGCCCATATACAGCCGTCAGCGCCGCGCCGCCGGCCAGCGCCCTGGGCAGCTCTCCCGTCGGCGCCAGGGCCAGGGCCAGGATCGGGTACGCCGGGAGCGTGATCGCGTCGGGCAGCAGGCTGGTACGCCAGTCGACGACCGCCAGGGCGGTGCCGATGAGGGCGAAAGGTACGTACGGCAGCCCGAACCGCCAGGCGACCAGCGCGGCCACGGCGGCGGTCACCAGCTCGACGCCCGGCCCGGAGCGCTGGATCACTGCGCCCTGGTCGTAGTGGACCGGGCCCTCGTCGTAGGAGTCGGCCAGCCCGCGGAGGTGGCGTCCGCAGATCAGCCCGGCGAGCGCCATGAGTGCGACCACGAGCCGACCTTAATGCGCTGCCCCCGGGCACGTGGGGCCGTTCACTCCACCTGATGTCCCCGGCGCCGGACCCCGCCCCCGGAAGGCGTCACCTTCTGGAGAACCACCGGCGGCGCCGTACGGGCTCCACCTTGGCGACGGTCACGCCGTCGAGCCGATCGACGGTGCCCGACTCGACGGCCGCCAGCGCCTCCAGCACCGCTCCCTCGATCACGAACTGCACCGGCCCCGCCACGTCCACCACGACCGCGGCCGCCTTCTCCTGCACCGCCGCCTGGCACACCTGCAACGCCGTGGCCTGGATCGGCCGGGCGTCGGGCCGCCATCGGGCCAGCGCCTCGCTGCCGGTGAACGCGAGCACCGCCTCCCTGCCGTCCGCCCCGACGAGCTTGGGCAGCGCCATCTCGCTCTCCTTCTCCTGCCGCAGCCCGTGCGCGCCGACCTCGCTCTCGGTCAGCAGCGCCACGACGGGCACCAGCAGCCTGGCCCCGCTGAGGGCGTTCAGCACGTCGGCGGCGTCGGCGGTGCCCTCCTGATAGGAGGCGAGGGCTGCGGCCACGGCGGGCGCGGCGCCGCCGTCGTCGTGGGGATCGAGAGGTCGCGGGATGCTCGGCACAACCCCCGAGACTACCCGCGCCCGCCCCTGCCCCCGAGCCAGGCCTGCAGCGCACCGACGGCGGGTCTAGATTGCCGGGCCCGGGTGGTGGTTCAGCCAGCCGGGCACCTGCTGCCTGCGCGACCGGTAGGCCCGCGCGACGGCGTCACGCGCCTGTTCCGCGCCGTCCGCGGTGATCCGGTGGTAGCGGCGGCGCGGGCGGCCCTCCGCGACGTGCGTCTCCGGATCCTCCCACCGGCTCTCCACCCAGCCGATCTGCTCCAGTCTGGCCAGGATCGGGTAGACCGTGCCGCTCGGCAGCTGCGCCAGCTCGCACACCTCGAGCCCGTAGCGATCGTGCCCGGGATCATGGAGCAGGGCTCGGAGCTCGGCGGCAATCCCACCCTGACCGCCGTGCTCGACGGCGCTCGCGGTCGTCCAGACGATCTGGAACCACGTCACCGGCCGCGACCCGGAGCACGGGATCAAGGACTACGACCTGGTCTACTACGATCCGTCCGACCTGTCCTGGGAGGCCGAGGACAGGGCGATCAGGGCAGGGGCCGAGCTCACCGCCCTCCCCTGGCCCTGAGCTTTGACGCGACCCCGGGCCCCTATTCCTGGGGCGACAGGTCGGAGATGGCGGCCACCGGGCCGCCGCCCGAGGGGCCCTGGTGGACGGCCGCCACCGAGACGAACACCGCCGGGTCGCCCGTGACCGAGGCTGCCACCCCGCCCACCGTCGCCTTGATCTGCCGGTGCCAGTGCACGTCCGAGTCGTCCAGCATGATGTTGCGCCGTCCGCGCACCCGTCCCGACGGGTCGGCCTCGCACTTCATGAACACGTTCACCAGCCGCCCCCCGAGGTCTGACGGGTGCGGGCGCTCCGGCAGCGACAGCCCCGAGTCCCTGATGGCCTCCCAGATGCCGTCGGCGTCCAGGGCGTCCTTCATGACGCTGTGGCCGATGCGGTAGCGGCCGCCGATCCCCCGGACGTTCCCCACCAGCACGATCTGCGCCCGGTCCAGCTCCACCCCCGACGAGCACGAGGCCACGGACGAGTACAGCGACAGGTCCTTGTGGATCTGGTCGGCGCTCGGCATGTCGATCTCGCCGAGGGCGACGGCGATGCCGAGGGCGGTGGTCGAGTTGGACAGGTCCATGGAGGGGCCGGTCTCCTCGATGGCGGTGTCCTGGCCACGGCTCTTGGCGTCGGTGATGGTGGCCAGGGTGAGCAGCGGCGTCTTGGTCTGTACGTAATGGACGTCGCGCGGGTCGTCGATGCCGGCGATCTTCATGGCCTCGCGTACGCCTGCCGCGACCTTCTCCACCATCGCGGGCCTGCCGATGTCCTCGGGCAGGATCACCTCGCTCATCGCCACCCCCACCGACAGCCGTGGCTCGTCGGACGGGGGCGCGTCAGCCGTGGTGGCGAAGATGGTGGCGTGCGGGCTGAGCACGCCGTCGGTGCCGCCCGACCACACCAGCGGCACGCTCTCCGGCGAGGGATGCCCGTGCTCCGCCAGCACCTCGCGGAAGGCCCGGTCGGCGAGGATGCGCGTGTAGTCGTTCACGCCGCCGTTGCCCTCGGTCTTGCCGACGACGGCGAGCACCCGGCGCGCCTCGATCACCCCGTCGGCGATGAGCCGCGCGAGACCGGAGGCGTCGGTGACGCTCTCGATCGGCACCTTGCGTACTTCTATCGGGTCCGGCATATGACGCCCCTTCTCCGTTACCGGTCCTCCCCGCCCTCGCGACGCTATCCGAGCCGGTCAGCGGGGTTCATGGTCAATGTCTGCCCATGAAGCCCGCCGACGATGTCAAGGTGCGCTCAGCACCACGGGCCGGGGAGTACGCCGAGAGCCGAGAAGAGTCCGGAGCCGCGAGCGATATGGTCGCCGGTGTGATTCGCGAAGCACACGTCAACGGGATCAAGCTCGTGTACCGGGAGGAAGGCGACCCCACCGCTCCCCCGCTCCTGCTGATCCACGGCCGGACCGCCAACCACAACGACTGGAACGGCATCACCCAGCACTTCGCGGCGCGCTACCGCGTGATCGCCCTCGACCTGCGCGGGCACGGGGCCAGTGATTTCCTGGGCCCGTACGAGCTGCCCGAGATGGCCGAGGACGTCGTCGCGCTGCTCGACCACCTGGACATCGGGCGCACCACGCTGATCGGGCACTCGCTCGGCGGCGTGACGGCGTACCACGCGGCCATGAACCACCCCGACCGGGTCGAGCGGCTGGTGCTCGAGGACGCGCCGCCGCCGCTCCCCTTCAAGAACCGCCCGCCGCTCGTCGAGGACGATTCGACCGGGTTCGACTGGCGCATGATGCACGACACCGAACGGCAGCTGGTCGGCCCCGATCCCGCCTGGCTGGAGGGGCTCGACAAGATCACGGCGCCGACGCTGGTGTTGAGCGGCGGGGAGCAGAGCCAGGTCGACACCGGGGAGCTGGCGGCGCGGATCCCGGGGGCGCGGCTGGTCACGATCGACGTCGGGCATCTGATCCACACCATGGCCCGCAGCCGGTTCCTGCAGGCGGTGGACGCTTTCCTCGACGCCTGACGGGGCCGCGCCGCATCTCATCACGCCGTAACCCTGGTGTCACGTAACCACGGCAGGGTAGGGGCGTGGTTGACATGCACGTACATCAGCGTCTGGGCAGACTGAGGCTGATGGCCCCCTCGATCGGCCAGTGCGCGGTCGGAGCCGCGATCGCCTGGCTGGTGGCCAAGGACCTGCTGGGCCACAGCCGCCCGTTCTTCGCGCCCATCGCGGTGGTGATCTGCATCGGGGTGGCGCTGGGACAGCGGATGCGACGGGTGGTGGAGCTGGTCGTGGGGGTCAGCCTCGGCGTCGGCGTGGGCGACCTGCTGGTGTCGCGGATCGGCTCGGGCGCCTGGCAGATCGCGCTGGTGGTGGCGCTGGCCATGGGCGTGGCGGTGCTGCTCGACAGCGGCTCGCTGATCGTCCTCCAGGCGGGCTCCTCGGCCGTGCTCGTCGCCACGCTCCTGCCGCCGAGCGGCAGCGGCGGGTTCGACAGGATGGTCGACGCGCTGGTCGGCGGGCTCATGGGGCTCGCGGCCGTCGCCCTGCTGCCCACCAGCCCGTCGGCGCTGGCGAGGAGGCATGCGAAGGGGACGTTCGGCGCGCTGGCGGACGCTCTGCGGCAGATCGCCGAGGCCATCGAGAATCGCGACGTGCGCTTGGCCACCGACGCGCTGGAGGAGGCTCGTGGCAGCCACAAGAACGTCGAGGAGTTCAGGCAGGCCCTGGAGACGGGCAAGGAGATCGCCACCATCTCGCCGCTCCACCGCCATCGCCGTCCCTCCCTGGAGGGGTACGAGCAGGCGGCCGTGCCACTCGATCACGCGCTCAGGAACGCCAGGGTGCTGGCCAGGCGGGCCATCGTGGCGCTCGACGGCCCCGCCACCCTCCCTCCCTGGCTGCCCCGCGAGCTGCGCGAGCTGGCCGACGCGACGCTCATGCTGCGGGACGACCTCGCCGCCGAGCGCTCGCCGGAAAGGGCGCGCCGGGCGATCCTGGCGGTGGCCTCGCGGCAGGGGGCGGAGCGGTGGGGCTTCTCGGCGGACGTGATGATCGCCCAGCTCAGGTCCATCATCGTGGACCTCCTCCAGGCCACCGGCATCGATCGGGACGAGGCGGTCGCGACCCTGCCGCCGCTGGACGTCCACCCCGACGACCGGTCAGCTGACGAGGAGGACGAACCCCCAGACTCAAAGGACTCCAGCAGCCCCAGAAAATCCACACAACGCCCGACTAAACGGACTTAGCTGGGGCAAACGTGACCTCAATGTCATATAAATCCGCCAAGGTGGAAGGGTGCGAACCAGGCTCAGCGATCATGTGAAGGAACGACTGGGCACGTTCGGCCTCATGGCTCCCTCCATCGCGCAGTGCGCGGTGGGCGCCGCACTGGCCTGGATCATCGCCATGGAGCTGCTCGGCCACCCCCGTCCGTTCTTCGCGCCGATCTCGGTGCTGATCTGCGTGGGCGTCGGGCTGGGTCAGCGGCTGCGCAGGGTGGCCGAGCTGGTGATCGGCGTCAGCCTCGGGGTGGGCGTCGGCGACCTGCTGGTGTCCTGGATCGGCTCGGGCGCCTGGCAGCTCGCGCTCGTGGTGGCGCTGGCGATGGCCGTCGCGGTGCTGCTGAACAGCGGGGCGCTGTTCGTCGCGCAGGCCGGGTCGTCGGCCGTGCTGGTGGCCACCCTGGTGCCCGGCGACGGGGCCGGCGGACTGGACCGGATGGCCGACGCGCTCACCGGGGGCATCGTCGGGGTCGTGGCGGTCGCGCTGCTGCCCGCCAGCCCGTTCACGATCGCGGCCAAGCACCTGTCCGGGGTGCTCGACGCGCTGTCCACGGTGCTGGAACGAGCGGCGGAGGCGATCGAGAAGCGGGACGTGGAGCTGGCGGCGGAGGCGCTGGAGGAGGCGCGGAACACGCAGGAGGCGGTGGAGGAGTTCGAGCACGCGCTGGAGACCGCCAAGGAGATCACGATGCTCTCGCCGCTGCACTGGCACAGGAAGGCCAGGCTGGCGCGCTACGAGACCGCCGCCGTGCCGGTGGACCTCGCGATGCGGAACGCCCGGGTGCTGAGCAGGCGCACCCTCGCCTCGCTCGGGGAAGCCAGCCCGCCGCCCACCGCCCTGGCGGAGGCCCTGCGCGAGGTCTCGGAGGCGGCGCTGCTCCTGCAGCTGGAGCTCGGCGCCGGCCGGGAGCCGACGCTGGCACGCCAGGCGCTGCTGGCGGTGGCGGCCAGGGAGCGGCCCGAGGGGCTCGGCTTCTCGGCGCACGTGATCATCGCGCAGCTGCGTTCCGTGGTCGTCGACCTGCTGCAGGCGACCGGGATGGAGCACGAGGCGGCCACGGAAACGCTCACCCCCTTGGACGAGCCCCGCGACGAGACCAGCCGCCGCTGACCGCAGGCAGCCTGCCGCGTCAGGGCGGGATCGTGAACATACGCAGGACGTCGGCGACGCCCACCCCGGGATGGCGGGGGCCGAGTGGCGCTTCCAGGCGCAGCCGTCCCAGCGGAGCAGGGTCGGCTGGGGGGTGCCGTGGTCCGGTGGCGGGCGGACCTGGCAGGCCGTGGCGAGCCCGAACAGCAGCTCAGCGGGGGACGAGGTGGAAGAACGAGCCGTCCATGGGGCCGAGGTCGCGGTGGGAGATCTCGTCCAGCCGGGCCACCGCCTCCTCCGGGAGGTCGAGGTCGAACGCCGCCAGGTTCTCCCGCAGCTGCTCCACCGATCGCGGGCCGATCAGCACCGAGGTCACCCCGGGGCGCCGCGCCACCCAGGCCAGGGCCACCTCCGCCGGTGTGGCGCCGAGTTCGGCCGCGACCTTGACCAGTTCGTCGGCGACGTCCAGGTTGCGTTCGTTGAGCAGTGATCGGGCCCAGCGGTTCGCGCCGGGGAGGGAGTGGCCGAGCAACCTGCCCATGCGGCTGTCAGGGGCGGGGGCCTCGCCGTGCTTGTAGCGGCCGGTCAGCACGCCGCCGCCGAGCGTCCCGTGGCGGCGCAGCACAACGGGTGGGACGAGGGCCTGCGGACGAGGACCCTCGCCATCGTCTTCGACGGCCTGCGCCCCTCGTCCGCGACCGGCACCACGCCGCCCGCCTGAGCGCTGATGGCGGGTCAGGTGGAGAGGTGTTTGAGGCGGGTCACGGCCTCGTCGATGACCTCGTCCTTCTTGCAGAACGCGAACCGGACGAAGTGCCGCCCCCGGTCGGCGTGGTCGTAGAAGACCTGGGTCGGGATGGCCACCACGCCGGCGAGGTCGGGGAGGCGGCGGGTGAGTTCGAGGCCGTCGGTGAAGCCCAGGGGGCGGATGTCCGTCTGGACGAAGTACGTGCCGGAGGGCCGCAGGACGGAGAAGCCGGCGGCCGCGAGGCCCTCCATGAGGCGGTCGCGCTTGTCCTGGAGGCCGGCCCGCAGCGCGGACACCCACTCGAGCTCGTGCCGCAGCCCGTACGCCACCGCCAGCTGCCACGGCGCGCTCGACGTGAACGTGAGGAACTGCTTGACCGTCTGCACCGCCGTGACCAGGGCGGGAGGGGCGCAGATCCAGCCGGTCTTCCAGCCGGTGACCGAGAACGTCTTGCCCGCGGACGAGATCATCACCGTGCGCTCGCGCATGCCGGGCAGCGTGGCCAGCGGGATGTGCTCGACCGCGTCGAACGTCAGGTGCTCGTACACCTCGTCGGTCACCGCGATCAGCCCGCGCTCCTGGCAGAGCTCGGCGATGACCTCGAGCTCGGCGCGGGTGAAGACGGTGCCGGTGGGGTTGTGCGGCGAGTTGACGAGGATGACGCGGGTGCGCGGGGTGACGGCGGCGCGCAGCTCGTCGGGGTCGAAGGTGAAGCGCCCCTCCACCGGGCGCATCGTGACGGCGACCAGGCGGGCCTGGGCGAGCGCGATCGAGGCCGCGTACGAGTCGTAGTACGGCTCGAAGGCGATCACCTCGTCCCCCGGCTCGCAGAGGGCGAGCACGGCCGACGCGATGGCCTCGGTGGCCCCCACCGTGACCAGGATCTCGCCCGCCGGATCGTAGGAGAGGCCGTAGTGGGCGGAGCGGTGTTCCGAGATCGCCCGGCGCAGCTCCAGGATCCCCGGACCCGGCGGGTACTGGTTGGCGCCCGAGGTGATCGCCTGGACCGCGCGGTCGAGCATGGCCGCGGGCCCGTCGGTGTCGGGGAAGCCCTGGCCGAGGTTGATGGATCCGGTCTCGACGGCGAGCGCGCTCATCTCCGCGAAAATCGTCGTGCCGAAGGCGCGCATCCTGGCAACAAGTGGTTCGGTCACGGCACTTAGGCTATGCCCGGCGGGAAAGCCGCTCATCATTCCGCCCCCTGATGTCGTGTGGAGCGGTCCGGCGCGCCTTGTCGGTACTCTCGTCTCGTGATCATTCGGGTCGTGCTCGCCCTAGCCTTAACGACACCCCCTGTCATGACCCCGTCGGATGCCGGCCCGAGCGCCTGCCCGGTCGCCATGCCACCCCGTACGACCTGCGGTTTTCTCGAGGTTCCCGAGCGCAGGGACGCGCCGGAGCGGAAGATCAAGGTGGGGTACGCGGTCCACGCCTCCACCGCCAAGGACCGCAAGCCGGACCCCGTGGTGTACATGAGCGGGGGTCCGGGGTCGGCGTCCATGCAGCTGACGGGTTTCCTGAGCCAGATGTTCCCCGATCGCGACGTGGTGACGATCGAGCAGCGCGGCAGCAAGTACTCCGAGCCGGTCCTGGGCTGCCCCGAGACGGCCGAGGCGCTGCTCGGGCAGCTCAGGCGGCCGCCCGCCGACGTCGGCGCCGCGGCCGGCCGCTGCCGCCAGAGGCTCCAGGAGCAGGGTGTCGACCTGCGGGGATACAACACGAAGGAGATCGCGGCCGACGTCGTCGCATTACGGGAGAAGCTGGGGTACGACTCCTGGAACCTGTTCGGCGTCAGCTACTCCACCAGGGTCATGATGGACGTGGCCGCCGCGGACCCCAAGGGCGTGCGGTCGGTGGTGCTGGACTCGTACCTGCCGGAGAGCGTCAACTGGTACGACGACGCCGACCGGAATCTGGCCGACACGGCAGCGCGGCTGGACATGAAGGACGCGTTCGAGGCCATGACGGCCCGGCTGAACGCCGCGCCCGCGCAGGTGACGACGACCGACCCGCTGCTCGGCAAGGCGTTCGCGGCGCGGATCGGCGGCGACGACGTGGCCACGATCATGGCGGAGGCGCTGCACGAGGCGGACTTCGCGGCGGTCGCGCCCGCCATGGTCGGCGCGCTCGCGAAGGGCCACGACGAGCTGCTGCGGGCGCTGGCCGACGCGGTGGGCGGGGGGCTGGTGTCGCACGAGCTCGGGCTGTATCACGCGGTGCAGTGCCAGGACGAGGTCCCGTTCAACACATACGCCACAAAATCCCGACTTTTCACCGTAAATGGGGACAAGGCGGTGTGTGATGCTTGGCAGCTCCCCAAGTCCAAGCCCGTCAACGCCACCACCAAGGCCCCCGTGTACGTCCTGGGCGGCCAGTACGACCCCACCACCCCCACCAGGACCGCCAAGCCCGCGGCCGAGGCCCTCCCCGACGCCCGCTTCGAGGAGTTCCCCCGCGCCTCCCACGCCGTCTTCCTGACCAGCGCCTGCGCCCGCCGCAAGATCGTCGAGTTCCTCGACGACCCGAAGGACGACACGACCTCGCCGTGCGCCGACGACGACACCGGGCGGGCAGGCGACCTGCACGTGACCGGCGCCCCGTACCAGATCTCGAAGTCGCCCTGGCTGGCCGCGCCCTTCGCGCTGTTCGCGCTCGTCTCCCTGATCCAGCTGGTCGCGGCCGCGCTGAAGGGCCGGGCGCTGGCGGCCTTCGGCGGGCTGACCGGTGTGGCCTTCGCCGGGCTGGTCGGGCAGTCCGTGTACGCCCTGGCGAGCCGGAACGAGACCGCGCTCGCCGTCGGCGTGCCCGGCACGGCCGTCGTCTACACCTGGATCGCCGCCGCCTCGGCCGCGCTGACCGCCGCCGCGCTCCTGCGCGACCGGCGCTGGCCGCAGATCGCGGCGGCCGCCGTCGGCGCCGGATTCCTCGTATGGTGGTTGGCCTGGTTCCTGTGACGCGCATCCGTGAGCTCGACGCCCTCCGCGGTTTCGCGGTGGGCGGCATCATGCTGGTCAACACCTGGCAGCACACCGCCAAGGACCCGCGCAACGGCGTCGACTGGGTCATCGAGGCGCTGTTCCAGAGCCGGTTCTACCCGATCTTCTCGCTGCTGTTCGGCATCAGCTTCATGCTGTTCCTGCGCGGAAACAGCCGCTGGGCGCTGCTGAGCAGGCTGTTCTGGCTGTTCTGCCTCGGGCTGGTCCAGCACACGTTCTACGAGGGCGAGGTGCTGACCGACTACGCCGTCTACGGCGCCGCGGTGCTGCTGCCGGCCTCGTTCCTGACCGGCGGCCTGCCGGTGCTGCTGCTCGGGCTGGCGGTGGTGGCGTGGGGGCTCCAGGTGGGCGGCGGGGCGATGCTGATCCCCGGCCTGTTCCTGATCGGCATGGGGCTGTGGCGGCTGAGCCCGTCCAGGTCGCTGCTGCTGCCCTCGTTCGCGGTCACCGCGCTGGCCGGCGCGCTGCTGACGGCCGCCTGGGCGAGCGTGGGCGGGTGGATCCTCTACAGCACGGCCGCGCTGGCGGGCGCGGCGGCGTACTCGCTGGGGCTGCTGCTGGCGCTGCGGCCGTGGTCGTCGGCGGTGCTGGAGCCGCTGGGCAGGATGGCGCTGACGAACTACGTCACGGGCACGGTCGTGATCGTCCTGGCCACCCCGCTGCTGAACACCGACCCGACGCGCTGGTCGGTGGTGGCGCTGGCGGCGGTGACCGTGGCGGCGCAGGTGCTGTTCAGCAGGTGGTGGCAGGCCAGGTTCAGGTACGGGCCTCTTGAGTGGATCTGGCGGTGCCTGACCTGGTTTCGAGTGGTGCCCAACCGGTTAGAGTCGGGCCGTGACCGAAATCGCCCTCTGCCAGATCCCGGTGTCTCCTGACCCGGCCACGAACCTCGAACGAGCCCAGGAGGCGCTCGCCAGGGCCGAGGGGGCCGACCTGGCGATCTTCCCCGAGGCCGCGCTCACCCGCTACGGCCGGCGCATCACGGACCTGGCCGAGCCGCTGGACGGGCCGTTCGTGACGGGCCTGGCGGAGGCGGCCAGGAAGCACGGGCTGGCGGTGATCGCCGGTGTCTTCGAGCCGGGCGACGACCGCGTGCACAACACGGCCGTGGCCATCGACGCCCAGGGCGCGGTGAAGGCGGCGTACCGGAAGATCCATCTGTTCGACTCGTTCGGCGCGAAGGAGTCCGACCTGGTCGCGCCCGGCGCGGAGCCGGCCGTGGTGGAGCTCGCGGGGCTCAAGGTCGGCCTCATCACCTGCTACGACGTGCGTTTCCCCGAGCTGGCCAGGGCGCTCGTGGACAAGGGCGCCGAGCTGTTCGCGGTGATCGCCGCGTGGGGCTCCGGGCCGCTCAAGGAGGACCACTGGGTCACCCTGGTCAGGGCCCGGGCGCTGGAGAACACGATGTGGACGGCCGCCGTCGGCCAGGCGCCCAACCCGGCCGAGTCGTCCGACGGCTACGGCGTGGGCCGCAGCATGCTGGTCGATCCCCTGGGCGTGATCCGCGCCGATCTGGGCACCGCGCCCGGCGTGCAGATCGTGCGGGTGGATCACGAATGGACAACAGCGGCCAGGGCGACCCTGCCCTGCCTCCAACACCGGGTTCTCTGAGGTTCAACCGATCGTAAAGTAGTACCGTGAGCGGAACGCAGATGCAGAAGGTTGTCCCGCCGCGTCTGCTCGTGCCATACCTGTCGGGCAAACGCACGGTGATCTCGGGTTACGTCTACCGCGTGCAGGACTGCGTCAGGCTGACCACGCCTGAGTCGCTCTACTACGGGCTCGATCTGTCCTTCGACGGGTCGGAGCTGTTCGCCGAGGTGCCCGAGCTCTACCTGATGCGCTGGTACGCCCGCGACGTCGACACGTACGCGGTCCCGTACGGGCCCCACATGGGTGGCGACTGGAGCGACGCGCCGCCGTTCGCCGGCAACGGTTTCACAACATCGTCGGACCACGTGGTGCCGCAGTTCCACACCGTTCCGATGCCGATCCCGGCGGGGGCGGAGATCGTCCACGTCACCGCCGACGGCGAGCGGCCCTTCGCCGAGTACGACGGCCTGACTTGGCGGCCCGCCGCATGAGTGAAGAGATCATGCCGGTGGCCTCCGGCTTCGTGGCGCGCTTCGACGATCGCACGCTGCCCGCCGCCCTGGGTCCCGACAACGGCCAGGTGGTGCTGTTCAGCGAGGTCGAGCTGGACGGGTTCGAGCCCGCGTCGGGCTACTGGCGCAGGGTGGTGGCCAGGTCGCAGGTGGAGTGGCTCGTGCTGATCCGCACCGTGGGGGCGTTCGGCGGCGAGCCGTGCATCGTGATCGACGAGGACGACGACGGTCTGCACATCGCCTACACGGGGCACAGCGGGATGAAGGCGGAGGCGCTGGGCTACTGGCTGGTCGACCACGGCGCCTACGAGGTCGTGGTGCCCCGCGAAGAGGTCTTCTCGATCCGCGTCGAACGAATTCCGGTCCCCTAGTCAACCTGCCGCCGTTCCGGGTGTCTCTATGAGGTGACCGAAACAGCGACCATGGCGCAGCCGTCGTTCGCCGACCTGTTCGCGGCCCAGTACCACTCCCTGGTACGCCTGGCCGGGCTGCTCGGCGCGGACGACCCTGAGGACATCGCTCAGGAGGCGTTCACCCGGCTGCACACAAGGCGGTTGCGCGACGACGGGGCCGCCCTGGCCTACCTGCGCTCCACCGTCTGCAACCTGACGCGCAACCGCCTGCGCCACCTCAGCCTCGTCCGGCTGCGCCGCCCCGACCCTCCCGAACCGGCGCGCAGCAGCGAGCACGCCGTGCTCGCCTCCGAGGAGCACCGCGAGCTGCTGGCCGCCGTGGACCGGCTGCCGCGCCGCCAGCGCGAGGCCCTCGTCCTGCGCTACTGGCTGGACCTGTCGGAACGCGAGATCGCCGACGCCATGGGCGTCTCGCCCGGATCGGTGAAGACGCACGCGAGCCGGGCCCTGGCCGCCCTGGGCAAGGCGCTGAAGGAGGAGGACGCGTGAACGACCTGGAAGAGCGCCTTCGAGCCGCGTTCGACGCCCGCGCCCGGACCTACGAGCCCGACCCGCACGCCTGGGCGCGCATCATGGAGCGCCGGCCGCGGCGCCGGCCGGCCCGGTGGCTGCTGGCCGCGCTGCCGGTGGCGCTGCTGACCGTTTTCGTTCCTGCGCTGCTCAACGGGGGCCTGGGCAGGAACACCGCGATCGACCCGACCGGGATCTACCAGCAGCTCATGAAGGAGCGCACGCCCCTCGGCAAGGAGGCGTCCGTCGACAACCCTTCCGAGGGCAAGCCGCTGCGGATCTGGTTCGCCAGAGGGAAGCTGGGCTATCCCGAGGTCTGCTACGTCGTCGAGCGGGCCGCCGGCGAGCCGTACGGGGCCTGCGCCGACGCCGTCGGGTTGGAGCACGCGGACGCCTGGTACGTCGGCAGCACGCTGCGGGACGGCGCGGGGACCGCGATGGACTGGGGGCTGGCCCGCCAGGACGTGGGCGCGGTGGCCGGGGTCACGAAGGGCGGGCAGGAGTTCCAGGGCACGGTGCTGAGCCTGGACGGCGCGCCGTACCGGCTGTGGACCGTGACGTATCCGGCCCAGGAGCCCATGTCCAGGATCCGGATCTCGGACGACGACGGCAAGGGCCTCGGATGGTGGTCCCGCGACGGCCTGTCCGCGCCGAGCGGGCAGCCCATGAGCGCGCCCATGGAGCTGTCCCAGGGCATCTCCGTCCGGCCGTACCGGACGAAGGACGGGACGCGGCTGACGTGGTCGCGGCACGGCGCCGAGCTCGTCTCGCAGCTGCCCGCCGCGGCGAGCCCGGTGGTGATCACTCCCCTGCCCGACATGATCATCGGCTTCGCCCGCAAGGACGTCGCCAGGATAGAGGTCTCGTTCGGCAGCGGGAGCACGGCTAGCGTCGAGACCAGGCCCGATCCCTGGAACCTGGGCGTCACGCTGTTCGCGGCCGGGAGCCCGTCCGACGACCCGGACGAAAGTCGCCGCGTCACCGCCTACGACTCGTCAGGCAAGCAGGTCTGGAGCCACAACGAGCCGGCCAGGACGGCGCCGGACGAGGCCGACAAGGTCGCCGGCGAGGTGATGACCCTCCCGGGCACCGAAGGTTCCGGCCGCCCGGTACGCCTCTGGTTCACTCAGAGACCCGACGACGGGACCGAGTTCTGCTCCACCGGCGGACCCGCGCCGAGCAACCGGAGTATGCGCAGCTGCCTTCTCGACTTCCCGCAGAACTCCCACTCCTTCCAGGAGGCGACCACCTACCTGCCGGACCCCGGCGCCGACATCTACTTCGGCCCGGCCCTCGCGGACTGGGAGTCGGTCGAAGCGGTGCTCCTCGACGGGCAGCGGGTCCGCGCCTCGTTCCTGCGCGGCAAGGGCACCCCGTATCCGGTCTGGCACGTCAGCGTCCCGCGTGGCACCGAGGTCGGGGGCTTCGTCGTCAAGGCGAAGGGCAAGCCGGACAAGCAGGTCCCGAACTACAGCAAGAGCTGCGAGAAGCGGGCCGCGAGGTCCGGGGCCGCCCGCCAGATCCTGCCGGCGGGCATCACGGCGCTCATCGTGTCGGGCTGCGCGACCTTCTGGGAGAACGGCGAGGTGGTGCCGGCGCTGCCGGGGCCGCTGCCCGGCGCGCGCCTGAGCGACCTGCTCGACACCGCGCGGCCGGTCCAGTGGATCGACACCAAAACGGCCTGGTACGGCTACGCGCCCGCGGGCACCGCCAAGGTGGAGCTCCGCATGAAGGGCGGCGCCACCGGAACGGCCGAGGCCGTCCCGGACTCGTGGGGGCAGAACGTGACGCTGTTCGCGGCCCCGATTCCCAAGGGCGACGAGACCGTATCCCTCACGGGCTACGACGCCGGCGGCAAGGAGCTGTGGCGGTACGAGCTGCCCAGGCAGCAGGGCCCGCGTTCCTAGCCGAGGTTGCGGTAGCGGGCCCGGCGGGCCGCGAAACGGTCCGCCGGGCTCAGCTCCAGCAAGTTCGCGATCTCGTACTCCAGCGCCCGCCCCACCCGCTCGCAGAACTGCCTCGGCTCGTACGCGGCGTCCGGCACCTCCGGGACGACGCGGTCCACGATGCCGTCGCGGCGCAGGTCGGTGGCGCGGATGCGCTGGGCCTGGGCGATCTCGGGCGCGAAGTCCACCGAGCGGTAGAGGATGGCCGAGGCGCCCTCCGGCGGCAGCGGCGACAGCCAGGCGTGCTGGGCGCAGAGCACCCGGTCGGCGGGCAGCAGCGCCAGCGCCGCCCCGCCCGCCCCCTCGCCGAGCAGCAGGCACACGGTCGGCGCGTCGAGCATGACCAGCTCGGCCAGGCAGCGGGCGATCTCGGCGGCCAGCCCGCCCTCCTCGGCCGCCTTCGACAGGTCGGCGCCCGCCGTGTCGACGACGGTGATCAGGGGCAGGCCCAGCTCGGCCGCCAGCCGCATGCCCCGCCGGGCCACCCTGAGCCCGGCCGGGCCGAGCGGCGAGTTGGTCCGCTGGACCCGCCGGTCCTGGCCGAGCACCACCGCCGGCGCCGTGCCGAACCTGGCCAGCGCGAGCAGCAGCCCCGGCTCGTTCTCGCCCTCCCCGCTGCCGCTGAGCGGGGTCACGTCGGTGGCGGCGAGCTTGAGCAGCGTGCGGACACCGGGCCGGTCGTCGCGGCGGGAGCGGGTGATCGCCTCCCACGCCTCCACGGGTCGCAGGTCCTCCTCCGGAGGCGTGCCCGCCTCCACCCGTGACCTGTCGTCGGCGAGCACGCCGAGCGCCCTGATCGCGATCTCCCGCGCCTCCTCGGCCGGGACCACCGCGTCGATCAGGCCCTTGCGGTGGAGGTTCTCCGCGACCTGCACGCCTTCGGGGAACGCGTAGCCGTGCAGCGACTCGAACACCCGCGGCCCCATGAACCCGATCAGCGCCCCCGGCTCGGCCGCCGTGACGTGCCCGAGCGACCCCCACGACGCGAACACCCCGCCCGTCGTCGGGTGCCGCAGGTAGACCAGGTAGGGCAGGCCCTCGCTGCGGTGCAGCTGGATCGCGGTGGTGATCTTCACCATCTGGACGAACGCGAGCGCGCCCTCCTGCATCCGCGTGCCGCCCGACGCGGGCGCGGCCAGCAGCGGCAGCCGCTCGCGGGTGGCCCGCTCGACGGCGGCCGTGAACCGCTCGGCCGCCGCCACCCCGATCGAGCCCGCCATGAAGGAGAACTCGCAGGCCACCACGGCCACCCTCCGCCCGCCGAGCAGCCCTTCGCCGGTGATGACCGACTCGTCGTAGCCGGACTTGACGCGGGCCGCGGCCAGCTCGTCGGCGTAGGGGGAGCCGGGCTGCGCGGGGTCGGCGGGCGGCGCGTCCCACGACTTCCACGACCCCCGGTCGAGGATCGTTTCGATCAGTGTGCGCGCGTCCGGACGGCTCACTATCGCTCCCTAAATGTCGGCCAGCCTTGCAATGTTGACGCACGAAGAGATCGTCCGGTGCCGCGAAATGCGGATCATCGTTCACGCTCTTCGAGCCAGGCGAGCACGGCGTCGCCGTCCTGGCCGAGGGCGGGCGGCGCGGTGTGCTCGAACCCCTCGAGACCGTCGAAGCGCAGCGGCGGACCGGGCAGCTCGATCGTGCCCAGCACCGGGTGCTCCACCTCGACGACCAGCCCCTGCGAGCGGGTCTGGTCCCAGGCGTAGACCTCGTCGAGCGTCCTGATCGCGCCCGCGGGCACGCCCTCCTCGCCCAGCCTGGCCAGCCAGTGGGCGCGGTCGTGGGCCGCCAGGGCCTTCTCCATGTCCGCGATCAGCTCGTCCCGATGCGCGAACCTTTCCCTGTTCGTGGCGTATTTCGCGGCATCGGGGTCGATGCCGAGGAGCGTGGCGACCTTCTTCCACTGGCCGTCGTTGGCCGCGGCGATCTGCAGCATGCCGTCTGCGCAGCGGAAGGCGCCGTAGGGGGCGATGGAGGCGTGGTGGTTGCCGCCGGCCGCCGGCACCTTGCCGCCGACCGTCCAGGCGGTGCCGTGGTAGGCGTGGACGCCGGTGATCGCGGCCAGCAGCGAGGTGCGTACGACGCGGCCCTTGCCGGTGCGCTCGCGCTCGTAGAGGGCGCCGGTGACGCCGTACGCGCCGTGGATGCCGGCGAGCAGGTCGGCGATGGAGGCGCCGACGCGGTAGGGCTCGTCGGGCGACGGCCCGGTCAGCGACATCAGGCCGGCCTCGCCCTGGGCGATCTGGTCGTAGCCGGGGCGCCCGCCCTCCGGGCCGTCGTGGCCGAAGCCGGTGATCGACAGGATGACCAGGCGGGGGTTGAGCTCGTGGAGGCGCTCGACGGAGAAGCCCAGGCGGTCGAGCACGCCGGTGCGGAAGTTCTCGATGAGGACGTCGCTCTGGCGCACGAGGCGCTCGATGAGCTGCTTGCCGTCGGCGGACTTGAGGTCGACGGCGATGGACTGCTTGTTGCGGTTGGCTGCCAGGAAATAAGTCGAAATTTCGTGATCCGGCCCGACGAACGGCGGTCCCCACCCGCGCGACTCGTCGCCCCCGTCCGGATGTTCCACCTTGATCACCCGAGCGCCCAGGTCACCCAGCATCTGCGCCGCGTGCGGCCCGGCCAGGGCCCTGGACAGATCGAGCACGACGATGTCACCGAGGGGTCCGAGCAAGATCAACCTCCTGCTTGCGTTCGGGGCGAAAGAACATTCTCTCAGTAGCCCACACCACGTCTTCTACCCTGGGTCCGGTGAACCACCTGGCCGATCGCATCATGACCCTGCGCCCCTCGTGCGGCCCCGTCCGGCTGGTGGCCGTGGACGGGCCGGCGGGGGCGGGCAAGACGACGTTCGCGGGGCGGCTGGGGGCGGCGCTCGGGTGCCAGGTGATCCACAGCGACGACTTCCCCGTGCCGTGGGAGGAGGGGCCCGGCGGCTGGTTCCACGCGCTGGAGTCGCAGGTGCTGGTCAGGCTCCGGGACGGCCTGCCCGGAGGTTTCCGCAGGTACGACTGGGTGCGCGGCGAGTACGCCGAGCACGTGGCGGTCCCGCTCGCGCCGGCCCTGGTCATCGAGGGCGTCGGCACGGCCCGCGCCTCGATCGCCCGCCTGCTGGCGTTCACCGTGTGGGTGGACGCGCCGCGGGCACTGCGCTTCGCGCGGGTCATGGAGCGGGACGGGCCGGAACTGGAGCCGCGGTGGCTGGAGTGGTTCGCGGCCGAGGAGAAATGGTTCGCCGAGGACCGGACCCGCGACCGGGTCGACCTGATCGTCGAGACCGGCTAGACCGGCTGGTCAGAGGCGGGCCGGAGATGGCCGACGTCGTTGAACCGGACGAGCCCGGAGCCGTCCCAGACGGAGACGGAGGCGTTCAGCACCGGCGCGAACTTCAGGACCGCGGCCAGGTCCGCGTCCCTGTCCGTCTCTGGGCCGCCCGCGAGGACGTGGCGCAGGCCCAGCACCACCGAGTCGTGGGCGACGATCAGCACCCGCCGCCCGGCCGCGTGCTCGCGCAGGTCGGCGAGGAGGTCACGGAGCCGCACCACGACGTCGGCCAGCGACTCGCCGCCCGGCGGCCGGAAGGCGTACGCG
Organism: Nonomuraea sp. NPDC050451; assembly: GCF_044458585.1. NCBI lineage: Bacteria > Bacillati > Actinomycetota > Actinomycetes > Streptosporangiales > Streptosporangiaceae > Nonomuraea > Nonomuraea sp. NPDC050451. Next base: position 430,347 of record NZ_JBITHZ010000002.1, read on the forward strand.
CCCTCGGCCTCCCGCCGCGCCATCTCCTCGGGGAAGCGCTCCCTGATCGCGGCCAGGTTGTAGCGCGCGAACGCCCCCGCCTCCTGGTCCCTGAGCCGCCGGTCCACGGTGAGCGGGAGCGGGCCGGCCCCCCACGCCCGCAGGGCCGTCCGCCACGTGTCGAGCGCCCGCAGGTAGGGCGAGCACCACACCACCTCGGGGGCCTCGGCGGCGGGCAGGCCCGCCAGCGACCGACCGAACGCGGCGGCCTGCGCCCGGCCCAGGGCCGTCAGCGTGACCTCGTCGTCCCCGCGCTCGTAGACCAGCGGCGCCGGCCCGGCCTCCCGATGGGCGAGGTTGGCCTCGCTCTCCCCGTGCCGCACCGCCATGATCCGCGCCGGTCCCATCCCGCCATCTTGTCACGGGCCCCTCCGGCAAATTACGGTCAAGCCCGTTATATCGCTCTGGGAGGTCATACGTGCCCACCATCCTCCGGGCACCGAACGGCCCCTCACGGGAGGGTCCTCCCGGAGGGGCCGGTCGTGACTAGACCGCGGACAGCTCGCGTTGGAGGCGCGAGGTCCACGGGCACCACACGTAGCCGGGCAGGAAGGCCCCGCCGGCCTCGTCCAGATGGTCTTCGACGTAGGGGATGGTCGCGTCACAGACCTCGATCCCGTAGTCGAAGAAGTCGATCGTCTCGGGCCGCAGGTGGTAGCTCCACCTTGGGTTGTAGTAGGCCCCGTGCGGCAGGATGCGCCCGATGACGTGCGGCCTGTCCCGGGTGGTGCCGTTGATCAGGTCACGGGCGTGCTGGATCTTCCAGGGGTCGGTGAGCTCGATGACGAACCGCTCTCCCGTGATGTCGGTGATCTCGAAGTAGGCGGCCGGAGCCGCCTGGGCGGGCGCGGGGGCGGTGACGACGAGCATCGCGACTGCCGCGAGGACGGCTGCGATCTTGGCGGGGATGCTGCGCATTTGGGGGACGCACCTCCAGTACCGATGGGCCGTTTTCCACGGCCATGCATCGCATACTGTAGTTGATCGCCCACTGAACGTAATGGCGACAGTTCAGTGGCCCCCAAGGGCTGTAAGCACCTTCGCGAGGGCCTCGGCGATGTCGCCGGCCGCCTCAGGGGCGTCCATGAGCATGGCCTGGCGTACCCACACCACGGTCCTGGCGGCCTCCTCGGCGCCCGGACAGGGTTCGACGCGGGCGCCCTCGGCGGTGAGGGCGGCCATCGTGCCGAGCGGCGGGTAGCCGGCGTCGAGCGGCACCCCCTCCGCGGCCATGGCGGCCAGCAGGAACTCGCGGTCCATCTCGGCGTCGAGGCGCAGCATGAGCAGGTGGCGCGAGTCGCGCGTCGTGCCCTCCGGCTGCGGCACCACGGTCACCTCGGGGACGTGGTCGAGCTCGCGCTCCAGGGCGGCGCAGAAGGCGTTCCTGCGGTCGATCTCCTCGTCGAGGCGGTCCAGCCAGGGCAGCAGGAGCGCCGCCTGGATCTCGGTGAGGCGCAGGTTCCAGCCGACGGACGGGTGGCCGTACCAGCGGCCGCCGGGCGCGCGGCCGACGTTGCAGGCCGACCAGACGCGGTCGTGCACGGCCTGGTCGCGGCAGACGATCAGGCCGCCCTCGCCGGCGGTCATCGCCTTGCTCGCCTGGAAGCTGTAGACCCCCGCGTCGCCCAGGCCGCCCACGGGACGGTCCCGGTACGTGGCGCCGTGCGCCTGGGCGGCGTCCTCGACGACCGCGAGCCCGTGCCGGGCGGCCAGGTCGTTGAGCGGGTCCATGTCGGCGGGGCTGCCCGCCAGGTGCACGGGCATGATCGCCGCGGTTCTGGCGGTCACGGCGTCCCGCACGGCTCGCGGGGACAGGTGCAGGTCCGCCGGGTCCACGTCGGCGATGACGGGTACGGCGCCGGCCAGCAGCACGGCGGTGGCCGAGGCCACGAACGTGTACGCCGGGACGATCACCTCGTCGCCCCTGCCCACGCCGAGGCCGCGCAGCGCGGCGAACAGGCCCAGCGTGGCGTTGCCCACGGCGACGCCGTACGGGACGCCGGAGCGGCGGGCGAACGCGCCGGTCAGGTCCGCCACCACGGAACCGCCCTGCGTGGCCCCCCACAGGCCGCTCTCGAGCACCTTGGTGACGAGCTCGCGCTGCGCGGGGTCGAGGGGCGGCGGCCAGGCGGGCCAGGGGGCCGAGCGGACAGGAGTGCCGCCGTGGATGGCGAGCGTCACGGGAGACGTCCCTTCACAGGTGGCCGAGCAGGCGGGCCAGGTTGGCGCCCTGGACGAGGGCACGGTCGGTGTCGGTGAGCGGGGCCAGGGCGACGCGGCCGTAGCCGGTGCGCAGGTCGAGGAAGCAGGCGTCCGAGCCGAACAGCACCCGCTCGGCCCCCGCCAGCGCGGCCAGCCGGGCGATCCACCGGCCGGTCATCTTCGAGCCGCACGTCTCCAGGTAGACGTTCGGAACGTCGGCCACCAGCCGGGCCGCGCGGCCGAACCCGTACGCCCAGAGCCCGGTGTGCCCCATGATCAGCGGCACGTGCGGGTGCCGGGCGCCGACGGCGGCGAACTGGGCGGGATCGCTCCAGGGCGAGTCCGTCTGGCCGTGCGCCAGGACCGGCAGGCCGAGCCGCCAGACCGGCTCGTACAGGGGGTCGTCCAGGCGGCACTGGTGCACGTCGGGGTGGAGCTTGATCCCCCACACGCCGTCGCGGGCGAGCGGGGTGCGGTGGTGCGGGTTGTAGACCTGCCACACCCCGAACCGGCCGGGGAAACGTCCGGCGATCTCCATGGCCAGCTCGTTGCCGCGCACGGCGTCGGGGCCGACGGCGAGCAGGTGGCTGATGCCCATCGCGGTGACGCCGATCCGGTCCATCGCGGCCACGAGGTGTTCGGCGGTGGGATGGGGGATGAGGAAGTCGGGCCAGGTGCCGACGTGGCCGTGGGCGTCGAGGATCACAGCAGCTCCTCCAGAGTCCCGGCGGCGATCCGCTCGACGTCCCGCGGGGGCAGGTCGAGGTGGTCGAGCAGGAAGCGGGGGCCGCAGTCGTCGGACACCGGCGCGCCCGTGCCGAACACCAGCCGCTCCGCCCCGAACAGCGCCGCCAGCCACTCGACGCCGCCCTGGGTGTTGACGGTGCCGATCTCGGCCCGCACGTTCGGCGCCTCGGCCATCAGCTCGGCCAGCGCGCGCAGCCGGCGGTAGCCGGGGTTGAGCACGAGCACGGGCAGGGTGGGCAGGCGCTCGGCGAGGTGGCGGAGCTGGGCGGGCGAGGTCTCGTCGAGGTCGATCGCGACGGGCAGGCCGATCTCGGCCAGCCACCGCAGGGCCCACGGTCCCGTGAGGTCGAAGCGGTGGCGTTCGGGGCAGAGCCTGATCATCCGTACGCCCCACGCCGCCACCTCGTCCGGCCCCTCCGGCGCCCCGGGCACGGGCACCACGACCGGCACGGGGATGAGCCGGGGGTCGTCGAGCGCGAGCAGCGCGTCGTTGCCCGCCTTCGGGTCGGAGTAGAGGCTGAGCGTGTGGGTGACGCAGGCCCGGTCGATGCCCAGCCGGTCCATCTCGCCCCGGGGGTCCGTCGGCAGGTCGTCGAACGGCACGGGACCGATGAGCCGGTGGGCATCGATCACATATTTCGGCACAGACCGAAACTAGCGAGGTTACGGAGTGACGGTCAAGGCCGGGCAGCGCGGATCGAGCCGGATCCTGGCCAGGTCCCGGCCCACGAGCGCCCACGCCCGCCAGGAGCCGGGCTCGAAGTGCAGCTGCGGGTTGGTGTACCACTCGTCACCGAGCCCGGTGGCCAGCAGCTTGGCCTCGGTGCCCAGCTCGTACGCGTTGCCGCCGCCGAAGAACGTGTCCGCGAACACCCTGCCCCGGTGCACGGTCAGCTCGCCGTACCCGGAGAGCTTGCCCTGCCGCACCACCGCCCTGGTCGCCAGGTCCATGGCGATCCAGGTGCCCGAGTCACGCTTGTAGACGCCGTACAGCAGCCCGTCGTGCACCTTGACGTCCTGGAACGTGCGGTGCCCCGGGATCGGGTCCACCTGCCAGAGCACCTTGCGGGCACGCAGGTCGAAGGCGGCCACGGACGCGGACGTCCTGACCGGCGGGGTGCCGCCCCCGCCGAGCACGTCGCCGCCCAGGTAGACGACGCCGCCTCGGGGGTCGACCGACAGGCTCATGAGGCTCTGGTCGGGGATGACGCCCTCATAGACGTCGATGCGGCCGGAGCGGGGGTCGATCACGGACAGGGCGCCGTTCAGCTTGGCGCCGAGCGGGGCGCTGGCGACCACGAGCTTGTCGGTGGCGGGGTCGTACTCGATGTCCCAGGGGCGCTGCTGGCCGTGTCCGAGGTAGCCGAGGCTGCGCACCCGGTCCGTATGCAGGTCGACGGAGACGATCTGCCCGCTCGGGTAGATGGCGGCGTAGATCTTGTTGCCCTTCCGCACGAGGTCCTTCGGCTCGCCGGGCATCCGGAACCTGCGCTTCTCGCCCGTGCGCAGGTCACGCACCTCCATGGAGAAGTGGCCGCCGATGTAGACGGCGCGGTTCGGCACCACGAGCATGCTCTGCGGCCGCTCCGGGCCGCTGGGCAGGCCGGCGTCGATGAGGTCGACGAACTCGGACTTGCCGGTGCGCAGGTCCAGCCACCACATGCCGCCGCTGCCCGAGAAGCCGAGCAGGGTGTTGTCGTCGAGCTGCTGGATCCGCCTGGTCTCGTCGCCCGGCGACGGCGGTTCGGCGACCTTGGTGAAGGCGGTCTCGCCCGTGCGGTAGCGGTGGACGGCGCCGTCGGGCCGGGAGGTGGCGTAGATCGTGTCGTCGCCCGCCACGGTCAGCATGTCGATCGTGCCGCCGGCCAGGGTCGTCCGGCGCTCGTCCGTGCCGTCCGAGCGGATGTCGATCAGCGTGTCGCCGGCGGCGGCCAGCACCCGGTCGCCGTGCACGGCGACGGCGCCGATGCCGGTCGGGGCGGCGGCCAGCTCCTTCACCGTGCCGTCCGCCCGGGTGATCCGGACGAGCCGGCCCTTGTCGAGCAGCCCCGCGTACACGTAGGTGGCGTCGGCGGCGACCGCGCGCACGTACCGCTCACCCTGGACCAGCACGCCGAAGTCGCGCACCGCGCCCGTGCCCGGCTCGTACTCCCGGACCCGGCCGTCAGGGTAGGTGCCGGCGTAGAGGGTGCCGTCGGGCGCGGCGGCGAGGCTCCAGACGAAGCCGCCGTTCTTCCCGAACGACGCCAGCCGCTCCACCGTGCCCGTGGCCGGGTCGAAGCTGTAGAGGTCGGGCACCGGGTAGGTGCCGACGTAGATCTTGCCGCCGGACACGGCCGTGGCCCAGGCGCCCTCCGGCTCACCGGTGGCCGGGCCGTCGGGCAGGGTGACGCTCCTGACGACCTTGCGGGTGGCGAGGTCGATGTCGGCCAGCACGGGGGGCTTCAGTCCGCGGGTCACCACGTAGGCGTGCCCGTCGAGCACGGTGGCGCCCACGATGGCGCCGGTGACCGACGCCGGGCCGAACCGCTCCACCGCCGGGGCGTCACAGGACGTCGCCGCCTGCGCGACCGGGCCGGTGAGGAGCGCGGGTAAGAGCGCCGACAGAATTACCAGGAGGGATCGGAGCATGGGCGCACCTCGCGTTCATTGCTGAGCAATTATGGGCCAGACCGTAACTTTATAAGCACAGTTCGTCAATGGCATGATGTGCCGCATGGCGATTGAGGATGGGTCCGGTATTCCGTTCGACGCGTGGCGCCTGGTCGGCGGGCTGGAGGTGGCGCTGGACGTGGACGTGCTGTTCGGGGCGTACCCGGACCGCGACGGCCCGCCCGGCGCCCCGGAGCAGGTGCTGCGGCTGCTGGGTGAGCACCGGATCAGGGCGGCGGCGGTGGCGAGCCTGCGGGCGGCGCTGTTCGACGTGCGATCGGGCAACGACGAGCTGATCGCGCGGGCGGCCCCGGAGGTCGTCCCCGTCGGGGCCGTGGACCTGCGCGACCCGATCGGCGCCGCGCGCGAGCTGGAGCGGCTGGCCGCCGAAGGTGTGCGGGCCGTCCGGCTGTTCCCCGACGAGCAGGGCGTCGAGGCGGGCTTCCCGTCCGTCAGGCACGTCGCGCGCCTGGCGGCGCGGCTCGGCCTGGTGGTGCTCACCGGCGGTGACGTGCGCAGGTTCTGGCAGCCCTTCGCGGGGCTCGGCGCCAGCGTGGTCTTCCTCGACACGCACTTCTACCACCTGGGCGACTTCCTGGTGGCGGCCGCGGACGAGCCCGGCTTCCACACCTCCACCCGCCTGCTCAACTCCCCCGACGCGCTGGAGCTCGCCGCCGCCGAACTCGGCGCCGACCGCCTCCTGTACGGCTCGCGCACCCCCCACTACGAGCCGCTCGTGCCCCTCCTGCGCCTGGCCACCAGCGGGCTGAAGCCGGAGGAGATCGCCGCCGTGGCGGGCGGCAACGCGGAAAGGCTGCTGAGGAGGCCCCAGTCATGATCATCGACGTGCACGCCCACTGGGGCCCGTGGTTCTTCACCATGGACGTGGCCGAGGCCAACCTCGCCACCATGGACCGCTACGGCATCGACCGGGCGATCGTCTCGGCCACCGAGGCCGTCATCTACGACGCCGCCGCCGGCAACCGCGCCCTGGCCTCCTACCTGGAGACGCAGGACCGCCTGCTCGGCTACGTCACGGTCAACCCGCGCAGGCTGCGCGAGGCGGAGGCGGACCTGGCGGCGTACCTGCCGGGCGGCCGGTTCGTCGGCGTGAAGATCCACACCGACTACACGGGCTCGCCGGTCGGCTCCGCTCAGCTCCGCGAGGCGCTCACGATGGTGGCCGCGACGGGGCGGCCCGCGCTCGTGCACACCTGGGGCACGTCCGTGCTCGCCCTGGCGGAGGCCTGCGCGGACATCCCGGACCTGCGGGTGATCGCCGGGCACATGGGCGCCGACGGGTTCCGCCACGCCATCGAGGCCGCGAACGCCTGCGACCGCCTCTACCTGGAGCCCTGCTGGTCGCACTTCCCCGCCGGCCGCATCGCGGAGGTGGTGGCGGCCGTGGACCCGGCGCAGCTGCTGTTCGGCACCGACGCGACGCTGATCGACCCGTCGTCGGCGTTCGGGGCGGTCGCGGCGGCGGGGCTCACCGGCGGGACCGCCGAGCGGATCGCCTGGCGCAACGCCGCGGCGCTCTTCTCTCTGGACATTACGGCCTAGCCCGTTATAGCGTGCGGGCCAAACTTCACCAAGGGAGCCCGCGCATGATCCCCCGCCGTCGTTTCCTCCAGGCGGCCGCCGCGACCACGGCGGCCGCCACGTTCACGGCCACCCCAGCCCGCGCCGCCACCCACGAGAAACCGCAGCCCGAGGGCACGGTCACGGACCTGGGGCCGGCGAGCGTCGCCAGCCCGCTGGGCAACGGCGAGTTCGTCGGCGGCGTGCTCTACGCGGGCTCGCGCGGCCTGTCGCCCAACGTGGTCGGCGCGTTCGACCTCGCCCAGGATTCGGTCACGACCCATTTCGACATCCCGACCGGCGTGGGCATCTGGGCGATGTGCAAGGTCGGCACCGACGTCTACGTCGGCACCCACGCGAGATCCGACCTGTACAAGATCGACACCGTTGCCGGCCAGGTCACCAAGGTCGCCGAATACCCCGACCACTACATCTGGACCATGGCCTCCTCCCCCGACGGCAAGGTCTACATGGGCACGTCGGAGCCCGGCCGCATCTGGGAGTACGACCCGGCCACCGGCACGAGCCGCGACCTGGGCCAGCCCGCCCCCGGAGAGGCGTACGTCCGCAGCATCCAGGCCGACGACACGTACGTCTACGCCGGGATCGGCGCCAACGCCCACCTGATCGCGATCGACCGCAGGACCGGCGAGAAGCGCGAGCTCCTGCCGTCCGCCGTGGCCGACCGCGACTGGGTCTCCAGCATGGGCATGTCCGAGACCCACCTGGCCGGCGGCATGAACTCGCTGGGCGAGCTGCTCGTGCTGGAGAAGGCCGCGCCGCAGAACTACAAGGTCGTCAAGGCCACCGCGGCCGGCGAGAAGTACATCGTCGCGGTCCTGATCCACGACGGGTACGTCTACTTCGCCGGCCGCCCCTCCGGCACGTTCTACCGCTACCACCTGGCCACGGAGAAGCTGGAGGTGCTCGGCGTCCCCTACTTCGAGGCCCTGACCCACCGCCTGCTGGCCCACGAGGGCCGGATCTACGGCATCCAGGACAGCGCGGTCTTCGTCTACGACCCGGCGACCGGCTCGCTCGACTACGTCAACCTCGTCCAGCGCGGCTTCAAGGCGGCACCCGAGGAGCCGATGTCCGTGCACTCCGACGGCCGGCGCGTCTACGTCGGCGGCAAGGGCGGCGCCGACGTCCACGACCTGGCGACCGGCAAGGTGACCCGGCTGGGCATCTCGGGCGAGCCGAAGACGCTGCTCACCGTCGGCGACACCACGTACCTGGGCGTCTACACGCAGGCGGCCCTGTACGCGCACCGCCGCGGCAAGACCGAGGCCGAGCTGATCGCCCGTACGGGCAACCAGCAGGACCGCCCGCGCGACCTCGCCTACGACGCCACGACGGGCCTGATCGTGATGCCCACCCAGCCGGAGCCCGGCCACATGAACGGCGCGCTCTCCCTCTACTCGCCCCGGACCGGCACGTACGAGACGTACCGGCCGGTGGTGGAGCGCCAGACCGTCTACTCGGTTGTCGCCCGGCACGGCGTCGCCTACCTGGGCACCCTGATACAGGAGGGCCTCGGCCTGCCGCCGGTCACGACGACCGCCCGCCTGGCCGCGTTCGACATCCGCACGCGCAAGCTGCTCTGGCAGCTGGAGCCGATCCCCGGCGCCCGCATGATCTCCTCGCTCGCCCTAGGCAGGAACGGCACCCTGTACGGCATGGCGAGCACGGGCGAGGTGTTCGAGTTCGACGTGCGGAGCAGGAAGGTCACCAGGACGATCAAGGTCGGGACGAAGGGCGGCGAGCTGTTCGTCACCGGCCGGGTGGCGTACTGCACGGACGGCGGCTCGATCTACAAGATCGACCTGGTCGCGTTCACGTCGAAGGCCATCGTGGAGGGGCTGGCCGGGCAGTGGTTCGGCGGCGAGCCCAAGCTGGCGCTCGATCCCTCCCGCCGGGCCCTGTACGCGGTGCGCGCCCGCAACCTCGTCCGGGTGGCCATCGCGGGCCGCTGACTCACCCGAACGCGGCGACCACGACGGCCCGCTCCTCCTCCTGGAGGGGCGGGCCGTACGGGTCGTGGGCGTGCGTCCCGGGCACGCGACCCTCGGCGGCGGCCAGCCAGAGCATGCGCTGCACGTAGCCCTCCATGGGCTCGGTGAACGTGACCTGCGCCAGCCGGTCCAACCGCCCGGACGCCTCCTCGAACGCGCGCAGGTCCTTGCCCGCGAACGCCTCCAGGACCGCGGCGGTCACCCCCACGCTGGCCGCGGCGATGCCGACCAGGGCCGCCTCGGCGCCCCACAGCAGGGACGGGCCGAACATGCGGTCCTCCCCCGTGATCGCCAGCCGGTCCGCCTCCCTGGCCAGCGCGATGGCGCGCTGGCAGCCCATCGCGTCCGACAGCAGCGCCGTCTTCAGCCCCGCCACTCCGGGATGCGCCAGCAGCTCGCGCAGCGTGCCGGCCGGGCACGGGCGCGTGTAGAGATCGAAGGCGATCATCGGCAGCCGGGCCGCCCGCCACACCTCCTCGTGCAGCGCCACCCGGTCACCGTCCGATGGGAAGACGAGCACGCCGTCCGCGCCCAGCTCGGCCGCCACCCGCGCCTGCGCCGCCGGGTCCTCCGCCCCGCCGCCCACGCCGGCCAGCACCGGGACGCCCCCTTCACCGGCGCAGGCGACCGCGCGCTCGATGACGGCGGCGCGGACGTCCGGGGCGAGATACGGGCCGCGACCCGTGTGGGCGAGCACGGCCAGGCCGGTGGCGCCGTCGGCCACCAGGCCGGCGAGGTAGCGGGAGACCAGGTCGAGGTCCACCTCGCCGGATGCGGTCATGGGGGTGGCCGCGGCGGCGATCAGCGCGCCGCGGAGCCGGTCCCGAAGGTTTCGTACAGCGATGTCCACCCGCACGACCCTATTTCAGGCCGGTCATCGCGATGCTGTTGACCAGGTACCGCTGCAGCAGGAAGAACACCAGCAGGCAGGGCACCACCGACACGGCCGCAGAGGACATGAGCACCGACAGCTGCAGCTCCTCGGTCCGCAGCGTGGTCAGCCCGACGGTCAGCGTACGGGTGGCGTCGCTCTGGCCGACGACCAGCGGCCACAGGAAGTCGTTCCAGTGCCACAGGAACACGAACACGCCCAGCGTCGCCAGGATCGGCCTGGTCAGCGGCACCACGATCGTCCAGTAGACCCGCCACTCGGAGGCCCCGTCGACCTTGGCCGCGTCGAACAGCTCGTCCGGCAGGCCCAGGATGAACTGCCGCATGAGGAAGACGGCCTGCGAGTTCGCCAGCGTCGGCACGATCAGGCCCCAGAACGTGTCCACCCCGCCCAGGCTGTTGACCAGCACGAACGTCGGGATGAGCGTGGCCTGGAACGGCACCATCATGGTGGCGAGGAACGTCCAGAACATGGCCTCGCGGCCGGGGAAGCGCTTCTTGGCGAACGCGTACCCGGCCATGGACGAGGTGAGCAGGATGATCACCACGGAGACCACGGCGTAGACCAGCGAGTTGATCGTCCACGTGACGAAACCCGACGACTCGAGCACCCGCGTGATGTTGTCGAGCGTGAGCGAGTCCGGCCACTGGACCGGCACGGTCGGCCGGCCCGCCGGCGAGAGCGCCACGATGAACATGGCCACGAACGGGCTGACGGTCAGCACCGACAGCACCGCGAGCAGGGCGGCCAGCGGCCACCTGCCCCGCCACCACCGGCGGCGGGCCGCGCGCACCTCGGTGACGGGCCGGGAGGCGATGATCGTCATGTGTTCCCCCGATCCAGGAAGCGGCGCTGGACCAGCGACACGATCAGCACGATCGCGAACAGCACCATGCCCCACGTGGCGGCGTAGCCGAAGTCGAACGATCGGAAGCCGTGGTCGTAGATGCCGAAGATGAGCGTGTAGGTGGCCCTGGCCGGGCCGCCGCCCGTCATCACGTACACGGTGTCGAAGGTCTGGAACGCGCTGATCGTCTCGATCACCACGACGAAGAAGATCGTGGGCTTGAGCAGCGGCAGCGTGATCCTGCGGAACCGCTGCCACGTGCTCGCCCCGTCCACCGTCGCCGCCTCCAGGTAGGAGGACGGGATCGACTTCAGCCCGGCCAGCAGGATCAGCATCGAGTAGCCGAAGCCCTTCCACACCGACACCACGGCCAGCGCGGGCAGGACCACGGCCGACTGCTCCAGGAACGCCACCGGGCCGAGGTCCGCCTTGGCCAGCAGGCCGTTGATCAGCCCGTCGAACTCGTAGATCCAGCGCCAGATGATGCCCGCCAGTACGAAACTGGTCACGTACGGCAGGAACAGCATGCCGCGGAACAGCCCGCGCATGAAGACCACCTGGTTGAGCAGCAGCGCCGTGCCGAGCGCCACGAGCAGCGTGAGCGGCACGTAGATCGCCACGTACACGAGCGTGACCCGCAGGCTCAACCAGAAGTTCACGTCGTCGAGCAGCCGGGCGTAGTTGTCCGCGCCGATGAACTCCCAGTCTCCGCCGATGTTCCAGTTCGTCAGGCTCATCCCCGCCGCGCCCAGCGACGGGAAGATCCGGAAGATCAGGAACAGCACGAGCACGGGCAGCACGAACAGCAGGCCGGTGACCGGGTCACGCAGGCGATGACGCACCAGGGTTTCCTTTCTGGCGGGTGTGCGAGGGCTCAGCCGCCGCTGCCGAGCAGCTGGTTGGCCTCCTTGGCGGCCGCGTCGAGCGCGGTCTTGGCGTCCTCCTTGCCGAGCAGCGCCGCCTGGATGTGCGGCGCGAGCACGCCCATGACCTGGCGGGCCTTGGGGTGGGTGTCGCCGGGGAAGGCGTACTGCAGGGACTTGGCGAACTCCTTGGAGGCCGCCGACTGGTCGGGCACGGTCACGTCCGTGCGGGCGGGGAAGAAGCCCGACTCCTTGGCCAGCGCGCCGGACACCTCGGGCGAGGCCAGGTAGGTGGCGAACTTCTTGGCGGCGTCCTTGTTCTCGGTGTGCTTGGCCAGCACCAGGGCGCCGGGGATGCCGAACGCGACCCGCTTGGTCCCTTCGAGCGGCAGGCCGATGCCGACGTTGTCGGCCCCGATGGCGGCGCCGAGCTGGTCGGCCATGCCCGCGGTGGCCGCGTGGTACATGGCGGTCTTGCCGGCGGCCAGCGGGCCGCCCTCGATGTCGTTGGCCTTGCTCGCGGTGTTCTCCGGCAGGCCGCCCGCGGCCTTCAGGTCGAGCAGGAACTGCAGGCTGGCCACGCCCTCCTGGCCGTTGAACGCGACGCTCTTGCCGTCGGCGGAGAAGACCGAGCCGCCGTTGGCCCACAGGATCGGGTAGAAGCTCTGGTTCAGGCTGACGTCGGGCTTGCCCGGGTAGTCCAGCACGGCGACCTTCTTGGCGGCCAGCTTGGGCGCGGCCTCCTTCAGCTCCGCCAGCGTCTCCGGCACCTTCTCGACGCCCGCGTCGGCGAACAGCTTCTTGTTGTAGATGGGCGCGGTGATCGTCTGGTAGATCGGCACGCCGTACAGCTTGCCGTTGGCGGTGAGGGCGGCCAGGGAGTTGGGCAGGTACGAGGCCTTGGCCGGGGCGACGATGTCGTCCACCGCCTCGACCGTGCCCTGCTGGGCGTACTGGGGGATCTGGTCGGGACCGAGCACCACCAGGTCGAAGCCCTTCTTCGAGACCAGTGCGGTGGTGACCTTCTCCTGGCGGCCCTCCCAGGGCTGCTGGTCGATCTTGACGTCGATCGTGGGGTTGGCGGCTTCGAAGTCCTTCTCCACCTTGCCCCAGAACGCCTGGCCCTTGGCCTGGTCCGCGATGACGGGATACATCCACAGGGTCACGGTGCTCTTGTCCGAGCCGCTGCTGGATCCGCACCCGGCGGCCGCGAGGCTCAGGGCGGCCGCGAGGCCGACTGCCGCTGCCTTCTTCATCGGCGGCTTCCTTTCGACTAATACCGGTCCTGACCGAAACCTAATGAGCGCGTCTCGACCGGGTCAATCCCTGATACATGAACGTAACTACGGTCGAGCCCGAAATTTCGTGATTTCTTGGGCGATCAGCTCGACGTGCTCGGGGGTGTAGTTCTCGTTCCAGTCGATGACCAGCAGCGTACGGTCCACCATGAGCTCCGCCTGCGGGCAGGGGTTGGGCCGGTATCCCTCGAGCGGATAGCGGGAGGAGCCGTAGATGGCAGCCTCCCACACGGGCGCCCTGTTCAGCGGCTGTGCGAGGTAACCGGCCCGCGCGGGGATCCCGGCCGCGGCCAGGTGCACGGCCAGCTCGGGCGCGTCGCCGTCCGGGCACACGATCGGGAACAGCCACCAGGCGTGGCCGTCCGGGCGCGGCAGCAGTACCCCTGGGAGGCCCTTCAGGGCGTCCAGGAGCTGTCCGGCGGTGCGGCGGCGGGCCGCGAGAACGCCGGGGAGTTTCGCGAGCTGAGCGCGCGCCACGGCGGCCTGGAGCTCGGTCATGCGGTAGTTGATCCCGAAGGCGGCGTGCGACCTCCCGGCGGCGCGGTCCCATCCCTTGTCCGAGAACAGCCGCATCCGTCTGGCCAGCTCGTCGTCGTCGGTGATCGCCACCCCGCCGTCGCCGCAGGTGATGTGCTTCCACTGCTGCAGGCTGAGGCAGCCGACCTGGCCCACCGTGCCCGCGAGCTCGCCGCCGGGCAGCTCGGTCAGCCAGGCCTGGGCGCAGTCCTCGATCAGCGTCAGGCCGCGCTCGTCGGCGAGCGCGCGCAGCTCCCCGACCTTGGCCGGCGCACCGAACAGGTGGACCGCCATGATCGCCTTCGTACGGGGGCCGACGAGCGCGGCCACCGCGTCCGGATCGAGATTGCCGTCGGAGGGATCCACATCGGCGAAGACAGGGACGGCGTTCTGCGCCAAGATGGGGGCCACGGTCCCGAAATCCGTGATCGGCGTCGTGATGACCTCGTCTCCGGGGTCCGGCGCGGCCGCGACGACCGACAGGTGGAGGGCCGCGGTGCCGGAGCTGCAGGTGATCGCGTGACGGGAGCCGTAGACTCGGGCGATCTCATGCTCCAAGGCCCGCGCCTCGGTCCCCCAGACGGAGTTGAGCATGCCCGAGCGGATCACCCGCTCGGCGGCGGCCACCTCCTCGTCGCCGAGCGTACGGCCGTCCGCTTCTGCCATGGACGGGAACTTCACCGGGCACCTCACAAGATATGATTGCGGTCTTGACCGAAAATAGCGAGAGGGAGGCGTGGGTGGGAATCGTCATCGGGGTCGTCGGCCCGCACGACCTGGTCGACGACGTCGCGGCCGTCTGCGAGGAGCAGCCGGGCGTCAGCACGCTGCGCCTCGACTACGACCACGAGTCTCAGGCGCCCGCGATCGTCGAGGCGCACGCCTCCTCCGTGGAGGGGTGGTTGTTCACCGGCATAGTGCCCTACATGCTCTCGCGTGACGCCGACGCGCTCACCCGCCCGGCGGCGTTCGTCGACTACTCGGGCGCGACGCTGCTCAGCGCCCTCGTACGCCTCCAGCACGAGGGCCAGGACATCACCCGGCTGTCGATCGACACGCTGTCGGCCGCCGACGTCCAGACCACGTTCGCCGAGGCCGGGCTGCCCACCGCCGACCTGCGCACGCTCCCTTACCGGCCGGAGATGACCTCCAAGAAGGCCGTCACCTTCCACCGGAAGGGCGCCGCGCACGCGGTGATCACCTGCCTGAGCTCCGTGCACGAGGCCCTGCGCGACGAGCTCCACGTGCTGCGCCTGGTGCCCTCCGTCCATTCGGTACGGGTGGCGCTGCGCCAGCTGATGCTGACCGCCGAGGGACAGGCGCAGGAGGACGCCCAGATCGCGATCGGGCTCGTCGAGGTGGCCAACGAGGAGGGACTGCTGCGGGAGGCCACGGCGCTCGGCGGCACCCTGGCGGCCTTCCGCGGCGGCACGCACCTGCTGGTGACGACCCGCGGCCCGCTCCACGACGCCACGGGCGGCTTCACCGGGTTGCCCATGCTGGCGCGGCTGGCCGCCCAGAACGACGTCGTACGCGTCGGCTTCGGCCTGGGCCGCAGCGCGGCGGAGGCCGAGAGCCTGGCCCGCCGCGCCCTGGCCAGGGCCCGCCGGATCGGCGAGGTGGCCGCGGTCCTGTCGCTGCGGGCGGACACGGACATCGTCCTGGAGTCGGTCACCCCGGCGCCCACGGGGGCGCAGAACCTGTCGGTCATCGCCCGCCGCGTCGGCCTGTCGGTGCCCACGCTGGAGAAGCTCCTGGAGGCGCGGGCGGCCGCGGGGGACGAGCCCCTGACGACCCGCGAGATCGCCGAACGGCTGGCCGTCCAGCAGCGCACGGCCCGGCGCATGCTTCATCGGCTGGAGCTCGCGGGCCTGGCGGAGCGCACCGGCAACCTCACCAGCGGCACCAGCGGCCGCCCGCTGACCCTCTACCGCCTGACCCTCTGACCCCCGCACCCCGGCCCCCGGGCCAGGACGGCGGCAACCGGCGCAACGCGCACGCACGTTCAGGGCGCAAGCGGGCGGCGCAGGGGTGGCAGGCGTGGGGGCGGTGGGGAGGGGCATGCGGGTCAGGAGAGCCAGCGATCGAGCCCGGCCGAGACGAAGTCGTCGTCCCGGAGCCACGGATACGCGCCCCAGATCCGATCGATCTCCGCGAGCTGCCCCGGCGAAAGCTCCTCCTCCGGGTCGAGGCACCACCGCCCCGCCAGCAGCCCCTGCCGCCGCAGCACCTCGTGGATGCCCGGGATGCACCCGTGGAACCCGTTGGCCGAGTCGAAGATGGCCGCGTTGGCGTCCGTGAGGTGCCCGTCCAGCGTGAGCAGCCGCCGTACCACCGCGTCGTCCCCGCCCCGGGCGAGCTTGGCCTCCTCCAGCAGTTCCACGGCCCGCCGCACCCACACGGCCCACTGCCCGAGCAGCCCGCCGACGAACTCGACCTCCACCTCGCGCCCGTCCACGACCACCCGGTGCGAGGTGATGAGGTCGGCCAGGATGTGGTCGTCGTTGCCCGTGTAGAGCGCCACCTCCCCGGCCCGCCCCGCCCGTACGACGCCGTGCAGCACGTCCAGCGTGCGATACCGGTCGAAGGGCGCGACCTTGATGCCCACGACGGACTCCACGGCGGCCAGCCGCGTCCAGAAGTCACGGGACAGGGTGCGCCCGCCCACCGCGGGCTGCAGGTAGAAGCCGATCACCGGCAGCACCTCGCCCACGGCCCTGGCCCGCTCGATGAGCGCGTTCTCGTCGAGCTCCCGGTAGGGGCTCAGCAGCACCATGTGGTACCCGAGCGACCTGGCCAGCTCCGCCTCGGCCACCGCCTGGGCGGTGGGCCCGGTCGCCCCGGCCACCAGCACCACCTCGCGCTCGACCTCCTTGGCGGTGCGGGCCGCCAGTTCGAGCACGGGCGGCAGCAGGCCGGTGCCGTGGATGGCGAACTGCGTCGTGTGCACGCCCACCGCCAGGCCGCCCGCGCCCGCCTCGACGTAGTAGCGGGTCAGCGCCCGCTGGCGGCGCTCGTCCAGCTTCCTGTCCTCGGTGAGCGCGAGCGGGTGCGCCGGGATCACCAGGCCGCGCCTGAACAGGTCGCGAACGGACGTCTGCGCCTGTGGAGCCGTGCTGAGCACGTGAGGTCCCCCTTGGTCGTCGATGTGGCGTGCAGAGTGGCGTGCAGGGTGCCGGGCAGGGTGGTGCCGGAGCCGGTCAGAAGCGGCCGTCACGGCGTTCGAACTTGGTGGGTTTGCCGAGCAGCGGCCCGCCCTCGGCCACCCATCGCGCCGTGTGCTCGATGAGCTCGGCGGGCGTGAGCTCGGGGTAGCCGAACAGGCGGTGGCAGCGCCCCGCGTTCGACAGCAGCGCGGTCGGCGCCTCCTCCCCGGTGAACACGGGCTCCTTGCCCAGCGCCGCGCCGAGGTCCAGGGCGATCTGCCGCACCGAGAGCAGCTCGGGACCGGTCACGTTCAGGATGTACGGCGGCGCGGAGGCCAGGGCCAGCGACCGGAGCGTGACCTCGTTCGCGTAGCCCTGCCAGACCACGTTCACCTGGCCGGTCGACAGGTCGACGGGCTCCCCGGCGAGGACCTTCTGCGCCAGGTCGATGAGCACGCCGTAGCGCAGCTCGACCGCGTAGTTGAGGCGGACGAGCGACAGCGGCGTGCCGTACGTCTCGGAGAAGTGCGTCAGCACCCGCTCGCGCCCCAGGCAGCTCATGGCGTAGTCGCCCACGGGCCCCGTCGGGGAGTCCTCCGTGCTGCCGCCACTGGTGACGGGGACGAGCGGGTAGACGTTCCCGGTGGACAGGGCGGCGATCCTGCTGTGCCTGAAGCGGTCGGCGACCCTCCCGGGCAGGTACGCGTTGGTGAACCAGGTGGCGTGCTCGCGCCCCTGCGTGCCGAACTTGGCGCCGACCAGGAAGACCACGTTCGGCGCGTCGGGCAGGTCGCGCAGCGCCTGCTCGTCGGCCACGTCGGCGGACACCACCGTCGCGCCGTCCTCGGCCAGCGACTCGGCGAGCCCCGGCTCGGAGAAGCGCGAGACCGCGATGATCCGCCGGTCCCCGTTCGTGGCGTTGAGCGCCAGCCGTACCAGGCTCGGCCCCAGCTTGCCGCCGGCGCCCAGGATCAGGATGTCGCCGTCGAGCCCGCTGAGATCGTCCACCAGCCCGGCGCCGGGCCGGGCCAGCCGCTCCTCGAGTTCCGCTGTCGTGCGCACGCGGGTATCTCCTCCGTCTGTTATTTACGGTCCAGACCGTAACTGTCGCAGACTTCGGCTGTCAACGGGTACGCACAACTGGGTCAGGCGACCTCACGGGCTGTGACCAGCACATCGAGGATCGCCCTGGTCTGCTCCCACGGCACCGGGCTGGGCGCGCCGCGCACCATGGAGAGGAACGCGTCGATGGTCCCCTCGTACCCGAGCCCCTTGACCGGGTCGTCGCCGCTCTCGATCACGATCGACTCGGAGCCGTCGCGCCTGTGCACGGTGACGGTGTAGGCCTCGCCCTCGGAGACGCCGAGGATCTCCACCGTCCCCGTGACGCCGCTCCCCCACCGCAGCGCCATCACGCCGGTGTCCTCGGAGCGCAGGCCCTGGTAGTGCCGCTTGGCCCCGGCGGCGCCCACCAGCCGCACGTCCGGCCCCAGCAGGGCGACCAGCAGCTCGACGCCGTGGATGCCCATGGTCACCATGGTCCCGCCGCCCTCGCCGGGCGTGTCCTGCCAGGCGTTGTAGCCGTCGGCCCACAACCCCACGTCGTGCCGTACGGTGGCCCGCACGGCCAGCACCTCGCCGGGATCGACCCGGACTCCGGCGAAAGCAGGGGCGAACCTCAGCACCGAGCTCGACAGCACCCCATCGCCGATCGCCAGCCGGTCGAGCGCGTCGAGCTGGGCCCGGCTGGCGGCGGCCGGCTTGTTCACGAAACAGGGCGCGCCGGTCTCCAGCACCCGCGCCAGCGCCTCGGGCACCTGCGGGTTGGGCACGGTCAGCACCACGCCGTCGGGCCCGGTGGCCAGCGCCTCGCCGAGGCTGCCGGTCACCTTCGCCGCCGGGTGCTCGTCGGTGAAGCGGCGCAGCCGCTCGGGGTCCTGCTCCCACACCACCAGCTCCGCGTGGCGGGCCAGGGTGTGGGCGTCGGTGTACGGGTGGCTGGTGGCCAGCCCGGCGAGGACAATACGCACGAAGGTATCTCCCTAAAGCTCGTCCACCTCGGCGTACGCGCGTCCGCCCGACAGCTTCGCGTACCCGGGCCCACGGTCGAAGAAGCGGTCGCCCGGCGGGCGCAGGCGGGCGCGGAGCTCGGCGGTGCCCTGCTCGTCGATGCGGTCGCCGTCGAGCACCACGCCGTAGTCGCCCAGCGCGCCCGCGATCGACACCTTCCCGTCCCGCACGTCGGCCGCCACCGCCCGGGGGTCGCGGTCGTACGGGGAGCCCCAGCCTCCGCCCCCGGTCGTACGGATGCGGATCAGCTCACCGGCCTGCACCGGATGGTCGTCGACCAGGCCCTCCATCTCCTTGCCCGCGATCTCCACCCGGAACGGCCGCCCCGCGAGGCCGCCGTTCACGCCCCAGCAGGACAGGATCGACCGGTCGGCGATCGACATGTAGGAGGCGTCCCTGAGCATCCTGATGTGCTTGTCGTAGCCCAGCCCGCCCCTGAACATGCCGGGCCCGCCGGAGTCGCAGGCCAGCGCCAGCCGCTCCACCCGGAACGGCCAGCGCGCCTCGGCGAACTCCACCGGGATGTTGCGCGAGTCGGGCACCACATGGATGGTGTCCTCGCCGTCGGCGTACCAGCGCCCGCCCGAGCCACCGCCCAGGACCTCGCGCATCAGGTACGGCTGGTCGTCGGCGTCCGCGCCGTACACGCCCGTGTAGCGGATGGTCTCCTGGTCGGCGGGCATGCGGCCGCCCGTGGCCTTGGCCAGCACACCGGCGAGCACGCCGAGCAGGCGCAGGATGACGAACGTGCGGGCGTTCGTGGGGGCCGGGAAGACCGGGGTGAGCAGGGTGCCCTTCTCCGGGAAGATCATCTTGATGAGGGGCACGACGCCCTCGTTGACGTCCAGCTCGGCCATCCGCTCGGGCGTGTCGGCCAGGTTGCGCAGCACCGGGGCCAGCCACTTCTTCAGGAAGACGCCGTCGGCGTAGTCGCCCGCGTGGTTGATCGGCCCCTTGGCCTGCGGCGACGTGCCGGTGAAGTCGATCGTGAGAGGGGCGTGTTCATGGTCGCGCCCGCTTCGCTCCTCGTTGGCTCCTTCGTCGCTCTCTCGTCGCGAGCTCCTGCGCTCGAGGGCCGCGTGGTCGACCGTCAAAGTGATCCGCTGGGCGTGCAGGCGGGGCTCGTCCACGCCGTCGTGCTCGGCGTAGTCCTCCCACACGTACGTCCCCTCGGGGATCTTGGCCAGCAGCTCCCTGCGGAACGTCTCGGTGGTCTTGGAGATGATCGCGTCGAAGCACTCCTCGACGGCCTGCCTGCCGTACCGGTCGAACAGCTCGCCCAGCCGCCGCGCCCCCATCAGGCAGGCCGAGCACTCGGCGTCGAGGTCGCCGGCCAGCGAGTCCGGCATGCGGGAGTTGCGGGTCATGATGCGCAGCGCGGCCTCGTTCGGCACGCCCTCGTCCCACAGCTTGATCGGCGGCACCATCAGGCCCTCTTCGAACACCGACCGGGCGTGCGAGGGCATGGAGCCGGGCACGGACCCGCCGATGTCGTCGTGGTGGCCGAACGCCTGCACGAACGCCACGACGGCGCCCTCGTGGAAGACGGGCACGGTCACGCACAGGTCGGGCAGGTGGCCGATGCCGCCCTCGGAGAGGTAGACGTCGTTGTGGAAGTACACGTCGCCGGGCTTCATCGTCTCGACCGGGAAGTCGCGCACCACCGGCTGGACGAGCGCGCTGTAGGAGCGGCCGGTGAGCTTGCGCAGCCGTACGTCGTGGATGCCCGCGCGGAAGTCGTGCGCGTCGCGGATCATCGGCGAGCGGGCCGTACGGGCGATGGCCGTCTCGACCTCCTTCTCGACGGACGCCAGCGTGCCCTCGACGATCTCCACCAAGATGGGATCAGTCACGACGGACCTCCACATTTCCGTACTCGTCCACCTTCGCGGTGAAGCCTGGGTGGATGGGGATCGTCGAGCCGTACTCCTCGATCACGGCCGGACCGGTGACCGTGGCGCCGGGGCCGAGGGCGGAGCGCTGGTGGATCGCGGTGTCGCGGGTCTCGTCGAAATGCACGGGACGCACCGAGGTGGCGCCCTCACCGGCCTTCTCCAGGCGGCGGACGGCCGGACGGGTGATGGGGCCGATGCCGGAGACGCGCAGGTTCACCCATTCGACGCCGTGGCGAGGATCATCGCGGTAGGCGTACCCGTACAGCTTCTCGTGGGCCGCGTGGAAGCGGTCGACCACCTCGGCCTGCCAGTCCTCGTCGATCTCGCCCGCCGGGGCCGGCACGCGCACCTCGTACGCCTGGCCGTAGTAGCGCAGGTCGGCGCTGCGCAGGTAGACCGGGTCGTCGAAGCCCTCGCGGTCGAGCGCCTCGCCCGCCTGATGCTCCAGGTCGTGGAAGATCTCGACGGCCTTGCCGAGCGAGAGGTCGCGGGTGACGTACGTACGGACGTAGTCGTTCTTGACGTCCACCGTCAGCAAGCCGAAGGCTGAAACGTTCCCAGGGTCGCGCGGGATGATCACGGCCGGCAGGCCGAGGATGTCGATCAGCCGGCACGCCAGCAGCGGCCCGGACCCGCCGAACGTCACCAGCGGGAAGTCACGCACGTCCAGCCCGCGCTTGACGGTGAGCTGCCTGATCGCGTTGCTCTGGTTGAACGCGCTGATCTCCAGGATGCCCGTCGCCGTGCGCTCGGGGGTGAGGCCGAGCTTGTCGGCCAGCGCCTCGATGCCGCCACGCGCGGCGTCGGCGTCCAGCGGGATCTCGCCGCCGAGCAGGTGGGGCGGGATCCGGCCGAGGAACACGTGCGCGTCCGTGACCGTCACCTCCGTCCCGCCCTTGCCGTAGCAGATGGGGCCGGGGTCGGCGCCCGCGGACCTGGGGCCGACCTTGAGCGTGCCCTCGGGCGAGATCCACGCGATCGAGCCGCCGCCCGCGCCGACGGTGATGATGTCGATCATCGGGATCTTGCACGGGTAGCGGCCCACGGAGCCCTCGGTGGTGATCGAGGGCTCGCCGTCGATCACCACGGCGACGTCGGTCGAGGTGCCGCCGCCGTCCAGCGTGATCACCGACGGGTGCCCCGCCGTGGAGGCGATGAGCGCCGCGCCGAGCGCGCCCGCCGCCGGGCCCGACAGGACGGTGGTGATCGGCTGGTTGACGACCTCGCGGGCCGACAGGATGCCGCCGTTGGACTTCATGACGGAGAACGGCTTGCCGAGGCGGTTGGACAGGCTCGCGATGTAGCCGCGCATGGCGGGCTTGACCGCGGCGTCCACCAGCGTGGTGACCGAGCGCTCGTACTCGCGGTACTCGCGCAGCACGTCGCTCGACAGCGAGATCACCGCCTCCGGGTGCTCGCGCCAGAGCACCTCGCGCATGCGGCGCTCGTGCTCGGGGTTGGCGTAGGAGTGCAGGAAGCAGACGCCGATGGCGTTGATCCCCTTGGCCCGGAACCAGCGGGCCACCTCCACGGCCTGCTCCTCAGAGAACGGCCACACCTCCTGCCCCAGGTGGTCGAGCCGCCCCCCGACGGTCTTCACCAGGTGCACGGGAACGATCCTGGGCGGCTTGACCCAGAAGTAGGAGTTGCCGTAGCCGTCGGGCACGCTCTGCCTGGCGATCTCCAGGACGAACTCGAAGCCCTCGGTCGTGATGAACCCGAGGTTGGAGATCCGGTCCTCGAGCAGTTGGTTCGTGGCCACCGTGGTGCCGTGGACGATCGACCCGACGTACTCCATGGTCGCGCCCGCTTCGCTCCTCGTTGGCTCCTGCGTCGCGCTCTCGTCACGAGCTCCTGCGCTCCGGATGAGCCCGCCGAGCTTCTCGATGCCCGCGACGAACCCGTCCGCCGGGTTGGCGGGGGTCGAGGGGGTCTTGGTGGTGAGGATCTCACCGGTCTCCTCGTCCACCGCGACCACGTCGGTGAACGTTCCTCCGGTGTCCACTCCGATACGCACGCTACGCATGGCTCCTCAGCTCGGTGACCACAGTTCCTCCTGCGAACTCCAGAGGAGAAATGTCCCACGAGGTCATGGAACAAGCCAAGCCACTAAGCTGGCCCCCCGTGACTGAACTGTCTGCCTTGTCTGCTGTGCCGTCTGGCGCCCGGGATGCCGTGCTCAAGTTTTACTTCGGCCCCATGGACTGTGGGAAGTCCACATTGGCGCTCCAGATGAACTACAACCACGGACGCCAGGGTAGGCGCGGACTGGTGCTGACCAAGCACGACCGCTCCGGCGGCCCCAAGATCACCAGCCGGATCGGGCTCGGCCTGGAGGCCATCGAGGTGGAGGACTCCCTCGACATCCTGGAGCTGGTCACCTCCCACGACCGCATCGACTACCTCATCTGCGACGAGGCCTGCTTCTACACCGTCCCGCAGATCGAGCAGCTCGCGGACCTGGTAGACGAGCACGGCGTGGACGTCTACGCGTTCGGGCTGGCCTCGGACTTCCGCTCGGTGATGTTCCCGGCGGCGCAGCGGCTGTTCGAACTGGCGGACGAGGTGTGCCGGCTGCAGGTCGAGGTGCTGTGCTGGTGCGGCCGTCCCGGGCAGCTCAACGCCAGGGTGGTGGGCGGGGCCATGGCGCGTACGGGCGAGCAGGTCGTGATCGGCGACACCGACGCCTCGCCGGTGCGCTACCAGGTGCTCTGCCGCCGCCACCACCGCTCCGGCCAGCTCGGCGAGGGCGCGAACCAGGCCCTCCTCACACCAAGCGGTCCAGCAGGTCTCTGAACAGCCGCCGATCCTCCTCCGGCAGGCCGGCCAGGAACTCCTCCTCCGCCACGCCCACGGCGCGGGTGGCCGCCTCCAGGACCTCGCGCCCGTGGTCGGTCAGCTCGACCATGTTCTTGCGCCGGTCGGCGGGGTGCGGCCGGCGCCCGACGAGCTTCTTGCGCTCCAGCCCGTCCAGCAGCGCCACCATCGTCGTCCGGTCGATGCCCAGCCGCTGGGCGGCCTCCAGCTGGGAGAGCGGCTCCTGCGTGCGGAGCACCGACATCACGCCGAACTCCCGCCCGTCGATCTCGTACGGCTCCAGCGCCGGCCCCGTCAGCTCCGACAGGCGCAGGTTGGCGTGCTTGAGCAGGTAACCGAGGCGACGTCGCGACACGCCTCGATTGTCACACACCCCTTTCGCCGGGCGGCTATCCGGCGGCCAGCTCCTCCAGGCGGTAGGGAAGGTACGCCGAGTCGTCCACGAGCGCCGAGGCGCCCCGCCACCACCCGAACCACTCGCCGCTGCGCCACATCCAGTCCACGCGTTCGATGGCGGCCACCACGTCGCCGACCGTCTCCCACCGCTCGCCGAGCTGCTCCCGCGTGGCGCCGTGCCGCATCGCCCAGGCCCGCAGGACTCCCCCGGCGGCGGAGGGGACCTCGCGGGCGTACGGGTCGGGGTCCTCGCCCGGCAGCCGGTGCGGCCCGAGCCCGGCCGCCACCCCCCAGCTCCACTGCGCCTCGGCGGGCCGGGAGTAACGCAGGGAGTGGAAGTCGAGGTTGGACCCGAGATCGTCGTCGGGCCTGCGGGTGACGACCGCGTCGAGCCGCCCGCCGGCGTCGAAGTGGACGACCAGCCGCTGCCCCGGTTTCACCCCGGGCGGGAGCCGGAAGCGGTCCTCGGCCTGCCACGAGTTGAGATCGACCTCGGCGACGGGCCGCCCCCACATCTGGTCGGCGGCGTCGTCGGAGATCCAGGCGGCCAGCATCTCCAGCGCGGTCAGATCGGTCCACGGCTCGATCGCGACCGCCGTGCGCACCACCTCGTCGGGGGCCGGCAGCTTGCCGCCCCTGGCCCGGCTCCACCATTCCTCGCCCAGCTCGCGGGTGCCGACGAGCAGCGCGGCGATGGCGGCCAGCTCGGCCGAGCGCCGGGTGAGCGAGGCCCCGAGCGCGAGCTCCAGCGTGCGCTCGGTCCGCTCGTCCCCGAGCACCGGGCGCACGTCCACGATCAGGGTCTCGGCTGTGGGGCGCTCGTCGCCCAGCAGGTTGCGAACGACTCTCCTGGCTTCGGTCCGTGCGTCTTCCGCGTGTGCCTGCCGCATACCAGCCACGCTACGCCTGGAGATCCTTTTCCGCGAGAGCCCTCAGGGGCGCTGACGCCGGGAAGCGCGTCCGAGCAGCCACCCCACCGCGACACCCGTGAGCGCGATGCCCGCCCCCATCCCGAACGACGCCAGCATCACCCACGGCCGCGTCTGCGTGTGCTGCTGAAGGGGCCGGTCGTAAACAGGACCGGCCACCGGGCTCACCGCGCCCGCTTGGGCGCCGGCATCAGCGGGAGCGACCGCCGCCGCACGCAGGTGATCCTCGACGGCCGCGAAGAACTCCCCCGCCGTCCGCTTGGCCACCGACCCCAGCATGCGCTGCCCGACCCCGCCGATCATCCCGCCGATCACCGCGTCGGCGTCGTAGTCGACCCGGGTCCCGCCGTCGACCTCGCTGAGCCGCACCACGACGGTGGCGTCCACCGTCCCGGGCGCGCCCTGCCCCCGCGCCTTGAGCGTGAAGCTCTCGGGCGCCAGCGGGTCGGACAGCGCCACCTCCCCCTGGTAGACGCCCTTGACGGACGCGACGCCCGCGTTCACGGTCATCCGGTACGTGTCCGGCCCCGTCTCCTCAAGGCGCTCGCACCCCGGAATGGTGCTCACCAGCACCGCCGGATCCTGGAGCGCGGCCCACACCCGATCCCTCTCGACGCCGATCACGGCGCTGCCCGCCACCTTCATCGGAGTCCCCCGAGGAAACCCAGCCCTTCAGCTTCAGGGCTGGGAGGGATCGGGGTCCCGTCAGGAGTAGCCCGGCGAAGCCGGGACAGCCTCAAGCACGAAGCTCGCATACTTCCTTCTCCTTCGTGATGATGTACGCATAGCCATCCGCACGCTGCAGCAGGCGGACATGCCGGTGATGGATGCCCTGAACAGTGCCATGGGTGGTGGCGATGTTGAAGCTGCCGGTGGCGCGTACGGCGACCCGGCCCGTGTGGGTTCCGGCCTTCTTACCGGTGAGGACAACAGCACGGACGAGGTCGCCGGTGGCGAAACCGTAGAACTGCTTGCGGCGCGGGAGCCGCAGGCGGGGAAAGCCGTACTTGTCGGTGCGGGTGCGAGTGTGGCTGCCACGGCTCGCGCATCCGGCGATCAGAACGCGGCTGACGGTTTCGGTGATGGTGTCGAGCTTGCCCACCGCTAGTGCGTCGAGCGTGTGGGACTTGGGCAGGCCGCATCGGGTGCGGTTCCACTTGGTCCGGCCACCCGACGCGCTGTGGGTGGGCAGCCGCTGATCGAGGGCGCGCCATAGCGCCCAGCGGACCGATTGGACGGCGGCGGCGTCCCACAACGGTGCTTTCGCTTGGGCCAGGATCCGGGCCAGCACCCGGTGGTTGGTGACAAACTCCTCAACCGGGCGGTTACTCTTGGCCTGGTTACACCAGATACAGGCCAGGACCAGGTTCGACACCCGGTCCGAGCCGCCCCGCGACCGGGGATGGACGTGGTCGATATTCAACGGCACACCAGTCGTGCCACAGTAGACGCAGGCCCGGCTGAACTTGGCCAGCAGGTACTCGCGCACCTCGTATCCGTACAGGGTGCCATGCTGGTACTCGGCTCCTTCCAGCGGACGGCCGGTGCTAATGGCGTGGGTGTCGAACGCGACCCGTTCCACGTGCACCACGCGGACCGGCGCCCACCTGGCCAGCCTGTCTGCCCACGAAACCATGGTGCCGACGCGGTGCCGCAGCGACGGGGCGAGCCAGCCGCTCGGGCGGGCGCGGTTCAGGAACCGCGGTGCGCGGTAGCGCAGGTTCGCGGACCGGCGCCGCCTGCGGTAGTCAGCCCGCTGCTGCAGTTTCTTGCGGATCTGCGCGCCGCGATGATCGAGCTGGAGAGCAAACCGGCCGCGGCGCTCCCCGGCCACGGCGGTGAACACGGCGATGCCGGTATGGCGGGAGCCGGGGTCAACGCCCAGCTCCACCCCGTCGACCTGACTGTCGGCGGCGGTGCGATCCTTCAAGCGGATCACGAACGGAGTGTGCCGGGCGACCGCCGCCCGCCCGGACTTCAGCAGCCTTCGCGCCCTGGCGGGCGTGCACGGCTGCAACGGTGTGCCTTGCTTGTCGAGCACGAACACGAACGGGTGCCGCTCACGCGGCCTCTCCCCGGCCCCGAAAGGCTCGGGGGTGACGCCACCAGGCGCAGGTGAACGCCTGGCGGTCTCCTCTCGACCATCTTCCATGCACGGTGCCGTACGGCGCTGCGGGCCCGTTTCGTTCCCGATCCGGGGAGTGTCTGCTGCCCGCAGTTCCAGAGCAAGCTGCTGAGGAAGCACAGCCTGGTGGGTCTTCTGTCCTGCACGAAAGGTAGCCAACGTAGTCACCTCCTTGTCGGTGTTGGCTGGGTCTGGTAACGGCGGCCCTCAGCCCGTGGGGCTGAAAGCCCGTCCTTTGAGGCCGGGATCCCGTTACGTCGCCACTCTAAGCACCCAGGACCAGGCGGATAAGGGCAACAGCTGCCGAAGGAGTGGCGCGTGCCATTTGGTGGTCGAGCGGCGGATTGCCGTCACACACCTCCTGTCGCAGAAGCATCACCCACCGCAACATTATTACCCACTGTTATCGAAGTTTTCCATACTGTTTTCGAAGGGGGAGCGGCGCCACCGATCCCCGGGGGCCACACCTCCACCCCCGGACGTACGAATGAATCACCCCGGCGGCGGACGCGCCGGGGCGCTCCCGCACGGGATCCTCGACGCGGCAACAACCAACGGGGGCGATGTGACCAAGCTCGCATCGCGTTGCTCTACGAGTTGTAGTACTACTTCAAGTAGATAAACTACACGCTGTAGAGCTCAGGGAGTCGGCGGGGAGATGGACGCACTTGACCTGGCACGGTGGCAGTTCGGGGTGACCACCGTGTACCACTTTCTGTTCGTGCCCTTGACCATCGGTCTGGGGATTTTCGTGGCGGGCCTGCAGACGGCCTGGCACCGGACAGGGAAAGAGCACTACCTGAAGCTCACCAAGTTCTTCGGGAAGCTGTTCCTGATCAACTTCGCCATGGGCGTGGTCACCGGCATCGTGCAGGAGTTCCAGTTCGGGATGAACTGGAGTGAATACTCCACGTTCGTCGGCGACGTCTTCGGGGCGCCGCTGGCCATGGAGGCACTGCTGGCCTTCTTCATGGAGTCCACGTTCCTGGGATTGTGGATCTTCGGGTGGGAGCGGCTGCCGAAGAAGGTGCACCTGGCGTGCATCTGGGCGGCCGCCATTGGGTCCAATTTGTCGGCGTATTTCATCCTCGCGGCCAACGCCTGGATGAAGCACCCCGTCGGCTACGAGGTCGTGGACGGCAAGGCCAGGATGACCGACCTGTGGGCCGTGCTGACCAACTCCACGGCGGTGGCCCAGGTGCCCCACGTGATCGGGGCGGCATTCATCGTGGCGGGCGGTTTCGTGCTGGCCGTGAGTGGCTACTGGCTGCTCAGGACGCGCGCCCCCATGTGGCGCAGCGCGGCCCGCGCCGCCCTCGTCATGACGGCCCTCGCGGGCGCCGTCGTCGCGGGCACCGGCGACATGTCGGCCAGGCTGATGTACGAGCAGCAGCCCATGAAGCTGGCCTCCGCCGAGGGCCTGGAGCACGACACGGCCGGCGCGCCGTTCTCCCTGGTCCCCGGCATCGAGATCCCCAAGGTCCTCAGCTTCCTGTCCGCCCACGACCCGAACGCCACCGTCCAGGGCACCGAGGACCTGCAGCGCCGCTTCGAGCAGCAGTTCGGCCCGGGCGACTACCGGCCGGACCAGCCGGTCGTGTTCTGGTCGTTCCGGGTGATGATGGGGTTCGGGATGGCCACGGTGGGCCTGTCGGTGCTCGGCCTCTGGCTGACCCGGCGCAGGCGTGAGTTCCCGAGATGGCTGTCGCGGGCGATGCTGCTGGCGGTGCCGCTGCCGCTGATCTCGGTGATCGCCGGGTGGCTGCTGAGCGAGATCGGCCGCCAGCCGTGGACGGTCGCGGGCGAGCTGCTCACCGCCTCCAGCGTGTCGCCGGGCGTGAGCCTGGCCGAGGTGGCCACGTCCCTGACGATCTTCACGCTCCTGTACGGCGCGCTCGCCGTGGCCGAGGTCGTCCTGCTGACCAGGCATGTCCGCAAGGGCGTCGAGGAGCACGCGCCCATCCCCGCCGCCGCCGAGCGGCGCGAGCCGTCGCTGATGTACTGAGGGAGCAGACAATGATCGAGTTGTGGTTCGTCATCATCGCCTTCCTCTGGACGGGCTACTTCGTGCTGGAGGGCTTCGACTTCGGCGTGGGCATGCTGGCCCCGCTCGTCAGCCGCAACCCCGGCGAGCAGCGGCAGAGCCTGCAGACCATCGGCCCGGTGTGGGACGGCAACGAGGTGTGGCTGATCACCGCCGTCGGCGCCATGTTCGCCGCGTTCCCCGCCTGGTACGCGGGCGTGTTCAGCGCCTTCTACCTGCCGGTGACCCTCGTCCTGGTCGGCCTGATCGTGCGCGGCGTCGGCCTGGAGTGGCGCGGCAAGGTGAGCGACCCGCGCTGGTGCGACCTGGGCATCGTGGTGGGCAGCGCGCTCCCGGCGTTCCTGTGGGGGGCGGTCTTCGCCGACCTGCTGTTCGACAGCGTGCCGGCCGCCCTGCTGGGGGGCGCGTTCTCGCTGGCGGTGTCCGCCCTGCACGGCGCCGTCTTCCTGGCGCTCAAGACCACGGGCCCGGTGCGCCGCCGCGCCCGCGTCGTGGCGATGGCCGCCAGCGGCGTGGCCGTCCCGGTGGCCGTGGCCGCCCTGTCGAGCCTGGGCACGTTCCCCGCGCTGGCCGCCATGGCGGCGCTGGCGGCGGCCACGGCGCTGATCTGGCGCCGCCGCGAGGGCTGGGCCTTCGCGGCCACGGCGGCGGCGATCGTGCTGTCGACCCTGGCGGTCTTCATGGAGCTGCGCCTGCGCCCGTTCCCCGGCCTGACGCTGGCGGAGGCGGCCTCCGGGCCGTACACGCTGACGATGCTGAGCTGGATCGGCCTGATCGCGCTCCCGTTCGTGCTGGTCTACCAGGGTTGGACGTACTGGGTGTTCAGGAAGCGCGTCCGGGTGGAGGGCACCCTCCTCACGCACGGCTAGGTGGCAAGGGGGCGCCGCCGAGGTAGAGGCGGCCGAGGCGGGGATCGGCGGCCAGCTCGCGGGCGGGGCCGGAGATGTGGACACGGCCGAGGTCGAGCACGCACCCGACGTCGGCCATCTCCAGCGCCCTGCGCGCGTTCTGCTCCACCAGCAGCACCGCGACGCCCGTGCGGCGCATCAGGTCGATCTGGTCGAAGACCACCTGCGTGTTGCGCGGGTCGAGGCCCATCGACGGCTCGTCCAGCAGCACCACGGAGGGCGCCAGCATGAGCGCCCGCGCGAACTCCACCTGCTTCTGCTGCCCGCCCGACAGCAGCCCGGCCATGCTTCCCCACCGCTCGCCCACCACGGGGAACAGCTCCTTGACCGCCTCCATCCGGGCCTGGAGCTTCGCGGAGTCGCGCACGGTGAAACCGCCGAGCCGCACGTTCTCGGCCACGGTCATCTCGCGGAACACGCTGTGCCCCTGCAGCACGTGGGCGAGCCCGAGCCCGAGCAGGCGCTGCGGCGACAGGCCCGTCACGTCCTGGCCGGCCAGCAGGACCCGCCCCGACCGGGGTGCGAGCAGCCCGCTGGCGACCTTGAGCGCGGTGGACTTGCCCGCGCCGTTCGGCCCCACCAGGCAGACGACCTCGCCGGCGCGCACGGTGACGGTCAGGCCGCGCAGCACCGGCGCCGCCCTGCCGTAGCCTGCCTCGACGTCTTCCAGCGCCAGGACGGTCTCAGACACCGAGGTACGCCTCCAGCACGCGCGGGTCGTCCCGCACCTCGGCGGGCGGGCCGGCCGCGATGGGCCCTCCCCGGTCGAAGACGATCACGTGGTCGCACATGCCCATCACCATGTCCATGTTGTGCTCGACGACGAGGAACGTACGGCCCTCCGCGTTGAGGTCGCGCACGAGCGAGACGATCCGGTCGATCAGCGCCGGGTTGACCCCGCCCGCCGGCTCGTCCAGCAGCACCAGCTCGGGCTCGGCCATGAGGACGGCGGCCAGCTCCAGCAGCTTCTGCTGGCCGTAGGACAGGTCGCGGGCCTCGGCGTCCTCCAGGTGCTCGATGCCCATGCGCCGCAGCCAGTGCCGGGCCCGCTCGACCTCGCCCTGGTCCCGCAGCCCGGCCAGCAGCTCGCGCAGGCGGGTGCGGCGGACGGCGACCAGCATGTTCTCCAGCACGGTCAGGCGCGGGAAGACGCGGCAGAGCTGGAAGGTGCGCCCGATGCCGGCGTGCGCGACGCGGTGCGGCGAGTGGCGGGTGATGTCGCGGTCGCGGTAGAACACCCGGCCGGAGTCCGGCTTGATCATGCCGGTGACGATGTTGAAGAACGTGGTCTTGCCGGAGCCGTTGGGGCCGATCAGGCCGTTGATCCTGCCCTCCTGCAGCTCGACGCTCGCCCCGTCCACGGCGAGCACCCCGCCGAACGACCTGGTCAGTCCCTCGGTGCGCAACGAGCTCATCGGGCCACCCCCTGAAGCCGCTGTTCGGCCGTCTCGTCCGGGATGGAGGGCCCGGCGCGTCTCCTCGTGAGCCGGGCGAGGATGCCGTCCGGCATGAACAGCACGACCAGCACGAGCAGCAGGCCCGTGGCGGTCAGGTGGATCTGCGTCTCGCCCAACGCGATCAGGAAGTACTCGCCCGCCGGGGCCACGATGAGGGCCCCGAGCAGGGGCCCGAACAGGTGCCTGACCCCGCCGAGCAGGCTCATCAGCACCATGTACGACCCGATCAGGATGGAGAAGACGAAGATCGGGTCGAGGCTGCCGAACCAGACCGCGTAGAGCCCGCCGGCGAGCGACACGAACAGGGCCGACAGGGCGAAGGCCGTCACCTTGTACGCCCCCGTCGGCACCCCCAGGGACTCGGCCTTGTCCTCGTCCTCCCTGATCGCCCGCAGGCCGGCGCCGAACCGGGAGCGCGAGACGTACCACCAGGACAGCAGCGCGAGCCCGAGCAGCGCCAGGAACAGGTAGAAGAACACGATGTGCGTCTGCCCCCGGTGCAGGTCGGGGAAGGGCGAGGGGACCTGCAGCCCGGTGGACCCGCCGGTGAGCGAGCGCCAGCCCTGCACGACGAGGTTCATCATCGACACGAGCGCGATCGACACGATCACGAACGACGCGCCGCGCACCCGCACGGCCGCGACGCCGACGAACACGGCGAACACCGTCACGGCGACCGCCGACACCAGCAGCGCCGCGACCCACGGCACGCCCAGGCGCACGACGAGCAGGCCGGTCCCGTACGCGCCGAGGCCGAAGAACGCCGAGTGGCCGAGGGAGACGTATCCGGTGAAACCGCCCAGCAGGTTCCAGGACGTGGACATGGCCGCGTACATGACGGTCAGCGCGCCCGCGTACACGAGGTAGTAGTTGGGGACCAGCCACGGGTAGGCGAGCGCCAGGCAGGCGACCAGCAGCGGGATCCCTCTAGAAGCGATGCGCAAGCCGGCCTCCGAAGAACCCCTGGGGGCGCGCGAGCAGCGTCAGGAAGAGGAAGACGTAGAACATCATCGTGGCCCAGGTGGCGTCCACGGTCACCAGCACGAGGCCCTCGACCACGCCGAGCATGACGGCCGCCAGCGCCGCGCCGACCACGCTCCCCAGCCCCCCGACCACGATGATGGCCATGAGCTTGCCGATCCACACCCAGTGCGAGGCGGGGAAGAACGGCGTGATGAGCGCGAGCACGGTGCCGCCGACGGCCGCGGTGGCCAGGCCGACGCCGAAGCCGTACCCGGCGACGCGCTCCGTCTGGATGCCGACGAGCCTGGCCGCCTCCCGGTGCTGGATGGTGGCCCGCAGCGCCTGCCCGAACCGGCTCTTGATCAGCACCGCGAACAGCACCGCGAGGGTGAGCGCCGCCACGAAGAAGGCGATGATCTTGTCGTACGGGAGGTGCACGCCGCCGATCGTCAGCGACTTGGTCGCGTACCCCATGCTGACCGACTTGTAGGAGCCGGTGTAGATCGTCCCGAGCAGCCCCTCGATCGTCAGCGCGATCCCGAACGTCAGCAGCACCGACATCATCGCCAGGTTGTCCGCCGGCAGCCGCGCGATGAGCAGCCGCTGCACCGCCACGCCCAGCGCGAAGAAGAGCGGCACGGTGACGGGCAGCGCCAGGAACGGGTCCACGCCGAGCGCCGTGTGCAGGGTGTAGGTCAGGTAGGCGGCCAGGAACAGGAACGCCGGGTGGGCCACCATGACCACCCGCATCACCCCGAAGTACAGCGACAGGCCGGAGGCCAGCAGCGCGTAGAGGCCGCCGGTCAGCACGCCCAGGGCCAGCCCCTGCAGGAGCAGGCTCACCAGTCCTTCTTCGGGTAGACGAGGTCGGCCGTCTTGGCCTGCTCGGGAAGCACGATCTCGACCTTTCCGCCGACGTACTGCTGGATCATGTGCGCCTGCTCGGGCCTGCCCTGGTCGTCGAAGGAGAGCTTGCCGACGACGGTGTCGAACGTGCCCTGCCTGATGTGGTCGGCCAGCTTGTCCTGGCACTCCTTGGTGGCGTCGACGCACTTGACGGCGTTCACGGCGGCCTCGACGACCTGGCCGACGGTGAAGCCGTTGGCGGTGTCCTCGTTCGCCTCGCCCTTGAACATCTCCTTGTGGCGTTTGATCATCTCCTGGTTGCCGGTGAAGGTGGCCGTGGCCGACCAGCCCACGGGCGAGATGATGTTCTCGGCCGCCCCCTTCACCGCGGCGGGAAACTCCGGCTCCGTCGGCCCGGTCGAGAAGGCCGCCAGCTTGGGCTGCACCTTCAGCTCCTGCAGCGCGCGCACCAGGCCCACGGAGTCCTCGAACTGCGTGCCGCCCACCACGATGTCCGGCTTGGCCGCGGCGATCTTGGCGGCGATGGGCGAGAAGTCGGTGGTCTCGGGCGGGTAGACCTCGTCCACGACCGTCTTGATGCCGGCCGCGGCCAGCTTGTCCCGCAGCCCGTACGCGGTGCCCTGCGCGAACGGGTCGTCCAGGCTCGCGTACGCCGCCGTCTTCGGCCGCTTGTCGGCCGGCAGCTTGATGATGTAGTCGGCCAGGTAGTTGTAGTGGTCACCGGCGATCGCGGGCGCCGCGTAGAACAGCCGCTTGAAGCCCTGCTCGAAGACCTCCTTGGCGGCCCCGGCCGGCTCCACGAACAGCATGTTGTACGACTCCGCGACCTTCGCCGCGGGGATCACCAGCCGCGACGAGAACGGCCCGAAGACCAGGTTGACCTTGTCCTGGGTGATGAGCGACTCGTAGTCGGAGCTGACCCGGTTGGGGTCGGAGGCGTCGTCGCGGAAGATCAGCTCGACCTTCCTGCCCAGCAGGCCGCCCTTGGCGTTCACCTGGTCTGCCCAGACCTGGTAGCCGTCCTTGATGCCGTTGCCGGGCTCGGCGAAGTCGCCTGTGAGCGGTAGGGAGATGCCGATCTTGACTGGACCCTGCTGCTGTCCCGCCGGTTGAGCCGTCCCCGGCTCGTCGGTCTTGGCGCAGGCGGTCAGGGCTAAAGCGCAAATCGAGGTGATCGTCAGGCTCTTGAGAACTCTTGCCATCGAGGAGACCCCCGTCAGAAGAGGCGCCGCGAAAGCGCTTACGTAAGCGCTTTCGGTTACGATTACACGGGATTCAGCCCCGGACAAGGGGGGTTCGCAGCGCATGACCGAGCGACCTCATCCGCCCCGCCTCGTCGACGTGGCCAAGGCCGCGGGGGTCTCGCTGGCCACGGCCTCCCGGGCCCTGACGGGCAGCACCGGCGTGAGCGCCGAGGTCGCCGCCCATGTCCAGGCGGTCGCGTCCCAGGTCGGCTACGTGCCCAACAGCCACGCGCGGGCCCTGGCCGGCGGGCAGGCGTCCATGGTCGGGCTGATCGTGCACGACGTCGGCGACCCCTACTTCGGCGAGATCGCCAGGGGCGTGCTGCGCGAGACCGAGAGCCGCGGCTACATGGCGCTCATCAGCCAGACCGAGCGCGACCCGCGTGCCGAGCTGGCCAGGGTCCGGGCGTTGCGCGCCCACCGCGTGACCTCGATCGTGCTGGCCGGATCCGGCTACGTCGAGGCGGGGACCGAGGCCGACATCGCCACCGAGGTGCGCTCGTTCACGGCGGCGGGCGGCCGGGTGGCCGTCATCGGCCGCCACCACCTGCCGGTGGACGCCGTGCTGCCCGACAACGCGGCCGGCGGCTCCACGCTCATGCACCACCTGCTCGACCTGGGCCACCGCCGCCTCGGCGTGCTCGGCGGCCCGGCCAACCTCACCACGGTCGAGGACCGGCTGGCCGGGCTGCGGGCGGCGCTCGCCGCGGCCGGGCTCGACTGGCGTTCGTTCCCCGTCGTGCACGGCGACTTCACCAGGGAGGGCGGCGCGGCGGCCACGGCCCGGCTGATGCGGGCCCACCCCGACCTGACGGCGGTGGTCGCGCTCAACGACCCCATGGCGGTGGGCGCGCTGTCGTGGCTGCTCAACAACGGGCGCAGGGTGCCCGAGGAGATCTCGGTGGCCGGGTTCGACGACGTGCCGGTGGCGCGCGACGTCTATCCGGCGCTCACCACGATCCGGCTGCCCATGGTCGAGATGGGCAAGCAAGCGCTTGAGCTAGTTCTCAAGCCGCCCGCCTCGCGCCCGCGCCGCCGCCGCACCTCGCACGAGCTGGTCGTACGCGCCTCCACGGCCCCACCGCCGCCTTGACCGCAGTTCACCGGGCCCCTTGACAGCCTGGTACCCCGGGTTAAGATCCGCTGGAAGTCCCGAGAAAGCGCTTTCGGAAGCGCTTACGAAAGCACACCCGGCGAGAGGATCCCGGATGTCAGCCTTTCGCACCCTCGTCCTGACGGCCATGCTCGCGCTGGCCATACCGATGCCCGCGCAGGCCGCCACAGCGGCACCTGACTGCCGCCCCGGCCACGCCAAGGTGAAGCACGTCAACGACGGGCGCAACTGGGCGCCCGTGACGCCCGGCAAGTGGCAGTTCCCCGGCGACCAGGTGATCCTCGCCGAGGCCGGCGTCGCCCGCCCGGGCCCGCGGCGGCCCTTCGAGTACGCGGTGCTGAAGACGGGCCCCGAATTCGGCTCGGTGCGGATCGACGCGCAGGTCCGCCTGGACACCCCGACCAGCGTCAGCAACCGCGACGTGATCATCGTGTTCGGCTACCGGTCGGACACGGAGTTCTACTACGTCCACCTCTCGCAGGACAACACCATCTACCCGCACAACGGGATCTTCGTCGTCAACAATGCGGACCGGCTGCGCATCGACGACCAGTGGAACGGCCAGGTGGGCGCGCCGCCCGCGGTCACCGACACGGAGTGGCACCGCGTCCGCGTCACCCACTGCGCCGAGACCGGCCGCATCGCGGTCTACATGGACGGCGCCACCACGCCGCTGATCACGGCCACCGACCGCACGTTCGCGTCGGGCCGGGTCGGCTTCGGCTCGTTCGACAACATCGGCAGGATGCGCGACATGACCGTCAAGGGCACCCCGGCCTGCGACAGCGCCGATCAATAGCCCCCCGACTCCCCTGGTGGTGAGCAGGTATGCCGAAACCCCTCCGGTGCCTGATCGCCGCGGTGCTGGTGACCGCGTTGTGCGCGCCACCGGCAGCCGCGCAGGCCGACCCGACCCCCGTCGACGACCCCATCCCCGAGAAGCCCGCCGCCTCGGGGCTGACGCTGACGCTGGAGGAGTTCGCCTCGTTCCCGAAGACGGAGACGACTCCCGATCCGGTCGACAGCCGCCTGGTCCGCTGGGCCCGGATCAACTACCTGGCCGAGCTCCCCGACGGCTCGCGCCGCCTGTTCGTCAACGATCTCAACGGCAAGCTCTACTTCCTCGACAAGGGCCGGCCGCGCGAGTACCTGGACGTCGGCGCCGCCTTCGCGCCCGACTTCGTCTCCGGGCGCGGCCTGGGCAGCGGATTCGGCTTCGCCGCCTTCCATCCCGAGTTCGCCGGTAACGGCAGGTTCTACACCGTCCACACCGAGTGGGGCGGCGCGCTGACCACGAAGACGCCCGACCTGACGCCGCAGCCCGGCACCAGGTTCCACGGCGTCATCACCGAGTGGACGGCCACCGACCCGAAGGCGAACATCTTCGCCGGCACCCGCAGAGAGGTGCTGCGGCTCGGCTTCAGCGGCCAGATCCACGGCATCCAGCAGATCGACTTCAACCCGACGGCCCGCAGGGGCGACAAGGACTACGGCCTGCTGTACGTCGCCGCCGGTGACGGCGGCCGCGGCTCGTCCAGCGACGACCCGCAGAACCTGGCCATCCCGCAGGGCAAGATCCTCAGGATCGACCCGGCCGGCACGAACAGCGCCAACGGCAGGTACGGCATCCCCGCCGCGAACCCGTTCACCGGCCAGGCCGGCAAGCTCGGCGAGATCTACGCCTACGGCATGCGCGACCCGCACCGCTTCAGCTGGGACCCGCAGGCCGGCAACCGGCTGTTCCTCGGCCACATCGGCGAGCACGCCATCGAGGCCATCTACGACGTCGGCGCCGGCGACAACCTGGGCTGGAGCGAGCGCGAGGGCGCGTTCGTGTTCAACAAGGCCGACCGCTGCCACCTCTACACGCTGCCGGACGACGACCCGCAGTACGGCTACACGTACCCGGTGGCCGCCTACGACCACGACCCGCCGCCCGGACACTCCTGCACCTCCGACAGCGGCCACGCCGTCACCGGCGGGTTCGTCTACCGCGGGCAGAAGCTGCCGCTGCTGTACGGCAAGTACCTGTTCGGCGACATCGTGGACGGCCAGGTCTTCTTCACCGTCGCCGCCGAGATGAACGAGCGCACCGGCCGCCGGGCCACGATCCACAAGCCGCGGCTGGTGGACACGTCCGGCAAGCAGCTGACCATGCAGGACCTGGCCGGCAGCACCCGTGTGGACCTGCGCTTCGGCCAGGACGGCGCGGGCGAGCTCTACGTGCTGTCCAAGGCGAACGGCAAGATCTGGAAGATCACCAAGGCCGGCTGGACCCTGCCGGACGTGCTGCCGACCCTGCGTGACCACCTGGTGGCCGCCTACGACTTCGAGCACCCGCTGGCCGCCGACCCGGCCAAGGAGCGGGACCAGGGCCTGTCCGGCACGAACATCACGCTGGTCAACGGCGGCGCCGCCATGCGCGTGGCCGACAGGGCCTACCGGGGCAGCACGTACGCGCTGCAGACCCGCCAGGTCGACCCGGCCACGACCGGCAACGACGACTGGAAGGCCGGCGTCTACGGCGCGGACGGCGTGCCGACGCTGCGCGCGTTCAACGCCGTCAAGGGCGTGACCGTCATGGGCTGGTTCAAGATGCTGGGCGACGGCCCGGCGCCCAACTCCAACACCGAGGACCCGGCCGACTTCTTCAACGCGATCGGCCTGGCCGGGGTGCTCAGCGGCAACTCCCAGGGACACGACGTCCGCGCGCTCCTGGAGCTCATCACGGTGAACGGCGAGCTGCGGGTCGTCGCGCTCGCCCGGCGCGTGGACGGCAGCGCCTCCCAGACGTTCGCCGCGAACAAGCCCTGGCGCGAGGTGCTGCCGCGCGACCAGTGGGTTTTCCTGGCCGCGACGTTCGACTTCGACACGGGGACGATGAAGCTCTACAGGAACGGCCGCCCGCTCGACGGGTTCTACTCGGTCACCGGCGACCCGTGGGGCGTCGAAGGGGACCCCGAGCCGGACGTCACCTCGGCGACGGACCCGAGAGGCATCAAGATCGGCGGGAGCTATCCGCAGAACACCAGGGAGCAGAACCCCTGCGACTGCCGGATGGACGGCCTGATGTTCCTGGACAGGGTCGCGGCCCCGGCCGAGGTCTGGGCCCAGTACGAGCTGGTCAGGACCCGCTAGCCGATGGTCTTCATCTGCTTCGTACGGTGATCGGTGAGGTGGAGGTCGCCGCCGAGCCGCTCCTTCAGCAGGTCGAGCACCTTGCGACTGGACAGCACGGTCCAGAGGTTGCCGACCAGGTGGGGGTTGTACTCGGGGGCGGCGTCCATCCAGGCGTCCTTGCCCGCCTGGGTCCTGAAGGTCGTGACGAAGAACTCGCCATCGGGGGTCTTGCAGTAGCCGGTGCGGATCT
Organism: Nonomuraea sp. NPDC050451; assembly: GCF_044458585.1. Taxonomy (NCBI): domain Bacteria; kingdom Bacillati; phylum Actinomycetota; class Actinomycetes; order Streptosporangiales; family Streptosporangiaceae; genus Nonomuraea; species Nonomuraea sp. NPDC050451. The sequence goes on from NZ_JBITHZ010000002.1 coordinate 469,344, forward strand.
CGGCCGCGTTGACCTGCATCTTCGGCTTGCAGCCGACCTTGGCCGAGAGCTGCTCGACGGTGAGGGGGGCGGCGTGGCCCTGCTTTCCGGCTGCTGCGACATAGCCGCCCGCGCTCCCTGCGGAGCATCCGGCGACCAGTCCGGCCAGCAGCGCGAAAGCGGCCAGACGTGGAAGTGTCGTCATGTGCGAAGGTACGCGGGCCCACCAGCCCCGGTTCACCCCATACCGATCGGTTACTTCGGTGGCGCCGGCGTCTGGGAGACCCTGTGGTCCATCAGATGCAGATCGCCGCTGAGCGGCTCCTTCAGCTGCTCCAGCACCGGGAGCGGGCCCAGGACGGTCCATTGCGGGCCGACCAGGTGCGGGTTGTACTCCGGCGCCCGGTCCATCCACTCGTCCTTGAGCTTCTCGCTGGCGAACGTGTTGACGAAGAACTGGCCGGCCTTGGTCTTGCAGTAGCCGGTGCGGAGGTCGGAGGCCTCGACCTGCATCTTCGGCTTGCAGCCGACCTTGGCGGAGAGTTGCTCGACGGTGAGGATTGCCGCTGGTTTCTGCGTTTCGCCCGCTGCGACGTAGTCGCCCCAGCCCCCTGAGGAGCATCCGGCGACCAGTCCGGCCAGCAGCGCGAAAGCGGCCAGACGTGGAAATGTCGTCATGTGCGGAGGTACGCACCCTCGATAACCCCGGTTCACCCCGAATCAGCCTAAAACCGGAGCGATTTCATCAGCGCAGGATGACGCAGCCCTGATCGCCGAGCCGTCGCAGCACCTCCGGCTCGCCGTCGAGCTTGTTCCACCGCAGGTCGAGCTTCTCCAGCGGGGGCAGGTTCGCGGGCAGCTCACGCAGCCGGTTGTTGCGCAGATCGAGGTGTCTGAGCCCGGGCGGCAGGCGGTCCGGCAGCTCGCGGATCCGGTTGTTGCGCAGGTCGAGCACGCGCAGCTCGCCCAGCTCGGCGACGGACGCGGGCAGCCGCGTCAGCCGGTTGCCTTGGGCGTGCAGCTCCCGCAGCCCGGCCAGGCCGCCGATGGCCTCGGGCAGCGACTCCAGCCGGTTGTTGTAGAGCCGCAGCTCCACCAGCGCGGCCATCCGCCCCAGCGACTCGGGCAGCCGGGTGAGCCGGTTGTCGGTGAGGTTGAGGTAGGCGAGCCGGTCCAGCCGCCCGATCGCCTCCGGCACCTCGGTGAACCGGTTGTCGCTCAGGTAGAGGTAGTCGGTCAGGTCGAGGTCGCCCAGCTCGGGCGGGATGGAGGTGAGCCGGTTGTGCCCGAGGTCCAGCATGCGCAGCCGGGTCAGCCCGCCGATCGCGGCCGGGACCTCGGTGAGCGCGTTCTCGGCGAGGTTGAGGGATTCGAGGCCGGTCAGCTTCCAGAGCGAGCCGGGCACGCCGGTCAGCCCGTTGCCGCCCGCCGCGACGTGCCGCAGGGCGGGGCTCAGCCGGTCGGGGATCGCGCCGACGCGGTTGCCGTACAGGAAGAGCACCTCCAGGCCCGGAGGGCAGCCGGGGAAGGACGTCAGCTCGTTGCCGTCCAGGTGCAGCGCGCGCAGCGCGGTAAGCCCCGACAGGTCGGGCAGCGAGCGCAGCCGGTTGCCGTCGAGCCTGAGCTCCTCCAGCGCGCTGAGCCCGGCCACCCAGGCGGGCACCTCGGCGATGTCGTTCCAGGCCAGGTCGATCAGGCGGACGTCGGCGGGAACGGCGGGGAATTCGGTCAGACCGGAGGCGGGCGCACGCATGGCGCCGATCATCGCACAGCGCTGGTCATCGTTCGGCGGCGCGCAGGTGGAAGAGCTCGGACGGGGAGATGGGCATGCGGTCGATCGCGATGCCCTCGGCGTCCTCGATGGCCGAGGCGATGACCGCGGAGACGGGGATCACGCCGGCCTCGCCCGCGCCCTTGACGCCGAGCGGGTTGAGCGGCGACGGCGTCTCCAGGTGGGCGGTCTCGACGTGGGGGATCTCCGTGACGTACGGCATGAGGAAGTCCATGAAGGAGGCGTTGACGAGCTGGCCGTGCGAGTCGTACACCATGCGCTCGTAGAGCGCCCCGCCGATGCCCTGCGCCACTCCCCCGTGGATCTGGCCCTCCACGATCATCGGATTGATCAGCCGGCCGCAGTCGTGCACGACGGCGTAACGCACCACCTTGATCTCGGCCGTGTCCGGGTCGGTCTCGACGATCGCCGCGTGCATGCCCGAGGCGAACGTGGACCTGATCGGCGAGTAGTAGTCGCGTCCCTCCAGCCCCGGCTCCTCGCCCTCGGCGACCGGCGGCCGGTCGGGCGACGCGGTGCCGGAGAACTGGGTGGCCTTGGCCGTCTCGTCGTCGAACGCGTAGCGCAGCGGGTTGGCCAGCACCGCCACCGTGGACAGCGGGACGGACGCGCTCGGCGTGCCGGCCACGTGCACCATGCCGTCGGTGATCTCCAGGTCGGCCGGGTCGGCCTCCAGCGCGTCGGCGGCGATCCGCAGCGCCTTCTCGCGTACTTTCCTGCAGGCCAGCGCGATGGCGTTGCCGCTGACGACGGCCGCCCGCGAGGCGAACGTGCCCACGGCGTAGCCGAACCTGCGGGTGTCGCCGGTGACCACGCTCACCCGCTCGATGGGCACGCCCAGCTCGGTGGCCGCGATCTGCGCGAAGGCCGTCTCGTGTCCCTGCCCCTGCGAGGTGAGCCCGGTGGACACGTGCACCCGCCCGTCGGAGGTTACCTGGACGTGCCCGCCCTCGTACGGCCCCACGCCGGTGCCCTCGACGTAGCACCCGACGCCGATCCCCCTGCCGGGCCGCGCCTCGAAGGAGTCCCAGCCGATCAGCTCCTTGACCATGCGCAGCATCTCGGGGTAGTCGCCGCTGTCGTAGATCAGCGGCCGGCCGTCCTGGAACGTCATCCCCTGGTCGTACGGGAACTCGTCGGGCCCGATGAAGTTGACCTCGCGTACCTCGGTACGGTCCTTGCCCAGGTATCGGGCGATCTTGTCCATGGTCCGCTCCATGCAGAACACGCCCTGCGGCCTGCCGGCTCCCCGGTAGGGCGTGACCTGCACGGTGTTGGTGTAGACGGCGGTGAACTCGACCCGGTACGCCCCGATCTTGTACGGCCCCAGGAGCTGCGTCGAGGTGACGATCGGCACGATGATCCCGTAGGGCGTGTAGGCGCCGTGGTCGTGCAGGATCGTCACGTCCAGGCCGAGCACGCGGCCGTCGTCGTCGAAGCCGACCCGTACGTACTGGACCTGGCCGCGCTCGTGGGCCGAGGAGATGAAGTGCTCCCTGCGGTCCTCCGTCCACTTGATCTCGCGCCCGAGCGTCATGGCCGCCCACGGCACCAGCACCTCCTCGGGCCACGGGTGCACGATCTTCACCCCGAAGCCGCCGCCCACGTCGGGCGCGATCACCTCGACCTGCGGCAGCGGCAGCTCCAGCGCGGCGGCGACGGCCATGCGGACGCTGGTGGAGGTCTGGGTGCTGGAGTAGACGCGCAGGTCCCGGCCGTCCCACCGGGCGTACACGCCGCGCCCCTCCAGCGGCATGCTGGCGCTGCGCTCGATGTCGAGCCGGAAGGCCAGCGTGTGCGGCGCGGTCTCGATCGCCTCCCGCGCGCCGCGCCCGTCCGTCCCCGCGACCTCCTGGACGAGGTGCGCGCCGACGTTCCCCGGCACGTCCTCGTGCACGAGCTGGGCGCCCTGCACGGCCTCCTCCAGGCCGACGACCGGCTTGAGGAGCTCGTAGTCGACCTCGATCAGCGCGCAGGCGTCCTCGGCGGCGTACCTGTCCCTTGCCACGACCATGACCACCGGCTCGCCGACGTGCCTGACGACGTCCCTGGCCAGCGGGTACGCGGTGCGCCCGTGGGTGAGCGCCGGGTGCGGGATCAGCAGCGGCAGCGGCCGGCCGACCCGTTCGGGCAGGTCCTCCCAGGTGTAGATGGCGACGAGCCCTTCGACGTCGAGCGCGGGGTCCACGTCGATGTCGCGGATGCGGGCGTGCGCGTGCGGCGAGCGCACGAACGCGGCGGCCAGCGCGTCGGGGCCGAGGTCGTCGAGGTAGCGGCCCCGGCCGGTGAGCAGCCTGGGGTCCTCCCGCCGCTGCACGGGCTCCCCGAACAGCCTCGTCGTCATGCTTCCTCCGCCAGCAGCTCGGCTGCCCGGTGGACGGCCTTGACGATGTTCTGGTAGCCGGTGCACCGGCACAGGTTGCCCGAGATGCCCTCCAGCACCTCCTCGTCCGTGGGGGCGGGGTTGTCCCGCAGCAGGGCGGTCACCGTGCACAGGAACCCCGGCGTGCAGAACCCGCACTGCAGTCCATGACACTCGGCAAAAGCCTTCTGCACAGGCGACAACGTGTCCGCGGCACCCAGCCCCTCGACCGTGGTGACCTCGGACCCGTCCACGCTGACCGCGAACGTCAGGCACGACCGGATCGGCTCCCCGTCGAGCAGCACGGTGCAGCAGCCGCAGACGCCGTGCTCGCAGCCGACGTGGGTGCCGGTCAGGCCGAGGTCGTGGCGCAGGCAGTCGGACAGCAGGCGGCGGGCGGGCACGCTGACCCGCCTGGCCGTGCCGTTCACGACGAGCGTGATCTCATGCTCCACGATCCTGTGCCTCCCTGGTCGCGTTCCGCACGGCCCGCTCGGCCAGCACGCCCACGAGGTGGCGGCGGTAGGCGGCCGAGGCGTGGATGTCGCCCTCGGGTTCGACCCGGTCGCGTACGATCCGCGCCGCGTCCGCGGGGCTCTCCGTCACGTCCACGACGACCGGCACGTGGCCGACGCCGATGCAGGCGAGCCTGGCCGCCTCGACGCGGCCGTCCTCGTCGAGCGTGACGACGGCGCAGACGCCGGCCAGGGCGTAGTCGCCGTGCCGCCGGGCCACCTCCTCGAAAGCTGCCCCGGTACGCGGACCCAATGCCGGGAAATATGCCGACACGGCCAGCTCGCCCGGCTGGACCGCCGACTCCATGGGCCCGACGAAGAACTCCTCCGCGCCCACGTCGCGTACCTGCCCCTGCCAGCGGGCCACCCGTACGGAGCCGCCCAGGACGGCCAGCACGGCGGGCAGCTCGGCGGCCGGGTCGGCGTGCACGAGGCTGCCCACCACGGTCCCCCGGTTGCGGATCACCGGATGGGCGACCAGCCGCAGCGCCCGGCTCAGCAGCGGATGCGCCCCGGCCCGCTCGGCCTGCGAGTGCCGGACCGCCGCCCCCACCCGGACACCGTCCGGCGCCGCCTCCATGACCGCCAGCCCTTGGACGCGGTTGATGTCGACGAGATGCTCGGGAGCGGCCAGCCGCATGTTGAGCATGGGGATCAGGCTCTGCCCTCCGGCCAGCACCTTCCCGCGTACCTCCGCGAGGGTCCTGAGCGCCTCGTCGAGGTCGCGGGGGGCGTGGTACTCGAACGGGGGCGGTTTCACCCGGCCTCGCTCCCGACCGGCCGGGCGGGCCGTCCGGCGATGGCCCGCAGCAGGTGGTATCCGCCCAGCACCACGATGGTGCCGAGCGCGATCCCCTCAAGGGTGAAGTCGCCGCCGATGAAGTGGTTCACGGGTCCGATGGCCAGGATGATGCCCGCGCCGATCGGAACCATGTTGACGGGATCGGAGAAGTCGACGCGGTTCTCGATCCAGATCTTGGCGCCGAGGAGGCCGATCATCCCGTACAGGATGACGGTGACCCCGCCCAGCACGCCGCCCGGGGTCGCGGCGACCAGCGCGCCGAACTTGGGACAGAGCCCGAACAGGATGGCGATGAGCGCGGCGATGTAGTAGGCGGCGGTCGAGTAGACCTTGGTGGCCGCCATGACGCCGATGTTCTCGGCGTACGTGGTGGTGGGCGAGCCGCCGACCGCGCTGGCGACCATGGTGCCCACGCCGTCGGCCGTCACCGCCCGGCCCACGTACGGGTCCACGTCCGCCCCGGTCATCTCGCCGACGGCCTTGACGTGCCCGATGTTCTCGGCGATGAGCGCGATGACGGCGGGCAGCACCAGCAGCACGGCGGAGGTCTTGAAGTCGGGGGCGTGGAAGTTCGGCACCCCGAACCAGGGCGCCGACGCCACGGAGTCGAAGTTCACCCGGTCGTGCGGGAAGGCCGTGGCCACGCAGTACGTCCCCTCGGCCGGGCAGCTCGCGCCCGCCGCGTCGCGCAGGTTGGCGCCGGGCAGCACGGACGTGACGGGCCCGGCGGTCCTGTCCAGCACCCACGACAGCACGAACCCCGCGACCAGCCCGACCAGCACCCCGATCCGGCCGACGAACCCCTTGAACAGCACGATCACCACGAACGTGACCAGCATGGTGATGAGCGCGACCCAGTGGTCCTGCGGCCAGTAGACGTCCGCCACCACGTACGCCAGCCCGAACCCGATCAGCATGACGACCGCCCCCGTGACCACGGGCGGGAAGACGCGGTGGATGATCTCCACACCGAGGAAGTGGATGGCCAGCCCGGCCAGCGCCAGCACGAACCCGGCGACCAGGATCGCGCCGGTCACGATCGCGTCCGCCCCCGCCGTGTCACCGCCCCAGGCGGCCCTGATGGCCAGCACCCCGCCGACGAAGGACGCGCTGGTGCCGAGGTAGCTGGGCACCTTCCCCTTCACGATCAGCAGGAACAGGATCGTCGCGACGCCTGACATCATCACGGCGACGTTCGGGTCCAGCCCCATCACCAGGGGGAAGACGAACGTCGCGCCGAACATCGCGATCACGTGCTGCGCCCCGAAGCCCACCATCCTGGGCCAGCTCAGCCGCTCGTCGGGCCTGACCACCTCTCCGGGCGCCAGGTGCTTGCCGTCACCGTGTTTGGTCCATCCCAAAGCCATGGAGAGCCCCTCTTGTACTGGGCCGGCGACACGTTCCGTTGCGGGCACATTAGGCCCGCCGTAACGCTCCTACACGGGCATGATCTGCCAAATCTACGCGCAGGGCCAGTGAAAACCTCGCGCACACGCGATCCGTTTCACTGTGCGGATCGGATCGCCTCTTCTTCTGCCGGCCCGCCCAAGACGTCCGCGCTACTCCACCCGGATGGAGAACCCCTCCCCGCTGACCACCTGCCCCGAGCGGATCTTGGCGCGCTTGCGCAGCTCCACCTCGCCGTCCACCAGCACCAGCCCCTCGGCGATCAGGTGCTTGGCCATGCCGCCCGTCTCCGTGATCCCGCAGTACTTCAGCAGGTCGCACAGCGGGATGTACTCGGAGCGAAGTTCGAAATCCACAACCCCCAACCCTAGATGCCGCGCATCCGCAGCACGTGCAGGGCCAGGGTCAGGTTGAGGCGCAGGTGCGGGTCGTCGGTGAAGTTGCCGAGCAGGCGCTCCAGCTTCCCGATCCGGTAGCGCAGGGTGTTGTAGTGGAAGTGGAGGCGCCGCGCCGTCTCGGCCACGTTCATGTTGGTCTCCAGGAGCACCTGCAGGGTGCGGCGCAGGTCGGCGTTCTCGGCGTCGGCGTCGGAGGCCAGCGGGCCGAGCGTCTCGCGTACGAAGGCGTGCAGCTCGTCCGTGTCGTTGACCAGGGACAGCAGCCGGTAGACGCCGAGCTGGTCGAAATGGGCGACGGCGCCGGGCCCGTGCAGCTGGCGGCCCACCCGGGCCGCCTTCAGCGCCTGCGAGTACGCCTCCGGCAGCGTCTCCGCCCCCGGGCTGGGCCGGGAGGTGCCGGTCGAGAACGTCGCGGGCGGCACGTCGGCGAAGGCCGAGGCCGCGTCCTTGGCGACCCGGGTCGCGTCGATCGAGGCGTCCACCACGGCCACCACCTCGTGCGAGAACCCCGCCACCGCACCGCGCGGGTCGTGCCGGCGCATCGCCGCCGTCCAGCACGCCACCAGCCGGTCCTGCGCGCTGCGCTCGTCGCCGTCCGGGTCCAGCTCGGCCACCAGTACGGTCACCGGCCGCGCCAGGTCCCACCCGAACGCCCGCGCCCTGGCCGTGATCCGCTCCGCCGTGCCCGCCCGGCCGGTGAGCACGTCGCGCAGGAAGTCGGCGCGGTACTTGCTCTCGACGGCGTTGACCGCCTCCTGCCGGGTGACGACCAGCGCGGCCACGGTGGCGGCGCGTTCGAGGATGCCGACGTCGCTGTCGCGGATCGTCCCGGACGGGCTGTAGGCGACGATCCTCCCGTGGTGGTGGCCCCCGGCCAGCACGGGCACCGAGGCGAACGACCGCGCGCGCCCCGAGGCGGGCGTACGGGGCGGGCCCTCCTGGGAGATCGACTCGCGCAGGACGGCCACGTGCTCGGCGGGCCCGGCGGTGGCCAGCACGCGGCCCGAGCCGTCCACGGCCGCCACCGACACGTCGAGCAGCTGGGCCACCTCGGCGGCCACCTCGTTGAGCCCGCCGCCGGCCAGCACCACCTGCACCAGCGCCCGGTGCGCCTCCTCGGCGCGGGCGAGCACGGCGGCCTGGCGGTTGAGGATGTCGGTCAGCACCTGGTTGAGGATGTCGTCGAACCCGACGTCGTTAGGCAGCAGGATGAGCGGGAAGCCGAGCCGGTCGGCCTGCTCGACCATCTCGTCGGGCAACTCGTCCACATACCGGCCGAGCTTGATCGCCAGCGCCGACAGTCCGCGCTCGTCCAGGTCGGCGACCAGCCGGCCGAGCGACTGCGGCGTGTTGCGCAGCGGGTAGCCGGTGGTCAGCAGCAGCTCGTGCGGCTTGACCCAGGCCAGGATGTCGGGGACTTCCATGACGTTCAGCCGCTGCACGATGCGGCCCAGCCCGCTCTCCCCCGCGATCAGCCTGGCCTCGGCGAGGGTGGAGACGCCGAGCACCTCTCCGACGGAAACACCGTGAATGATCGTCCCGGTGCTGGCGAGACGGACGGGGGGCTCCATGTGGAGATTGTGACCCCAGAAGCCGTCTGTCAGGAAGAGCCAACCTTCCCGCTGACTGTTGGCAAATTTACCCGTACGGAGGGTTCCCGGCGCGTTTTACGGTCAGGTCCAAGGTCGGATGGGAGGTCCGGTGACCGTCAGTACTCATGCGAGGCGTACGCGCATCCACGTCACGGGCGCGGCCAGCACGGCGGTACGCCCCGTCCTGGAGTCGCCGCGCCGCCCCGCCCGGGTTCTCGCCGCGTTCCCGGCGGGGGTGTATCTCGAGGTCAGGACGGACCTGGAGCCTTCGGTGATCGCCGTCATCACGGGCGCGGCCACCCGGCTGCCCAACTCCGTGCTGCTGGCGGGCCCGCTGCCCAGTGTCACGGTCGGTGACGACGCCTCTGTGGGCGACCGCAACATCGAGCTGGGCCCGCTGAGCCTGAGTGTGCGCCGCTGGTGGGACCCGGCCCCGCCGCTGGGCCGGATCGATCGGGCCCGGCTCGAACAGGCCGCCGCCCGCTTCGGCGACCCGCCGCAGCCGGGGCTGGCCGGGAACGGCGCCGTCGAGCTGCTGGCCGACAGCTGCGCGAAGGGCTGGCTGCTGGGAGCGGTGACGGCGGCCGAGCAGCTCATGGGCCTGGGGCCCGGCCTGACGCCGAGCGGCGACGACGTCCTGGCGGGCCTGCTGGTGACGCTGCGGCACCTGGGCGCGGCGGCCGGGGCGGAGCGGGCGGTCTGGCTGGCCGACTGGCTGGCGGCGACCGTGACGTTCGACGCGAGGACGCGTACGACGCCCATTTCGGCCACGCTCCTGCACTGCGCGGCCAGGGGCGAGTCCAGCCCCGAGGTGACCGCGGTGCTGCGCGGCATCACGGGCGCGCAGGCCCTCGAACCGGCCCTGCGCCGCCTCCACAGCCTCGGCCACACCTCGGGCTCCGACCTGGCCCAGGGCGTCGCCATCGGCGTGACCGCCGTCCTCACGCTGGGCAGGCCGCGATGAGCGCCGACACGGTGCTGGTTCGGAAGGGCGCGTACGTCGACTCCATCTCCCTGATGCGCATAAGTCGGGCGCTGACTGAAATGTCGGGCGTAGAGGCCGCCATGGTCGCCATGGCCACCGAGCTCAACCTCGCCGTCCTCCGCGACCTGGGCTTCACCGTCCCGCAGGCCGGCCCCGGCGACCTCCTGATAGCCGTACGCGCCCGCGACGCCGGCGCGGCCGTCGAGGAGGCCGACCGGCAGCTCGCGACCTTCCGCCGCCCGGAGGCGGCCACGGCCGACCAGCCCCCGCTGACCACCCGCTCGGCCACCGGTACCCCGGCCGATCTGGTGCTGGTCTCCACGCCGGGCGAGCACGCCTTCGCCGAGGCGCTGGACGCGGTCCAGGCCGGGCTCCCCGTCATGATCTTCAGTGACGGCGTCCCCCTGGCCCAGGAACGTCGGCTCAAGGAGCTCGCGGAGGCCGCGGACGTCCTCGTGATGGGCCCCGACTGCGGCACCGCCGTGATCGGCGGCGTCGGCCTCGGCTTCGCGAACGTCCTCACCCCCGGCCCCGTCGGCGTGGTGGCCGCGTCCGGCACCGGGGCCCAGCAGGTGACGTCCCTGCTCGACTGGGCCGGCACCGGCATCAGCCACGTGCTCGGCGTGGGCGGCAGGGACCTGTCGGCCGAGGTGGGCGGCCTGTCCACGCTGCGGGCCCTGCGCATGCTGGACGAGGACCCGGCCACCGAGCTGATCGTGCTCATCTCCAAGCCGCCGTCCCCCGAGGTGGCGGAGACCGTGCGGGAAGCCGTGGGACGCCTGCGCACGCCGGTCGTCCCCGCGCTGCTCCCCGAGTCCGACCTGACGGAGGCGACCGAGCGGGCCCTGCGCGCGCTCGGCCGGCCGGTGCCCGAGTGGCCCTCCTGGCCCGCGTGGTCGGGCAAGCAGAGCCGGGCCAAGGCCATCAAAGGTGTCTATTCCGGCGGGACGCTCAGCACCGAGGCCGAGCTGGTGGCCGGCAAGGGCGACTTCGTCGACTACGGCGACGACGCCTACACCAGGGGCAGGGCGCATCCCATGATCGACCCGACCCTGCGCGTCGAGGCGCTGGCCCGCGCCCAGGAGACGGACCTGGTGCTCATGGACGTCGTACTCGGCCACGGCGCCGACCCCGACCCGGCCGCCTCGCTCGCGCACGCCGTCGCCCGCACCCCCGCCACCGTCGTGATCGCGCTCATCGGCACCGAAGGCGACCCCCAGGACCTGCACCGCCAGGCCGCCGCCTTCCGCGAGGCGGGCGCGGCCGTCTTCACCTCCAACGCCCAGGCCGCCCGGCACGCCAGGAGCCTCGTATGAGCTCGCTGTCCGTCCCGTCCCGCGTCATCACGGTGGGCGCGGGCCTGCTCGACGAGGCGCTCAGGGCGCAGGCCGTCGAGACGACGCCGGTGTCCTGGCGCCCGCCGCTGCCCGGCACCGCCGAGGCCCTGTCCGCGGTGCTCGCCGACCCGCGCAGGCAGGCCGCCAACGAGCTGGCAGTGAGCCGGCTGACCTCTGCCCGCCCGCACCTGGTGGGGGTGCGGCGGGCCTCGGAGGTGCTGGCGGCGGGCACGTTCCTGCACGCGGGCCCGCCCATCACGTGGGAGCGCGCGTCGGGCCCGATGCGCGGCGCGCTGATCGGCGCGATGCTGCTGGAGGGCCTGGCGGGCGACGAGCACGAGGCCGGGCGCAGGCTGGCGGCGGGCGAGATCGCGCTGCGGCCGTGCCACGAGCACGCCACGGTGGGCCCGATGGCGGGCGTGGTGAGCCCGTCCATGTGGCTGTTCGAGGTGCGCGACGACGAGCACGGCGGCACCGCGTACTGCTCGCTGAACGAGGGCCTGGGCAAGGTGCTCCGGTACGGCGCCTACGGGCCCGAGGTGCTGGAGCGGCTGCGCTGGATGGACGCGGTGCTCGGCCCCGCACTGGCGGCGACGCTGGAGCGCACGGGGCCGATCGACCTGCGCTCGCTGATGGCGCAGGCCCTGCAGATGGGCGACGAGCTGCACAACCGCAACCGCGCCGCCACCTCGCTCCTTCTGCGCGAGCTGGCCCCGTCCGTGGTCGAGGCAGCCCCGGGCGCGGCCGCGGAGGTGCTGCGCTTCATCAACGGCAACGACCACTTCTTCCTGAACGCCGGCATGGCCGCCGCCAAGGTCAGCACGGACGCGGCCCGTGACGTGCCCGGCTCGTCCATGGTCGTCGCCATGGCCAGGAACGGCACCGACTTCGGCGTCCAGGTCTCGGGGCTGGGCGGCCGGTGGTTCACGGGGCCAGCCGGCGTGCCCGACGGGCTCTACCTCGGCTCGTATGGGCCGGACGACGCGAACCCGGACATCGGCGACTCCACGATCACGGAGACGTCGGGCTTGGGCGGGTTCGCGATGGCGGCGGCGCCGGCCATCGTGCGGTTCGTGGGCGGCGAGGTGTCCGACGCGGTGCGGGCCACCCGTTCCATGTACGAGATCACGCTCGCCGAGCACCCCGCCTACCAGATTCCGGGGCTCGGCTTCCGCGGCACGCCGGTCGGCATCGATGTGACTCTCGTCGCGAGAACGGGCCTGCTGCCCATGGTCAACACCGGTATCGCGGGCCGCGTCGCAGGAACCGGTCAAGTAGGAGCAGGCCTGGTCAAACCCCCTGTAGAGGCATTCACTACTGCATTGATCGCATTGGCGGAACAAGCCATCTGAATGGTGATATTTCCGCAGGTCAAGAGCTTTGTAAGGATGCTCCAGCTTCCCTTGCGCATGCCCCGCCGATATCGTAACGAACCACTTTTAATTGCTCGTAGCGCGGGATGGGGGCGGGATCATGGCAGCCGACCGCTTGCTCAGCGGCCCCGGCGCGGAGGGAGGCGCCCCGAGCGGCGCCCCGCAGAGCCAGGGCCGTCTGATCGGCCGGCGTTACCGGCTCATGTCACCTGTCGGCAGGGGCGGCATGGGGATGGTGTGGCACGCCCACGACGTGCTGCTCGACCGGGACGTGGCGGTCAAGGAGCTGATCCTCCCTTACGGCCTCGACCACTCGGGCATGCAGGTGGCCCACCGGCGCGTGCTGCGCGAGGCCAGGTCGGCCGCGCGGCTGACGCATCCCGGCATCGTCACCGTGCACGACGTGGTCGAGGAGGACGGCCGCCCGTGGATCGTGATGGAGCTGGTCCGGGCGTGGTCCCTGGAGCAGGCCGTACGCCAGAGCGGGCCGCTGCCGGTGCTGCAGGCGGCCGAGATCGGCATCCGGGTGCTCGACGCGCTCAGGCACGCGCACTCCGCGGGGATCCTGCACCGCGACATCAAGCCCGGCAACGTGCTGCTGACCCAGGACCGGGTGGTGCTGACCGACTTCGGCATCGCGGCCATCGAGGGCGACGTGACGATCACGCAGACCGGCCTGCTCATGGGGTCGCCGGCGTACATCCCGCCGGAGCGCCTGTCCGGGCAGCCGATCACGCAGGCGGCCGACCTGTGGTCGTTCGGCGCGACGCTGTACGCCGCCCTTGAGGGGCGGCCGCCGTACGAGGGGCCCGATCCGGTGGCGGTGCTCGGCGCGGTGCTCACTCAGGACGCGATCGTGCCCCAGCGGGCCGGCTCGCTGATGCCGGTGATCGAGGGCCTGCTGCGCAAGGACCCGGCCCAGCGACTGACCTCCGACCAGGTCATCGAGATGCTGGAGGCCGTGCTGCGCGCGCACGGCTCCGTCCGGCCGCGCCCGGTCGAGACGCTGCCCCCCACCGGGCCCGCCCCGGGGGACACGCCGGCCTCCGGGCTGCTGGAGTCCCCGTCGGGGCCGATGCCCTCGCGGATCGTGGAGACGCCCTCGGGTCCGATCCGCGTGCCGTACGACCCGCTGACCAGCCCGTCCGGCGGTCACTCGATGCCATACGACGGTCTGACGAGCCCCTCCGGCAGCCACAGGACCGACCAGCTGGTGCCGCCGCCGCCAGAGTTCGGCGGTCCCTCGGGGGCCCAGCCCGCCTTCGGCATGCCCTCGGGCCCGCACCGGGCCCCCAGGGGCGTCGGCGACGACTCCGGCCCGCAGCCGGCGCCGATCCTGCCGCTGACCACGGACAGCCGTACGTCGTCCACCGCCACGCCGTGGCCGCTGGCCTCGGCCGAGGACCTGCGCGAGCAGTCGCGCGACCTGTCCCGTGACCTCGGCCACAACCGGCTGGCCACGCTGCCCAGCGCGGCGCCGCGCACCGGCAAGAGCCGGCGCAGGCCCGACGAGGACGAGGGGATGTGGGTGCGCCGCGGGCGGCCGACGCCGCTCACGATCATCAGCGCTGTCGTGGCGGTGGCCGCCGTCGTGGGTGCCGTCATGTTCCTCATGCCGGGCGGGTCGCCGTCCCAGGTGACGGCCACGCCGCAGGTTGCGACGTCCTCACCCGCGAAATCCCAGAACGCCGAGCCCTCGGCGATCCCCTCGGGCTACACCGAGCACGGCACGGCCGGGTTCGCCGCCGCGGTGCCCGCGGGCTGGAAGCCGGCCACGTCGGGCGGGGTGACCACGTTCAACGGGCCGAAGGACTCCGGCATGCGGATCATGGTGCAGAAGGTGAGCCCGCAGACCGACGGAGGGCTGTCCGAGCTGGGCCGCCAGGAGGCCAAGGGCGGCGTGGAGGGCTACATCCAGGTGCAGCTCCAGGCCGTCGACTACCGCGGCTGGCAGGCCGCCGACTGGGAGTACACCTACACCACGGGGAGCGGCGTCCCCATGCACGCGCTCACCCGGTACGTCACGATCGACGACATCACCGCGTACAAGATCACGTTCGACCTGCCCGAGCTCAAGTGGGACGACCAGGCGGAGACCCGCAAGGTGTTCCTGGACACGTTCCGGCGGGACGGCTGACGTATTGCACCGCTCATTCCAAAACGGGTAATGTGCGAGATATGGGGCGACCGAGGAAGTTCGAGGAGGAACGCGCCGTCGAGGCTGCCATGCGCGCGTTCTGGTCCGCGGGCTTCGAGGCCACCTCGACGGCGGACCTGTGCGCGGCCACCGGGCTCGGGCGCAGCAGCATCTACAACACCTTCGCCAGCAAGCACGACCTGTTCGTGAAGGCCCTGCGCCGCTACATGGACCAGCGCAACGCCGCGCTCGCCGAGACGCTGGACGCCGACCTGCCACTCAAGGAGAAGATCAGGTCCGTCCTGTGGTGGGCCGTCGACCCCGTCCCCGGCGAGCCGCCCGGCTGCCTGGTGGTCAACTCGATGACCGAGCTCGCCCCGCACGACCCGGAGATCGCCGAGCTGCTGCGGCGCGACAACGACAGGCGCCGGGAGATGCTGCGGGCCGCCATCGAGACCGGCCGCTCGCGGGGCGAGATCGACTCGGGCAAGGACCCGCTCGCCCTGGCGCACTTCGTCTTCGCCACCGTCAGCGGCCTGCGCGTGGCCGCGCGGGGCGGGACGGACCGGGACGGGCTCGAGTCGATCGCGAAAACCGCCCTGGGCGTTTTCTGATCTTTTTTACGCCCTCGTTTTGCACCGATCAATCCAAAAAGGAGGAACGCCATGCCCTTGGCCGTCTACATATTGGGGCTTTCGATCTTCGCTCAAGGCACTTCTGAGCTCATGCTGGCCGGGCTGATCCCGGAGATGGCCGCCGACCTGCGCGTGTCCGTGCCCGAGGCGGGGCTGCTGATCTCGGCGTTCGCCATGGGGATGCTGGTGGGCGCGCCGGTGCTGGCCGTCCTCACCCTGCGCTGGCCACGGCGTACGGCGCTGCTGACGTTCATCGCGGTCTTCGCCCTGTCGCACGTCGCGGGCGCGCTGACGTCGAGCTACACCGTTGTGTTCGCCACGCGTGTCGTGGGCGCGTTCGTGTACGCGGGCTTCTGGGCCGTGGCGGCGAGCACGGCGGTCGGCCTGGTGCCCGCGAACGCCCGCGGCAAGGCGATGAGCGTGCTCGCCGGCGGCCTGACGGTCGCCACCATCATCGGGCTGTCCCTGGGCACGGTCATCGGCCAGCACCTCGGCTGGCGGGCCGCGTTCTGGGCGGTCGCGGCGCTGTCGGCGCTGGCCGGAGTGGGCGTGCTCACCACCATCCCCGGCGGCCGCCCAGAGGCCGGCGCGACCCCGCGCGTGTCCGTCGAGCTGCGCTCCATGATCAACCCCAGGCTCTGGCTCGCGTACGGCACGACCGCGCTGGCCACGGGAGCCCTGCTGGCCTCCTTCAGCTACCTGAGCGTGCTGCTGGTCGACACCACGGGCCTGGAGCCCGCCTGGGTGCCCGCGGTCCTGGCGCTCTACGGCGCCGGCTCGCTGATCGGGATCACCATCGGCGGCCGGACCGCCGACGCGCGGCCGTTCCCGTCCCTGTACATCGGCGTCGCCGGCCTGATCGTCTGCTCGGTGGCGCTGGCCCTGACCGCGTCCGTCCCCGTGGCGGCCATCGCGATGGTCTTCCTGCTCGGCGCGTTCGGCTTCGGCATGAACCCCGCTCTGAACACCCGCGTCTTCTCCCTGGCCAAGGACGCCCCCACCCTGGCGGCCGCGGTGAACGTCTCCTCCTTCAACGTCGGCATCACCGTCGGCCCCTGGCTCGGCGGGCTGGCCATCGGCGCGGGCCTCGGCTCCCCGTCCGCCGCCTGGATCGGGGCCGCGATCGGCGTGCTCGCCCTGGCCACCGTGGCCCTGGCGGGCGTTCTGCACCGCTCGCCGGCTCCGGAGAGCAGTCGGGTACCTTCAGCCGTGTCAACGACCACCGATTGAAAGCGGTGGTTTGCTCTCACGGTCCCGTCTGGCTGAAGGGAGGCCGGTAGCGTGTGGCTGGTTGACAACAGCCCAGCCCGCAGCGCCGCGTGCGGCGATGTTGCGGGCCGCGATGTGATCGGCGTGCCCAGCGAGGCCACACCCGGTGCAGACGAACCGGCCCCGCGACGGCCGATTAGCCCTACTGATACACCCGCACTCCGGACAGCGCTGAGAGGTGTATGCCGGGTCGACCAGCACGAAAGTGCCCCCGGCCCGCGCGGCCTTGTAACGGGTGAATGC
Organism: Nonomuraea sp. NPDC050451; assembly: GCF_044458585.1. Lineage (NCBI taxonomy): Bacteria > Bacillati > Actinomycetota > Actinomycetes > Streptosporangiales > Streptosporangiaceae > Nonomuraea > Nonomuraea sp. NPDC050451. The sequence goes on from NZ_JBITHZ010000002.1 coordinate 486,170, forward strand.
CATCTGCTGAGCAAACGCCCAGCTATGCAGGGTGCGCCGCTGGAACCGATGAGCCCTTACCCGCCCGCGGATGCCCTGCAGATCTTCCAGGGCGATGCCTCGGCCGGTGCGTTCGGCTTCGCGCACTACATACGTGGAGATTTGGTGGTTGAGGTCGGTCATCATCCGATGTTCGCGCCCGGCCAAGCGGCGCAGGACCCGCCGCGCTGAACTCGTGCCCTTCTTCTGTAGGCGGCGGCGTTGCCGATGCCGCCGCTCCCGCAGCATACGGATGTGGCCGTTGCCGTCGATCGGCCCGGCCAGGGCGGGGTTGGGGAGCACCGCCACGTCGGACGTGACCGCCAGGTTCGCCACCCCTTGGTCCACCCCTAGAAAGCCGTGAACCGGCTCACGCGTCCGGGGCTTGGGCAAGGTAACGGCAACTTGCAGCAGCCATACGCCGCGCCGACAGATCAGGTCGGCCTCTCCGAGAGGCAGCGCGTCGACAGCCTGGAGGTCCTCTGGCCGACCTGCGTATGGCACAGCCACACTCCCCGTGGAGGTCCACAGCGACACGGTCTGGGCTTCACTGGACCAGCTCATCAGGCGCGCGTCGTACGGGATGGCGCCGTGCTGGCGGAAGATGTGGGCCCGTTTCTTGGTGGCTCGCCGATTGCCGTAGGCGCCGGCCACCCGGGCGATCGCCCGCACCGCCGTCTGCGCGCCCAGCCCGGCGAACTGCGCACGCGCGGAATGGTAGGCCAGCCGATGCAGCTTCAGGACGGTGAAGGTACGGTGCTGCCAAGCGAGACGGGAGACAAAGGTGGCCGCCTGATTACATACCAGCACCGTCGCCGTCAGGGCGTCAGCCTGAGCAGGGGTGGGCATGAGCCTCAACTGCACCACCGACGGCAGGCCTGCCAGCTTGGCCGTGGAGCGGCGGATCGCCATCGCGCACCTTCTGTCACCGAAGAGTCACCCATCGCAAACAGTAGCGACTGTTACTGATGTTTTCCATACTGTTTTCGAAAGGAGGAGTGGCGCTTCCCTCCGATCCCGAAGGACCAGGTCTCGCGCCACAACTCAGATGAAGCTGGCGAGCATCCACTTTTACCCCGTCAAGTCCACCGCCGGGCACCAGGTTCCCGAGGCCGAGGTGCAGCCGTGGGGGCTCGCCGGCGACCGCCGCTACCTGGTCACCGACGAGCACGGCGAGCTCCTGACGGCCCGCCAGGAGCCCCGGCTGCTGGCCTGCGTGGCCCGGCTCGACGGCGGCTGGCTCACGCTGACCGGCCCGCACGCCGCCCCGCTGCGGGTCACGCCGACCGCCGCCATGTCCACGGTCACCGTGGGGCGCACGCCCGTTGAGCTCACCGACTGCGGCGACGACGCGGCGGACTGGCTGTCCGGGCTGGTGGGCCGGCCCGTCCGGCTCAAATGGCTCGACGACCCGACCCGCCGGCCGGTCAATCCGGAGTACGGGCGGCCGGACGACCGGGTGAGCCTGGCCGACGGCTATCCGCTGCTGCTCACGTCCAGCGCCTCGCTCGCCCTGCTCAACGACTGGATCGTGGAGACCGCGCTGGAGCGCGGCGAGGAGGCGCCGGAGCCGCTGCCCATGCACCGGTTCCGGCCGAACGTGGTGATCGACGGCGTCGGCACGCCGTTCGCCGAGGACGAGTGGAAGCGGGTGCGCATCGGCGCGGTCGACTTCCGGGTGAGCAAGCGGTGCGACCGGTGCGTGCTGACCACGATCGACACGTCCACGTACACGAAGGGCAAGGAGCCCATCAGGACGCTTTCGCGGCATCGCAGGTGGGACGGCAAGGTGTGGTTCGGCATCAACCTGATCCCGGACGTGCCCGGACGCATCGCCCAGGGGGATTCAGTCACCATTCTCTGAAATATCGCCCTTTGGGGTGATGTCAGGGGCTATGCGAGACTTCACAAGTGACCAGTGCCCCCACAACGCCCGCTGTCTCGTCCTCTGACCGAATTCGCGCCGTTCAGCGCCGCACCTTGGCCGTCCTGTCCGCGACGCAGATCGTGAGCGGAGTGGGGGTCGCCGTCGGGCTCGCGCTGAGCTCGGTGGTGGTGGACGAGCTCTCGGGGTCCACGGTGATCAGCGGCTTCGCGGGCACGGCCACCGTGCTCGGCGCGGCGCTGCTGGCCCTGCCCACGGCCAAGGCGTCGGGCAGCGGCGGTCGCCGGGCGGGCCTGTCGCTGGCGTACGCGGCGGCGCTGGCGGGCTGCCTGATCTCGGCGCTCGCGATCAGCCTGCGTACGTGGCCGCTGCTGCTGGCGGGCCTGGTGCTCGTGGGCGGCGGGAGCGCGGGCAGCCTGGCCGCGCGTTACTCGGCCACGGACCTGTCTCCGCAGGGCCGCTCGGCCAGGCACCTGTCACTGGTCGTCTGGGCCTCCACGATCGGCTCCGTGGCCGGCCCGAACCTGGCCAAGCCCACCGACCAGATCGGCATGCGGCTGGGGCTGGTGGAGAAGGCGGGGCCGTTCGTGTTCGCGGCGCTGGCGTTCGCGGTGGCGATGGCCCTCATCTTCTGCCTGCTGCGCCCCGACCCGCTCACGCTGGCCCGCTCCCTGAACGACGGCCCCGGCACCGGCCGCAGCCCCAAGGGGACGATCCGCACCGCATGGCAGACCCTCCGCACCACCGCGACGGCCCGCCGCGCCCTCGTCATGATCGCGGTGAGCCACACGGCGATGGTGTCCGTCATGTCCATGACCCCGGTCAAACTCCACCACGACGGCTCGAACCTGGACGTCATCGGCCTCGTGATCAGCCTGCACATCGCGGGCATGTACGTGCTGTCGCCGGTGGTGGGCTGGCTGGCCGACAAGGCGGGCAAGGTGCCGGTGCTCGTGCTCGGCATGGCCCTGCTGCTGAGCGCCGCCACGCTCGCCGGCACGGCGGGGCACCGGGTCTGGCAGGTGACGGCCGCGCTGGTGCTGCTCGGCCTCGGCTGGTCGTGCGGCCTGGTGGCGGGCTCGGCCCTGGTCACGGAGTCCGTCCCGCTCGAACGCCGCCCCGCCGTACAGGGGCTCTCGGATCTGCTGATGAACGTCTGCGGCGCCACGGGCACGATCGTCGCGGGCGCCATCGTGGGGACGCTCGGCTACGGCGTGCTCGGCCTGGTCGTGGGCGTCATGGCCGCGCTCGCGGGCGTCTGGCTGACGATCATCTGGCGCGCCGACCGCCCTTAGCCGTGGCGGCGGGACCGTCACTCGGCATCCGCGTCACGGCGGGCCGTTCGTCACTCGGCATCCGCGTCACGGCCGGACGGTCGTCACTTGGCACCGGCGTCACGGCGGGACGGTCGTCACTTGGCATCGGCGTAGGCCGACACCGCCACCGCCTCCATGGGAAAGCGCACCGGCGTGGCCCCGAACAGCAGCCGGGTGGCCTCGGCCGCGGCCGAGGCCACCGCGACGATCACCTCCTCCGCCTGCTCCAACGGGCAGTGCACCATCACCTCGTCGTGCTGGAAGAACACCAGCCGCGCCGGCTCCGGCAGCAGCCCGCGCAGCACCGCCATCAGCGCCAGCGCCCACTCGGCCGCCGTGGCCTGCACCACGAAGTTGCGCGTGAACCGCCCGCGGTCCCGGGCCGCCCGCGCGCCCTCGGGCCCCGACACCAGCTCCTTCCACCGCGGCGAGGGCGGCGGGCTGGTGCGCCCGAGCCAGGAACGCACGAGCCGCCCCTCCTCCCCCGCCTTGGCCGCGTCCTCCACGAACTGGTACGCCTTGGGGAAGCGCTGCCGCATCACCGCCAGCAGCTTGGGCGCGTCACCGCTGGTGCCGCCGTACATGGCGGACAGCATCGCGATCTTGGCGTGGTCACGCTCACCGCCGAACGACTGCGCCAGCGCCGAGTACAGGTCGATCTCCCCGGCGGCCCTGGCCAGCCCCACGTCGCCGGCCATCGCGGCCAGCACCCGCGGCTCCAGCTGGGCGGCGTCGGCGACGACCAGCACCCACCCCTCGTCGGCCACCACCACCCGGCGCATCACCTTGGGGATCTGCAGCGCCCCGCCGCCGCTGGTGGCCCACCGCCCGGACACCACGCCGCCCACCACGTATTCGGGCCGGAAACGCCCGCCCCGCACCCACTGGTCGGCCCACACCCACCCGTGGAAGCTGTAGAGCCGTGCCAGCTCCTTGTAGGCCAGCAGCGGCGCCACCGCGGGATGGTCGATCTGCTTGAGCTCCCACGACCGCGTGGTCTTCAACGCCACCCCCGCCCCCTTGAACGCCTTGACGAGCTGCTGCACCGAGTCGGGGTTGACCGGCTGGCCGAGGGCCGCGGTCACCTCGTCGGCCAGCGCCTGCAGCTTGGCCGGGCGCATGCCGTGGACGGGCCGCGGCCCGAGCAGCTCGGTCAGCAGCTCGTCGTGCACGTCGCGCCGCCACGGCATGCCGTCGTACGACATCTCGGCCGCGATGAGCGCCCCCGCCGACTCGGCCGCCACCAGCAGCCGGAACCTGCCCGGCTCGGGCAGCGCCTCGATCCGGCGCAGCTGGTCGGCCAGCACCTCCGCCACGGCCTCGGCCGCGAGCGGCTCGGGCTCGAACAGCGTGCCGGGCGCGCTCGGCTGCTCCTCCGGCACCGGCAGCCCGTGCAGCCGGGCGTGGGCGGCCCTGGCCGAGCGGCTCTCGCCGTAGCGGCCCTCGTACGCGAGCAGCAGCCCCTCGGTGAGCGCGAGGTCGTGGCAGCGCGAGACCCGCACGCCCGCGCTCAGCAGGTCGGGATAGACCTCCCGCGCATCGGCCCACACCCACCGCGGGTGCTCGGCCTCCTCCAGCTCGCGTACGGCCCCCGCCAGGTCGGCGGGGCGCCGCACCGAGCCGCCCACGGGCAGCAGCGCCTCTCCGGCGACCACGACATGCACGTGGTCAAGGGTGCCAAACGGCCCAGACAAAAAAGCTACGACAACGCGATGCGCACCTCGTCCTCCAGCGGCGGATCGACCTCCTGGGCCCGGCACCCGGTGGCGGCGAAGCACCGCACGGTCAGCTCCTCGGGCGTGACCGACAGGTGCAGGAACTGCTTGAAGAACGGCGGCGTGTCCCAGTCGGACAGCTCCGACAGGTAGCGGTGGAACACCTTGTCGACCGGCAACCTGAACGGCCACGGCCACGCCCCGAGCAGCCGCGCCGCCCACCGCATCCTGCGGGTGATCGTGACCGGGCCCTCGGGGCTTCTGACCGGCTCGTTCTTGATCTGGTCCGACATGATGCACAGGGCCTCGGAGGGCGTCAGGTAGATCCACTTCATCCGCAGGCGGCGCGCGTACAGCTGGCTGTAGAACGACAGGGAGTCGCCGCGCAGCGGGTAGCACCTGAAGTCGTCCTCGTGCACTCCCTTGACGTCGACCCTCTGGATCGTGTGCGTGGCGTGCATGAACGCGCCGCCACCGCCGGACACGATGTACTGGATCACCCGGTCGCCCACTTTGACCGGGTAGCGCTGGTAGTTGTGCACGTCTCCGCCGATGGCCGCGACGTACCGGTGCGCCGGATCGCGCACGATGTCGTCGATCGTGCCGCCTTCCTCCAGCGGTGAGGGCTTGTAGACGTTCGCGGTGTAGATGGGCTTGCCCGTCACGAGGATCTTCGGCCGCGGATCGCGCGAGACGCGCCGCAGCCACGCGGTCTGCCCCTTGTCGATGATGTTCTTGATGCCGGTGTCGACGCCGACGATCAGCAGGCTGTCGCTCTCGATCGCCCAGTACGGCGCCGGCTGCGTCGCCTGCTGGGTCGGCTTGCCCCTGAGCTCGCGCGCCTCGGCCAGCCGTACCTCGTCGATGGCCTCCGGCTTGCGCCACAGCAGGCGGCGCAGCCAGCGGTCGGGCTTCGGCTTGAGCGGCGGCGCGTCGCAGAAGATCCGCATGAAGCCGCCGAGCCCGTCGTACCAGTCGTGGTTGCCGGGGACGGCGTAGATCGGGGCGTCATAGTCCTTGTACGGACGGAAGAACTTGTCCCCGTACTCGTTGCCCGATCCCGTCGGATAGATCACATCGCTCGCGATTACTGCGAACGACGTCCCTTCCCCCACTCTCAACATTCCTGGAACAACGGCGTACTGGGACGCGTCTCCCTCTCCGGTATCACCGAGCAGCAGGAAACTGAAATTTCCCCCGACGGGCGGTTTGATGCGAAATTCCGGATCAATCCCCCGCGCTTCCTGAGCCGCCACCCATCGCGCCCGAACCTCTCCCGACGGATCCCCGAGCAACCCCGCGAGGATGTCGTTACGCGATCTCCACAACGTCACCAAATTCAGCCACGTAAACCCGTGATCGTTGGGTCTGAGCTGCGCGAACGTCCCCGTCTGTGTGCAGGCCCATCCTGCCCCCTCTTCTGACACCCTTGAGGAAAGTTGCTTTCCTCGCTCGGCCGCGACTTCCACCATGACCACATACTTACCGCGATCACCCATTCGCGCACCCGGAACGCTCCGTACCGTAAGGAACACAGAAGGTTCGCAATGGTGTACCCTCAACCCCCCAAGCAAGCGGTAGGGACCGTCGAGGGGGGTGCTCCATGACCCGTAACGGCCCGGACGACACGACCCGGAGCGGCACTTCCGACGTGGAGGTCATCGAGGGCCTGCTGGCATACGCACAAACCCGGTCATCCCGCTGGGGCGGGGCGGCCCTCAAAAGGGTCAGCGAAGCGGTCGCGCGAAGCCGCGCCCTCGACGCCCGCTCTCCCGGCACCCACACGACCCTGCTGGCCCGCAGCCTGCTCGCCAAGGCCAAACTCCTCCTCAAACGGGACCGGGCAGCGGAGGCGCTACCTCTGGCGCAGGAAGCGGTGATGCTCACCCGCCCGACGGGCGGCGCCCCGCTGGTGGTGGCACTGAGCTGCCTGGCCACCACCTTCGAGTCCCTCCACCGCTACAGCGAAGCCGCCGCCACGCTCGCAGAAGCCGACCGAATCCTCCCCCCAGACGAACCCTGACCCACCGCCGGAGGAAGGACCCCCCGTTGGGGCGAGGCAGCGAGGGCGACGAAAAGGACAGCGGGAGCGGTTGGGAGACGGCGGCGGGAGACGGCGGCGGGTGGCGGCAAACGGCGACGGCGAACGGCGGTGCCGGGCCGTGGTGCCGGGCCGTGGTGGGTGTGGCGGTGGCTTGGAGCGGGGGCCGGTCTATGCGGGGGGAAATGAGGTGGGGGGTGGGATGAGGGCGCCGGGGTTGAGGATGCCGGCGGGGTCGAGCCGGGCCTTGACCGCCTGCAGGATGCCCATCCCCACCGGCCCCAGCTCGGCCGCATAAGCGTCCCGGTGGTCGCGGCCGACCCCGTGGTGGTGGGTGATCGTGCCGCCGGCCTCGACGATGGCCGCGTTCACCGCCTCCTTGGCCTGCTCCCACTGCGCCACCGGGTCACCCTCCTGCGCGGTGACGACCGTGAAGTACAGCGAGGCGCCGGTCTCGTACACGTGGGAGACGTGGCACATGACGAGCGGCGAGCCGAGCGCGGCGGCCAGGGCGAGCCGCACCGCGTCGTAGAGGCGTGGCAGGTTCGCCCAGAAGCCGGCCGTCTCCAGGGTCTCGACGGTGGCCCCGCCCCCGAGCAGCGAGTCGCGGAGGTACGGCGCGGAGAAGCGGCCGTGCTCCCAGGCCTCCCCCGGCTCGGTGCCCAGTGGCTCGCCCCCCATCCGGGTCAGGACGGCGGCGGCCCCGGCCTGGCGGGCTGCCACCGAGCCCCATCCGGAAGCTCCTTCCGAGACTGAAGTGCTTTCGTAGCCGGCGATCAGGAGGCAGCCTGAGCCGCCCGACCCGATCGTGTCGGGCTTCGCGAGGCCGATCATGGTTTCGGTCTCGTCCGAGAGCCGCAGCACCGTCGGGAGCGGCCCCTCCTGGGCGAGCGCCCGCACCGCCGCCGTGCCCTCCGCGAACGTCCCGAACCGCCACCCCTCGTACCGACGCTCGACGGGAGCCCGGCGCACCCTGAGCCGCAGGGACGTGATGACTCCGAAGGCGCCCTCGGAGCCCAGCACGAGCTGGCGCAGATCGGGCCCGGCCGCCGACTTGGGGGCGCGCCCGAGGTCCAGGGTGCCGGTGGGCGTGGCCACCGTGAGGCCCACGACCATGTCGTCGAAGCGCCCGTACCCGGCGGAGGCCTGGCCGCTGGAGCGGGCCGCCGCGAAGCCGCCGAGGGTCGCGTACTCGAAGGACTGGGGGAAGTGGCCCAGCGTGAGGCCGTGCGCGGCGAGCAGCCGCTCGGCCTCGGGGGCGCGCACCCCCGGCTCGAAGGAGGCCACGAGGGACTCCAGGTCGACGGAGAGCAGGCGGTCGAGCCGGCCCAGGTCGAGAGCGATCGTCCCCACGAAGCCCGAGCCGGAGCCCGAGCCGGAGCCGGAGCCCGAGCCCGAGCCCGAGCCGGAGCCCGACGCGGACGCCGGTGTGGAGGCGGTGAGGCCGCCTACCACGGAGGTGCCGCCGCCGAAGGGGATCACGGCGACGCGTTCGGCGGAGCACACCCGCAGCAGCTCCGCCACCTCCTCGTGCGAGCCGGGCAGCACCACCGCGTCGGGCGCGGCCGAGCCGTCCCCGACGCGCATCCGCAGCAGGTCGGGGGTGGACTTGCCGCGCGTGTGGCGGACGCGGGCCTCGTGCGAGGTCAGCACGTACGCGGAGCCGGCCACCCCGGCCAGCGCGCCGAGCAGCGGCTCGGGCAGGGCGACCGGCGGCAGGCGGACCGATTCGAGGCCGACGGCGGGCACGTCCGGAGCGCGTACGCCGAGGAAGTCACGCAAAAGCGCACGGACCTCCGGGGGCAGTTCGCGGGCGAGAGCCGGGTCGCCCCAGCCGGACCACAGCATCGGTTCTCCAGTCACGCTTACACTGTGACACATGACGTCGATTCGTCACAATGATGGCGTGCTGGACGCGGCCCGCGACTGCGTGCTGGCCTACGGGGTGCGCAGGACGACGCTCACCGACGTGGCGCGCCGGGCGGGGGTGTCGCGGATGACGATCTACCGCCGCTGGCCCGACGTGCGCACGCTGGTCGCGGACCTGATGACCAGGGAATGGGTGCGCGTGGTCGAGGAGCTCGACATGTCGGACCCCGTGCGGGCGGTCGTCGAGGGCGTCAAGGGGCTGCGCGCCCACCCGCTGTGGCGGAAGATCGTGGAAGCGGATCCGGAGCTGCTGCTGCCGTATCTGCTCGACCGGCGCGGCGCCAGCCACGAGGCGATACTCGAGGTCCTGGAGCGCGCAGTCGGGGGCCCGGGCAGGGCGCGGGCGGTGCTGCTGGTGGCGCAGTCGTTCCTGCTGTCGGCGCCCACGATGCTCGGCCCCGTGACCATGGACGAGCTCGACGGCGAGCTCACCGCCCTGCTGGAGGCCTATCTTGGATAGCTCGCATGGAGGCACCTTGGACGACAGCTCGCTGAACGCCCGCAGAAGATCCCGTGAGCTGCGCCGCGTCGCGGAGGAACGGCTCGACGTGCTGGTGGTCGGGCTCGGCGCGACCGGCGCGGGCGCCGCGCTGGACGCCGCGTCCCGTGGGCTCAGCGTAGCGGCGATCGACGCGCACGACCTGGCTTTCGGCACGTCCAGGTGGAGCTCCAAGATGATCCACGGCGGCCTGCGCTATCTGGCCAAGGGGCAGGTGGACGTCGCCTACGAGAGCGCGGTCGAGCGCGGCATCCTGCTCCGCACGACGGCTCCGCACCTGGTCGCGGCCCACCCGTACCTGCTGCCGCTGACCAAGGGGGTCTCGCGGCGGCAGGCGGCGCTCGTGATGAGCGGCTACCGGCTCGGCGACGGCCTGCGGGCCGCCGCGCGCACGCCGCGCCGGCTGCTGCCCGGTCCGACCCGGCTGAGCGCGGCCCGCACGCGCACGCTGGCGCCCGTGCTCGACGGCGACGGCCTGCGCGGCGCGCTCCTGTCCTGGGACGGCCGGCTGCTGGACGACGCCCGCCTGGTCGTGGCGATCGCCAGGACCGCCGCCGCGCACGGCGCCCGCGTGCTGACCCGCTGCCGCGCGCTGCGGCTCACGGGCCAGGGCGCGCTGGTACGCGACGAGCTGACGGGCGAGGAGTTCGACGTCCGCGCCAGAGTGGTGATCAACGCGGCCGGGGTGTGGGCGGGCGGGCTGGATCCCGAGGTGAAGCTGCGCCCCTCGCGCGGCACCCACCTCGTGCTGACCCAGGGGACGCTGCCCGGGCTGATCGCCGGCATGCACGTGCCCATTCCCGGAGAGACCAACCGATTCGCGCTCGTACTCCCCCAGCGCGACGGCCGCGTGTACGTCGGCCTCACCGACGAACCGGTGGACGGCCCCGTCCCCGACGTTCCCGAAGTGCCCGAGGAAGACGTCAGAACGCTCCTGGAGGTGCTGAACGGGGTTCTTGAGACTCAGGTGACCCGGGAGGCGGTCTCGGGCGCCTACGCGGGCCTCAGGCCCCTTCTGGCGGCTGACGGCAATACGGCCGACATCTCGCGCAGACACGCCGTTGTGTCGCATGACGGGATCGTCACGGTCGTCGGCGGCAAGCTCACGACATATCGGCGGATGGCCGAGGACGCGGTGGATGAAGCGGTCTCGTCCGCGAAACTCCCAGCACGCCGGAGTCGTACCAGGAAGATCCCGCTCGTCGGGGCCGGCCCGCGACCGTCCGGGGTGCCGCCCCGGCTGGCCGAGCGGTACGGCAGCGAGGCCGCGGCCGTGCACGAGCTCGTCAAGGCGTACCCGGAGGAGGTCGGGCTCGGCATCACCGAGGGCGAGCTGGTCTGGTCGGTCCGGCACGAGGGCGCGCTCGACGAGGGCGACCTGCTGGACAGGCGGACCAGGATCGGCCTGGTCAAGCAGGACAGGGACCGCGCACTGCCCGCGACACGGGACGTGTTGGACCGAACCACCCGCGACTGACCCCACCAATCCGTTAGGTTAGTCTTACCTAATTCGGATCGGGGAGGGTGAACAGGCGTTGGCAAGGGGCTGCGAGCATCCGGCCGGGTGCCACACCGGAGGGGTTCCCACGTTGGCCAGCGCCACCGTGGGAGCGCGGCTGTGGCTGCTCGTCGAATACACCGGCGCCTGGCCCTCGCACCTGGAAAACTTCGAACTTCCTGAAAAAATCTCCGAACTGGTCCGCCGGGCGCTCGAGCGCGGTATCAGGCCCCAGTTGATCCGCCGGCCGGGAAAGCGGACCCGCCCACAGGAGCAGGGGATCCGTGTGCTACTCGCGTACGCGGTAGGAGACCGCCCCTGGTTGGCGAGCGGTGTCGTCGCAGGTCCCGACGATCTTGACCTGGACGCGCTCGTGGCGGGAGTGGTCCCGGAGTCCTGCATACTTGAAGACGAGCCGGTATTTCTGGTCTGCACGCACGCCAAGCGCAATGCGTGCTGCGCCCGCATTGGACTACCCCTCGCTCGCACGCTGGCCGATTCTTTGCCGGACAGAGTGTGGGAAACGTCACACGTTGGCGGCGATCGCTACGCCGCCAACCTGGTGTGCTTGCCACACGGAATTTTCTACGGCAGCATGTCTCAGGCTGCTGCACTGGCAGCGGCTAACGCGTACCGGTCGGGCGAGATCATTCTCGACCGCTACCGGGGACGCGCAGGCATCCCTGAGCCATTGCAAGCCGTGGAGCACTTCGCCCGAGCCCATACGGGAGAGTGTTCCGTCGGCGCGGTGGCCGTGGAATCCTCCAGGTCGGACGGCGACGTCACCGTAGCCATCGTGCGAGTCAACGCGCGGAGCTGCGGCGACGTCCGGCTCCAGGTTGTGGTTGAGCCATCGGCGTTCACAGCGCCGTGTGGTACGGCTTGCGCCGAGACGATCACCACCTACCGGCTGGTTTCGCTGGACAGGCTCACGCCTGTGCGGTACGCCACGCCCGCTCTCGCCTGAACAGGGAACATCGCGGCCCAACGTTGCGTTGGAACAGTGACGCCATAAGCGTCCAATGCGGCTCAATTACCGAAATACCTCTCACGAAGGTGGTTTTCTCATGTCTCAGGTACGTCGGCAGCTCGCCCGCCCGCGCCCCAGCTGGGGTTGGCAGGATGATGCCGCGTGCCGGGGTGAGGACCTCGTGCTCTTCTTCGGCCCCGACGGGGAGCGGCAGCCCGAGCGTGACGTACGTGAGCGGAAGGCCAAGGCGATCTGCGCCCAGTGCCCCGTCCGCAACGAGTGCCTTGACTACGCGCTGTCCCGTCCCGAGAAGTACGGCACGTGGGGCGGTCTCAACGAAGACGAGCGCGCCTCCGAGCGTCGTCGTCGCATGCGCCGCGCGGCCAGCGCCGGCATCTCCGCCGCCTGACACACCCGGCAGCGTCACCATCATCGCGTGATCAAGCAGTTGTCCCGATGAACCGGAGCTTGGCCCTCCACGCACAGGCTCCGGCGAACCCGGTCGGGACAACTGCCTGATCAGGCAGCACCTCCGAGGGCACCGGTCCGCACGAGCATCGGCACCACGTGGTCGCGCACGGCAGGCGCGAGGCGCGGCACGTACGCGTCACGCCCGTCCGTCCACCCCAGTGCCGCCAGCTCAGCGGCCGGCCTCGGATCCCCCGAAACCCTGGCGGTGAAGACCGTCATGCGCATGGGCACGCCCTCCAGCGCCGCCATGTCCTCGACGTGGTCGAGCAGGGCCAGGTCGTGCGCAGTCACCCCGAGCTCCTCGGCCAGCTCACGCGCGAGCGTCTCCTCCGGCTCCTCCCCCGCCTCGGGCTTGCCCCCAGGCAGGTAGAAGACGTCCGGAGCAGCGTGCTTGCTCACGACGAGCAGCCGCCCCCGGTCCACGACCGCCGCGGCGACCACGCGCAACGCATCCATGCCCGACAGCATCCCATGCGGCACCGACAAACCGGATCTCCGAGGATTGTCACCCCCGGCCGATAAGGTGCCCGGCATGACAGAATCCCAGCCCTCCCCCGTGACCGCCGACGACCTCGACGAGGCCGTCCGGCTGGCCGTCGCCACCCTTCGCGAGGCACCCGAGACCGCGTGGGACCGCAAGGCCGGCACGCTGGAATGGACATGCTGGGAGACGGTCGAGCACCTGGCCGACGACCTGTTCGCCTATGCCGCCCAGCTCGGGCTCAGGATGCCGCCGCTGGACACGTACGTCCCGTTCGTCCTGGAAAGTCGCAGGCCGGAGGGCCCCGCCAACACCATCCACGCCGACCCCAAGGCCGGTCCCGTCGGGCTGCTGCAGGTGCTGGAGGCGTGCGGCGCGATGTTGTCCTCGATGGCGCGGACCACGCCGCCGGAGGTCCGCGCCCACCACGGCTTCGGCGCGGCCGACCCCGAGGGCTCGGCGGCGATGGGCATCGTGGAGACGCTCGTCCACACCCACGACCTGGCCGAAGGGCTCGGGCTCGGGTGGGCGCCGCCGGCCGGGATGTGCGCCCGGGTGCTGGCGCGGCTGTTCCCCGACGCCCCGCGCGACACGGATCCGTGGACGACCCTGCTGTGGGCCACCGGGCGCGCCGACCTCCCCGGCCGTGAGCGCCCGGTGAAGTGGCGCTGGTACAGCGCGCCGCGGTCCTGAGCGGCGCGCGCTCCCCTAAACGTCAGACCTCAGACGATCAGGTCGTCGAACTCGCCGTCCTTGGCCCCCAGGACGAACGCCGTGATCTCCGCCTGGGTGTAGACCAGCGCGGGACCTTCGGGAAAACGTGAGTTACGCATGGCTATCTCCCCCGTGGGCAGGTTCGCGACTTCGACGCAGTTGCCGTTGGGGTTGCTCCGCTTGCTCTTGCGCCAGACGACAGGAAGGCGGCCGGCGGGCGTTCCGTTCCGGAACTCATGCATGGGGGCAGCTCCTTGCGATCTTACGGATGCACGTGCATCCGCGTTTGCGAGGAGACAATACGGTAACGCGTCGGTCTCCATATAGCGGACGACCAAAAAACCCGATATGGGGTGGGTCACAGGGATATCAGCAGCTCATCGGGAAAGGAGGCGTTCCAGAAAACGCCTGGTCTCCTTGGGTTCCTCGGCCTGGATGCTGAGCCGGTCCATGACTTCCATGTAGTGGTCGGAGTCAGCGGGTTTGTCCAGGTAGAGGGCGCTGGTGAGCTGCTCCATGTAGACGACGTCGGGCAGCTCGGGCTCGGGGAAGCGCAGGATGCTGAACGGGCCCCCGGCCGCCGCGTGGCCGCCGCGGTCGAACGGCATGATCTGCACGGTGATGTTGCGCTCGGCCGTGAGGTCGAGGAGATGGGCGAGCTGCGCGCGCATGATCTCGGAGCTGCCGATCGTACGGCGCACGACGGCCTCGTCGATCACCGCCCAGACCGTCAGCCCGCTCTCCAGCCGCCCCTGCCGCGTGGTGCGCACCGTCACGCGCCGGTCGAGCTCGGCCCTCGGGGCCTTCTCGTGGGCCAGTTCGATCACGGCCCTGGCGTAGTCGGGGGTCTGGAGGAGGCCGGGCACGAACTGGTTCTCGTACGTACGGATGCTGGAGGCCGCGCCTTCGAGCCCGATGTAGACCTCGAACCAGGGCGGCAGCACGTCGCCGTACTTGTGCCACCAGCCTGGGGCGTTGGCCTGCTCGGCCAGGGCGAGCAGCGGCTCGCGCTCGGCGGGGTCGGTGACGCCGTACAGGGTCAGCAGGTCGGCCACGTCCCGCTGCTTGAAGCTGACCTGGCCGAGCTCCAGCCGGCTGATCTTGGCGTGAGATGCGCGAATCGAGTACCCGGCGTCCTCGCGCGAGATACCCTTCTCCGTGCGGAGCCTGCGCAGCTGAGTGCCGAGCAGGATCCGCAGCACCGTCGGGCTTCCCGGCGAATGGTTGAGAAGCTTCCCTTCCGCGCTCTCTGCGCTCACCCTGCCGCTCCTAGATCATCTGCACGTGCAGATGCGATCCGCATCCGTAAACGACGAAAAGTCTTGCATCGGTAAGCACTCCCCGTAAAGATGGGCATTGGATCACCAGACCGCGCTTCGGGGGCCAGAATGACGACTTTCGACGCTCGGCCGCAAGCCGCCATCGGTTCTCGGCCACCAGGATGGCTTTCTTCCATTCTGGTCGAGGGGCATGCCTGGGAGTGCGACGCGGTGTTCCCCTTCCACCAGCGGGTCGCGCTCGAGCCGGCCTGCGTGGCGACGGCACGGCGGTTCGTCGATCAGACGCTGACCACGTGGGGGGTGCTGGGGCTGGCCTTCGACGCTCAGCTGGTGGTCTCGGAGCTGGTGACCAACGCGATGCGGCACGGCGGCGGGGCGGCGCAGCTCCGGCTGCTGTCGCACGGGCCGGAGCTGGCGTGTGTGGTGACCGACCACAGCCGGACCGTGCCGGTGGCGACGGCCCCCGACGTGTTCTCCGAGTTCGGGCGGGGGCTGCGGCTGATCGACGCCCTCTGCACCGCCTGGGGCTGGCTGTCGCCCGGCGGCGCCCGCAAGCTCGTCTGGGCCGTACTCGCCGCCTGACCTCCGGCACGCGTACGGCCTCATCGCCACGCTCGGCCTCATCGCCACGCTCGGCCTCATCGCCGCGCCCGGTCTCATCGCCGCGCCCGGTCGAGCAGTTCGAGCACGTCGGCGTCGGTGAGCTGCTCGAAGTGCTCGTACCACTGGCCGACTGCCCTGAAGTCGATCGGCGTCCGCAGGACCACAACCTCGTCGGCCTCCTGCCGCAGCGACCCGACGGTCTCCCGGGCCCCGACCGGCACGGCCAGCGTCACCTTGGCGGGCTTGGCCGTGCGGACCGCCCTGAGCGCGGCCCGCGCGGTGCCGCCGGTGGCCAGGCCGTCGTCCACCACGATCACCTCGCGCCCCTCCAGCGAGGGCAGCGGGCGGTCGCCGCGGTAGGCGAGCACCCTGCGCGCCAGCTCGCGCCGCTCCTTCTCGACCACGTCCGCCACTGACTCGGGCGTCATGCCGAGTCGGCGCAGCAGCGTGTGGTCGAAGACAGGCTCGCCGCCCTCGGCTATCGCGCCCACCCCCAGCTCCGGGGTGGGCGGATAGCCGATCTTCCGCGTCACGAGGACGTCGAGGGGGGCGCCGAGCCTGCGCGCGATCGGCAGGGCCACCGCCACGCCGCCGCGGGGCAGGGCGAGCACGACGGGGTCGCGCACGTCCTCCAAGCGTTCGGCCAGCAGCTCCCCGGCCTGGGCACGGTCTGCGAAGAGCTCCATGACCAGTGCCCTACCCGCTCAAACGCGCTCCTCGCCTCACCTGCGGCGGCCGGGCCGTCAGGGCCGGCTGCGGCCCGAGCGGCGCATCTCCTTGGTGATGAGCTTCCACTTGTTCTGCTGCTCCTTGCGCAGGCGGGCATCGGTCCTGGAGGCCATCCAGGCCGCCTCCCGCTGCAGCTTGCGCCAGCTCTCCAGCCGCCGCTCCGGCAGCTCGCCGGCCTCCAGGGCGGCCAGCACCGCGCAGCCCGGCTCGCCGGAGTGCCCGCAGTCGCCGAAGCGGCAGCGTCCGGCCAGCGCCTCGATGTCGGAGAAGACCAGGTCGACGCCGTCGGCGATGTCGTAGAGGCCGATCCGCCTGATCCCGGGCGTGTCGATGACCAGCCCGCCCCCGGACAGCGGGATGAGCTCCCGGTGCACGGTGGTGTGCCGGCCCCGCCCGTCGGCGGCGCGCACCTGCTGGGTCTCCATGACGTGCTCCCCGGCCAGCGCGTTGACCAGGGTGGACTTGCCGGCTCCCGACGGGCCGAGGATCACGGCCGTACGGGAGCCCTCCAGGTAGCCGGCGACCAGCGACACACCGTCGCCGTACAGGGACGAGACCGCGTGCACGTCCACGCCGGGCGCGGCCACCCGGACGTCGGCGAGCAACTGGTCGAGACCGTCCTCGAACAGGTCGGACTTGGTGATGAGCACCACGGGCGTGCCGCCGGACTCCCAGGCCAGCGCGACGAGGCGCTCGATACGGCTGAGGTCGGCGAAGTCCGTGGAGTGCATGGACGGCTCGGCCACGAAGACGACGTCGACGTTCGCGGCGAGCACCTGGCCCTGGCCGTCGCCGGACAGGCCGCCCACCGAGTCGCGGCTCACGCCGCCCCTGATGAACGCGGTCGTGCGCGGCAGGACCTCGTCGAGCTCGTAGCGGCCCTCCGGGAGCAGCCTGAGCGCGACCCAGTCGCCCACGCACGGCAGCGCGACCGGGTCGGCGGCCGACGCCCTGCGGACGCGGGCGCCGTACTTGACGTGAAGCTGACCCTCCGCCGCGATCACCTCGGCGGCGCCGCGGTCGACGCGGGCCACGCGGGCGGGGACGGTGTCAGCGGGCAGCTCGGCGGCGCGGAAGTCGGTCCAGCCGAGCAGGGAAAGATCGTAAGACAACGCAGTGAAACCTTTGATCGAGAAGGGAAACCGGGCAGCTCAGTGAAGCCCGGGGAGGTGGACGAAAGGCATACGGAACAGGACGACCCGCATAGTCCTCACCTCCTCGATCAGTTGCCGCCGACTCTACGCACCACTCCCCACGGATGCAATCGGATTAAGTATGGCGATCTGTTGAACCCTGCCTGGGCGGCTGGCCGTACCACCTGCCGACGGACCCGAGAAAGGGGAATGATGCACACCAGCACTTATCCCCCGCCCTCGGCCGAGGGAGCCGCCCCCATGGGGAAGCCGCGTTTTCGACACTGGATCCGCCGCGTGCGGCCGGATGACGGGGTGCCAAATGACGAGGCGGCAGTGTCCGCGCTCTACCGGGAGTATCACAGGCCCCTGCTGGCCTTCGTGATCAGGTTGACTGCGGGCGATCGGCAGTGGGCGGAAGACGTGGTGCAGGAGACCATGATCCGGGCTTGGCGCAGTGCGGACCAGCTCGATCCCGAGTCGGTCTCGTTGATGCCCTGGCTGGCCACGGTCGCCAGACGTATCGTGATCGATGACCGGCGGCGCCGGGACGCCCGCCCTCATGAGTCGGGTGACGGGCCGCTGGAGACGATGCCCGTGCCCGACGAGATGGAGGGTCTGCTGCACCAGGTGGTCGTGTCAGAGGCGCTGAAGGCGTTGTCGCCGGCACACCGCGAGATCCTCAACGAGACGATCTTGCGTGACCGGTCGGTCAACGACGCCGCCGAGGCGCTCGGCATCCCGGTCGGCACTGTGAAGTCCCGGGTCTATTACGCCGTTCGCGCGTTGCGGATCGCACTTGAGGAGAGGGGGGTGACGGCGTGACTTCGAGAGTCGAGCACACGGACGTGGGCGCGTACGCGCTCGGTCTGCTGGAGGAGGACGACAGGCACGCCTTCGAGGCCCATCTCCTGGGCTGCGCTCCCTGTCGTGCCGAGCTGTCCGATCTGTCCGGCATGGCCAGCGTGCTGAGCGGGATCGGCCCGGTGGAGGACTACGGGGCGCCGTCCCCCGAACCGGTGATCGATCTGCTCCAGCGCAAGAGGAGGACCGACAGGAAGACGCGCAGGGGAACGTTCGTGATCGGGATGGCGGCGGCGGTCACGCTGGTGGCCGGCGGGCTGACGGTCGGCACGCAGCTCTCCGCCGACGACGTCCCCCAGATCGCCCAGGGGCACGGCAGCCACATGGGCCCGGCCGAGCAGTTCTACGCCGACGGCACGCCCATCGAGGGGAAGGGCGTCGACGGGGTCACCGGCGGGCTGGTGGTCGAGTCGAAGGCCTGGGGCACGCACGCCGCGCTCAAGCTGGCCGGGGTGAAGGGGCCGCTCGAGTGCGAGCTGGTCTCGGTCGGCAAGTCGGGCGAGCGCCGGGTGATGACCGGGTGGTCCGTACCTCCAGCCGGGTACGGAGTGCCGGGTTCGCCCGATCCGCTCTACATGCACGGCGGCAGTGCGACGCCGATGAAGGACATCGACCATTTCGAGGTGGTCACCTCGACAGGTAAGAAACTGCTCACCATCAACGCCTGACCCGCCAGGCGCTCAAAGCCCTCCCGCCGCTGGTGGGAGGGCTTTTTCATGCCTTTGGGCTTGTGTGCAAAATTACGGATTCGCGGGTTGAACCTCCCCCGGTCCCGGGCGCGTACTGCCTGCCGTACCAACCGGAATATCAAACCGTTTAAGAGGTTTAGCCATGTTCATCCGAAAGTTCGTGATTCCTGGCACGCTGCTCGCCGCCGCCCTGCTCGCCTCCCCCGCCTCGCCGGCGAACGCCTCCGGTGACGACGTCTATCTCGCCGCCGGCCTGCGTGGCGGCAACGAGGTGGGCGTCAAGGGCGACGCCGACGGCCGTTCGACGGTCGTGATCAGGATCAGCGGGAACGAGGTCACGTTCGCGGCCCGCTGGAACAAGATCGGCACGCCCACCGCCGGCCACGTCCACCTGGGGGCGAAGGGCGCCAACGGGGACGTCAGACTCGAGTTCTTCACCAAGCCGCTGCCCGCCGGGGTGCTCGGCGTCACCGGCACCGTCAGGGCCGACAACGAGCTGGTCAAGGCGCTCATCGACAATCCCGGCGGCTTCTACGCCAACCTGCACGACGCCAAGCACCCCAAGGGCGCGGTCCGCGGCCAGTTCCACCGGCTGAACAAGCCGATCGACCTCAACGGCGTGCTGCAGGGCAGCAACCAGGCCACGCTCTCCGCGCGTGCCGACGGGGCGCAGGAGGTGCCGGAGAACGACGGCAAGAAGCGCGGCGACCAGGACGGCCAGGCCGTCTGGTGGCTGCGTCCCGGCGGCTCGTCCATCGCGTACACGGCCTACTGGTCGGGTCTCGGCGTGGTCACCAACGGCCACCTGCACAAGGGTTCCGCAGGCGGGAACGGTCCAGTGGTCGCGGACCTGTTCGCGGGCGCCCTCCCGGAGAACGTGACCGGCGTCGCGGGCGAGACCCCGGTCGCCGCCGGCGTCGTCAAGCGCATCGCCGCCCACCCCGACCGCTACTACGCGAACCTGCACACCTCCGACTTCGACGGCGGCGCCGTGCGCGGCCAGCTGTCCGACCGGCCCTTCACCCACCCGCGCGCGCTCACCGCCGAGGTGCTGCGCGGCGCGCAGATCTACTCCTGCACGGCGCAGCCGAACGGCGGGTACGCCTTCACCCAGCTGGGCGTCTCGGCCAAGCTGCGGCGCGGGATCGACCACTCGTTCGTGACGCCCGCCGCGGGACCGCCGCAGTGGATCGCTCCCGACGGCAGCGCGGTGCGCGGCGCGGTCGTCACCAAGACGCCCAACGGCGACGGCAACATCCCCGAGCTGGTGCTGGACGCCACCCAGGCGGGCAAGGACAGCGGGCTGCTCGCGCACGCCACGCAGATCCTGCGCCTGAACACCACCGGCGGCGTCGCGCCGTCCGGCGCCTGCACGCCGGGCGCCGAGGCCCGGGTCCCGTACGGGGCCGACTACCTGTTCCTGGGCTGAGGCTTCTGGGGGGCGATTCGGTCCCGTCCCCTGGAACGCCTTCCCCGGTCGATCCGGCCCACGTCCCCCGGGCCGCCGGTCGGCCGACCGCGAGCGGGGCACTCCGGCCCGCCCCGCCCGCACCGAACGCCCCGCCGCACTCCGGGAGCCCGTGCGGCGGGGCGTTCGCCGTCTGCGCGCAGTCACCCTCCGCCGTCCCCACACCCGCCGCCCACGCCGGGCTCCCCATTACGCCATCTCCACGCCGCGACATGGGGCGTCCGCCGATCAACACGGACCGGCGCCGCATCGCGGGGCGGGGCGCATCGCGGGGCCGGGCGCATCGCGGGGCCGGGCTCATCGCGGGACGGGGCCCATCGCGGGACGGGGGCGCATCGCGGGGCGGGGTGAGGGAGTGCGCGGGCCGAGGAGCGGGATTGGGACAGCCGGACCCCGGCTGTCCCTTTGGCGCGCCACGTCGGCGGAGCATGGCGCGGGCGGGCCGGTGGCGGCGTCCGGAGGCGGTGCACCGAGTCGCCGGCGACCGCCACAGGCCGTGTGCCGGGCAGGCGGTGACCTCCGCAGGCGGCGCGCCGGACCGGCGATGCCTCGGCCGCGCGCTGGGTCGGCGGCACGCCGGAGGCTGTGTGCCGGGTCGGCGGCGGCACGCCGGAGGTCGTGTGCCGGGTCCGGGCCTTCGCCCTGGAGACCGACGGCGGGCCGCCGTGGCGGGTGAGGTCACCCGCCACGGCGTGAAGCGGTTACAGGCCCGGGGCCGGGAACTGAGCCGTGAGCTCGCTGACCTCGTGGTGTACGCGGGCGATGACGTCCTCCGCGTCCCCCTTGGCCAGGGCCGTGACGACCTCGTCCATCCACGCGCCGATCTGGCGCATCTCGGCCTCGCCCATGCCCCGGGAGGTGACGGACGGGGTGCCGATGCGGATGCCCGACGGGTCGAACGGCTTGCGGGGGTCGAACGGGACCGTGTTGTAGTTGGTCTCCAGCCCCGCCCGGTCGAGCGCCTGGGCGGCGGGCTTGCCGCCGATGCCCTTGGGCGTGAGGTCGAGCAGGATCAGGTGGTTGTCGGTGCCGCCGGAGACCAGGTCGAACCCGCGGGAGGCGAGCTCGTCGGCCAGGGTCTTGGCGTTGGCGACGACCTGGTGGGCGTAGTCGCGGAACGACGGCTGGGCGGCCTCGTGGAGCGCGACGGCGATGGCGGCGGTGGTGTGGTTGTGGGGGCCGCCCTGCAGGCCGGGGAAGACGGCCTTGTTGAGCGCGGTGGCGTGCTCGTCGGCCGTGGCCATCAGCATGGCGCCGCGCGGCCCGCGCAGCGTCTTGTGCGTGGTCGTGGAGATCACGTCGGCGTGGCCCACCGGGGACGGGTGCGCGCCGCCCGCCACCAGGCCCGCGATGTGGGCGATGTCGGCGGCCAGCACGGCCCCGACCTCGCGGGCGATCGAGGCGAAGCCCTCGAAGTCGATGGTGCGCGGGATCGCGGTGCCGCCGCAGAAGATCAGCTTCGGCCGGTGCTCGAGGGCGAGCTGCCGCACCTCGTCGAGGTCGATGCGGCCGGTGTCCTTGCGCACGCCGTAGCGGACCGGGTTGAACCACTTGCCGGTCGCGGAGACGGACCAGCCGTGGGTGAGGTGGCCGCCGAACGGCAGGCCCATGCCCATGACGGTGTCGCCCGGCTGCAGGAACGCCATGTAGATGGCGAGGTTGGCGGGCGAGCCGGAGTAGGGCTGGACGTTGGCGTGGTTGACGCCGAACAGCGACTTGGCCCGCTCGATGGCCACGGTCTCGACCTGGTCGATGACCTGCTGGCCCTCGTAGTAGCGCTTGCCCGCGTAGCCCTCGGAGTATTTGTTGGTGAGGACGGTGCCGGTGGCCTCGAGCACGGCCTTGGACACGTAGTTTTCGGACGCGATGAGCTTGACGGTGTCGGCCTGGCGCCGCTCTTCCGCCTTGATGAGCTCGGCGATCTGCGGGTCGACGCTCGCGAGAGAACTCATGATTCTCCTGTCATCGTTGACAATTGCGAAGACCCAGGCGCACGGCCTCCGCTCCTTTCGCTCCCCGGTGGTCGATCCCACCAAATGCGCCAGTCGCGTCTCCTCCTAGACGATAGCGGATGTCACAGGGCCTTCTTCCTCGTGATCGGCGCTTTCACGAGGAGGCGACGGCCACGTTCCTGATGACGCCGAGCACCGTCAGGTCGACGTCCTGCGGCACGCCCTCGAAGATCGCGTACATCCGTAACTACGCGCCCGCGGGGAACGGCGCCATCGGCAGGTCCGTGCACGCGCAGGTCTTGTCCCAGGCGGGTAGATCGGCCGGCCGACGCCGGGCGGGATGAGGTTCACCCGCGAGACGGTGGTGTCGAGGGCGCCGCCGCCGAGTTTGCCGGCCAGGGGCGCGTTCTCGGTGCCGACGTTCTTGACCGTCCACTGCAGGCGCACCGTGCCGCCCTGGCGGGTCAGGGAGTCGATCTGGACGCTCAGCGTGCCGCCCGCGGCCTGGACGGTGCCGCGGGCGGCCGGGGTCCCGGCCTCGTTGCCCGGCGAATCCCACGGACGCAGCACGGCGAGCATGAGGGCCGCGCCGAGCACGGCGGCGAGCACGCCCCCGGCGACGGGCACCCATGGCTTCCTCCTGGAGGGCGCCGGGGACGGGGGCACCACGAGCGGCGTCACGAGCGGGGTCCAGGTGTCGGAGACCATCCCGGTGGCCGTGTCCACCGGCACCTCGGCGCGGCCGAGCATCCGGTCCATGGGCTGCTGGGCGGTGGGGCGGACGCGGGCGTGCCCATGCTCTGCGCGACCGTGGGCAGCGCCCCGGCGGTGTCGGCGAGCTGGGCGATGCCGAAGTCGATGACGCGGGGGCCGACCGGGCTGAGCAGCACGTTCGACGGTTTGAGATCGCGGTGGACGACCCCGGCCTGGTGGATGGCGGCCGGCGCGGTGGCCACGCCGACGGCCGGCGCCTCCAGATTGGCGCCGGTCAGCGGGGCCTGCCTGACCACGGCGGCCAGATCGGGGCCCTCGACGTATTCGGTGACCAGGTGCGGTGCCGCCGTCCGGCCAGGTAGACGAAGCCCATGCCGCCTTCGCCCAGCTTGCGCACGAGGGTGTGAGGCCCGCCTCTCCGCTGCGCCTCCATATCGGCAGGCTCTATTTGGTACGGCTGACGCCCGGCCAGAGCCGGTCCACCTCGGCGTTCAGGATGGCCCCGATGAGCACGGCCAGGGCGGTGATGTAGAGCCAGAGGAGCACGGCGATGGGCGCGGCCAGCGACCCGTAGACGGAGACGGGCGAGAACCAGGCGGCCAGCACGGCCCGCAGCACGGCCGCGCACACGATCCACAGGAACAGCGCCAGGATCGCGCCGGGCAGCTCCCGGTACCACTTGGTCCGTACCGGCACGCTGACGTGGTAGAGCACGGTCAGGAACAGGACCGAGCCGATGATCACGACCGGCCAGTAGAGGATGTCGATGAGGACGCCGTACTGGGCGGGCAGGGCGTCCCTGAGCAGGGTCGGCCCGATGACGAGGATCGGCATGACGATGATGCCGATGATCAGGCCGACGACGTAGAGGCCGAACGACATCAGCCTGGTGCGGATGATGCCGCGCTCCTCGCCGAGCCCGTAGGCCACGGAGATGAGGTCGACGTACACGTAAAGAGCCCTGGAGCCGGACCAGAGCGACAGCAGGAAGCCGACCGAGATGATCGACACCTTGCTCGCGTCGTCGCTGAGCACGTCGGTGAGCAGCGGGTTGATCACCTTGCTCACGGCCTCGTCGGTGAACAGCACCCCCGCCTGCTCGATCACCCACGCCTTGACCTGAGCGACCACGCTGGAGCCCAGCCACGTGCCGAGCTTGGCCAGCACACCGATCAGGCCCAGCACGAACGGCGGCAGCGACAGCAGCGCGAAGAACGCCGCCTCGCCCGCCAGGCCGGTGACCCGGTAGGTGACACCGGCGTTGGTGGCCGCGCGGACGATCGCCCACGATTTCGTGTCGAGCACCCAGCTCAGCCTGGCCCTGGCGTTGGAGACGAGCCCTCTCTTCGGCCGGGGAGGCGCATCGGTGGACGTCATGGCACCCAACGGTATTCGCAGTGACTCTTCGGGACAGCTTACGTCCCGGGGACTGCCCTAGTCGTTGTCAACGATGCGTGCGCCCAGCGGAAGCAGGGAAACGGGGATGAGTTTGAGGTTCGCGACGCCCATCGGGATGCCGATGATCGACAGGAACAGCGGGATCGACGTCACGACGTGGCCGATGGCCAGCCAGACGCCGGCGACCACGCACCAGATGACGTTGCCGATCAAGGAGAACGCGCCCGCGCCGGGGTCGCGCACCACGGTCCTGCCGAACGGCCACAGCGCGTACGCCGCGATCCGGAACGACGCGATGCCGAACGGGATCGTGACGATCAGGATGCAGCAGATGATCCCGGCCAGCGCGTAGCCGGCGGCCAGCCAGAGTCCCGCGAAGATCAGCCAGATGACGTTCAGAATCGTGCGCATATTCGAAGGATGTCACCGGCCGGGCCGCCCACGTCATCCGGCAAGACCCTGACTTCACCCTGACCGGGGCGCCCGCCCCTTGCCAGGGGGCCCGGCGAATGCCTGCGCGATCTCCATCCAGGCCCGCGCGGGCTCGCCGGTCAGCTCCAGCGCGGTGTCGGACAGGTGGACGCGCTGGGTGACGGCCAGGCAGAAGTCGAGGACGGTGCCGCGGACGAGGCCGTCGGCGCCCTCGGGCCCCGCCGTCCAGGTGGTGCCGTCCGGCATGGCCAGCTCGGCGCGTACGGTCTCCTCGGGCACCGGCAGGCCGCGCACGGCGAAGCTGTAGGGCCGGGCGCGGAAACCCATCGTGGCCACGTGGCGCAGCCGGGCCGTCGGCTCCCTGGCGACGCCGAGCGCGTCGGCCACGTCCTGGCCGTGCGCCCACGTCTCCATCAGCCGCGCGGTCACGAAGGAGGCGGCCGACATGGCGGGCCCGAACCACGGCACCCGATCGCGCGCGTCCAGCGTCGCGAACACCGCCAGGCTGCGGGAGCGGGCCGCGCGGAACCACGCGCGCAGCTCGGCCGGCGGCATCCCGCGCGACTCGAGGGCGAGGTCGTCCACGGACGTGAAACCCGCCAGCGAGTCCTGGAAGCCGCCGGGGTCGGTGGCCGCGCGCACGGCGGCGTCGTCGAACCAGGCCAGATGGCTCACCTGGTCGCGGACCGCCCATCCCTCGGCGGGCGTCGGCCGCTCCCAGTCCACGTCCCTCAGAGGATCGAGCAGAGCTTCGAGGGACGCGGTCTCGGCGCGCAGGTCGTCGAGCAACTCGGCCATGAGATCCACGCCCGCCAGCCTAACCCGAACAACGTTCTAGGAGAATAATCGCAATGTGATCTGCGAGAGCTGCAAGGACAAACGACACGAGGACTGTCGTGGCGGCTCCTGGTGCGACTGCCAGCACCAGGTCCAGGACAAGCCCCACGAGCCCGACCTCAGCTGGAAGAGCCAGGGCTGAGCGAGCTGGACAGTCCCACACTCTGGACCCTGTCTTGGACAAACGGGACGGCCAGAGTATCTTCTAGGTATGCCAGCGGACCCCATGCTCGTCGGTCGACGCCACGTCGACCTCCAGCGTGTCCGCAGTGCCATCTGTTGCGACGCCCGCCTGTAACCCAGCCTTTTCTACCGCTGAGCGCGTCGCACACCTCCTCTCCACCCCTGCCCTCGACGACGAGGCAGGAGGAACCCTGCGCGCGCCCATGAACCGAAGGACGCGCAATGAGCACCCCTGCCAGCCGCACTCCTGCCAGCCGCACTCCTGCCAGCCGGCACCACAAGCGCCCGCGCGGCGAAGGCCAGTGGGCTCTCGGTTACCGTGAGCCGCTCAACAAGAACGAAGAGAACAAGAAGAACGACGACGGCCTCAACGTCCGACAGCGCATCATCGACATCTACTCCAAGCGGGGCTTCGACTCGATCGACCCGGCCGACCTGCGTGGCCGCATGCGCTGGTACGGCCTCTACACCCAGCGCAAGCCCGGCATCGACGGCGGCAAGACCGCCATCCTGGAGCCGGAGGAGCTCGACGACCGCTACTTCATGCTGCGGGTGCGCATCGACGGCGGCCAGCTCGACCTCGCCCAGCTGCGCACGATCGCGGACATCTCCAACGAGTACGGCCGCGGCACCGCCGACCTGACCGACCGCCAGAACATCCAGCTCCACTGGATCGAGATCGAGTCGGTGCCGGACATCTGGCAGCGTCTGGAGGCCGTGGGCCTGTCCACCACCGAGGCGTGCGGCGACACCCCGCGCGTGATCCTGGGCTGTCCGCTGGCCGGGATCGACGCCGACGAGGTTCTCGACGCGACCGAGCAGATCAGCGAGGTGCAGGAGCGGGTCGTGGGCAACCCGGCGTACTCCAACCTGCCCCGCAAGTTCAAGTCGGCGCTGAGCGGCTGCCCCGCCCACTGCACGGTGCACGAGATCAACGACGTGGCGTTCGTCGGCGTGGTCAACGAGCAGGGTGAGATCGGCTACGACCTGTGGGTGGGCGGCGGCCTGTCGACCAACCCGATGCTGGGCAAGCGGATCGGCGTGTTCGTCCGGCCGGAGCAGGTGGCCGACGTCTTCGAGGGCGTGGTCGGGATCTTCCGCGACTACGGCTACCGGCGGCTGCGGCACCGCGCGCGCATCAAGTTCCTGGTCAACGACTGGGGGACGGAGAAGTTCCGGGAGATCCTGGAGACCGAATACCTCAAGGAGCAGCTGCCCGACGGGCCCGCCCCCGAGCAGCCGCGCGGCAGCCGCCGCGACCACGTGGGCGTCTTCCCGCAGAAGGACGGCAACTTCTACGTCGGCTTCGCGCCCAAGGTGGGCCGGCTCGACGGCGACAAGCTGCACCTGATCGCCGACATCGCCGAGCGGCACGGCTCCGGCCGGGTCCGCACGACCGTCGAGCAGAAGATGGTCATCCTCGACGTGGCGCCCGACCAGGTCGACTCGATCGTGGCCGAGCTGGAGGCCAACGACCTGCGGGTCAGGCCGTCCACGTTCCGCCGCCAGACGATGGCCTGCACCGGCATCGAGTACTGCAAGCTGGCCATCGTCGAGACCAAGGCCACGGCCGCCGACCTGATCGACGAGCTGGAGCGGCGGCTGCCCACGTTCGACGAGCCGCTGACGATCAACGTCAACGGCTGCCCCAACTCCTGCGCCCGCATCCAGGTCGCCGACATCGGCCTCAAGGGCCAGCTCGTGGTGGACGAGAACGGCGACCAGGTCGAGGGCTTCCAGATCCACCTGGGCGGCTCCCTCGGCGTCAACGCCGGCTTCGGGCGCAAGGTCCGCGGCCTCAAGACCACCGCCAAGGCGCTGCCCGACTACGTGGAGCGCGTCGTCAAGCACTACGACGCCCAGAAGAAGGAAGGCGAGTCGTTCGCCGACTGGGTGCAGCGGGCCGACGAGGCGGACCTCAAATGAGCGAGCGAGCGGTCCCGTTCCACTGCCCGTACTGCGGCGACGAGGACCTCGAGCCCTATGAGGGGGACGGCGGCTGGTACTGCCGCGCCTGCGCTCGCGCCTTCAAGCTTAAGTTTCTTGGGATCGGAGTGAAGATATGACGCTCGTGGACATCGAGGTCGGCCTGAAACAGCAGCGCGGCACCCTTGACCTGCAGGACATCGTCGAGTCCGCCGCGACGTTCCTCGAGGGCGCCCCCGCCCGCGAGATCATCCGGTGGGCGGCGGCGACGTTCGGCGACCGGCTGTGCCTGACCTCCTCGATGAGCGACGCCCTCCTGATCGACCTGGTGAGCAGGGTCAAGCCCGGCGTCGACGTGCTGTTCATCGACACCGGCTACCACTTCGCCGAGACGGTCGGCACGCGTGACGCGGTACGCCAGGTCTATGACGTCAACGTGATCGACATCAAGCCGTCGCGGACGGTCGAGGAGCAGGATCGCGACCTCGGCCCGCGCCTGTTCGGCCGCAACCCCGACCTGTGCTGCTTCCTGCGCAAGGTCGAGCCGCTCAACCGGGCACTGGAGCCGTACCTGGCGTGGATCTCCGGCATCCGCCGCGACGAGTCCCCCAGCCGCGCCGGCTCCAAGGTCGTCGAGTGGGACGCCAAGCGGCAGATGGTCAAGGTCAACCCGATCGCGGCCTGGACCCAGGAGGACGTCGACAACTACATCGCCGACAACGGGGTGCTGATCAACCCGTTGCACTACGACAACTACCCCTCGATCGGCTGCGCGCCGTGCACGCGGCAGGTCGCTGAGGGAGAGGATCCGCGCAGCGGACGCTGGGCGGGCCTGGGGAAGGTCGAATGCGGCATTCACCTGTGATCCCCAGCAGGGGACCCGTCCCGTTGGCAGGCGGGGCGGCCCCCGGCCGCGTGCCACTGGTGGCGGTGGCGCACGGGTCGCGAGATCCGCGTGCCGCCGCCACCGTGGCCGCGCTGCTCGACCGGGTACGCCTGGCGCGCCCTGAGGTGCCCGTACGGGTGGCCTACCTCGACCACTGCACTCCGGCACTGGGGCAGGCGCTGAGCGGCCTCCAGGAGGCCGTTGTGCTGCCGCTGCTGCTCACCGAGGCCTACCACAGCCGGGTGGACCTGCCGACGGCGCTGAACGAGGTCCGGGCGCGCGAGCCGCGCCTGCGCGTGCACTACGGCACCACGCTGGGGCCGCACCCGCTGCTGCTGACGGCGCTGGAGCGGCGCCTGGCCGAGGCGGGCGTGCGCGCCGGGGACCCGGAGACCGCGGTGGTGCTGGTGTCGGCGGGTTCGAGCGACGCCAGGGCCAACGCGGTGATCGCGAGGCAGGCGCGCGCGTGGCGGCGTTCGGGCTGGTGGACGGTGTCCCCCGCCTACGCGTCGGCCGCCGATCCGTCGCCCGCCGAGGCCGTGGCCGCGCTCAGGCGGGCGGGCGCGCCGAAGGTGGTCGTCGCGCCGTACCTGCTGGCGCCCGGCTACTTCGCCGACAAGGTACGGCAGACGAGCCTGGAGGCCGGGGCCGCGGTCGTGTCGGACGTGCTCGGCCCGGCGCCGGAGCTGGTGGACGTGCTCCTGGAGCGTTACGAGGCGGCCCAGCGGCAGCCGGTGTCCTCCCTGGTCGGCTGAGCCTGGGTCAGTAGCCCCACCGGTCGCGGCGGCCGTCCTCGCGCACCTGCCGGCCCAGCTCGCGGGCCTCCTGCCGCATCTGCCGGCCCAGCGCCCGCCAGTCCTCGCCGTGCAACCGCCGCCAGTGCTCCCGCCAGGCCGCGAACCCGCGCTGCACCGGCTGCGCCTGCGAGTCGCCGATCACCTTGACGTCCCCCATCACCGCGTACGCGCGCACGCGCACCACCGGGACGTTCATGCCGGGGGCCGCCTGGAGGACGTCCACGCGCTTGTCGCCCATGACGGCCATGCCGTCGAGGTCCACGTTGACGCCGTCGGGGACGATGATCTTGACGTCGCCCATCACGGAGACGGCCATGATGTCCACCATGTCCGTACGCACTTCGGCCTCGCGCAGGTCGAGCAGCACGTCGCCCATCACGGCGACCGCGCCGAGCTCCTGGTCGATCCGCCAGGTCCCGCGGCGCTTGGAGTCGCCCATGACGCCCACGAACCACCGCCGCTTCCTGCCCGAGGGCGTCGGGGCGGGCGCCGGAGCGGGCGTGGCCCCCGCCGGCAGGTCCTGGGTGAGCAGGGCCAGCTCGGCGTGCGTGGTCGCGGTATAGGCGGCCTCCGTACGGTCGGTCAGCTCGGCGAGCGTCAGCCTGCCCTCGACCGATGCGACACGGAGCTGCTCGACGACGGCCTCGCGCTCGGCGTCCGAGGCGCGGAGCCCACCGGGATCACTCATACTCGCAACATATCGCGTCTTGCCGGGAATGCGACTCCTCCCATAGAAGGAAAACATGTCATCCCTTGTAGGTGTTTGAACCCAGACGCCGCTTTGGCGCGTACCAAGCGATGACACGGGGCTCTGGCTTGGCCCGGGGCGCGGCCGGACCAGGCTAGGGTCCCTGTCATGCATGAGGAACAGCTCTACCGCGCGGCGTTGAACGGCGAGATCGAGACCGTGGGCAAGTTGCTCGCCGGCGGCGCCGACCCCAACAGCCCAGGTGAGGAGGGGCTGCCGCTGTGCGCGGCCGCCGCCTGGGACCGCGTGGAGGTGGCCGGCACGCTCCTGACGGCCGGCGCCGACGTGAACGGCCGGGAGGAGGGCGGCTGGACGGCGCTGCACTGGGCCGCCTCCAACGGCCACGCCGCCGCCGCCAAGGCGCTGATCGAGGCGGGCGCGGAGGTCGACGCGGCCAACGAGTCCGGCGACACCCCGCTCACGCTGGCCGCCAGGCGCGGCGCGCTGGGCGTGGTGCAGGTGCTGCTGGAGGCGGGCGCCGATGCCGAGAAGTACGACGGCGACGGCGACACGCCGCTCGAGATCGCCGCCTCCTGGGTGGGCGTGCACCTGGAGAGCGCGCTGCTCGACCAGATCGAGAAGGAGGGCTGGGAGTACGTCGTGGCCCGCCAGTACGCCAAGGACGGCACCGAGCTGGTCACGGTGGCCGGGCGCGCGGCCGACGGCTCGGAGAGCGAGCAGGTGCAGGCGCAGCGCGGCCACGCCGCCGTCGCGACCCTGCTGGAGGACGCGACGGGCACGTACACGCCGGTGGAGCAGCTCGTGGCGCGGGCCGTCGCGCACCGCGACATCGACGAGGACGCCGAGACCTGGTGGATCGTGGCCGACTCGCTGGGCAGGCGGGCGGACGACGAGACGTACGAGGCGCTGGTCCGGCTGTGCGGCAGCGAGGACGCCAGGGAGCGGGAGTTCGGGGTCGACGCGATCGCCCAGTTCGGGTTCGCGGAGGGGGAGAAGCCCTACCTCGACACGACGCTGTCGCTGCTGCAGAAGATGGTCACCACGGAGGGCAACCCGCAGGTGCTGCGGTCGGTCCTGGCCGCGCTCGGGCACCAGGGGGACTCCCGGGCTCTGCCGTACGTGCTGGACGTCATCGGGCGTCCCGGGCACAAGCGCACGATGACGGACGCGATCGCGCTGGCCGACGTGCTGCCGCCGGGCCACGAGGAGGGGCTGGCCCTGCTGATCGCGATGACGGAGGACGAGGACACGGAGGTCCGCGACTGGGCCACCGCCGGGCTCGCCGGGCTGTCCGAGGACACGCCCCGCATCCGTGAGGCCCTGGCCGCCCGCCTCGCCGACGCGGACCTCCGCACGGTGGCCGAGGCCACCCGCGGGCTGCTGACGCGGGGCGACGAGCGGGCTTCGCAGGGGGTGGAGCGGGTGCTGGCGGAGAGCGACGACGAGTACGAGCGGGACCTCGTCACCCAGCCCGTCACCGGCTGACCCGCACCCACCGCCGGGCCGAGGGGCGCTCAGTCGCCGTTGAGCACGCGCGTCACCCATTCCAGGGTGCCGGTGCGCAGCGCCTCCTCGGCCAGCCGTTTCCCGGTCGGGGTCGTCAGGGCGTCCAGGGAGCTGTCGATCCAGCCCTGGACGTTCTGGTGCCCCTGTTCCCGGTATTCGACCGCCTGGATGAGGCATTCCAGCTTGTCGGCGTCCCGGGCGCAGACGGCTTCGAGGCTGGCCTTCTCCTCGTACTCCCCCACCGCGTCGCTGACCATGTCCGCCACCTCCGCGGGCAGGCCGCGCATCTGGTCGGCGGTGACGTCCTCGTTGGAGGCCGCCTTGAGGTAGCGCTTGCCGATGTACGGGATGTCGGTGATGCGGGTCTCCTGGGTGTCGTGGAAGAGGCTCATGAACGCGGCCCGTTCCGGATTCGCGCCCTCAAGCCTCGCGATCACGCCGGCTATGACGGCCGCGCGGAACGAGTGCTCGGCGATGCTCTCCGGATCCCGTACGCCCGCCACCAGCCACCCGGTCCGCTTGTAGCGCTTGAGCAACCCGAACTCGTACAGAAGCCCCGCCAGTCCCGTCACGTCGTCCATCACGAGGACCCTCCTCTCCTCATACGGCAAATGCCGTGGCCGTTTCGCCGGCCACGGCATTTGTCATCGACCGTTTTCCGAAAACGGGAGCTGTTTCAGCTCACCGGTTAATTGTCGCCGCCGCCGAAGATATCGCGCCAGTCGTCACCGTTGGGCCACCAGCTGTCGTCCTGGCCCGTCTCGTCCTGGCCCGTCTCGTCGGGGCCCTCGTACTTGTCGTCGTCCTTGACGGGCGGCTTGACCGGCTCCTCCTTGACGGGAGGCGTCTGCACCGTCGGCTGCGTGTGCCGGACCGGATGGTGGTGGTCACGACGCGGAGTGCGGATGCGGATGATCTCGTCATCGTGGCGGCGGTGGTGGTGGTGACCGCCCCAGCCACCCCAGCCCCACGGGCCACACCAGGGGCGCCAGCATCCTCCCCATCCGCGACGACCGCAGTGCTTGCCACAGAGCGGCGGCTTCTCGTTCGAGGAAACCCCGACGCCGGCGGCGCTGCTGGGCACCGCGCTCGCCGCGGCCGCCAGCCCCGTGGGAAGGAGCAGGGAGCCGACGATGGCGCCGGCCAGAGTTAGTGTCGCGGCCCGCCCATGGCGTGGCGTCCGCGATTGCCGACTTTCAGTGTTCACGTGCATTCGTTTCCGTTCATGGGTAGATCGGCCCGAAATCCAGCGCCCACTATCTCCGCAGGCACTCAGACAGGGGCAGACGTACCCATGCGTGTATTCTCGCCTAACTCCGTAAACCCAAATAACCTGTCAAAACCCGGCGGGGTCATTAAACGATGTTTTGGCGGTTACTTAAAGGACCTCGAGGTATATCGCAGGGCATTTCCCGCCCAATTCCCCCAGAATGGACAGCACCGCAGGTCAGGGGCCGGAGAGCGCCGGGGCCGAGGTCAGGACGTCCCTGGCCAGCGGCAGATCGCCGGCCAGCTCGGCCGGGAACTCGGCGGGCTCTCCCCTGCCGCCCAGCAGGAAGCAGAACGCGACCACGTCCGCCGTGATGTGGGCGTCCGGCGTGCCGGGCCGGGTGTCCTCCACGCCCAGCGGCACCTGCCACTCGCCCCCGCCCGCGCCCGTCAGGGTGAGGTGGAGGGTGCGGCCGGAGCCGTCCATGCCCGACAGGAGCATCGTCCAGGGCAGCAGGCGCGCGCACAGGTCGGCGGTCGGGTGGATGTGCTCGGCGACGGGGTCGGGCAGGCGCAGCCGGGCGGTCCGGGCGGCGTCGGCCGTGTGGATCCAGGTCTCCAGGCACCGCGCCAGGAGGTGGTCGCGTACCGGGACCTCCATGCCGTCCAGGGTGGCCGGGGTCGTGGGCGGCAGGTCGGCCAGGTGGCGGCAGAGGGCGTCGGCCTGGGCCCGCCAGTCTCTTCTCGTCTGCTCGGGGCTGCGGGTGCGCTCGTACGCCTGCACGTCGCTCGTACGCCCCAGCGAGTCGGTCGCGCCCATGGGCGGCCCCAGCACGGGGGCGCCCACGGAGGCGGCCAGGAGGCCGTCCTTGGCGGCCAGGTGGGCGACGAGCTCCTGAAGGGTCCAGCCCTCGACGATCACGCGCGACCAGTCGTCGTCCACGGCCGAGGTCAGCAGCGCGTCCATCGCGGCCACCCGGCCCGCATACGGCTCCGCCCAGGCCGCGGTGGGTGCCGCGGGCCTGCGCCGGGCCCTGGCCCCGGCCAGGAGCTGGGGCCGCAACGAGCGGGCCGGCACCTCCGGGTCCTCCATCATCGCGTCCAGATAGAGGCGCTCGAGGGGATCCATTACACCTCTTCCTCCGCAAGCGCGTCCGCCAGGCGTCTCAGCGCCAGCCGGATGCGCGATTTGGCCGTGCCCTCGGGCACGCCCAGCTCCTCGCTCACCTGCCGATAGGTCCTGCCGCCGAAGTAGGCGAGCTCCACGGCCTCCCGGAGGCCGTCGGGCAGCGAGGTCACCGCCTGCCGCACCCGTTTGGCCTCGTCCGAGGCCAGGACCGTGTCCTCCAGTCTGTCAGGCTCGCGCTCGAACAGCCTGGGTCCCAGCGCCGACACCCGCCGCCGCTCCTCGGCCCTCACGTGGTCGACCGCGCGGCGGTGCGCGATCGTCGCGAGCCAGGCGCGTAAGGTGCCGCGCTCCGGGTCGTAGGACAGGGGCCGCTCCCAGAAGACCAGGAACACCTCCTGAGTGATGTCCTCGGCGATCACCCGGTCCCTGGTGACCCGCAGCGCGAGCCCGAAGATCAGCGAGGAGAGCCGATCGTAGACCTCGCCCAGCGCGGACTCGTCGCCGCCGACCACCCGCTGGTGCAGCAGGCGGTCGTCGTACGGTGCCTCCACTGGCACCACACTCCCGTGTAATCCGGACCAAGGCGGCGGGTGCGCCGCGACCCGAGCATGTCATTATTCGCCGGAAAAGTAGAGCCGGATGACCGAGAGGCCGGCTCTTTGCCGGCGCGCGATAAGGTCGGAGGACCAGTACGGAGGGAGCACGTCATGGCCACCACTCGCACCGCCACCACCCAGTGGAAGGGCAACCTGATCAACGGTTCGGGCACCGTATCGCTCGACACCTCGGGCGTGGGCACGTTCGAGGTCTCCTGGCCGTCCAGGTCCCAGGAGGCCGGCGGCAAGACGTCCCCGGAGGAGCTCATCGCGGCCGCCCACTCCTCCTGCTTCTCGATGGCGCTCTCGCACGGGCTGGCAGGCGCGGGCACCCCGCCGGAGTCGCTGGAGACCAGCGCCGACGTGACGTTCCAGCCGGGTGAGGGCATCACGGGCATCGTGCTCACGGTGAAGGGCCACGTTCCCGGCATCTCGGCCGAGCAGTTCGCGGAGGCCGCCGAGACGGCCAAGGCCAACTGCCCGGTCAGCAAGGCCCTGACGGGCACCCTGATCACGCTCAACGCCGAGCTGCTCTGACGGTCCCCGCGACCTGCCCGGCCCGAGGGCCGGGCACGTGGAGACCACGGTACGGAGGGTGATCGGCGCATTGAGAGACCAAGAGCGTGTTCGCGTGCGACAATTGGGCCACATGCGCGAGGTCTGGCCGGGCGAACCCTATCCACTCGGCGGCACCTGGGATGGCGTTGGCACCAGCTTTTCGGTGTTCTCCGAGGTCGCCGAGCGAGTCGAGCTGTGCCTTTTTCATGACGACGGCTCCGAGGAGCGCGTCGACCTGCCCGAGGTCGACGGGTTCGTCTGGCACGGCTACCTGCCGGGCATCCAGCCGGGCCAGCGCTACGGCTACCGCGTCCACGGCCCGCACGACCCGTCACAGGGCCACCGGAGCAACCCCGCCAAGCTGCTGCTCGACCCCTACGCCAAGGCCATCGACGGCGAGCTGACCTGGAACCAGGCGCTGTTCCCCTACTACTTCACCGACCCCTCCCGGCGCAACACCGAGGACAGCGCCCCCTACATGCCGAAGAACGTGGTCATCAACCCGTTCTTCGAGTGGGGCAACGACCGGCCGCCGCGCATCCCGTACCACCAGACCGTGATCTACGAGGCCCACGTGCGCGGGCTCACCATGCGCCACCCCGACGTGCCGCCTGACCTGCGCGGCACGTACGCGGGCGTGGGGCATCCGGCGATCATCGATCACCTGCTGTCGCTGGGGGTGACGGCGGTCGAGCTGATGCCGGTCCACCACTACATCCCCGAGCACTTCCTGGTCGCCCGCGGGCTGACCAACTACTGGGGCTACAACACCATGGCCTACCTGGCGCCCCACGGCGGCTACTCCAGCGCGGGGACGCGGGGGCAGCAGGTGCTGGAGTTCAAGGCGATGGTGCGGGCGCTGCACGAGGCGGGCATCGAGGTCATCCTCGACGTCGTCTACAACCACACGGCCGAGGGCGACCACATGGGGCCCACGCTCGGGTTCCGGGGGATCGACAACGCCGCCTACTACCGGCTGCACGACGGCGACCGGCGCTACTACCTCGACTACACCGGGTGCGGAAACTCCCTCAACGTACGCTCGCCGCACGCGCTGCAGCTGATCATGGACTCGCTGCGTTACTGGGTCCTCGACATGCACGTGGACGGGTTCCGGTTCGACCTGGCGTCGGCGCTGGCCAGGGAGCTGCACGACGTCGACCGGCTGAGCGCGTTCTTCGACCTGATCCAGCAGGATCCGGTGATCTCGCAGGTCAAGCTGATCGCCGAACCGTGGGACGTGGGGCCCGGCGGCTACCAGGTCGGGAATTTCCCGCCGTTGTGGACGGAGTGGAACGGCAAATATCGCGACATCGTGCGAGATTTCTGGAGAGGCACGCACTCCGCGCTCCCCGAGTTCGCCTCCCGCCTGACCGGCTCCGCCGACCTGTACGAGTCCTCCGGCCGCCGCCCGGTCGCCTCGATCAACTTCGTGACCTGCCACGACGGTTTCACCCTCTCCGACCTGGTCTCGTACGACCACAAGCACAACGAGGCCAACGGCGAGGACAACCGCGACGGCACCAACGACAACCGCTCCTGGAACTGCGGCGCCGAGGGCCCCGTGGAGGATCCCGGCATCGTCCAGCTCCGCCACCGCCAGCGCCGCAACTTCCTGGCCACCCTGTTCCTGTCGCAGGGCGTACCCATGCTCTCCCACGGCGACGAACTCGGCCGCACCCAGCGCGGCAACAACAACGCCTACTGCCAGGACAACGAGCTGGCCTGGGTCGACTGGTCGATGCTGCACACGGAGCCGGAGCTGCTGGAGTTCGTCAGGGCGCTGTCCAAGCTGCGCCGTGAGCACCCGGTTTTCCAGCGCCGCCGCTTCTTCCACGGCCGCCATCCCGACGACGGCAAGCGCGACCTGGTCTGGCTCACCCCGGGCGGCACGGAGATGACGGCGGGCGACTGGCACATCGGCTACGCCAAGTCGCTCATGGTCTACCTCAACGGCGAGGCCATCACCGAGCCGGGGCCGAGGGGCGAGCGGATCGTGGACGACTCGTTCCTGCTGCTCATCAACGCCCACCACGAGAACATGCCGTTCACGCTGCCGGGCGAGGAGTGCGGCACCGGTTGGGTGCCCGTGCTCGACACCAGCCACGAGACGATGGAGGACGCGTTCGTGGACGAGGGCTGGCAGGCCGGCGACCTCGTCGCCGTCACGGCCCGCTCCCTCCAGGTCCTCCGCCAGCCGCGCTCGCGGTGAGCAGCACCAGCGCGAACGTCGCCACCCCCGCCAGGCCGTGCAGCGTCACCGCCAGCACCGGGAATCCACGCCCGCCCATCGTGTGCCGCCCGGCCCCGAGCCAGCGCGTGGACATCGCGAACCCCAGCAGCGCCGACACCGCCAGCCCTCCGAACGCGGCCCACGCCAGCGCCCTGCTCCCCGTGACCAGCCCGGCCACCCAGCACGCCAGCGCCGACACGGCCAGCGTCGGGTGGGAGAACACCAGCGCGGCGGGGAATCGGGTGACCTTGGCCCGGCGCAGCCCGTCCCCCGAGAGCCAGAAGTAGAGCAGGTACACCCCGGCTAGCGCGGCGATCGCCCACGCGACAGCGGTGACCAGACCCACAGGGCCTCCCTCCCCCATCCCCTGCGGCCACCGTAAGCATGTGAACGCCCGTGCGTCCTTGGATACACAAAAGTGCTATACGCCCCGTATCCCGAAATGTCGGCTCGCACGGTGATCGGGATCTGCTAGCTTTACCCTCCCGGCCGGAGGTTGCTTCCGGCCGGAACGTGTTTGTATGACCACTTCTCTGGCAACCGTGCGGCCCGTGAGCGCCGCGGACCACCCCACCATCGAACGGCTCTGGCTCATGTTCCGCCACGACATGGCGGACTTCCAGGGCGGGCTGCCCGCCCCCGACGCCACCTATCACAGCGACCGGCTGCGCGCGGCGCTCGAGGACGACGACTGGGCGGCCTACCTGTTCACCAGCGGCGACCGGCCCGTCGGGTTCTCGCTCGTGCGCGCGCTGTCCGGCCCGGCGCGCGTGCTGAACAGCTTCTTCGTGGTACGCGGCGCGCGCCGGTCCGGGATCGGGAGGGCAGTCGTGCGGGAGGTGATCTCCCGGCACCCCGGCCCCTGGAAGATCGCCTTCCAGGACTCGAACACGGCCGCCGTCGCGTTCTGGCGGCGCGTCGCCACCGAGATCGCCGGTGACGCGTGGACGGAGGAACGCCCGCCCATGTCCGACCGGCCCGACGTCCCCCCGGACGTGTGGATCTCCTTCACCACCGCCTGACCAGCCCGAGGCCCAACTGTCGGTGGGGTGTGCCAAGGTAGAGGAGTGCGGCGCATCTATCCCGACATACAGGACAACCCGGACATCGTGCAGGCGTATGCCTACCCCGAGGGGCAGCCGTGGCTGCGGCTCAACATGGTGGCCAGCGCCGACGGCGCCGCGTGGCTGAAGGGGCGCTCGGGCGGGCTGTCGAGCTCTGGTGACAAGCGGATCTTCCAGACTCTGCGCGGCCTGTCCGACGTCGTCCTCGCGGGCGCCGCGACCGTGCGCAAGGAGGGGTACGGCCCCGTCCCCCCGCGAGACTCGTGGGGGGAGATCCGCATGGGCAGGCCGGAGGTGCCGCCCATCGCGGTCATCACCCGCAGCCTCGACCTCGACCTCGACCACGAGCTGTTCACCGAGGCCCCCAGCCGGACGATCGTGATCACCTGCGAGGCCGCCCCGCACGAGCGGCGCAAGGCGGCGGCCAGGCACTCCGACGTCATCGTGGCCGGGGGCGAGAGCGTCGACATGGCGCTGGCCGTCACGGAGCTGCACGCGCGCGGGCTGACCAGGATCCTGTGCGAGGGCGGCCCCAGGGTCAACGCCCAGCTCTCGGCGCAGGACCTGGTCGACGAGATGTGCCTGTCGATCAGCCCGCTGCTGGTGGGGGGCGGCGCGGCGCGCATACTCAACGGCGAGGCCGCGCAGGTCTCGCTGCGCCTCAGCCAGGTGCTGGAAGAGGAGGGGGTCCTCTTCTGCAAATACAACAGGGAGCAGAGCCATGACCCAGCCGACTGAGCCGACCGAGCTCGCGGAGCCCGCCGAAGAGCAGCCGGTGCCCAATCTGCCGGTGCGCCCGCCGGTGCCGCCCATGCTGGCCAAGCCGGTCAAGGCCATGCCCAAGCAGAACGGCTCGCTGTTCTACGAGCCGAAGTGGGACGGTTTCCGGTGCATCGTGTTCCGCGACGGCGACGAGGTCTATCTGGGCAGCCGCAACGAGCGGCCGTTCACGCGCTACTTCCCCGAGCTGGTCGAGGCGGTCAGGGCGGAGCTGCCCGACAGGTGCGTGGTGGACGGCGAGATCGTGTTGCCGAGGGGGACGCAGCTCGACTTCGACGCGCTGCAGCAGCGCATCCATCCGGCGGCCTCGCGGGTGAAGCTGCTGTCGGAGCAGACGCCGGCCCAGTTCGTCGCGTTCGACCTGCTGGCTCTGGGCGACGAGTCGCTGATGGAGGCGCCCTTCTCGGAGCGCCGGGCGCGACTTGAGGGGATTTTTTCGGAAAAGGGCGCGTCCATCCGGCTGACCCCGGTCACGACCAGCGACGAGCAGGCGGCCGAGTGGTTCGAGACGTTCGAGGGCGCGGGGCTCGACGGCATCATCGTCAAGCCGGGCGACCAGCCCTACGTGCCCGACAAGCGCACGATGTTCAAGGTCAAGCACGAGCGCACGGCCGACGTGGTGATCTGCGGCTACCGCGAGCACAAGTCGGGACCGATCGTGGGGTCGCTGCTGCTCGGCCTCTACGGCGACGACGGGCGGCTGCACCACGTGGGCGTGGCGGCCTCGTTCCCGATGGCGCGCAGGGCTGAGCTGGTCGAGGAGATCAAGCCGTACCTCGCGGAGCTGAGCGAGCACCCCTGGGGCCACTGGGCCGAGCAGGCGGCGGCCAACATCGGCCAGCCCGCCGCCGGGCCCGCGACGGGCGGGCAGCGGGTGCCGGGCGCGGTGTCGCGGTGGAACGCCAAGAAGGACCTGTCGTTCATCCCGCTCAGGCCGGAGCTGGTGATCGAGGTGGCCTACGACCAGATGGAAGGCGACAGGTTCCGGCACACGGCGCAGTGGCGGCGCTGGCGGCCCGACCGCACGCCGGAGTCATGCACGTACGAGCAGCTCGAACGTCCCGTGAGTTACAACCTGGACGACATCCTTGCCCGGTAGCCGTAAACCCCGTTATATCTCGACATATGAGTACAGGGGATGAGTTAAAGGCGGCCGTGTCCGCCCGCCGCGACCTCGGGCCGGAGTTCGAGGATGCCGTGGTCGAGTCCTTCCTCGACAAGATGGGGCAAGAGGTCGATCGGCGGGTGGACGAGCGCATCGCCCAGCGGGAGTCGAAGGGGCCGGTGCGCGACCGGGCGCCCGACGGGCAGCGGCTCGCCCTGGCGATCGTGTCGCTGAGCCTCGGCACCATCTCCACCCTCCTGCTGGTCCTGCTGGGGGACGACAAGGCGGGCTACCTGGTGCCGATCTGGCTCGGGATCATCATCATCAACGTGATCTTCAACTCGGGGAGGTCGAGCGACAAGAGCAGCTGACACGCCCGTCGTTCACGCCGGGGAAGCGTCGGTCTCCACCGACCAGCTCCGGCGTGCGTTCAGCGTGGCGGGCTCGAAGCCGGCCAGCTGCTTGTGGCGAAGGGCGATCTCCTCGCACTCGGCCAGCGGCAGGACGTCCTCGATGTCGGTGAAACCCCGCGGGGCGCGCTGGTGGGCCAGCTTCAGGACGACCTCCGCCCCGTCCTTGCGGTTGGCCGGCACGACGTTGTTCGTGACGGGCCGGCGCTGCTCCTCGTAGAACTCCAGCCCTCGGCCGGTCGCCAGCGCGACACGCCCCCACCCGCCCGTTGGCCACCGACCGCGCTGCCTTTGCATCGGAGGTCCTCCAGCATGGCTGAGCCGCGCCCGATCGCCCCCGCATTCGTGGTGCCCGGCCCGTCCGGTGTCGCCGTACGCGACCGGCTCAAGCACCTCACCCCCGCAGACGAGCAGGCGTTGCGCCTGGTCGGCGCTCATCTGGGCGCGCCGGCCTCGCGCGATCTGAAAGCCCGATGTGCCGACGGGCTGGAGCGCTCTTCCCACACCTGGGCAGCGCGCAAACGTGAGCTGACCGTGCAGTCGTCGGCGCGCTGGGCCGGGGCCATCACCAAGGCATCGAGCGACCTCCTCGTACAGGATCCGTCCTCATGACGGGGAACAGGCCCTATGCCAGCCAGATGAGCCCGGCGAAACGACCGCCCGGCTGCTCCCTGCGGTGCGAGTAGAGCTCCGCCGACTCGATCGTGCAGCGGGCGTCATGGCGTACGTCCTGGACCCCCGCCGCGCGCAGCTGGGCCTCGATCCCGGCCCGCAGGTCGAGCGCGGGCGTCTCCCACGACGTCGTGGACCACGTCTCGGGCACGCGGGAGGCCACCCGCTCGCGCAGCTCGGCGGGCACCTCGTAGCAGCGGCCGCACGCGCCGGGCCCGACCAGCGCGAGCATCCGGCCCGGCTCCGCGCCCTTGCCTGCCATGGCCGCCACCAGGGCCGTCGCGATGCCGGCCTCGGTGCCGGGGCGGCCGGAGTGCGCGGCGCCCACCATGCGCGCCACCGGGTCGGCCACCAGCACCGCCGGGCAGTCGGCCCCGAGCGAGGCCAGCGCCAGCCCCGGCTCGGTGGTGAAGACGCCGTCGAGCGCGGGCGGATCGTCCCCGAAGGGCTCGCTCACGTAGGCGACGTCGGCGCTGTGGACCTGGCGCATGAACACGATGCCCCGCACGCCCAGCTCGGCCGCCACCCCCGCCCGGTTGGCCCGCACGGCCTCCGGGTCGTCGCCGACCATCCCGCCGAGGTTGCGCGACCCGTACGGCGGGGCGCTGACCCCTCCGTGGCGATCGGTGACGGCGACACGCACTCCAGGGGCCAGCTCCATGGCTCGATCTTAGAGCGCGAGGCTCACTGGCCCCGCCAGGTGACCTGCTCCTTGGCGAGGAAGGCGGGGACGGCGGCGTGGAAGTCGGCGCTGCCGAAGACCGTGGCCACGATGTCGTCCCCGTCCGGCAGGCCGGCCACGCGCAGCCGCCTGACCGCCTCCTTTGCGGCCCACATCGACAGCGGCGCGTGGGAGAGCAGCCGCTCCTCCACCTCCGCCTGCCGCGCGGGCAGGTCGTCGAGGGCGCACAGCTCGGCCACGAACCCGGCGGCGTGCGCCTCCTCGGCCGTGTACATGCGGGCCCGCAGCAGCATGTCCAGCGTGCGGGCCGGGCCGAGGTGGTGGACGAGCAGCGAGTACGTGTTCATCGACAGGCAGTTGCCCAGCGTCCTCGCGATGGGAGCCCCGAACCGGGCGCCCGGCACGGCCAGCCGCAGGTCGCAGGCGGCGGCCACGACCAGGCCCCCGCCCACGCAGTAGCCCTGGACGACGGCCACGGTGGGCACCTTGACGCGTTCGAGCCGGTCGATGATCCGCTGGACCTTGCGC
Source organism: Nonomuraea sp. NPDC050451 (assembly GCF_044458585.1). Taxonomy (NCBI): domain Bacteria; kingdom Bacillati; phylum Actinomycetota; class Actinomycetes; order Streptosporangiales; family Streptosporangiaceae; genus Nonomuraea; species Nonomuraea sp. NPDC050451. Next base: position 528,779 of record NZ_JBITHZ010000002.1, read on the forward strand.
TCGTACGCGATCCCGTCGTCCCCGTCGACAAAGGTGGAAAACTGCGAAATATCGGTGCCCGCCACGAAGGCCCGCCCACCGGCCCCCGACAACACGAGCAGCTTGATCGCGGGATCCGCGTCCGCCCGCTCGCAGGCGTCATATAGACCGTCCCACATCGCCCAGGTCAGCGCGTTGTGCTGCTCGGGCCGGTTGAACGTCACCCGCAGCACGGGCCCGTCGGCGACGACGACAAGCTCGGTCACACCGTCTCCTTGACTCTTCGGGGGATGAGCTTCAGCTGTGAGGGACCGGCCGCCAGCAGGGCGGCCAGCACGAGCACCGCCAGCGCGATCGGCCGGGTGAGGATGATCGTCAGGTCGCTGTCCCCATCGTGGACGTCTGCACGAGCGCCTTCTCGAACAGCGGCCCCGGGTGGATCCCGTACATCGTGAACGCCCCCAGCAGCACGGCCGTGGTCGCGCCGTCCGGGATGCCCAGCGCGAGGGTGGGGAGCAGGTAGCCGATCACGCTCCCCCGGGCGATCGCCCCCTTGGAGCGGGACAGCTCCTCCCGGATGATCACCAGGTCCCTGAAGCGGGCCCGGATGGGCTCGGCCGCGCCCTGCCTGATCTGGTAGAGCACCTCCCCCGCCGCGAACAGCCCGATCATCACCTGGACGAGACGGCAACCCGGACAGCAGGTCCACGTCCCCGAAGGTGTAACGGGGCAGCCCCGTGGCCGTGCTGGAGGTCAGCTACCGCGGCATGGACTTCCGCGACCGCGCCCACACGTGCCGGGGCAGGGTGGTGTCCACCGCCGGGAACCGGGCGGAGCTGGAGCTGTGGGGCGAGGACGACATGGGCCGCCGCACCACGCTCGGCAGCGCGGAAGTGATCTACGACGAGGAGTTCAGCGGCTGAGGCGGTGGACGGTGAACGCGCCGCCGCCCCAGCGGCCGATCGCCTCCTCGTCGGCGAAGGCCAGCACGCGCATCATGTTGCCGCCGTCGCTGAGTTCCACGTTGCGGCGCAGCCTCCGCCTCAGCGGGCCGGGCAGGCCGGTCGTGCCGGCCTCGACCGTGTCGCCGTAGTGCGGGGCGAAGGCGACGCCCGCGAAGCCGGTACGCCTCAGCAGAGTGCGCACGGTCCACGAGGAGTAGAACATCAGGTGGTTCCTGGTGAAACCGCTCCACGCCGGCCCGTACGCCTTGAGCAGCAGCGACTGGGCGTTCACGGTCATGATGAGCAGCACGCCGCCGGGCGCCAGCAGCTGCCGGAACCTGCGGAAGTCGTCCAGCGGCCTGGGCAGGTGCGCGAGCACCGACCAGAGCGTGATCACGTCGAATCCGCCGCCGGCGATCTCCGGCACGTCCTCGGGGGCGCCGAAATACGCGCGCGCCCTGCTCAGCCGCTCGTTGGCCTGGGCGACCGACTCCGGCGACAGGTCCACCCCGCAGGCGTCGAACCCGCGCCGCTCGGCCAGCTCCAGGAACAGCCCGGCCCCCGAGCCGAAGTCGAGCAGCCGGCGCTCCTTGCCCTCGTCGAACACCGGCGAGAACGCGTTCATGGTCAGCTCGTAGCGGCGCTGCCGGTTGGCGGCGTACGAGCCGGTCAGGAAGGAGTTGTAGCCGGTGGCGTACAGGTCGCCGAGGCGTTCGGGCAGGATGTTGGGGTTGCGGTAGAGAAAGCCGCACGACGGGCAGCGGACGACGTGATAGTGCCAGCCGTTGCCGGAGGGCTCGTACAGCGGCTGCTGGCGGGACTCCCCGCACATCATGCAGGCCAGGAACTCCTCGTTCGCCTTCAGCGGCCTGAGCCTGCGGTAGTCCGTCAGCTCCATGACCGGGGCCCGCGTGGTCAGCAGCTGCCACTGCGCCTCGCGCACCAGACGCTCCCCCGGACGGACGTACACCCGCTGCGCCCAGGGAACTCCGTCGTATCGGGAGCCATACACCAACCGGCCCAACAGTCGATATGCCATGCGAAGCGTCTTCCCCGACACGAAGGATCGCTATGCGTGAAGATCCGGGCACTTTACGTGTTCTTAGGGCTTCATGGCGAATGATGACAAGCAAGCATATGCTTGGTTCGTGCCTGACTATCGCAATCTCATCGGCGGCGAACTGGTCCCCGCGAGCGACGGCAGATTCCTCGACTCGGTCAATCCGGCCACCGGGGAGGTGTGGGCGCGGATCCCGGCGAGCGGGGCGCCCGACGCCGAGGCGGCCGTGGCGGCGGCCCGGCGCGCCTTCCCCTCCTGGTCGGCGCTGCCCGCCCTGGCCAGGGCGGGTTACCTGCGCAAGGTGTCGGAGGTGTTCGCCCGCAACGCCGAAGAGCTGGCCAGGCTGGAGACGCGCGACAACGGCCGGATCCTGCGCGACACGCTGAAGAAGGACCTGCCGGGGATGGCCTACCTGTGGCAGCTGGCCGCCGGGCAGTGCCTGGACGCGGCCAAGGGCGACACGGTCATCCTCGGCCCGGACACGCTCGGGCTGACGCGGCGGGAGCCGTACGGGGTGGCGGTCTGCATCATCCCGTGGAACTCGCCCATCTCCACGTTCTCGGCCAAGGCGGCGTACGCGCTGGCGGCCGGCAACACGGTGATCGTCAAACCGGCCGAGCAGGCGAGCGCGTCGGTGCTGCGGCTGGGCGAGCTGCTGGCCGAGGTGTTCCCGCCCGGCGTGCTGAACATCGTCAGCGGCCTCGGCGAGGAGGTGGGGGACGCGCTGGTACGGCACCGCGACGTCGCCAAGATCAGCCTCACCGGCTCGACGGCCACCGGCCAGGCCATCACCCGGGCGTCGGCGGACGCGCTGAAGCCGCTGACGTTCGAGCTCGGGGGCAAGTCCCCGAACATCGTCTTCCCCGACGCCGACCTGGACGCGGCCGCCCAGGGCGTCACCGTGAACTCCGTCTACACCGGCAACGCCGGGCAGGTCTGCGTGGCGGGCTCCCGCATCCTCATCCACCACTCGATCTGGGACGAGATGCTGGACCGCATCGCGCGCATCTGCGCCGATCTGGTGCTCGACGACCCCCTCGACCTGCGGACGACCATGGGCCCGATCGTCTCCTCGGCCCAGTACGAGCACGTGAGGTCGTACCTGGAGCTGGCCGAGAAGGAGGGGGCGAGCCTGCTCTTCGGCGGGCGGACGGGGGCGGAGGTGGTGCCCGGCCTCCCGGGCGGCTACTGGGTCTCCCCCACTCTCTACACGACCACGGACAACTCGCTCCGGCTCTGCCAGGAGGAGATCTTCGGCCCGGTGGCGGTGGCCATGCCGTTCTCCTCCGACGAGGAGGCCCTGGCGATCGCGAACGACTCCCGCTACGGACTGGCGGCCGGCGTCTGGACGCGTGACCTGGGGCGGGCGCACCGTTTCGTGCGCGATCTGCAGAGCGGGACGGTGTGGGTGAACACCTTCCGGCAGATGCCGCCCGGCCTCCCGTTCGGGGGCGTCAAGGACAGCGGGTACGGGCACGATTCGGTCCTCGAGTACACCCGCGAAAAGGCGGCCATAATCCAGATTTAGTCGGATAGATTTACGCCTCATGAGCGAGGGGATCAAGGACGAATCCGAGCTGCCGGACGCAGCCGCGCAGTCCCGTGCGTCCGTGTTGCGCAGTCGCGCCGAATCGTACATCGCCCTGTCGAGGTACGACGCCGCGATCGCGGATCTGACGGAATCGATCGCGTTAGTACCGGACAACGCCCGCGCCTGGCGGCTGCGCGGCGAGAGCCATCGCGTCATCGAACGCTACGAGACCGCGCTGGAGGACTTCGACGAGGCGCTCAAGCTGGAGCCGGACAGCGCGTACGCGCTGGGCTCCCGGGGCCAGACGTACGCAGCGATGGGTCGGCTGGACGAGGCCATGACCGACTTCGAGCACGCCCTCACCCTCTCCCCCGACTCCCTGTGGATCCTTGAGGCGAAGGCCGACGTCCTGGTGGACCTGGACCGCCTGGACGAGGCGCTTGAGGAACACGCCAAGATCATCGCTCTGAACGAGGACCTCCCCTACTCCTGGGCCGCCCGCGGCGACCTGTACCAGCGCATGCACCTCTACGCCGAGGCCATCGAGGACTACACCAAGGCGCTGGAGGCGAACCCGGAGTATGTGCGCGCGCTGAGCCGGCGGGGCGAGGCGTACCGCATGATCGACCGGTACGAGGAGGCGCTGGCTGACCTGAGCCGCGCGGTGGAGCTGGACCCCGAGAACGACCGGGCCTACGGCAGCCGGGGCGCGGTGCTGAGCGAGCTGGGCGACAACGAGGCGGCGCTGAGCGACCTGAACCGGGCGATCGAGCTGGACCCCGAGTACATCTGGGCGTTCCGCGTACGCGGGGAGATCCTGCAGGAGATGGAGCGCCACGAGGAGGCGATCTCCGACTTCACCCGGGCCCTCCACCTGGAGTTCGGCGACTGACTTCGAGCGGGCGGGAGTGGCGGCCAGGTGCTCGACCTGGCCGCGCCCCCGTCTATGCGTTGCGGGTCTCCAGCAACCGATCGAGCCTGCGGCCGAGGTCGACCATGTCGTGCCGCAGGGAATCGAATACGCCGAGGATCTCCGCGCGAGCGGAGATGAATTGATCGTTGGTCTGCCGTCGAAGGCCGGTCAGTTCGTCGCCCAGGGCCGCGAAGTCCTGGGAGATCTCCAACTGAACATCCGCGATCTCGGCCCGCATCTCGGCGACGGCGATCTCCGCCGAGGTGATCTGCGAGCCTTTCACGCGTGTACGTCTCCCCGTTCGCAGGTGGGCATGGCTGTAGTCGTCAGAATCTGCGTCGCCGGAACGCACGATCGCTTCGAACGCGTCGATGCGGAGCTTCAATGCGCGGATCTCCGCCTCTATGTCCACGTACTCCTGCCTTTGCATGTACTCGGAAGGGATTCCGTGCCCCGATGACGCGGATCTCCGCTTCCTCTGAGGACATCGTCGCAGGTAGTTCGAGATCGCGATGATCGGCGAGAACGCTCTGGGTGTGGTTTTCTCTGTCTCGGGAGTGCCAGAGATCTCTGCGGGGATGACGTATGTAAGCCGCGCCGTCGCAGGAAATGACCAACCATCCGATGACTCTCCAAGGGGGAGAAATGCGGATGGATCCATGCATGATGGTCGGCATGATTGACAAGATCGCGTGGATCCACCTGGCGGACGGCAAGATCCTCAGCACCCGGTCGCGGGGCAAGACCATCTACTACCTCCCCGGCGGCAAGCGCGAACCCGGCGAGAGCGACCTCGACACCCTCGTCCGCGAGATCGACGAGGAGCTGTCGGTCGCCATCGTCCCCGCCACCGCCGTCCACCTGGGCACGTACCAGGCTCAGGCGGACGGCCACGCCGACGGCGTGATCGTGAAGATGACCTGCTACACCGCCGACCACCAGGGGACGCCGACGCCCAGCAGCGAGATCGAGGAGGTCGTCTGGCTCACCTACGCCGACCGCGACCGCGTGGCGCCCGTGGACCAGATCATCTTCGACGACCTCCACCAGGACGGCCGGCTCCGCTGACCCCCGATGCCCGTCCGGGGCCACCCGGACGGGCATCGAGGCCTACCCCGCCCAGGCAGGCAAGGGGAGGCGGGGCGCGGACAGAGGGCGCATGGCGATGCGGAGCAGGGCCAGCGCGTTGTCGTCACCCGCGATGCGGTTGGCGCTGAGCTCGTCGCAGGACTGGCAGTGGTGGATGATCAGCCACTCCCCGTTCGGCCGGACGGTGATGCTCAGCGCCGCCATCCTGCCCCGGCAGGCCGCGCGGCGGTCCCCCGGGATGCGACGGTCGACGTGGAGGCTCGTCAGGCAGTGCGGGCAGTGGTTGCGGTGGGCGGTGCCCGGCGCGATCATCGGGACGTCCAGCCTGCAGGACACGCAGCGGAACGCGTCCGGGTGATGCGCCTTCTTGCGTTGCTGAGCCCTCTCCCGGGCCGGGTTCCTCCTGGGCATGTCACAGACCGCCGAACGCCTCGAGCGGGAACGGCGGCTGCGCCAGCGGCCGTACGGCCATGCGCATGAGGATGAGCTGGTTGTCGTCCCCGCAGATGGGGTTGGACGTCAGCTCACCGCACCGGGTGCAGCGATGGATGAGCATCCAGTCGCCGGTGCGCAGGACCGCGATCGAGATCGGGATCATCCGCGCCCTGCACTCCGAGGGGCCGCCTTCCGCGCGGTCGAGCACGTGCTGCGAGTGCAGGCAGCTCGGACAGTGGTTGCGGCGGGTGCCGTCCGGCGCGGTCGCGGTCACGGTCAGGCCGCAGCGCACGCACTGGAAGGTTTCGGTGTTCACGATGGAACGTGGTTTGCCATTGGTGGACAACCTGGGTACTCCTTGCCGGAATGACTTTGTCGAAAAGCCAGCAGTCGAAAAGGCAGCAAGAGAGCGCCGAGCGAGCCTCGCGGCGTACGCGGGCATGCTGGTACAGCAGGCGGTCCGGGCCTGTCAGAGGTGATGTTTCAGAGGCAGGATCCGCCCACGGCACGACGAGGCGCGCAAGGCGCGGTGCCAGGCATTAATCCACCCCTCCCCAGATCATGAGCTCCATCGTCAGGACATCACGGAGGCTAGCCGGGCGAGTCCGCCTGCCGCCAATGGTTTTCCTGGCCATCGACCGAATGTTCTTCTAGGTTCGGACGTATGGGCATTGGGACCACCGAGGAACACCAGGCGCTGACCGCCTCCGTGCGGGGGCTCGCCACGCGCACGACCGAGCACGCGGCTCTGGCGGGGCAGGGGATTCTGGGGTTGCATCTGCCGGAGGAGTGCGGGGGGCAGGGGTACGGGCTGCTGGAGTTGTGCGTCGCGCTGGAGGCGCTGGGCGAGCGGCGGGTCGCGGGGGCGTACCTCCCGACCGTCCTGACCTCAGCCGCACTCACCTGGCCCCCAACGGCCCACCCAGCCGAGGTCACCCACCCGGAAACGGACTCCCCAGCCCGAGACGCCACGGTCGCCGGGCCGAGAACGGACCGTCCTTATGCGCCCACCGCGCCACTGATCGCGGGGCTCGCCGACGGGTCCATGACCGCCGCCGTCGCGTTCCCCGCCGAGGGTGGCGAGCCGGGACGGATCCTGGCGCTGGGGTCGCCGGAGGCCGACCTCTTCCTCGTACCGGTGGACGGCCGGGGTTGGGCGGTGCTCGACCGTGCCGACGTCGTCGCCGAGCCCGCCGACGGCGTCGACCTCGACCGCCCGCTCTGCTCCATCACCGCCCGCACCGTACCCGCCGACCGGGTCCTCGGCGAGGTGCCGGTACGAGAGCTCGCCGCCGTACTGCTCGGGGCCGACGCATGCGGCGTGGCGGCGTGGGCAGTGCGGACGGCGGCCGAGTACGCCAAGGTACGCGAGCAGTTCGGGCGGCCGATCGGGCAGTTCCAAGGGGTCAAGCACCGGGTGGCCGCCGCGCTCGTGACCCTCGAACAGGCGCGCGCCGCCGTATGGGACGCCGCCAGAGCCCTGGACGCCACACCAGGAGGTGAGGTCCGACCGGCGACGAAGGACCTCGCCAGGGATGAGCTCGATGGCGAAGCCCGGCCGACGGCAGCGCAAGACCTCACCGAAGATCGGCCCGGAGACGAAGCCCGGCCGACGGCGGCGCAGGACGTCGCCGGAGGTGGGCTCGGAGGCGAAGTCCGGCTGGCGGTGGCGGTGGCCGGGGTGCTGGGGACCGAGGCGGCCGTACGATGCGCGGCGGACGCGATCCAGGTGCTCGGCGGCATCGGCTACACCTTCGAGCACGACGCGCACCGCTACTACCGCCGGGCCCTGTCCGACCGCATGCTGGCCGGCGACCCGGGACCGTGGGCCGAGGAGGTGTGCGGGCTGGCGGTGGCCGGGGTGCGGCGGGCGATGGAGCCGGACCTGCCCGAGGAGGCGTCCGCCGTCAGGGACGCCATCAGGGCGGAGGCCGAGTCGCTACGGGCCGAGGAGCCACTGGCCCGGCTGGGCAGGTTCGCGAGGGAGGGGTGGATCATGCCGTACCTGCCCAGGCCCTGGGGCAGGGACGCCTCGCCACTGGAGCAGGTGATCATCCACCAGGAGTTCCGCGACCTCAAACGACCGAACCTGGGCATCGCGGCCTGGGCCGTCCCCTCCATCGTCCGGTACGGCACACGGGAGCAGCAGGAGCGGTTCCTGCCGAAGACGTTCACCGGGGAGATCGTGTGGTGCCAGCTGTTCAGCGAGCCCGACGCCGGGTCCGACCTGGCCGGGCTGGCGACGAAAGCCACGAGGGTCGAGGGTGGCTGGTCGCTGACGGGTCAGAAGATCTGGACGTCCCTCGCGCAGTACGCCCACTGGGGCATCTGCCTCGCCCGGACTTCTCCCGAAAAAGCGAAACATAACGGCATCACGTACTTCCTGGTGGACATGGCGTCCCAGGGGGTCACCGTCAGGCCGCTCAAGGAGATCAACGGGGACGAGGTGTTCAACGAGGTCTTCCTCGACGACGTCTTCGTACCGGACGATCTGGTCGTCGGCGCGGTGGACGAGGGCTGGCGGGTGGCCCGCGACACGCTCTCCTACGAACGCGTCGCACTAGGCGACTCCTGGGGACCCGGCTCGCAGCACACCGACATGGCCGAACTGATCGCGAAGCTGCCCCCACTGCGGCAGTCGCAACGCGAGCAGGCCGGTCGACTGTGGGCCGAGGGCCAGGCCATCTCGGCGCTCGGCCTGCGCGCGACACTCTCCAAGCTGTCCGACCCCAAGCTGTCCGACTCCGGGCTATCCGACGCCGGGCTATCCGGCGACGGCTCGGGCGGCTTTGGACGGCCCGGCTCGGGCGGCTCCGGACAGTCCGGCTCGGGTGCCGCAGATAGGCCCGGGGCCGATGCCGCGATCGCCTCCAGCGTGCGGAAGCTGCTCGGCATGCGGCACGCTCAGGCGATCTCGGAGTTCTGCTGGTCGCTGACCCCGGCGAGCCGCCACTGGAGCCGCATGATCCTCGCGACGCGGGCGTTCACGATCGGCGGCGGCACCACGGAGGTGCAGCTCAACATCATCGCCGAACGCGCCCTCGGCCTGCCGCGCGACCCGTGATCAGCTCTTGGGGTAGTACGGCGCCGCCAGGTGCGCGTACACGATCGTGTTGTCCCGGTAGCTGTGCGCCTGCCGGTCGAACGTCCCGCCGCAGGTCACCAGCCGCAACCCGGGATAGGTGAGCTTGCCGTACACCTTCTTGACGGGGAAGCTGCGCTTCGGCGTGTGCTCGACCTTGTCGACGACGAACACGGCCACCGAGCGGTCGGCACGCAGCACCTGCACCTGGTCGCCGCGCTTGACGTTCTTGAGGTTGGCGAAGACGGCGGGGCCGGACCTGGTGTCCAGGTGGCCGGTGATCACGGCAGCGCCGCGCTGGCCGGGCACGGGGCCGTAGCGGTACCAGCCGACCAGGTCCGGGGGGTCGAACGGCGGGTTCTCGATGGCGCCCTCAGCGTCCAGGCCCAGCTCCATGAGCCGGGCGGCCACGCCGATGGACGGGATGTAGACGGCGGTCGGCTTGGCGGCCCGCATGGGCGCGGCTACCTTGCCTAGCGGCAGGCCGGTGACCGGGGCCGCGCCCTCCATGGGTTCGCGTCGCGTGGCGGCGACGGGCTCCGGCGCGGGCTCGTCACCGACGATGCCGCTCAACCCGAGCCCGATCAGCAACGCCCCGGCCAACGACACCGTACCGGCCACGACCAGCATCATCCGCTGCCCGGACCTTCGGCCACCACCGCCCAACTCCCGCCCCTCGGCAGACTCCGGGCCCATGCGCGACTCACGGCTCATAACAGACACCGACCCACCCGCGACCGGACCCTGCCCCGCGACGGGACCCTGCCCCGCAAGCAAACCTCGCCCCGCGACCGGACCCGCGACCGGACCTCGCCCCGCGACCGAGCCCTGCCCCGGGTCCGGACCTTGCCCCGCGGGCGCCTGCGGCCCATGGGCGACTCCCGACCCTCAGCAGCCGCCGGGCCCACCACCCGCTCCCAGCCCTCGACCCACTCCCAGCCCGTGCACGCCCACAGGACTTCGACCACCCGGCCCGCGACCTGCTCCCGGCCCCTGCGCGACGCCTGGCCCTCAGCCAAGCCCCGGCGCGCGGCCGGGTCCGGGAACTCGGCTGGGTCTCGCGGTTCGGCTGGATCACGACGCCTGGTTGGATCCCAACGCTCAGCTGGGTTCCGGCGCACGGCTGGACCCCAACGCTCAACTGGGCCCCGGCGCACGGCTGGACCCCAACGCTCGGCCGGATCCCGACGCCCGGCTGGATCCCAACACGCGGTGGGATCTCGGCGCTCGGCCGGATCCGGCGCTCGGCTGGGTCCTGGTCCGGGGTTTTCGCTGCGGCCAAGCTAGGCGACACCCTTGCGGCGCCGTACCGCGACTCCGGCCAGGCCGGCGCCCGTCAGCAGTGCCACCCCGCCCAGCGCGAACGGCCACATCGGGTCGTCCGGGGCGAGCCCGCCGCCGCCGGTCTCCGGGTGCCCCCTTGGCACCCGGTGCTCTTCCTCGCCCGCAGGACGCCACGGCCGCGCGGACTCCTCCGGCCCCGGCCAGGAGTCGCCGGGGCCGGGCTCGGCGGAGGGCGGCGGGGTCGGCTGCTCGGGCTCGGGTTCGGGCTGCTCGTCGCAGAGAAGCGGCAGCGGAAGGAGGCAGGTGGGCAGATCGACCGGCAGGTCGACCGGAAGATCGGGACCGGTCCGGGCGGAGGCGTAGGACGGGCCCGCCAGGGTCACTCCTCCCACCACGAAGACGGCCACCAGCGCCGCTAGATGTCGCGCTTTTGCCATGAGACAAGGCTCCAGGAATCGGTTGTCGCCCCCCGATACACAAGAGAGCCTTGCGAATTATTAGATAACGAGTCAAGTAATGTGACCGAAGTGAAATCAGCCAGACACGGAGGGTTTAAGCACGTCCCAATGTGGCAGGAAATAACCTCATAAAGGGGGACAAATGCCATGAGCAATCCACAGCAGCCCGAGATTCGCAGATCAGGCAAATCGCCCACCGAGTTCAAGTCCGCCCACCTCGTTCCCGAAAAGCAGCGCGGCGCCAGGCGCGCCGACCACCCGCACGCGACGGACAAGGGCAACAAAGGGGGCGGCAAGGGCGGCGGCGTGCCTCCCGACCAGCGCTCGCCGTACCCGGGGTGAGCCGAAGTGAAAGGCAGCCTGCAGTTCATCGGCAACGCGACCACGCTGATCCGCTACAACGGCCTCACGCTGCTGACCGATCCCAACTTCCTGCACCGGGGCCAGCGGGCGTACCTGGGCTACGGCCTGTCCTCACGCCGCCTCACCGACCCGGCCGTGGAGATCGAGGAGCTGCCGCCGCTCGACGGGGTGGTGCTGTCGCACCTGCACGGTGACCACTGGGACCGGGTCGCCCGCAGGAAGCTGGACAAGGACACGGTGATCGTCACGACGACCTCGGCGGCCCGCAAACTCCGCCTCCAGGGCTTCCACCGCAGCGTGGGGCTGGAGGAATGGCACACGCACGAGCTACGCGGCGCGCACGGCACCGTAAAGATCACCGCGCTGCCCGCCAAGCACGCGCCGGGCCCGGCCGAGGCGCTGCTGCCGCCCGTGATCGGGACGATGCTGGAGTTCCGCAACCTGGACGAACGGGTGGAGCTGACCGTGCACGTCAGCGGCGACACGCTGCTCGACCGCCACCTGGACGCGATCCCGCGCCGCTTCCCCGACATCGACCTGGCCATCGTGCACCTGGGCGGTACCCGGCTGCTCGGCCTCCTGCTCGTCACGATGGACGGCGAGCAGGGCGCGTCGTGGTGCGACCTCATGAACCCGCACGCGGTCGTGCCGGTGCACTACGACGACTACGCCGCCTTCAGCTCGCCGCTGGACGACTTCCGCCACCACATCGAGCAGAACGGCCTGGCCGACCGGGTCGTCTATATGCGGCGGGGCGAGATCCGCGAACTCGCCCCGCACCACCTCGTCCGCTAGCTAGTCGGCGTTCCGGGCCCGGCTCGGCTGGACGCGCATGGGCTCGCCCGGCATCTTCGGGTAGTTGGGCGGGTACGGCATGTCGCCCCGGTCGTCCTTGGCGTAGAGCTCCAGCAGCGGCTCGATCGAGTACGCCACGTCGTCGATGGCCGCGTGCACGTCGCCCACCTCGGCGAACCGGGCCGGCACCGTACGGATGTCGAAGTCACGCGGGTCGGCGTCGACCAGCTCGTCCCAGGTCAGCGGGGCCGAGACGGGGGCGTGCGGCTGGGCCCTGACGGAGTAGGCGCTGGCGACGGTACGGTCTCGGGCGTTCTGGTTGAAGTCGATGAACACCCGCTCCCCGCGCTCCTCCTTCCACCACGCCGTGGTCACCAGCCCCGGGTCCCGGTCCTCGACGGCCCTGGCCAGGGCGATGCCGGCGTGGCGTACCTGGATGAAGTCCCAGCGCGGCTCGATGCGCACGGCGATGTGCACGCCCCGGTTGCCCGACGTCTTCACGAACCCGGTCATCCCCAGCTCCCCCAGCACCTCCCTGGTGAGCAGCGCGGCCTTGCGGGCGGCGTCGAAGTCGAGGCCCGGCTGCGGGTCCAGGTCGACGCGCAGCTCGTCGGGGTGCTCGACGTCGGAGGCCCGCACCTGCCAGGGGTGGAAGTCGATGGTGCCGAGGTTCGCGGAGTAGGCGATGGCCGCCACCTCGGTGACCCGCAACGACTGCGCCGTACGACCGCTCGGGAACCGCACCGTCACCGACTGGAGCCAGTCGGGGTGCTTGGGCGGCATCCGCTTCTGATAGATCGCCTCGGTCTGGACGCCGTCGGGGTGGCGCTTGAGGTTGGTGGGCCGGTCCTTGAGCGCGCGCAGGGCGCCCTCGCCGATGCTCACGTAGTACTCGACCAGCTCCCGCTTGGTGGCGCCGATCTCAGGGAAGTAGACCTTGTCGGGGTTGGTGACCTTGACGGTCCGCTCCCCCACCTGAAGCTCAATGTACGGCGATGCCATGCACCGAACCTATCTCCTGCTTATGGCCTCCGCTCCGCAGAGGCGGGCTCGATCGCTTCGAGCCGTCGCGCGTCGTGGACGAGGTGGGCCCGTCCCGGAGCCGCCTCGGTGGCGGGACCGAGGGCTCGACGGGACGGGCCGCTAGATCACCCGCCGCCGTTCCGGGCGCTGGCGCGCCACCCGGCCGGCCGTGACGATCCCCAGCGGCTCCAGCACGGGCGTGGGCTGTGCCGCCTGGCGGGATCTGCGGATGATCTCACCCCTGACAGGAGGCGATGACACCCCCTTGCCTACAAAGACGCGAATTCACCCCAGAACAGATGCTTCAGCCTGCGAAGATCTCTTTTTGCCTGATCTCTCATCGCTTCCGATCTCGTACGCTGGACGCATGGAGAAGGTGGTCAAGAGCGAGGCCGAGTGGCGGGTCCAGCTCTCGCCTGAGGAGTTCCACGTCCTCAGGGAGGCCGGGACCGAGCGCCCGTTCACGGGCGAATACGTCGACACCAAGGCGGAGGGCGTCTACTCGTGCCGCGCATGCGGGGCGGAGCTGTTCCGGTCGGACACGAAGTTCGAGTCGCACTGCGGGTGGCCGAGCTTCTTCGCGCCGGGCGACTCCGACGCGGTCCGGCTGATCGAGGACCGCAGCCACGGAATGGTGCGTACGGAGGTGCGGTGCGCGCGGTGCGACTCGCATCTGGGGCACGTGTTCCACGGCGAGGGATATCCCACTCCGACCGACGACCGTTACTGCATCAACTCGATCTCCCTTAGGCTTGAACCCAAGGGGTGATCGGCCAGCGACAGCGCGTACCGATCACCTGCCTCGGGTAGGAGTTTTGCGTGCGCTTTGTCCATCTGCGCCATCGCTGGGTGACGATTGAGACCATCGGGCGGGTCGTGACGCAACGGTGTGACGTGTGCGCCAAGACCCGCGTCCGGGTCCGCTAGTCAGGTTCGGGGTGAGTGACGCGACAGCTGCTGTCGGAAGGGCCGAGGATGTTGGCGAGCACGGGATTCCCGTTCTCGCCGAACTCTGCCTGTACGAACACGACCGGATTGGCCACTCCCCGCGCGCGCAGGTAGGCGAGACCGCGCTCGCACAGCGTGATCGCTTGGGACGAGTTTCCCGCCGTTTCCGGTAAATCCGTGTAAATGCGCAAATATCCGCCGACCGTGCGGATGTCCTTGAGGCGTTTCAGCGCCTTGTCGTCCGGACCCCAGTGCGTACGGAAATACTCGGACGCCTGCTGATCGGTGTGCCGCGACGGGCCGTTCGCCCTGTACCCCTCCGCCTCGCCGGGGTCGGGCCCCTCCGCCAGCAGGTCCTCCGCGTCGGTGGTGCCCGGTACCAGCCCTGGCTCGACCGTACCGGGAGAAGCCGGAGCAGCCGGGCTCGGAGCGGCCTGGGACGGCGGCTCGGACTTCGGCAGCTCACGTGCCTTGGCCTCCGCGCTCGCCCCCGCGCTGATGGTGCTCTTGCCGGGCAGCGCCGCTGAGCCGTTCTCCGGCTGGGCCCGAGCCTGCGGCGTCAGTCGCGCCTGCTGGGACGAGGCTGCGGTCAGCGCCCCGCCGAAGTTCCCGTTCGCGCCGAGCACCGCGGCCACGCCGCCGGCCAGCGCCACGGCCCCGACCGCGCCGGCAGCCCACCGCCGGCCCAGGCCGCGCCGCCGCGCGTGCCGCGAGCGCGTCGCCACATGACGGCCGGCCGCGCGCCGCCGGCTCCCCCGTTTTCCCGATCCACCCATCACCCCGCCCTCCCCGCCTCCGTGGAACGCCGCCACGGAACGCCGCCACGGAACGCCCCTGGAACGCGTCTTGGAACGTGCCACCGCAAGCCGCCCGTACGAACAGAGGATTTCCCTGATTGTGACAAAGCGGATAGATCAATTCGCCTGGATCGCCAACTTCGGCCTCACTCTTTGGTGATCGACCGCAGCAAGAGAGTCGTTATCCGGACAGCCTCCGGGGCAGCGAGAGAGCAGGGGCGATGGATCGTTCCACCCTCGAGAAGCGGCCCGGATGAGCAGGAGGTGGTCCCGTGATTGAGGCAACCGGCAGGGTGGCGTTGGTGACGGGGGCCAGCAGCGGAATCGGTGCGGCCACCGCACGCGTTCTGGCCGCGCGAGGGATGCGCGTGGTGGTCAACTACCTCCGCAGCGCCAGGGCGGCCGAGGAGGTCGTGGCCGGCATCGAGGCCGCAGGCGGCCGGGCCATGACCGCGCAGGCCGACGTACGCGCGGCGACGGCGGTCGAACGCATGGTCCATCAGGTTCAGGCGGCATGGGGCGGCATCGACGTGCTCGTGCACAACGCGCTCACCCCCTATGTGGTCAAGCCGTTCCACGACATGACGTGGGAGGAACTGGGCGGCAAGCTCGATGACGAGATGCGTGCGGCGTTCACGGTCACCAAAGCCGTCCTGCCCGCCATGACCGAACAGGGCTGGGGACGCATCATCTATCTCGGTACCGGCCTCAGCCGCCGGCCCCGGGAGGGCATGATCGCGCTGGGCACCGCCAAGGCGGCACTGGCGCAGTTCGCCCGGTACCTCGCCCAGGAACTGGGCCCGCGGGGCATCACGGTCAACGTCGTCGAGCCCGGCCCGGTTTCGGACACCCGTATGTCGAACGTGCTCGACGAGGAGCTCAAGCAGCGGCAGGTGGCCGCCACCCCGCTGGGCCGCCTGGCGCACCCGGACGACGTCGCCCAAGCGGTCGCCTTCTACGCCGCCGAGGACAACGTCTTCATGACCGGCACCACGGCCGCGGTCAACGGCGGGATGGCCATGTACTGATGCCCGGCCGTCCTGCGGACACGGGGCCGTAACGTCCCGGCCGACGGCACGCCGTCACCCGGCACCATGGCCCGCGGCACGCTCGGCGCATGGCGCTGCGCGACGGCTGCTCCTGGGACGAGGAGCGGCTGCGCCACGTCGCCACCATCGGGCTCGGCCGGGCACTGCTGTCCCGGCTGGCCGCCCTGGTCGGCAGCACCATGGCACCGGAGGCGATCCACGACGAACCCGACACCACGGTCCGGCTGACGTTCCTCGGCCGGCACACCGCGGACGAAGCCCGAGCCCACCACGAGACGTTCATCGCACCACATTTCACCACCGACGGCGCCACCGCGATCATCGCGGTCGGCGCCGAACTCGGCGTCCCTGCCACCGTCACCGCAGCCGAGTTCTACCGCACGGCGGCACCCTGAGCCCTCGGCTCCTGGCGCTGACCCGTTACGGGAGGGCCGCCACCAGCTCCCGCACCGGCTTGCGGGCGCCCGTGTAGAACGGGATCTCCACGCGCGTGTGGCGGCGGGCCTGGGCGCCCCGCAGCGTACGCATCAGGTCGACGATCCTGTGCAGCTCGTCGGCCTCGAACGCCAGCATCCACTCGTAGTCGTTGAGCGAGAAGCACGCCACCGTGTTGGCCCGCACGTCGGGATAGTCGCGCGCCATCCTGCCGTGCTCGGCGAGCATGGCCCGGCGCTCGGAGTCTTCTAGCAGATACCACTCGTACGACCGCACGAACGGATAGACGCTCACGTAGGCCCGCGGCTCCTCCTCCGCGAGGAAGGCCGGGATGTGCGACTTGTTGAACTCGGCCGGCCGGTGCAGCGCCATGGCCGACCAGACGGGCCTGCTGTGGCGGCCCAGCTCGGTGCGCCGGAACCTGGAGTAGACGTCCTGCAGGTCCTCGGGGTTGGGCGCGTGCCACCAGAACATGAAGTCGGCGTCGGCCCGCAGCCCGGCCACGTCGTAGACCCCCCTGGTCACGACGCCCTTGCCGGCGGCCTGGTCAAGCAGCTCCTCGACCTCAGCCGTCAGGCCGTCACGGTCGGCGGGACACGGCTCGGTCACCTGGAAGACCGACCACATCGTGTAACGGATCACCTGGTTGAGATCGCGGGCCTTGGGCCGCGGGGCTGCCTCTGTCATGGCGTCTATTGTCCTCTCAAGGACAGGTGGTCCAGAATCCGGGCCGCGGCCGTACGCGCCGTGCCGATGCAGGCGGGGATGCCGATCCCGTCGTACGCGGCGCCGCAGACGGCCAGCCCGGGCTGCACGGCCACCGCCGCGCGCACCCTGGCCACCCGGTCGAGGTGACCCACGTTGTACTGCGGCAGCGCGCCGCCCCAGCGCGTGACCCTGGTGTCCAGCGGCAGCCCGCTCGTGCCCATCACGTCGGCCATCTCGGCGGCGGCCAGCGACACCAGCTCGGTGTCGTCGCGCTGGAGCAGGTGCTCCTCGCCGACCCTGCCGATCGAGCAGCGCAGGATCACCATGTCCTTCGCCAGGTGCGGCCACTTGACCGAGCTGAACGTCACCGCCTTGACCGGCCGCCCCTCCACGGGCGGCACGAGGTAGCCGCTGGAGGTGGGCGGCTCGGGGAAGGCGTCGATCGGGTACGCGAGCGTGACGATGGCCATGCTGGCGTACTCGATCCTGGCCAGCTCGCTCGCCGCCTTGGGCACCTCGGCCTTGAGCAGCCGGGAGGCCGCGGGCCCCGGCGTGGCCACGATCACCGCGTCCGCCTCGATGACCTCGGGCCTCGGGACCGGGCCGGTGACGAGCTGCCAGCCGTCGCCGGTCCTGCGCAGCTCGCGTACGGTGACGCCGGTCCTGATGTCCGCCCCTGACGCCTTGGCGACCGCCTCCGCCAGGCTGCCGACGCCGTTCCTGAGCGTCGTGAAGACCGGCCCCGTGTCCTGCGGCGCCTCCTCGACGAGCTGCCTGGCCCCGGTCAGCAGCGAGCGCTCGGACCGGGCCACCGCCGCCACGCGCGGCATCGTGGCCTCCAGCGACAACATGTCGGAACGGCCCGCGTAGACGCCGCCGAGCAGCGGCTCGACCAGCCGTTCCACGACCTCGGCGCCCATCCTGGCCCGGATGTACGCGGCCACGGACACGTCGGTGCGGACCAGCGTCGCCGGCAGGATCTGGTCGAGCGGCACGCGCAGCAGGCCGCCGGGCGAGACGATGCCGGACTTGGCCAGCTCGGTCAGGTCGGCGGGCACGCCCATGACCTGGCCCTTCGGCATCGGCCGCAGCGTGCCCCTGCTGTAGATGGCCGAGCCGGCCGTGCCGGGGAAGACCAGGTCGTCGCCGAGCCCCACCGCCCCGGCCAGCTCCTTGCCCTCGGGCCGCCTGGCCAGCATGGCCTCCGCGCCCGCGTCCATGCTCACCCCGGCGACCTCCGAGGCGTACAGCTTGCCGCCGATGCGCGAGGCGCCCTCCAGCACGGTCACCTTGACCTGCTTGCCTCCGCTCTGGCGGAGATACCACGCGGCGGCGAGACCGGAGATCCCTCCGCCGATGACGACCACGTGGGCCCGATTCCCTTCCACGCCTCCTGACGCTACCGCCTCAACGCCCTGCCCACCCCCCTCGGGTGCGAGGGAGCGCCGTTGCCTGGACTGAGGAGCGTCGGGAGCGCAGCGACCAGAGCGACGAGGGAAGGCAACGGCACCAGGGCGACCGAGCCGTCTCCACGAAGTGGAGACCATAAACACGGTGACCTTAACGTGATTCACCCCGTCAAACCGGGGCTATCTCGCGCCCGTCTTATGGGCATGAGGAGAATCCGGTACGGAATCGCACTCGCGACCGCCTGCTCGGCCCTGCTTCTAACCGGCTGCGGCGGCAGCGGCTCGAATGTCCTCACCAGCGACGCGGGCAGCGGGGCGGCCGCACCGGCCGTGGCCTCCGCACCGGCCCAGGAGCAGGACGTGAGCAAGCAGCCGAGACCCCAGCGCCAGGACAGCGACGGGCTCGTCTCGAACGTCAAGGTCACCCAGCAGGACCGCCAGGTCATCTACACCGGCAGCATGACCGTGCGGGCCAAGCAGGTCACCGCCGCCGTGCAGCAGGCCAAGCAGATCGTGACGTCGGCGGGCGGCTACCTGTCCAAGGAGGAGACCAGCTCGGCCAGCGACACCGAGGACACGGCCATGCTGGAGTTCAAGGTCCCGCCGGACAAGTACGCCGAGGTGCTCGCCCGGCTCGGCAAGGACCTAGGCAAGCAGCTGTCCATGAACCAGGGCACCCAGGACGTCACCATGCAGATGGCCGACGTCAACAGCCGGCTCAAGTCGGCGCAGCAGTCGCTGGATTCCCTGCGCACGCTGCTGAAGAAGGCCGACACGATCGGGCAGGTGCTGCAGGTGGAGCGGGAGATCTCTTCCCGCGAGTCGGACCTGGAGTCGCTGCAGGCACAGCAGAAGGAGCTGGCCACGCAGGTCGCCATGGCCACGCTGACGCTCCGGCTGGTCGGGCCGGTCACCGAGGTCAAGGACCCCGAGGAGGAGCCCGCGGGCTTCCTGGGCGGGCTCAAGGCAGGGTGGGCGGCGCTGGTGTCGTTCACGAAGACCGCGCTGACGGTGCTGGGCGCGCTGCTGCCGTGGCTCATCGTGTCGCTGCCCCTGATCGCGCTGGTGATCTACCTGGCGCGGCGCAATCGCGTCAGGCGCCCCCGCGTCCCCACGCCCCCGCCGGGCCCCGGCCCCGAGGCGGCCTGACCGCCCCGAGGCCGGGTACGCCGTCCGGGCCGACCCGACATGGGCCGACCCGGACACCGATCATCAGACCAGGTCGAACCGGTCAAGGTTCATGACCTTGTCCCACGCCGCGACGAAGTCCTTCACGAACTTCTCCTTCGCGTCGTCGCTCGCGTAGACCTCCGCGACCGCGCGCAGCTCGGAGTTGGACCCGAAGACGAGGTCGGCCCGGCTGCCGGTCCACTTGACCTCGCCGGTGACGTCGTCCTTGCCCTCGAACGTGTTCGCGTCCTCGGACGTCGCCGTCCACGTCGTGCCCAGGTCGAGCAGGTTGACGAAGAAGTCGTTGGTCAGCGCCCCGGGGGTGGCGGTGAGGACGCCGAGCTGCGACTGCTGGTAGTTGGCGCCCAGGACGCGCAGGCCACCGACGAGGACCGTCATCTCGGGAGCGCTCAGGGTCAGCAGGTTGGCCCGGTCGATGAGCAGGTACTCGGCCGGCAGCCGGTTGGCCTTGCCGAGGTAGTTGCGGAACCCGTCGGCGGCCGGCTCGAGCGCGGCGAACGACTCGACGTCGGTCTGCTCCTGCGCGGCGTCCACGCGGCCCGGCGTGAAGGGCACCTGGACGTCGAACCCGGCGTCCTTGGCGGCCTTCTCGACGCCCGCGGCGCCGGCGAGCACGATCACGTCGGCCAGCGAGACCTGCTTGCCGCCGGCCTGGGCGCCGTTGAACGCCTTCTGGATCCCCTCAAGGGTGCCCAGCACCGTCGCCAGTTGGTCGGGGTCGTTGACCTCCCACCCGCTCTGCGGCTGCAGGCGGATGCGAGCGCCGTTGGCGCCGCCACGCTTGTCGCTGCCGCGGAAGGACGAGGCCGACGCCCACGCGGTGGAGACGAGCTGCGACACCGACAGGCCCGAGGCCAGGACCTGGCCCTTGAGGGTGGCGATGTCCTCGGCGTCGATGAGCTCGTGCGTCACCGCGGGCAGCGGGTCCTGCCACAGCAGCGTCTCGGACGGGACCTCCGGGCCGAGGTAGCGCACGATCGGGCCCATGTCGCGGTGGGTCAGCTTGAACCACGCGCGGGCGAAGGCGTCCGCGAACTCGGCGGGGTTCTCGAGGAAGCGCCGCGAGATCTGCTCGTAGACCGGGTCGAACCGGAGCGAGAGGTCGGTGGTCAGCATCGTCGGAGCGTGGCTCTTCGACGAGTCGTGGGCGTCGGGGACGGTGCCCGCGCCCGCGCCGTCCTTCGGCCGCCACTGGTTGGCGCCGGCGGGGCTCTGGAACAGCTCCCACTCGTAGCCGAACAGGATCTCGAAGAAGCTGTTGTCCCAGGTGATCGGGGTGTTGGTCCAGATGCCCTCGAGACCGCTGGTGATCGTGTCGCCACCCTTGCCGGTGCCGAAGCTGTTCTTCCAGCCGAAGCCCTGCGCCTCGATCGGGGCGGCCTCGGGGTCGGCGCCGACGTTGTCGGCCGGGCCGGCGCCGTGGGTCTTGCCGAAGGTGTGACCGCCGGCGATCAGGGCGACCGTCTCCTCGTCGTTCATCGCCATCCGGCGGAACGTCTCACGGATGTCGCGGGCCGCGGCCAGCGGGTCGGGGTTGCCGTTCGGGCCCTCGGGGTTGACGTAGATGAGACCCATCTGGACCGCGCCCAGCGGGCTCTCCAGCTCGCGGTCGCCGGTGTAGCGCTCGTCGCCGAGCCAGGTGGTCTCGGGGCCCCAGTAGACGTCCTCGTCAGGCTCCCAGACGTCCGCGCGGCCGCCGGCGAAGCCGAAGGTCTCGAAGCCCATCGACTCCAGGGCGACGTTGCCGGCGAGGATCATGAGGTCGGCCCACGAGAGCTTCTGGCCGTACTTCTTCTTGACCGGCCAGAGCAGGCGGCGGGCCTTGTCGAGGTTTCCGTTGTCGGGCCAGCTGTTGAGCGGGGCGAAGCGCTGCTGCCCGGCCCCGGCGCCGCCGCGGCCGTCGCTGATCCGGTACGTGCCCGCGCTGTGCCAGGCCATCCGGATGATGAACGGGCCATAGTGACCGAAGTCGGCCGGCCACCAGTCCTGCGAGGTCGTCAGCACCTCCGCGATGTCCCGCTTGACGGCCGGAAGGTCCAGGCTCTTGAACGCCTCGGCGTAGTCGAACTCCTGGCCGAGGGGGTTGGTCTCGGCGGGGTTCTTGGCGAGGATCTTCAGGTTGAGCCGCTCCGGCCACCACTGGCGGTTTCCGCCACCCTGAGTCGGATGGGGAGCGCGCTGGTGCGCGACCGGGCAACCGCCGCCTTCTTCCGCCTTCGCGTCTGTGACGATTGCATCATGGTTCTCAGACATGGGAATCCTTCCGGACTAGATCACGGTGCTCAGGAACCGCTGGCGGTGGAACAGTCGGGGCACAGGCCCCAGTAGATGACCTCGGCCTCGTCGATCGTGAAGCCGTGGGCGTCGGACGCGGTCAGGCAGGGCACCTCGCCCACCGCGCAGTCGACGTCGGCGACGACACCGCACGAGCGGCACACGACGTGGTGGTGGTTGTCGCCGATGCGTCCCTCGAACCGGGCCGGGCTGCCGGCCGGTTCGATACGACGTACGAGCCCCGCTGCGGTGAGCGCGTGAAGGGCCTCGTACACGGCTTGAAGGGAGACGTGGCCGACACGGTCGCGCACCCCGGAGGCGATCGCCTCGACATCGAGGTGATCGCCCTCCCGGACGGTCTCGAGCAGCGCGACGCGGGCGGCCGTCACTCTCAGGCCTACACCGCGCAGCTCCTCGGCGGTGGTCTTCATAAACACGAATCATACAAGATAATGAATGATCCAAGTCTAGTGACGCGCCGGGAAACATTCCATGGACATGCGAAAAGGCCTGCCCCGCGCTGCGGGACAGGCCTCGGCTCTGCGGTCAGACGTCAGCCGGTGACGCCGGCCTCGTGCACCAGGTCGGTGAGGCGCTTGAGCTGGTCGGGGTCGGTCGAGGGCAGCACGCCGTGCCCCAGGTTGAACACGTGCCCCTCGGCCGCCCGGCCCTGGCGCAGCACCTCGCGCGCCTTGCGCTCGACGACCTCCCACGGCGCCAGGAGCACGGCCGGGTCGAGGTTGCCCTGGAGCGCCCTGCCGGGGCCGACCCGGCGGGCCGCCTCGTCGAGCGGCACCCGCCAGTCCACGCCCACCACGTCGGCCCCGGCCTCGCCGAGCACGCCGAGCAGCTCGCCCGTGCCGACGCCGAAGTGGATGCGCGGCACGCCCGCCACGCCCTCGAAGATCCGCCGGGTGTGCGGCAGGATGAACTCCCGGTAGTCGGCCGGCGCCACCGCCCCCACCCAGGAGTCGAAGAGCTGCACCGCCGAGGCCCCGGCCGCGATCTGGATGCGCAGGTGCTCCAGGACGATCGTGGACAGCCGCTCCATGAGCGCGTGCCACAGCTGCGGCTCGCCGTACATCATGGCCTTGGTGTGGTCGTGGTTCTTGGACGGGCCGCCCTCGATGAGGTAGGAGCCGAGCGTGAACGGCGCCCCGGCGAAGCCGATCAGCGGCGTGCCGCCCAGCTCGCCGGTCAGCGCCTGGATGGCCTCGGTGACGTACGGCACGTCGTCCGGCTCCAGCGGGCGCAGGGCGTCGACGCCCTTGGCGTCGCGGATCGGGTCGGCCACGACGGGGCCGACGCCCGGCTTGATGTCGAGATCGACGCCGATGGCCTTGAGCGGGACGACGATGTCGCTGAAGAAGATGGCCGCGTCCACGCCGTAGCGGCGCACGGGCTGCATGGTGATCTCGACGATCATGTCGGGCGTCGCGCAGGCGGTGAGCATCGGCACGCCCTCGCGGACCTTCAGGTATTCCGGCAGCGACCGCCCGGCCTGGCGCATGTACCAGACCGGAGTGTGCGGGACGGGCTGGCGGCGGCAGGCACGCAGGAACGCTGAGTCGGCGAGGTTCACCCCACAAGGGTGCCACGTCCGGGCGGCGGTCCCGACACTGATGCGAGGTGTCGGAAAAACATCGATCGAACACCCCAAGTCATGATCAGATAGCCAGATGAAGGTTTACCGGTCTGCTCGGCATCGGCACCGCACGAGGGTCGAACACACCCCATGCCCGGCCAGAGTGCCGGTCTCGACTGGGCCAAATGTTCGCCAACCCCCCGCGCGGCATCGATTCAGAGACCACTTTCGGGACACGCCGAGCGCGTTGCGGGGAAATGTCAGCGGCTCGTGCCAACGTCGGAGCCACGACCCGAAGAAAGGCCCCGGTTCGATGACTCGTGCGACTACCGCGTTGTGGACTTCCCCAGAGCGCCGCAATGAGCGCTGCCTGTCCTGTGCCGGTGAGCGGCTGTTCGAGCAACCGCCGTGCCTCGACGGGCACGAGCCCGGCCACTGCCCGGAGTGGGCCTGCGTCGAGTGCGGTCACGCGATCATCATCGGCACCGCCGAGTCCGTCCGACAGGTTCGCCAGCTGGTTACGGCAGCGGCTTGATCACGAAGGATGAGCACCCCTGTGGTCCCCTTCCGTCCGACTTCGACCTACGCTTCCGCTATGACACTCAGTGACCAGCCTCCTCCGCCCGCGGCGTTCACGCGCGCGGCGGAGAGCATGCGGTTGACCGAGGTCAGGCCGGAGATCGAGCTGGAGGAGCTGCCCGCGCCGCAGCGGCTGGCCCCCTACTCGTCGGCCATCGGCGCGTCGGTCTACCGCGACGACGACGAACTCGCGGTGGGCAGGCTGATCCTGCTCTACGACCCTGACGGCCAGCGCGGGTGGGAGGGCCCGTTCCGGCTGGTGGCCTACGTCAGGGCCGACATGGAGCCGGAGATCACCTCCGACCCGCTGCTCGGGCCGGTCGTCTGGAGCTGGTTGACCGAGGCTCTGGAGGCCCACCAAGCCGACTACTCCGCCGCTGGCGGTACCGTGACAAGAGCCGTGTCAGAGGGGTTCGGCAACAAAGCCGAAGACCCGGTCACGACCGAGCTCGAGCTGCGGGCGTCCTGGTCTCCCGCGCAGGAGGATCTCTCCGGCCACGTCGCCGCCTGGTGCGACCTGATGTGCCTGGCGGCGGGGATCCCGCCGCTCCCGCCCGATGTGGCCGCCCTTCCCCGCCGCCGTGATGATCCGGAGAGTGACCGTACGAAGTGAGGGCACCAGTCAAGACAGCACCAGCGTCATGAGGTCGGTGAACTCGTGACAGAAGAACGTACCGTCGTGCCGCTCCTGGAGCCGCGCGAGGGCATTCCAGCGGTCATCGCGGACGCCGACGCGCTGACTGAAATCGTTTCGCGTTTCGCGGCGGGCAAGGGTCCCGTGGCGGTCGACGCCGAACGCGCCTCGGGCTATCGCTACGGCAACCGCGCCTACCTCGTACAGCTGCGCCGGGCCGGGGCGGGCACCGCGTTGATCGACCCGATCGCCTGCCCCGACCTGTCCGCGCTCGACGCGGCCGTGGCCGACACGGAGATCGTGCTGCACGCCGCCTCCCAGGACCTGCCGTGCCTTCTGGAGGTGGGGTTCAGGCCCAGGGAGATGTTCGACACCGAGCTGGCGGGGCGGCTGCTCGGCTATGAGCGGGTGGGGCTCGGCACGATGGTCGAGACCGTGCTCGGGCTGCGGCTGGAGAAGGGACACTCGGCCGCCGACTGGTCCACCAGGCCGCTGCCGGAAGACTGGCTGCGCTACGCGGCCCTCGACGTGGAAGTGCTGGTCGAGCTCCGTGACGTGCTCTACCAGGAGCTGGCGGACAGCGGGAAGCTGGAGTGGGCGCGCGAGGAGTTCGCCGCCGTGCTCAACACGCCCCCGCCCGTGCCGCGCTCCGATCCCTGGCGGCGTACGTCGGGCATCCACAAGGTCCGGAACGTACGCGCACTGGCGATCGTGCGGGAGTTGTGGACCATGCGCGACAGGATCGCCCGGGAGGCCGACCTGGCGCCCGGGCGGGTGTTGCCCGACGCGGCCATCGTCACCGCCGCGCTGGAGGGGCCCCGCACCAAGAAGGCCTTGACCGAAATATCAGCATTCACCGGGCGTAGCGCACGCCGCCACATGAGCGACTGGCTCTCCGCCGTCACCCGGGCCCGCGGCCTGCCGGACAACCAGCTCCCGCAGCCGAGCACCCCTGGCGACGGACCGCCCCCGCCCAACCGCTGGGCCGACCGCGACCCGGCCGCCGCCAAACGCCTCGCCGCCGCGCGGGCGGTGGTGGCGGGGCTGGCCGAGCAGCACCACATGCCGACCGAGAACCTGCTGCAGCCGGACGCGGTGCGGCGGCTCACCTGGGAGCCGCCGGAGGAGATCACCGAGGAGACCGTGACCGGGCGGCTGCGCGAGCTCGGAGCCCGCGAGTGGCAGCTCTCCCTGACGGCCCACCCCATCACCAAGGCCCTGGCCCGCCTCGAGACCCGCGGCGACCTCTAGCACCCGCCCTTCACTCCAACGCGCCCCGACCCACCCGAACCCGGGAGGGTCGGGGCGCGTCGCGCTGGGCCGGGCACCGCGCGTTGCGCCGGCCACCGCCGCACACCATCCCGCCGACGCGGCGCCATTCGGTTGCACCCGCGCATGACGTAAAGGCGCACCAACGCGCCGCACGACCGGGCGCTCGGAGGGCGGGCGCGCCCACGCGACATGAGCCGGCACCTCGCGCTCCTGCAGTGTGTGTGCAGCGCTGGACGTCCCTCCGACGACGGCCGTGCAGCCGCCTTGCGCACGCCGCAGGGCGGCCGCGCCTGTCCCCGGCGCGTCAATCGGCCGCAACGCGCCGGCGTCCCGCCTCCGGTGCGAGGTTTTTCGGGTGTGTGGGGGTTGGGGCTACTTGACGGGGTTGGTGGGGCGGCCGTACGGTTCGGGAAAGCGCTTTCCCCATGTTTGTCCTGAAGGGATCCTCAATGAGCGTGCGCACCATCGGCGTCGTGATGAACGGCGTCACCGGGCGGATGGGCTACCGTCAGCACCTGGTCCGTTCCGTCCTGGCCATCAACGAGCAGGGCGGGGTCACGCTCTCGGACGGCGGCAGGGTGAAGATCAAGCCAGTACTTGTCGGCAGAAATGCCGATAAATTGGCAGATATCGCGGCGAAGCATGGGATTTCGGATTTCACTACGGAGCTCGACTCCGCCCTCGCCGACGACGACAACCTGATCTACTTCGACGCCCAGGTCACCAGCGCCCGCGTCAAGGCCGTCTTGAAGGCCATCGAGGCAGGTAAGCACATCTACGCCGAGAAGCCCACCGCCGAGTCGACGCAGGAGGCCGTGGCGCTCGCCGAGGCCGCGGCGGCCAAGGGGGTCAAGAACGGCGTCGTGCAGGACAAGCTCTTCCTGCCCGGCCTGCTCAAGCTGAAGCGGCTGATCGACGGCGGTTTCTTCGGCCGGATCCTGTCGGTGCGCGGGGAGTTCGGCTATTGGGTGTTCGAGGGCGACTGGCAGGAGGCGCAGCGCCCGTCGTGGAACTACCGGGCCGAGGACGGCGGCGGCATCGTGCTCGACATGTTCCCGCACTGGCACTATGTGATGGAGAACCTGTTCGGCCGGGTCGAGTCCGTCTACGCCCGCGCCGTGACGCACGTCCCCGCCCGGGTGGACGAGCAGGGCAACACCTACCAGGCCACCGCGGACGACGCCGCGTACGGGATCTTCGAGCTCGAAGGCGGCATCGTCGCGCAGATCAACTCGTCCTGGACCGTTCGCGTGAACCGCGACGAGCTGGTCGAGTTCCAGGTGGACGGCACGCACGGCAGCGCCGTGGCCGGCCTGCGCAACTGCCGCGCGCAGCACCGCTCCGCCACCCCCAAGCCCGTCTGGAACCCCGACCTGCCCGCCACCGCCCGCTTCCGCGACGGCTGGCAGGAGGTGCCGGACAACGCCGAGTTCGACAACGGGTTCAAGGTGCAGTGGGAGGCGTTCATCAAGCACGTGCTGGAGGACGCGCCCTTCCCGAACGACTTCGCCTCCGGCGCCCGCGGCGTGCAGCTCGCCGAGCTGGGGCTGCGTTCGTCCGCCGAGGGTCGCAGGATCGAGGTGCCGCAGCTGTGACGACGATCGACCTGCCCGGGATCGGCGCCTACACCCTGCGCGAGCCCGTCACGTGGGAGGTTCCCGGCGGGCCGCCCGCCGGCCGCGTCGTGTACGCGGCCGCGCACGTGGTGGCCGACCCGCTCGGCGACAACACGCCCGGCTCCCCCGCCGCCGTCGACTGGGACGCGACCCTGCGCTTCCGCCGCCACCTGTGGTCGCACGGCCTGCGCGTCGCGGACGCCATGGACACCGCCCAGCGCAACATGGGCCTGGACTGGGCGGCCACCAAGGAGCTCATCCAGCGCAGCGCCGCCGAGGCCCGCTCGTACGGCGACCCGGCGACGCTGGTCGCCTGCGGCGCGGGCACCGACCACGCGCCCCAGGCCGCCGACCTCAACACGATCACGGCCGCGTACGCCGAGCAGATCGAGACCGTCCAGTCGGCCGGCGCCGGGGTGATCGTCATGGCCTCCCGCCAGCTCGCGAGGGTGGCGGCTGGTCCGCAGGACTACCACCACGTGTACGGCAAGCTCTTCGGCCTGGCGGACCGGCCGGTGATCCTGCACTGGCTGGGCGAGATGTTCGACCCGCAGCTGGCCGGCTACTGGGGTTCGGGCGACGTGGCGGCGGCCACCGAGTCGTTCCTGGAGCTGATCCACGCGCACGCCGCGATGGTGGACGGCGTCAAGGTGTCGCTGCTGGACGAGGACCACGAGGTACGGCTGCGCGCCGCGCTCCCCGAGGGCGTCCGGCTGTACACGGGGGACGACTTCAACTACCCGTCGCTGATCAAGTCGGGCTCGCACGCGCTGCTGGGCATCTTCGACGCCATCGCCCCGGCGGCGACGGCGGCGCTCCAGGCCCTGGACGCGGCAGAGGCGGCGCAGGACGACGACGAGGCCGCCCGGCAGCTCGCCCGCTACGACGAGATCTTCGCCCCGACCGTCCCCCTGTCCAGGAAGATCTTCGAGACGCCGACGTACAACTACAAGACCGGCATCGTCTTCCTGGCCTGGCTGAACGGCCACCAGGACGCGTTCGCCATGGTGAACGGCGCCCAGTCGGCCCGCTCGCTGCGGCACCTGGCGGAGGTGTTCCGCCTCGCCGACCAGGCCGGTCTCCTGTCCGACCAGGAGCTGGCCGTGGGCCGCATGAAGGCGCTGCTGGCGGTGAACGGACTGTGAGTCTTTCTCTGAACCAGTGGACGACCCGGCGGTGGTCGGTGGCCGAGGCCGTGGACGGGTGCGTACGGCACGGTCTGGAGGCGGTCGGGCTGTGGCGTGAGAAGGTCGCCGAGCAGGGCCTCGCGGAGAGCGTGAAGCTGGTGCGCGAGGCCGGCCTGCGGGTGTCGTCGCTGTGCCGGGGCGGCTTCCTCACGGCGGGCGGGCTGCCCGGTGAGGAGGGCCGGCGGGCCTTCGCCCAGGCGCTGGACGACAACCGGCGGGCCATCGACGAGGCGGCCGAGCTGTCGGCGGCCTGCCTGGTGATGGTGGTCGGCGGCCTGCCCGGGGTGAAGCCGGGCGAGGCCCTGCCGCCGAGCGGGTTCTCGCGGGACGTGGCCGGGGCGCGCGAGCGCGTGGCGGAGGCGCTGGCCGAGCTCGCCCCGTACGCCGGGGGGCGCGGGGTCAAGCTGGCCCTGGAGCCGCTGCACCCGATCTACTGCCCCGACCGCGCCGTCCTGTCCACCCTGGGCCAGGCGCTCGACCTGAGCCTGGCCCACCCGGAGGAGCAGGTCGGCGTGGTGGTCGACACGTTCCACGTGTGGTGGGACCCGAGGGTGTTCGAGGACATCGCGCGGGCCGGCCGCAGGATCGCCTCCTACCAGGTGTGCGACTACCTGCACCCGCTGCCGCAGGACATCCTGCTCGGGCGGGGCATGATGGGCGACGGCGTGATCGACTTCCGGCCGATCACGCAGGCCGTCCTGGACGCCGGTTACGCGGGCGACGTCGAGGTGGAGATCTTCAACGCCGACGTCTGGGCCGCCGACCCCGACGAGGTGGTGGCCACGATGAAGGCCCGCTACGAGGACGTGGTGCTCCCCGTACGGTGACGCCCGGCGCTACCTCGGCTTGTCCCGGACCACGAGGTAGCGCCGCAGGAAAGGGCGTCGGATCATGATGGCGTCACGGTCCCGGCGGCGCCGTTCACTTCGATCTCCTGCCCCGTCGTGATGCGGTGGGTGGCGTCGGGGACGCCGACGACGGCCGGGATGCCGTACTCCCTGGCCACCACGGCGCCGTGCGACATCGCGCCGCCCATCTCCATCACCAGCCCGCCCGCCGTCAGGAACAGCGGCGTCCAGCCGGGATCGGTCGACGGGCAGACCAGGATCTCGCCCGGCTCCAGGTGCGCGCCGACGGGGTCGAGCACCACTCTGGCCACGCCCGTGACGGTGCCGGCCGAGGCGGCGGTGCCCGTCAGCGCGCCGTCCGCGGCACCGGTCGCGAGCGCCTCGGGCTCGGTGCCGTCGGACAGTAGGATCCTCGGGACGTGCCTGCGGCGCGACTCCCGCTCGTGCGTCTCCCGCCGCTCCGCCACGAGCGCGCGCAGGTCGCCCCCGTCCAGGGCAGCCCTGGCCTCGTCGAAGCCGAGGAAGTACACGTCCCGCGCCGAGTCCAGGACGCCGAGGCCCACCAGGTGCTCCCCCACCGCGAGCATGCTCCGCCGCACCCCGGCGAGGGTCTTGACCAGGTAGAACTTGGGCAGCTCGCGCAGCCCCGCGAACTCCCTGGTCCGCCGGAGCCCGAAACGCACGACCGCGGCCCGCCAGCGGCCCTTGCGGCCGGCCTCGGAGGCGACGTGGGCGATGGCGGAGCGCGCCGCCTCGGCCCCCTTGGCGAACAGCGCGGAGGGCGCGAGGTCGGCGCCGCCGTCCATGCGCAGGTAGTTGGCCAGCACGCCGAGGATGTGCGCGGGCTCCTCCGACCAGCGCGGC
Source organism: Nonomuraea sp. NPDC050451 (assembly GCF_044458585.1). Taxonomy (NCBI): domain Bacteria; kingdom Bacillati; phylum Actinomycetota; class Actinomycetes; order Streptosporangiales; family Streptosporangiaceae; genus Nonomuraea; species Nonomuraea sp. NPDC050451. The sequence goes on from NZ_JBITHZ010000002.1 coordinate 559,131, forward strand.
ACGCCCAGGTCGATCTCCGCGACGCCACGGTGGCCGTATTTGTCCAGGAACGCGGTGATCTCGCGCTGGGCGACCGGCGGGAGCTTCCCGGCCTCGAAGAGGCGGACCAGCTCGGCCACCGGCTCCTTCCTGAACGGCTCCGGCTCGATGCGGGTGGCCAGGTGCCACAGCTCCAGGTCCATCTCCGTGGTCGGGTTGTGCGGGACGCTGCGCAGGACGTCCTGCATGTCGGCGATCGGCACGCCGGACAGCTTGGAGGCCAGCGCGAACAGGCCGTAGCCGGTGATCACCATGGGCATGATCGAGAGGATGGCAGGGAAGGTGGCGGCGAGCATGCGTTCGGCGTGGTCCAGGCGCTGGGCGGGAGTGGCCGAGTCGTCGAGCTGCAGGCGCCGGTCCAGCTGCTCGCCGAGGCGGGCGGCGTACGCGAGGCCCTCCTTCGGCCGCGTCAGGGCGAGCAGGATCCGGGAGGGGGCGTGGATGCGGCGGGCGAACCTGCGCAGGCCGCGCAGGACCGGGCGTGGGGACGTGTGCACCACCGAGAGCCTCGGGTCCTCCGCCAGCCGCTCGAAGACGGGGACGGTGCGCGCCTCGCCCAGCGCGAGCATGCGCGGCAGGACCGCGCGGCCGAAGCGGCTGCGTACGGCCGTGGTCAGGTCCAGCCACATGCGCTGGCCCGACACGGCCATGAACGGCGCGCCGTCGCGCGGGTCGGCCGGCCCGTAGCCGGGCAGCCCGGCCGCTCCGGAGGAGATCAGCCGGAACGCCGACAGCCCCATCGGGGTGAGCGGCCCCATGACGCCCTGGACGACGTTGACCGAGAAGTACACGCGCAGGCCCGGCCGGGTCTGGTCGGGCAGCGGGTAGAGGGTGGTGATCGGTCTGGCCTGGGTGAGCCAGAGCCGGCCGTCCTCGTCGATGGCCCACTCGGTGTCCTGGGGCGCGCCGTAGTGGTCCTCCACGCGGACGCCCAGCTCGGCCAGCGCGCGCACCTGGTCGTCGGTCAGGCAGAGACCGTCGTGCGCGGTCTCGACGCGTTCCGTGCCGCCGCCGGGCACGGAACGGATGGTCAGGCGCTTGTCGCCGGCGTGGCGTTCGAGGATCTCGCCACCGTGCACGATGAACCGGTCGGGGTTGACGGCGCCGGAGACGACGGCCTCGCCCAGCCCGGGGTTGGCGTCGATGACGGCCTCGCGCCGCCGCCCGGTCACCGGGTTGGCGGTGAACATCACGCCCGCCACCCGCGCGTCCACCATCTCCTGCACGACCACCGCGAGCCGGACGGCGGCGTGGTCGATGCCGTTGGACTCGCGGTAGGCGACCGCGCGGTCGGTCCAGAGGGAGGCCCAGCAGCGGCGCACGGCCTCCACCACGGCCTCGGCGCCGACGACGTTGAGGTAGGTGTCCTGCTGCCCGGCGAAGCTGGCGAACGGCAGGTCCTCGGCCGTGGCGGACGAGCGCACCGCCACGGGCACGTCGTCGCCGAGCGCGGCGTAGGACGTCACGATCGTCTCGCGCACGTCGTCCGGCACCGGCGCCTCCAGCAGGTGCCGCCTGGCCCGCTCGGCGAGCCCGTCGCCGCTCGTCTCCAGGCCCTCCGCGACCCGCCGGTACGCCTCCGTGGTCAGCACCCATCCCGGCGGGACGGGCAGACCGGCCCTGGCCAGCTCGCCGAGGTTCGCGGCCTTGCCACCCACCTCGGCGAGCATCCCGGCGTCGATCTCGGAGAAGGCCAGTGCCGTCTTCATCGTCTGCTCCCCTGAGGTTCAGCGTCCTGTCACTCAGTCTGGCTCGTCCGGGGCAGAAATTCAACAGTTGATGAAAAGATCCGCACCGTCCAGATCCCAGGCGGGCTCGGCCTTGACGCCCAGGACGGCCAGGGCCGTCGGGCCCACGTCGACCAGCCGCGGCTCGCCGAGCGGGCGGCCGCCCAGGTCATCGTCCAGCCGGTTCGCGATCACGAACACCGTGCGCTCCTCGTCCGACGTCCCGCCGTGGCCGCCCCCGTCCACGTGCCCGTGGTCGGTCGTGATCAGCACCGTCCATCGCTCATCGCGGTACGAGGACCGCCCCCGGACCGTGTCGAGCAACTGCCCCAGGTAGGCGTCCTGGGTCTGGAGCGCCTCGAAGTACTCGGGGCAATGGGGCCCGAGGTCGTGGGCCACCTCGTCGGTGTCGCCCAGGTAGACGAAGACGGCGTCGGGGTCGGCCGCCGCCAGGTGCCGCCCGGCGGCCTCGGCGACCCGCCTGTCGGCCTCGGCCCAGGAGCCGAACCCGTAGCCGTCCAGCACGAACCGGTGGTCGATGGCCGGGCTGAACGCGCCGTGCTCGTCCAGCGCCGCCCAGGAGAAGAACGCGGCGGTGCTCAGCTCCGGCCGGGCATGCTTCGCACGAGTCAAGAAGTCCGGATATTTCGTGAAACGGGGGTTGGCGAAGCCGTTGTCCACCACGCCATGTTTGTCCGGCCAGACTCCGGTGGCGATCGACGACCAACCGGGGCCCGAGTCGGTCCGCGACGCGATGACGCGCCCGCCCGGCTCGGGAGACTTGGGGACGACCTGGCCGGGCGACTCCGTACGCGGCGTTCCCGCCTCGCCGTAGGGGAGCTTGCTGGTGCCGTACGCGCCGGAGGACATGAGCGAGCCCAGCACGGGCGCGCCCAGAGCCTGGAGGCGGTCGAACCGCAGGCCGTCCATCCCGACGACCAGCACCTTGTTCCGCTTAGATAGCATCCCCCTATCTAAGCGGCGACAGGTATCTACAGGGCGAAACGCCGCACCCAGTCAGCCGCCCCCGGGAGGATCTCCTCGACCGGGGCGACCTGCAGATACCAGGTGCGCTCCCACTCCAGCGACACCCATCCGTCGTAACCGGCCGCGCGCAGCAGCTCGCCCGACTCCTCCAGCGGCACCGAGCCCGTCCACATGGGCACCGGCGTGGTGTCCTCGGCCGAGACCGCGTCCTTGACCTGGACGTAGGAGAGATACGGGCCCAGCGCGGCCAGCGTCTCGGCCGGGGGCTCGCCGTGGCGCCACGGGTGCAGCAGGTCCCAGATGGCGCCGGTGGTCTCGGGGCAGCCGGCCTCGGCCAGCAGCGCGGCCACGGCGGCACCGGTGGCCATGTGGTCGTGCGTCTCGACGAGGACGCGGGTGCCGAGCACGGAGGCCGTACCGGAGACCGCCTTGAGCCGGCGGGCGCCGACGGCGGGATCGTCGCCGCCCGGGAACACCCGCACAGCGGGGGCGCCCAGGTCGGCGGCGAGCCGGAGGTCGGCGAGGAGCGCCTCGATGAACGGCTCGTCCGGTCCAGGCTCACAAACCCTGACATATCCGGCGAGTGCCGCGATCTCCAGGCCCGCCCGCTCGACCCGTTCCCGCACCGAGCGCCGCTCCACGGCGTCGAGGCCGCTGTGGACCCCGGTGTCGGGGTGCAGGCGCAGTTCGAGGCCCTGGCAGCCGCCGCCGGCCGCGATCCCGATCGCCCTGTCCAGCCCCTCACCGGGCATGCCCAGGGTGCTGACCGCCAGTTTCACGCCATCCTCCGTACGCTCTCTCGCAGCACGACCTCGCCCGCGACCTGCTCGACCACGACCGCCTCCGTCTCGCCCAGCGCGAGCTCCAACGCCCGCGCGCCCATGTCCGTCAGGGGCAGCCGCACGGTAGTCAGCGCGGGCACGTGGTCCCGCAAGGTCACGATGTCGTCGAACCCGGCCACCGAGACGTCCTCCGGCACCCGGACCCCGCGCTCCCTGTAGGCAGCGAGCGCCCCGACCGCCATCACGTCGTTGACCGCGAACACGCAGGTCGCGTCCTTGACCTGCTGGGCAGCCGCGTAGCCGCCGTCGCGGTCGAACGGCCCGTGGATGACGTGCGGCGCGGGCAGCCCCAGCTCCTCCAGCGCCCCGGCGAACCCGGCGCACCGGTCGGCCGCCGTCACCAGGTGGGGTGGCCCGGCCAGCACCGCGAACCGGGTGTGCCCGAGCCCGGCCAGCGCGCGGGCCAGCTCGGCGGCACCCTCCCTGTTGGCGGGCGCGACGGTGTCGACGCCGAGCAGGTCCTGGCCCACGCAGGCGGCGCGGCCGCCGCCCGACTGGTAGCGGGCGAGCTCGTCGCGCAGGCGTCCGGTGACGGCGGGGTCGGCGACGCGCGAGCCGACCAGCAGCACCGCCCGCACGCGCTGGGCGTTCAGCGTCGCCACGTAGGCGATCTCCTGCTCGGGGTCGCGATGCGTGGTGCCGACCATGACCAGCAGGCCCTCGGTGGCGGCCGCCCGCATCGCCCCGTCGGCCAGGGCCGCGAAGTAGGGGTCGGTCAGGTCGTGGACGACGATGCCGATGACGTTGCTGGCCCCGCGGGCGAGCGTCTGGGCGGCGATGTTGGCGCGGTAGCCCAGCTCGTCCGCGGCCTGCTCGACGCGCGCCCGCAGGGTGGCGCCCACCTGGCGGGTGCTGCCGTTGAGCACCCGCGAGGCGGTCGCGAGCGAGACGCCCGCCTGCTTGGCGACGTCCTCAAGCGTGACCACGAGACCTCCCCGGAAAGCGGTTTCCAAGTCTGCCAGATCAGCACCCGGATCCGCATCCTCGCACGTCTCAGGCCCAGGGGAACAGGATGTCCAGAATTCCCTTGCTCTCCTTGGTGGGCGTGGGCGCGGGCGCCTGGGTCTGCGGCGGCGCCTGCGTGGGCGGAGCCTGGGTGGACTTCGACTCCGGCCCCTTGGTCGACACCGTGCTGTCCCTGTTGTCAGCCGTGTTCGGGCTGTCGTCGGTGTCGTTCGTCTGGTTCTGCGGGGCGCGGGTGGGCCTGGCGCTCGCCTTCGCCGTCGGCTGGCCGATGCGCGTGTTCGTCGGACGGGCCGAGGGCTCGCGCGTGGGCCGGGCCGCCCGCGTGGGCGCGGTCGTCGTCGGGGTGTCGGACTCGGACTCGGTCGGGTCCGGGGTGTCCGTATCCTCGGTCTCGGGAGACTCCTCCTCCGAGGTCGTGTCCTCAGGGGCCGCGCTCTCCGAGGGGCGCGTCACCTCGCCCGCGCTGGCGCACTGACCGCCCTTGCAGGGGTCGTCGGAGGAGTTGCCCGTGAGCATGAAGCCGGCGCCCACGCCGACCAGCACCACCGCGGCCGCGACCACCAGCAGCTTCCTGGTCCGCCGGCGCACCTCGCCGTCGTCGCCGTTGCCGCCGCCGGAACGGCCGCCCGAGCGCCGGTCCTCCGGGCGCTTGTCGTCCGAGTCCTCCGTCCAGCCCGCACCGAGGAAGCCGCGCTTGGGCCTGTCGTCGTCGTGGTCGTCGTCGAGCCCGGCGTCGTAGCTGCGGTCGAGCGGGAGGTACGGGTTGTCGTCCTCGACGCGGTGGGGGCCGCTGGGCCCGCCCAGGTCGTTGGCGTCCAGGACCTCATGGGGCCCGCTGGCCCCGCCGTACACGTCGCGGTGGCTCCCGTCGAGCGGGTCGCCGGCCACGTAAACGTCGCGATTGCTGCCGTCGAGGGGGTCACCGGCCACGTACATGTCACGCTGGCCCCCCGCGTCGAGCGGGTCGCCGTACAGGTCACGCTGACTCGCGTCGAGCGGGTCATTCTGACCGCCGAGGACGTCGTGCGGGCCGTCGTCGAGCAGGTCACGGCCACCGATGAGCTGCGGCTCGCTCTTGTCGAGCGGGAGGATGTAGGTCTCGTTGCCGACGACCTGGATGGCGGGCTGCTCGTCGGTGTCATCGGTGCTCCACCGTGGGGAAAGCACGTCGCCCGTCAGATCCGGGTTTAACGACCTCCCCTGCCCATCCTCATAAGGCCTGTCGTTCTCGTCGCGCGCCACGATGAACCTCTCTAGTACGAATTCGGACCGCGCCCTTCTTAACAGACCCGACCATCACTTGTCCGGAAATTTCACATGTTTCCCTAAAAACACTCTCTGTAACATTCGTCACTCTAGGAGATCGAGAGCGCGCTGTTGGTGAGCCGATCGGCCCTCCAGCACCCCCTTTGACCACGGAATTCACCCACGCGGGCACGCTCCGGCGTCGCGGGGCAGGACAGGCCACCGGCCGCCCGAAAACCAGATCCGGGCGGCCAGTCAGGGGGCGCAGTCAGGGGTCACAGGCAGGGGTTGGTGGTGGAGTCGACGACCTTGTCCTTGAGCGAGTCGGGGATCGCCGACACGACGCGCACGCCGGGCCAGTCCGTCCCGATGACGAGCTGGACGATCGGCCCGCCGGGGACCTCGACGCCGGCCTTGGACTTGTACGGCTGCGTGGTGACCGGCCTGACCTTGCCGGCCACGGGCGTCCTCTTCTCCTTCGACAGCCGCGCCGCCACCGCGTCCCCGTAGGCGGGCCCGTCGGCGGCGTCCTTCTTGGCGTACCGGAGGGCGGTCTTCGGGGTCGCGGCGACGTTGCCGACCTCCGTGATCACGAACCCCTGGGCGGCCAGCTCGTCGGCCACCTTGAGCGCCTTGCCCTGCTCCCCCGTGCCGTTGAGCACCTGGACGCGCACCTGCTTGTTCTCGATCTTGGGCCCGGCGGACTTGCCGGGCGTGGGGGTGGTGGTGACCTCGACGTCGTTGCGCACGCTCTCGAAGAAGTCGCGCGCGGCCGGCTGGCTGAACTGGACCCGGTTCTTGTCGGCCGGGTAGGGCTCGGTGGGCACCGTGATGCCCTTGAGCTCCTTGGCCGTCAGGCCCTTGACGCTGACGGCGATCTCCAGCATGCGGTCGAGCGTGAGCTGGTCGTCCAGGGTGACGGCCTTGGTGGCGGCCAGCAGAAACGAGTTCAGCTTGGCCGGGTCGGTGAGCAGGCCGCCGTCCGTGACCGCCTGCAGCACCTTGGTGAGGAAGACCTGCTGGCGCTGGATCCTGCTCAGATCGCTGCCGTCGCCCAGCGCGTAGCGGGTGCGCACGTAACCCAGCGCCTGCTCGCCGTTGACCACGTGCCGGCCCTCGCTGAGCACCAGCTTCGCCTTGGGGTCGTTGACGGCCTTGGGCAGGCAGATCTCGATGCCGCCGATGGCGTCGATGATGCCCTTGAAGCCGGTGAAGTCCACCTTCACGAAGTGGTCGATCCTGATGTTCGTGAGCGACTCGAGGGTCTTGATCGTGCAGTTGATGCCGCCGTCGTTGAAGGCGGCGTTGATCTGGCGCAGGCCGCCGGGGATCAGGGCACCGGTACGGCTCTTGCACTCCGGGATCGCGACCATGGAGTCGCGCGGGAAGCTGATCATGGTGGCCTTGTCCCGGTTCGGGGAGATGTGCAGCAGCATGATCGTGTCGGTGCGCTCGCCGATCTCCTTGAGGTGGGGGCCGTACTTCTTGTTGTCACCCTGACGGGAGTCGGAGCCGACGAGCAGGACGTTGAGCGCGCCGGTGTCCGGCGGGCGGCTCCCGACGTCGATGGGCTCGCGGGGGATCTCGCTCTCGATGCGCCGGTAGTACGCGTACGCCCCGACCGAGACGACCACCAGCACCAGCGTCAGCCCGATGCCGACCCACCCCAGCACGGAGACCCGCCTTCGCGGACCCCGTTCACGCCGCCTCCTGCGCCGCGGCGAAGCACCCACCACGTGTTCCGGACTCTGCCTCACGCGCCCCCCTTCACCCACCCCACAAGAGAACGCGTTCCGCCAGATGGCGGCGCGTAGCTCACCGAGTTACCGATGATTCCAGGACTGTCGCGCCTTGCAGATAAAAGTGGCAATCCTCGGGGCTGCCACTGTTGCGTGCCGGGCGAGGAGCTCCATCCAAAGCACGGGAATCCAGGGCGTCGCCACACAGAGTGACGCCATGATGACATTCATGCTGTTGACCGAGATGGCGCCCCCTCCAGGCGCCCAGGAACTGGCCGGGCTGCGGGCCAGGGCCAGGACCGCCCGCCGCCGGGCCTTCGTCGCGCTCTCCGCCTCGATCGCGCTGCTGGCCACCGCCCAGCTGCTCGCCGACCGGGCGCAGACGAGGGAGCAGACGCTGCCGCTGGCCGTGTTGTCGCTGGTGGTCTTCGCGGCCGCGGTGCCCGCGCTGGCGATCACCCAGTACGTCTGGGGCACCCATGCCCGGCACGTCCACCGTAAAGAGCGCGAGCTGTACGCCGCCTCCCGCACCGGACGCGTGCGCCCCCTCAGCAGGCTGGCCGTGGCCTGCTGCTGGGCGGTGACGCTGCTGCTGGGCTGGACGGCGCCGCGCCTGTTCCGGGAGGCGGCCCTGTACGGCTTCGCCGACTCCCTGGGCTGGGCCATCGAGGCGCTGGCGCTGATGAGTCTCGCCGCGGGGGTGTTGTTCGTCCTCTGGTGGGCACGTGACGCGTTGGGGACACTGGCGCGCGCCCTGCGGTCGGGCGGGTCACCTGGCGATCCGTGGGACCCCGGCCGAGGCGCGCGCCGGCGAGAGGGCGCGGCGCTCTGGACGGGCGCGGCCGTGGCGGTCGCGGCCCTGGTCGGGGCCCGCGCCCACCTCTGGGAGCCGGCCACGGTGGTCGTTTACACATTGCTGACCGCCGCCCTCGTCTGCGGAGTAGTTACTGACGAGTAGCATAGGCACGGAACCCTATCAACGAGGAGCGAATCCGTGCCTTCCTCTCGTGACGTCGTGTTCGTCGACGGCGTGCGCACGCCTTTCGGCAAATCAGGACCGAAAGGGCTGTACGCGGAGACCCGCGCTGACGACCTGGTCGTCCGCGTCATCCGCGAGCTCGTCCGGCGCAATCCCAACCTGCCCCCCGAGCGAGTGGACGAGGTGGCCATCGCCGCGACCACGCAGATCGGCGACCAGGGCCTGACCATCGGCCGGGCGGCGGCGGTGCTGGCCGGGCTGCCCAAGAGCGTGCCCGGCTACGCGATCGACCGCATGTGCGCGGGCGCGATGACCGCGGTCACCACGGTCGCGGGCGGCATCGCGTTCGGCGCGTACGACGTGGCCATCGCCGGCGGCGTCGAGCACATGGGCCGCCACCCGATGGGCGAGGGCGTCGACCCCAACCCGCGCTTCCTGTCGGAGAAGCTGGTCGACCCGAGCGCGCTGGTCATGGGCATGACGGCGGAGAACCTGCACGACCGCTACCCGAACATCACCAAGGGCCGCGCGGACGCGTACGCGGTGCTGTCGCAGGAGCGGGCGGCCAAGGCGTACGCCGACGGCAAGATCCAGCCCGACCTGGTGCCGACCGCGATCAGGACGGCCGAGAAGGGCTGGAGCCTGGCGGTCGAGGACGAGGCGCCGCGACCCGGCACCACGATGGAGGGGCTGAGCACGCTCAAGACGCCGTTCCGGCCGCACGGCAACGTCACGGCGGGCAACTCCTCCGGCATCAACGACGGCGCCACCGGGTGCGTCGTGGCCGCCAAGGAGGTCGCGGACGAGCTGGGGCTGGGCGCGAAGATGCGGCTCGTCTCCTACGCGTTCGCGGGCGTGGACCCCGAGGTCATGGGCGTCGGGCCGATCCCGTCCACGGAGCGGGCGCTCCGGCTGGCCGGCCTGGACATCTCCGACATCGGGCTGTTCGAGATCAACGAGGCGTTCGCCGTCCAGGTGCTGGCGTTCCTCGACCACTTCGGGATCGCCGACGACGATCCCCGCGTGAACCAGTACGGCGGCGCGATCGCCTACGGACACCCGCTCGCCTCCTCCGGCGTGCGGCTGATGACGCAGCTCGCGCGGCAGTTCGGCGAGCGTCCCGACGTGCGGTACGGCATCACCACCATGTGCGTCGGCATGGGCATGGGCGGCACTGTGATCTGGGAGAACCTCGCATGAGCGGTATCGAGACCTGGCGCACGCTCCTGAGCCGGCGCAGCACCGACGAAGTCGTCACCAAGGCGCTCGTGCGCGACGTCCAGCTCCCCTACGGCGCCGGCACGATGGCGCTGATCACGCTGGACAACGGCTTCGACCACACCAAGCCCAACACGTTCGGCCCGAACGGCCTGTTCGCGCTCAACGGCGCGCTGTCGGAGATCGCCGAGCGCAGCGACCTGGCCGCGGTGGGCGTGACGGGCAAGCCGTTCATCTTCGCCGTCGGCGCCGACCTCAAGGGCGCGGCCGCGCTGTCCACGCGCGAGGAGGCCCTGGCCATCGGCGCGCTGGGCCACCACGTGTTCCGCAGGCTGAGCGAGCTGTCGATCCCGTCGTTCGCGTTCGTGAACGGCGCCGCGATGGGCGGCGGGCTCGAGGTGGCGCTGCACTGCACGTACCGGACCATCTCCTCGGGCGTGCCCGCGGTGGCGCTGCCGGAGTGCTTCCTCGGCCTGGTGCCGGGCTGGGGCGGCACGCAGCTGCTGCCCCACCTGATCGGCCCGGCGAAGGCGATCAAGCTGATCATCGAGAACCCGCTCTCCCAGAACCGCATGGTCAAGGGCAAGGAGGCGTACGAGCTGGGCGTCGCGGACGCGATGTTCGAGCCCGCCGACTTCCTGGAGGAGTCGCTGCGCTGGGCCGCCCGGGTGATCAAGGGCGAGCTGGCCGTGGAGCGGCCGGCCCACGACGAGGACTGGGACAAGACGGTCGCCGACGCGCGCTTCCTGGTGGACATGAAGCTGCGCGGCGCCTCGCCCGCCCCCTACCGCGCGCTCGACCTGATCGCCCAGGCCCGTACGGCCTCCCGCGACGAGGGTTTCGCCGCCGAGGACGAGGCGCTGGCCGACCTGCTGATGGGCGACGAGCTGCGGGCCGGGCTCTACTCGTTCGACCTGGTGCAGCGCCGCGCCAAGCGGCCCGCGGGCGCGCCCGACCGCTCGCTGGCCCGCAAGGTCACCAAGGTCGGCGTGGTGGGCGCGGGGCTGATGGCCTCGCAGATGGCGCTGCTGTTCGCGCGCCGCCTGGAGGTGCCGGTCGTGCTGACCGACCTCGACCAGGCCCGGCTCGACAAGGGCGTCGGGTACGTGCACGCCGAGGTCGACAAGCTCCTCGGCAAGGGCCGCGTCTCGGCCGACCAGGCCAACCGGCTCAAGGCTCTGGTGACCGGGTCGCTGACGAAGGACGCCTTCGCCGACGCCGACTTCGTGATCGAGGCCGTGTTCGAGGACATGGCGGTCAAGAAGCAGGTGTTCGCCGAGGTGGAGGCCGTGGTCTCGGCCGAGTGCGTGCTGGCCACGAACACCTCCTCGCTCTCCCTGACCGAGATGGGCGCCGGGCTGGCGCACCCCGAGCGGCTGGTCGGGTTCCACTTCTTCAACCCGGTCGCCGTCATGCCGCTGCTGGAGATCGTCCGTGGCGCCGCCACGGACGACGCCACGCTGGCCACGGCGTTCGCGGTGGGCAAGTCGCTGAAGAAGTCGTCGGTGCTGGTCAAGGACGCGCCGGCGTTCGTGGTCAACCGGCTGCTGACCTGCTTCATGGGCGAGGTCGTGACGGCCGTGGACGAGGGCACGCCCCTGGAGGTGGCTGAGCACGCGCTGGACGGGCTCGGGCTGCCGATGTCGCCGTTCGCGCTGCTGCAGCTCGTCGGCCCGGCCGTCGGCCTGCACGTCGCCGAGACGCTGCACGAGGCCTTCCCCGACCGCTTCGGCGTCTCGGAGAACATGGCCAAGCTGGTCGCCACGGGCAAGCCGGGCGTCTACCGGCCCGACTTCACGCTCGACCCGGAGGCGGTCGCCCTCTTCTCCGGCGGCACGTCGCCGTCCACCGCCGAGCAGGTGCGCGAGCGCGTCCTGGCGGCGCTGGCCGGGGAGATCCGCATCATGCTGGACGAGGGCGTGGTCGCCGCGCCGCAGGACATCGACCTGTGCATGATCCTCGGGGCCGGCTGGCCGTTCCACCTGGGCGGTATCACCCCGTACCTGGACAGGACCGGCATCGCCCAGCCGCGGTTCCTGCCGCCCGGCGTGGCCTCGCTGCCCGCCTGAATCCTTTGAAGGAGGCCCGCCCGGCGGGCCTCCTTAACCCTCACCGATCTCCGTCGTAGCGTTGAGTACCGTTCTACGAACGGAGAGTATTCATGATGAGAGCACTCGGCGCCGTCGCGCTCTGCGGAGCCTTCCTGCTGGGCGCGTCGGCGCCCGCCCTGGCCACACCCCATCCGAAGGCGGAGCTCAAGATCGTTGACGCCGCCAAGGGCGGTGAGACGAAGACGGCCTGGCTCAACTGCGGGCCCGCGGGCGGCACCCACCCGAACGCGCGCGCGGCCTGCCAGCTGCTGGAGAAGGTCGACGGGCACCCCGAGCGGCTCAACGTCACGCCGAACGCCATCTGCACGAAGGAACTGCAGCCGCACGCCGTCGTGGTGGCCGGCCAGTGGCACGGCAGGGCGGTGCAGTGGGCCAAGGTCTTCGGCAACGGCTGCACGATGAAGGCCGCGGTGGGAGCCGTCCTCTCGCTCTGACCGGCCACGGGGGCGGGCCGCGCGCCCGCCCCTCAGCGGCCGCTCTTGGCGCGGACCTTCACCGTCCTGCTGTGGCGGTAGCCGTAGACGAAGTAGATGACGACGCCGAGGATCATCCAGACGAGGAACCTCAGCCACGTCTGCACCGGCAGGTTGAGCATGAGGTAGAGGCAGGCCAGCACCGACAGGACCGGCAGCACCGGCACGAACGGCGCGCGGAACGCCCTCGGCAGATCGGGTCGGGTGTTCCGGAGAATGATCACCCCGATCGAGACCACCACGAACGCGAAGAGCGTGCCGATGTTCACCAGCTCGGCCAGCTCGCCGAACGACACGAACCCGGCCAGCGCCATCGTCACCACGCCGATGATGATCGTGAGCCGGGCCGGCGTGCCGAAGCGGGGGTGGACCTTGGCCAGCGGGCGCGGCAGCAGCCCGTCGCGGCACATCGCGAAGAGCACCCGGGTCTGGCCGAGCAGCAGCACGAGCACCACGGTGGTCAGGCCGGCGATGGCGCCGACGCTGATGATCGTGGCCAGCCAGCCGTAGCCGACCGAGGTGAACGCGTCGGACAGCGGCGCGGAGGTGCTGAGCTGGTCATAGCGCTGCATGCCGACGACGACGAGCGAGACGGCCACGTACAGGGCCGTGCAGATGGCCAGCGAGCCGAGGATGCCGCGCGGCACGTCGCGCTGCGGGTGGATGGTCTCCTCGGCGGCGGTGGCCACGATGTCGAAGCCGATGAACGCGAAGAACACGATCGCCGCGGCGGAGAAGACGCCCATCACGCCGAAGGCGACCGGCGTGATGCCGAACAGCACCTGGATCAACGGCGCCTTCAGCCCTTCCACCCGGGGCGTGGACACGGCCTCGGGGATGAACGGCGTGTAGTTGGCCCCCTTGACGAAGAACAGCCCGGCCACGATGACCAGCAGCACGACCGCGATCTTCGTGATCACCAGGATGAGGTTGACCCGCGAGGAGACCTTGATGCCGATCACCAGGATCACGGTGAGCAGGAGGACGATGAGGATGGCGGGCACGTTGACCACGGGGTTCTCGCCCGCGATCGAGGCGGGCAGATGGATGCCGATGGACGCCAGCATCGAGGCGAAGTAGCCCGACCAGCCGACCGCCACCACGGCCGCGGCCAGCGCCAGCTCCAGGGTCAGGTCCCAGCCGATCACCCAGGCGGGGAACTCGCCCAGGGTGGCGAAGGCGAAGGTGTAGGCCGAGCCGGCGACCGGGATGGTGGAGGCGAACTCGGCGTAGCACAGGGCCGCCAGCCCGCAGACGACGCCCGCGACGACGAACGAGAGCGCCACCGCCGGACCCGCCACCTCCTTGGCGACCTGTCCCGTGAGCACGAAGATCCCGGTGCCGACGATCACCCCGATGCCGAAGACCGTCAGGTCGGTGGCCGTCAGGCGTTTGCGCAGCTGGTGCTCCGGATCCTCGGTGTCACGGATCGACTGCTCGACGCTCTTCGTGCGAAAGATGTCCACGCCCGGTGATCCTTCCCACGCCCTGGGTGATCATGCGTGGCCAGGATCCAGTCTCACCGTGGGGACAGAAGTCCGGGACGCGGCGGTGATCGCCGTACTGGGGATCACCGCCGCGGTGCGCCGGGCGTTCAGTGGCGGGCGGGCACCTCGTGGGAGGTCCGCTTCGCGACCGCCTCGGTGATCTGCCGGGCGAGGTCCTGCCCGGTCAGGCCGACCTTGGCGAGGATCGCGGCCCGCTTGGCGTGGTCGAGGAACTCCTGCGGGATGCCGTACGTGCGCACGGGCACGTCGACGTCGGCGTCGCGCAGAAGGCGGGCCACGGCGTCGCCCACGGCGCCCACGCGGCCGTTGTCCTCGACGACGGCCACCAGCTTGTGGGCGCCGGCGGCCAGCACCAGCGCCTCGTCGAGCGGCTTGACCCACCGGGGGTCGACCACGGTGGCCCCGATGCCCTGGGCGTCGAGCAGGACCGCGGCGTCCATGCAGAGCTGCGCCATCGGGCCCACGCCGACCAGCAGCACGTCGGGGTCGCCCTTGGGGGTGCGCAGCAGGTCCATCTCGCCCAGCTTGCCCACCGGCTCGACCGGCTCGGCGACCGGGCCCTTGGGGAAGCGCAGCACGGTCGGGCCGTCGGTGACCTGGACGGCCTCGCGCAGCAGCTCGGTCAACCGGTCGCCGTCGCGCGGCACCGCGACCCGAAGCCCGGGGACGACCTGGAGGATCGACAGGTCCCACATGCCGTTGTGGCTGGCGCCGTCGTCGCCCGTGACGCCGGCCCGGTCGAGGACCACCGTGACGGGCAGCCGGTGCAGGGCGACGTCCATGAGCAGCTGGTCGAAGGCCCGGTTGAGGAACGTGGCGTAGACGGCCACAACCGGGTGCATGCCGCCGAGGGCGAGGCCGGCGGCGCTGGTCAGCGCGTGCTGCTCGGCGATGCCGACGTCGTAGATGCGCTCGGGGAAGGCGTCGGCGAAGGCGTTGAGGCCCGTCGGGTGGAGCATGGCCGCGGTGATCGCGACGAGGTCCTCGCGCTCCTTGCCGAGCCGGACGAGCTCCTCGCTGAAGACGTTGGTCCAGATGCGCGGCTTGGGCTTCTCCGCGCCGGTGGCCCGGTCGAAGGCGCCGGGCGAGTGGAACTGGTCCTCGTCGTGATTCTCCGCGGGGGTGTAGCCGCGGCCCTTCTGGGTGAGGGCGTGGACGATGACGGGGCCGCGGAAGTCGCGGGCCTTGCGCAGCGCCGCCTCCATGGCCTGCTCGTCGTGACCGTCGATGGGGCCGACGTATTTGAGCCCGAGGTCCTCGAACATGACCTGCGGGGCCAGCACGTCCTTGACGCCCTTCTTGAAGCCGTGCAGGGCGTCGTAGAGCACGGGAACGTTCCCCAACTTGTCCTTGACGTAGTCGAGGAAGTCCTCATACCTGCGGTTGACCCGCAAGGAGGACAGGTGGGAGGCCAGACCGCCGATCGTGGGCGAGTAGGAGCGGCCGTTGTCGTTGACCACGATCACGAGCCGGAGGTCCTTGGCGGCGGCGATGTTGTTGAGCGCCTCCCAGGCCATGCCACCGGTCAGCGCGCCGTCGCCGATCACCGCCACGACCGTGCGGTCCTGCTCGCCGCGCAGCTTGAACGCCTTGGCCAGGCCGTCGGCGTAGGACAGCGCGGTCGAGGCGTGGGAGTTTTCGACGAAGTCGTGCTCCGACTCGGCCTGGCTCGGGTAGCCCGACAGGCCACCCTCCTGCTTGAGCGCCTCGAAGCCGGAGGCCCGTCCGGTGAGGACCTTATGCACGTACGACTGGTGGCCGGTGTCCCAGACGACGGGGTCGCTCGGGGAGTCGAAGACCCGGTGGATCGCGATGGTGAGCTCGACCACACCCAGGTTGGGGCCCAGATGGCCGCCGAACCTGGCGCACGAGTCGACCAGCAGGTCGCGGATCTCCCCCGCAAGCCGCGGCAGCTCCTCGACAGCGAGCCGTTTGACGTCGTGCGGTCCCTCTATCGAGCCCAGCAACCCGCTCACGGATCCGACTCCCCTCTGCTCTTGTGCGCCGATGACCCGAGTCTAGTTCGCTCGCGCCTCACTGACTCCATCGAGTCAAATCCACCCACATATGTATGATCTTGGGATAGTTTTTCGGAACATATGAACTCTGCCCCCAAAAGCAAACTCGCGGCACTGGCGGTCGCCATGCTGGCACTTGCCCTGGCAGCGGCCGGTTTGGTGCTCGTGCTGGCCGACGTGGCCACCACCTCCACGGAGCCGCGCAACGGGGCGGCCCAGCAGCCCTCCTCCCCGGCGGCCAAGGGTTCGAGCGAGTCGAAGAAGGGGCCCTCGATCGGCAGGGCGCTGGCGACGGCGAACCCGCTGTACCGCACCGGGCGCCTGACCGACGTCAACTGCGCGCCCGGCGACCTGCCGGCCGGGAGCATGACCGCGTACCGGCGCTTCCTGACCCGCGTGACCAACTGCCTCAACAAGGCGTGGGGCGCCCAGTTCCGCAAGGCCGACCTGCCCTTCGCCAAGCCGCGGCTGCGCATCATCACCACCAAGGTCAGGACGCCCTGCGGCACGTGGAACACCGGCGCCGACGGCGTCTACTGCTCCACCGACCGCACGATGTACCTGATGATCAGCAGGGACCAGCTGCGCAACCCGTTCCCGCTGGGCATCACCCGCCTGATCGCCCACGAGTACGGGCACCACGTCCAGCAGATCTCCGGCATCTGGAACTACTACTGGACCGCCAGGAATGTCGCGGGCAAGGCGAAGCGGCTGCAACTCTCGCGCAATTCAGAACTGCAGGCGGAGTGCTTCTCCTCGGTGTTCATGAGCACGATGAAGGGAACGGCGCTGGTCACCGACGCCGACTGGGCGTACACGGTCGACTGGTTCAGGAAGAACGGCGCCAAGGGCTGGCCCCAGAACGACCACGGCAGGGGCCCGACGCAGGCAGCCTGGATGACGCGGGGCTTCAACCGCGGCGGTCCGGGCGCGTGCAACACCTGGTCCGCCGCAGCCCGCAACACGCTTTAATCTTCCTTTACCTGGAACTCCCTATTCAATAGGGTGCCTTCTCATGCGAATCACCCGATCGGCGCTTATGGCAGGCGCCCTGGCGAGCCTGCTCTTTGCCGGAACGGCCCACGCGGCCACCGCTGCGCCGGCGTACAAGCCCGTGCTGGCGAAAAGCCCGATCTACAAGACGGGCAAGCTCGGCTTCGACTCGTGCGAGGAGCCGAAGGTGCAGTCCGGCACCCTGGAGGAGATCAAGGGCTACCTGGACGTCGTGCTCGACTGCCTCAACGCCGCCTGGGAGCCGAAGGTCAAGAAGGCGGGCTTCACCTTCAGCAAGCCCTCGCTGCAGGTGATCACCAAGATCGGCGCGAAGACCGGCTGCGGCGCGTACCCCGCGGGCGCGCAGGCGATCTACTGCTCGACCAACAAGAAGATCACCTTCCTGGCCAGCGGCAACCTCGTCGAGGAGCAGACCGACCTGATCCTGATGCTGGTCCTGGCCCACGAGTACGGTCACCACATCCAGCAGATGACGGGCATGTTCAAGGCCATGACGCCGTACAGCCGCAAGAACGAGGCCCGCGTGCTCGACGAGTCCCGCCGCTTGGAGCTGCAGGCCGAGTGCCTGTCGGGGGTCTTCGTCGGCAGCGTCTGGCACTCGCTGGGCCGCCAGGAGTCCGAGTTCACCTACTGGGTCAAGAACGGCGGCACCGGCCTCGACCTGTCCGCCCTCGGCGTGAAGGTCGACAACTGGGGCGAGAAGACGCACGGCAACGCCAAGAACGCCGGCGCCTGGCTCAAGCGCGGCTTCGACACCGAGTCGGCCGGCGGCTGCAACACCTGGAAGGCCCCGAAGTCCCAAGTGTCCTAGAAGTCCTCTAAGATCCGCGATCGTGCGCATATCCCTCTTAGCGGGCATGGTCGCGGGTCTGCTGCTGTTCTCGGGGCTTTTTTCTGGGCCGGCCTGGGCGGCGTCGCGTATCGCGCAGGCCGGCCTTCTGGGGGCGATGGGCGGCGACGTGGTCGCCCACACCTGCGAGATCCCGGAGATCCGCGTGGGGAGCGTCGCCTCGCTCAAGGCGTTCTACCGGGCGATGGCCGGATGCGCCGACCGCTTCTGGGCCGGGCGGTTCGCGCAGGCCCGGCTGCCGTACGCGCCGCCCGAGGTCACGATCACGACGGGGAGCGACTCCGTCTGCGGGGAGATCACCAGCAACGGCGCGCAGTACTGCCCCGAGCAGCGCACGATCGCCATCCGGATCATGAAGCACGACCTGCGCGACCCCTTCAGGATGAACATCGCGCACTCCGTCGCCCACGAGTGGGGACATCACGTGCAGCAGCTCATCGGGGTGCTGGACGCGCAGAACGCGCTGTCCTGGCAGGCGTCCGGCAACGCGAAGGCCCTGCTGAGCCACCGGCTGGAGATGCAGGCCGAGTGCTTCGCCGGCGTCTTCTACAGCGCCACGCTGGAGTCGATCAAGCCGGGGATCAAGTGGGACGACTGGGTCGACGCGGTGCGCAGGGCCGACGAGAGCGAGATCCACGGCAAGCCCCGCAACCTCGCCTTCTGGCAGGAGCGCGGCTACCGCGGCGGGGCCACCGGCTTCTGCAACACCTGGACGGCCGCCAAGTCGAAGGTCGGCTGACGGGTCAGGCGTTGGCGCGGGCGAGGACCTCCAGGGGGTCGGCGAGGACGTTGGCGAAGGCCAGCTCAGCCGCTCCCACCAGCGGGGCGGCGTCCCCTAGCGACGCCGTACGCAGCCGCAGCCTCTCGCGCTGCGGCGCCATCGCGTGCAGGGCGAGCTGGGAACGCACCCGCGCGGCCGACCCCAGGTAGATCTCCCGGAGGATGCCCCCGAAGATGACCATTTCGGGGTTGAAGATGTTGACCAGGTTCGCGACGCCGAGGCCGAGCCAGTCGCCGACCTTCTTGAGCGCGTCCTGCGCTCCGATGTCGCCCCGGTCGGCGGCCTCCACCACGGCGCGCACCGCGTCGCGCCCGTGCTGCCCGGGGCCGATGCGGCCGGCGGCCTCCAGCAGCGCCCGCTCCCCCACCTCCGCCTCCAGGCACCCGTGGGACCCGCAGCCGCAGGCGCGCCCGCCGGGGTTGACGACCATGTGGCCGACCTCGCCGCCGTAGCCGTCGTGGCCGCCGAGCAGGTGGCCGCCCGCGATGATGCCGCCGCCGATGCCCACGTCGCCGTGCAGGTAGATGAGGTCCCTGACGGCGGCGCCGACGCCCCTGCTGTGCTCGGCGAGGGCGGCCAGGTTGGCGTCGTTGCCTACGCTGACCGGCAGCCCGAGGCCGAGCCGGCGGCCCAGCTCCTCGCCGAACGGGATCTCCTCGGCCAGCAGGTTGGGTGAGAACCGCACGACGCCGTCGGCCTTGCGCACGCCGCCGGACACGGCCGCCGCCGCGCCCACGCAGACGGTGTCGTCCCTGGTCTTGCGCCGCATCTGCCGGGCGAAGCCGGACAGCACCCCGGTCAGCTCGTCCAGCTCGAACTTCCCGCGCTCGCGGGTCGTCTCCCGGCGGTCGAGGATCACCCCGCCCAGCCCCACGCGGGCCACCGCGAGCCGGTCGGGGCCCACGTCGAACGCGAAGACGTAGACCCGGGCCGACTCGGGCCGCACCACGAGCGAGGGCCGCCCCGCGCGGCCCGTCTCGCGGGGCAGCTCCTCACGCACCAGCCCGGCCGCGGTGAGGTCCGAGGTCAGCGCCATGATCGTGCTGCGGTTGAGCCCCATCCTCGAGGTCAGCTCGGCACGCGAGATCGGCCCGCCCAGATGGACATGGCGAAGCAGCGCGCCGAGATTGTGGCGCCTGATGTCCTCTTGGGAGGGGCCGGCACGCATCGTCTGGTATTCCTTCGGGGGCTGAGAGTCGCTGATCACCTTAGACCAGCGGCCGACGCCCGTTTGCGGGCCAGGGCGTCGACGCCCGCGGCCAGCAGCAGGACGGACCCCGTGACCAGGTATTTCACGCTGGCCCCATACCCCATCAGACCCATGCCGTTCTCGATGACCGCCACCACGGCGCCGCCGAGCACGGCGTCCAGCACCCTTCCCTTCCCGCCGAACAGGCTGGTGCCGCCGATGACCGCCGCGCCGACCGCGTACAGCAGGACGGAGCTGCCGCCCGTGTTCGGGTCGACCGAGCTGGCCCTGGACGCGGCCACGATCCCGCCGATCGCGGCCATCGAGGAGCAGATCACGAACGCGCTGATCCTGATCCGGTCGACCGGGATGCCGGCCCGGCGGGCGGCCTCGGTGTTGCCGCCGACCGCGTAGATATGGCGGCCGAACGCGGTACGGCGCAGCACCATCGTCCACGCGACCAGCAGCACCAGGATGATCGGCACCACGATCGGCACGCCGGTGAGCGAGACCAGCGCCGGGTTGCGGCTGCGCTCCAGGTTGAGCACGTAGACCGCGAGGCCGGCCAGCACCGCCAGCGCGCCCACGCGGGCGGCGATCAGCGACATCGGGTCGGCCACCAGCCCGCGCTTGGTGCGCTTCCTGGCCCGCAGGAGCTGGACGGCGGCGAAGACCGCCACGCAGGCCGCGTAGAGCACCCACCCCAGCCAGGGCGGCAGGTTCTTGTTGGCGATGGCGACGATCACGCTGTCCCTGATGGAGATGTTCGTGCCCTCCTGGACCAGCACCAGGACCAGGCCCTGGAAGGCCAGGAAGGCGGCCAGCGTGACCACGAACGACGGGATCCCGACCTTGGCGACGAGCGTGCCGAGCACCGTGCCGATGATGACGCCGGTGACGATGGCGGCCAGCACGCACACGTACCAGGGCAGGCCCAGGCTGGTGAGCGTGACGGCGAGCACCGCCGCGCACACGCCGCTGGCGAAGCCGGCGGACAGGTCGATCTCGCCGAGCAGCAGCACGAACACCAGGCCCATCGCGATCAGGGTGATCGCGGCGCCCTGGGTGAAGAGGTTGGCGAAGTTGATCGAGGTGACGAAGGCGGGGCGCGCGACGGCGAAGACCGTGCAGAGCACGACCAGCCCCAGCACGGCGGGCAGCGCGCCCATGTCCCCGCCGCGTACGCGCTCGACATAAGCGAGGAAGCTGTTGCCGATCGACGGCGACTGCGTCGCGGCGGCGATGGCCTCGCCGGGGAGTTCTTTGACCTTGCTCATGGGGTGACCCCGTTCTTGAGGCCGAGTTCCCCGCTGCGGCCTGAGGTGATCAGTTCGACGACCTGGGCGTGCGTCACGTCGGCTGTCCTGACCTGGGCGGCCATCCTGCCGAGGTAGAGCGCCGCGATCCGGTCGGAGACGGCGAAGACGTCGTTCATGTTGTGCGAGATGAGCACGACGGCCAGGCCGGTGTCGGCCAGCCTGCGCACCAGCTCCAGCACCTGCGCGGTCTGGGCCACGCCCAGCGCCGCGGTCGGCTCGTCGAGGATGACGACCTTGCTGTTCCACAGCACGGCCTTGGCGATGGCCACGGTCTGCCGCTGCCCGCCGGACAGGCTGGAGACCTGCTGCCTGATGGACTTCACCGTGCGCACGGACAGGCCGCTGAGGGTCTTCTCGGCCAGCTCCTCCATGCTGTCCTCGTCGAGCAGGAGCCCGTTCTTGCGCTCCCTGCCGAGGAACATGTTCTGGACGATGTCGAGGTTGTCGCACAGGGCCAGGTCCTGGTACACGATCTCGATCCCGAGCTCGCCCGCGTCGCGGGGGCTGTGGACGTGCACCTGCCGGCCGTCGAACAGGATCTCGCCCGCGTCGATCGGATAGATGCCGCCGATGCACTTGACCAGGGTCGACTTGCCCGCGCCGTTGTCTCCGACCAGGGCTGTCACCTCGCCGGCGTATGCCTCGAACTCGACCTTGTGCAGGACCTTCACCGGACCGAAGCTCTTGTCGATCCCGCGCACTTCAAGGAGGGGGGTCATGGGGCTCCCTAAAAGGGGGCACGACCGGTCGGGCCGCGCCCCCTTTGGTCTTATTGAATACCTGCCTCGGTGCACTTCTTGGCGAAGTCACCCGTGCACAGTTCCTCCTTGGTCACGTAACCGTCGGCCACCACGTCCTTGACGTTGTCGAGGTAGATGGCCTGCGGCTCGAGCAGCTCGGAGGGGACGTCCTGACCGCTCTCGGGGTCCTTGACGCTGCCGCTCGCCGTGGGCTTCTCACCCTTGGCCAGCGCCACCGCGAGCTTGGCCGCGGCGTCGGCCTCCTTCTTGACGGCCTTGTAGACGGTCATGCACTGGTCGCCGGCCAGGATGTTCTGCAGGCCCTGGACGGTGGCGTCCTGGCCGGTGACCGGCACCTTGCCGTTGAGGTTCTGCTTCTTCAGCACGGTGATGGCGGCGTTGCCGAGGCCGTCGTTGGCGGCCAGCACGCCGGCGATCTTCGGCTGCTGGGTGAGCATCTGCTCGAAGATCGTGCCTGCCTGGGTGTTGTCCCAGTCGGGCACGGCCTGGTCGGGGCCCTTGACGTACTCGCCGGAGTCGAACTTGGGCTTGAGCACCCCGTCGTACCCCTGCTTGAACAGCGTGGCGTTGTTGTCCGTCGGCGAGCCGTTCAGGTAAGCCACGATGGGCTTGCTGGCCTTCTTGTCGGTCAGGCACTTGCTCAGGCCCTCACCCTGCAGGGTGCCGACCTTGGTGTTGTCGAAGCTGACGTAGTAGGCGGCGCCGCCGCCGAGCGTCAGCCGGTCGTAGTCGATCGTGGCCACGCCCTGGGACTTGGCCTTGTCGATGACCGCCTTGCCGCTGCCGCTGTCCAGGTTCACGATCATCAGGACGGTGGCGCCGTTGGTGATCATCTGGTCGGCGATGGTCTGGAACGCCGTCTTGTCGTTCTGGGCGTTCTGGATGTCGTACTGGACGCCGGCGGCCTTGAACGCCTCTTCGAGGTATTTGCGGTCCGCCGTCTCCCACCGGGCCGAGGACTTGCTGTCCGGCAGGATGACGCCGATCTTCCCGGCCTTCGCAGCCGAGGCAGTGGCCGACGAGGTCGACGTGGTGGTCTGACCGCTGTTCCCCCCGCAGGCGGTGAGACCGAGGGCGAGCACGGCTGCCGCGGCGGTCAGGCTGAGGATCCCCTTGCGCATGGTGCAGGGTCCTTTCTTCCGGAGGGGCCCGGATGAATGTTGTTTGCGGCAACGTATTCCGGGATGGCCTGCTTTGGAAGACCCTGCAGGCCGGGAGTTTGTTGTTTCGGGTAACAATCCAGAAACGTCACCTCAATCTTCCTGGCTCCGGTCTCAGGTGAGCTGTGCGATCACGTTCTGCACGAGCAGCGCCACGGCGGAGGCCGCGGCCACCACGAGCACGGCCGTCCGCACCTTTCCGCCGTCCAGATATCGCCGCAGCGGCCCCGAGACCAGGAACCCGAGCACCATCGGCACGATCAGCACCGCCCCCGTCGTCAGCGCCCGGGCCGGGAGCTCGTCCACGACCGCGAGGATGACCAGCGACTGGGCGGCGCTCAGGAAGAAGAACATCGCCAGCGTCGCCCTGATCTGCGGCCCCTTGGCGTGCTGGTACACCAGCCCCATGGGCGGCCCGCCGATGCCCGTCGCCGTCCCGGTGATCCCGGAGACGAACCCGGCGGAGGAAAGTGTCAGCCCGTTGCGCGGCACGCTCAGCGCCCTGGCCGTCAGGGCGACCGCGACGAGCACCATGACGGCGACGAAGACGCCTCTGGTGTACGCGGAGACGTAGACGACGATGACCGCGCCGATGACGCTCCCGGGCAGCCTCCCCAGCACCGCGAACCCGAGCCCGCGCCAATCCACCATCCGCCACTCTG
Source organism: Nonomuraea sp. NPDC050451 (assembly GCF_044458585.1). Lineage (NCBI taxonomy): Bacteria > Bacillati > Actinomycetota > Actinomycetes > Streptosporangiales > Streptosporangiaceae > Nonomuraea > Nonomuraea sp. NPDC050451. Next base: position 582,719 of record NZ_JBITHZ010000002.1, read on the forward strand.
CGGCCAGCGTGAACAGCGGGAGCGTCGCGTTGACGACCTGGATGGCGCCCGGCATGAGGTCGGGGCCGAGCATGGTGAGCACGGGAGCGGCGACCAGCCCGAGACCGAAACCCACCCCGCCCTGGACGATCGCCCCAACGAAAACCGCCAAACCGCCCACAATCAGCACCAAAGCCGCATCAGTCATGGGCGAGAGTCAACCACCTTTACTCTCTGTCGCCGTTCCCGGTGCGAGGGTGATCGGGCGCGAGGCGCCCCCGCAGATCGTTAAGCTGCCCTCCGTGCAGTTCCTCCCGTTCAAGCGCGCTCTCGCCGCCGTCTCGATCCTCGCGACCATCTGCGTACCCGCCCAGGCCGCCGACGCCGCCCCCGTCAAGAGCCCGTTCTCCAAGAAGGCCGGGAAGCTGCGCGACACCGCCTGCCCCGAGACGGCGATCACGTACGGGGGGATTCCGCGGGCTCGGCAGTACCTCGAAGCAGTCATGAAATGTCTGGACAAGTCGTGGGCCGCCTACTTCGGGCGGGCCGGATGGGCGTTCAGCAAGCCCGTCGTGCGGTACTACGACGAGCCCGAGAGCACCGTGTGCGGCGTGCCGTGGCCCGAGCAGGCGGCGGCCTTCTACTGCATGGAGCGCGGCACCCTGGTGTTCCCCCTCACCGGCCGGTGGATCGAGGACAGGACCGATCTGTACCCGTTCAAGGTCGCCGCCCACGAGTACGGGCACCATGTGCAGAGCCTGCTCGGCGTCTGGCGGTCGTACAAGGCGAAGATCCGGACCGACCGCCAGGGCGAGCTGAAGCGGCGCTTCGAACTGCAGGCCGACTGCCTGTCAGGGGTGTTCCTCGGCAGCGTGTGGGGCTCGCTGCGGCGCGGCCCGGACGACTGGACGGCACTGCTCGACGCCACCCGGGCCAGCGGCGACGAGGACGGCCACCGCAGCCACGGCAAGGGCGCCACCCGCGTCTACTGGCTCCAGCGCGGCTACCGCGCCGTCTCCCCCTCCGCCTGCGACACCTGGTCCGCGCCCGCCGCCAAGGTGGCCTGAGCCTTCAGGCGGAGCTCCATGCCGTCGAGGATCAACTGCAGCCCGCCCTCGAACGACAGGTCGCCCTGCGGGTCACCCACCTCCGCCAGGCCCGCCGTCAGCCGCGGATAGGCCGCCTGGAACTCCTCCATGTCCGGCATGCCGGGTTCCCCGTCCGGACGCGTCCGATCGGCCTGCTCCTCCAGCACGAAGCCGTCCGCCGCTACCGGACGATGTCCCGATGACGAAGAGCCGCCCGGCGGGGGTTGTCCCGCCGGGCGGCTCTTCTTTGTGTCGGGTGGTTCCCCCGATACGGGCGCGTGAGGATCACGCCCCACCCCCGGCTTCAACGAGCGGCCAAGGGATCCCGGCCCCCGCGCGGCTCATGACCGCGCGCGAGCCCGGGAAGTCACTTCGCGAGCAACGAGCGAAGAACGTACTGCATGATCCCGCCGTGCCGGTAGTAGTCGGCCTCGCCCGGCGTGTCGATGCGGACCACCGCGTCGAACTCCACGTCGCCGGCCTTCACGTGCACGGTGCTCGGGATGCCGCCGGAGTTGAGCTCCTCGACACCCGTGATGTCGAAGGTCTCCTCGCCGGTCAGTCCGAGCGACTGCGCCGAGGCGCCCTCGGGGAACTGCAGCGGGAGCACGCCCATGCCGATCAGGTTGGAGCGGTGGATACGCTCGTACGACTCGGCGATGACCGCGCGCACGCCCAGCAGCGCCGTGCCCTTGGCCGCCCAGTCGCGCGAGGAGCCGGAGCCGTACTCCTTGCCCGCCAGCACCACCAGCGGCGTCTCGGCCGCGGCGTAGTTGACCGAGGCGTCGTAGATGAACGACACCGGGCCGTCTGGCTGGGTGAAGTCGCGGGTGTAGCCGCCCTCGGTGCCCGGCGCGATCTGGTTGCGCAGGCGGATGTTGGCGAACGTGCCCCGGATCATGACCTCGTGGTTGCCGCGCCGCGAGCCGTAGGAGTTGAAGTCCTTTACCTCGACGCCGTTGGCCTGCAGGTACTGCGCGGCCGGGGTGCCGACCTTGATGGAGCCGGCCGGCGAGATGTGGTCGGTGGTGACCGAGTCGCCGACCTTGACCAGCACGCGGGCGCCGGCGATGTCGGTGACGGGCTCCGGCTTGGACGGCATGCCGTCGAAGTAGGGGGCCTTGCGGACGTAGGTCGAGGACGGGTCCCACTCGAACGTGTCGCCGGTCGGGATCGGCAGCGAGCGCCAGTGGTCGTCGCCCTTGAACACGTCGGCGTAGTCGCGCTCGAACATGTCACGGCCGATGGAGGAGTTGACCACCGCGGAGATCTCCTCCGGCGACGGCCAGATGTCCCTCAGGTAGACCGGCTTGCCGTCGTTGCCGAGGCCCAGCGGCTCGGTGTCGAGGTCGACGTCCATGGTCCCGGCCAGCGCGTACGCCACCACGAGCGGCGGCGAGGCCAGGTAGTTCATCTTGACGTCGGGGTTGATGCGGCCCTCGAAGTTGCGGTTGCCCGACAGCACGGCCGTGACCGCGAGGTCGTTGGCCTGGACGGCCTCGGAGATCTCGGGCGGCAGCGGGCCCGAGTTGCCGATGCAGGTGGTGCAGCCGTAGCCGACGAGGTTGAAGCCGATCTTGTCGAGGTACGGCTGGAGCCCCGAGCGCTCGAAGTAGCCGGTGACGACCTGCGAGCCGGGGGCCAGCGAGGTCTTGACCCACGGCTTGCGGGTCAGGCCCTTCTCGACGGCGTTGCGGGCCAGCAGCGCCGCGCCGAGCATGACGTACGGGTTGGAGGTGTTGGTGCACGAGGTGATCGCGGCGATCGAGACGATGCCGTGGTCGATCTCGAACGAGGTGCCGTCGGCCAGCGTGACCGGCACCGGCTTGTGCGGCCGGCCGCCGTTGGCGCGGGCGTTGGAGGCGGGCGCGTCGGAGGCCGGGAAGGTCTCCTCGCCCGCCTCGTCGACACCGTCCTCGACGTAGTTCTGCACGTCGTGGCGCCAGGTCGCCTTGGCGGCCGACAGCGCGATGCGGTCCTGCGGGCGCTTGGGGCCGGCGATGGACGGCACGACGGTGCCGAGGTCGAGCTCGATGTACTCGGAGAAGACCGGCTCGGGCGCGGACGGGTCGAGCCAGAGGCCCTGGGTCTTGGCGTACGCCTCGACGAGCGCGATCTGCTCCTCGGAGCGGCCGGTCAGGCGCAGGTAGTCGACGGTCTGGCCGTCGATCGGGAAGATCGCGCAGGTGGAGCCGAACTCGGGGCTCATGTTGCCGATCGTGGCCCGGTCGGCCAGCGGCACGGACGCGACGCCCTCGCCGTAGAACTCCACGAACTTGCCGACGACGCCGTGCTTGCGCAGGATCTCGGTGATCGTGAGCACCAGGTCGGTGGCGGTGGCCCCGGCGGGCAGCTTGCCGTTGAGCTTGAAGCCGACCACGCGCGGGATGAGCATGGAGATCGGCTGGCCGAGCATCGCGGCCTCGGCCTCGATGCCGCCGACGCCCCAGCCCAGGACGCCGATGCCGTTCTCCATCGTGGTGTGGGAGTCGGTGCCGACGCAGGTGTCGGGGTAGGCCTTGCCGTCGCGGATCATCACCACGCGGGCCAGGTGCTCGATGTTGACCTGGTGGACGATGCCGGTGCCGGGCGGGACGACCTTGAACTCGTCGAAGGCCGTCTGGCCCCAGCGCAGGAACTGGTAACGCTCGCGGTTGCGCTCGTACTCGCGCTCGACGTTGCGCTGGAAGGCGTCGGGGTGGCCGAAGTAGTCGACGATGACCGAGTGGTCGATGACCATCTCGGCCGGCGCCAGCGGGTTGATGCGGGCCGCGTCGCCACCGAGGTCACGCACGGCCTCGCGCATGGTGGCCAGGTCGACCACGCAGGGAACGCCGGTGAAGTCCTGCATGATGACGCGCGCGGGCGTGAACTGGATCTCCACGCTCGGCGCCGCCTTCGGGTCCCAGCCGCCCAGCGCCCGGATGTGGTCGGCGGTGATGTTCGCGCCGTCCTCGGTGCGGAGGAGGTTTTCCAGCAGGATCTTCAGGCTGTACGGGAGGCGTGCGGCGCCCTCGACGGCATCCAGCCGGAAAATCTCGTATGACGCGTCGCCGACGCGTAGCGTGTCACGGCTGCCGAAGCTGTTCGCGGACACGGTGATTCGCCTCCTCCATCAGACATTTTCTCAGACCAAATCCTGCCGCACTCTTCGCACGACCAGCACGTTAGGTGACCCTAACTGGCGAGCTCCGCGGCGGATGTCTCGACGTCAAGATATCTCTAGAATATCTCGACATCAAGTTAACCGGGTGCCAGCCGCCAGAACAGCAGGCCGACGATGGCCACCGACAGGATCGGCGCGAGGATCTTCTGCTCGAACTTCTTGCCGGTCTTGATGCCGATCTTCCACGGCAGCAGGAACTTCACCCCCAGCGGCCACAGCACTGGACAGCCCCGTTCGGTCATGCAGTCGCCGACGACATGGATGAGGCAACCGATCGCCACCGCGAGCCCCAGCCAGGCGTAGCCCACGCTGAGGGAGAGGAAGACGGCGTACAGGCCGGCGGTGAGCCCGATGTTGATCATCGCGGAACCCGCCTTGTTGCCGGGGATCCCGACGCCGATCGCCCGCAGGGCCAGGCCGATGAGCAGCACGACCATGATGTCGCGCCCGATGGGATAGGTGTTGGCCAGCCAGTGGGCGCCGAATCCGAGCGCCACCGCGAACGCCAGCGAGTGGGTCGCCCCGCGGTGTCCGCCGCTGACCCAGCACACGGCCTTGCTGATCACCCACGTGACCGGCCCGAACGTCTGCGCGATCGTCGCGCTGGGATGGTCGAGGTCGGGCAGCATCGCGGCGCCCGCGCAGATGAGGGCCCCGGCGATCAGCTCCGCTGGGCTGAGCGCGGTGGCCATGATTCCCGTCTCGACGAACCGGGACGACTCATTCAGCAACGGAAGTGCGGCGAGGGGCGGCGCCAGCCCCAGCCAGGCGATGGCCCCGGTCATCGCGTGCGTGTGCCCCATCATGATCCGGACTGTACGGCAAAGAATCCCTTTACGCGCCGAGACCCGCCTGGCGGGCCTTCACGATGGCCTGGGCCCGATCCGCGACGGATAACTTGGCGAAAACATTGGATACGTGGTTACGCACGGTCTTCTCCGACAGCTCCGGCACCTAGTGCTCGCGGCCGATCCGAGTGGGGTGCGCGGGCACAACGCGCCCCAAACGCAGACGAGGCCGTCTCCGCGGCGACAGCACCCCCCAGCCCTGCCGACGCGGAACGACCTCGTCTGCTCTAGATAACGAGCCCTTCCTCAATCCTGTTCCCGGATTCCGCAACTTTTTCGTGATCTGGCTCACTCCCACCCCAGGCTTGCTAACGACACACTATCGATATATCGTTGACGCATCGAGAACAGATCACGATATAGGGGGAAAAATGGATTCCGCACAAGCAGCAGGCGGGCACTGGCCCGGCGCGCACGAGTACCGGCAGGCGGCCCGTGAGGCCAAGCAGGCCGCCCGCGAGGCGTTCAGGGCCGTTTCCGAGGCCTTCGACGAAATGGGTGGCCGCCGCCACCATCACGAGCACCGCCAGCGCGGCAGGCGCGGCGGTCCCGGGCCGTTCCCGTTCGACTGGGGGCGCGGCGGTCCCTGGGGCGGCCCCGGCGGGCCGTGGGGCGGCCAGCGGGGCTGGGGCGGCCGGGGCCGCAAGGCCAAGCGGGGAGACGTCCGCGCCGCGATCCTGGCCCTGCTCTCGGAGGAGCCGCGCAACGGCTACCAGATCATCCAGGAGATCGCCGAGCGCAGCGAGGGCGGCTGGAAGCCCAGCCCCGGCGCCGTCTACCCGGCGTTGCAGCAGCTCACCGACGAGGGCCTGGTGATCTCGGAGGAGAGCGAGGGCCGCAAGACCTTCCGCCTCACCGAGGCGGGGCGCAACTACATCGAGTCGCACTCGGACGAGGTCCGGGCCCCGTGGGACGAGATGCGCCCTGACATCGACGACAACACCGCCGATCTCTGGCACATCGCCCGGCAGTCGGCCTTCGCCATGATGCAGGTTTTGCAGACCGGGAACGACGCACAAATCCGAGAAGCGCGTAAGACTCTTATAGAGACCCGGCGCAAGCTCTACCAGATCCTGGCGGACGACGAACCGGGCGAGGAGTGAGCGCGAGCTTCCGGAAGGATTCGGGATCAGGTATGGACTCGCACGACCTTCGCATCGGCGACGCCGAGCGTGAGCAGACGATGGCCGTCCTGCGCGAGCACTTCGCGCAGGGCCGCCTGACCCACGAGGAGCTCGACGAGCGACTCGACCAGACGCTGGCCTCCAAGACAGCCCGTGACCTGGCGAAGGTGACGGCCGACCTGCCGGGGCCGCAGCCCGCGCCCGGCTACCGTGAGCCCGCTCCCCACTACGACGCTCCCCGCTACGACATGGACGGCTGGCGGGAGGCGATGTCGGCGCACCACCGGCAGATGCAGTCCATGCACCAGGCCCACCATGACATGCGGCACTCCATGCACCAGGCCCGCCGGGAGATGCGCCGTCAGTGGCGCGAGCAGCGCGGCAACCACCCGTGGCGGCACCACCATCGCGGGCCGCACCCGTTCCTGGGCGTGCTGTTCGTGTTCATGGTGCTGGGGCTGATCTTCGGCGGGTTCGGGATCTTCAAGGCGCTCCTCGTGGTGTGGCTGGGAGCCATGCTGTTCAGCCTGATCCACCGGCGCTTCCACTACCGGCGCTGACGGTCCGCCCAGATCGTTTTGGGCCTTGACCCTGTCAGGGGCTCATTTCATGATCGGGGCGGATCTTCAGAGTCGAAGGGACGCCGCATGACCCAGCAGGGCGCTCCGGCCCGCCGCACGAACCCGTTCGCCGCCGTCGGCCGAGCCGACGGCCTCGCCCTGGACGTGCCGGAGTACCAAGCCGGTTTCGACCGCGACCACGCGATCTGCCCCGAGCCGATGTGGAAGCTGGAGCGGGCCCAGCACTTCTACGAGCCCGACGTGGCGAGCTGGCGGGCCATGATGGACGGCGACTGGGAGCGTTCGCTGGCCCTGACCGAGCGCATGGCGGCGACCGTGGCCGACTATTTCCGGCACCGCGTCCCGGTCAGGCGGGTGCGGGTCGTCGAGTTCCCGATCACCTCGTACCTGCAGTGGGAGATGCACATCCTGGCCCTGCGCGCCAAGGCCGGCTCCCCGTGCCGGGTGGTGCCGGCGGAGCGGGTGTCGGGCCTCGACCCGATGCCGGAGCTGGTGATCTTCTCTCCGTCCCTGATGTACGAAGTGCTGTACGACCGGTACGGCGGGGGCATGGGCGGGCGGCGGATCACCGATCCCGCGGTCGTGGGGCCGTGCCTGCGGACGGTCCAGGAGCTGTTCGCCGAGGGGGAGAACGTGCTCGACTTCCACGAGCGGGAGATCGTGCCGCTGCCGCCGCCGCTGGTCACCGACGAGATGCGGGCCGCGCTGCCCGCCTACGCGCACCGTACCGAGGAGTTCCGGGTCTGACCGACCTCAGCAGGCCGGGAGCCGGGCGCACGCCACCAGATGGCCGGGCTCGGCCTCCAGCAGCGCCCCGGTGCCACCGCGCTCGTGGTAGAGGCAGGTGTCCACGGGCGTGGCGTCGTCCCAGGCCTGGTGCAGGCGCGGGACGGCCGACAGCAGCTCCCGGGTGTACGGGTGCAGCGGATCGCCGAAGACCTTGTCCGTCAGCCCCATCTCGACCACGCTCCCCTGGCGCAGCACCACCGTGCGCTCGGCGAGGTAGTTGCCGAGCGAGAGGTCGTGCGTGATGTAGAGCACGCCGAGACCCCTGGTCTTCAGCTCGGCGAGCAGGTTGAGCACGTCGATGCGGGTGGAGGCGTCCAGCATGCTGGTGATCTCGTCGGCCACCAGCAGCTTGATGTCCAGCAGCAGCGCGCGGGCGATGAGCAGGCGCTGGAGCTGGCCGCCGCTGAGCTGGTGCGGATACTTGCCGAGGACCTGGTCGGGGTTGAGCCGCACGTCGCGCAGGCAGGCCGAGACCCGTGCGGCCCACTCGGCCGCCGGGACGGCCGGGTAGTACGCCTCCTTGACCAGGTCGAACACCCGGTCGGCCTTGAACACCGGGTTGAACGAGCTGAACGGGTCCTGGAAGATGCCCTGGATGTGGCGGTAGTACTCCTTGCCGCCGCGCACGGGCCGCCCGTCGAAGGTGATCGTGCCGCTGGTGACCGGGTTCAGGCCGAGGATCATCCGGCCGATCGTGCTCTTGCCGCTGCCGCTCTCCCCGATCAGGGAGACGACCTCGCCGGGCACGACCTCGAAGCTCACGTTCCGTACGGCCGCGATGCTCTTGCCGCCGAACGCGCCGATCCTGAATTCCTTGGTGACCTCGTCGAGTTTCAGCATCAGGCCTTCCAGCAGGCGACGTGATGGTCGGGGGCGAGCTCGACCACGGGCGGCTCCTCGGCGCACTCGTCGCCCGCGATCGGGCAGCGGTCGCGGAAGCGGCAGCCGGCGGGCGGGTCCAGCAGCGACGGCGGGCTGCCGGCGATGCCTTCCAGCCTGCGGTCGGCGTAGCGGACGCCGACCTCGGGCAGGGAGTCGAGGAGCAGTTTCGTGTACGGGTGGCGGGGCGCCTTGACGATCACGTCGGCGGACGCCTTCTCGGCGAGCTTGCCCGCGTACATGACCATGATCGTGTCGGCGATGTGGTGGGTGAGCGCGATGTCGTGGGTGACGAAGATCATGCTCTTGACGTAGCCGCTCTCGCGGAAGCCGAGCAGCGCGCGGGCGACGGCCTTCTGGGTGGAGACGTCGAGCGCGGAGGTGACCTCGTCGGCGATCAGCAGGGACGGGTCGAGCAGCGTGGAGATGACCATCACCATGCGCTGCTTCATGCCGCCGGACAGCTCGATCGGATAGCGGTCGAGCACCTCGCGGGGCAGGCCGACCTGGTCCATCCGGCGTTCCAGCTCGGTGGCGTCCAGCTCCGCGCCCCTCGACCTGAGCAGCTCGCCGACCATCCTGCGGATCTTGCGGGTGGGGTTGAGCGCGCTCATGGCGTACTGCGGGATGAGGGAGACCTCCTTGAAGCGGAAGTCGTTCATCCTGCGGTCGTCGGCGATGGGCAACTCCCGGCCGTCGAGCACGACCCGGCCGCCGACGTGGCGCATGCGGCCGTCCATGCGGATGAGGCTCTTGCCCAGCGTGCTCTTGCCGCAGCCGGACTCGCCGACCAGGCCGAGGATCTCACCGTCCGACAGCTCGAAGGACATGCCGTCGAGGGCGCGGACCTCGCCCCTGAGCGTGCGGTAGTACACCCTGAGCTCGCTGACCTGCAGGCTCATGTCTCCCTCAGTTTCGGGTTGAAGACCTCGTCGAGGCCGACGTTGGCCACGTACAGGGCGCCCACGATGGCGGTGATGGCCGCGCCCGGCGGCACGAACCACCACCACATGCCGAGCTGGAGCGCGCTCCACTGGTTGGCGTTCTGCAGCATCAGGCCGAGCGAGACCCCCTCGGTCGGGCCGAGGCCGATGAAGTCGAGCGAGGAGGCGATGAGGATCGAGCCGCCGAACAGCAGGATGAACGTCATGAACAGGTAGGAGCTCATGTTCGGCGCGATCTCCCTGGTGATGATCTTCCAGGTGCTCGCGCCGCTCATCCTGGCCAGGTCCACGAACTCCCTCGTACGCAGCGAGAACGTCTGCGCCCTGATCGCCCGCGCCGCCCACGGCCACTGCGTCAGGCCGATGAACAGGCCCTGCACGGCCACGCTCCTGATCCCCAGGTACGCGTTGATGATCAGCAGGACGGCCAGGGTCGGGATGACGAGGATGACGTTGGTCAGCATGTTGAGCACCTCGTCGACGATGCCGCCGCGGTAGCCGGCCACGAAGCCGACGAGCATGCCGATGGCCGCCGCGATGCCGCCGCCGACCACGCCCACGGCGAAGGTGCTGCGCAGGCCGTGCACGAACTGGAGGAAGATGTCCTGGCCGAACGTGGTGGTGCCGAACCAGTGCCCGGCCGAGGGCGGGCTCATGGGCTGGGGGCCGTACTCGTTGGGCGTGCCGCCGGTCAGCACCGGCCCGATCAGGCCGAGCAGGAGCAGCACCAGCACGAGGCCGAAGCCGAACATCAGCTTGCCGTTGCGCACCGCGAAGTAGAGCGCCTCGCGCCGGACCCCGGCCCGCTCGCGCGGGGCGACTTCCTGGAGTGCCGTCATGCCTGCGCACCCGCCATTCCCGCCCTGGTACGCGGATCGACCACGACGTAGACGATGTCGATGATGAAGTTGGCGATCAGCACGCCGAGCACGATGAACAGGAACGTGCCCTGGAGCAGGAAGAAGTCCTTGTTCTTGATGGCGTTGAGAATCAGGCTGCCCAGGCCCGGGTAGGCGAAGACGATCTCGGTGACCAGGGCTCCGGCCACGATCACGCCGAGTTGCAGGGCCAGGCCGGTGATCTGGGGCAGGACCGCGTTCCGGAAGGCGTACCTGCGGATGAGCCTGGCCGGCGCGCCGAGCGCGGCCAGGTAGTTGGAGTAGTCGGACTCCAGCTCATAGATGATCATGTTGCGCATGCCGATGGCCCAGCCGCCCAGCGCCACCAGGAACAGCGACAGGAACGGCAGCGTCCAGTGGTGCACCAGGTCGAGCAGGAACGTCCACGACCAGTTGGGCCGCATCGAGAAGCTGTAGCCGCCGGCCACCGGGAACAGGCCGGCGATCACGCCGAGCGCCCAGGCCAGGAGCACGGCCAGCCACATGTACGGCATCGCGGTCAGGACGTAGCCGACCGGGAGGACGGTGTTGTCGAGCAGCTTGCGCCGGGCCGCGTACGCACCGAACCGGTTGCCCACCACCCAGCTCAGCAGCACCGACGGGATGATCAGCGCCAGCGTGTACGGCACCGCGCTCATGATCACGGAACTGACGGGGGACGGGAACAGCCAGATGCTGATCCCGAAGTCGCCCCTGATCAGCGCGGCCCAGAAGTTGAGGTACTGCGTGATCAACGGCTGGTCGAAGCCGAAGAGGTTGCTGTAGTAGACCCGCATCGCCTCCGCGGCGGCCGGCTGGGTGACGTTGGCCCTGGCCACCATGCTCGCCACCGGGTCGCCGGGCATGAAACGCGGGATCATCCAGTTGACGGTGACAGCGACGAAGAAGGTCAGCCCGTATATGAGCAGTTTTCTGCCGAAATATCGACGCACGTGATGCTTTCTCCGTGAGAGCCGTGAAAGTCCCCCGCTCCGGCGGAGCGGGGGACGATGGGGTCAGGAGCCGGAGGGCTGGAGCTGCGTGAGGGTCTCGAAGCCACCCAGTTCGAGCCAGTTGTGCCACATCACGGCCGGGGTCTTGGGCGTGCTGCCCGCCGCGGCCGGCCAGTTCTTCCAGACCTGGTTGCTCGACTGCGCCCAGAGGCCGTTGTACCAGAGCGGGATCACCGGCAGGTCGTCCAGGTGGATCTGCTGGAGCTGAGAGACGATCTTCTTCATGCCCTCGGCGTCGTCGGTCTTGACCTGGTCGAGCTGCTTGGTCAGGTCCCAGGCCCGCTTGTTCTCGTAGCGGGCGAAGTTGACGGTGTTCTGCTGCTTCTGGATCGGGAGCTGGAAGAGGTACTCGTAGTAGGTGTACGGCGAGTTGGACAGCTGCCGCTCGTTGTTGATCAGCAGGTCGAAGTCGCCCTTGGCGCGCTTCTCCACCAGGGCGTTGAAGTCGGGGAAGTCCGGGGTGATCTGGATCCCGGCGGTCTTGGCGCTGGCGGCGATGGACCTGGCCGACTCCATCCAGTCCGTCCAGCCGGACGGCACGATGATGGTCAGGCTGATCTTGGAGCCGTCCTTGTTCTCGACGTACCCGTCGCCGTCGGTGTCCTTGTACCCGGCGTCGGCCAGCAGCTTCTTCGCCTTGGCCGCGTCGAAGGCGAAGCCGGACTTGGCCACCACGCCCTGGTCGACGTACTGCTCCCACTGCGGCAGCAGGCCGGTCGGGCTGGCGGCCTTGACGAGGTTGCCGTACACGCCTTCGACGATCTTCTTGACGTCGACCGAGGAGGCGAGCGCCTTGCGGAAGGCGGGGTCGTCCATCGGCTTCTTGGTGGTGTTGGGCACCAGCCACGCCGTGTTGGCCGACAACATGTACGGCGGCTCGGCGTAGTAGGTCGTCAGGCCGAAGTTGCCCTTCACCAGGTTGGCCACGCCGGGCAGGAAGTTGTTGCTCAGGTCCATGCCCTTCTGCAGCAGCAGGCCCATCGCGACCTCGTTGCTCGGGGTGGCGATGTCGACGATGTAGCGCGGCTTGGGCTCCATGTTCAGCGCGGTCTTGCCCCACCAGTCGTCGCGCCGCTGCAGCACGACGCGGTCCTGGTCCTTGGCCATGAACTTGTACGCGCCCGTGCCCACCGGGTTCTCGTTGATCCCGTCGAGCACCTCCTTCTCCGAGCGGCCCTTCCAGATGTGCTCGGGGACGATCGACCGGTTGAACAGGTTGAAGTCCCACTGCTGGTAGTTGGCCGTGGAGAAGGTGAACTTCACCGTCTGGTCGTCGACGGCCTCGACGCTCTTCAGCCAGGTCCACAGGTTGTGGTACGGGATCGTCTCCATCTTGCCGAGCTCGAAGGAGTACACCACGTCCTTGGCCGTCAGGGGCTGGCCGTCGGCCCACTTGACGCCCTGGCGCAGCTTGGCCTGGTACGTCTTGTCGTCGGCCCACGAGCCGCTCTCGGCCAGCCAGGGGGTCAGCTTGCCGGCGGTCGCGTCATAGTGGAACAGCGTCTCGTACACCAGGCCCTTGGTGCCCGTGGCGTGGTCCCATTCCCTGATGGGGTTGAAGTTGACGGGCGGCCCCCACTGGGTGCCGGTCGTGTAGAGCGTCTCGTTGCGCGGCAGCGAGTCGGGGTTGGCGTCGGCCACCGCGCCCTGGCTCTGCGGCTGGGAGGCCGGTGGGGTCGGCGTGGCTCCGCCGCCGGTGCAGGCCGCGGCGAGCAGGCCCGCCGCCACGAGCGGAATCATGATCCGAGCCCGGTTTCGCATCGCTTCTCTCCTTCCTCCGCGCGGGGCGCGAAGGTTCGCACGTCTTCCATCGACCCCCGATGGGCCGGCTTGCTCTCGAACGGGCGGCGGGGGCTCCCACCTGGGAGCGCTCCCAGGAAGGACGCAGAACGCGCTCCCGCCCTGGAGACCGGTGAGCGATCACTTTGGAGTAGTCACAGGCCGCACGGGCCTGCTGAACCGGATAAGTACCGCGAACGTAAATTCACGATGTCCGTGCCGTCAATAGCCGTGACGTTTTCGAGACGCGCCCCGCAAACGCTCTCACCGGTTCGATCCGAGGCCCCTGAGGTGGGCGAAATTGACCTCTACCGCGCTTGAGGTTGCACTGTGGAGCGCATGGAGAGCTTCACGATCGGTGTCATCCTGCCGGGGGTCGTCGTGCAGCGGCGCGACGACGTCGACCTGCCTGCCGCCGCGCGGCACGCCGAGGACGCCGGGCTGGACGGCGTCTGGCACGGCGACCACCTGGCCATCGGCGGGCCGACATTGGACGGGCCCATCGCCCTGGCCGCCGCGGCGGCGGGCACCCGGCGGATCAAGGTGGGCATGAGCGTGTTCATCCCCGCCATCCGGCCCCTCGCGTGGGCCGCCAAGCAGATCGCGACCCTGCAGTACGTCACCCGCGACCGCCTCGTCCTGGGAGTGGGCTCGGGCGGCGGGGCCGGGCAGTGGGCCGCCGCGGGGGCGCCCTACCGCTCGCGCGGCCGGCGTACCGACACGGCCCTGGAACTGCTGCCCCGGCTGCTCGCGGGCGAGGAGACGCGGCTGCCGGACGAGCCCGGCGAGCCGCCCGTGCGGCTGGCGCCCGCCGCCACGATGCCGCCGGTGTGGGTCGGCAACGCGTCCGACGCGGCGATCCGGCGGGCGGCGCTGCTCGGCGACGGGTGGTTCCCGTCCCTGGTCCCGCCCCGGGAGGTGGCCGAAGGCCGGGCCCGGCTCGCGGAGCTGGCCGCGGGCCGGGGCCGTCCCGCACCGGTCATCGCGATCGGCGGCACGGCGGCCCTGGGAACCGGCGACGGCGTCCCGTCGCGAGAGGAGATCGCGTCGGGCGTCGCCGCCGCCTACGGCCGTCCCTTGGAGGAGGTCCTGCCGATCCCGCTCACCGGCCCGCCGGAGCAGGCCGCCGAGGTGCTCGCCGCCTACCGCGACGCCGGGGCGAGCCACGCGGTCATCGGCATAGCCGGCGGCGACTGGCGCACCCAGGTGGACCTGCTGGCGAAGGTACGCGAACTGCTGCGGTGACGTCCCCGGCCGGACGTCACCGCAGCCCAGGGTGCTAGCTCTCGCAGAACAGCTCGGTCTCGGCGTCGCACCTGTCGGTGCCGGCGCCGCCGTCCGACGTGTCCACGCCCGCGCCTCCCACGAGGACGTCGTTCCCGGCGAGCCCGCCGAGCTTGTCGTCGCCCTCGTCGCCGGAGGCGAGGTCCCTGCCGAGACCCCCGATGAACCTGTCGGCCCCGGTCCCCAGGGCCACCTTGCTCGGCAGCGACGTCCGGTTCCTGAACGAGTCGTCCCCGGCGCCGGTGGCGGCCGCAACCGCGGTGACGCCGGCGCTGGAGCAGTCGACCTCGTTGGCGGTCACGGCCACGCAGGCCGCGCCCGGGACGACCGTGTCCCCCGTGTTCCTGACGATCAGCGAGCCGTCGGTGTCGACGAACACGACGATGTCGTCGGCCACGTGGTCCCCGGTGATCTCCAGCGCCGAGCCGGTGACGCTCACGCCGGTGGCGGCGTGCGCGGGCCCGGCGATCGCGATCAGCGCGGCCGCCAGCGCGGCGCCCGCCGTCAGGGCGCGCACCCCGTGCCGGCGCAGAACGGTGGCCCTGTTCCCCCGTGTACTCATGAATCCCCCTCGGAGTCGGTCCCTCCGCCGATCGGAGGGCCGAGGACGAGTACAGCGCGGACGCCGCCGGCGGCTCAGTGCCCGAGCCGACAGGCGTTGTGTGCCTTATTGCGCGGTGCTCAGAGCCAGCCCATGCGCTGGGCCGTGCGGATGGCCTCCAGGCGGTTCTGGGCATTGAGCTTGGTCATCGCGCTCGACAGGTAGTTGCGCACCGTGCCCTCGGTCAGGTGCAGCTCGGCCGCGATCCGCGAGATCGTGGCCCCGTCGCCGGCCAGCCGCAGCGCGTCGCGCTCGCGCTCGGTCAGCGGGCTGTCGCCGGCGGCCATCGCCGCGGCGGCCAGCTCGGCGTCGAGGTAGCGGCCGCCCGCCTGGACCTTCCGGATCGCCATGGCCAGCTCCTCCGCCGAGGCGTCCTTGCCGAGGAAGCCGCTCACCCCCGCCGCCATGGCCCTGCGCAGGTAGCCGGGGCGGCCCAGGCTCGTCAGGATGACGATCTTGCACTGCGCGCTGATCTGCTCGGCCGCGCTGAGGCCGTCCATGCCGGGCATCTCGATGTCGAGCACGGCCACGTCGGGCCGGTGCTCGGCCACGGCGGCCACGACCTCGTCACCCCTGCCCACCTGGGCCACGACCTCGATGCCCTCCTCCAGGTCCAGCAGGGCCGCGATGGCGCCCCGGATCAGGTGCTCGTCGTCCGCCAGTAACACCCTGGTCGTCATGCCGGCACCGCCGCCCGCAGCAGGTAGCTGCCCTCGTGCGTCGGCGCGGCCTCCAGGGTGCCGCCGACCGCGCGTACGCGCTGGGCCAGCCCCGCCAGGCCGTTGGGCGCGTGCTCGCCCGGCGGCCCGCTCACCCCGTCGTTGGACATCTCCAGCACCCCATCCTCGATCGTGATCGTGCAGCGTCCGGCCGTGCTGTGCTTGAGCACGTTGGTGGCGCCCTCGCGGACGACCGTGGCCAGCAGCGTGCGGGTCTCCGGCGACAGCGAGCCCGTCTCGGCGCGCACGGTGCATCGTACGTCCGCCGCCTCCAGCACGGCCCGCACGCTGGCGAGCATCTCGTCCAGGTCGACAGCTCGGTAGCTCTGCACGACGGAGCGCACCTCACGCAGCGACCGCCGGGCCAGGTCACGCACCGCGAACATCTCCCCGGCCGCCGCGGCCGGGTCGGCGGGCAGCGTGCGCGAGGCGCCCTCGGTGCGGGCGGCGATGTCGGTGAGGCTCTGCCCGAGCAGGGCGTTCAGATCGCGGGCGAAACGCAGCCGCTCCTCCGAGACCGCCAGCCTGGCCTGCGCCTCCTGCCCCTCGTAGGCCTCCTTGGCCACCCGCCAGAGCCACAGGTTCGTCAGCACGCCGCCCACGCCCATGCCGGTGAACACCGACTGCACCAGGAGCGTGCCCCAGATGGGCACGCCCAGCAGCGCCACGTAGAGGTTGAACAGCACGATCGACAGGACCGACAGGATCACGATGGTGCGTCTGCGGACGAAGGGCCCCAGCATGCCCAGCCACGCCGGGATGGCCCACATGAACGCGGCGACGAACATGACCAGGATGATCACGCCGGTCACGGCCACGATCGCGGTGGGCCGCCTGCCGCCCCTCATGGCCACCCGGTGCGGCCGCGTCGCCAGCACGTTGAAGACCAGCAGCAGGACGACGCCGACGACGACCAACGGCCACGGCACTCCGCCCTGCCAGCGGGCGTAGAGGTCGTAGTAGCCGAAGAGGGAGAGCATGTTGACGAAGTCGGTCGAGTAGACGATCACCCAGCGGATCTTGTCCAGCTTCGTCGCACGGCGTCTCACGCGGGCACCGCCGCTCGCAGCAGGAACTCTCCCGCCGGGGTCGGCTGGGCGGAGAAGGAGCCGCCCGCCGTGGCCAGCCGCTCCGACAGGCCCCGCAGGCCGCTGCCCGGGGCGGAGGGGCGCTCGGCCACGCCGTCGTTGAGCATCTCGAGCACGCCGCCGTCGATCGTGATCGCGCAGCGGGTGGCCGCGCTGTGCTTGAGCACGTTGGTGGTGCCCTCGCGGACCGCCCAGGCCAGCAGCGTCCTGGCGGCCGGCGACAGCCCGTCGGCCCTGGCGTCGATCAGGCAGCGCGCACCGGCCGCCTCTAACGCCACGCGTGCGCCGGCCAGCTCCTCGTCGAGGTCGAGCGTCTGGTAACCGTGCACCGCCTGCTGCACCTCGGCCAGCGACTCGCCGGCGAGCCGGTGCACCTGGGCCATCTCGGCGGCCGCCCGCCCGGCGTCCTTGGCCGCCAGCTTGGCGGCCAGCTCGCTCTTCAGCGTGATCACCGACAGGCTGTGCCCGAGCAGGTCGTGGAGGTCGCGGGCGAAACGCAGCCGCTCCTCCGACACCGCCAGCCTGGCCTTGGCCTCCTTGCCGTCGTGGGCGTCCCTGATCGTCCACCAGATCCAGCGCCAGAGCAGCATGGCCACCGTCAGCGCGACGGCGCTGAGCGTCTCGGGAATGAGCACGTCGTACCACGGCTCGCCGGTCACGGCTATGACATAGCCGCTGGCCAGGCCGACCACGGCCACGCCGAGGCAGAGGGTCACGACCGGCGGCAGGTAGAGGGCGGCGACCGACATCCACAGGACGCCGACCTCCAGCCAGGTGGGCACGCCCTCCAGCGGCTGGCGCGGCACCAGCAGCACCGCGACCACCGCCGACAGCCCCGCGATCACCAGCTTCGGCGTGGGCCGCGGCTTGGCGTCGTAGGCGTCCCTGAGCAGGGAGGGGAAGAGGCCGAAGCACCCCAGCAGGCAGCCGAGGACGACCGCGGCGTGGAGCATGGAGATCCGGCCGTCCACCAGGTAGATGACGGCGATCACCGCGAACATGACGCCCAGGAGGAGGATCGCGGCGTCCATCCAGTAGAGCAGGATCTTTCGCGCCGTCTCCGGACGCGCCGCCATCACGCCATCCCCCTGCCGCTGGAAACCTCGCCCGTCGCGGAAATCCTATAGTCAGGGAGAGGTCTGCCAAAGAATCCGCGACACGTCCGGCTTGGGGGCGACCCCGCGCAGCGACAGCCAGGCCAGCCCGTGGCGGGCGGCGTAGGCGGCCAGGGTCCGGGCGTCGACCTCGTTCAGGTCGCCCTCGCCCGCCAGCACCGGGGTGAGCGCGATGCGCGGCCACGCTTCCTCGGGGTCATCCAGACCCTGGGCCTGCGCGATCTGGTCCCTGGCCAACAGCACGGCCTCCGCCACCCGGCGCAGGCGGCCGTCCGGGGCGCCGCGCGGCTCGATGTCGGCCAGCAGGTTGACGGTGCCGATCTCGGCGCCCGCCTGGCGGGTGGCCCGCAGCATCGCCACGTCGCGGGAGCCGAGCCCGTCCGGCTTCAGCGCCAGCGTGAAACTGACCTGCAGCCGCCGCTCGCGCTGCATGGCGTAGATGGCCCGCGCCCTGCGCAGCACGGCGGCCTCGTCCTCGCTGTCGCTGACCTCGAAGTCGATGCTGTCGGCGTCGAACGCCCCGACCACCCTGCGGTAGGCGGCCGCGAGCCCGCCCGGCCTGGTGCAGGTGTCGGCCAGCTCCTCCCCCTCCGGGCCGCCGAACACCGGCGCGGCGTCGCCGCCCAGCGCCCTGAGGCGGCCGATCCGGTTGGCCACGGGGTTCTTGCCGGGATCGAGCGGGTCGGACTGGGACGGACCATTCCATTTGGGCGCACAGCCGTCGTCGCCGGCGACGAGATGGCCGAGCGCGTACCTTCGCACGCCGGTGCGCCGGGTCTCCTTGGACAGGTCGAACTCGGGCTCGCGAGCGGTGTCGACGAACTCCACGAACGCCGCCTGCGGCTCCACCGCCACCGGTGGCGAGACGGCAGGGGAGTGCCTCACCACCGGCGGCCTCGGGGCGAGCGTGGCACCCGCGGGAAGCAGGCGCACGATCGCTCCGGTGGCGCCGGTGAGCGCGAGGGCCCCGAGGATCGCGAGTGGGCGCGGGAGCGTGCCCGGCTCCCTCTTGTGCCGCGGCATAGGCCACCCCACGTGGTCATTCGGCTACGTACCGGCGCTGACACGAACGGTAGCAAGCGCGCGAGCCGCTGCGCGGTCCTTTTCCGGCACGCGTCCGTTGTGTGCGGATAATGTCGTCATGAAGCTGCGGATCTTCACCGAACCTCAGCAGGGCTCGACATATGACGACCTGCTCACCGTCGCCCAGGCCGCCGAACGGCTGGGTTTCGACGCTTTCTTCCGTTCCGATCACTACATGCGCATCGGACCCGGCGACCCGGGCGCCGGCTCGTCCGACGCGTGGATCATGCTGGCCGGCCTGGCCAGGGAGACCTCGAGGATCCGGCTGGGCACGCTGGTGACGCCGGCCACGTTCCGGCTGCCCGGGCCGCTGGCGATCAGCGTCGCGCAGGTCGACCAGATGAGCGGCGGCCGGGTCGAGCTGGGCTTCGGCACGGGCTGGTTCGACACCGAGCACGCGGCGTACGGCATCCCGTTCCCGCCGCAGAACGAGCGGTTCGGGCGGTTCGAGGAGCAGCTCGAGATCATCACGGGCCTGTGGACCGCGGAGAAGAGCTTCTCGTTCGAGGGCAGCTACTACCGGGTGGCCGACTCGCCCGCGCTGCCCAAGCCGGTCCAGCGGCCCAGGCCGCCGATCATCATCGGCGGATTCGGCGCCAAGCGCACGCCGAGGCTGGCGGCCGCGTACGCCGACGAGTACAACCTCCCGTTCCACACCCTGGCCGACACGGAGCAGGCGTTCGCGCGGGTGCGGGCGGCCTGCGAGACGACCGGGCGCAGCCTGACCTACTCGGTGGCGCAGACCACCGTCGTGGGCGCGGATCGGGCGGAGGTCGAGCGGCGCGCGGCCGCCATCGGCGAGAACCCCGAGACCCTGCCCGTGGGCGGCCTGTGCGGCACCCCGGCCGAGGTCGTGGAGAAGATCGGCAAGTTCGCCGAGCTGGGCGCCGATCGGGTCTACCTCCAGATCATGGACCTGAACGACCTCGAGCACCTGGAACTGATCGCCGCCGAGGTGCTCCCGCACGTGTAAGTAATCATTGGCGGCGCTTCGTGGCGGTACGGCAGACTTGGGGCGTGCTGCTGACGATCACGACCACCGCGAGGCCCGCCACTGACCTGGGCTTCCTCCTGCACAAGCATCCCGGGCGAGTGCAGGAGTTCGGCCAGTCGTTCGGCACGGCGACGGTGTTCTACCCCGAGGCCGACGAGGAGCGCTGCACGGCGGCGCTCCTGCTGGAGGTGGATCCGATCGCGCTGGTCCGGTCGCGCGGCAAGAGCTCGCCCGACTTCAGCCTGTCGCAGTACGTCAACGACCGCCCCTACGCGGCCTCCTCGCTGCTGGCCGTGGCGCTGGCCGACGTGTTCCGCACGGCGCGGGCGGGCCGGTGCAAGGCCAGGCCCGAGCTGCCGGGCACGCCGCTGCCGCTGGAGCTGCGGCTGCCCGCGCTGCCCTGCCGGGGCGGCCCCGAGCTGGCCACCAGGCTGTTCGAGCCGCTCGGGTGGGAGGTGGACGCGCAGGCTCTGCCGCTCGACGAGGGCTTTCCCGAGTGGGGTGACTCGCGCTATGTCCGGCTCACCCTGCGCGGCACGGCCCGCCTGGCCGACGCGCTCAACCACCTCTACGTGCTGCTGCCGGTGCTCGACGACGGCAAGCACTACTGGATCGCGCCCGACGAGGTCGACAAGCTGATCAGGGCGGGCGAGGGCTGGCTGCACGGGCACCCGGAGCGCGGCCTGATCACCCGGCGCTACCTGGGGCGGCGCTGGGCGCTGGCCCGCACCGCGCTGGCGCGCCTGGCCGAGCTGGGCGACGAGACCGAGGAGCAGCTGGAGCCCGCGGTCGAGGAGGACGCGCCCGCCGGGGAGACCGCCGCCGACGAGGCGGCCGCCGCCGAGGCCGAGGCCCAGGGCGACGCGCCCCGGGAGGAGCCGGCTCCCAAGGCGAAGCCGCTCAACCTCCGGCGGCGCGAGGCGGTGCTGGCCAAGCTGGAGGAGCTCGGCGCGGCCAGCGTGATCGACCTGGGCTGCGGCCAGGGCGAGCTGGTCGGCGCGCTGCTGGCCAGGCCCAGGTTCGCCAGGGTCGGCGGCACGGACGTCTCGTCGATGGCGCTCACCATCGCCGCCCGCAAGCTGCGCCTGGACCGCATGCCCGACAGCAAGCGCGCCAGGCTCACCCTGTTCCAGGGCGCGCTCACGTACACAGACAAGCGGCTGTCCGGCTACGACGCCGCGGTGCTCATGGAGGTGATCGAGCACGTCGACCCGCCGCGGCTGACCGCGCTCGAACGCGTCGTGTTCGGCCGCGCCAGGCCCCAGCACGTGCTCGTCACCACCCCCAACGTCGAGCACAACGTCCGCTACGAGTTCCTGACCGGCCTGCGCCACCCCGACCACCGCTTCGAGTGGACCCGGGCCGAGTTCGCCGCCTGGGCCACCAGGGTCGCCGGCGAGTACGGCTACCAGGTCGCGTTCGAGCCGGTCGGAGACGACGACCCCGAGGTCGGCCCGCCGACCCAGATGGGAGTGTTCACCCGTGATCAGCGTTCCTGAGCTCTCGCTGGTGGTGCTCGTCGGCGTCTCGGGCAGCGGCAAGTCGACGTTCGCCAGGAAGCACTTCAAGCCCACGCAGGTCATCTCCTCCGACTTCTGCCGCGGCCTGGTCTCCGACGACGAGAACGACCAGTCGGCCACGCCCGCGGCGTTCGACCTGCTGCACCACATCGTCGGCGTGCGGCTGGCCAGGGGCCTGTTCACCGTGGTCGACGCCACCAACGTCCAGTACGCGGCCCGCAGGAACCTCATCGACCTGGCCAAGAAGCACGACGTGCTGTGCGACGCGATCGTGCTCGACGCGCCCGAGGAGGTGGCCATCGAGCGCAACGCCGCCCGGCCCGACCGCGACTTCGGCCCCGGCGTGGTGATCCGCCAGCGCAAGGAGCTGCGGCGCTCGCTGAGCAGGATCTCCAACGACGGGTTCAGGCGGGTCCACGTGCTGCGCGGCCTCGACGAGATCGACGACGCGGTGATCACGTACGAGAAGGCCTGGTCCGACAGGACCGAGCTGACCGGGCCCTTCGACATCATCGGCGACGTCCACGGCTGCCGCTCGGAGCTGGAGGCACTGCTGCGCAGGCTCGGCTGGGAGGGGCTCACGCACCCGGAGGGCCGCACGGCCGTGTTCGTCGGCGACCTGGTCGACCGCGGGCCCGACACCCCCGGCGTGCTGCGCCTGGTGATGGACATGGTCGAGGCCGGCACCGCGATCTGCGTGGCCGGCAACCACGAGCAGAAGCTGGTGCGCGCGCTCAACGGCCGCAAGGTCACGGTCGCGCACGGCCTGCGGGAGTCGCTCGACCAGCTCACGGCACAGGAGCCAGAGTTCGTGGAGCGGGCCAGGACGTTCATGGACGGCCTGATCAGCCACTACCGCCTCGACGGCGGCCGGCTCGTGGTCGCGCACGCGGGCCTGAAGGAGGCCTACCACGGCCGTGCCTCGGGCCGGGTGCGCGCGTTCGCCCTGTACGGCGACACGACCGGCGAGACCGACGAGTACGGCCTGCCCGTCCGCTACCCATGGGCCGACGAATACCGCGGCCGGGCGATGGTCGTCTACGGCCACACCCCCACGGTCCGCCCCGAGTGGGTGAACAACACGATCTGCCTCGACACCGGCTGCGTCTTCGGCGGCCACCTGACCGCGCTGCGCTACCCGGAGCGGCAGATCGTCCAGGTCCCGGCAGAGAAGGTCTGGTACGAGCCGAGCAAGCCCCTCGGCGTGGGCTCGGCCCGCGATCCCGGCATGCTGGACATCAACGACGTGATCGGCACCCGGCACGTCGAGACCAGGTTCGGCACCAGGGTCAAGGTCCTGGAGGAGAACGCGGCCGCGGCCCTGGAGGTCATGAGCCGGTTCGCGGTGGACCCGCGCTGGCTGGTCTACCTGCCGCCCACCATGGCGCCGCCGGAGACGTCCCGGTTGGACGGCTACCTCGAGCACCCGCACGAGGCGTTCGAGGAGTTCGCCGCCGCCGGGGTGCGCGAGGTCGTGTGCGAGGAGAAGCACATGGGCTCGCGGGCCGTCGCCGTGCTGGCCAGGACGCCGGAGGCGGCGGCGGACAGGTTCGGGGTGACGGACGGCAGCACGGGCGCCGTCTACACGCGCACCGGCCGGCCGTTCTTCAACGACACGGCGCCGCTGGTCGCGCGGCTGCGCGAGGCGTGCGAGCCGCTCTGGGCGGAGCTGGGCTCCGACTGGGTGGTGCTCGACTGCGAGCTGCTGCCCTGGTCGGCGAAGGCCGGCGAGCTGATCAGGTCGCAGTACGCCTCCGTCGGCGCGGCCGCCCGCGCCGCGCTGCCCGGGGCGGTCGCGGCCCTGGAAGCGGCGGCCGGGCGGGGAATGGACGTGGGCGGACTGCTGACCCGCACCCGGCGCCGCTCCCACAACGCTGCCCTGTTCCGCGACGCTTATGCACGTTACTGCTGGCCGGTCGACGGCCTGGAGGGCATACGGCTGGCGCCGTTCCAGATCCTCGCCTGCGAGGGGCGGGCCACGGCGCTGGAGCCGCACGCCTGGCACCTGTCCACGCTGGCGCTGCTCGACTCGCCGCTGATCGCCCCCACCAGGCACGTCTTCGTCACGCTCGACTCGCCCGAGTCGAGGGCCTCGGCGACCGAGTGGTGGGAGTCCATGACGGCGGCGGGCGGCGAGGGCATGGTGGTCAAGCCCGCCGAGTACGCCCCCGGGCGGGTGCAGCCCGGGGTGAAGGTGCGCGGGCGCGAATACCTGCGCATCATCTACGGCCCCGACTACACCGAGTCGCTCGACGTGCTGCGCCGGCGCTTCCTGGGAAAGAAGCGCTCGATGGCGCTGCGCG
The DNA here is from genome assembly GCF_044458585.1 of Nonomuraea sp. NPDC050451. Taxonomy (NCBI): domain Bacteria; kingdom Bacillati; phylum Actinomycetota; class Actinomycetes; order Streptosporangiales; family Streptosporangiaceae; genus Nonomuraea; species Nonomuraea sp. NPDC050451. Next base: position 606,494 of record NZ_JBITHZ010000002.1, read on the forward strand.
AGTACGCGCTGGGGCTGGAGGCCCTGTCGCGGCTGGCGGACGGCGAGGCGGCCTGGCGCGTGCACGAGCCGGTCTTCGCGGTGCTGGCTCTGGAGTCGGAGCCCGTGGATCCCCGGCTCTGACTAACGCCATGACCTGCGGGTATGTCCCCCACCACGGGGAAGGACCTGCATGGCAACCAAGTTCTCGCACCACGAGCACCTCGGTCACGTCGTCTTCATCACGGCGGCCGCGGCCATCGGGGGGTTCCTGTTCGGCTACGACAGCGCCGTCATCAACGGCGCCGTCGTCGGCATCCAGAAGTTCTTCCGCGTGGGGCCGGTCGAGATCGGGTTCGTGGTGGCCATCGCGCTGCTGGGGTCCGCCGTGGGGGCGTGGGCGGGCGGCGGGCTGGCCGACCGGCTGGGGCGCACCAGGACGATGCAGGTGGCGGCGCTGCTCTTCGCGGTCAGCTCGATCGGTCAGATGCTGCCGTTCGCCATCTGGGACCTCGCGTTCTGGCGCGTGATCGCGGGCTTCGCGATCGGCATGGCGTCGGTGATCGGGCCCGCGTACATCGCCGAGGTGGCACCGCCCGCCTACCGGGGACGGCTGGGCTCGTTCCAGCAGCTGGCGATCGTGCTCGGCATCGCGGTCTCGCAGCTCGTCAACTACGTGATCGCCCAGCTGGCCGGCGGCAACGTGAACAACCCCCTCTGGGGCCTGCAGGCGTGGCAGTGGATGCTGGGCGCCTGCGTCGTGCCCGCCGTGTTCTACCTGACGTTCGCGCTGGTCATCCCCGAGTCGCCGCGCTACCTGATCATGTCGGGGCGCACCAGGAGGGCCCGCGAGGTGCTGGCCGAGATCGAGCCCGAGGACGTGGACATCGAGGCCCACATCGCGGAGATCCAGCACGTGCTGCGCACCCAGCGGGTGCCGGGGCTGAAGGACCTGCGCGGGCCCGCGCTCGGGCTGCTGGCGATCGTCTGGATCGGGATCGGCCTGTCGGTCTTCCAGCAGTTCGTCGGCATCAACGTGATCTTCTACTACTCGTCCGTGCTGTGGCAGTCGGTCGGCATCGACCAGAGCGCCTCGCTGCTGATCAGCTTCTCCAGCTCGATCATCAACATCGTGGGCACGTTCATCGCGATCTCGCTGGTGGACAGGATCGGGCGCAAGCCGCTGCTCCTGATCGGCTCCGCGGGCATGGCGATCTCGCTGGCCACCGCGGCGTGGGCGTTCAGCGCGGCCAGGACGGTGGGGAAGACGGTCACGCTGCCGGACCCGCAGGGGCTGATCGCGCTCGTGGCGGCCAACGTGTTCGTGCTGTTCTTCGCCCTGTCCTGGGGCGTGGTGGTCTGGGTGCTGCTGGGCGAGATGTTCCCGAACCGCATCCGCGCCGCCGCCCTGGGCGTCTCCGCCGGGGCCCAGTGGATCGCGAACTGGGCGGTCACGGTGACGTTCCCGGCGATGGCGGCCTGGAACCTGCCCCTCACCTACGCCATGTACGCGCTCTTCGCGGTGCTGTCGTTCCTGTTCGTGACGAAGTGGGTGCGCGAGACCAAGGGCCGCAAACTCGAGGACATGGGCTAATCTTCGGCACGTGATTGACGACGTCCTGGTCCCCTCGCTCGACGTGCTGTTCTGCGGCATCAATCCCGGCCTCATGTCCGAGGCCACCGGCCACCACTTCGCCCGCCCCGGCAACCGCTTCTGGCCCGCGCTGCACCTGTCCGGCTTCACGCCGCGCCTGCTGGCCCCGACCGAGCAGCACCTCCTCCCCTCGTACGGCCTGGGCATCACGAACATCGTCGCCCGCCCGAGCGCCAAGGCCTCGGAGCTGACCAAGGAGGAACTGGTCGAGGGCGGCCTGGCCCTGGCCGCGAAGGTGGCGGCCGCGGCGCCGACGATCCTGGCTGTGCTCGGGATCTCGGCGTACCGCACGGCCTTCGTCCGCCCCAAGGCCCGCATCGGCCCCCAGGACGAGCTCGTCGGTGGGGCCAGGGTGTGGGTGCTGCCCAACCCGAGCGGGTTGAACGCCCACTGGACCCTGGCCACCATCGCCGACGAGATGGGAAGGCTGCGCGGTTACTTGGCCGCGAAGTCCTGGGTCCAGTAGATCCGGCCCTGGGAGTTCTTGGCCACGCCGACGCCGATCAGGTTGTACCGGCAGTTCATGATGTTGGCCCGGTGGCCCGCGCTGTTCATCCAGCCCTCGACCACGGAGGCCGGGGAGGGCTGGCCGAAGGCGATGTTCTCGGCAAAGGCCGTGCCTCCGCTGAAGCCGGCGGCCCGGATGCGGTCCATGAAGCTGCGGCCGTCCTTGGAGGTGTGGTCGAAGTAGCCCTGCTTCGCCATGTCGTCGGAGTGGCCGAACGCGGCGGCGCGGAGCTGCGGGTCGTGCTTGAGCGGCTGGCAGCCGCCCTTGGCCCGCTCGGCGTTGGTCAGTCTGAGGACCTCGTTCTCCTCGGCCGTGCCGACCGTCCCTCCGGACGACGGGGGCGGCGCGGTGGGCGTCGGGGTGGACGTGCCCGTGGGGCTGCCCGTGGGGGTGGGCGTCGGCGTGCTGTCAGGGGTGCAGTTCAGCCGGACGGCCCGGGACTTGGCGGTGCCGCCGCGATAGTCGGTCGCGACCGCGTAATAGGTGCCCGGCTTGCAGGCGAGTGTCAGGGTGATGCGGCCGTCCTTGGAGGCCCCGCTCTTGATGACGGGGTCGGGGCCCGGGACGGCGCGCTTGATGCGGATGCGCAGGAGTGCGGTGTCGTCGCAGCCACGGCGGGTGGCGAACGACTTGATCTTCAATGCGTTGGTGAGGCTGGGCTTGGCCACGTTCACGCGGCACGAAGCTGTCGCCTCGGCCGAGCTCTGCGCCGCGGCCTCGGCCGCACTGATCGGCGCGCAGAGCGCCGCCAGGCCGATGAGCCCGGCAAATACCCCAATGGGTCTACGCATAGGGGATTCCCTCCAGTTGCCATAGACGCTGGATGGCAAGGCATTCTGTCGGGAACGAGACCGACTTGTCACTAAATTGCGACATAAATCTCGAAACTCAGGTAAACCAGAGTGCCCCATGGGGCGTCAGTGCCCCCGCCGCCGCGGGCCCGAAACCCCTGCCTCACTGGGCTTTACGCGCCCATGGCCCCCGTGGAAGCCACCTGGAGATACGCGGGGGATCGCTTGGGGGTTCACGAAAAACCCGCGGCGCATTTTGCGCCGCGGGCTGAGGAGGGCCCGGCTCACCCGCGAGGCGGGCCGGGGTGACGGATGCAGGTCCACACACTCCACGCGGTGGGTCAGCGGGAGCACATCGAATCCGCGTTGACGCAGGTCAACGCCTCAGGATCAGTCCCCCGACGCGGCCGTGCGCTGCTGATGCGAAGCGCCTGTTGCACCAACCACGATGCCGCGGTGTGACGGCAGTCGTGCACATCGAGCCGTGGCACGCCGGCGCCGTTCTCGCTGGCCTCGTCGGGCCGTCTCGGTCGGATGAGCAGACCGGGTCCATCATGGCGTTCGTCGCCATGGCCGTGGCCATGTTCGTTCGGCAGGTCTCCAGCCCCAAGGCGGTCGGTGCTCCGCGCCAGCCTTCGCTGGTGGTCTCGCCCCGGAATGCCGGGTGTCGGGACTGCCCGAGATCCGGAGGACGGCATTGCCTGAGTCCGGTGTCTTACAACCAGCCAGGGACGCCTCAGGCGTCGCCTGGATTGGGCCCGCAGGGGCGTGTGCCAGGCCAAGGCCGCGCTCAAATGACCATCAGGCGCCCTGCGGACCGTCTCGGCGATAAAGGGGTGGAGTCCACCTCTTTACTGATGGGATAGTCGAGACGCACGCCTGCATAGCTCAGTCGGCGAGAGCGCCGCACTCATAATGCGGAGGTTCCCAGGTTCGAGTCCTGGTGCAGGTACGCGGGGAGGCGGGGCCTTCGGGTCTCCGAGTCGCTTCAACCGGCGCCGACAGGCGGCGGTGGAGGGGCGAAGCCGGGCAGACGTGTCCGCGTGGATCTCACCTGCTGCTTAGGGCCCGGCCTCGGACGACAGTCCCGGGCTGGGACACCTCGTACGGGGTCGGGTCGCCTTCGGGCAGGCCCCTTCAACCATTTCCGCGCGATGTGCCGGCCGCGTTCGAGGCCGGCCAGACGAGTTACACCGCCTCGACAGCCGTCCTGCCGTACGTGGAGTGGCGGGAGACGTGATGGCCCGCATGCTCCCGCTACAGCTGGTTTCCCAGTCGTTCCAAGCGGCTCACAAGAGCCGACGGGTTGCATGGTCCTCATGAGATCTCGTGTACGCCGGGCTGCGGCTCTGGCTCTTGTGGCTGTCACCGCCGTTCTCACCATCGGTATGGCGAGCGCTCCTGCTCAGGCCATGCCCCCAGGCGACGGCTGGTACCGCTGCTACATCCCGGACCACGGCTGGATGTGGTGCCTGGACGTGTAGGACCAGGACGGACGCCCCGCTCTTCCTTCGGGAGGAGCGGGGCGTCTGTGCGTTGTACAGACTTGGGAGCTTCACATCTCGGATGGGCCGCGGTAGCGGGGCGTTTCATGATCGTGCGTCATGATCTTGAGAATCCGGGCGACGCCCGGTCCCGCTGCTGGTCAGAGCCATGAGCTACTGCTTGACCAGCAGGGCCACGCACTCCACGTGGTGGGTCATCGGGAAGGCGTCGAAGGCCCGCAGGTCGGAGAGCGGGTAGCCGAGCTCGGCCAGCCAGGCCAGGTCCCGCGCCAGCGTGGCCGGGTCGCAGGAGACGTACACGATCCGCTGGGCGTCCAGCGAGGCGATCCGCTCGACCACCTCGCGCCCCAGCCCGGAACGGGGCGGGTCCACGACCACGAGGTCCGCACGCTCGATCTGGAAGCGGTCCAGCGCCTCCTCGACCCTCCCCCGCTCGACGCGAGCCTGCGGCAGGTCGCGGAGGTTGGCGCGGGCGTCGCGGACGGCGGCCGCCTCCGACTCCAGCCCGAACACCGCCCCCTCGGCCCCCACGGCCTCCGCCAGCCCGGCGGCGAACAGGCCCACCCCGCAATAGAGGTCGAGCGCCCACTCTCCCGGCTCCGGCGCCGCGTAGGCCAGCACCGCGTCCAGCAGCGTCTCGGCGGCGCCCGGGTGCACCTGCCAGAAGCCGCTGCCCGCCACCCGGAACCCGCGGTCGCCGACCTGCTCGTGCAGCACCCCGGAGCCGCGGCGCGGCACCGTGCGTCCCTTGCCCTGGTCGAGGAGGACCGAGGCGGGCGCGTCGAGCTCGGGCACGGTGACGCTGCGGCGCGGCCGCGGCGAGACGACCACGGCCCGGTCGCCGGCCGAGGACGCGATGACCTCGACGCCGGCCGCGCCCGGCCAGGCGCGCTGCTCCGCCCCGACCGCCTCCACCTCCGGGTGGGCGATCAGGCAGGCGTCCACGACCTCGATGTCGTGCGAACGGTGCCGGCGGAAGCCCAGCTCGCCGCCGGGCCGGGCGGCGAACTGGACGCGGGTGCGCCAGCCGAGCCCGTCCTTGGCGCCCGGCACCTCCTCCACCACGACCTCGCGTGACAGGCCCGCGAGCCGCTTCAGCTGCTCGGCCACGACCTGCGCCTTGAGCCGCCGCTGCGCCTCGAGCGTGGCGTGCTGCCAGTCGCAGCCGCCGCACCGCCCAGGGCCGGCGTACGGGCAGGGCGGGACGACGCGGTCGGGCGAGGGCTCCAGGATCTCCACGGCGTCGGCACGCAGGAACCTGGCGGTCTCCTCGGTGACGTCGGCGATCACCCGCTCGCCTGGCAAGGCGTGCCGTACGAACACCACGCGCCCTTCATGGCGCGCCACACACCAGCCGCCGTGCGCGACCGGACCTACCGTCAGCTCGAGAGATGCCTGTTCCACAGGGACACCCTATGCCCGAGCCTGCTCCCCATCTTTGGCGGTCTGCTCCCAGGGACGGCGCACCGCGCCCGGCGCGAACGGCTCCGGCCTGCCCTTGAGGCGGTCGGAGGAGTGCAGCTGCCAGGGCACGCTCGTCACCATGACCCCCGGCTTGAACAGCAGCCGCGCCTTCAGCCTGAGCGCGCTCTGGTTGTGCAGCGCGTGCTCCCACCAGTGGCCGACCACGTACTCGGGGATGAACACGGTCACCACGTCGCGCGGCGAGCGCCGCCGCAGGGTCTTGACGTAGTCGAGAATGGGCTGCGTGATCTCGCGGTACGGCGAGTCGAGCATCTTGAGCGGCACCGGGATGCCCCGACGCTCCCACTCGTCCTGCAGCTTGCGCGCGTCCTCGCCCTCGACGCCCACCGTGATGGCCTCCAGCGTGGACGGCCTGGTGGCGCGGGCGTAGGCCAGCGCGCGCATGGTCGGCTTGTGCAGCTTGGAGACGAGCACGATCGCGTGGTTGCGAGCGGGCAGCATGGCCGGCTCGTACTCCTCGCTGATCTCCAGCTCGGCCGCCACATTGTCGTAGTGGCGCCTGATGCCCTTCATCATGAGGAACAGGATCGGCATCGCGATGCACACGATCCACGCCCCGACCAGGAACTTCGTCAGCAGCACGACCACCAGCACGAGCCCCGTCATGATCCCGCCGAAGAAGTTGATCACGCGGGAGCGGTGCATCTGGTGGCGCACCTTGGGATCGGTCTCGGTCTTCAGGTGGCGGGTCCAGTGGATGACCATGCCGGTCTGGCTGAGCGTGAACGAGACGAAGACGCCGACGATGTAGAGGTTCAGCAGGCGGCTGACGTCGGCCTGGAACCCCCACAGCAGCAGGCACGCGCCGAGCGCGAGGATGATGATGCCGTTGGAGAAGGCCAGCCGGTCGCCTCGGGTGTGGAGCTGGCGCGGCAGGTAACGGTCCTGCGCCAGGATGGAGCCGAGCACCGGGAAGCCGTTGAAGGCCGTGTTGGCGGCCAGGAAGAGGATCAGGGCGGTCACCGCCGAGATCACCACGAACGGCAGCGACCCCCCGCCGAACACCGCGTCGGCGACCTGGGAGATGATCGGCTGCTGGTAGTAGCCGGCGCCGACGGGCGTGCCGTCGGGCAGGTGCAGGTCGGTGGCCACCACGGACGGCTCGGCGACCTTCACGCCCGACGCGAGGCCGAGCGCGATGATGCCGCCGAACATCGTGATCGCGACCAGGCCCATCATCAGCAGCGTGGTGGCGGCGTTCTTGCTCTTGGGCTTTCTGAAGGCGGGCACGCCGTTGCTGATGGCCTCGACACCCGTCAGGGCGGCGCAGCCGGAGGAGAACGCGCGCAGGATCAGGAACGCGGCGGCGAAGGTGGTCAGGTTGGTCTGCTCGGGCTCGATGGTGAAGTGGGCGCTCGGCGCCTCGAGCTGCTCACCCAGCACCAGCAGCCGGAACCCGCCCCAGGCGATCAGGCCCAGAACAGCGATCATGAACGCGTACGTGGGGACGGCGAAGGCGGCGCCGGACTCGCGGATGCCGCGCAGGTTGATCACCGTGAGGAGGATCACGATGGCGATGGCGATGGCGGGCCTGTGCTGGCCCACGAACGGAATTGTGGCGCCGACGTAATCGACGCCGTTGGCGACGGACACGGCGACCGTGAGCACGTAGTCGACCATGAGCGCGCTGGCGACGGTGAGCCCGGCGTTCTTGCCGAGGTTGGTGGTCGCGACCTCGTAGTCCCCGCCGCCGCTCGGATAGGCGTGCACGTTCTGCCGGTACGACGCCACGACGGTGAGCATCACGACCACGACGGCCATCGCGATCCAGGGACTGTAGGTGAAGAACGAGACTCCGGCCAACGACAGGATGACCAGAATCTCTTGGGGCGCATACGCCACAGAAGAGAGCGCGTCACTCGCGAAAACCGGCAGTGCTATCCGTTTTGGGAGGAGTTGCTCGTGAAGCTGCCCGCTACGCAGGGCGCGCCCCACGAGCAAGCGTTTGACAAGATCCGTTACCTTCGCCACGTAACGAGATGCTAGCCCTATGCCGAGGCCTTAAACGAGGCGCTCCCCCCTCGGGCCATACTGGTGTCCAGCAATGGGCCGACCGCGAAAGTGCGGGGGGAAATGCATATAGTGATCATGGGGTGTGGCCGGGTCGGTTCGACTCTCGCTCATATCCTCGAGGACAGCGGCCATTCCGTCGCCATCATCGACCGCGACCCGCAGGCGTTCCGGCGGCTTCGCGCCGGGTTCCGAGGGCGGCGGGTGACGGGCGTGGGCTTCGATCGCGACGTGCTCACCGAGGCCGGCATCGAGTCCGCCGCCGCGTATGTCGCGGTCTCCAGCGGCGACAACTCCAACATCATCTCCGCCCGCGTGGCCCGCGAGACGTTCGGCGTGGACAACGTGGTGGCCCGCATCTACGACCCCCGCCGCGCCGAGGTCTACCAGCGGCTCGGCATCCCCACGGTGGCGACCGTGCGGTGGACGGCCGACCAGATCCTGCGCCGCATCCTGCCCGAGGGCGCCGAGCCGCTCTGGCGCGACCCCACGGGCACGATCATCCTGGCCGAGGTCACCGCCCACTCCGAGTGGATCGGCACCCGCGTCGTCGACCTCGAGCACCGCGTCAAGACGCGCGTGGCCTTCATCAACCGCATGGGCGAGGCCCTGACCATCACGGAGGACACCGTGGTGCAGGAGGGCGACGTGCTCCACGTCATCGCCGCGGAGAACGACATGGACCGGATCAACAAGGTGCTCGCCGCGGCACCGGAAGAGGACGAGTGATGCGCGTCGCCATCGCCGGAGCGGGCGCCGTGGGCCGCTCCATCGCGGCCGAGCTCCTGGAGAACGGCCACGAGGTCCTGCTCATCGACGTGGACCCCCGGGCCATCAAGATCGACAGCGTGCCGCGCGCCGAATGGCTCCTCGCCGACGCCTGCGAGATCGCCTCCCTCGACGAGGCCGGGCTCAACAACTGCCACGTCGTGGTCGCCTCCTCCGGCGACGACAAGGTCAACCTGGTGGTCTCGCTGCTGGCCAAGACCGAGTACGGCGTGCCGCGCGTGGTGGCCCGCATCAACCACCCCAACAACGAGTGGCTCTTCAACGAGTCCTGGGGCGTCGACGTGGCCGTCTCGACCCCGCGCCTGCTGAGCGCCCTGGTGGAGGAGGCGGTCAGCGTCGGCGACCTCGTCCGCCTGATGACCTTCCGCCAGGGCCAGGCCAACCTCGTGGAGCTCACCCTGGCCGAGGACGCCCCGGTCGTGGGCCAGCGAGCCGGCTCGGTGCCGTGGCCGGTCGACTCGGCCCTGGTGGCGATCCTCCGGGAGGGCCGGGTTCTGGTTCCGACGGCGGACGACCCGCTGGAGGCGGGCGACGAGCTGCTGTTCGTCGCGAACCAGGAGGTGGAGCAGGAGCTCGCCCACCTCCTCTCCCAGCACTAGAGGCGGGTACGGGCCCGGGGCCGAAAAGCGAGGTCCTCGCCTTGGGGGCGCTTCGCGCCGTGCGAGCACTCGGGCCCTGCCTCCCAGGGGCTCCGCCCCTTCGACCCCGCAAAGGCACGGTCCTCCCATTGGGGCGCGCTTCGCGCGACAGGAGCTCGGGCTGCGTTGTGTGGGGGCAAACCCCCACACCCCCAGGCGGGGACCTGCCGGTCCCCGCGCCCCCGGACGCGACCCTGATTACCGTGGCGTAAAACTGTTGCGGCAGATGACGACGGTGACAGGAAGCAAACGGCATCTGGCCACCCGGGTTAGAAGGATGGCCTGATCCTCGGCCCGATCTTGACTCCGCCTGCTCTTGTGCCCCACGCCATCCGGAAGCTCAGGCTGCATGCCAACTCTCATTCAATGCAGGTGCGGCGAGGAGATCTTTGCGATGATGACTCCGATGCGAGTTCTCGATCGAGAAGAGGGAGGGGTGGAGCCGATGTCCTACAGTCCGAAGCTTGCGGCGGCGCTGTCGGGTGCCACACTTCGCCAACTCTCGCACTGGCGTAAGGCCAGCGCCGGCCGTGGAGCCGTACTCATTGCTGAGATCTCCGAGAGCCGCCCCATTCTCTACTCCTTCCGCGACCTGGTGGCACTGCGGACCTGCGTGAAACTGCGTAATGACACCTCGCTGCAGAAGATTCGGCGAGCTCTGGACACGCTTCGTGACGACCTGCGGGAGCGTGAGCACCTGTCGGCTTACCGCCTGGTGACCGATGGCTCCACGATCTATCTCGTGGAGCCCGGACAGGCGACCGACCTCGTGCATCGCAAGGCCCACGTGGTCATCCATGAGATGGTGGACGTCCTACGCCCGTTCTACCGGGATGGCCGGCACATTCCCGATCTACTTCGGCCTCGTGACCACGTCACCATTGATCCGGCCGTCAGGGGCGGAATCCCGGTGATCGAAGGCACCCGCGTGCCCTATGACGAGGTCGCAGCGTTGTTGCGCGACGGGGTGCCAGCCGAGGAGATCTCCAAGTACTACCCGAGCGTGACGGCCCCCGCGGCATTGGACGCGAAGGACTTCGCTGATTACGTCGACAGCTACGACCTCCCTAGGGAGCCGCGTGAGGCTGCTGCTGGATGAGAACGTCCCCAAGCCGCTCCACCAGGTCCTCACCACATTCATTCTGAACCATGAGATTGTGCATCTGCTCGATCTTGATGGCTGGTCTGGAACCCGCGATGAGACGCTCTACCCCCGGGCTGCGGCTGACGGGTTTGATGCGATCCTGACCAACGACGGGCGGCAGATGCAGCGTCCCCGAGAGGTCGCGGCCATCGCCGCCTCGGGATACATCGGGTCGAGTACTCCCACAAGCACCCAGGTCTGGTCGGGATAGGCATCGCGATCGCGACCGTTGCGGCCGGTCTGCCTGGTGCGCTGACCTTGCTGGAGGAGTCTGATGGTCAGCGGTTGGTCACCTTGCGTGGGATCGATCCGACCGCGGCCAGTCGCCTACATCTCATCGATCCAGCCAAGACGCCGCCGAAGTTCTGGCCCTCGCTTCAGTGAAATGTCGCTTGCCAGGGTGAAGGTCACCTGGTCGTGTAGTCGATCATAGTGATCTCCCTTGTCGGAACCGGCGCTCAGTCGCCGGTCACATAGGCGACGCACTGCTCGTGGTGAGCGAACTGGTCGCCAACGCCGTCCTGCACACCGTCTCGGGGCTGGCGGGCGGGCTGATCACGGTGGCCGTCCGGGAGATCGGTGAGGCTACTGCGCGTATCGATGTGATTGACCGGGGCGCACTGACCGTCCCCCGGATGCGCGAACCCAACGGTACCTAGTGCTCTGGGCGAGGACTGCGGCTCATCGGAGGAACTACGTTCCGCTGGGGCGTAAACAATGACGTCGCGTAAGACCCTGGCGCACGCCTACGTCGACAGGATCGATCCGGAGGTCTTTACCGGTGTGCCGTGTGTGCCGAGAGGTGACCATGGGGCAACCCAGCCGATGACGAAAGACCCCTCGCCACAGGGAGCGAGAGGTCTTTTCCGGAGCGGAACCGGCGCTCAGTCGAAGGTCATGCGGAGGCGCGGGTCGTCCGGGTCGACGCAGCTTGCGGTGATCTTCATGGGCAGCACGATGAAGCCCGTCTCCAGGAACTCCATGTAGCGTTCGCACAGAGCCTCTTCCGGCCCCTTCCAGTCGTCGGCGACCGCCGGCGCGGATGACAGGAGCAGGGCTGCGACGGTCGTGGCCAGGGCGGTGACGGCGCGTGTGTGCATCGGGGCCCCCGATTGGCTCGAAGTGATCGTTCGCCAGCCTTCGTACCCGCACAAGTGGATCAGCTCGTCAAGGGAACGATCCGGAGATCTTTACCGAGGCGCGCGCACGCCGAGCAGGGGTGTGCGGCTCGGCCGGATGGGCGGCCGAGCCGCAGGAGTCAGGCCGGGGCGACCGGGGGCTTGATCGGGGTGCGGCCGCGGCCCAGGACCCAGAGCATGGCGCCGAGGGCGGCCACCTGGAGCGGCCAGCCCATGGCGATCTTGGCGACGCCGAGGGCGGCGACCGCCTCGTTGCCGCCGCCGAACCAGTAGACCGGCCCCTGCACGGCCACCCGGACAGCGCACGGCAGCAGGAGCAGCCAGGTCAGCCGGGTGCACAGCTTCACGATGCCCGCGTCCTTGTGCCAGGCGGTCGGGTCGCCCGTGACCGAGCCGATCAGGAAGCCCACCACCGGCCACCGGGTGACGATGGACAGCAGCATCGCCACCATGTAGCCGGCGTTCCACAGGATGCCGGGCAGGAAGTAGTCCTTCGCGTCGCCGGTGCGGCTGGCGAAGAACGCGCCGATCGCGATGCCGATCAGGCTGTTGATCACGAACTGCGGCGTGGACCGCTGCACGATCCTCACCAGCAGCAGCACCACCGAGAGCGAGACGCTGACGATGAGCGACAGCTTCAGCTCCTCGCTGGTGACCCAGCACAGCGTGAACGCGATCGTCGGGATCGCCGCCTCGATGATGCCGCGCACTCCGCCGAACGCCTTGGCGAGCTGGGCTCGCACCGCCGCCTCAACGGTGTCGTGGGCGACCTCTTCCGCCTCAGCACTCACGTGTCAACTCCCTGGGCGCAGCTCGTAACGCGGATTGAACATCACCTTGCGTCCGTCCTGCATGCTGACCAGGCCCTCGGCCTTGACCGTGCGGCCCGGCTCGATGCCCGCGATCTTGCGGCGGCCGAGCCAGACCAGGTCGATCACGTCGGACCCGTCGTAGAGCTCGGCCTCGAGGGCGGGGGCACCGCCCCTCGGACGGAGTGTCACCGTACGTAGCGTACCCGCCACGCAGAAGCGCCGGCGGCCGCCACACGACACGATGGGGGTCGCACCCACCTCGTCGGCGTCTTCTCGCAGTTCCTGGGCCTCGATCTCGGACTGGGGTGAGGCCAGCCGACTAAAGAAGCCGCGCAATCCCCCGCGTTTCGGAGGCTCTGCCGTACTCATGATGAATCAGCCTATGTGATGTCGGCGCGATGTCAGCCCTCAGCGAATCTCGCTGATTTCGGGTCCCCGTTTGAACGGGTTGAGCCCGGGCCGCTCGTCCGCCTTGTCGCCTGCTTGTTCGTTGGGGCGGCGCAGCGGGATGGGCTCCTCGCGGGCCATCGGCTCGCTGCCCCGGACCACCACGACGTCCTTGACGAAGTCGATGTACGCCGCCGCGAGGGCCTCGTCGAGCGCCGCCTTGCCGGAGATCACCGCGAGCAGGAACCAGCGGGGCCCGTCGATGCCGAGATATCGGGCGGGACGGGAGCCGTCGTCGACCTTCATCTCGCCCTTCAGCTCTCTGCCGAACGGGCCCTCCCGCTCCTCCAGATGCTGTGCCTGGGCCAGGATCTTGGTCTTGACCTCGTCCCACAGGCCCGAGCTGCGCGGTGCGGCCAGGGCCTGGAGCTGCAGCGAGCTCTCCTCGTAGAGGACGACGACACCGACGTGCTGGTCTCCGACGGAGGCCAGCCGGACGTCGAAGTCGGGATTGTGCGGCAGCCGCAGGCCGCCCAGGTCGATCCTGTCGGTCTCCGGGTGGGGCTCGTCGGCGTCCCACGGGCCGGCCTCTCGTACAGGGGCGGCAGACTCCTGCTCGGCCACCTGGTCCGGCTGCTCACGACGACGACGTCGGAACACGTTCCTCACTCTCCTCGCTCGCGGGGCCGTCAGCGCGGCCCATTGGTCATCGTCCTGTCGATCCGAACCCGTTGGCGCCACGCACCGAACCGGGCAGGCCCTCCACCTCGTAGAAGGCCGCGCGCTCGACCCGCTGGACCACGAGCTGGGCCACCCGGTCGCCCCGCTGGAGGCGGAACGGCTCCTTGGCGTCGGTATTGATCAGGGTCACCCTGATCTCGCCGCGGTAGCCCGCGTCGACCGTGCCCGGGGCGTTGACCAGCGTGACGCCGTGCTTGGCGGCCAGCCCGGACCTCGGGTGGACGAACGCGGCGTAGCCGTCGGGCAGGGCGATCGCGACGCCCGTCCCGACGACGGCCCGCTCGCCGGGCAGCAGCTCGACGTCCTCGGCCGCGTAGAGGTCGGCGCCCGCGTCTCCCGCGTGGGCGTAGGACGGCATCGGCAGCCCGGCGTCGAGCCGCTGGATGAGGACCTCTACGTTGCTCAAGGGTTCACCTCGTAGTCCTGGTGTTCTGTACGGTGGCGTGCTTGGCGAAGTGTCCCATGCTCACCTCGACGAACAACGCCGCCGCGCGGACGGGCGGCCGGACCGTCGGGGGCCGTTTCGCCCCTCAGCCTCAAGGTACGCCTTCCCGCCCGCGATGCCGTCGCACCGGGCGCGCGAGTGGAGTGTCGTGCCCGAGGGAGCGGAGAGGAGACAGGGGGTCACGGCTGACGAGGTTACTCGGTGTCGACCCGCCGGCCGTTCTCGCCCTTGCTCCCGGGCTCGGCGCCTCTGCCGCCGGGCTCAGCGCCGCGCGGTCCGGACACGTCGTCGCGGGGAGCGGCTCCCTCGCCGCGCGGACGGGGGACCTCGCCGGGCCCTCCCCCGGCGTCCCCTCTGGGCCCCTTGTCCTCGCCGGGGCCGTGGCTGGGCGGTGGCAGGGCGGGCGGTTGGTGTCTCAGCTCGGGCAGCGCCCGGTAGATCACCGCGGCCACCGGCACGGCGACGGCGGCCCCCGCGATGCCGGCCAGGATGCCGCCGATGGCCAGGACCAGGATGATCGCCAGCGGATGGAAGTTGAGCGCGCGGCCCACGATCAGCGGCTGGAGCACGTGATTTTCCAGCTGCTGCTCGACGATGAGGATCCCGAGGAAGATCAGCGCGTAGACGAGCCCCTTGGCGCCCAGCGTGACGAGGGTGGCGACCGTGCCGGCGAAGAAGATGCCGACGATGGGGATGAAGCTGGCGAAGAAGATCAGCACGGCCAGCGGCGCCCACAGCGGCACGCCCATGCCCGCCAGCACGATGCCCATGATCAGCCCGTGCACGGCGGCCACGGCCACGGTGCCCTGCACGTAGTGGGAGAGCGTGGCCCAGGCGGCCCGCCCGGCCCGGTCAACGCGCGGCGCGACGGTGCCGAACCCCCGCAGGACCCACGCCCAGATGCGGTCGCCGTCCTTGAGCAGGAAGAACGTCACGAACAGCAGCAGCACGATGGACGCGAGCACCTCGAAGGCGACCGCGCCTGCCGACAGCACGGTGCCGGTGATGGCCGTGCGCTGCGTGTTGACCATGGTGGCGATCTCGTCGACGTAGCTCGTGATCTGCGCCTCTTTGAGGTGCAGGGGGCCGGTGATCAGCCAGTCCTGCACCGATCGGGCCGTCGCCTGCACCTGCTGGACGAGGTTGGGGAACTCGTCGCTGGCCCGCGCGCCCACCAGCCACCCGGTGCCGACGAGGATGGCCAGGGCCACCAGCATGGTGATCCAGGTGGCGTAGATGGGCCGCATGCCCGCCTGGCGCAGGCTGTTGGTCAGCGGGAACAGCAGCGCGGTGAGCAGCAGCGCGATCGCCACGGGCAGCGCCACGAACGTGAGCCGGGCGATGACGAGGGCGAAGAAGTAGACCACCACGCCGACGAGGATCAGGCACGCGCACCACGCGGCCATCTTGGCCAGCACGGGCGGCACGAGCTTGGTTGGGCGATCGGGCAACACGTGTTCAAGACTGGCACGTCCGCGGCCCGGATGCGCGCCCATAAATCATGGGGCGGCTGACAACAGAGCAACGCGAAGGCAGCGGAACCAGCACAAGCCCCCTCCCCAAGGTCGGGCCTGTGCAAGAAGTGGACGGCGTGTCACCGTCGTGGTCATGAAGGCTGTGGTGGTCCTCACCGTGCTCGCGTCGCTCTTACCCGCCCCCGCGTACGCCTCCCGCGCCGATCTGGCGCTGGACGTGCTCTCCAGCCGCCCCGGCCAGGTGACCGGCGGTGACGCCCTGCTCAGGGTCCGCCACCGCGAGGGCACGCGGCTGCGCGTCACGCGCGACGGCGAGGACGTCACGGCGGCCTTCAAACAGACCAAGGACGGCCTCACGGCCCTGGTCACCGGCCTGAAGACGGGCGCCAACACGATCGTCGCGACGGCGGGCCGGGAGCGGCGGACGCTGACGTTACGCAACCACCCCATCGAGGGCCCGGTCTTCTCGGGACCGCACCAGTACCCGTTCCTGTGCAAGACCGAGCGCAGCGGCCTCGGCCCGCCAGCGGTGGACAACCAGGACGGCCAGGGCATGCGCGTCGCGGGCGGCTGGAGCAGGGACTGCTTCGCGCCGGCCGTCACCGACCGCCTCTACCGGTCCACGGACGGCACGTTCAAGCCCCTGCCGACGAGCGGACCTGATGGGCGGCCCGCCGACATGGCCACGACCACGCTGCTGGACGGCCGCACCGTCGACTTCGTGGTACGCAGGGAGCGCGGCGTGATCAACCGCTTCCTCTACTCCATCGCCATGGTCGAGGACGGCTGGACCGGGCGGGCGGTCTACCGGTTCGACGGCGGCGTGGGCATCGGCCACGACCAGGGCACGCTCGGCGGCAACGCCCTCGACCCGTACGGGCTGGGCAAGGGCTACGCGATCATGTACTCGTCGGGCACCCGCACCTCCACCCACTACAACCTGATCCTGGGCGGCGAGACGGCCCTCATGGTCAAGGAGCGCTTCATCGAGCAGTACGGCGTCCCGCTCTACACGGTGGGCGTGGGCGCCTCGGGCGGCGCCATCCAGCAGTACCTCTACGGCCAGAACCTGGGCGACCGGCTGATCGACGCCGCGATCCCGCAGTACTCCTATCCGGACATGGTCACCCAGACCATCCACGTGGGCGACTGCGAGCTGCTCGAACGCTACATGGACCACAACCCGCGCTGGGCCCGCTGGGACGACAGGACGGCCCTCATCGGCATGAACGCCGACGACACGGTCGCGAACCCGTACACCGGCAAACCGGGCTCCGACGAGTGCGTCAACGGCTGGCGCGGCCTGACCCCGCTGACCATGAACCCGCTGTGGACCTCGAACAACGACCCCGAGTGGCAGCGCATGGACCCGCCGGGCGTCAAGGACACCGTCCAGTGGACGCACTGGGACGACGTGCGCAATGTCTACGGCGTGGACGAGCACGGGTACGCCCGCTCGACCTGGGACAACGTGGGCGTCCAGTACGGGCTGAAGGCGCTGGCCGACGGCGTGATCACCCCGGCCGAGTTCCTGGACGTCAACGCGAAGGCGGGCTCGTGGAAGGAGGCGGCGGACATGGTCCAGGAGGGCTGCCCGTTCGTCCAGTCCGCCTGCCCGGCCGACTTCGACCCCTGGAGCGCCCGCAACATCAACCTGGGCGACCCGGCGCCGAGGCGCACGGGAGACCCGATCGCGATCAGGAACGTGCAGCGCAGCGGCCTGGTGTTCAGGGGCGACATCGACATCCCGATCATCGACTGGCGGCACTACCTGGAGGACCGGCTCGACATGCACAACTCGCACCAGTCGTTCGCCTCCAGGCAGCGGATGCTCGATCACGACGGCCGGGCGGGCAATCAGGTCATCTGGTTCACGGACGCGCGGCCTGACGGGCCGAAGTTCGACCAGACGCCGCAGGCGCTGGAGACGATGGACACCTGGCTGGCCAACATCCGGAAATATCCGGCGCGCGGCGTGGTCGGCAACAAGCCGCCCGAGGCCGTGGACCGCTGCTTCGCCACCGACGGCACGCGGATCGCCGCGGGCCCGCACGTCTGGGACGGCATCCTCGACCGCCGCTCCCCCGGCGCCTGCACGCAGCGCTTCCCGCTCTACTCGACGAGCCGCGTGGTGGCGGGCGGCCCGCTGGAGGGCGGCGTCTACAAGTGCCGCCTCCAGCCGGTCGATCGGGCCGTCGCGAGAGGCCTGTACGGCTCCTGGCACCCGACCGAGGAGGAGCGGGCCAGGCTGAAGCAGATCTTCCCTACCGGAGTGTGCGACTACTGACGGGCAGCTCGCGCATCGAGCGCAGGGGCGAGGTGACCAGCGGCAGGAACGCCAGGCAGGCCCCGGCGGCGGCGACCAGGAGCGTGTTCCGCACGCCGATCGCCCCGCCCAGCGCGCCGCCGATCAGCCCGCCCAGCGGCAGCGTGCCCCACACGAGGAAGCGCATGGTGGCGTTCACCCGCCCCAGCAGCGGCTCGGGCGTGATGCCCTGGCGGAAGCTGAGCTGCGTGACGTTGTAGATCACCACCCCCGCCCCGACGCAGAACTCGTAGGCCACGAACAGCCCCAGCCGCCAGTCGGCCGCCATCCACGGCAGCACGAACGTCAGCGGCGCGGGCACGGCTATGCCCAGCCACATCGCCGGCCCCTGCCCGAGCCGCCTGACGACCCGGGCGTTGACCAGCGCGCCGACGATCCCGCCGAGGCCGCCCGAGGCCATGAGCAGCCCGATGGCGCCCGCGTCCAGGCCGAGCTCCCTGGCCAGGAGCAGCAGGACCATGGGCTGGGCCACGGAGACGAAGAAGTTCGCGGTGGCGGTGCAGGCGGCGATGCGGCGCAGCAGCCGGTGCCCGAGCACGAATCGCACGCCTTCGGCGATCTCCTTGCCCAGGTGGGCCCTGCCGGGCTCCTGGCGGGGCTCGTGCCTGCGAATCGTCCCCAGGCACAGCGCCGACCAGGCGAACCCGGCCACCGTGGTGACCAGCGCGAACGGCGCGGTGAGGAGGTGGATCAGGTAGCCGCCCCCGCTCGGCCCGCCGACGTGGGCCACCGTACGCACGATCTCCAGCGTGGAGTTGCCCTCGACGAGCCGCTCGCGCTCGACCAGGTGGGGCAGGTAGCTCTGGTACGCGACGTCGAAGAACACGGTGAACACGCCCAGCACCAGCGCCACCGCGTACAGCTGGTGGATCGCCAGCACGTCCAGCCACCACGCGACCGGCACGGACGCGAGCGCCAGCGCCCTCGCCCAATCGCTGACCACCATGACCACGCGCTTGCGCAGCCGGTCGACGAGGGCGCCGGCGGGGAGCCCGATCACCACGAATGCCAGCGTCTGGCACGCCGCCAGCAGGCCCACCTCGAACTCCGAGGCGCGCAGCGCCGACACGGCCACCAGCGGCAGGGCCAGCACCAGGAGCTGACTGCCCGCCTGGCTGGCGACGTCGGCGAGGAACAACCGGCGGAAGTCGTGATCGCGTAACAGGCTCACCCGTCAGAGGATCCCTGACCGATTGATAAAAATCAACCGGTTATAGGGTGGCGGTCCATGGGCACCCAACGCCGCCCCGCCACCGAGGCCGAGGCCCGCGCGCTGGCCTCGGCCGTACGGCTGCGCATCCTGCGGCTCTGTCTCGACCAGGCGCTCACCAACAAAGAGATCGCCGGCCGCCTCGACGCGAACCCGGCCACCACCCTCCACCACGTGCGCAAACTCGTCGAGACGGGCTTCCTCGCCGCCGAGCCCAGCCGTCCCGGGCCGCGCGGCTCCACGGAGATCCCCTACCGGGCCACCGGCAAGTCATGGGAGATGGACGTCCGCGAGAGCGGCGTGAGCGGGGGCAGCGCGGCGATGCTCGCCGCGTTCCTGCAGGAGAGCAGGCTCATCGACATCGACAAGGCCGACCTCGTCAGGCTGGGGCTCAGGCTCAGCCCAGAGGGGCACGCGGAGCTGCGCAGGCGACTGGCGGAGCTGTTCGACGAGTTTCGCGAGCGGCAGCCGCCGCCGGACGGGCAGGCGTACTCGATCTTCCTGGCCATGCACCGCGACGTGACCCGGGACCCCTGAAACGCACGGACGCCGGGCGCCCCGCAGAGGGGGGCGGCCCGGCGTCCTGCCATCCGGACGTCAGCCCAGGTGGACCTCGACTTTCAGCTCGTCACCATACTCCAAGACGAACTCCTCCACAGTGCCTGCGGCACAAAGGTCGTCCTGAGCTTGGCGGACAAGCCCGACTTCGGTCGCCCAAACGGTCAGCCTGGAGACCTCGGCCCGCATCGACAGCTTGGCCGCGGACTTGGCCTTGCGCACCTGACCGAGCACCTCGGACGCCACGGCCAGCACGGCCGGGTCTCCGCTCCCGCGCGACAGGTCGGGCCACGGGGCCCGGTGCACCGACCCCTCGCGCCACCACGACCACACCTCTTCGGTCACGAAGGGCAGGAACGGCGCGAACAGCCGCAGCAGCACGTCGAGCGCCTGCCGCAGCGCCGCGTGGGCGGAGGCGGCGGCCGGACCGGACTCGTAGGCCCTGGCCTTGACCAGCTCCAGATAGTCGTCGCAGAAGGCCCAGAAGAAGCGCTCCACGGCCTCCAGCGCCCTGGTGTGGTCGTAGGCCTCGAATGCCTGGCCGGCCTCGCGCACGACGTCGGACAGGCCCGCGAGCATCGACAGGTCGAGCGGCTCGGTGACCTCCCCGTCGCTCTCGGCCAGGCCGAGGACGAACTTGGACGCGTTGAGGATCTTGATCGCGAGCCGCCGCCCGATCTTGAGCTGCCCGGCGTCGAACGCGGTGTCCACGCCGTAGCGGCCGTTGGCCGCCCAGTAGCGCACCGCGTCGGAGCCGTGCTGCTGCAGCAGGTCGAGCGGGGTGACCACGTTGCCCTTGGACTTGGACATCTTCTTGCGGTCGGGGTCGAGGATCCAGCCCGAGATCGCGACGTCGCTCCACGGCAGCTGGCCGAACTCGTAGTGCGACCTGACCACGGTCGAGAACAGCCAGGTGCGGATGATCTCGTGGGCCTGCGGCCGCAGGTCGGCCGGGAAGACCCGCTTGAACAGGTCGTCGTCGGTCTCCCAGCGGCCCGCGATCTGCGGCGTCAGCGAGGAGGTGGCCCAGGTGTCCATCACGTCGGGGTCGGCCATGAACCCGCCGGGCACGCCGCGCTGATCCTCGGTGTAGCCGGGCGGCGCGTCGGAGGACGGGTCGACCGGCAGCATGTCCTCCGTGGGCACGATCGGCGCGTCGTGGACGGGCTGCCCCGACTCGTCGATCGGATACCACACCGGGAACGGCACGCCGAAGAACCGCTGGCGCGAGATCAGCCAGTCGCTGGTGAGCCCCTCGACCCAGTTGTCGTAGCGCACGCGCATGTGCGGCGGGTGCCAGGTCAGCTCGCGTCCGCGCCCCAGCAGCCGCTCACGCAGCTCCTCGTCGCGCCCGCCGTTGCGGATGTACCACTGGCGGGTGGTGACGATCTCGAGCGGCCGGTCGCCCTTCTCGTAGAACTTGACCGTGCGCGAGACGGGCCTCGGCTCACCATCGAGGTCGCCGGACTCCCGCAGCAGCTCCACGATCCGCTCGCGGGCGCTGTGCACGGTCTTGCCGGCCAGCTCCTTGTACGGCTCCGCCTCCACGCCCTCCGGCGGCTCGGGCAGCAGCCGCCCGTCCCAGCCGATGACCGGCCGGGTCGGCAGGTGCAGCTCCCGCCACCAGGTGACGTCGGTGATGTCGCCGAACGTGCAGATCATGGCGATGCCGGTGCCCTTGTCGGGCTCGGCCAGCCGGTGGGCCAGCACCGGCACCTCAACCCCGAACAGCGGCGTCAGCACCGACGTGCCGAACAGCGGCTGGTAGCGCTCGTCGTCGGGGTGGGCGACCAGCGCCACGCACGCCGGGATCAGCTCGGGCCTGGTCGTCTCGATGAAGACCGGCCCCTTCTCGCCGTAGAACGAGATCTTGTGGAACGCGCCCGGCCACTCCCGGTCTTCGAGCTCGGCCTGGGCGACGGCGGTGCGGAAGGTGACGTCCCACAGCGTCGGCGCCTCGGCGAGGTAGGCCTCGCCGCGCAGCAGGTTGCGCAGGAACGCGCGCTGGGAGACCGCCTGCGCCTCGTCGCTGATCGTGGTGTAGAGCAGCGACCAGTCGACCGACAGGCCGACCCGACGCCAGACCTCCTCGAACGCCTGCTCGTCGAGGGCGGTCAGCTTGTGGCACAGCTCCACGAAATTGCGCCGCGAGATGGCGATCTCACGTTTGCCGGGCTTGTCCGGTGGCACGAAGTCAGGGTCGTAGGGCAGCGACGGGTCGCAGCGCACGCCGTAGACGTTCTGCACCCGGCGCTCGGTGGGCAGGCCGTTGTCGTCCCAGCCGATCGGGTAGAACACCGACTTGCCGATCATCCGCTGGTAGCGGGCCATGATGTCGGTGTGGGTGAAGGAGAAGACATGACCGACGTGCAGCGAGCCGGACACGGTCGGCGGCGGGGTGTCGATGGCGTAGACCTGCTCGCGCGAGGCGGACCGGTCGAAACGGTAGGTGCCCTCGTCCTCCCAGCGAGCTACCCATACCTGCTCCAAGCCGTCGAGGGTCGGCTTTTCCGGCATGGATGCATGGCGTAGTCGCTGTTGAGTCATGCCTCCATATGGTACGGCTTCGCAGGCCCGGCAAGCGGTACAGACTAGTGTTCGTTACAGAGGGGAAGGGAGATCGACATGGCGGAGGACAAGCCCGATGTCGCCTGGCGAGTGATCGGCGGCCTGGTGGGTCTGGCGACCGGCTGGGCGGCGAGGAAGATCCTCGGGTTCGTCTGGGTGAAGGCGACCGGGAAGGAGCCGCCGCTCGACACAGACTCGCCCGAGGTCAGCATGGGGGAGGCGATCGGCTACGCCGTGCTCATGGGCGTCGGCATGTCCGTGGCGCAGATCGTGGTCAACCGGACCGCCAAGAAGCGTTACGACGCGTGGAAGTCTGTGAAGCAGGTGACTCAAGGGCAGTGAGAAACTCGTTGGCCCAGCGGTCCACGTCGTAGGTGGCGACCCGGCGGCGCATCGTGCGCATCCGCCGGGCCAGCTCGTGCGGCGTGGCCCGCATCGCGGCCAGCATCTGCCGCTTGACGTCCTCCACGTCGTACGGGTTGACCAGATAGGCCTGGCGCAGCTCGTCGGCCGCCCCGGCGAACTCGCTGAGCACCAGCGCGCCGTGCAGGTCGTGGTGGCAGGAGACGTACTCCTTGGCGACCAGGTTCATCCCGTCGCGCAGCGGGGTCACGACCATGACGTCGGCGGCCAGGTAGAGGGCGGCCAGCTCGGAGTGGTCGTACGACTGGTGGAAATACTGGACCGGCTGGTAGCCGAGCTGCGCGTGCTCGCCGTTGATCCGACCGACCTGCAGCTCGATGTCGTCGCGCAGCCGCTTGTACTCCTCCACCCGCTCCCTGCTGGGCGTGGCGATCTGCACGAACACGGCCTCGTTCGCCTTCAGCCGCCCGTCCTTGAGCAGCTCGCCGAACGCCTCCAGCCGCTGCCCGATGCCCTTGGTGTAGTCGAGCCGGTCGACGCCGAGCAGCACATGCTCGGGATCGCCCAGCTCCGCCCTGACCTCCTTGGCCCGCGCCATGATCTGGGGGTCGCGCACCAGCGAGTCCAGTTGCCCGAAGTCCACCGAGATGGGGAACGCCTGCGTGGTCACCACCCGGTCGTCGAGGAAGATCTCGTTCCCCTTGTACGGCAGTCCGAGCAGCCTGCGGCACAGCCGCCGGAAGTTGGAGGCCCCGCCGGGCAGCTGGAAGCCCACCAGGTCGGCCCCGAGCAGCCCTTCGACGAGGTCCTTGCGCCACGGCAGCCGCCAGAACAGCTCTGTCGGCGGGAAGGGGATGTGCAGGAAGAACCCGATCCGCAGATCCGGCCTGAGCCTGCGCAGCATGGCCGGGACGAGCTGGAGCTGGTAGTCCTGCACCCAGACCACCGCGCCCTTCTCGGCGGCGTCGGCGGCGGCGTTGGCGAAGCGCTCGTTGACGGCGCGGTAGGTGTCCCACATCGCCCGGTCGAACACCGGCGGCGCCACCACGTCGTGATAGAGCGGCCAGAGCGTGGCGTTGGAGAAGCCCTCGTAGTACAGCTCCACCTCACCGGCCGACAGCGGGATCGGGATGAGGTTCATGCCGTCCTGCTCGAACGGCTCCAGCTTCTCGTCGGGGGCTCCGTGCCAGCCGAGCCAGGCTCCGTGGCGGCGCTTCATCACCGGTGCGATCGCGGTCACGAGCCCGCCAGGGCTCCTGCGCCACGAGGCCGTTCCGTCAGGCTCGAGCGTCCGATCCACCGGCAAGCGGTTCGCGACGATCAGAAACGAGCTACGGCCAGTCACGCAGTTCCTCCTATTGTTCGCCGAGCACACGGCGGACGGCGCCCGCCATCGAGTCCGGACCCGCATGGGGGATGATCGCGGCGATGTGGGAGTCGGGCCTGATGAGCCATGCCTCATCCGGTCCGGCGCCGAGCCTTTCAGCGAGCGAGCCGGTCCCATCCATCTCCGCGAGCCCGCGCACGGCGAGCGGCGCCGTAGTGACCTTGCCCAAGACCTGCGCAAACAAACGCGAATCGCACATATCACCCAACAACACGAGAAATCCGTCGCGACAGAACTCCCGCAATCTGCCGCCCGGAAGTCGCACGTCCGGAAGGATCACGCCGGGCGCCGGAACGCACAGCGCCCCCTTGGGCGGCCTGCCTTCGAACGGCCGCGTCGGCTCGGGGGTCGTCAGCGGCGAGTCCACGTACCAGAACGGCTCCGCGAACCGGCCCGAGTCCACCTCCGCCACCAGCCCGCCCTCCAGCACGGCCCGCCTGCGCATGCGCTCCGCCACGGTCCTGGGCGCGAGGAAGCGCATCGTGGCGGCGGTGATCTCGAGGTTCTCCCGCGCGGCCGCGTGCCGCTCGGCGTGGTACGACTCCAGCAGCCCCTCCCCCGCCCAGCCGTTGAGCACGAAGGCCAGCTTCCAGGCGGCGTTCTCGGCGTCGGGCACGCCGGAGTTGAGCCCTCTGGCGCCGAACGGGGCCACCAGGTGGGCGCTGTCGCCGGCCAGCAGGACCCGGCCGACGCGCATGCGGGAGGCGAGGCGGGAGTGGAAGCGGTACGTGCTGTGCCAGAGCAGGTCGTAGGGCCGGTCACCGATGATCTGCCTGATTTTTCGCGAAATATCGGCCTTTGTTGGGATGAAGTCGGGCGGGATCTGCCAGTCGATCCGGAACGTGCCTCCCGGGCAGGGGTGGATCAGGACCTGGCGGCCCGGGTTCCACAGCGGGTCGAAGTAGAAGCGGCGCTCGTTCTCCCAGCCGGGCAGGTCGGCCTTGATGTCGCAGATGAGGAACTGGTCGTCGAACGTCTCCCCGTCGAACGAGACGCCGAGCGCCTGGCGTACCTGCTGGGCCCTGGCCCCCGCGCAGACCAGCGCGTAGGACGCGCGCAGCGAGCGCTGGCCGCAGCGGACCGTCACGCCCGAGGGGTCCTGGTCGAGGCCGGTGACCTCGTGGTCCCAGCGCACCTCGATGAGCGGCTGCGCCGCGATGGCCTCGTCCAGGATCTGCTCGGTGCGGGTCTGGGAGATGTTCACGCACGCAGGCAGCGGGCCCTCGCGCTCGAACGACCAGGAGAACAGCTCGCGGTCGCGGTAGTACGTGCGGGCGGTCGCCCAGGCCAGCCCCTCCTCGGCGATCTTGCCCGCCCCGGCGGCGGTCCAGATGTCGAGCACGTCGCGCTGCTGGCAGATGGACTTCGACCCGGTGGAGTCGCGCCTGGG
The DNA here is from genome assembly GCF_044458585.1 of Nonomuraea sp. NPDC050451. NCBI lineage: Bacteria > Bacillati > Actinomycetota > Actinomycetes > Streptosporangiales > Streptosporangiaceae > Nonomuraea > Nonomuraea sp. NPDC050451. Next base: position 631,797 of record NZ_JBITHZ010000002.1, read on the forward strand.
CCGCCGGTCGAGCACCAGCACCTGGATGCCCCAGCGGGCCAGCAGCAGCGCGGCACTCTGCCCGACCGGCCCCGCCCCGACCACGATGACCTGCGCACTGGCTGGGGCGTTCATCGAAAGTCTCCAAGGAAACCCGATCCTTTAGGCTCAAGAGGATTCGGGCTCCTGCGAGGCAGGGCAGGAGCGGGTGTTCGGGCCTCAGGCGGACCGCCGTTCGCCGCAACACCCCATCCTTTAACCGATCCTTCTTTAGAATGTGAGGAGTGGCGCAGATCGTGAAGCGGGCCTACAAGTACCGCTTCTACCCGACCTCCGAGCAGGCCGACGAGCTTGCCCGGACGTTCGGCTGCGTGCGCCTGGTCTACAACAAGGCGCTGGAGGAGCGGACCCGCGCCTATGCCCTGCAGGGTCGTCGCGCCTCCTACGTGGAGTCGTCGGCGGCCCTGACGGCCTGGAAGAAGACGCCCGAACTGGCGTTCCTGGCCGAGGTGTCCAGCGTTCCGCTCCAGCAGGCATTGCGGCACCTGCAAGCGGCCTTTGCGAACTTCTTCGCCAAGCGGGCCAGGTATCCGACGTTCAAGTCCCGCAAGAAGGCGCGGGCCGGCGCCGAGTACACCCGTAGCGCGTTCCGCTGGCGCGATGGCCGCCTGACGCTGGCGAAGATGGACGCGCCGCTCGACATTCGCTGGTCGCGCCCGCTGCCGGAGGGAGCGGAGCCGTCCACGGTGGCCGTCTCGCGCGATGCGGCCGGGCGATGGTTCGTGTCGATCCTGGTGGAGGAGAAGATCTCCCCGCTGCCGCCGGTCGAGGCGTCGGTGGGGGTGGACGCGGGCCTCACGGCGCTGGTCACCTTGTCCAGCGGGGAGAAGATCGTCAACCCTAGGCACGAGCGGGTCGACCGGCGCAAGCTCGCCAAGGCCCAGCGTGAGCTCGCCCGCAAGACGAAAGGGTCGAACAACCGCGCCAAAGCCCGGCTCAAGGTGGCCCGCGTGTACGCGCGGATCACCGACCGGCGCCGGGATTTCCTGCACCAACTGTCCACCCGGCTTGTTCGCGATAACCAAGTGATCGCCGTGGAGGACCTCACCATCCGCAACCTGGTCAAAAACCACCGGTTCGCCCGCGCCATCTCGGACGCGGCCTGGCGGGAGTTGCGGATGATGCTGGAGTACAAGGCCGCCTGGTACGGCCGCGCGCTGGTGGCGGTGGACCGCTGGTTTCCCTCCTCCAAGCTGTGTTCGGCGTGTGGCACGCTCGTCGGGAGCATGCCGCTGACCATCCGGGAATGGACATGTGCCTGTGGCGTGGTCCATGACCGGGACGTCAACGCTGCCAAGAACGTGCTCGCCGCCGGGCTGGCGGAGAGCTGAAACGCCTGTGGAGCTGATGTAAGACCTCACAGAGAGTCCTCTCTGGCAGGCGGTCGGCGGTGAAGCAGGAAGCCCAACCCGTGAGGGTTGGAATCCCCCTCGGTTACGAGGAGGAGGAAGTCAAGATTGGAGCTGGTCCCAGACTTCGCGGTCGCGCTCGGCGGTCCAGATGCGCGGGCGCTCGACGCCGTGCAACTCGTCCCAGAGCCTGGAGACGTTGAACGGCAGGCAGTGCTCGAAGATCGGCCAGGCCCCGTACCGGGGTTCCAGCTCCCGGTGCGTGCGCTCGAACGCCTCCTTGACCGAGCCCGCCGCGCCGACCTCGCGCAGCATCACGGCGAGGAAGTCACGCGTCTGAGCGATGGCCGCGTCCACCCCGTGCCTGCCGCGCGCCACCGCGCCCCTGCCCCCGACCAGCGTCTCCGCCCCGAACGACGCGACCTTGTCGAGCGTCGCGGCGGACCAGTCGAGGTGGAAGGCGTCGCCGGTGTAGAGGGCGGCCTGGGACTCGACGAGGTCGCCCGCGAACATGATCCGCTGCTTCGGCAGCCAGGCCACCAGGTCGCCCTCGGTGTGGCCGCGTCCGCAGTAGGCCAGCACCAGGTCGCCCCGGTCGCCGCCCAGGTCGATGGTGAACGTGTCGCTGAACGTCGCCGTCGGCCACGTCAGCCCGGGGATCGACTCGGGCTCCTTGAACAGGCGGGGCATCCTGCCGTACTCGCTGGCCCAGTCCTGCTCGCCACGCTCGGCGATCAGCTCGCGGGTCTTGTCGTGCGTCACGATCACGTCCGCGCCGAACGCCGACGCGCCCAGCACCCGGACGGCGTGGTAGTGCGACAGCACCAGGTACCTGATCGGTTTGTCGGTGTACTCCCGCAGCCTGGCCAGCCACTCGCGGGCGGCCACGGGCGTGGCGAGCGCCTCGAAGCAGACGAGGAAGTCCTCGGCCTCGATGGCGCCCACATTCGGATCGCCTTCTGCCGTGAGCGCGTACACGCCCTCGGCCAGCACCTCCAGGGACTGCTTCTTCTCGCCGAGATCGGCCGACGAGGCGAACGGTTTGGCCATCACCACTCCTCCCGCAGCGCGGTCAGCACCCGCCACCACCCCTTCCCCCTCCAACGCCCCCTCTCCCAACGCCACCCCACCCGACGCCGCCTGCCGTGGCCCCGCCGGGCACTTGCGTCACGCCGCCTCGCGAATACGCCGCACCGCCCGGCGACCCGCCACCGGCGCGGCGCCTCCGCCGCGACGTCGCCGATGGTCGCGCCGGTCGACGCCGCGCAAGGGGGACCTGGCGCCTGCCGCGCGTGGACGGCGACGATCCGGTGTCCGTCACGCGGGCCCGGGGCGGTCGGCGGGTGGGTCACGCTGGGCGCCGGGTTTGGACGATGTGGAAGCGGCCCGCCACGTAGCCCGGGTCCGTGAGCGAAGCCGTGGCGGCCGGGTTGGCGCCCGTGCCGTGGTAGTCGCTGAACGCCGCCGACTGGTTGACGAAGACGCCACCCGTCAGGTTGCACGACAGGTTCACCCCCGCGTCGACGGCGGCCCGTTCGGCCTGGTCGAGCACCTCGGCGGAGGTCGAGTAGGCGGCGGCCGTGAGCGCCCCGCGGACCTTGATCGTGCGGCGCAGCACGTCGAGGCTCTCCTGCGTCGACCCCGTCGGGACGACGAACGCGATCGGCCCGAAATGCTCCCGCCCGTAGACGTCGGAGTCGTCCGGCGAGACCTTCACGATCACCGGCGTCCGCACCACCGCGTCCGGGAACCCCGGGTGCTTGACGGCGCGCGACTCCAGCACCACCTCGCCCAGCGACGGCGCCGCCTCCACGCGGGCCAGCACGTCGGGGTTGACGATGGCCCCGGTCAGCTCCACCGCGCGGGCGTCGTCCCCGAGCAGCTTGCCGACGGCGCCCGCCAGCCCGGCGCAGACCTCGTCGAAGCTCTTGTGCCCCTCGTCCGTCTCGATCCCGCCGGCCGGCACGAGGATGTTCTGCGGCGCCGTGCACATCTGGCCGCTGTAGAGCGACAGCGAGAACGCCAGGTTGCCCAGCATGCCGCGCCAGGAGTCGGTCGAGTCGACGACGATCGTGTTGACTCCCGCCTTCTCGGTGTGCACGAGCGCCTGCCGCGCGTTCTGCTCCAGCCATTCGCCGAACTCCGTGGAGCCGGTGAAGTCGACGATGCGGACGTCGGGGTGGGTGGCGAGCGTCTTGGCCAGCCCCTGCCCCTCCTCCGCCGCGAGCGCGACCAGCCCGGGGTCGAAGCCCGCCTCGGCCAGCACCTCGCGGGCGATCCGCACCGTGATGGCGAGTGGCAGCACCGCGCGCGGATGGGGCTTGACGATCACCGGGTTGCCGGTGACGAGCGAGGCGAACAGCCCCGGGTACGAATTCCAGGTCGGGAACGTGTTGCAGCCGATCACCAGCGCGACACCCCGGGGCACGACCGTGAAGCGCTTGTCCATGACCAGCGGCTCGCCCTTGGCCGGCTTCTCCCAGCGGGCGCTCGCGGCCGAGGAGGTCATGGCCGCGTAGCCGTACGCGACGGCCTCGAGCGCGCGGTCCTGCGCGTGCGGCCCGCCCGCCTGGAAGGCCATCACGAACGCCTGCCCGGTCGTGTGCTGCACCGCGTTGGCCAGCTCGAAGCTGCGCCGGTTGATCCGGTCGACGATCTCGACGCAGGCCAGCGCGCGGGCCTCGGGCCCGGCGTCGCGCCAGGCGGGCAGCGCCGCCTGGGCCGCGGCGATCAGGTCGTCCACGAGCGGCTGTGGGTAGGTGACGCCGAGGTCGATGCCGTACGGCGAGCGCTCGGCGCCGATCCAGGACCCGGTGCCCGGCTGGTCGAGGGGGAACGGCTTGCCGAGGTAGGACTCGAACGCCTCCTTGCCCCGCTCGGCCGCCCCCTCGCCGTAGACGCGCGGGCTCGGCGACTCGGGGTAGGCGCTCCAGTATCCCCGTTCGGCGATGGCGGACAGCGCCTTCTCCAGAGTCTCGCGGTGCTGCTCGAACATGGTGTTCACCCTCTTGACAGGGATGGTCCGGACGGTGAATTGTTTACCGAACATTCGGTCAGTTGACAAGGGAGACCTGCGTTGGAGAGCGCGCGTCGCATGATGGACGCCGACACCGCCTCCGCCGCCCTGGGCATCGAGCTGACGGAGCTGGGCGAGGGGCGGGCGGTGTGCCGCATGACCGTGACCGACCAGATGATCAACGGGCACGCCCTGTGCCACGGCGGCTACGTGTTCCTGCTGGCCGACACCGCGTTCGCCTGCGCCTGCAACAGCCACGGCCCGGTGACGGTGGCGGCGGGCGCGGAGATCACGTTCGTCTCCCCGGCCCACGCGGGCGACGTGCTGGTGGCCGAGGCCGCCGAGCGGACCCGTTACGGCCGCAGCGGCATCTACGACATCACGGTGCGCGGGGCGAGCGGCCAGGTGGTCGCGGAGTTCCGCGGCCGCAGCAGAGAACTGAGACAGGTGGAGGGCTGATGAGACTCGGCGATCCCCCCGCGCCGGAAGACCTCGACCCCATCGAGCGGGTGTCCCGAGACGAGCTCATGTCGATCCAGCTGGAACGGCTCCAGCGGACACTCACCCACGCTTACCAAAATGTCCCGATTTATCGGCAAAAATTTGACCAGGCGGGCGTGCATCCGAGCGACTGCAAAGAGCTCGCCGACCTGGCGAAGTTCCCCTTCACCACCAAGCAGGACCTGCGCGACAACTACCCGTTCGGCATGTTCGCCGTCCCGCGCGAGCAGGTGGCCAGGATCCACGCCTCCAGCGGCACCACGGGCACGCCCACCGTGGTCGGCTACACCAAGCACGACCTCGACGTCTGGGCGGACGTCATGGCCCGCTCGATCCGAGCCTCCGGCGGCCGGCCGGGCGACCTCGTGCACGTGGCCTACGGGTACGGCCTGTTCACCGGCGGCCTGGGCGCCCACTACGGGGCCGAGCGGCTGGGCTGCACGGTGGTGCCGGTCTCCGGCGGCATGACGCCCCGGCAGGTCCGGCTCATCACCGACTTCCGGCCCGACATCGTCATGGTCACGCCGTCGTACATGCTGGCCCTGCTGGACGAGTTCGAGCGGCAGGGCCTGGACCCCCGCGCGTCCTCCCTGCGGATCGGGATCTTCGGCGCCGAGCCCTGGACGGAGCGGATGCGCGCGGAGCTCGAAGACCGCTTCGACCTGCACGCCGTGGACATCTACGGCCTGTCGGAGGTGATCGGCCCCGGCGTCGCGAACGAGTGCGTCGAGGCCAAGGACGGCCTGCACGTCTGGGAGGACCACTTCTACCCCGAGACCGTCGACCCCTTCACGGGAGAGCCCGCGCCGTCGGGCGAGCTGGTCTTCACCAGCCTCACCAAGGAGGCCATGCCGGTCATCCGCTACCGCACCGGCGACCTGACCAGGCTGCTGCCGGGCACCGCCAGGCCCGCGTTCCGGCGCATGGAGAAGGTGACGGGCCGTACCGACGACATGATCGTCCTGCGCGGCGTGAACGTGTTCCCGACCCAGATCGAGGAGCTGGTGCTGCGCGTGGAGGGCCTGTCACCGCACTTCCAGCTCCACCTGACCCGCCCCGGGCGGCTCGACGTGATGACGGTCAGGGTCGAGTCCCGCCCCGGCTTCGCGAGCCGCGCGGAGGCCGGCGAGGCGCTGCGCCGGGCCGTCAAGGACACCGTCGGCGTGAGCGTGGAGGTCGAGGTGGTGGATCCGGAGACGCTGGAGCGCTCGGTCGGCAAGCTCAAACGAGTCATCGACAAGCGGGATAATTAAGACATGGCCTCTCCGACCCCCACCCGTCAGCGCAAGCGCGGACACGACCCGGAGTCCGTGCTGTCCACCGCCGTCGGCGTCTTCAACGAGCGGGGCTACGACGGGACGAGCATGGAGGACCTGGCCAGGGCGCTCGGCGTGACCAAGTCGGCCATCTACTACCACGTGCCGGGCAAGGAGCAGCTGCTCGCGCGGGCGCTGGACCGGGCGCTCGACGGGCTGTTCGCGGTGGTGACCGACGAGCGCGCCGCCTCGGGGCCCGCGATCGACCGCCTGGAGCGGGCCGTACGGCAGAGCGTGCGCATCCTCGTGGACCGGCTGCCGTACGTGACGCTGCTGCTGCGGGTGCGCGGCAACAGCCGCACCGAGCAGGCGGCGCTGGAGCGGCGGCGGGAGTTCGACAGGTTCATCAGCCGCCTGGTCAAGGAGGCGGCGGCGGAGGGCAGCATCCGGCCGGACGTGGACCCGGCGCTGGTGACGCGGCTGCTGTTCGGCGCGGTGAACTCGATCACCGAGTGGTACAAACCGGCGCGCGGGGCCTCGGCGGACGACCTGGCCGACGCGCTGCTCAAGATGACCTTCACCGGCCTACGGGTCTAACGCGTCCCGCCGCTGGGGATCGACCTCAGGGGTCTCGGTGCCGCGGGGCAGCTTGCCGCGCAGGTCGTTGCGTACGGCCTCGCCGAGCTTCTTGGTGGCCATGCGATTGAGCGTGCCGCCGGCGATCGCTCCCGTGAGGAACGGGCCGAGCGTGGTCAGATGGCGGCCGAGCGTCCGGAGGAGGCGGTTGCGCAGGGCGGTCTTGGTGGCCGCGCCGAGCGCCAGCGAGACGGACGTGGGTGTGAGGGGGTCGATGCCACGTTGTTTGGCCCATGCGGCCGTGAACGCGACCGCGCGCTGGGTGCCCGAGCCCTGGACGCGTACGCCGTAGACCTCGTGCAGCTCGGCCAGCAGCTTGACCTCGATGGCGGCGACGACGATGGTCTCGGCGACGAGTTGCGCGGGGGCGGAGAGCAGAAGGGGCGGTGCGGCGAACTCTGCCGCCGCGAGCGCTCCGCCGATGGCGCCGACCGTCATCGTGGCCTTCTGGGCGGTGCGCACCAGGTCGTCGGCGAGTTGCTCGCCGGTCAGGCCGTGATGGTGCTCGGAAAGGGTGTGCAGGTCCCTGATCGGGATGCGAGGCGCGATGTTGAGAAAGACGTCGGCCAGCCAGCGGCCCCGGCCCGCGCCTGTGGCACGCGCCTTCTTGGCCCCGTCGGACAGCGCGCGGGCTAGTCGGCCGAGCAGCCTGCGCCGCTCGGCCGGCTCCAGCTCGCCGGGCGCGGTGAGCTTGCCTACGAGCTCGCCGACCTCGCGTTCGGGGCCGGCGACCTCGTTGTCTGGTTGCTTGTCTTGCTCAGGTACGGCCACGCGTTGCCTCCGTCCTCATGGTCGCGATCGCTCAGGGTCGGGCTTCGTCTCCCTACCCAGAGCATTTCGCTCCAGTCGATTAGGCGGCGCACTCCCGGCAGACCTGCTGGCCGTTCTTCTCGGAGGCCAGCTGGCTACGGTGGTGCACCAGGAAGCAGCGCGAGCAGGTGAACTCGTCGGCCTGACGGGGGATCACCCGCAGGGAGAGCTCTTCGTTCGACAGATCGGCACCGGGCAGCTCCAGCGACTCGGCCAGGTCGGTCTCGTCGATGTCGATGCTGCCGGACGACTTGTCGGTGCGCCGTGCCTGCAACTCCTGGAGGCTGTCCTCCCCCAGGTCGTCATCTGTCTTGCGTGGGCTGTCGTAGTCGGTAGCCATTGTGCTTACTCCATCCCCCTCATCTATATGTCCTCGCGCTCATCGCGCGTCTTCTAACGTCCAGGAAGCCCATCTTGTGCCCGTTCCGCCGGGGAGATTTCCCATGGGTACCCCGCGGGAACGGACGACGAACCTCCCAACACGTCAGGGCCTGCTGCCGTCGGCAATGGTTAGCCAAATATGGCGAAACCCACAGCCTTGGCGCCATGCACCACCGTGTTCGACGGCACATCCAACCACATGTGCGGCGTGAATGAGACGCCCCCCACGCCTCAACACGGGCACCAACACACGGACGAACGCGCCAGAGCAAGACGATCTCAGCGTCTCGGGAGCCGAATGGTCACGACGAGCCCTCCACCATCACGTGGCACCGCGGCCACATTTCCACCGTGAGCCTGAACCACCGCACGAACGATGGACAGCCCGAGCCCCGATCCCTTCGCCGAATCCACGCGGTCCGCATGGAGCCTCCTGAAGGGCTCGAACAGGCTGTTCACCTCGTACGCCGGGACATGCTGCCCTGTGTTGGCCACCTGAACAACCAAGGCACCGTCCGCCATTCCCGTCTGGATCCAGACTTTTCCGTTTTCGGGAATGTTGTACTTGACCGCGTTCTCCAGCAGGTTGCTGACCGACCGCTCCAGGAGCACCGGATCGCCTATGGTAGGCGCGCTGACCAGTTCGGCCGTCACGGTTACCCCGTGCTCCTCGGCGAAGGCGGTCACCTGTTCCACGGCCGTCTGAGCGACTTCCCGGACATCGACCGGTTTGCGCACGGCGAGTTCGCGCTCGCTCCTCGCCAGCAACAGCAGGCCCTCGATGAGCTTCTCGTTACGCGCGTTGACTTCGAGAAGGGTACGGCCGAGCGCTTTGAGATCCTCGGACGCCTCGGGATCGGACAGGGCGATCTCCAGGACGGTCCGGTTAATCGTGAGGGGAGTTCGCAATTCATGGGAGGCGTTGGCCACGAATCTGCGCTGGGTGTCGAAGGCGACGTTGAGCCGGGTGAGCATGGCGTCGAACGTGTCGGCCAGCTCCTTCAGCTCGTCGTTGGGGCCCAGCAGGTCGATGCGCTGGTGGGCCAGGGTGCTCTCGGACAGCTTGCGCGCCGTCGCCGTCATCTGGGCCACCGGCCGCATCGCCCGGTCGGCCACGAAGTAACCGATGATCAGCGCCAGGATGCCGACGCCCATCAGCGCGAGCAGGGAGTTGCCGAACAGCGCGTCCCGCGCGTCCTGGACCGCCTGCTTCTGCAACTTGTCCCAGACGAGCTGGAACTGCTCGTCCGCGGCGGGAGGCAGCCCCAGGTCGACGTTGGGCCACGCCGAGCTGAGCGCCGTCCCGACGATCATGTAGACCGACCCCAGCAGCACGGCGGACGCCACGAAGACCAGCGCGCCGTACGTGAGCGTCAGCCGCCACCGGATGCTGACCTTGGCGGGCAGCTCCTTCATCCGCTCCATCGGCGTGCGCTGCGCCGGCGACTGCCCGGGCGGCGGCGGGCCGTCCCAGGCGGGCGGCCCGCTGGGTGGTGGCGCCTGCTGCACGCGCGTCGCCTTCCTCCCCGAATGCGGGCTGATCATCGGATGCGTCGGCCCCGACTGGAGCTCCTCCGACCTCTCCGTCACGGAACCACCCCCGCGACGGACGTGCGGCGCTCAATGGATCGCCGTTCGCTCACAGTTTGTACCCAACCCCGGGCACAGTCTCGATCACCTGAGGCTCGCCCAGCTTCTTCCGCAGCGTCATCATGGTCACGCGGACCACGTTCGTGAAGGGATCGATGTTCTCGTCCCATGCCTTGTCCAGCAGGTCCTCCTGGCTGACCACGGCGCCCTCGGCCCGCATCAGCTCCTCGAGCACCGCGAACTCCTTCTTGGTCAGCACGACCTCCTTGCCGTCGCGCTCCACCAGCCGCTTGCCCGGGTCGAGCCGGATGCCGGCGCGCTCCAGGACGGGCGGCAGGGCGGGCGCGGAGCGGCGGCCGAGCGCGCGCACCCTGGCGACCAGCTCGATGAACACGAACGGCTTGGCCAGGTAGTCGTCGGCCCCCAGGCCGAGACCCTCCACCTTGTCGTCCACGTCGCCCGACGCGGTCAGCATCAGGATCCGCGAGGCGGTCCGCTGCTCCACCAGGCGACGGCACACCTCGTCGCCGTGGACGACCGGCAGGTCGCGGTCCAGCACGATCACGTCGTAGTCGATGTAGGAGGTCCGCTCGAGGGCGCCGCCCCCGTCGTAGGCGACGTCGACCGCCATGGCCTCGCGCCGCAGCCCGGTCGCGATCGCGTCGGCGAGCACCCGCTCATCCTCAACCACCAGCACCCGCACGCCTGATGCACCTCTCTCCGATTCTGGTCACTCATTCTGTCCACAGCCTCGATAAGCGCACGGTAAGGCATGTTCAGAGGTGGGTGACCCCCCGGTCAGGGAGAGGAGCACAAAATTCATGTTTCGGGGTGCGAGGGGGTGGGGTATGCCTGCGGGACACCCATTGCCCGGACATCACCCGGCAATGGACGTACTTCGCCCCAAGAGCACGGATCGGACCCCAGAGAGTAGGTGAGATGGGCGAGTTCACGACCACGATCGAACACCGCCTCGACCAGGCTTATAAGGGCCTTCGGGAGGCCCGTAGCGTCGGCGACGAATATCTCGCTGACACGCTCACCGCCGAGATCGAGGACCTGCGCAGGCTGGCCGACGATCACGGCATCCCGTTGCCTCGCTGATCAAGCGCGAACGGCCGGAGCCCCCGAGGGCTCCGGCCGTTCGCGTCAGGCGTCCCGTTCGGGGTTCTGCGCCGCCAGCAGGTCGTGCAGTTCCTCGAAGAGCCCCGGCGCCGCGCAGAGCGCGTACTCCGGGCTCACCGGCTTGCCGTGCAGGCCTTCGAGCCTGGCCCCCGACTCCGTCGCCACCAGGCCGGCCGCGCCGTAGTCCCACGGGTTGATGCCGCGCTCGTAGTAGGCGTCCACCCGGCCCGCCGCGAGCGAGCACAGGTCGATCGCGCACGAGCCGCCGCGCCTGATGTCCCGCACCCGGGGCAGCACCGCCGCGACCACCTGGCCCTGGACGGCGCGCCTGCTCACCCCGTAGCCGAACCCGGTCGCCACCAGCGCCTGCGCCAGCGGCACACCCGTGTTGCAGCGCAGCCGCTCCACACCGAGCCAGGCGCCCTCGCCGAGCGCCGCGGTGTAGACCTCGCCGCGCGCCGGCAGGTTGACGACCCCGGCCACGACCTGGCCGTTCACCTCGACGGCGATCGACACCGCCCACTCCGGCAGGCCGTACAGGAAGTTGACGGTGCCGTCGATCGGGTCGACCACCCAGCGCACGTCAGACTCGCCGGGCTTCTCCCCGCCCTCCTCTCCGAGGATCCTGTCGCCGGGCCTGGCGGCCAGGATGCGCTCGCGGATGAGCTCCTCCGACGCCTTGTCCAGCGCGGTGACCACGTCGGTGGGGCTGGACTTGGTCTCGATCTCCTCGGACATCGTGGGCCGCTTGGCGAGCAGCATGTCGCCCGCCTCACGCGCGATGTCCTCGGCCAGTCTCAGGAAATCCGTCATCAGGCCACCGAGTCCGGACGCTTCCACTCCTCGCCGAGCACGTGCTGGGCGAGGAACGCGAACACGGTCTCGTACCAGGCGACGATGTTGCCCGGCTTGAGGATCCAGTGGTTCTCGTCGGGGAAGTACAGGAACTTCGACTCGACCTCGCTGCGCCGCAGGTCCCACCAGAGCCGCAGGCCCTCGCCGATCGGCACGCGGTAGTCCTTGTCGCCGTGGATGACGAGGAGCGGGGTGGTGATCTTGTCGAGCGAGTTGTGCGGCGACAGGAGCTGGTACCGCTCGGAGCCGGGCTCGCCCATCTCGCGCTGCCAGTACATGGCGGCGTCGGTGGTGCCGGCGAACTGGTCGAGGTTCCACAGTGCCGCGTGGGTGACGATGGCCTTGTAGCGGTCGCTGTGGCCGGCGAGCCAGTTGGCCATGTAGCCGCCGTACGAGCCGCCCATCGCGCCGATGCGCTCGCCGTCGATGTCGTCCCTGGCCAGGGCCACGTCGACGATCGCGTCGAGGTCGGCCTGGGTGCGCGGGCCCCAGTTGCCCCAGCCGCGGTCGATCATCTCCTGCCCGTAGCCGGTGGACAGGCACGGGTCCGGCATGAGCACGGCGTACCCGCGCTGGGTCATGAGCCACACCTGCCAGCGCCACTGCCAGTCGTTCCAGGAGGCGACCGGGCCGCCGTGGATCCACAGCACGAACGGCGCCGGCTCGTCCGCCGAGGCGCCTTCCGGCAGCGCGAGCCAGCCGCGGACCGTGGCGCCGTCGTCGGCGGTGGCGGAGATCTCGGTCAGCGTGCCCGGCACTTCGGGGCGCGGCGCGGGCGAGGGCAGGTCGACGATCTCGCCGCTGGCCACGTCGATCCTGGCCGGCCCGGGGGCGAGGGCGACACCGCTGCGCAGCGCGTAGACGAAGCCGCCGTCGGAGGAGACGTTGAGCCCGACGTACGCGGCGTCGTCCGGGGTGAGCCTGGTGCTCTCCCCCTCCAGCGGGACGCGGAAGACCGGGCGGCGGCCCTGGTGGTCGGCCACGATGTAGACGGCCGAGGAGTCCGGCGCCCACTCGATGTCCGCGGGGAACAGGTCGGGCGCGTACGCGCGGCCCTCGCCGGTGGCCACGTCGGCGATCCACAGCTCGCTGCGCGCCGAGACCTCCAGCCCCGTCAACCGATCGCGGGCGCAGGCCACCTTGGAGCCGTCGGGCGAGATCGCGAGCGGGCCCGTGAAGTCGAAGCCGTCGTCGGTGAGCACCGTGCGCCGCTCGCCCGAGGCCACGTCGATGGCCACGAGGTCGGTACGGCTCTCGCCCTTCGGCAGGTACGTGGTCCAGGTCGCGATCAGCGTGGCGCCGTCCGGGCTCAGCTCGAACGAGGCCTCCCGCAGCGCCTCCCCCGCGTCGGGGGTCAGGTCGCGCACGTCCTCCAGGCGGTCGCCGCCGAGCCTGGCGGTGAACAGCCTGGTGCGGGCCGGGCCGAGGTCGTGGTCCCAGTAGCGGATCGGGTAGCCCTCGTGCAGGATGGCGCTGATCCCGGCGTCCTTGCGGGCCTTGCGCCTGGCCTCCTCGGCCGCCTCCTCGCCGTCGAGCACGTCGGCGGCGAACACCACGACGTCGGCGGCCGTACGCACGGCGCCGATCCCGCCTGGGCGGGTGGCCACCTGGCGGGCCTCACCGCCCGCGCGGGGCAGCAGCCAGAGCGCCGGCACCTCGTCGGAGGAGTCCTTGACGGTGGGGTCGGGGCGGGCGGAGGTGAACAGCACGTCGCCCGCGGCCGTGAAGACCGCGGCCGACTCGCCCTTGGCCGAGCGGGTCAGCCGGTAGGGCTCGCCGTCGATCGGAATCGCCCAGAGCGCGGTGCCGTAGGACTTGCCGTCGGGGTTGAGTGACTGGACTGTGGAGATCAACCTGGAGCCGTCGGGGGAGAGCTTCAGCGAGAGAACCCGGGGGATGGCCACGTAGTCGCGTATGTCATTGAATGCGCTCACTCAATCGAACCTACCCTGCCTATGGCCTCACTCCGTGAGGCTGCTGCTCAGTCGCTGGGGAGCCCAATAGGGTGGTCGCGTGGGAACTTACGACGCGTTGCTGGTTCTGTCGTTCGGCGGGCCCGAGGGACCCGAGGACGTGCTGCCGTTCCTGGAGAACGTCGTGCGCGGCAGGGGGGTGCCGCGCGAGCGGCTGCTCGAGGTGGCCGAGCACTACCAGGGCTTCGGCGGGGTCAGCCCGATCAACCAGCAGAACCGCGACCTGGTCGAGGCGCTGCGCCCGATCGCCGGCGTGCCCGTCTACTGGGGCAACCGCAACTGGCACCCGTTCGGCGAGGACACCGTCCGCCAGATGAAGGCCGACGGGATCAGGAAGGCGGCCGTGTTCGCGACCTCGGCGTTCGCGGGCTACTCGAGCTGCCGCCAGTACTACGAGGACATCGCCAGGATCTCCGTCGAGGACGGCCCCGAGCTGGTCAAGATGCGCCACTTCGGCGACCACCCGGGGTTCGTGGCCGCGATGGCCGACCACACGCGGGCGGCGCTCGAACGGCTCGGCCGCGACGACGCCAGGCTGGTGTTCACCGCCCACAGCATCCCCGTCTCCATGGCCGAGACCGCGGGCCCCTCGGGCGGCCTGTACGAGGCGCAGCTGCGCAGGAGCGCCGAGCTGGTCAACCAGGCGCTCGGCCGCACGCAGCCATGGGACCTGGTCTGGCAGTCGCGCAGCGGCCCGCCGCAGGTGCCGTGGCTGGAGCCGGACGTCTGCGACTTCCTGCGCAAGACGGACGCCCGTTCGGTCGTGCTGGTGCCGATCGGGTTCGTCTCCGACCACATGGAGGTCGTCTACGACCTCGACACCGAGGCCAGGCAGGTGGCCGCCGAGCTGGGGCTGCCCATGGAGCGGGCGGCGACCGCCGGCACGCACCCGCGCTTCGTCCAGATGGTGCGCGAGCTGATGGACGAGCCCGAGCCCGTCCCCTGCGCGCTCACCTGCTGCCCTCCTCCCCGTAGACGCCCTCAGGCGTAGGTACGGGCGTAGGCCTGAGCGATCCCCATGACCTTGTTCACGTAGTCCCACGAATGGTTGTAGAACCAGATCGCCTTGCGTAGCTTCTCGCCGCCCTGGCCGGCGCCGTTGGCACACAGGTAGTTGGCGGCGCCGGGCACCGCGTCGTACGGGCTCCAGATGTCGGCCTTGCCGTCCCCGTCGCCGTCGACGCCGTAGTGCTTCCAGGTGGCCGGCATGAACTGCATGGGTCCGAGCGCGCCCGCGCTGGACGGGCCGTTGTTGCGGCCGTGGCTGCTCTCCACCTGCCCGATCGCCGCCAGCACCGTCCACGACAGCCCCGGGCAGCGGGTGGCCGAGGCCTTGTACAGATCCAGGTAGCTGCCCGGGCGGCCCACGTTCACCGTCGTCTGCGGCTTCTGCTGCTTCGGCGTACGGTGCGCCGCGTCCAGCATGACGACCTGCGAGCCCTTGCCGAGCACCTTGCGCACCCCGGCCTCGCTGATCTTGCCGGCCTTGCCGTGCAGCAGCACCGCGACCCCCGGCGCGAACCCCAGCGACTTGCCCAGGTCCGCGCTCACCAGCCCGTCCACGCCCATGAGCCCGAGCGTGGCCGAGGCCGCCACGCGCAGCCTGGGACCGCCGTCCACCTGGTACATGGCGCCCAGGATCATCCCGAACTTGCGCATCGCGCTCGCGTCGGTCACCAGCTCGCCCCTGGCCAGCGCGCTCCACACGGCGGGCTGGTCGGCGACGGGCTGCGGCGTCCAGGAGCGGAAGTCGGCGGGGTCGACGGCCAGCAGGTTCAGGGCGGTGCCGGCCACCTTGACCGCGCCCGCGTCCACCACGATCACCTTCTGCACGTGCTTCAGCCCGCTGAGCGCGAACCTCTTGCTCTTCGGCACCGCGCCCGCGGCGATGGCCAGCACGCGCGGCGGCGTCGCGGTGACCCCGGGGCCGCCCTGGCCGAAGTCCTTGACCGGCTCCTTGACCGGCGCGGCCGTGGGCACGAGCTGGTCGAGGCGCGGCGAGGGCTGCTGCGGCCGCTGCGTGGGCTTCCTGCGCACAGGCTCATTCGCGGTCTTGACCAGGTCGTCGCCCAGGATCACGACGACTCCGCCGGCCGCGGCCGTGACCACGAGCACGGCGGCGACCATGAGGATGACCGCACGGAACGAGGGAAGACCGGACACTCGGGACACGTTAACCCACGCGGCCGCTAAATCACTTGCCATCCGGACATACGGTGCGCCATGGTTACTTGGCTCAAGTAAGGGGGAAACGGCGTGGTCGGGCCTTACCGGGGATTGTTCGACGGGCCCGGCGTCAAGGGATTCGTGCTGGCGGGATTCATCGGCCGCATGCCGATGTCGATGCTCGGCATCGGGGTCGTGCTGCTGGTCTCCGCGCTCACCTCGTCGTACGCCACCGCCGGCGGCGTCGCCGCCATGACCAACCTGGCCTTCGCCGTGGCCGCCCCCATGTCGGGCCGCCTCGTGGACAGGTTCGGGCAGGGCCGGGTGATCCCGCCGTTCGCCGTCGTCAACGCCCTCGCGCTGGTCGCGCTGATGCTGTGCGCCGGGTTCGGGCTGCCCGACTGGACCCTGTACGCCTCGGGCCTGCTCGTGGGCGCCACCTCGCTGTCACTGGGCTCGATGGTGCGGGCCCGCTGGTCGGTCATCCACGGCGGGTCGGGCAAGCTGCACACCGCGTTCGCCTTCGAGTCGGTGGTGGACGAGGTCATCTTCGTCACCGGGCCCGCGCTGGTCACGGTGCTGGCCACCGCCGTCAACCCGTACGCGGGGCTGGTCGTGGCCCTGGTCTGCATGCTCCTGGGCGCCCTCACGCTGGCGGCCCAGCGGCGCACCCAGCCGCCCGTGCAGCCGGTCAAGTCGGCGGCGGGCTCACCCATCCTGATCCCCGGCATCGCCCTGCTGGCGTGCGTCTACCTGGCGCTGGGCGCCGTGTTCGGCTCGGTCGACCTGATCACGGTGGCCTTCGCCGAGGAGCACGGCGCGAAGGGCGCCTCCGGGTTCCTGCTGGCGGCGTTCGCGGGCGGGTCGATGGTGTCGGGGCTGTGGTTCGGGTCGAGGAGCTGGCAGATCTCGCTGCGCGGGCGGTTCGTGCGGACGCTCGGGCTGTTCGTGGTGGGGCTCATACCGATCATGTTCATCGGTGACGCGCGGATCATGGCGGCGGCGTTGTTCCTGGCCGGTTTCGCCATCTCGCCGACGCTCATCACGGGCTTCTCGCTCACCGAGCGGCTGGTGCCGCCGTCCCTGCTCACCGAGGGCATGGCGTGGATCTCGACGTCGATCGGGTTCGGCGTGGCGGTCGGCGCGTGGGCCGGCGGGCGGCTCACCGAGATGTTCGGCGCGTCCAACGCGTACGCCTTCTCCTGGGGTTCGGCGATCCTCGCCGCGGTCGTGGGCATCGGAGGTTCGGGTTTGCTGAGACTTCCCGAGGCTCCTTCACCCGCCAAGAGTTGATCCGCTACGGTCGGGACATCCCTCGCAACACCCATCTCATTGGAAGCATTACCTATGTCCCGACAAATCAGTTCACTTCTAGCTATCGCGGCTGTCTGCGTCACCCTGGCCCCGGCGCCCGCCTTCGCGCAGGCGCCTAAGAAGGCGGCGCCCGTCGACTGCGAGCAGGTCAAGTGCCTCGCGCTGACGTTCGACGACGGGCCCGGCAAGTACGCGGGAACGCTGCTCGACACACTGAAGAAGTACGACGCGAAGGCGACGTTCTTCCTCGAGGGCCAGTACGTCAAGAGCCGCCCCGCGTTCGTCAAGCGCATGGTCGCCGAGGGCCATGAGGTCGGCAACCACAGCTACAGCCACCCCGACTTCACCAAGGCCGAGCCCGGCACCATCAGGAACGAGATCAAGAAGACCCAGGACGCGGTCAAGAAGGCGGCGGGCGTCGAGCCCAAGCTGCTGCGCCCGCCGTACGGGCTGGCCGACCTGCAGGTCTCCGACATCGCCGCCGAGTTCGGCATGCCGATGATCCTGTGGACCGCCGGCTCCGAGGACTGGGCCAGCAAGAACGTCGACGCCATCAAGAAGAAGACCATGGAGGTCGCGCAGCCCAACGGCATCATCCTGATGCACGACTGGGTGAAGCAGACCGTGGACGCGATGCCGGCCCTCATCAAGTCGCTCCAGAAGAAGGGCTACACCCTCGTGACGGTGTCCGACATCGTCAAGGGGCAGAACCTGCAGCCCGGCGACATCTTCCCGGTTCCCGCCGGCTGGGAGAAGTGAGTATCGTTCGCGCTTAACCGAATGACGCTCTGGAGGGGTGCCATGACGTTCGCGAACTGGGCTCGCAACCAGTCGGGCACCCCCGCCGAGGTGCGTACGCCGGCCTCGGTCGAGGACGTCGTACGCGCCGTGCGGGACGCCGCCGCCTCGGGGCGGCGGGTCCGCATGGTGGGCACGGGCCACTCCTTCACGGGGGTGGCCCTCACCGACGGCATCATGCTGCGGCCCGGCGCGCTCACCGGGATCAGGTCATGGGGCGACGACCGCGTGACCGTGCTGGCCGGCACCCCGCTCCGCGTGCTGAACGAACTGCTCGACGAGCGCGGCCTGGCCCTGGCGAACATGGGCGACATCACCGAGCAGACCGTCGCGGGCGCGATCCAGACCGGCACGCACGGCACCGGCCGCGACAGCGGCGGCCTCGCCGACCAGGTCGCCGAGCTGGAGCTGGTGCTGGCCGACGGCTCGGTGACGACGGCCGGGCCGGGCGAGGACCTGTTCGACGCGGCCAGGGTCGGGCTGGGAGCGCTCGGGGTGCTGACCGCCGTGACGCTCCGGGTGGAGCCCGCGTTCCTGCTGCACAACCGGCGGCGCAAGCTGCCGCTCAGCGAGATGCTCGACTCGCTCGACGAGCTGACCTCGGCGAACGAGCACCTCGACTTCTTCTGGCTGCCGCACACCGATGCCTGCCTGGTCAAGACCAACAACCGCAGCCAGGGCCCGGCCCGGCCGCCGAGCGCGTTCCGGCACTGGCTCGACAACGTCTTCCTGGAGAACACCGTCTTCGGCGCGGCCTGCGCGCTCGGGGGCCGCTTCCCCGACCTGATCCCGCGGATCAACGCCGTCAGCGCGGCGGCGCTCGGCGACTCGGAGTCGGTCGACACGTCGTACAAGATCTTCACGGCGCGGCGGGACGTGCGCTTCCTCGAGATGGAGTACGCGGTGCCGCGCGAACGCCTCGGCCAGGCCCTGCGCGAGACCAGGGACCTGATCGACCGGATGGACTGGAAGATCACGTTCCCGGTGGAGGTGCGGGTCACGCCGCCCAGCGACGCGTGGCTGTCCACCGCGTACGGGCGGGCGTCGGCGTACCTCGCGTGCCACATCTACCGGCCGACGCCGAACCCCGCGTACTTCGAGGGCGTGGAGGAGATCATGACGCGGCTGGACGGTCGGCCGCACTGGGGCAAGCTGCACACCAGGGACGCCTCCTACCTGAACAAGGTCTATCCCCGCTTCGCGGACTTCACCGCCCTTCGCGACCGGCTCGACCCAGGACGCCTATTCGGCAACGAGTACCTGGATCTCGTGCTCGGCTAACGCATCGTTAGGTAAAGAGCTTGCTCGAAAACGTGTCCCGGGATCCGCGCGGGCCGCGTGACGGGCATTCTCGTAACTCGTGCCCCGACGACTCGGCCTGCCCTCCGTGTACCTCGCCGCGGCCGTGGCCACCGCCGCCACGACCGCCGTTCCTCTCGCCATGACGCCCGCGTCAGGACTCGCCCTGCGCCCCGCCCCCACCGAGCCCACCCGGCCCTTCATCGTCACCGCACGCAGCCGCGGCGCCGCCCGCGATCTCGTCGGCGAGGTGCGGTGGCGGGTGCGGCGCTACTACACCGCCGCGCTGCCGGGATTCGCCACCTTCCTCACCGCCGCCGAGCTGGCCGAGCTCCGCTCCGACCCGCGGGTGCGCGCGGTCGAGCCCGACCGCGAGATCCGCCCCATGGCGCTCGGGAAATCCCGCCCGCTCTCCCGCTGGGCCACCGGCGCCGGCGCCACCGTGTACGTCGTGGACAGCGGCCTGGACGCGGGCCGGGCCGAGCTCGGCGACCGGGCCTGGCGCGCCTTCGACGCCACCGGCGGCACCGGACACGACTGCGCCGGCCACGGCACCGAGGCCGCCCGGCGCGTCAACGTCATGGCGCCGAAGGCCAGGATCGCCTCGGTGCGGGTGCTCGGCTGCGCCGGCTACGGCACCCTGGCCGACCTGCTGGCCGGGCTGGACTGGATCGGCAGGCACGCCCACGGCCCGTCCGTCGCGAACCTGGCCGTCGACGGCTCCGACTCCCCCGCGCTCGACACCGCCACGCGGTCGCTGGTGCGGTCGGGCGTCTTCGTCGTCGGGGCGGCATCCTCGGGCGCCTGCCGGACCGCGCCCGGCGGTCAGGCCCTCTCCGCTCACGCCCCGTATCTGGCCGGGGTCGCCGCCCGGTACCTGGAGCTCCATCCTGGCGCCGCGCCTTCCGTTCTGGCCTCTTGGCTCAAGTGCACGACAGCGGGCGGCGCGATTCGTCAGAATCCGTCAGGGGCCTCTAACCTCCACTTGCACAACGGCGGGCTCTAGAGGGATGGATTCGACAAATGTGACCGGCGTCACACCGTCCCGGGAGTATCCCAGGAAGGCGATGTTCGGACATGCCGGGTACGGTGCTGGCAGGCAACCGGCACACGCGAGAGACTCAAGGGTCCGGGGGAAGAATGGCGACGCTGACGAAGGGACTCGCATGCAGGAGCTCCGACTCGTCGCGGTGAGTGAGGACGGCACCTATCTCGTGCTGGCTACTGCCGGGCGAGGTACGCGCTTCACGCTTCCCGTGGACGACCGGCTCCGTGCTGCCGTCCGCGGCAACTTCTCCCGTCTCGGCCAGTACGAGATCGAAGTGGAGAGTCCGTTGCGCCCCAAGGAGATCCAGGCTCGCATCCGCGCCGGAGAGACGGCGGAGGAGATAGCCGCGACCGCCGGGATCCCGGTCGAGCGTGTCCGCTGGTTCGAGGGTCCGGTGCTGCAGGAGCGGGAGTACGTCGCCCAGCAGGCGCAACGCGTGGCCGTCCGCATGCCCGGGGAGGTGGCGCCCGGGCCCACCCTGGGCGACCTCGTCGCCGAGCGGCTGACCAGGCGAGGCGTGCCCACCGACGAGATCGACTGGGACTCCGCCAAGCGCGACGACGGGCTGTGGCGCGTCAAGCTCGGCTACGTGTGGAACGGTCACACGCGCCACGCCGAATGGCTGTTCGACCCGCGCAAGCGGCACGTGACGCCCCACGACGACGAGGCCATGCGGCTGTCGTCGGCCGACTTCGACCCGGATCCCGTCGTGGTGGAGGACACGACGGTGACGCCGTTCACGCCGCGGGTGGCCAAGCTGCAGCCGGTGCCGCCGCTCGCCTCCGACCCACTGCCGTTCCCGTCGGTGGTGCGCCGCGAGCCGGAGGAGCCGGCGGTCGGCTACAGCCCGCCTCCCAGGCCGTCGGAGACGTCGTACGGCCGCGCTCCGGAGGCGGCGCCCCCGTTCGAGCGCGGCGCGCCTCCACGTGAGCCTGACGCCGCCAGAGAGCCGTCTTACGACACGCCCGAGCCCGGCGAGCCCTACCGCCCGGAGCCTCCCGCTCGCGAGACCGGCTACGCCCGCCCCGGCGACACCTCGTCGCGCCGCGGCGGGTCTTCGCCGTGGCTGCCCGACTTCGGCTCCGGCCGTCCTGCCGGGCGCGACGCCGACTCCTCCATCTACGCCCCCGCCGCCACGCCCCCGGACTCCCGCACCTCTCCGCCGCCCGCCGTCGAGGAGCCGCCCGCCTCCTACGACCGGCCCCCCGCCTCAGGCCAGCCCGCCTTCGAGGACCGGCCCGCCTCCGGGGAGCAGCTCACCGCTCCGGCTCGGCCCGTCTCCCAGGATCGGCCCACGGCTCAGGACCGGCCTGCAGCCCAGGACCAGCCTGCAGCCCAGGACCAGGTCGCCGCTGAGGCCCAGCCCGTGGCCCAGGACCAGGTCGCCGCTGAGGCCCAGCGCGTCGGCCAGGGCCAGGCGACCGGCGCCGTGGTGCCGCCCGCGCAGCCCGAGGCCGCGACGCCCGCTGCGGTGCAGCCGCCCGCCGTGCCGGAGCCGTCCCCGGAGCCCGCCCAGGGCGCCCACTCCCCTGCCCGCACCGAAGCGACCAGCCAGCCGAGCACGGCCCCGGACCCGATCGCGACCTCCGAGCCGACCGCAGCGCCCGAGCCGACCGCGAGCTCCGAGCCGACCGCAGCCTCTGCTCCGGCCACGGCCCCTGAGCCGGTCGTGGCCCAGCCGGTCGTGGCCCAGGAGGCGACGGCGGCCGCGCAGCCCGCGGCGTCCACCGACGCCGTGACGCCCGCGGAGGCTGTGACGCCTGCAGAGCCCGTGACGACCCCGGAGGCTGTGGCGACCGCAGAGCCCGTGACGACCGCAGAGGCGGTGGCGACCACCGTGCCAGCGCCGCCCACCGTGCCAGCCGTCACCGAGCCAGCGGCCACCGAGCCCGTGACAACCGCAGAGCCGACGGCAGTCACCGAGCCCGCGGCGACCCCGGAGGCGACGGCAGTCACCAAGCCCGCCACCTCCGAGCCGACGACAGCTACCGAGCCCGTGGCATCCGAGCCGACTGCAGTCACCGAGCCCGTGGCATCCGCGGAGCCGACCGCAGCCGCCGAGCCGGTGACCGCCTCGGAACCGACCACGGTCACCGAGTCGACGGCATCTCCGGCACCGGCGGCGTTTGCCGAGCCGACCGCGGTCGCCGAGTCGGCGCCGGTCACCGAGCCTGTCGCATCCTCGGCCACCGAGCAGGTCGCGTCGTCGGCCACCGACGCCGAGACCACTCCTGAGCCCGCCCCCGCGCCGGCCTCCGGTACCGTCTCCAAGGCAGCGGCCGACGCGCCCACCGCCGAGCCGACGGCCACCACGCCCGAGGAGAAGGCGGCGCAGCCCGTACCGGACGCCAAGCCGCAGCCCGAGGTGGCCCCCGAGGTCGCCACACCGGAGGCCGCGATCACCGCCACGCCGGAGCCTGCCGGCGCCTCCACGCCGGAGGCCGCGAGCGCCGCCGCGCCGGAGCCCGAGCCCGCAGCTCAGGCCGCTGAGCCGGAGCCCCAGACCGCGCCCGAGCCCGAGCAGCCCGCCCAGGAGGCCAAGCCGCCGGCGCCCGCTCCCAAGCCCAAGCCCACCGAGCCCAAGACCGCACCGGCGGTCCCGGCGGCGCGTTCCGGCAAGGACCAGCCCAAGGAGGAGCCGCCCGTGCCGGTGCCGTCTCCCCCGCCCGCTCCGGCCGCCCGCCAGGCGCGCAAGGGTTCGCGGGGCCGCCGCGCCTCCGTCCCGACCTGGGACGAGATCATGTTCGGCGCCCGCCGCCAGGACTGACGCGCCCCAGCCGCAGAGACCGGCCTCGGCGGCGCACCGCCAGTCCACGACGCCACGACCGCAGCGGCTCACCGCCGCTGCGAAGGCCGGGGACCGCGACGAAGGACGGGAGCTCCTGGTCTCCGACGGTGGAAGAGGAATCGGTGCCTCGGCTCGGGACCTCCCGGTCCACCGCCAAGGGAGGGGAAACCGGTGCCGGGGTCAGGCTGTGGGCGGTGTGCTGTGGGACTCGAGGAAGGGTGCGAGCCACTCCGGCGTCACCTCGGCGGGAAACGCCGCCCCCTGGGCCACCGACACGTCGATCGCCGAGTAGCCCCCCTTCCCGGCCCCGACCCCGGCGATCAGCGTGAGCACTCCGGCCCGCCGCTGGAACCACGTCTGCCGCAGCCGCCACCCCACCACGGCCCGGCGTTCGATGACGGCGTGGGACCGCCGCAGCGACCCCGACCGCACCGCCACGCGTACCCCGTCGTAGCCGTGCCCCAGTGACCGGTACCGGTCGAGCCCCAGCGGAATCCCGACCCCCGCCAGCAGCAGCCCCAGCACCAGCAGGACCCACCAGACGATCGACCCGGTCGCCCAGATCCCCACGGCGCTCGCCACCGCCACCACGGCCCAGGGGAAGACGGCGCGGAACAGGCGGCGGTTGCGCGCGACGGGCGGGTGGCGGCGGAGTTCGGCCTGGGAGGGGCCGATGGCCTCGGCGGTCACCTGGTACGCCACCGCCCGGGGCACGTCGGGCAGCAGCTGCCCGCGCGTCTCGGAGTCGCCCAGCCCCGTGACGATGGCCCAGGCCCGCACGACCCCGGCCCAGCGTTCGGCGAGCCCGTCGACGATCTCGTAGCCGCGCACCCGGGCGGACTCCAGCGACACGCTGCGCCGGTTGATCAGCCCTCGCTCGGCCACCAGGTAGCCGTCGCGGTGCTTGAGCTTGAAGTCCCAGTTGAAGACCGCGTACATCAGCCCGCCCACGAACGGCATCGCCGCCACGAGCAGCACCGCCACGGCCACCAGCAGGTAGGGACGGTCCCAGACCCACTCCCCGGCGCTCCAGGCGGCGTCCTGGTCGAGGCCCAGTTCGTCGCCCCACTGGAACACCAGGCCCACGGCGCCCCCCGCGAGGGCGAAGGGGGTGAGCAGGTACGCGCCCGACAGCGGCCCGTACAGCAGCCACCTCCGCGGCACCCCGATGATCACCCGCTCCTTAGGGACCGCCGCCTCGGGCACCTGCGCCTCGGGCCGGGGCGCGCGCCGCAGCAGCAGCACCGACTTGAGGCGTTCGGCCTCCTCCGGCGTGATCCCGTCGAGCTCGGCCTCCTCGTCGCCGCCGCTGGCCCCGGTGTCGATCTTGAGTACGGTCAGGCCGAGCAGGCGGTGCAGGGGCGGCGTGGACACGTCGACGCCGCGGATCCGCTCGAGCGGGATGGTACGGACGGAACGGCTGATCAGCGACCGCTTGGTCTCCAGCCGGTCGCCGACGATCTCGTAGGTGAAGGTGGCCCACCTGATGATCGCGAACACCACGGTGCCCGCCACGCCCAGGGCCGCCCAGACGTACGAGTGGGCCGAGAACCCGCCCACGAACAGCACGCCGACGAGGGGCAGGAGGAGGGAGGGCAGCATGCGTACGGGGTCGATGAGCAGCACCTTGGGGCTCAACCGCAGCGGCACCCGGACCGGAGGACCCGGCGGACCGACGGGCGGACCGCTCCCGTCACCGCCTGCCGCGAGCGGCGCCCCCTGCGCGGGCCAGGAGGGAGCGCCTTCCCGTGGGTACGGCTCGCTTTCATGGGGAGGACCGGCCAGAGGATGCGGCTCGCTTCGAGGGGGAGGACCGGGCTGAGGGGGTGGGTCGCCTTGCGGTTGGCGGGGGTCGGTCATGTCGCGTCGTCCCTGAGCGCCTCGGCGCGGTGCGCCAGCTGCTCGGCGAGCCCGGCCGCCACCGCGTAGTCAAGACCCTTGATCGTCGAGGACCCGGCGTGGGACGCGGTACGGATCTCGAGCGTGGCCAGCCCCAGCAGCCGCTCCATCCACCCTTGCCCCTTGTCGACCGTCTGGATGCGGCTCACAGGCACGAACACCCACTCCCTGGTCAAGAACCCCGACCGGGCGTAGACGACGTCCCCTGAGAGCTCCCAGCGGTGCACGGCGTACCGTACGAACGGCTCGGCCACCAGGAACGGCGCCGTCACCAGCACGACCGCGGCCGGCAGCAGCCAGGAGTTGTCCGCGAACCAGCCCGGCACCCACGACCAGCCGCTCCCGCCGACCCACCGGGCCACCAGCAGCGAGCCGCCGAGGAAGAACACGAACGCGACCAGCGACTCGAGCAGCCACAGGCGGACGGCTTTCGGCGAGACGCGGTTCGCCGGATCGCGCAGCGGGCCAGTTGACGTCACAAGGCCAGCTTAGGGCGCGCGGGCGCAAGGCGATCAGTCCGCGAGCCGGTAAAGATCGACCGGGATTCCCGGCGTGTCGGCCGACGCGCCCCTCCGCCCCGGTGCCATGCTCGGTGGCGGCCGGCCGCAGGCTGTCGAGCTAGGCCACGTCGGCGGCGCCACGTACGTGCCAGCCAGGCCCGGCCAGCGCATGACCGCACCACCGCGCAAGCGCCTCACGCAACGTGGCAGCCGCCGTCCACCCCACGTACCACCCACCCGCGCCCCCAGACCGCCGGGCCAGAGCCACCCAAATCACCGCGAGCTCCTACATCTATGGACCGATCCGACGCACCTGGTTTTTTGCGACATCGCCGTGACCGAAAACGGTGTCCGTTTTGTCGGATCCGGGCGCACGGTCCCGTCCTCGTCCCGCCGTATCGAACCAGCAGGCCAGGCCGCGTCCCGAGGCGTGACCCGATCGGCTTCCCCAACAGACACGCAGGCCACTCCTGTGGCCAACCTCACTCGACGGATCCCGCGATTCTGACCCGTTTCGGATCCTTTACCGAGCACCGACCATCGAGAAACGGTCTGCGCACCGCCGAGAGCCGCGTAGCATCGTCCGGCATGGGGCTGTGTAACGCGGCAACACGTATGCGGCGCATCGCCGTCAGTGTGACGGCGGTGACTGCGGCGTTCGCGTTGGCCGGTTGCGGCAGCTTCATCGGCAGATCTCAGGCCAAGGACATCGCGGAGATCAACGTCTCGAGCCCGGAGTTGCGGGAGGGCAAGCCGCTCCCCGCCGAATACTCCTGCAGGGGCGGCGAGGGCAGTCCTCCGCTGCGCTGGTCGAGCCAGCCGCTGTCCGAGGCGAAGTCGATCGCGATCGTGGTCGACTCCCACACATCGTCCGATTCGGCCGTGAACTGGGTGCTCTACAACATCCCGGCGACCACGACCGAGCTGGGGCCCAACGCCGCGGCCGACCCCCCTGAGGGGTCCGGCCAGGCGAAGGTCACCGGCGGCAAGGAGGGCTACGAGCCGCCTTGCACAAGCCCGGGCAGCTATCGCTTCACCGTCTACACGTTGAACGGCAAGGTCGACGTCCAGAAGGGTGCCGAGCTCCCCGACATCCTGAAGAAGATCGCGGACAAGACCATCGCCCGGGGTCGGCTCACAGCGGTCGACATCCAGTGAGAGAGCGAACACAGCAGGTAGTCCGGTGTACCAATTCTTCACGTAGGGTGTGACAACGCTCATAGTGGTCCGACACAATCAGATCCAATCGTTAGGCACTGGTGATCAAAGGGGGCAGGTCGCGTCGATGGCCGCGCGATCTCACCGGCGCCGAAGGGAGGCCATGGCTTTGAGGGTGGTGCAATGATCGCGGTCGTAGTGAGCTTGGTCGCCGTCGTGCTCCTCGTGCTCGTCGTCGTGGCACTGGGCATGCGTTCAATGAGCCGCCGGGAGAGCTCTCTCCCTCCGGAACGGCTGAAGGAGATGGCCGAGAAGGAGGAGAGGACCCAGACGCGGTCCACTGACGAGTTCGCCTCGCACGAGCCTCGCATGGCCAATTTCAGCCCCGATTTCAGCCCCATCGGCGAGCGCGAGCCCAAACCGGTGCGCACCGGTCAGCGTGGCAGGCGTGGCGTCGACGAGTGGGGCAACCCGAGCACGGATGACGACGACGAGGAGTTCTGGGCCAACATCCGCAGCGACGCGGAAGAGGGCGGCTTCGGCGCGGGTGGCACCGTGGCGGCCAGGAAGGCCTCCTCCCGTCCGGTCGAGCGTGAGAAGCCCGCCGAGCGCCCCGCGACCCCCAAGCGTCAGGAGCGCACCGCGAAGCCGCGGCCGGCCGCCGCCTCCGCCGCCGTCGACCCCGACGCGACCACCGTCCAGGCCCCCCTGCCGCAGCGCCAGCCGGCCTCCGCCGCGGCCAACCTCGCCGACCTGGTGGAGCCCGCCAAGCGCCCCGTTCCTTCCCAGTCGGAGCTGGCCGACCAGCGTACGGTGACGTTCGCGGCTCCCACGGCCGACGTGATGAGCATCCTGGGCGCGGGCGCCCAGCCGGTCCCGTCTCCCCGCCCCGACTCCCTGTCGTCCAACAACTCGCCCAGGAGCGGCACCGGCGCCTTCCCGGCGACCCCCGCCGCCAACGGCACCTTCCCGGCCAACCCGGTGAGCCGGCCCGGCGGGAGCGGTTCCTACCCCGCCACCCCCGCCTCGAGCGGCTCCTTCCCCGCCCAGCCCGCCCCCATCCACGGCGCGCCCACGAGCGACCCGTTCCCCGCCTACAACAACGCGGCCGAGACCACCTGGACCAACCCGCCCGCGACGCCCTCCTCGTCCGGCTCCTGGCCCGCGCAGCCCGACATCCTCGACGACCCCTCCCCCGCCGCCGGCTACGGCTCGGGGACCTCCTGGCCGGCGTTCGAGCAGCCCGCCGCGCGTTCGTCCTATCCCGCCTCGTACGAGGTGCGCTCCGGCTGGGCCGTGGCCGACGACACCGACCCGCTCACCGGCCCCTCCCCCGCGTCCGGCACCCCGACCGTGCCCGGCAGGGCGGTCTCGGCCTACGACGACGTGCTGTCGTCGACCCCGGTCCCCCCGACGCCACAGGGGGCCCCGTTCGCGTACGAGACGGGCGACATCACCACCGCCCCGGCCGCCGCCTGGCCGGAGCCGCCGTCGAGCGCGACCGCGTGGCCGACGTACGGCTCCCAGAACGGCAACGGCAACGGCGGCGGCAACCACCGTCGCGGGTCCGACCAGGAACACCCGCACGACTACTACCGGTGAACGCACGCGCCCATTAATGGGTAAAACCAGCGTGAGACACCCTTAAAGCAGGGTCGACGGAGCAATAGGGTTTGCTCCATGATCCCCGACACGAAGAGTAGCTGGCTGAGCACCCTCCGGCATGACGTGCCAGCCTCGCTCGTGGTTTTCCTCGTCGCGGTGCCCCTGTCCCTGGGCATCGCGATGGCCTCCGGCGCGCCGCTGGCCGCCGGTCTGATCGCCGCCGTGGTCGGCGGGATCGTGGCGGGCGCGCTCGGCGGGTCCGCCGTACAGGTCAGCGGGCCCGCCGCCGGGTTGTCGCTGGTGGTCGTGGATCTCGTACAGACGTACGGATGGCGCGCCACCTGCATGATCACTCTGCTGGCGGGCGCCGTGCAGCTCCTGCTGGGCGTGTTCAAAGCGGCCAGGGCGGCACTCGCGGTGTCGCCGGCGGTCATCCACGGCATGCTGGCGGCCGTCGGCGTGATCATCGCCCTTGCCCAGCTCCACGTGGTGCTGGGCGGCAGTTCGCAGCGTTCGGCCGTGGCCAACCTGATCGAGCTGCCCGGCCAGATCGCGAACCTGCACGGGCACAAGGTCGCCGTCGGGCTGCTCACGATCACCGTCCTGGCGGTGTGGACGCGGCTGCCCAAGCGGGTCAAGGCCGTGCCCGCGCCGCTGGTGGCGCTGCTCGCGGCGGCGGTGACGGCGTGGGTTTTCGACTGGGACGTCACGCGCGTGGACCTGTCCCGCAGCGTCACCGAGTGGGCCTTCCCCGTCCTGCCGCACGGCGACTGGCACATGATCGCGGGCGCGGTGCTGCTGGTGGCGCTGCTGGCCGGGTGCGAGTCGCTGCTGTGCTGCGTGGCGGTGGACGGGATGCACGGCGGCCGCCGCGCCGACCTCGACCAGGAGCTGACCGGCCAGGGCGTCGCGAACATGGTCACCGGCGCCCTCGGCGGCCTGCCGGTGGCGGGCGTGATCGTGCGCAGCACCGCGAACGTGCAGGCGGGCGCGCGTACTTGCTGGTCGGCGATCCTGCACGGGGCGTGGGTGCTGGTGTTCGCGATCGGGTTCGGCTGGACGATCAAGCTGATCCCGCTGGAGGCGCTGGCGGGGTTGCTGGTGTTCATCGGCGTGCAGATGGTGAACCTGGGTCACATCCGGAAGGTGCACGGCCACGGCGAGGTGCCCGTCTACGTCGTGACGATGCTCACCGTGATCGTGCTCGGGCTCGCCGAGGGCGTCGTGATAGGGCTGATCCTGGCCGCGCTGCTCGCGCTGCGCCGCCTGACCTGGGTCACGGTCCTGAAGCACGACGGCGGCGACGGGCGGCTGCACGTGACGGTCTCCGGTTCGCTGACGTTCCTGGGGGTGCCCAGGCTCACGCACGAACTGCGGACGATCCCTCCGGCCACCTCCGTGGACCTCGACCTGAACATCGACTTCATGGACAACGCCGCCTTCGAGGCCATCCACTCCTGGCGGCTGGACCACGAGCGCATGGGCGGCACGGTCGACATCGACGAGCTGCACGACGAGTGGTACACGCTGGCGGCCAGCGGCGCGCGCATGTTCCCCGTGAAGTCGCCGCCCAAGGTGCCGGATCGCTGGTGGCTGCCGTGGTCGCACCGCCGTCGTCCGGTCCGCCCCTCGGCTCCCGACGTCGCCGAGGCGGAGTGCCTGCTGACGGCGGGGGCGCGCGAGTACCACCGGCGTACGGCGCCGCTGGTCCGGCCCATCTTCACCGAGCTGGCCCGCAAGCAGCAGCCGTCGCACCTGTTCATCACGTGCGCCGACTCCCGCATCGTGCCCAGCCTCATCACCGCCAGCGGCCCCGGAGACCTGTTCACGGTGCGCAACATCGGCAACCTGGTGCCGCGCCGGGGCTCCGAACCGCACGACGACTCGATGGTGGCCGCGATCGAGTACGCCACGCAGGTCCTCGGCGTACACACGATCACGGTGTGCGGGCACTCCGGGTGCGGCGCCATGGCGGGGGTGCTGAGCGGCGGGGTGCAGGCAGGCAGCCTGCCGGGGCTGAGGAGGTGGCTGCGGCACGGAAACCACAGCCTGGCCAGGTTCATCGAGACCGAGGGCGACCGGCTGCACAGCGGCGCTCTGGACGTGCTCTGCCGGGTCAACGTGCAGCAGCAGCTGGAGAACCTGCGCACGTACCGGAAGGTCGACGAGCAGGTGCGCGCCGGGAAGCTGGAGCTGGTGGGGCTGTTCTTCGACATCGGCTCGGCCAGGGTCCACATGGTGCCGCCGCTGCGCCCCGCCGCCGAGCGGACGATGAGCGTGTGAACCGTTCTGAGTAATCCTGCGCAGACGCGGCGCCTGGGGCGGATTAGTGTCGCGGGAGCCGGCGAGGTTCTCCACATGCCCATGGCGCTCCTCGCGACACCGGTCCTGACTCCCAGGGGCCGGAGGGGCGGAGGTGCCCACTGTCAAGCCATGGCCCCTAAGCGGGCCCGCCGATGGTAGCGAGACAGCGGGGTGTCACCTCCGCCCCTCACCACATCTCCCAAAGCCGCGCAGCGCAGATACTCCTTGATCGTCATGAAGTAACGTTCATGAGTCGGCCCGGCCCAGGCCCGCGAGGCGGCCGGCGACGTCGCCATCGCGGGTGGCGCGGGCGCGTCGTCCCTGTGATCTTCGGCAGGGCCAGCGGTTGTCAGACCGCCTCCTTGAACCGCTCGGCGACGCCTCGGACAGCGCCCTCATCACCCACCTGAGGTACCGCGTGATCCGGTAGCCCAAGATCGCTTCAGGTAAACCAGTCGATCCCAGCGGCCGACGTCGTCATGATGGCGGCCATGAGAAACCGCAACCGGCGGTCAGGGTCCCGTCGGGAGATCATGGCCGAGCTGCACGGTTCGCTGGATCGCCGTTACCGCCCGGAAGACGTCGCCGACCTGGTGCTGCAGGCGCTGGAGGGACGGCTGACCCGGCGCGAACGCGTGGTGCTGGAACGCGCGGCCAAGCATTCCTCACGGGGCGCGGCCTGGTTCTCGTCCATGTCGACCGACTACGCCCGCCCGGTGGGCGGGGCACGGCAGGTGGCGGCGACCACCCGGTTGTTCGGGCAGTCGGCGGAGGTGGATCCGGACGATCCGGAGTCGCTACTGGAGTACGCGGCGAATGTCGGCCGCTCGATCCGATGGACTCCGGCCCGTACCGACTTCCTCGCCGACCGGCTCAACCGTCAGGCCCGTGACACGGCCGGGATGGACCTGTCCAAGCGACAGTACAACCGGCGGTTCCGGATGCTGCGCAGGCTCTCGGCCAAGGCCGGGACGCTCGCCGTCGAACAGGACAAGCGGCGCCTGCTCATGGTCGGGGTCACCGGATTCGCGGCCGAGGTGCCGTTTGAGCGGTTCGCCACGGACATCGACGCCGCCTGCTTCGTGGCGTACTACACCGCGCGCCGCAAGCTGCGCAGGGAGTTCAGCCTGACCGGGCGGGACAACCCGTTCGACGAGATCGCTTCGCTCCTGCTGGATCGGTGTACGAGCCACTCCGACTGGTGGCTGATAGCCCAGGTGCGCACCAGCGCGGACGTCCTGGAGCATCTGAGCGAGGAGGATCGGGGCCTGCTGCTCGGCCGCTGGTCGTCGGTCCTGCGGCACAGCGCGGCCATGCTGCGCGAGCGCTGGAGGCCGGACACCGACCGCGGGACGATGATCGTACGGCGCGGCCATGACTCGACCACCTGGAACAACCTGGCAGTCGCCTACAACGCGGCCCGGGCGGGCTGGCTTGCCTGCCTGGCCGCGCTGAACGCTCTGCGGCTGCTGGATGCGGCGTGTCCCGGCAAAGTGATGCGGCTCATGGCCGCCGACCTGGCCGCCTGGCACCGCGCCGACGGCGGCGACGTCGATCCCAACACCAAGGTGTGGGCGGCGCTACCGCCGCCGTGGGAGGTCCTCGACGGCAGCGCCAGCTGCACGCGCGTCGATGTCGAGTCGGCCTGCCGCCGCGCCGGTCTCGATCCGGCCTCGTCCGGCTGGACGGCGCCCGCGCCGCCCCGCGCCGCGGCGGTGTTCCGGCCAACGCCGGAGCTGGTGCACGGCGTCACCGTCGCCGATCCGGTGTGGGCGCAGCTGCTGCGCCGTGCTGGCGTGTTCAGCGGCAAGCACGTGAAAGACGAACTGGCCACCGACGCTCTGCACGGGCTCGGATCCGGAGTCGTGATCAGCGACCTGCCCGTAAAGGATCACCCCGCATAAAAGGGTGGCGTCAGCCGGTCGGCCTCGAGCAGACTGGACGCGGCCACGCCGTAGTTCAGTGGTAGAACGCCTGGCTCTTCTTCCAGGTGGACGCCGGTTCGAGCCCGGTCAACGAGGCCGCTGAATCCGCCGTTGCCAGCATGTTTCACCATCGTGGGCAATGGAGTGAGGTGCCGATGCCTCCGCCCCTCACTCGGGTAATGCAATGACCGAATGGGTACGTAGCCTCACACAGAGTGATGATTCGCCCAAAACAGGGGGAATGGGTGGGGACGGCACTTCGGACAGCAGCGGTGGCCGCAGCAACGGGAGTGTTCGCGGTCGCGTGCGGCGGCACGCAGAGCACGACGATGACGGTGATCGGGCCGCCGGTCGGCCTTGAGCCGTTTTATCAGCAGAAGCTGTCGTGGTCTGACTGCAGGGACGGCTTCCAGTGCGCCACGTTGAAGGTGCCACGGGACTACGCCCGTCCCGGGGGTCGCCAGTTGAAGATCTCCGTCATCCGGCTGCCCGCGAAAGACGGATCCCGGCGCATCGGCTCACTGGTGACCAACCCGGGAGGACCCGGCGCGTCCGGCGTCTCCTTCCTCCGTACCTCCAGCCAGGCGTTCGGCGCGGCACTACGGGATCGCTTCGACCTCGTCGGGTTCGACCCCCGAGGCGTCGGAAAGAGCGAACCGGTGCGCTGCTTCGACTCCCGGCAGGCCGAGCAGCGCCTCTTCGCCGACCCGCCCGCCGCTCGCTCCCAGATCAACGCCGTGGTCATGTTCTGGCGGGCGTTCGTGGCGGCCTGCCAGGCCAGGTCCGGCGCCAACCTGCCGTACGTCGGAACGGTCAACGCCGCCCGCGACATGGACGTGCTGCGGGCGGCGCTCGGCGACAAGCGGCTGACCTACATCGGCTTCTCGTACGGCACGTACCTGGGCGCCTTCTACGCCGACCAGTTCCCCCGGAACGTGCGGGCCCTGGTCCTGGACGGCGCGTCCGATCCGAAACTGACGGGCGAGGAGTTCCTCCTTGGTCACGCCCAAGGCTTCGAGACCGCGCTGCGCGCCTTCGCCGCCTACTGCGTCAAGATCGCCGGCTGTCCTCTGGGCGCCGGGAGCGTGGACAAGGCGGTCGACAAGATCTCCGACCTGCAGGAACGGGCCGCCCGCAAACCCCTGAAGAACCGGGCAGGCGACCACAGCCCGGTGGACGACGACGTGGTGACACAGGGGATCTACATGGCCCTCTACAGCCGGAACGCCTGGCCCGAGCTACGGCGGGCCCTGACCCAGGCGATCGACGACGGTGACGGCACCGGCCTGTTCAAGCTCGGTGACGAGCAGGAGGCGGTCGACTCGACCGGGGCGCTGAAGGCCGTCAACTGCGTCGACAAGCCGTTTCCTCCCGATCTCGCGGCCGTCGAGAACCTGGCCGACCGGGCCGGGAAGGTCGCGCCGCACTTCGGCTCGTTCATCGTATGGCCGTGGCTGCCGTGCGCCTACTGGCCGGTCAGGCCCACTCGGCAGCCCAGGGCCGCGACCGCGGCCGGAGCCCCTCCGATCCTGGTGATCGGCACCACCCGCGACCCTGCGACCCCGTACAAGTGGGCTCAAAGTCTGGCGGACCAGCTCACGTCCGGCGTCCTGCTCACCTACGACGGCGACGGACACACCGCCTACCTGTCCAACACCGAGCAGTGCATCCGCCAGCCGGTCGAGCAGTATCTGATCAACGCTCAGCCCCCGCAGCGCGGCATCACCTGCAAGCAGCAGCCGCTGGACCCGGCCGGCAAGGGCGCACCGAGCTGAACCCTTTTCACCTTGGCTAACACCGGAGAAACAGCTGCGCCGCAATGCTGCCTGCCATGGCTTCGCGCTCTTTGTCGCTTTTCTCCCCCACGTAGGCCGTCGTGCCGTCCCAGCCCGGGAGGACGAGACCGCTCCAGCGAACCCTGCCGGCGTCCGTCCTCCTGTCATCCCTGCTCACCTCATGCAGCCCAGCCCCCGCCCCTGCCCCTACCCCTGCCCCGCTCGTCCCCCGCCCGGTCGCCGTGGCCTCACCGCCACCGCCCGCGCGGCGTTCGTACGAGAAGGCGCTGACCCGTTCCTTGGACCGCTACCTGGACGGCCTCCCGGGTCAGCTCTCGGTGTCGGTACGCGAGCTCTCCACCGGCCTGTCCTACACCTACAACCGCCGCCTCAGAACGGCCACCGCAAGCATCGTCAAGGTCGACCTCGTGGTCGCGCTGCTGCTCAAGGCCCAGCGCCGGCACCGTGCCCTCGCCGGCTGGGAGCGGCGTGCGGCGGCGCGGGCCGTCAAGGTCAGCGACAACGCCGCCGCGTCCACGCTGTGGTCCGCGATCGGCGGCGCGCCGGGGCTGGCCGCCGCCCACAGGAAACTCGGCCTGCGCAACACGACCCCCGGCCCTGGAGGAGCGTGGGGCGCGACCACGACCAGCGCCGCCGACCAGATCCGCCTCCTGACCGCGCTCACCTCCCCCAAGAGTCCCCTCTCCGCCGAGAACCGCCGGTACGTGCTCGGCTTGATGAGCGACGTGGCGCCGGAGCAGTCGTGGGGCGTCAGCGCGGCCGGACGCGAGGACGTGGCCCTCAAGAACGGCTGGCTGCCACGACCGCGCGACGGGGGCCGGTGGACGGTCAACAGCATCGGCCGGGTACGCGACCGCCACGGGCACACGTACCTGATCGCCGTCATCTCTCACCGGCACCGATCGATGGGGGCCGGGGTGAAGGCGGTCGAGCACGTCGCCGAACTCGTCACCAAGACCCTCTCCAAGACCGCGAGCCGCAGATGACGAGGACCTCCCGCCCCACCTGGGCCGACGGCGACTCACGAGCAGACCCGCCCGGCGGCCGCTGAGCCGGGCGCCGCCCACGCGCATGCCGGGGAGACGGACGGCCTCCCTCGGTCACCGTGACGGCTCCGCACACGCCTGCCGGGGAGACAGACGCCCTCCCTCGGCCACCGTGACGGCTCCGCACACGCCTGCCGGGGAGACAGACGTCCTCCCTCGGCCACCGTGACGGCTCCACACACGCCTGCCGGGGAGACAGACGCCCTCCCTCGGCCACCGTGACGACTCCGCACACGCGGATGCCCACTCGCGCAAGCATCAAGGGGGACATCCTCACCTGGCCGCTGTGACGGCCCCACACACGTACCGATGCTCACTGAGGAGCCCGCTCACGTCCCACGGCGGACGGCTTCGATCAGGGCGCGGAGGAGGGCGGTGCGCCGGGGCATCTCGGCGACGATGACGTGCTCGTCGTCCGCGTGCGCCCCGCCGCCCACCGCGCCCAGCCCGTCGAGGGTCGGGCAGCCGACTCCCGCCGTGAAGTTGCCGTCCGAGGCGCCGCCCACCGAGGCCGAGGTCAGCGGCCCCACTCCCAGGTCCGCTGCCAGCTCCTGCGCCAGCGCGTACAGCGAGGCCGACATCGCGCTCTCAAGAGGAGGCCGGTTGGGGCCGCCGAGGACCTCCAGGCGGGTGCCGGGCAGGACCGGCCGTAGCGCGTGGAAAGCGGCGTCCACCCGATCCTGCTCCGACATCTCGGCCACTCGCACGTCCACCGAGACCGAGGCCGCGGCGGGGACGGTGTTGCGTGCCGTGCCGCCCGACAGAACCGTCGGCGTGACGGTGGTGGCCCCGGCGCCCATGGCGGCGATGGCCAGGATCTGGTGAGCCAGCTCGATCGCGGCGTTCAGCCCCTTCTCGGGCTCGAGCCCGGCGTGTGCGGCCCGGCCGCGGACGTTGACGGTGTAGAGGGCGGTACCCTTGCGGGACGTCTTCAGCGCGCCGCCGTCGGCGCTCGCCTCCATGACGAACGCGGCGACCAGCCCGCGGGCGGTCTCTTTGATCAGCTCGGCCGAGGTACGCGAGCCGCACTCCTCGTCACCGTTGATCAGCAGGGTGATGCCGTCGAGCGAGCCGAGCCCGGCCAGCGCGTGGAACGTCTGGACCAGCCCCGCCTTCATGTCGAACACCCCGGGCCCCCTTGCCACGCCGTCCACCACGGACCAAGGGTGGGTGGCGAGGGTGCCCATCGGCCAGACGGTGTCGTGGTGACACAGCAGGAACACCTTGGGGGTGCCGAACGTCCAGCGCAGGTGCGTGACGCCGTCGATCACGAGGAACTCGGGCTGCGCGCCCAGGTAGCGGGCCCCCATCGCCGCCACGACTTTCGCGCTGCGGGCAACGGCCTCCAGGTCATGGGTGAAGGACTCGCACAACACCAGCTCTTCGAGATCCTCGATCATGCCATCCCTCCGTAGAGCTCGCGCTTCATACCGTTTTCCTCTCCGCAGCCGTCGCCTCGCACCGGCCCGATCGCCGTTCGAGAAGGGGTTGATGAAGGGGGTGATGCACATGCCGGCGACCCACCACCCGCTCACTCAGATCTCAGAAAGCGGTGCATGCTGCCGCCGACCACCGAACCGGCTCCCACCCCGGAACCAGCGCACGCTGCCGCCAACGCCATCAGTCGCTCGCCTAAGAGACGGCGCACGCCGCCGCCTGCTCCACCGATTACTCGCCCAAGCAGCGTCATCGCTGCCGCCGACCGAACCAGTTCCCCGCCCAGGAACCAGCGCACCTTGCCGCCAACGCCATCAATCGCTCACCCAGGAGACGGCACCCGCCGCCACCCACTCCACCTGCTACTTACCCGCAAAGCGGCACACGCTGCCGCCAACCGACCCAGCTATTTGCCGGAAGGCGGTAGTACGCCGGCGTCAACCGGCCGAGCTATCCGGCCGGAAAGCGGTGCACTCCAACGTTGACCGACTCAGCTGTTCGGCCGGAAAGCGGTGCACGCCGACATTGACCGACTCAACTGTTCGGCCGAAGTCGATGCACGCTGCCGCCAACCGACCTAGGTACTTACCGCGAACCCGTGCACGCCGACGTTGACCGATCTCAGCTGTTTGCCCGAAGTCGATGCGCACTGCCGCTGACCGGACCACGAGCGCATGCCGCCGATCATGCCAGTTGCTCGCCCAGGAAGCGGTGCACGTTGCCGCCGATGATCTTCATGACGTCCTTCTCCGGGAGGCCGCGGGCGAGCAGGCCCTCGGTGACCATGGGCAGGCCCGAGGGACCCTCCAACCCCGGGATGGCCGACTTCGGGTTGACGCCCCTCGTGTTGAGACCCTCGCAGCACGGCGGCGTCAGGTCGTCCATGACCTCGCGGATGAAGTCGGGGCCGAGCCCGACATGGTCGATCCCGGCGACGGACACGATGTGCTCGATGTGGTCGAGCAGGCGGTCGAGGGTCATGTCCTCCTCGCGCTCGGCGAGGAAGGGGGCGAAGAAGTTGACGCAGATCACGCCGCCCGTGGCAGCCACCGCGCGGAGCTGGTCGTCGGTGAGGTTGCGGTGGTGGTCGCGCAGCGCCCTGGCCGAGGAGTGGGTGGCCAGGACCGGTCTGGTGGCCAGCTCCAGGACGTGCGCCACGCCGGAGGCGCCCAGGTGGGAGACGTCGAAGACGATGCCGAGCCGCTCCATCTCCTCCAGCGCCGCGACGCCGTGGGAGGTCAGGCCGCTGCCCGTGGCGTCCTCACCGCTGCCGTCGGCCAGCGGCGTGCGCCCGAAGTGGGCGATGGACGCCACCCGTACGCCAAGACGGTGGACGGTCGAGATCAGCTCGAGGTCGGCGTCGATGCCCGGCATGCTCTCCAGCGCGATCACCAGAGCGATCTTGCCTTCGTCGAGCGTGCGGTCGATGTCGGCCGCGTTCAGACATATCCGGACATGGTCGGGGTTTCCCTCGGCCAGCACGTGCGCGCACTCGATCATGCGCAACGTCTGCCTCAGCGCGCCCTCCGGCCGATATTGGTCGTCGATGAAGACCGGCAGGACCTGCAGATCGACCCCGCCCTCGACGAGCTGGGGCAGCCATCTCTCCCGGAAGAACGAGGCCCACTGCTGAGACGGCCGCGCGGAGACGGCCATGAGCAGGTCGTTGTGTGTGTCGGCCACGACTGCGCGCTGGTGGAGGGAATGCTTCATGCGATGGACGTTATCGCGAGGGCTGGACCTGCTCCAATGCGCCCTGAGTCCGATTTTTTGGATCACTTGTACGACTGTGGGTTGAGTTTCGTCTGTGCCCAATGGGGAACCGCCCCCGGGTCAAGCGCCCACCGCGCGGCGACGGCCAACGGGCGAGTACGTGGGTGGCGGCCGCGTTCACGCGGCCGGGGAGACGGCCAGGGAGACGGCAGGGGAGACGGCCAGGGAGACGGCAGGGCTGAGCGGTGACGACGACCTGGGCCGAGCCGAGTCGGCCGGGCCGCGATGGGGGGGATGCGCCGCACTGTAGGGGCGGCGCCGAGAGCGGCGTCGTCGCCGGGAGCTCACCCAGGGCCGGGTGAGCCGGTCAGGCGTACTCGCGCGACTCCTGCCAGCC
Source organism: Nonomuraea sp. NPDC050451 (assembly GCF_044458585.1). Lineage (NCBI taxonomy): Bacteria > Bacillati > Actinomycetota > Actinomycetes > Streptosporangiales > Streptosporangiaceae > Nonomuraea > Nonomuraea sp. NPDC050451. The sequence goes on from NZ_JBITHZ010000002.1 coordinate 670,521, forward strand.
GGATTCGAGCAGTTCGAAGATGGCGTTCATCGCGGCCAGGGGGTCGGGCTCCGCACCCGCAAGCTCGGGGATCTCCAGGACATAGCGGGCGAGCGCGCGGACGGTCATGTCGGAGGGGTTGCGGCCGCTCTCGGCGGCGATCGCCTCGGCCAGAGGACCCTCGCCGGCTATCCATAGCTTGCGTGAGTACTCCCGCAGGGCGGGCGTGCTGACGATCAGGTCGCGCTTGGCCCGCAGTTCGGGCGGGAGATCGTCGGTGAAGGGCCCCCGGCCCGCCAGGCAGCGACGCAGGGCTTCCAGTACGGACTGACCGGTGGGCCGGTCGCGGACCGCGGCGGCCAGCCAGACGTGCCGTTCCGCGCCGTCGTCGAAGATCAGCGCTTCCTTCCCGTCCGGCACATGAGCGAACAGCGTGGCGATCGAGACGTCCGCCTCGTCGGCGATCTGCGCGACGGTGACGCCGTCGTACCCGTGCTCGGAGAACAGCCGCAAGGCGGCGTCCGACAACGCCCGGCGCGTCTGTGCCTTCTTGCGCTCCCGGCGCCCCATCTCCATGTCCCCATCGTAGCGAAACCTGGAACGCCTACGAATCCATAATGACTATAGTTTCAGAGTCAGTTCAGGATTATCGAGACAAGGAGCCGCACATGGTCATCCCGTGGGACGTACGACGCCTGCCGCGCGCCGAGGACAAGCACTTCCTCGTCACCGGCGGCAACGCGGGCATCGGATACTTCGTCGCCGAGCAACTCGCCGGCACCGGCGCCACCGTCATCATCGGCAGCCGCGACACCGCCAAGGCCGAAGCCGCCCAGGCCTCGATCCGCACCCGCGTCCCCGGTGCCCGCGTACGTCACATCCGCCTGGACCTCGCCGACCTCTCCTCGCTCAAAGCCTCCGTGGACGCCCTGCGGCTGGAGAGGCTGGACGCGGTCGTCTGCAACGCCGGAGTGCTGCTCAACCAGCCGCAACGACAGGTCACCGGGGACGGCCACGAGCTGATGTTCGCCACCAACCACCTGGGGCACTTCGCGCTGATCCACTGGCTCCTACCCCTGCTCACGGCCACGCCCGCGGGCCGCGTCGTCACCACCGGCAGCTTCACCGCCAAGTCCGAGAGCCTGGACCTCGACGACCTTCAGAGCACGCGCGACTACCGGCCCAAACGCACCTACGCGCGATCCAAGCTCGCCCAGATGCTCTTCGGTTTCGAACTCGACCGCCGCCTGCGCGCCGCCGGCAGTACGACGCTGAGCGTGGTCACCCACCCCGGCGGCGCGCTCGACTCCCTCACGCCCGCCCGCCCTCCGGTCCACCTCCCCACCACCGGCGAACGGCTGCGCGGCCTGCCCGCCGGCCTCCTCCTCCAGGGCAAGGAAGCCGCCGCCTGGCCCGCCGTCCGGGCCGTCCTCGACCCGTCCGTACGTGGCGGCCAGCTATGGGGACCCCGGGTCTTCGGGATCCGCGGCCTGCCCACCCTCGAACCCGTACGCGGTCACCTGGCCGACACCGAGCTCGCGGCACGCGTGTGGACCGCCGGCTCCGCCCTGACCGGCCTCGACCCCAGCCCTCCAGCGGCCCGGACCACAGTCCGCTAACGTCCTCCCGGCACAGACCGGCACCAGAACGCCCCTCCAGCGGACCTCACCCGGCGAGGGCCGCACTCGTTGCCGCGCGAGACCGCGAACTGACGGGCTTCGCCGGCACGGCCTGGCGGTGGCCGTCGCCACGATGACCCTCCACGACACCCCGACCGTCCTGGGAAAGCGCATCCCCGCCAAGCCCGCCCCGGCGGAAACGGCACCACGCAGCGCCGAAGCCTGGCGAGGGCATGATCGGGGCTCATGGCAGGGCCTGCTGATCCTCGACCAGGGCGGCGAAGCCGTCGAGATGGCGCGCGAGGCTGTACTCGAACAGCCCGTCCAGGTCCGACACCGTCTCCTCGGGAATCGTGGCCAACAGCGGAAATCGTCCGCTGTTGAGGAGTTCGTCGGCGCGGTTCCGTTGTGCGAGCCACCACCGGTCGAGGGACACACCGGTCTCCTGCTCCGCCTCGATCTCGTCCGCCATCGACAGGGCAACGGTGATGACCAGCCCGTGCAGCGCGAGCGCCTCTCGAATGCGTATCTCCATGGGCAGGCCGAGCCCGTCGAGCGCGCGCAGGGTCCATTCGGTGTGGGCCATCATGTTGGGCACGAGCAACGGGCGCGTGAACGAGACGGCCCTGGGCAGCCAGAGGTGCCGCCGGACCAGCTCCCATTGCCGCCGGGAGATCAGTTCGAGCTTGGCCCGCCACCCGTCCGGCCCGGGCACAGGGAGCTCCGGTTCGCCGAAGACCTCGTCGACCATCTGCGTCACCAGCTCGTCCTTGTGCTCCACGTGCCGGTACAGCGACATCGGACCGGCGCCGAGCTCGGCCGCGAGCCGCCGCATGGACACCGCGTCGAGTCCCTCGACGTCGGCGATCCTGATGGCGGTGCGGAGCACCTGCTCGCGGTTGAGCGCCTGTCTGGGGACGCCGGCCTGCCGCGGTCTCGACGGCGCGGCCGGCTGCTTGCGGGTCACGCTCGCGCTGACCACCGCACCGGAGCCGACCCTCGTCTCGACCAGCCCCTCGTCGCGCAGCGCCGCCATCACTTTGGTCGCGGTGGCGAGCGCGACACCCCATCGCTGGGCGATCTGCCGGATGGACGGCATCCGATCGCCGGACCGCAGGTCGCCGCTCAGGATCCGGGCACGGATCTCCGCGACGATCCGCTGATAGGGCGGATCCGTCCGCTGCATGGGGAGCCTCCGATCCATCGATACTGTACTAGTTCACTTCATACAGTACTAGTTCACTTCTTTGCCCCAAACCCGCCGTATAGACCGCTATCTCAATACTCTGTACGCATGACAGTTGATACGCCGTACGCATCCGTGCGGCAGGTGGACGAGCAGGCGGTGTTGGACGTCCTCACCGAGGCGTTCATGAACGATCCCCTCGCCTGCTGGCTCTTCCCCGAGGTGAGCGAACGAGGTCGGCTCCAGTCGCACTTCTACCGCTCCCTGCTCGCCCGGCCCACCGCCGAGGCGTACCTGATCGGCCGTGGCGAAGGCGCCTCGGTGTGGCTGGGTCCGGCGTCCCACGAGGAGCCTCCGGGCGCGCCCGAGGCGGACCAGAAGGCGGTCTTCGGCGAGAGCGGCGCGCGGCTGCAGGCCGTGGGCGAGGCGCTGACCCAACGGCACCCCGACCACGAACCGCACCTCTACCTCGCGTGCATGGGAGTGGTCGGCGGGCGGCAGGGCGCCGGACTCGGCTCGGCGATGCTGCGGCACCGGCTGGAGCGAGCCGACGCCGACGGGCTCGCCGCGTACCTGGAGGCGAGCTCGCCCCGGAGCCGCGCCCTCTACCTGCGGCACGGATTCGAGGATCTCGGCGAACCGGTACGCGTGGCGGACAGCCCGCTCCTGTGGCCGATGTGGCGCCGGCCGCGCCCTTGACCGCCTGCCCAAACCCGACGAACAAGGAAGACAACGACGATGACCAACCATGAAGCTGAGCGCGCGCCGACCCTGGTGTTCGTCCACGGCACCAACTCCTCCTCGACCTTGGGCACGGGGCTGATCCGCGAACTCACCCTGCGCGGGCACCGCGCCCTGATGGTCGACCTTCCGGGGCACGGCGACGAAGCGTTCTACCCCCGCGCGTATCAGGCCCCGCAGGATCTCCAGGCGCTGGCGACCGAGCCGTCGCCGCTCGCCAAGATCACCATCGACGACTACGTCGAACGCGTCGTGGACGTGGTACGCCGCGCCCGCCGCCTCGGGCCCGTGATCCTGGCCGGCGCCAGCCAGGGCGGCGTCACCGTGAGCACGGTCGGCAACGCCGTCCCCGAGCTGCTCGACCGGGTCGTCTACGTCGCCGCGTACTGCTGCGTGGACCTGCCGAACCTGGCCGCCTACCTCTCCACGCCGGAGAACAGCGACAGCCTGCTCCCCCAGGTGACCCAGGCGCTGGTCGCCGACCCCGCGGTTCTGGGGGTGACCCGGCTCAACTGGCGCTCGGCCGACCCGGCGGTGTTCCGCGGCGTCAGGGAGGCCCTGGCCGGCGACTTCACCGACGAGGCCGTGAGCCGGCTGCTCAACCTGCTCGAACCGGACGAGACCGCCGGCATTCCCATGGCCGAAGCCCGGGGCCAGGCGCACACGTGGGGCCGCATTCCCCGTACCTACGTACGTTTCACCCTTGACCGGCTGATCCCGCCGGCGCTGCAGGACCGGTTCATCAAGGAGGCCGACCGCCTCACACCGGACAATCCGACCGACGTGCGAAGCGTCGCGGCGCCCCACGTCGGCCCCTTCGACCGGCCCGAGCTGGTGGAGATCTTCAGCGAGCTCCTCAGCCGCTGACGCCTGCGCGCGCGGTCTCAGGGGGTACGGACGTCGCGGGTGGTCCCGTCGGCGATGGCCTGGAGTTTGTCCGGGTTGGCGATGTTGTGGATGGTGGTGATGCGGCCCTCGGCATCGAAGTCGAACGTGACAGTGGCGATCACCCGGTCCGGGCCGCTGAACACCACGCCCGGGCCGCCGTTGATCTCGACCAGTGCGGCGTTCATGTCGGCGGGCTCGACGCCCTGGTAGGTGACCTCGCCGATGGCGCCAAACCAGGCGGCCACTGTCTGGGCGCCCACGACCGGACGCAGGGCCTGGCGGACCTTGCCGCCGCCGTCGGTCCACAGGGTGACGTCCGGGGACAGCAGTTCCATGAGGGTGTTGATGTCGCCCCCGGTCGCGGCGGCGAGGAAGCGCTCGGTGACGTCGCGCTGCCGCGACCGGTCCGCGGTGAAGCGCGGCCGCCGGGCACGTACGTGCTCGCGAGCGCGGTGCGCGGCCTGGCGCACCGCGGTCTCGGAGCGCTCCACCGCCTCCGCGATCTCGGCATGGCTGAAGTCGAAGACCTCCTTCAGCACGAAGACCGCGCGCTCGAGCGGGCTCAGGGTTTCCAGCACCACCAGCATGGCCGTCGATACCGACTCGGCGTTCGTGACGTCGTCGGCGGTGTCGCCGCCGGTGAGGATGGGCTCCGGCAGCCACGGCCCGACATAGGTCTCGCGCTGGTGCTGCGTGGAGCGCAGCCGCTGCAGCGCCAGGTTCGACACGATCCGCGCCAGATAGGCCTTGGGGTCGGCCACCTGCGAACGGTCGGCGGCCGACCATTTGATCCACGCGTCCTGGACCGCGTCCTCGGCGTCCGCCACGGTGCCGAGGATGCGGTAGGCCACGGAGAACAGCAGGTTGCGATGCTGGTTGAAGACCTGCTGGTCGCGCTCGGAGTACGGCTGCGTCACCGCGCACCCCGGACCCGGGTGAAACGGCCGCCACGGGGCCAGAACGCGCCTGAGGCCGGCATCTTCTTCATGCGGCCGTAGGTCGGCCAGGGCGAAGCAGTCACCGTCTCCTTATACCGTGCCGCCATCCGGCCGGTCAGATACACCCGTCGGGGGCTGTCGTCAGGGTGGGTGAACTGGACGACCCCGTCGTGCCGCCCCAGGCTCACCGGCGTGTGGTAGTAGCCGAAGCGGAACGGCTTTGGCCGCTTGCCGTCCAGCGTGCGGATGATCGACACCGCGGCGTGCACACCGGTCGGCATGCCGCCCTGGCAGGTGCCGTGCATGACGCCGTAGCCCTGCCGGATCGCGGCCGCGTCGCCCACGGCGTACACGTCCGGGTGCGACACCGACCGCAGCGCGGCGTCGGTGACGACACGGCCGCGCTCGTCGACGGTCAGACCGGCCGCGGCCGCCAGCGGCGACACCCGCGTACCGCTCGTCCACAGCACGGCGTCGGCGGCGACGAGCTCCCCGCCCGCCAGCTCCACCGCGTCCGGCAGCACCTTCATCACCTCGACCCCGCTGAGCACCCGTACGCCCAGGCGCGCGAGCGCGGCCTGCAGGTACGCCCTCGGCTTGGGGCTCATGGCCGCGCCGGGCTCCTGCCGGCCCAGCAGCACGACGTCCAGCTCCGGGTACTGCTCGGCGATCTCCGCGGCCGACTCGACGCCGGTCAGCCCGCTGCCGCCGACCACGACCGTGCCACGGCCCAGCCGAGCCAGCCGGTCGGCCAGCAGCTCGGCGTCCTGCGCGCTGTTGAGGGTGTACGCGTGGTCCTCGACGCCCGGCACCGCCGCCGTGTCGGCCACGCTGCCCAGCCCGTACACCAGCGTGTCGTAGTGCAGCACCCGGTCGTCGTCGATCCGTACGAGCTTCGCGTCCGCGTCCACAGCCGTCACCCAGCCCCGCACGAACCGCGCGCCCGTGCCCTCCAGCAGCTCCGGGATGCTCAGCTCGGCGACCCGCTGCCCGGTCGCCGACATGTGCAGCCGCAGCCGCTCGGTGAACCGCTCCTGCGAGTTCACCAGGGTCACCTGTACGTTCTCGCGCCCCTTGCCCCGAGCCGCGAGCTGGATGGCCGCGGCCATGCCCGCGTACCCCGCCCCCAGGATCAGAACCCGATGCGTGCCCGCTTCACGGTTTTTGGTCATCTTTGCGCCTTTCTCCTCACGCTGACGACCACGAGATGCAAGCTGCTCGCCGATACGTGACATGAGCCGGGTGTGACGTGCGCCACACCCGGCCTCACGAAGGCTCGTGCCTGGTCAGCGGCCGCGAGGAGGACGCGTGAATGAGCGCTATCGCGGGGTCAGAACACAGAACTCATGGCCATCGGGATCGGCCATGACCACCCAGCTGACCTCGCCCTGACCGATGTCGACGCGCGTCGCCCCGAGGGAGATGAGACGCTCGACCTCCGCCTGCTGATCACCGTCGGCGGGCGGAGCGAGGTCGAAATGCAGCCGGTACTTCCCGGTCTTCGGATCCAGCGGCGGCCCGCCCCACGTGATCTTCGGGCCGCCGTGCGGCGAGCGGATCGCGGTCTCCTCGTTCTGGTCCCAGACCAACGGCCAGCCCAGCGCTTCGCTCCAGAAGTATCCGACCTGCTGCGAACCGTCGGACGCGAGCGCTCCCACGAATCCGCACTCGGCGAGGAAGTTGTTGCCCGGCTCGATCACGCAGAACTCGTTGCCTTCGGGGTCCGCGAGCACCACATGACCCTCCTCCGGACGCTGACCGATGTCGATGTGCCGGGCACCGAGCCCGAGCGCCCTCGCCACCGTCTGCTCCTGATCCTCGAGGGACGTGCTCGTCAGATCGAAGTGCATCTGGTTCTGGCCGATCTTCTGCGCCTGGGACGGAAGGAATCGGATCCGGAACCCGGTGTCATCGCTCGGCAGGAGCGCGATGCCGTCCTCGGGGTCGTCGGCCATCTTCCAGTCCAGAACTCCGACCCAGAAGTGCGCCAGACGGAGCGGGTCGTGCGCGTCGAAGCAGAGCGCGTGGAGGCGACAAGCCATTCCGCTCCGCACCTCCGATCTGCTGAGTAAAAAGCCGCAGAAAGGGCACGTCCTCCGCACCCACGGAGAAAATAACGCCAGGTACTCATGACTCGCCACACATTTTTCCCTCGCGCCCATGCCCGCCATACCCGGCGCTGAAAGTGACGAGTCGGCCTGCGGGCCGGGCTTTGATTCGGCATGATCGTGACCTGCAGAAACGCTATGGTCTTGCCGTTGCCTGACATCGTCTCGCAATGCGATGTGCCTTGCGAGGAGGCGCGGTTCTGCCCCGGCAACCTGGCGGAGCTGACCCGGTTACTCGACGCCGGCACCGATCCAAACGAGGTGTGGTCCAACATGACCTTGCTCTTGCATGCGATCGACGTTGAAGCTGATGGAGCAGCCCAGACCGGGCAGTCACTGAACGCTGCATGTACCGCCGTGCTTTTGGCCTATGGCGCCGATCCCGAACGTCCGGGCCCTGACGGGGACGTCCCGCAGCTCTTCGCCTTCCATTACGGTCACGGACTGGCCGTTCGGTTGCTTGAGACCCACATCGCTCGTCTTCACGGCGGCACGGTGCCGATCCCCTGTCCCGAGCTTCCTCCAGCGGAACCACGTCCATGGACGTGACCGTGGTCTTTGCCGAGGTCGATGGGCTGGTTGGTCTGCCGCGCTGCGCACTGGCGGGCGGGAGAATGGGTTCCCGATGTCACTCAGTTCGTCACTGAGGCGCGGAAGCGGTTATCTCACCGGGACCTCCCCTTCCTTCGATGGACACGTCAGAGATCGGGTCTCCACCACACGGAGGAATGGCCTGCCTTCACGATGACGCCCGCCTCTTGCGGCTCGAATCCTTCGGGCCAAATGGTTGCCTCGTTGGCCACGACGCCGTCGAGCCGTGCGCCAGTCAGGATGGCATCTCGCAGAGACGCGCCTTCCACATGCGCACCGCATAAGATCGCGTCCGTCAACTCGGCGCCCTTGAGACTGGCTCCGGCGAGATTCGCCTCCCGCAAGTCGGCGCGACTTAGGTCGGCGTCATCCAAGCGGGCTTCCGGCATCCAGGCGCCGCCCAGCCGCGTTCCCTCGAGATCAGCATCGACAAGGTGGGCTCTGGAGAGATTCGCCCTCCGCAGGTCGGTGCCGAACAATCGCAGGCGCTCCTGCTCGTCGGGCCGGATCAGTCCTCGTCCCAGGACCGTGAGCACCGCCTGAACGTCAGCGGCTCTGGTGACCAGAAGCGGCATCGCCGCCTCAGCGTCAGCCACGCCTGGCGTTACATCATCCTCGGACGCCTGTGCGTGCTGCCGGACGTAGGAGCAGAAGATCTCGGCGATGGTTTCAACGTCTGCCGGTGAATCCTTGGCGATGCGCGCCAGTGCATGAATGCCGCCCATGCGGATGACGAGCTGGCTGCTGCCGAGCTGGTCGACGGCCCGAGTGAACCGCTCGGTGATCTGACCTTGTTGCGCGATGACGAGCTGGTCTCTGGCCGTTTGAAGCTGTTCGGCCGTCGCGCGAAGGTTCAGCTGGAGCTGCTCGCGGCTCACGTGGAACTGACGCCAAGTGACGTACGCCCCCAGGAACACCGCCAGCCCAGCCAACCCCTGGAGGAGGAGCCCTCGTGCCTCATGCTGGGCACGGACCGCGTCCGCGGCGTTGTTGAAAGCGTTACTGGGCGCGAAATATGACGGCGCGACGAAAATGGCCATCGCCAGCACGAACACCGCCGCGATACCGATCAGCAATCGTATAAGCCAACCACGACTGACACGCCAGCGGTGCTGTTGACGCATAGGGGAATGATGGCAGCGTGGGCTGGACACCACTAGCCCAGTGAGCCCTTTTTCATCGTGGGGCAGTCTCGTAGTCCTGCAGGTCTGGCCCTCACTGCCAGTGCATCAACCTCTGGCCTGCCCGTATGCCGTCGTCCCACCCGAAGGGGAAGCGGGGCTGCTCGGCCGCGCGCCCGATGTCAGGGCCGTGGTGGAGCGGAGGCGGCCCAGCGGCTGGTCTGCTATGGCATGCCCTGGGGCCACCTCACCACCGCACATCAGGATCTTGCCCGGCCCGGAGCCGGTGTACCCCCACCGGAGGCATGCTCTAAGCCTCTGGCCGGCGGTAGGTGCGCTGATGAGCTTGGCCCTGTGACCCGACCAGTGCGCTTCCCTCTGCGGCCCTGTCCTCTCGTCCGCGCCGGCTGACCGGCGTCGTGCGGGCCAGGTCGGGAGCCCAAGTGGACGACCCGGCCCGCGCCGTGTCGGCGGCGCGTGCGGCCTGGTCAGGGCCGCTTTAATTCCATGATCTGAGGCACTCCTACGCCTCCGGACTGATCAAGGCCAACCTCAACCCCAAGCTGATCCGCCACCATCGCGGAGACGACGGACACTTACGGTCACCTTTCCCGGACCAAGACGATCTTGGATGTGAAGAGTGCTCCCCCTGGTCAGAGAGGGAATGGGTGACGAGTCGGCCTGTAGGCCGGGTTCTGTCCTTCGTGAGAAGGGGCGACCATCCATCTAGGGCCGCCGTTGCCGGCGGCCTCGAGCGGTCTACCCGCGCGGCTCGGGCGGGCAGCCCTCGAACGTCGCGCGCGGGACGCTCCGGAGAGCGTCCCTTCTTGACCTTGCTCCGGGTGGGGTTTACCTAGCCGCCCACGTCGCCGTGGGCGCTGGTGGTCTCTTACACCACCCTTTCACCCTTACCTCCCGTCAACCGGGAGGCGGTCTGCTTTCTGTGGCACTGTCCCGCGGGTCACCCCGGGTCGGTGTTACCGACCACCCTGCCCTGTGGAGCCCGGACCTTCCTCGGCGGGCCGGATGGCCCGACGCGGTCGCCCGGCCGACTCGTCTGCAGCACTTTACCAAGCTCCGCGGCGTTCCCGGTCAACGGCGCAGGTGCGAGGTGTCGTTGAACGACTTCACCACGGCCGGGCCGTCCGCGTAGTACTCGATCAGCGACAGGCAGGCCACGTCGAGGTGCATGCGGTAGAGGGACTCCAGAGGGGCCAGCAGGGCCAGCCGCAGCAGCATCTTGATGGGCGTCACGTGGGAGATCGCGAGGACGGTCTTGCCCTCGTAGCGCTCCACCAGCCGCTCCCCCGCCGCCTGGACGCGGTGGGCGACCGTGGCGAAGCTCTCGCCGCCCGGCGGCGCGGTCTCCGGGTCGGCGAGCCAGGTGGAGAGCTCGGCGGGCCAGCGGCGCTGGACCTCCGTGAACGTGTGGCCCTCCCAGTCGCCGAAATCGAGCTCCCTGAGGTCCTCGTCCACCTCGACGTCGAGCCCGGTCCGCCGGGCGACCGCCTCCGCGGTCTGCCTGGCGCGCTTGAGGGGTGAGCTGACGATCACATCCAGCCGGTACGGCTCGCGCGACAGCCGTTCGGCGGCCGCCGCGGCCTGGGCCAGGCCGTTGGGCGTGAGCTCGGCGTCACCCCTGCCCGAGAACCTGCGCTCCACGGACAGCGGGGTCTCGCCGTGCCTGAGCAGGAGCAGGGACGTGGCCACGCGGGTGGGCGGGGCCCAGCCGGTGCCCTTGGCGGGCGCCTTGGCCGTGCGTAGCTGGGCCGCGGCGGTGGAGGCGGTCGGGGCGGATATTTCGGAGATGGCGCCTATGTCGAGGAGGTCTGTCTGGTGGGCGATCGGAGGCGGCGTGGTGGGCGGCGTGGCTCGGGGCGATGGGGGCGGTCCCCCGGCTGCCGGCGGCTGTCCCCCTGCTGCCGGCGGCTGTCCCCCGGCTGCCGGCGGCTGTCCCGGTGCTACCGGCGGCTGTACGCCTGCGACCGGCGGCTCGCCCGGCGCCTCCGGGTGGGTGGTGCCGCCGGCCTTCCAGGTCAGGCCTTTGGCGGCCGCGTCCATGGCCTCGTTGGCCAGGCGGTCGGCGTGCTTGTTGCGCTCGCGCGGGATCCAGGTCCACTCCGTCACCCGCAGCCGCCTGACGAGGGCTCCGGCTTCCATGGCGAGCGGCCGCAGCCCCTCGTTCTTGATCTTCCAGCGGCCCGCCATCTGCTCGACGACCAGCTTCGAGTCCATCCGGACCGCCACCGGCGCGCCGTCGCCCCCCAGCCGGAGCACCGCCTGCAGGCCGGCGATCAGGCCGCGGTATTCGGCGACGTTGTTGGTCGTGACGCCGATGGCCTCGGCCGCCTCCGCCAGCACCTGGCCGTCGGAGGCGTCCTTGACCACCGCGCCGTAGCCGGCGGGCCCCGGGTTGCCGCGCGAGCCGCCGTCCGCCTCGATGACGTAGAAGGTCACAGGCCTGACTCTGCCGTACGTACGAGGATGCGCCGGCACTCGTCACAACGCAGGACCTCGTCGTGGGGCGCGGCCTTGATGCGGTTCATCTCGGCGATGGACAGGGCCACCTTGCAGCCCTGGCACCGGCCGCCCCGCAGCATGGCGGCGCCCACGCCGTACTGGTCCTTGAGCTTCTCGTAGAGCGCGAGCAGGTCGGCGGGGATCTCGCCGGAGACGCCGCCCCGGCGGCCCTGGACCTCCGAAGCCTCCTTGTCGATCCCCTGGAGCGCCTCGTCGCGGCGGGCCTCGGCGGTGGAAAGGGCGGCGGCGAGCTCGTCACGCTGCGTGATCAGGTCGGTGACCTTGGTGTCGGCGGCCTCCTTGCGCTCCATGATCTCCAGCACGACCTCCTCCAGGTCGCCCTGGCGCTTGTGCAGCGAGGCGATCTCGGACTGCAGGCTGGAAAGGTCGCGCGGCGAGGTCACGGCGCCGGAGTCGAGGCGCTTCTGGTCACGGTCGGCACGCGTGCGCACGGCGTCGACGTCGCTCTCCGCCTTGGCCTGCTCACGGGCCAGGTCACCCGCCTGGGTCTCGGCCTCGATCACCTGCGTGGAGACCTTGGCGAACAACTTCGACCGCTCGTCGATCTCGGCCAGCTCGGGAAGGGTGCGGCGGCGGTGGGCCAGCCGATCAATCACGGAGTCGAGCTCTGCCAGGTCGAGCAGTCTCTTCTGGGCCTCAGGGGCTGCTTTCATGATCAATATCCTTTTGTCCAAGCATCGGTGACCGTGGCGGAGACGCGCGTTTCAACGGTAACGCCACTCGAGTGCAGGATGGACGCCGCGCTGTCGAGCCAGGGCCACTCGGTCGCCCAGTGCGCGGCGTCGATCAACGCGGGCCCGCCCGACTCCACGAACTCACTCGCCGGATGATGCCGCAGATCCGCCGTCAGGAACACGTCGACCTCGGCCGCCTTGGCCGTGCCGAGCAGGGAGTCGCCGGCGCCCCCGCTGACCGCGACGCGGGTGACGGGCCGGTCGGGATCGCCTGCCACGCGGATGCCCCAGGACGTGCGGGGCAGGCCCTTGGACGCCTGCGCCGCGAAGTCGCCCAGCGTCATCGCCGAGGACAGCTCGCCGATGCGGCCCAGACCCCGCCACGGGTCGTCCGGGAACGGCTGGAGCGGCACCAGGTCGCCCACCAGGCCCACGGCTCGGGCCAGGGCGTCGGACACGCCGGGATTGGCCACGTCGGCGTTCGTGTGGGCGGTGTAAAGGGATATGTCGTTCTTTATCAGAGTGTGGATCAGGCGGCCCTTCGGCGTGGTCGCGGCCACGCTGGTGGTGCCGCGCAGGTAGAGGGGATGGTGGGTGACGATCAGGTCCGCCCCCCACTCCAGGGCCTCCTCGGCCACGGCCGCCACCGGGTCGACCGCGAACAGCACCCGGCGCACCTCCTGGGCCGGATCCCCGCAGACCAGCCCCACGGCGTCCCACGACTCGGCCCGGGCAGGCGGGTAGGCCGCCTCGAGCACCTCGATCACGTTCGTCAACGACACAGCCACCTGCGCAGACTATCGGCACGGGAGAGGGTGTCGGTGGAACGGCGTTCGGCGTAGTGTAAGTGAATCCTGACCTGCGGAGGGCGGCATGTCACCAAGCGTCGCGATCGTCGGAGCGGGGTTCGGCGGACTGTGCATGGCGATCCAGCTCGAACGGGCCGGGATCCGCTCGTACACGGTCTTCGAGAGGGCCGACGACCTCGGGGGCACCTGGCGCGACAACAGCTATCCCGGGGCGGGGTGCGACATTCCCTCGCATCTTTACTCGTACTCGTTCGAGAAGTACGCGAGCTGGACCCGCCGTTACCCAGAGCAGCCCGAAATTCTGGGATATCTTGAACATTGCGCCGATAAATACGACGTCAGGCGAAAAATCCGGTTCGGGGCGGAAGTCCAGCGCGCCGAATTCGACGGCACCAGGTGGCAGGTGACGAGCGGCGACCGCACCGAACCGTTCGACGTGGTCGTCACGGGCGCGGGCCAGCTCAACCGCCCCCGCCTCCCCGACATTCCGGGAATGTCGGACTTCGGGGGCGTCTCCTTCCACTCCGCCCGCTGGAACCACGACCACGATCTCACCGGCCGCCGCGTCGCGGTGATCGGGAACGGGTCGTCGGCGGCCCAGTTCATCCCGCGCATCGCGGAGCGGGTCGAGCGCCTGTACGTCTTCCAGCGCACCCCCAACTGGGTCATCGCCAAGCCGGACGCCACCTTCGGACCGCTGGCCAGGCTCGGGTTCCGCCTCGTCCCCGGCCTCCAGCGCGCCTACCGCGAGTGGCTCTACCGGTACGCCGAGGCCACCCTCTACCCCGCGCTCGCCCAGGGCTGGAGCGCGGACCTGCTCAGGAAACGCGCCCTGCGGCACCTGCACGACCAGGTGCCCGACCCGGCGCTGCGGGCCAAGCTCACGCCCGACTACCCGCCGGGCTGCAAGCGCGTGGTCATCGACAGCACTTTCTACCCCGCGCTGACCAGGCCCAACGTCGACGTGGTGACCGACAAGATCGTACGGATCACGTCCACGGGCGTCGAGACCACCGAGGGCCCGCACGAGGTGGACACGATCGTCTACGCCACCGGCTTCCGGACCACCGAGTTCCTGGCCCCCATGGAGATCACCGGGCGCGACGGCCGCACGCTGGAGGAGCAGTGGAAGGGCGGCCCCGAGGCGTACCTGGGCATCTCCGTGCCGAACTTCCCCAACCTCTTCCTCCTGTACGGCCCCAACACCAACCTGGGCCACAACTCCATCGTCTTCATGATCGAGTGCCAGGTGGAGCACATCATGTCCTGCCTGCCATACCTGTCCGCCAACGGGCCGATCGAGGTGCGGCCCGAGGTGATGGCGGCCTGGCGCGGGCAGCTCGACGCGGCGATGGCGCGGATGGTGTGGGGCGACGGCTGCCAGAGCTGGTACAAGACGACCGAGGGCCGCGTGACGAACAACTGGCCGGGCCCCACCCCCCTCTACCGCCGGCTCACCGCCAGACCCCCGGCCCCCGCCTACCGGCCCGTCGGCCTGCGGGCGCCGTAGCCGCGACGGTGCGGGTCCGGATCCCGGCCGACGTCTCACACCGAGTCGCGCGGGCGTGCGTAAATGGAGGGGTGAACGGTGGTGTGAAGATCAGGGAGTTGCGCGAGCTCGACGAGTTCGAGGAGGTCTACCGGCTCTTCGACGACATCTGGCACCCGGCGCCGCACAACCCGCCCGTGACGCTGGAGCTGATGATCGGGTTCGCGCACACGGGCAACTACGTGGCGGGGGCGTACGACGAGGGCGGCACGCTCGTGGGCGCCTCGGTCGGGTTCAGGGCGGCGGAGCGGACGCTGCACTCGCACGTGACCGGCGCCGTCATCGGCAAGGGCATCGGCCAGGCGCTCAAGTCGCACCAGCGCGAGTGGTGCCTGGGTCAGGGGCTGGAGCGGATCACCTGGACGTTCGACCCCCTCGTACGCAGGAACGCGCGGTTCAACCTGGTCAAGCTGGGCGCCATGCCGGAGGAGTACCTGGAGGACTTCTACGGGAAGATGGCCGACGCGATCAACGAGGGGGACGCGTCCGACCGGCTGCTGGCGGTGTGGCGCCTCACAGAGGCGGCGAAACCCGACGAACACCTCCGCCGAAACGCCGAGGCGCTCCTGTCGGACGAGGGCGGGTGGCCCGTGGTCAAGGAGGCGCGGGGCGGCACGGTGCTCGTGGGGACGCCGGCGGACGTCGAGCGGCTGCGGCGCGAGGACCCGGCGGCGGCCGCGGCGTGGCGGCTGGCCGTGCGTGACGCGCTCGGCCGGCTCATGAAGGCGGGCTGGCATGTCATCGGTTTCACCGATCGCGGAGAATACGTGGTCACGCAGGTTAACTAGGTATTCCACCAGAGTTTCCGGTCTCTGTAATGTGGCGGCTAGGCAACGCTTAGCAAGGAGATTCGCATGGCGGAGTTCACCCCGACCGTTCCCGCGCGAGTCCTACCGTCCGTCACCGTCCGCGACCTGCCCGACCCTCCCCGATCGCCCTGGCGCATCATCGGCCCCGGGCTGGTCGGCGCGGGTGTGGGGCTGGCGTCGGGCGAATTCATTCTCTGGCCGTACATCGCCTCCCAAGTCGGGCTCATCTTCGTCTGGGGAGCCGCGATCGGCATCATCACGCAGTGGTTCCTGAACATGGAGATCGAGCGCTACACGCTGGCCACCGGCGAGACCGCGCTCACCGGCTTCAGCCGCATGTGGAAACACTGGGGCCTGGTCTTCGTGGTGATGACGCTCTGCTCGAACCTCTGGCCCGGCTGGGTCACCACGTCCGCGACGATGGTGACGTACCTGACCGGGACGGGCGCGGGCAGCGTGCGGTGGATAGCCATCGGCATGCTCGTCGTGATCGCGCTCGGCCTGACGCTGGCGCCGGTGATCTACACCGCGCTCGAACGGGTCATCTTCGTGAAGATCATCCTGGTGGCCACGCTGATCGTGGTCGCCGTCCTGTTCGCGATCAACGCGGAGAGCTGGGTCCAGCTGGGCAAGGGCCTGAGCGTCGGCGCCCGGTTCCCGGTGCCGCCGCTGGAGTTCTCGGTGCTGATGGGCGCCATCGCCTACGCCGGCGCGGGCGGCGGCCAGAACCTCTGCCAGAGCAACTGGATCCGCGACAAGGGCTTCGGCATGGGCCAGTACGTGCCGCGCCTGGTCAGCCCGGTGACCGGCCAGGAGGAGGCGGCCGCCTCGACCGGCTTCCAGTTCGCGCCCACCAAGGAGAACCTGGCGCGGTGGCGGCAGTGGTGGCGCTTCGCGAACATCGAGCAGGCCTGGACGTTCGCCCTGGTGTCGTTCCTGACGATCGCGTTCATGTCGATGCTGGCCTACTCCACCGTGTTCGGCCGGGAGGGGCTGGCCAACAGCATCCAGTTCCTGCAGGTCGAGGGCCAGGTGCTGCAGGAGGTCGTCGGCCCGTGGTTCGGCGTGCTGTTCTGGTTGATCGGCGCGCTGGCGCTGTTCGCCTCCGCCATGGGCATCGTCGACTACACCTCGCGGCTGGCCTCCGACACGATCAAGACCGTCTACCTGCGTGACAAGCCCGTCTCGGTGAACCGCGTCTACTTCTACACCGTCTGGGCGATGGCGCTGATCGGGATCGCAATCCTGCTGGCGGGCTTCGACCAGCCGCTCATCCTGCTGGTGTTCTCGGCGTGCTTCGCGGCCGTGATGATGTTCGTGTACTCGATCCTGCTGATCATCCTCAACCGGCGGTCGCTGCCCGAGCCCATCAAGGTGCGCTCGTACCGGCTCGGCGCGCTGATCTGGTCGGTGGCCTTCTTCGGCACGCTGACCGTGCTGGTCGTCATCCAGCAGGCGCAGAAGCTGTTCGGCTGATCGTGAGGGAGTGACCTGCCCCGGGATTTGACCTCAACCTGACTTGAGGTTACAGACTCGGCCGCATGAACGTGATCGAGGTGACGAGGTTCGGCGGTCCTGAGGTGCTGGAGGTCCGGCAGGCGCCGGAGCCGGAGGCCGGCCCGGGGCAGGTGCTCATCGGCGTGTCCGTGGTGGACGTGATGTCGCTCGACGCGCAGTTGCGGGCCGGGTGGGGACGGGAGTGGTTCCCCGGCGAGCCGCCGTTCGTGCCCGGCACCGGCGTGGCCGGGCGGGTGCTGTCGGTGGGCGACGGGGTGGACGACGCGTGGGCGGGGCGGCGGGTGGCCGCGTTCCTGCCCGGTGGCGGCGCGTACGCCGAGCGGGTCGTGGCCGACGTCGAGACGGTGGTCGCGGTGCCCGACGAGGTTCCCCTGTGGCGGGCGGCCGCGCTGATCCAGGTCGGGCCCGCGGCCCTGAGCCTGGTGGAGGCGGCCGAGCTGAAGCCCGGGACGCGGGTGCTGGTCACGGGCGCCGGTGGGGCTCTGGGGCTGCCGATCGTGGGGCTGGCGAGCGCGGCGGGGGCCCAGGTGACGGCCGCCGCCCACGGCGCGGCCAAGCGGGCGGCGGCCCTGGCCATGGGCGCGGCGGAGGCAGTCGACTACGACGGGCTCGGCGGGCCCTTCGACGTGGTGTTCGACGGGGTGGGCGGGGAGGTCGGCGGCGCCGCGTACGAGCTGGTCGAGCCCGGCGGCACGTTCTTCGCCTACGGCGTGCCCAGCGGCTCGACCGCCCGGATCGAGCCGGGGGCCGCGCGGGTGGTGGGCATGGAGCAGGTCCAGTTCGCCCCGGACGAGTTCCGGCGGCTGGCCGTACGGGCCCTGGAGCACGACGGCCTCACGACCGTCGTGGGCCTGGCGGTGCCGCTGGAGCGGGCGCACGAGGCCCACGCCGCCCTGGGGAGCCGCGAGCTGGTCGGCAAGGCGGTCCTGCTGGTCACCGCCCAGGCCGCCCGCTACCGCGCCCACGGCGGTCCGGAGGTGCTGGCGCTGGAGGAGCTCCCGCTCCCCCAGCCCGGTCCGGGACAGGTACGGATCGCGGTCAGGGCGGCCGGGGTGAACCCCATCGACTGGAAGATCCGCCGCGGCCTCATGGGCGCGCCCCTCGGCGAGCCTCAGGGCACCGGGCTCGAACTGGCCGGGACGATCGACGCCATCGGCCCCGGGGTGACCGGGTGGCGGCTCGGGGATCCGGTGTTCGGGCAGGTCGAGGCAGGGGCCGCCGCCACGCACGCGATCGCGGACGCGAGCCTGCTGACGGCCAAGCCGGACGATCTGACGTACGAGGAGGCCGCCGCGCTGCCCGTCGCCGTCGAGACCGCCCGGCGCGCGCTGGGCGGGCTGGGCCTGGAGAAGGACCAGACGCTGCTGATCCACGCGGTCGCGGGCGGCGTCGGGCTGGCCGCGGCGCAGCTCGCCCTCGCCGCGGGCGCCCGGGTCGTCGGGACGGCCGGCGAGCGCCACCACGACTTCCTGCGCGGCCTCGGCGTCCACCCGGTCACGTACGGCGAGGGCCTGGAGGAGCGCCTTCCCGGCCCCGTCGACCGGGTGCTGGACGCCTCGGGCAGAGGCGAGCTGGAGCTGTCGGTGAAGCTGGCCGGCGACCCCGCCAACGTGATCACCATCGCCGACCGGGCCGGCGCGGCCAAGCTCGGCGTGCGTTTCTCGTCCGGTGGCGCGAAAGGGCCGGTGGAGCACCAGAACGTACGGATCCCCATCGCGGAGGCGTTCCCTCTGGAACGGATCGCCGACGCGCACCGGCGCAGCGAGGATGGCCACTTCCTGGGCAAGATCGTGGTGAACACGGAAGGAACCTTGCCGCGATAGCACGGCACACTGGTCTCCATGCTGGAAACCTCGGCCCGCCTGCTGAAGCTCCTGTCCCTGCTCCAAGCGCAGCGGGACTGGACCGGCCCCGAGTTGTCGTCCCGGCTCGGGGTCTCCACCAGGACGATCCGCAACGACGTCGAGCGCCTGCGCAGGCTCGGCTACCCCGTGCACGCCACGCCGGGGGTCACGGGCGGCTACCGGCTGGGCGCCGGGGCCGCGCTGCCGCCGCTGCTGCTCGACGACGAGGAGGCGGTCGCGGTGGCGGTCGGGCTCGGCAGGGCGGCCGGGGGCGGCGTCGAGGGCATCGAGGAGACCTCCGTGCGCGCCCTGGCCAAGCTGGAGCAGGTGCTCCCGTCCCGGCTGCGCCGCCGGGTGAACGCGCTCAACACCTACACCGTGCAGATCCCGGGGCAAATACCGGGCGACGTGCCGGCCGTACGCCCCGAAGTGCTCACCACGATCGCCAACGCGGCCCGCGACCACGAGGGGCTACGCTTCGACTACACCGGCCACGACGGCGGGACGACCGTGCGGAACGTGGAGCCGCACCGCCTGGTGCACCGGCGCGGCCGCTGGTACCTCGTGGGGTACGACGTCGAGCGGCAGGGCTGGCGCACGTTCCGGGTGGACCGGGTGCGCCCCCGCACGCCGGCCGGGCCCAGGTTCACCCCGCGCGAGCTGCCGGAAGGCGGCGACGTGGCGGCGTATGTGGAGAAGGGCGTCAACACGGCGACGTGGCGCTACCGGGCCACGGTCCTGGCCCACGCCCCGGCCCACGAGCTGACCCACCTGCCGCCGGGGCTGGAGGTGGAGCCGGTGGACGAGGCCACCAGCCTGGTCAGGCTGGGCAGCGACGACCCGGACCGCATGGCCGTGTGGATCGGGTTCATGGGCGTGGACTTCGAGGTGCTCGACCCGCCCGAACTGGCCGAGGCCGTGCTGAGGCTCTCCGAGCGCTACCGGCGGGCGGTCAGCGAACGGTAGGGCCGCGGTCAGCGGGCGGCCTCAGGCTCGGCGGCATGAAGAACATGACCAGGGTGGCGGGCGGCAGGGACGACTTCCAGCTCGTGCACCACCTCACCCTCAAGGGCAGCCAGTTCGAGATCGGCAGGGCGCTCACCGAAGAGGCACGCCGGCTGGGCTGGGCCCCCACGCCGGCCGACCCGGCGGTGAACCGGGCCCGCAGGACGTGGTTCGAGCGGCACTGGCCGCAGCACCACGCCCGCATGGACGGCGCGGCGGCGGCCCTCGGCCTCGACCCCGACCAGGACGATCTGGCCCTCGACGGGCTCGGCTATGTCCCCGAGGGCTCCGGTTGCTCGGCCCTGTGGATCCCGCCGTCGGCCGCCACGGACGGCCACGGCCGGATGGGCCGCAACTACGACTTCTTCCCCACGACCACCAGCGAGGTGATGGGCACCGCGCCCAGGCCGGGCGAGCTGCCGATGGCCTCGCGCCCCTACGTGATCACGACGGTGCCCGACGAGGGGCTCGCCTCCACCGTGATCACCATGTCGGACCTCGACGGCTGCATGGACGGCATCAACTCGGCCGGCCTGGCGGTCGTGCTGCTGGTGGCCGACTTCGAGCACGCCGCGCCGCCGGAGCACGTCTCGCCGCAGGTCGGGGTGGGGAGCGTGCAGCTGCCCAGGTTCCTGGTCGACACCTGCGAGAACGTGGAGCAGGCCAAGCAAGCGCTCCTGGGCGCCAAGCAGTACGACCACGGCACCTCCCTGCACTACCTGGTGGCCGACGCGGACGGCCAGGCGTTCGTGTGGGAGCGCGGCAGGGACGGCAGCGAGCACATCGTCCAGCTCGGCGACGGCCCGCTCTGCGTCACCAACCACCTGCTGCACCGCCACCCCGACCCGATGAACCTGCCCGAGGACACCCCGGCCGGCTTCCGGACGTACGAGCGGCTGCGCACGCTGTACGAGCGCAGCAAGGGCGCCACCGTGTCACCGGGGGAGCTGCGCGACCACCTGCGCGCGGTCCGGCAGGCCGAGGACCCGGCCCTGCCGTTCCGCACGTTGTGGACGACCGTCTTCGACACCGCCGACCGCACCCTGTCGGCCCGCTTCTACCTGGGGGACGGCCGGCGTTACAGCGAGGAGCTGGTCTTTCACGCCTCCGACAGGTAGTCCTCGCGCACCTTGGAGCGCGACAGCTTGCCCGTGGGCGTGCGCGGCAGCAGGGAGCGGTATTCGATCTCCTTCGGGTGCTTGAACCTGGCGATGCGCGGCCCGCAGTGCTCCAGCAGCTCGGCGGTGAGTTCGGGGCCGGGCGTGACCCCTTCGGCGGGCTGGACGAGGGCGACCACGTGGTGGCCCCACTCCTCGTCCGGCACCCCGATGACGGCCACGTCCGCCACCGCCGGGTGCTCGAGCAGGGCGGCCTCGATCTCGGCGGGGTAGATGTTCACCCCGCCGGAGACGATCAGGTCGGTGCGCCGGTCGCACAGGAACAGGTAGCCGTCCTCGTCCAGGTATCCGATGTCGCCCGGCGAGTACCACTCCCCCAGCATGCTGGCGGCCGTCTTCTCCGGGTCCTTGCGGTACTCGAACGTGCCCATGGCCGACTTGACGTAGATCAGGCCGGGCTCGCCGGGCGGCAGCTCGGCGCCGTCCTCGTCCACGATCTTGGCCTCGAACGTGGGCGCCGGCCGCCCCACCGTGCCGGGCCTGGCCAGCCAGTCGTGCGGCTTGACCGCGAACGCGATCGTCGACTCGGTGGAGCCGTAGTACTCGTAGAGCACCGGCCCCCACCAGTCCATGATCTGCTGCTTGACCGCGACGGGGCAGGCGGCGGCGGTGTGGATGACCTGCCGCAGGCTCGACACGTCGTACTTGCCCTTGACCTCCGCCGGCAGCTGCAGCATGCGGTGGAACATGGTCGGCACCATCATCGCGTTGTTGACCCGGTACCGCTCGACGAGCTCCAGGATCGTCACCGGCTCGAACTTGGGGGCGATGACCACGGTGTGCCCGAGGT
Source organism: Nonomuraea sp. NPDC050451 (assembly GCF_044458585.1). Taxonomy (NCBI): domain Bacteria; kingdom Bacillati; phylum Actinomycetota; class Actinomycetes; order Streptosporangiales; family Streptosporangiaceae; genus Nonomuraea; species Nonomuraea sp. NPDC050451. Next base: position 692,409 of record NZ_JBITHZ010000002.1, read on the forward strand.
GCAGCGCGAACTGGGTGTGCGCGCACGGCGCCGAGTGGTACATCGGCGAGGTCACCAGATGGACGTCGTCGCCCGGCTTGAGGTCCACGACCTCGCCGAGGAACCACTGGTAGGCGGGCACCATCTGCTCGGGCGCGACGCCCGGCAGCGGCCGCTGCACGCCCTTGGGGAAGCCGGTGGTGCCGGAGGTGTACCACATGACCGCCCCGGAGGTCCGCTCGCCGGGCGCGTCGGCGGGCTGCCCTTCGGCCAGCCCCGCCGTGCCGATCTCCCCGCCGGGCACGGCGTAGTCGGGGCCGGTGACCACGACCTTGGCGTCGCAGTCGGCCAGGATGTACGCCACCTCGGCCGCCGTCAGGTGCCAGTTGATCGGCACGTAGTAGAGCCCGATCTGCGCGGTCGCCATGACCATGACGATGGCGTCGATGCCGTTGGGCAGCACGCCCGCCACCACGTCGCCGGTGCCGAGCCCGCGGGCCCTGAGGCCGTGCGACACCTGGTTGGCCCGGGCGAGCAGCTCGCCGTAGGACGTCCTCGTGCCGTCGTGGTCGATCACCGCGAGGCGGTCCGGATCGGCGGCGGCGATGGCGTAGAAGCCCGGCAGCTGACTGACGTCCACTGCGTCTGATTGCCGAGCTGCGCTCGGAGTGCTGTGATGGATGTCCTCGCTGCGCTGCGGATCCATCACAGCTCCAGCAGTTCTGCGAGGCGGGCGCGGTGGATGCGGGGCGGGCCGAGCAGCACCTCGTCTGCCTTGGCCCGCTTGTAGAACAGATGCGCGTCGTGCTCCCAGGTGAAACCGATGCCGCCGTACAGCAGCAGGTGGTCGCGGGCCACCTCGAAGCAGGCGCGCCCGACGTACGCCTGGGCGAGGGCGGCGGCGCCGGGCAGCTCGTCCGGCGACTCGTCGGCGGCCCAGGCGGCGTACCTGACGATGGACTCGGCCTGTTCGAGCTTGCAGTGCATGTCGGCCAGCTTGTGCTTCACGCCCTGGTAGGAGCCGATGTACCGGCCGAAGGCGACGCGGATCTTGGCGTAGGCCACGATGGCGTCCAGTGCCGCCCGCATCACGCCGAGCTGCTCGGCCGCCAGCGCCACGCACAGCCGGTCGCCGACCTCCGGCGCCGGCCCCAGCACGCGGGCGGGCGCGCCCTCCAGCACCACCCGCGCCTGGCCGCGCGTCAGGTCGAGCGTCTCCAGCGGGGTCCTGGTGACGCCGGGCCCGGCCAGCTCGACGGCGACCAGGAGCTCGCCGTCGCCGCCGCGCGCGGGCGCCACCAGCACGTCGGCCTCCATGCCGCTGAGCACCTGCGCCAGCGTGCCGCGTACGGCCCCGCCGTCGAGGTCGACGGGGGCCTGGGCGAGCGTGGCCGTGGTGCGCCCCTCCGCGATGGCGGCGAGCAGTTCCTTGTCGGGAGCGCGGGTCAGGGCGATCGCGGCGAACGCGGTGGCCAGGAACGGCCCGGGCAGCAGGGCCGCGCCCGTCTCCTCCAGCGCGACCGCCAGTTCGGCCAGGCCCGCGCCCGCGCCGCCGTACTCCTCCGGGATGATCAGGCCCGCCAGGCCCAGCTCGCCGTTGAGCCTGGCGTACACCTGCGGGTCGTAGCCGTGCCGCGCCTTGGACAACGGCGAGGCGGTGCGCAGGAAGTCGCGCACGGCCTCGCGCAGTTGCCGCTGCTCCTCATCGAGTACGAGCTTCACCCCTGCGTCCCCACCTTCAGGTCCTTGAACGGCACGGTCTTGTCCACCCGAGGCTCCGGCGGCAGGTTGAGCACGCGGTCGCCCACGATGTTGCGCATGATCTCATTCGTGCCGCCGCCCAGCGACATGGCGGGAGCCAGCGAGATCGCGTGCGCGAGCGGCGAGTCGCCCAGGACGGCCTCCGGGCCGGCGAGCCGCGTGGCCAGGTCGGCCTGGAACATGGTCAACTCGGCCAGCAGCAGCTTGGCGGCGCTGCCCCGGGCGCCGGGGAAGATCCCCGCCTCGGTCTCCTGGGCCAGCCGCTGGTTGAACAGCGCCAGGGCGCGGCTGCGGATGTGCAGCTCGACCAGCTCGTCGCGGACCAGCGGGTCGCCGGTGTCGACCACCTGGCGCAGCGCCTCCAGCGAGGTCGGGTCCTCCTTCTGGCCGCTCATGCCCACGCCCGCCGAGATCGACAGCCGCTCGTGCAGCAGGGTCGTGACGGCCACGCTCCAGCCGTCGTTGACCTCACCCACGCGGTGCTCGTCGGGAATGGGCACGTCGTCGAAGAAGATCTCGTTGAAGTTGGACCTGCCGGTCATGTCCTTCAGCGGCCTGACCGTGACCCCGGGGTGGTGCATGTCCACCACGAACATGGTCAGCCCCTTGTGCTTGGGCACGTCCACGTCGGTGCGGGCCAGCAGCAGCCCCCAGTCGGCGTGGTGGGCGACCGAGGTCCACACCTTCTGGCCGTTGACGATCCAGTGGTCGCCGTCGCGCTCGGCCCTCGTCTGCAGGCTGGCCACGTCGCTGCCGGCGCCCGGCTCGGAGAAGAGCTGGCACCAGATCTCCTCGCCGCGCAGCAGCGGCCGGACGAACCGCTCGCGCTGGGCGTCGGTGCCCCGGTCGACCAGCGTGGGCCCGGTCATGCCGAGGCCGATCGAGAAGACGTACGTGGGGAGGGTGAAGCCGCGGGCCTCGGCGGCGAACGCGCGCTCCTCCGCCTGTGTCAGCCCCTGGCCGCCCCACCGCTGCGGCCACGTGATGCCGGAGTAGCCGGCGTCGTGGAGCTTGGCCATGAATTCCTTGGCCCGGGCGATCGCGTCTCCCCCGGGCCGGTCGTCCGCGGGGACGTTGTCCTGCAGCCAGGCCCTGGCGGACCGCCGATAGTCAGCAAGGTTCACATCGACTCCTTGGCATCAGTGCTCACTTACTCTAGTCAGGCGACCGGATGCCGCATAGAGCACTGTTCTGCAGGTCTTTTAGCGTGATTTGTCACTGAATCTCCGTTAATTGGATGCGGGGGCACGTACTGTGATCATCTGATCACGGGGGGATTGGGTGTGATCGAACGGCTGGGCCGGTCCATTCGCGCGCGCCTGGCGCTGTTCGCCAGCGTCGCCATGGCACTGCTGTGCCTGGCGGCAGGCTCGCTTTTCCTGTGGGTGGGGCACAGCACGGCCGTCAACATCCGCACGAAGGAGGTGACCGGTGCCGCGCTGCACGTGGGCCACGACATCCAGCGCAACCACCTGCACCCCGTGACGAACTTCGACCTGAAGGGCGTCCAGGTCGTCGACTCGACCGGTCGCGTGGTGGCCTCGACGCCGAACCTGGACGGAAAGCCGCGCCTGACCACCGTGGTGCCCGACCCGAACAGTCCCAGCCGCACCGACGTGCTGTGCAAGCTCCCCCAGCTTGACGGCGACTGCCACATCACGGCCGCCGTCCGGGTCTACTACGAGGCCGGCGACTGGGTCGTCTACGCCTACGACTCCACGGTGCCCTGGTACATCCACCCCTCCGTGATCACCGTGCTGGCCGTGCTGACCGTGTCACTGGTCGCGATCACCTGGTTCGGCGTGTCCAAGGTGGTGGCCAGGACGCTCGCGCCGGTGAACGAGATCACCCAACACCTGACCGACATCGGCTACGGCGACGAGACCATGCGCGTGCCCGTGCCGGAGAAAGCCGAGGAGATCGAGGCGCTCGCGGAGGCCGCCAATCGCATGCTCGCACGACTGGAGGCCGCGATGGACCAGCAGCGCCGGTTCGCCTCCGACGCCTCGCACGACCTGCGCAGCCCGATCACCGCCATGCGCGCCGAGCTGGAGTCGGCGATGCTCGCCCCCGAGGAGACCGACTGGCGCGAGACCGGCGACAAGCTGATGGCCAGCCTCAACCGGCTGCAGAACATCGTCGCCGACCTGCTGACGCTGGCCAAGCTCGAAGCGGGCGCCCCGTCGCGGCTGGAGTCCGTCGACCTGGCCGAGCTGGTCGCCGCCGAGACCACCAGGCCGCGGTCGAAGAAGATCGTCACCGCGCTGCAACCCGGCGTGGTCGTCACGGGCGACCGGCTCAAGCTGGCCCGCCTCCTGACGAACCTGCTGGACAACGCCGAACGGCACGCCGAGAGCACGATCATCGTGACCCTGCGCCGAAACGAGCAGGCCGTGCTCGAGGTGCTCGACGACGGCGCGGGCATCGCGCCGGACCAGCGCGAGGTGGTCTTCAGGCGGTTCACCCGGCTGGACGCCTCGCGCAGCCGCGACGCCGGCGGCACCGGGCTGGGCCTGCCCATCGCCCGCGAGATCGCGCAGGCCCACCGCGGCACCCTCAGGATCGAGGACTCCGACACCGGCGCGCGCTTCGTGCTGCGATTGCCGATACGAAAGGAGTGAATGTGGGTATGAGAAATTTTCCGCCCTTTGATGGATTTCTGGGCGCGCACGATTACCAGGCATGGGAGGTGAGTTACTCGCTGTGACTTCAGGGTTCAGCCGATTACGGCGCGAGGATTTACTGAAGACGGCCTGCGAGGTCATCGCGGAGCGCGGGTTCGGGCATACCCGGACCATTGACATCGCCAGAGCCGCCGGAGTGAGTCAGGCGCTGCTGTTTTACCACTTCGAGACCAAGGATCGGCTGTTCGCGCAGGCCTTCACCTACGCCGCCCGCCAGCATCTCCACTCGCTCGAACACATCGAGGAGTCCAAGGGCACGCCGCTCGAACGGCTGCGCACCCTGCTCAGGCTCTCCTCCCCGGCGATCCCCACCGAGGGATGGCGGCTGTGGATCGACGCGTGGTCCGAGGCGATGCGCAACTCGGAGCTGGAGGAGATCTCGCGCCGCCTCGACTCCCGGGGCCGACTGCTCCTACGCGCGATCATCGAGGCGGGCGTGGCGTGCGGCGAGTTCAAGTGCGACGACGCCGACGCCTCCACGTGGCGGATTCTCGCGCTCGTGGACGGGCTCGCGATCCAGACGCACGTGCATCCCAAGGTGCTGACCAGGCGCAAGGTGAACACGCTGATCCGTACGGCCGCCGCGGCCGAGCTCGGGGTCTCTCCGGAAACCCTCTGACCCTCCCCTCTTCCGACGCTATTGGATGCTCCGTACAATTAGCGGCGAGGAGAGGAGCACGCGATGGCATCCGCACCGAGCTCTGCCGCCGCCCGCGAACGCGACGAGCAGGTCGCCAGCAGGAGCGCCTACCGAGCGGTCATCGAACGGCTCTCGAAGGCGTCGGTCGACAAGCACTGGGAGCCGTACCGGGACATCCCGTGGGATGACCCGGAGTTCGCCGTGGACCCGGCAGATCCCCGCTGGGAGCTGCCGGAGGTCGACAAACTGGGCGGCCACCCGTGGTACCGCAGCCGCCCGCCCGAGGTGCGGGCGGCGATCGGGCTGTGGCGGGTGGCCACCGCGATGAAGATCGGGCTGCAGTTCGAGAACCTGCTCAAGCGCGGGCTGCTGAACTACGCCTACCGGCTGCCGAACGGAGCGCCTGAGTTCCGGTACGTCTACCACGAGACCATCGAAGAGGGACATCACGGGATGATGTTCCAGGAGTTCGTGAACCGCACCGGCTTACCGGTCCGCGGGATGCCCGGGCCGCTGTCGGTGATCGCCCAGGTGGCGCCGTGGATCCCGCTGATCTCGACGGAGCTGTTCTTCGTGTTCGTGCTCGGCGGGGAGGACCCGATCGACCACGTGCAGCGCAAGGTGCTGAAGGACGAGCGGGCGCATCATCCGCTGGAAGAGACGATCATGCGGATCCACATCGCGGAGGAGGCCAGGCACATCTCCTTCGCCCGGCACTACCTGCGCAACCGGGTGCCCCGGATGCCCGCGTACCGGCGGCTCCTGCTGGGGGTCATCTCCCCCGTCATCCTGGGCGTGATGGCCCGGATCATGCTGGCGCCCCCAGGGCCGATGATCCGGCGCTTCCGCATCCCGGCCCACGTGGTCGCCGAGGTCTATGTGCGCAATCCCGCCGCCAAGCGGGAGATCCACGACTCGGTGGGCAGGACGCGAGAGCTGTGCGCGGAGATCGGCCTGATCAACCCGGTCACCCGGCGGATCTGGCGGGCGATGGGCATCTAGCCGGCCGGCCGCCGGGCGATCAGCACCTCGGTGGCCACGGTGTACTCCCACGTCCCCGCGGGGTCGAGGTCGAGCAGCGCCTTCCTGGCCGCCTCCTTGAACGGCTCCAGCCGGTCGCCGAGGCGGGCCGGGGCGCTGTAGGAGTAGGACAGCTGCAGGCCGATCACGGCGTCCACGTCGTACGTCACGCGGTGCTCGTACAGGGCGGACTCCAGCTCGCTGAACGGCAAGGTGACCAGCACGTCGTGGGGGGTGCTCACCGCTGGCCTGAAAGGAGTTCGTGGCCGTGAACGTGTTGGCGCCGAACTCCTCGCGCACCCGGCGCATCGTCGGCTCCCAGGGCTCCTCCACGGGTTCGCGGCCCGGGCCGACGAGCAGTCACCGGATGCTGCGCACCTCCGCCGCCAGCCGCCTGCCCGTCTCCAGCATCTCCTCGTCGGGATCGACGGCCAGGACCTCGCGCACGCCGGGCGCCAGGGGGATCGCCACCGTGCCGGGGCCGCAGCCGAGATCGAGCACGGTGCTGTCCGGGCCGAACGTCCTCGCCAGGTGCTCGATCGCCCGATCCTCGTGATCGGTGCGGTACTTCGCGTAGTAGGGGGCCGCGCCGCCGAACAGGTCAGCCATGGATGGGACCATATACGGGTTCGTTTCGTCGTTGCTGGAAGGTTTTGATCTTTGAGGCGGCTACTCACGGTCCTGCTGCTCGCCTTCGCCGCCGCCGGGATCGCTTCTCCCGCGGCACAGGCGCACAACGTGCTCATCAGCAGCGACCCCAAGGACGGGGCCACGTTGCCGGCCGCGCCCGCGCGGGTGACTTTGGTGTTCGACCAGGCGGTGCGGCAGGGCTACGCGCAGGTGGGCGTCACGGGCCCGGACGGGTCCTCGTGGGCGGACGGCTCCGCGGAGGTGGCCGCCGAGCGGGTGTCGGTACGCGTCAAGCCGCTGCCGTCCGGGGGCGCGTACACGGTGGGCTACCGGATCCTGTCGGCCGACGGCCACCCGGTCACCGGCAAGATCACCTTCACCCTCGCCGCCGCGACCGGCACCGGTGGCCCATCCCAGGACCCGGCCCAGTCCACCACCGGGCAGGCGGCGCGGGACGCAGGCGCGCAGGCCGCCGAGGCGGCCGCCAACGGCGGCGCGGGCATGGCGGTGGTGTGGATCGTGGGCGCGCTGCTGCTGCTCGCCGCCGGCACGGCGGTGGCCCTGCGCCGCTCCCGCCCGGCGGAGACGGCGCCCGCCCCGGGCTCGGCCGGAGAAGCGCGGCCCGAGGCGGCGCCCGCCCCGGGCTCCGCCGGAGAGGCCCAGCCCGACGCCGCCGGCGAAGAGGCCCGGGCATGAGCGTCTCCGCGCCTCCCCTCCCCCGGCAGCGGGTCGGCGGGCGGCTGGTGGTCGGGGCGTTCGGCGTCTGCGCAGTCGTCGCCGCCGTGGCGGCGAGCACGTTCACCGCCCAGGAGACCGTCCCCGGCATCCCCATGCCCGGCCCGCTGGTGTCCTTCGGGCTGCCCGTCGTGCGGGTGCTGCTCGACCTGGCCGCCGTCGCCGTGGTCGGGCTGAGCCTGCTGCCCAAGCTGCTCGGGTTCGACGCTCCCGAGCGGACCGAGCCCGTCATGCTCAAGGTGCGTCCGCTGGCCGTGATGGCCGCCTGGGCGTGGGCGATCTGCGCGCTGCTCACCATCGTGTTCCAGACGGCCGAGCTCAATCCGGGCAGTGTGCCCACGTTCGGGATGATCGCCGCCTACGTCGAGACCGTCGGCACCGGCCAGGGGCTGCTGTTCAGCGCGGCGTGCGCGCTGGCGGCGGCCGGCATCGGGCTCATGGCGGTGCGGTTCGGCGAGAAGGTGCCCGCCGAGCTACGGGTGATCGTGGCGCTGTTCGGGCTGCTGCCCATCCCCGTCACCGGGCACGCCGTCAACTCGATCTGGCACGACCCCATCATGGTCTCGATGGAGATCCACGTGATGGGCGCGGCGGCGTGGACGGGCGGGCTGGCGGCCACGGCCGTGTTCGTGGCGCCGCGCCGGGAGCTGCTGGCCGTGGTCCTGCCCAGGTTCTCCAGGATCGCCACGGTGTGCCTGCTCCTGGTCGGGCTGTCAGGGCTGGTCAACGGGCTCGGCACGATGGCGCTCACCCCCGGCGTGACACTGCCCGACGCGCTGCTGACCAGCCACTACGGCGTGCTGGTGGTGGTCAAGACGGTCCTGGTGGCCGCGCTGGTGCCGCTGGCCGCCCACATCCGCTTCCGCCTGATGCCCGCCGTGCGCGAAGGCCGGGCCACCGCCCTGGTGGGCTGGGCGGCGGCCGAGGTGGGCGTGATGGGGCTGGCCTACGGCGTGGCGGTGGCGATCACCCGGGCCTCGATCGTCTGAGACCCGCGCCGCCGGGCGGCCAGCCATTCGACCGTCAGCCAGAGGGCCAGCAGGGCGAGCCCTGCCCAGACGGCCGACGACGTGGCCAGAGGGGGCGCTCCGAGCAGCCCCTTCTGGCCTTTGATCGCGCTGTACACGCCGCCCATGATCGCGCTCTGCGCCACCAGCGCGCCGTAGGCGGCCGCCGTGACGCCGACGCTCCCGAGCACGGCCCGTACGTACGGCATGCGCACCAGGAACGCGAGGTCCACCGCCAGTCCCGCGACGACCAGGAAGAACGGCACCGCCGACGGCGGGAACCCGGTGAACGTCAGCAGCGGCCACAGCAGCGTGCGCACCCCCACGTAGGCGCCCGCCACCAGCGTCGCGGCCCCGAACCTGCCGATCAGCAGCCTGGCCACGACCAGCACCGACAGCCCGGCGACCACCGCGTAGACGGGGTAGAGGAAGTCGGGGACGGGCAGCGAGAACGCGACCATCATCGCCCGGTCCACCGGCCGCCCCATCTGGTCGGCCGCGAACTGGAGCAGGATCTGCTCGGCGTAGGTCGCGTGGTTGTCCCAGGCGCCGATCGACAGGATGCCGTACTCCTGGTGCTGCTCGGGGAAGTGCACGTTCTCCAGGAAGAACGCGAAGAACGCGCCCAGCACGACGGTCCGCTCCCGCCCCGGCGGCGCTCCCATGAACCAGCCGCGGAGCACGCCCGCGATCATGAAAAACGTTCCAAGGTAGAGCATGATGTGCGACGGGCTCCACGAGGTGATGTCGAGCCCGTTGACACGGTGGTTGATCAGGTCGAGCGGGACCGCGACCAGGAAGATCCCGGTGCCCCACTGGATCAGCCGGAGCGCCGCCTTGTCCACGCCGTAGCCGGTGTATCCGTGGATGACGGTCAGCGCGACGACGATGGCCGTACCTACAGAGTTGAGCAGGTGGGGCGGGGCGAGATCATCCCGCAGCCACTTGAAGTGCCACGAAACGTCCCACGCCGAGCCGAGCAGCTTGAGCGTGAACGCCACCAACCAGCCGAAATAGAGCACCCTGAACAGATCCTGCGGCGTCTCACGCCCCGCCTGGCCCCTGGTCCAGTACGGCAGGGCCCACTCGGCGGCCCTCTTGAGAGATGCTGGAGACTTCACGGGAGTGAATCTTACGGTTCCCCGCGTTGAGGTGTTGCTGGGGTAATGCCAGGCAATGTCTTGGCAGGTCAGGCCGGCGCCGAGGCCCGCAGGGAGTAAAGCAGCGGGATCCTGGGCGCGCCCTCAGGGATGCGGAAGCCCTCCTGGCCGGCGACCAGCGTGCCGAAGCGGCGGAAATACGTGCGGTCGTGCTCGCGCAGGAACTCCACCCGCAGGCCCGCCGCCGCGACCGCGCTGACGACCTCGCCGAGGCCGTGCTGGAACTGCACGGAGGTCTGGTGCTCCAGGATTTCGCTGCCGGTGTAGGTGTGCGGGTACTCCCAGACGTGGGGCCCACGGTCGAAGTAGTCGTGGGTGACGGTGGTGCCCGTCTCGTCATCCATGGTGTCGGCGAACGGGTGGAACTCGGCGACGTAGAGGAATCCGCCCGGTTTGAGCAGCGCGGCGACCGTCCGCGCCCAGGCGGTGAGGTCGCCCAGCCACACCAGCGCGCCGAGGCCGGTGTAGACGATGTCGTACGTGGCCCCGCCGAGCGCCTCGACCGCGTCGTGGACGTCGGCGGTGACGAACTCCGCCGGGATGCCGCATTCGGCGGCGATGGCCCTGGCCTGCTCGGTGGCGGGCGCGGAGAAGTCGAGGCCGGTCACCTCGGCGCCGAGCCTGGCCCAGGACAGGGTGTCCAGGCCGAAGTGACACTGCAGGTGCAGCAGGCGGCGGCCGGCCACGTCGCCCACCTCGTCCCGCTCGAACGCCCGCAAGGGGCTCCGGCCCGCCTTGAAGCCTTCGACGTCGTAGAAGTCGCTGGCGACGTGAATGGGGACCCGCCCGTCCCAGTTGACCCTGTTGACGTCCAAGTAGTCCATGCGGGGCAGCGTAGGCGAGCCCCCGATCCCGCCGCCGCTGGTTTTCGGCGGGCTGGAGGCCGGTCAGGAGCGCCTTGTCAGCCGTACCGGGAGGTGCTTGAGCCCGTTCTGGAAGTTGGACGTCAGCCGTCGCGGGCTGCCCGCCGGCTCGACGTCCCACTCGCGCAGCAGCTCCGTGAACACCGAGCGGAACTGCGCGCGGGCCAGGTGGGCGCCGAGGCAGAAGTGGGGGCCGAAGCCGAAGCTGACGTGGTCGTTCGGGGTGCGGACGATGTCGAAGCGGTCGGGGTCGGGGAAGACGGACGGGTCGCGGTTGGCGGAGGCGTGGTAGACGACCACCTTGTCCCCGGCGCGGATGTGCCGGCCGCCCAGGGTGAGGTCGCGCGTGGCCGTCCGCCGGAAGTGCATGACGGGAGGCCAGAAGCGGAGCATCTCCTCGATGGCGGAGCCGAGCAGCGACGGGTCCGCGCGCAGGCGGGCCAGCTCCGCGGGGTGCTGGAGGAGCGTGAGCAGCCCTCCGGGGATGCCGTTGCGCAGGGTCTCGTTGCCCGCGACGGCGAAGAGGAAGAACATGTTCTCGAACTCCGCCTCCGTCAGGCCGCCCTTCCGCATGGCCGACATGACGGACTCGCCGTCCCCGGGGGTCTCGGCCAGGGCGTGCGCGTAGGCGAACATGTCGGCCAGCGCGGACTTCGAGCGCGGGTTCGCCCCCGGCGCGAGCTCCGGCCTGGACGCGACGGCCAGGCGGCCCATCGGGGTGAGCGACTCGACGTCGGCCGTGGACAGGCCCGCGTAGTCGGCGTCCTGGTAGCCGATCACGCGTGACGCCCAGTCGTACAGCAGCCGCTTGTCCTGCGCCGGGACCCCCATGACGTGGGCCAGCGTCCACACGGGCAGGTCGGCGGCCACCTCCACGAAGTCGCACTCGCCCTGCGCGAACAGCGCCGCGGCCCGCCCGGCGATCGTGCGCTCCAGGGCGCGCACGGCCCGCGGGGTGAAGGCCGCCGCCACGATCCTGCGCAGCCTGGAGTGCTCGGGCGGGTCCATATTCAGCATCTGGACCTGCACGAACGCCAGGTCGCCCGGGGTGTCAGGGTCACGGATCTGGGTGGCGCCGAGATGCGAGGAGAAGTCCACGGGGCTGCGCAGCACGTGTTTGACGTCGGCGTGCCTGAACACCCCCCAGTAGCCGGGGCCCTCCCGCCAGGGGCCGACGGCGGGCTCCGGGATCCGGCAGACCGGGGACTCCTCCCGCAACGCGGCGAACAGCTCGTACGGGACGGCCGACTCGTAGGTGGCCGGCAGGAACACCTCGACCACCGGCCGCCCGCTCGCACCCGCCATGCCGCCCACCCCCCGCACTCGTACGTCCTATTCCCGCCCTATACCGGCACCCTGACAGGACGCAAGCGATCGAGCCAGGAGCGGCGGGGCGCTCCGGCGGGCATCATGAGCGCGTGACTCCAGAAGACGCAGAGGCGATCCTCCAGGAATACTTCGCCCCCTGGATCCAGCGGCTCGGGTTGCGCGTGGAGGAGGTGGGCGAGCGCCACGCCGTCGTACGGCTCCCGTGGTCCGACGACCTGGCCAGGGAGGGCGGCGGGCTGTGCGGCCAGGCGATGATGGCGGCCGCCGACACCGCCACGGTCATCGCCATCTCCTCGGCCCGCGGCGAGTTCGTGCCGATGACCACCGTGCAGCAGTCGACGGCGTTCCAGCGGCCGGTGATGGGCAAGGACGTCCTGATCGACGTCCGCATCACGAAGCTGGGCCGCACGCTGGCCTTCTCCGACGTCACCCTCACGGCCGCCGGCAGCCGCGAGACCGCCGCCCACGCGACGACCGTCTACGCCATCCTGGCCTGATCCCTGGCCTGATCCCGCAGCTCAACCCCTGATCTCAGGGATCTCTCAGGTGCGGAAAGTAAGCTCACGGTCATGAAGCGTGTGGCCGCGCTGGTAGCGGCGCTCGCCCTCATCGGGGTGACGACGTGGCTCGTGTGGCCGTCGGCTCCTGGGGTGCGGGGCCAGGACCAGACAATCAGCGTCGTCGACGGACCCGGCGACGACCAACGGGTGGAGCTCGATACGACCTTCTTCCCGCCGCCCGACGGCGGGAAGGCTCCAGCCGTGCTGATCGGGCACGGCTTCGGCGGCAGCAAGCAGAGCGTGCGGGACCAGGCCGTCCGGATCGCCCAGCAGGGCTACGCCGTGCTGACCTGGTCGGCGCGCGGGTTCGGGCGCTCGACCGGCGAGATCGCGCTCAACTCGGCCGACTACGAGGTCAAGGACGTCAAGCAGCTGATCGACTGGCTGGCCAAGCGCCCGGAGGTCCAGCTCGACGCCGCGAACGACCCGCGCGTGGGCATCGCGGGCGGCTCGTACGGCGGCGCCATCGCCCTGATGACGGCCGCCTACGACCACCGGGTCGACGCCATCGTGCCCCAGATCACCTGGGCCGACCTGGCCGACGCGCTCTTCCCCAACGCCGCCGCGCAGGGCGCCGGCCCCGCCGCCATCGGCCAGGACGCCGCGCACGGGGTCTTCAAGCGCATGTGGGCCGGCATCTTCTTCGGCCAGGGCGTCTCGCTGGACAGCTTCGCGGCGCGGGGAGGGCGGCAGGCCGCCGCCGGCCCGCTGACGCCCGAGCAGGCGCGGTGCGGTAGGTTCCTGCCCGCGATCTGCGACGTCTACCAGCAGGTCGCCAAGGACGGCAAGGCCACGCCGGAAGCCGTCGCCCTGCTGCGCAAGTCGAGCCCGATCACCGTGGCCGGCCAGATCAAGGCGCCGACCCTGCTCATCCAGGGCCAGCGCGACTCGCTCTTCCCCCTCGGCCACGCCGACGCCAACGCCAAGGCGATCGCCGCCACCGGCACCCCGGTGAGCCTGGCCTGGTTCGACGGCGGGCACGACGGCGGCAACGGCGAGGCGGACTGGGTGTTCGAGCAGTCCACGGCCTGGTTCGCCCGCTACCTGAAGGGCGACAAGTCCGCCCCGGCGGTGAGCGCGTTCACGGTGACGCGCGACGGCGGCCGCGACCCCGGCACCCGCCAGCGCATCCGCCTCCACCCGGAGGCCGCCTCCTACCCCGGCCTGGCCGGCACCGACACCACCGCGGTCCAGCTGAACGGCCCCGCCCAGAACATCGTCAACCCGCCGGGCGGTGCCCCCGCCTCCATCTCGACGGTGCCCGGCATCGGCGGCCTGCTGGGCGGCGGCCAGGGCAGCACCGGCGTGTCCATCGACATGCCGGGCCAGAGCGCCGCGTTCGAGTCACGTCCGCTCACCGCCCCGCTCCAGCTCACCGGCAGTTCCACGGTCAGGGTCAAGGTGTCGGGCAAGGGCGAGGCGACGCTGTTCGCCAAGCTCTACGACGTGGCCGACGGCACCCAGCCGCCCATCCTGCCCGCCGGGCTGGTGGCGCCGGTCCGGGTGCCGATCCCGGAGGGCGCGGGCAGCGCGGAGGTCACCGTCACCCTACCGGCCGTGGACTACCGCTTCGCCGTGGGCCACCGGCTCCGGCTGGTCCTGACCACGACGGACATGGGGTTCGCGACCGCCGCCGAGCCCGCTTCGTACCAGGTGTCCCTGGCCTCCCCCGCGCTCGCCGTGCCGACGGTGCGCACGCTCGCCGCCCCGCCGACCGGCGTGGCGTGGTGGGTGTGGGCGATGCCGCTGGCCGCCGTGGTCGTCGCCGCCGTGCTGCTGGCGACGGGGCGCACGCCGTCCCGCCGCCGGACCGTGCCCAGCTCCCTGGGGAACGGCGAGGCGCCTGACGCGGCCGGCGACAAGGAGGTGCCGCTGGAGATCAGCGGGCTGACCAAGGCGTACCGGAACGGGGAGCTGGCCGTGGACGGGCTGTCGTTCCGCGTCGAGCGGGGCCAGGTCCTGGGCCTGCTCGGGCCGAACGGCGCGGGCAAGACGACCACGATGCGCATGATGATGGGCCTCATCCAGCCGGACGGCGGCGAGATCCGGATCTTCGGTGACCGCGTCACGCCGGGGGCGCCCGTGCTGTCCAGGCTCGGGTCGTTCGTCGAGGGGCCCGGGTTCCTGCCGCACCTGTCCGGGCGGGACAACATCGAGCTCTACTGGGCCGCCACCGGACGGCCCACCGCCGACGCGCACTTCGACGAGGCACTGGAGATCGCCGGCCTGGGCAAGGCCCTGGACCGGGCCGTCCGCACGTACTCGCAGGGCATGCGCCAGCGGCTGGCCATCGCCCAGGCCATGCTCGGACTCCCGGACCTGCTGGTGCTCGACGAGCCCACGAACGGACTCGACCCGCCCCAGATCCGGGAGATGCGCGAGGTGCTCAAGCGCTACGCGCAGGACGGCCGTACCGTGATCGTCTCCAGCCACATGCTGGCCGAGGTCGAGCAGACCTGCAGCCACGTCGTGGTCATGCACCGGGGCCGCCTGGTCTCGACCGGGCCGGTGTCGCGGCTGCTCACCGCGGCCGTTCCCTCCAACGGGCACGGGCCGCGCCTGGAAGACGTGTTCCTCGACCTCATCGGAGACAAGTCATGACCGTCGCCGCGCCGGGCTACGCGCCCCGTCGCACGCTGCCGCTGCGCGTGGAGATCGTCAGGCAGTTCAAGCGGCGGCGGACGCTGGTCATGTTCGGGCTGCTGCTGGCGCTGCCGTGGATCCTGGTGATCGCGTTCCAGTTCGGGCCGCAGCCGAGCGGGCAGGGGCAGTCGTCGCTGCGCATCTCCGACCTGGCGACGGCCAGCGGCCTGAACTTCGCCGCCTTCGCCCTGTCGGTGTCGGCCAGCTTCCTGCTGGTGGTGGCGGTCGCGCTGTTCTGCGGCGACACCGTGGCCAGCGAGGCCAACTGGTCGTCACTGCGCTACCTGCTGGCCGCGCCGGTCCCCCGCGACCGGCTGCTGCGCCAGAAGCTGATCGTGGCGCTCGGCTACTCGGCGGCGGCGGTGATCTGCCTGCCGCTGATGGCGCTGCTGGCGGGCACGCTGGCGTTCGGCTGGAACGACATCCAGGTGCCCGGCACGGGTGAGACGATCGCGGCCCTGGACGTGCTGCCGCGCTTCGGCATCGTGATCGGGTACGCGCTGGTCAGCCAGCTGGTGGTGGCCGCGCTCGCGTTCCTCGTCTCGACCATGACCGACTCCCCGCTCGGCGCGGTCGGCGGGGCGGTCGGGCTCTGGATCGTCTGCAACATCCTGCAGGCGGTGGAGGCGCTGGGCTCGCTGCGCGAGTTCCTGCCCACGTTCTGGAACAACGCCTGGCTCGACGCGCTGATGCCGGAGCTCGACTGGAGCGGCATGGCGAAGGGGGCCTCGGTGTCGGTGACGTACGCGGCCATCCTGATCGCGCTCGCGTTCCGGCGCTTCCGGCGCAAGGACGTGGTGAGCTAGGCCCAGTCGAACGACCTGGTCACGGCCTTCTTCCAGCCCGCGTACGCCTCCTCCCGCCGCTCCTCGCTCCACCGGGGCTCCCAGCGGCGGTCCTCCGCCCAGTGCGCCCGCAGCTCCGAGATGTCCTTCCAGTATCCGGAGGCGAGCCCGGCGGCGTACGCGGCCCCGAGCGCGGTGGTCTCCGACACGACCGGGCGGCTGACCGGTACGCCGAGGATGTCGGACTGGAGCTGCATGCACAGGTCGTTCGAGGTGACGCCGCCGTCCACCTTGAGCACGTCCAGGACCACCCCGGAGTCCTGCTGCATCGCCTCCACGACGTCGCGGCTCTGGAAGCAGATCGCCTCCAGAGCGGCCCTGGCGAGGTGGGCGTCGGTGTTGTAGCGCGACAGGCCGACGATCACACCGCGGGCGTCGGCCCGCCAGTACGGGGCGAACAGCCCGGAGAACGCCGGCACGAAGTACATCCCCCCGGAGTCCTCCACCTGCCGGGCGAGTGCCTCGCTCTGCTCCGCCGAGGTGATGACGTGGAGCTGGTCGCGCAGCCACTGCACCGCCGAGCCGGTCACCGCGATGGACCCCTCCAGCGCGAACACGGCCGGCTGGCCCCCGAACTTGTAGGCCGGCGTGGTGAGCAGCCCGCTGCGCGAGCGCACGGGGTCGGTGCCGGTGTTGAGCAGCAGGAAGTTGCCGGTGCCGTAGGTGTTCTTGGCCTCGCCGGGCGCGAAGCAGACCTGGCCGACGGTGGCCGCCTGCTGGTCCCCCAGGATCGCGCTGATCGGCACCTCCCCGCCGACCGGCCCGTACGGGAGCGTGGTCCCGTACATGGCGGGGTCGGCCGACGGCCGGATCTCGGGCATCATCCGGCGCGGGATCCCGAAGAACGACAGCAGCTCGTCGTCCCAGTCGAGCGTCTCCAGGTCCATCAGCATCGTCCGGCTGGCGTTGGTCACGTCGGTGATGTGCACGCCGCCCTTGACGCCGCCGGTGAGGTTCCACAGGGTCCAGGTGTCGGTGTTGCCGAAGACGGCCTCGCCCCGCTCCGCGTCCTCGCGGACGCCTTCCACGTTCTCCAGGATCCACTGGATCTTGCCGCCGGAGAAGTACGCCTCCGGCCGCAGGCCCGTCCTGTCGCGGATGACCTCCCCGCGCCCGTCCTGCTCCAGCGCGGCGGCGATCCGGTCGGTACGGGTGTCCTGCCACACGATCGCGTTGTAGTACGGGCGGCCGGTCCGCCGGTTCCAGACGACCGTGGTCTCGCGCTGGTTCGTGACGCCCAGGGCCGCCAGGTCCTTGGCGTGCAGCCCGGCACGCTGGATCGTCGTCTGGATCACGGCCGCCGTCACGGTCCAGATCTCGATCGGGTTGTGCTCGACCCAGCCCGCCTTCGGCAGGATCTGCTCGTGTTCGAGCTGGTATTTGGCGACCTCGGCGCCGTCGTGATCGAAGATCATGAATCGGGTGCTGGTGGTGCCCTGGTCGACGGCTCCCACGAACTCGGGCATGTCTTTCTCCTCTGCAAGATTCCGGTCAGATCTCCACCGGCTGCACGACCCCGCGCTCCTCGCTCGGCGGGAGGAACCGGGCGATGCACGCCTGGTACAGGCCGGCCCCGACGACAGCGCCGATCAGCGGGCCGACGATCGGCACCCAGAAGTACAGATCGCCGTACTGATCTCGCCAGGCGGTGGAGTAGCCGGTGAGGTAGCTCGCCAGGCGCGGCCCGAAGTCGCGGGCGGGGTTGATCGCGTAGCCGGCGTCGGTGCCGAAGGACATGCCGATCCCCACGATGAGCAGGCCGACGACCACAGGGCCGAGGTTCGCGCTGGGGGCCATGTTGGCGACGTCGGACACGGCGAAGATGACGAAGAGCAGGATGGCGGTGCCGATGATCTGGTCGCGCAACCCGCCCCACATGTTCACCGGCAGCACCCCGTTGCCGGGAAGGGTCGAGAAGACGCCCTGGGTCTTGATCGTGAGCCCGGGGTCGACCATGGTCAGCACCTCGGTGTAGTTCCACCGTACGAGGAGCGCCGCGATGAAGGCCCCGGCCGTCTGCGCCAGCGCGTACGGCAGGACCTTGCCCCAGGCGAAGCCGCGGAAGACCGCGAACGCCAGCGTGACCGCCGGGTTGAGGTGCGCGCCCGTGGTCCGGCCCGCGACGTAGACGCCCAGCGTGACGCCGATGCCCCACGCCCAGGCGATGCTGTCGTGGTCGCCGAGCTTGCCCGCGACCACCTGGGCGACCACGCCGACGCCGAACAGGATGAGCACCATCGTCCCGGCGAACTCAGCGATCAGTTCACCGGTCAGCCCTATCCGGTCGCGACGTCCGGCCACCGTTCCTCCTTGCGCGTGTGATCGTCGTGTGCCATTCCCGATTTCGAGGCATGCATACGATACGCACGCTATACGTCACGCAAAGTGACATCCACCGGCGGAATCAACCGCCGGTGCCGTCCCCCGGCCGTGGCGCCTGCTCTGCTCAGCCGGTACACGCGGACGGGCGGTGGACAGGGTGGGCGAGTTCTGGCGGTCCGAGCACGCCGTCCGGCTGGCGCCGGTCGGGGCGGTCGCCTGCACCTGCGGCACGTCTGGTACGCCGCGCGGGCGCGCCGGACGCCGCTCGGCGGCACCTGCGCCGCCACCCTGTCCCGGCAGCACGGGAAGGTCCGCTTGGGCATCGTCAACGACGGCGCGCACGGTCCCGTCGTCGATGGAACGGGGCTGTCCGGCGTGGCCGAACGCGCCCGCGCCGCCTCCGGTAGGTCAACCGCCGAAGTCCACGCTGGCCGGTTCCGGTTGTCGGTCGAGGTGCCCGACGCGGGATCACCTAATGATCGGAGACGCTTCGCCTGAAGGTCACCAGGGCGGTTCCCGGGCCGTTGTAGCCGGGGACGGGCTCGCTGACCTCGAACCCCATGCGGCGGTGGAACGCTATGGACGTCTGGTTGACGGGCGAGGTGATGGCCTTGACGACGCGGCGGTCGTGGCGGCGAGCCAGGTCGAAGAAGCGTTCGTACATGGCGCGGGCGACGCCGCCCGTCCTGGCCGCCGGGGAGACGCCGACGAAGTGGATGTACGCCTCGTCGGGCTCGGACGGGGAGATGAAGCCGATCAGGAACCCCGCCATGCCCGCCGGACCCTCCGCGATCAGGCTCGTCCGGTGGAAGTGGTCGAGGAAGAGCCTGGGCAGGGACGGCAGGATCGGCCGGCCCCACCACTCGTCGACGACGGCGGCTATGGGGTCGTAGTCGGCGGGGGTGGCGGGGCGCAGCTCGTACGCGGGCGAGGTCATGGGCTCCGTCACCTGACCTGCGCGGCGATGGCCCGCGCGCAGTCCAGGGACTCGGCACGCGTGGTGTCCACCTCCAGGTCGTAGGTCACGCCCTGGTGGACCACCTCAGCCTGCAACTCCGCCATCCCCCGGACCCGGTCTCCCCGGGCGATCTCACGGCCCGCGGCGACCGCGCTCTCACACTTGACACCGACCCACAGCACCTCCAGCCCGGCAAGGGCCTTCTGCCACCGCTCCTGGGACGCGGCTCCACCGAGGAAGACGTCGTCGACGATGACCCGGGCGCCCGCACGGACCATCGCGGCGACCCCTTCCGCCCACGCCGCGTCCAGCATCCGGAACTGCGGCCCGACACTGACCCCACCGTCCGGGGCGAACTCGATGCCCCCGTCCGATCCCTGCATGGACGCCGGCATCGCCTCGATCAGCGAGTCGACCCCGAAGGCGAGCCATGGATCCGGCAGGACCGCCTGCAGACACCGGACGATCCCGGACTTGCCCGAGCTGGAGCCGCCGTTCAACACGATCACTTGAGTAGTCACCGGCCCACGATAGGGGCGCTCCCCACCAGGCCCAAAGGCATTTTCCGGCGGAGCCGACCCCTCGCATCCCCGGCGTACTCGATCACCTGGTCGTGCGGTCGCGGAGCTGGGCCAGGGAGTCGACGTACTTGAGCATCAACCGGGCGAACTCGAGCCGGTCGCCCTCGCTCCAGTCGGCGGTGATGTACTCGAACGCCTCGCGCTGGTGGCGGCGGAAGCGCTCCATGAGCTCGACCCCCGCCGGACTCAGCTGCAGCACGGTGCGCCGCCCGTCCTGCTGGGAAGCGGCGCGGATCAGGTAGCCCGCCTTGATGTTGTCGCTCACCATGCGGCTGGCGACCGAGGGGTCCACCGCCAGCAGCTCCGCTATCGCGCCGACGGTCACCTCCTTGTCCTGACCGGTGGTGTGCTCCAGGACCAGGTTCAGCACGAGCGTCCTGCTCAGGTCCTTGGCCGAGATGGGGTTCTCGACCTCCAGCAGCGAGGTGCGGCGCAGCTTGGAGAAGGCCGGCCCCACGGCGTTGAGCAGGTCCTCGGCTGTCGCTGTCTCATCCATGCCCCCATCGTATCTCTGTGCAACCAGCAAGACATGTGTTGACACGAATTTATGTGCATGTCAGCATGCATGTGTCTTCAAGCACCAACTATCCCAGGAGTCACCATGACCATCCTCATCACCGGCGCCCGCGGCAAGGTCGGCCAGGCCGTCATCCACCGCCTGGTCACCGCGGGCCTGCCCACCCGCGCCGCCAGCGCCGACCCCGCCGGCCTGACCGCCCCCGCCGGTGTCAAGGTCGCCCAACTCAAGCTCGACCAGCCCGACACCTTCCCCGCCGCGCTGGACGGCGTCCGCCAGGTCTTCCTCTACCCCGAGCCCGCCGGCATCGACGCCTTCGTCAAGACCGCCCAGGACGCCGGCGTCGAGCACGTCGTACTGCTGTCGTCCTCCTCCGTCCTGGCCCCCGGCGCCGAGACCGACCCGCTGGCCTCCCACAGCCTCCAGGTCGAACGCGCCCTGACCGCCTCCGGCCTGACCTGCACCTTCCTGCGCCCCGACGCCTTCGCCGGCAACGCCCTCGGCTGGGCCCACCTCATCAGCCAGAACCAGCCGATCCAGCTCGCCTACCCCGACGCGCACATCGCGCCCATCCACTCCGACGACATCGCCGACCTCGCCGTGGCCGCTCTGACCGGCGACACGCTCACCGGCCGTCAGGTCACCCTCACAGGGCCGCAGTCGCTCACCTTCCGCGAGCAACTGGCCATCCTGTCCGGCGCGATCGGCCGCGACATCCCCCTCCTGGAGATCACCCGTGCCGAGGCCGAGCAGCAGATGACCCGGTGGATGTCCGCCCCCTACGCCGGCTCGCTGCTGGACCTGTGGGCCGCCGCCACCGCCGGTCCCGCCCCGATCGCCGAGACCACCCAGACGCTCCTCGGCACCCCCGCCCGCACCTTCGCCCAGTGGGCCGCGGAGAACGTCGCCGCCTTCAACGCCCGATGAGCGTCATCCGTCCACGCCCCGCCCTGCCCGGGTCGGGGTTCATCCCCCTTCACCCTCTTGGGAAGTCCTCATGCTCACCCCTGTGGGCCCCGCGCCTGCATCCACCTCCGCGCGCCGGCGCTGGGCCGTCCTCGCCGTCGTGCTGTTCGCCTCCATCCTCGACCTGCTGGATTCGACCATCACCAACATCGCCGCCCCCGCCATCGCCGCCGACCTGAACGGCGGCCAGGCACTCATCCAGTGGCTCGGCGCCGCCTACGCCCTGGCCATGGGCGTGCTGCTGGTGGTCGGCGGACGGCTCGGCGACAAGTACGGCCGGCGCCGCCTGTTCCTGGTCGGCATCACCGGCTTCACCCTGGCCTCCATCGCCTGCGGCCTGGCCTTCGACCCGGCCTCCATCGTGGCGTTCCGGCTGCTCCAAGGAGCGTTCGGCGCCCTGCTCATCCCGCAGGGCTTCGGCATCCTCGGCGCCGTCTTCCCCCGTGACCAGCTCGGCACGGCCTTCAGCGTCTTCGCCCCCGCCTTGGGCCTGTCCGCCATCGGCGGCCCCGTCCTCGCCGGCTTCCTCATCGACGCCGACCTGCTCGGCCTCGGCTGGCGTGCCATGTTCCTCATCAACATCGCCCTCGGCGGCCTGGCGATCGCCTGTGCCGTACGGCTGCTGCCCCCGGATCCCGGCGACCGCGCCGTCACCGTCGACGCGCCCGGCTCAGCCCTGCTCGCCGTCACCATGCTCACCCTGCTGTACGGCCTGATCGACGGCACCAGCCACGGCTGGAGCCTGCCCCCGGTCGTCTGCCTGGGCGCCGGGCTGGTGTCCTTCGCCCTGTTCTGCCGCCGCCAGCGCACCGCGCCCCAGCCGCTCATCAAACCCTCGCTGCTGACCAACCGCGGCTTCACCTCCGGGCTGATCCTCGGCCTGGCCTTCAACGCCGCCATCGCCGGCCTGCTGCTGGTGCTCTCCCTTCACCTGCAGAACGACCTCGGCCGCACCCCCAGCGGCGCCTCCCTCGGCCTGGCGCCCGTCGCCGCCGGCATCGTGGTCGCCTCGATCGCCACACACCGGTCCATCGCCCGGCTGGGCCGCAGGCTCATTCTCATCGGCCTGCTGCTCACCCTGACCGGCGTCCTGACGCTCCTCACCGGCATCGCGCTCATCCTGCCGGTGTTCGTGATCGGCCTGGGTCTGGGCACCTGCTTCGGCACCGTCTACCAGATCACTCTCGGCGACGTCGACCCGGCCGAATCCGGCAGCGCCAGCGGCTCACTGTCGGCCACCCAGCAGCTGGCCAACAGCATCGGCGCCGCCGCCCTCACCACCGTCTACTTCCACGCCGGCCCGACGGTCAGCCTCGGCGTGGTGGCGGCCCTCCTGCTGTCCTGCTGCCTTCTGGTACGGCTGCTGCCCCGCCACGCCCAACCCCGCCACTGACCGGCCCTCACCCTCTCCCGCGCTCTAGGAGGGCCGCCCCGGGACACGCGCTGCGACGGCTCGGCGCAGCGGACTGCTCGTCCGCGTCCGAAGGATTGACCGTTCCGCGGCGGGAGCGGATCTCGCCCCGTAGCTGTCTCGTGCTGTGCGCGTCACGGTTGTTCGTCGAGTGCGATGTAGTGCAGCTCGGGTTCGGTACGCGTCTCGTACAACTCGGTGTAGGCCTTGGCGATGACATCGGGCGCCGCGCCCGGGTGGCCGGCTCCGATCCATGCGCTGATGGCGATGTGCGCGACGTAGATGTTGTGCGGCTTGAGCTCGCTGTGGAGGTTCAGGGTCCAGTTGCGCAGCCCGGCGGCGGCGAGCGTGATGTTCGCCAGGGCAGGGACCGGGGTGACCGAGCCGCCGCCGGTGGTGACGAGGATCGTCCCCGTCCTGGCGGTGATCATGTCGGGGACGACCTGCCGGACGGCGTGGATGGCACCGTGGAGGTAGAAGTCGAGCTGCGGCTGGAGGTTTTCGGGGGTCACGTCGAGCACCCCGACGGCGTCGAGGCTCCGATCGGCGGGCGAGAACTCCAGGACGTCGATCGCGCCGTAGCGCTCTTTGATGGCGGCGAACGCCGCCGTGATGGTCTCGGGCTTGTAGATGTCGCCGACGAACCCGGCGGCCTCGATGCCTTCGGCACGGAGGCCGGATGCCAGGCCGTCGAGTTTGGTGGCGTTACGGGCGACCATGGCGACCGTGAAGCCCTTGCCGCCGAAGGCGCGGGCTATCTCGATTCCCAGGCCCGGGCCGGCTCCGACGATGGCGATGACAGGCACAGCTGTGTCTCCTCAGTTGAGAGAACGGTTGAAAGGACTTCCTCGCGGCAGCGGTTATCGGCCGTGGAAATCGAGGTCTCCGCGCCGAAGGTGGATGGCGGGCGGGGCTGTGGTCTTCCGGACGGTTGCTCGCGGATCCCGCTCAGAGGCCGTAGACCTCTTGCAGGCTTTCGTCCAACGACGTGGGCTTCCTGCCCAGCAGGTCTTCGAGGTCCTGCGTGATGATCTCGTACCGCCCCTCTCGCATGTCGGTGACGAACGCGGACAGGGTCGCCACGCCGAACTCGGGGACGCCCGCGCGGCGGAGGCCGTCCTCGAACGCCTGCGGTTCGGGGCTGATGTACCGGACGGGCTTTCCCGAACGCTCGGACAGCGCGTGCGCGATGTCCTCGAACGTGTAGGGCTCGGACGCCGTGAGTTCGTAGGTCTTTCCCTCGTGGCCGTCAATGTGCCTGCAGCATCTGGCTCATCGGTGAGGCGCCCGCGTCCTTCACCGCCGTGCCCGTGTAGACCACCTGCTTGACACCGGCCTGTCGCGCGGCGTCGATGACGTTCTGATGCTGGGTCAGGAGCTGGCCGTGGTCAGTGGAGGAGACGAGCAGCACCTTGCTGACGCCCTCCATCGCCCGTGCGAGCGCGGCCGGGTCGTCATAGTCCCCGAGCCGCATGTCGACGCCCTTCGCATGCAAAGGTGCGGCCTTCGCCTCGTTCCTCGCGAAGGCGGCGACGCTGCCGGGCCCGACCCTGGTGAGCATCTGGTCGACGGCCGCGGTGCCGAGGCTGCCGGTTGCGCCTGTTACAAGAATCATCCCTGTTGTCCTTTTCGATCGTTCCCTGTCGCGCTGTTGCCGGCGTCGGCGGTGGGCTCAGGTTCTGCCGCGCCCGGCACCACGCACACTCCGGTCACGGGATCGCAGTAGCCGTCCGGGGCGCCTTCGATGAGCTGCAGCGGCACCGCCGGCGTAGGCGCGTCGTCAGCCATGGACCTGCTCCCACGCCTGGTCGATGGCGCTCGCGTACTGGCTGACGCTGACCGCGCCCGGGATGCCGAGCCGTTCGCCGAGGACGGTGAACGGCACCCCTCGCGCGCCCAGGGCCACGGCGGCGTCGTGATCGGCGCGCACGGCGTCGGCGTAGCGGCCGGTGGCGAGCACGTCCCGGATCTCGTCGGCGGGAATGCCCAGCTCCACACCGATCCGGACCAGCGTGTCGCCCTCGAACGCGTCGGGGTTGCCGCTGAACACCTCGGCCTGCATCGCACGCAGGTACTCCCACGAGAGGCCGTACTCCGCGCCCAGGTGCACCAGCCGCAGCAGGTCGAACGTGTTGCGCGCGGGACGGTCGACCTCGTACCTCAGTCCCTCGGCGGCGGCCTGCCCGGCCATCCCTTCCTCCATCGACCGGGCCTGCGCCGCCGGGACCCCGTACTTCTGCGACAGGTAGTCGAGAGTCGCGAAGACCTCGGCGGGCGCGGTGGGATCGAGCTGGAAGGTATGGACCTTCAGCTCGATGTCATCGGCATGGGACGACTGGGCGATGGCGGCGCTCAGCCGCTGCTCGCCCAGGTAGCACCAGGGGCAGAGCACGTCCGCCCACACATCGATCGTCAGCCGCGTCGAAGCCGCGGCTCCAGTGGTCGTTTCCATCTTGTGGCCACCCTCCGGTAAGTTGAGTGCTGCCTCAGGATCAGAGAGTAGCACCTAACTTGAGTGGTTCCTCAAGATGTGACGGATGGAACATGACCGAGTCGAAGCCTCTCCGGCGCGATGCGCGGGACAACGTGGCCAAGCTGCGCGCCGCCGCGCTCGACGTCTTCCTGGCCAAGGGCCTGGATGCCCCGCTGGAGGAGATCGCGCGAGCCGCGGGCGTGAGCATCGGGACCCTCTACAACCGCTTCGGGTCACGAGAGAGCCTGATCGACGCGGTGATACCCGACGTCGCAGGCAACAGACTGCAAACCCTCGCCGCCACCGTGATGGCGAAGGACACACCTCGGCGGCGGCTCGAAGCGTTCGTGCACGGCATGATCGACCTGCAACGGGACGACCCCGCGCTCAACGACGCGATCCTGCGCCGCTATCCGGACGCCGTCGCGCTGCTCGGGATCTGCGACCGATCGGCCGAGCTGGGTCAGGACCTGGTACGCGCAGCACATGCGGACGGGTCGCTCTCGCCGGACTTCACCGAGCACGACCTGTTCTGCATGCTCTGGCTGGCCGGCACCGCCAGCAGAGAACCCCATGCGCCGGCCGGCTGGCACCGCGTGATCACGCGCGCCCTTGACGCCGCGTGGCTTGCTGCGACGTGAGGGGGCCTTAGGATCCCTTGCCCGGCGCATGATCTCGGCGCGCTCGCCGGACCATGCCGGCGTCGGCAACGCCGCGGGTCAATACAGGGCCATCGTGCCGACCGCTCTGCCCTCGCGCGAGTCGTGCGGGAGGTCGATGGTGATGTCGAGGCCGCCGCCGGTGCGGGCGGTGACTGCGATGCGTCCTCGGTGGGCGAGGGCGATCGCGCGGACGATCGACAGTCCCAGCCCCAGGCCGTCGGTGCGGACGCGGGTACCTTGCCCGTGCACGAACGGTTCCAGCAGCGTCCGCGCCTCGCCGGGCGCGATCTTCCGGCCGGTGTTGGAGATCCGCAGGACGGCGCGCCCGTCTGCCGTGCCGGTGTCGACAGCCAGGTGACCGCCTGTCCGGTTGTAGCGGATCGCGTTGTCGACCAGGTTGCCAATCATGCGTTCCAGCAGGACTGGTTCGCCGGTGACCGGAGCCGGCCGGAGCCGGGGGCGGACGGCGAGGTCGGCGGCCGCCGCCCGTGCTTGGCAGGCGTCGAGGGCGGCGGCCGCGATGCCGGCCAGGTCGGCCGGTTGCCGCGCCGCGAGCCCGGCCTGGCTGCGGGCCAGCAGCAGTAGGCCGTCCAGGACACGCTGCATGTGCTCGACGGCGTCGCGGACGTCACCGGCCATCGCGAGCAGCTCGGCGCGGCGGGGGTGTCCGTCCAGGGTGACGTCGATCGCGGTGCGTGCGGTGGTCAGTGGAGTGCGCAGTTCGTGGGCGGCGTTGGCGGTGAACAGCCGCTGGCTGTCGAGGATCCGGTCGCGCTCGGCGATGCCACGCTGGATGCGGTCCAACATGTCGTTGACCGTGCCCGCCAGCGCCGACAGCTCGTCGGCGGGGGTGGTGATCGGGGCCCGTTCGGTGAGGTTCTCGGCCGACAGCCGCCGGGCGGCGGAGGAGATCACTCGGATCGGCCGCAGCACCTGCCCGGCCACCAGCCAGCTCAGGACAGCGGCCAGGGCAGTCACCACGACGAGCGCCAGACCGGCCTGGGGCAGCAGCGCGGACAGGGTGTCGGCCTGCACCCGGTCGGCCAGAGCGCGCGCCCCGTCCTGCGCCGTCGTCCCCGGCGGAGAGGTGCCGGTCGGGTCCAGCTGGGTGAAGAACGCGCGGCGCCGCATCAGCAGGTACGTCAGCCCGGTCAGCGCGGCCCCGGCGACCAGCACCAGGGCGGTCTGCAGCAGGGCCAGCCGGGCCCGAGCGGTCAGCCGGACCATCCTGAGCCGGACCATCCCGAGCCGGGCCATCCTCAGGCGCCGATCCGGTAGCCGGCGCCGATGACGGTCTCGATCACCGGCGGGTCGCCGAGCTTGCGGCGCAGCGTGCCGACGGTGATCCGGACCGCGTTGGTGAACGGGTCCGCGTGCTCGTCCCACACCATCTCCAGCAGCGTCTCCGCGCTGACCACGTCTCCACCGGCGGCGAGCAGCCGCTCCAGCACGCCGAACTCCTTGGGCGTCAGCCGCAGCAGCCGCCCGTCCCGCTCGGCGCTGCGCCGGGCCGGATCCAGCACCACATCGCCGGCGCGCAGCACAGGCGGGCGAGCCGGGGCGCTGCGCCGCACCAGGGCCTGCACGCGGGCGACCAGCTCGGAGAACGCGAACGGCTTGCCCAGGTAGTCGTCCGCGCCCAGCATCAGCCCGCCGACCCGGTCCTCCACCGCGTCGGACGCGGTCAGCATCAGCACCCGTGACTCGCCCCGGTGGGCGAGCCGGCGGCACACCGCGTCGCCGTGCACGACCGGCAGGTCCCGGTCCAGGACCACCACCTCGTACGGCGTGAGCTCGCACTTGTCCAGCGCGCTCCGGCCGTCCAGGGCGACGTCGACGACGAAACCGTGCTTGCGCAGTCCCGCTTCGATGTACCCGGCCAGGGGCTGCTCGTCTTCGACCAGGAGCACACGCATCCGGGCAGTATCGCAACACCCGCATATGGACCACATATGGTCCGATGATCGCCCGCCGATAGGCGCCGCCCGGTAGATGTGATCACCCTCGAAGTCCCGCAGAGAGAGGATCACAAGAAATGAGCCGTGCACGAACGGCCGGCCTGACCGGGCTGGCATCCGCCATGCTGGCGTTGAGTCTCCAAGCACCCGCGACCGCCGCCGACGAGGTCAAGCTGGGAGACGTCCAGCAGGCGATGACGAACGTGGCGAAGACCGCCGGCGTGGTGGGCGCCATCGGCGAGGTGTACGTCGACGGCAAGCGAATGGGCCAGGGGACGGCGGGTTCGCGCCTGCTCGACGGCAAGGGCGGGCGCATCCCCCCGAACTCCCGTTACCGCATCGCGTCCCAGACCAAGCTCATGGAGGCCGCGATCATCCTGCAACTGGTCGGGGAGGGCAGGCTCAGCCTGGACGACAAGCTCAGCGACGTCCTGCCCGAGATGGCCGAACACGACTATGTGGACCGGGCCGGTGAGATCACCGTGCAGCAGCTGATCCGCCACACCTCCGGCATCCCCGACTTCATCGACAGCGGGAAGTTCGACGTCTTCGACTTCACCACCGCCTACAAGCCGATCGACCTGGTCAAGGCCGCACGTACCGTCCCCCGCCAGGGCGAGCCGGGACAGTACCGCTACTCCACCACCAACTACGTCCTCCTCGGCATGATCATTGAGAAGGTGACCGGACACGACCGGGCCGCCGAGTTCGAGCGGCGCCTGTTCGCCCCGCTCGGTATGAAGCACACCTATCTGGCCACCAAGGTCTCCGACCAGATCAAGGGCCCGCACGGACACGGCTACCACCCCGACGCCAAGGGCGTACCACGCGACGTCGACCGGCTCAACGCCACCATCGGCGCCGAAGGAGCGATCTCCACCGCGCACGACGTCAGTGCCTTCTACCGCGCGCTCAACCAGGGCAAACTGGTGCCGTCGGACCTGCAACGACAGCTGCCACGGCCGTTCCCGGAGCTGTGCGGCGGAACGGTCTCTTCGGCATCGGGCGGCATGCCCGGAATCAACTCCATCACCTTCTCCTCCGCTGACGGCCGGATCCAGTTCGCGGTGGCCGCCACCCTGAAGATCGATAACGAGAAGGCCATGGCCGTCGGTGACGCCATCAACAAGGCCGCGGAAGCCGTGCTCTGCCCCGGCCGATAACCGAAGCCATCCATCCACGACGGGCCGACGGGCACCACGTCGTACGGCGGGACCTCGCATGTGCCCAGGGCACACCCGTCCGGCGGCCGCTCGCATGGCGACGCATCTGGTCCGCCGATCGGTGCCCGCCGGTAGGTGTGATCGCCCTTGAGAACCCCGGAAGAGAAGACCATGACAATGAGCCGTGAGAGAACGAGGGGCATGGCCGGGCTGGCAGGCGCGGTGCTGGCATTGAGCCTCCCAGCGCCCGCGACCGCCGCCGAACGCGCCGGCCCGAGCGCGAGCGCCATTACGAAGTTCGATGTGTCGTCTGTTCAGTGGAAATCCTGCCCGTCGTACTCCGATGAGGTGATCCGGAGCCTGCGCGTGACGCAGGAGCAGCTTCCGGCCTTCCGCACCCAGTTGAAGCGCCTGCAGACGCGGCGCGCCATCGGCGGCACCGTCTACACCGTCGCCGACGACGTGCACGTCTCGACCACCCGGGTGCCCGGGTGCGCCGCCGACGTGGTGCGGTATTTCGAGACAGGCCGGATCGGCAGAGGTTGCGAGGGCAGCGGAACCCCGGCCTGACCATCGATGCACGGGCCCAGCGAACCAACGTAGCTTGCCGATTCCGGGGTTGAGCCAGGCGCACCTTCGGAAGGAAGGTCCGAGCGGAGCGGGGCCTTGGTTTCGGGGCTCCAGCTCGGAAGGAAAGCCCGAGCGGAGCGGAGGCCTTGGTTTCGGGGCTCCAGCGCAGCGGGCCCACCGGGCAACGGGCGGGGGCGGCGAGCGGGGTTTCGGGGGGATCCAAAGGAGGCCGGAGCGCCCTTGGGAGGCGCTGCCTGGAGCCCCGAGCGCGAAGCGCCCCGGCGTGGAAAGCCTTCGTCGACCCCGCGTCACCGCGGCTGGCCGCGACCGTCGCAGGCGAGGCATATTCGGTGGTCAGCCCTCGTCGGGATCGGCCGATGGCATGATCGTCCGGTTCGTTCCACCCGGGTTCTGGGGTGTCCTGGTGGCCAAGTCGTCCACCAGGCCCCGGCTCGGCTGCTCGGCCGTCCAGGAGGTGAGGATGCGCAGGGCATCGTGCGACGGGCTGCCGGGCTCGGCGGTGAGGACCATGAGCCGCTGCCCCGAGCCGTCGGGGCTGGTCCATGTATCACAGTCGAGCGTGAGATCACCGACCAGCCGATGCCGGTAGCTCTTGGTGCCGTAGCTGGCGGTGTTGACCCGATGCTCGGCCCACCAGGTGCGGAAGTCGGCGTCCTGGACGGACAGTTCGCCGACGAGGCGGGCAAGCTCGGGGTCGTCAGGGTCCGCGACTGCCTCCATACGCAGTGCGGCGACGGCATCGCGGGCGTCATGTTCCCACTGCCGGTGCATGCCTCGCATGACCGGGTCCGTGAACAGCAGGCTCACGTAATTGCGTCGATGTGACGGAACGTGCGAGAAATCGATGTACAAAGCCGCTGCGGCGGAGTTCCACTGCAGGATGTCCAAGCGTTTGCCCAGAACGATGGCCGGGGTTTGGGTGAGCTGGTCGAGCAGGCGTCTCATGGCGGGCCGTACGCGCTGCGCGGGCCGCCGCCGACGCGGCCGGGCGTCGGCCCTGCCGGCGAGTTCATACAGGTAGCGCTGCTGGTCGTCGTCGAGACGCAGCGCACGGGCAAGGGTGGCGAGCACCGATGCGGACGCCCGGACGCGGTCCTGCTCCAGCCTCGTGTAGTAGTCGACGCTGATCGCCGCGAGCTGAGCGACCTCCTCCCGGCGCAGGCCCGCGACCTTGCGGTGAGTGTTCGTCTCGGGCAGGCCGAAGTCCGTCGGGGCCAGTTGTGCCCGGCGAGCTTTGAGGAACGCGCCCAGCTCGCTGGGATCACGTACGGGAGTCATACTCTCCATTGTCCCGACCGACCACACAGATGTGAGGGGGCAGGTTCTTTCCCAGGCAAGAACCTGCCGCTTTTGCGCGCCCGGGACTGGGCCGACCGTAGAGACAAGCCCGGCACAGCGCCGGACCCGGAGCCCACCGCATCGGTGTGGCCCTGCCGAGACAGCACATGCGGAGAACCCCGTGACGAAGATCGACATCACCTTCGACAGCGCCGGCATCCCCCTGGCCGGCCACCTCTACCTGCCCGACACGCCGGCAGAGGGCCCACATCCGGCGATCGTTGTCGGTCACCCCGGCACCAGTGTGAAGGAGCAGACCTCCGGCCTGTACGCGCGGCGCCTGGCGGAAAGGGGCTTCGTCACGCTGGCCTACGACGCGGCCTACCAGGGCGAGAGCGGCGGCGAGCCGCGCGGTCTGGAGGATCCCGCCCAACGCGTCGAGGACCTCAAGGCCGCCGTCTCCTTCCTCACCACGCGCAGCGAGGTCGAGGCAGAACGCATCGGCGCGCTCGGCATCTGCGCCTCCGGCGGCTACGTACTCCCCGCCACCGCGAGCGATCACCGCATCAAGGCCGTCGGCACGGTCAGCGCCGTCGACGTCGCCCGCCAGTTCCGCCTGGGCCCCGACGGAACCCAGGACCCGGCCGTGTTCCAGGCCATGCTGGATACCGCCGCCCGTGCACGCACCGCCGAGGCCCGCGGCGAGCAGCCGCCGGTTCTCACTCTCTTCCCCGACACCGCCGAGCAGGCCCGCGCGCTCGGCGGAGAGCACGGGGTCGAGGGCTTCGACTACTACCGCACCCCGCGTGCCCGGCACCCCCGCGCGGCGAGCTTCTTCACCTGGACCAGCGTCGACAAGATGGCGACCTTCGACGCCTTCGCGCCGATCCCGCTGATCGGGTCACGGCCGCTGCTCATGGTCGTCGGCACCCGCGCCGTCACCTCGTGGATGAGTGTCGAAGCGTTCCAGCGCGCCATCGGGCCCAAGGAGCTCCACTGGATCGACGGCGCCAGCCATGTCGACCTCTACGACAACAAGCAGTACGTGGACACCGCTGTCGAAAGGCTCGCCGGCTTCTTTGCCGAGCACCTGGGGGAAGCGGTCTAAGGTTCGTCGTCAGTCCAGGGCGCGAGCGACGAGAGTGTGAGTGCCGCTTTCGTATGAGGGGGCGGTCTCGTCATCACTTGGTGGCGATGCCGCGCAAGGCCTTGAGCCGATCATGGCGCCTCTGGCTGGATGATCGAGTGACGGACTTTCGACGCGTGACCGGCTGTCAACCGCACCATGCGTGATCGGCGGGCTCGGCCCGGAGGGCACCCGGTCCGGGGCGGGCTCCGGCAGGCCCAGCCGGTAACCGGGCAACGGGCGGGCTCGGCGAGCGGAGCGAGCGGGGGTTTCGGGGGATCGAAAGGGGGCGGAGCCCCCTTGGGAGGCGCTGTCTGGAGCCCCGAGCGCGAAGCGCCCCGGCGTGGAAGGCCGTGCTTCTAGGCCCAGTGTGGAGGCTTGTTGTCCAGGTAGAAGGCGTCCGGGTCGGTTTCGGGCCAGTCGCCCCAGCCCTCGTCCGTGTCGTCAGCTGTCTGCTCCGGTAGAAAATCGTTCACGCCGGACATGCTACTCGGGCCTGCAAACCAGCACCCGGCGTGTCCGCAGGTCCAGGGACAGGCGGGGGCCGCGGCGGTACGATGCGAGAGCAGGTGTCGCCTATCCCCCGTGAGGCTGCTCATGGCAACCCCGACAGGCTGGCAGCGAGACGGCAATCTACCGGCGGAGCTCACCAGCTTCATCGGCAGGACACGGCTCCTCGCCAACCTCAAACGGCACCTCGGCGAGTCCCGCCTGGTGACCGTGACGGGCATCGGGGGCGTGGGCAAGTCCCGTACGGTGCTGAGGCTCGCGCATCTCGTCCGGTCGCAGTATCCGGACGGCGTGTGGTTCGCGGATCTCGGGCGGTTGCAGGACGCGGGCATGGTCAAGCACACCATCGCCTCCGCGCTGGGCATCGCCGACCAGTCCTCGCGGGCCGAGTCCGAGTCGCTGTCGGAGTGGGTGGGCGAGCGCGACATGCTGCTCATCATCGACACCTGCGAACACCTGGTGCACGGGTGTGCCGATCTGGTGCACGAGTTGCTGGAGGCGGCGCCCAATCTGAAGGTGCTGGCCACGAGCCGCCAGTCGCTGAACCTCCCGTACGAGCACGTGGTCCCCGTGCCGCCGCTGCAGGTGCCGTTCGAGGATCCGGGCGAGAGCCTGTTCACGAACGAGTCCGTGCAGCTCTTCGCCGAGCGCGCCGGGGCGAGCGTCCCCGACTTCGTGCTCGACGAGGACAACATCGGCGCCGTGGCCGAGCTGTGCCGCAGGCTCGACGGGATCCCGCTCGCGATCGAGCTGGCGGCCGTGCGGCTGCGGGCGCTGTCGGTGGAGCAGATCCTCGGGCTGCTGGCCGACCGGTTCAGCCTGCTGGCGGGCGCGAGCCGGACGGCGCTGCCGCGGCACCAGACGCTGCGGGCGGCCATCGGGTGGAGTCACGAGCTGTGCGAGCCCGCGGAGCGGCTGCTGTGGGCGCGGCTGTCGGTGTTCGCGAAGGACTTCGAGCTGGACGCGGCCAGGTTCGTCTGCTCCGACGGGCGGCTGCCGTCCGAGGACATCACCGACCTGGTCACGGGGCTGGTCGAGAAGTCCATCCTGCTGATCAGGAGCAACCACGCCGGTGTCCGCTACAAGCTCATCGACACCCTCGCGGAGTACGGCGAGGAGTGGCTCGACAAGCTCGGCCAGAAGGAGCAGATGCAGCAGCGGCACCTGGAGTACTACCTGAGCCTGGCCCAGCGCAGCGAGGACGCCTGGTCCGGGCCGCGGCAGATCTACTGGTTCGTCCGCATGCGGCAGGAGCACGACAACGTCCGGGTGGCGCTCGACCATGCGCTCAAGTCGCCGGGCAAGTCGGTGCTGGCGCTGACCCTGCTGTCGTCGTTGTGGTTCATGTGGATCTGCTGCGGGTTCGTCCGCGAAGGGCGGCTCTACCTGGAGAAGGCGCTGCAGGCCAACCCCACCGTGAGCAAGGAGCGCTGCAAGGCGCTGTGGGTGCTCTCGTACGTGCGCAGCGCCCAGGGCGACAGCGCGGGCGCGTTGAAGGCGGCCGAGCAGTGCAGCACCGAGGCCGTCAGGGTCGGCGACTCCAGGGCCGTGATCCTGGCCTCCAAGATGCAGGGCACGGCCGCGCTGCTCCAGGGCGACCTGCAGAAGGCCAGCGCGCTGCTGGGCGTGGCGATCGAGTTCAACACCGACAACAAGGAGCTGAACCCGGGCCTGCTGCCCGCCATCGTCGAGCTGTCGCTGGTGCTGTCGTCGCAGGGCGAGTTCTACGAGGCGGAGTCGCTGCTGCTGGACTGCCTGCAGGTGTGCAGGGAGCGCGGCGAGCTCTGGGTCAGCTCGTACGCGCAGTGGGCCCTGGCCTTCACCAGGCTCGCGACCGGCAGGGCGGAGGAGGCGCTGCAGAGCGCCAGGGAGGGGCTGCGGATCAAGCGGCACTTCCACGACACGCTCGGCACCCTGCTGGCGCTGGAGACCTCCGCGCGCATCTTCGTCATGCACGACGAGCTGACGCTGGCCGCCAAGCTGCTCGGCGCGTTGCAGCAGAACTGGAAGTCGGCCGGCCTGCCGCAGTTGGGCGCGCCGTTCCTGACCGACGACCACGACGTGTGCGTGCGCGATTGCAAGCGGCGGATGGGCGAGCTGGCCTACAAGAACGCGTTCGAGGAGGGCGCCAGGCTCGACCTGGACGAGGCGTCCGAACTCGCGCTCGGGGGCGAGCCGGACGCCTCTGACTAGCGCCGGCCTCAGACCGCCTGGGGCCAGCGGGTGCCGTCGGGCCAGGCATGGACATAACGTGCGCTGCCGAGGGAGAACTCGATGTGCCCGCGCACCCAGTGTTCGAGCCCCCGTACGTACTTGCGGACCGGCAGCGACGCCCAGTGCTCCAGCGCCGCGCGCCGCTCGATGAACGCGGCGATCGCGTCGTTGTGCATCTGCGCGACCCCGCGCAAGGCGTTCTGGAGAGAAAGATACTTGTGCGTGGCCAGCACGGTGACGAGGTTGTGCCGGGCCTTGTCGTTCCCCCGTTCCTTGGCGTACGAGAGCAGATCGTTGTCCCAGCCGATGAGGTCGCATGCCAGGTCGGACAGCGCGCGGACATCGGGATGATGCCATTCCTCCGCCTCGAGCCGGTAGCCGCCGCCCGCGTCGATGAGCGCGAAGCAGGTGTACGTGGCCCCCGTGATGCGGCGCATCAGCACGTAGTCCTCAGGGTTGGGGATCAGGTCGACCTCGCGGTTCGCCGCCTCCCAGATCTGGGCGAACAGGTACTCCTTCACCGTGATCCGCCACCGGTCCACCTGCGCGGGGGTGGCGGCTTCGGAGATCCGGTGCAGAAGCTCCTTGAGGGCGAGGCCGAACGGGTCGTCGGCGTCCGGCTCCCTGCGTCCGTCGAGGATCTCGAGCAGCGGCGGCAGGGCGCGGGCCAGCGCGGAGGCCCGGTGTCCCATCAGCTCGCCCTCGCAGAACGCGTCGTCGAACGCGAAGAGCCAGTTGTACCAGTCGTTGATCAACCGGAGGCTGTCACGCGGCACGGTCGGGTTGGTCCGGGCCGCGAGCAGGCCGATTTTGGAGCGCCGGAAGTGCTCGATCGCCTCGGCGCCGGTGAGCATGTTTGAGGCGGCCAGCCATGCGTGGCTCTCCGCGTCGACCTCCGTGGCATGCACGTTGATCTCGTTCGGGAACGGACATGGCAATGGAGGGATGTGGAGTGGTCGCCTACCAAAGGTTTGCGCAGAAGTAGCCACGTCATCCAGCATGACGATCGAGTGCACGAAAGGCCACACTCGGCAACTTCGAGCCCTTTAGTGCTTATTTCATACTATGAATCGCTTTGCGTGAACCATTGGATAAACTCGTCAATTGCCACATTCGCGCCGCGCCCAATGCCGGCGGTGAACCCGTACGGCGATCACCTCTCCCCTTCGGTAACGCTCTGACCACGACAGACTCCTCCTCGTGGCGAGCGGCCCCCACCCACGGTCGTAGACCCGGGCAGGAATCGGCGCTCCCGTGTTACAAGTAGGCGAAGAGTCCCGGCGTGACCGTAATAAGCCGCGAGCACCAGCAAAGTGTCACCTTTGCCGTCGGCCGCGTCGACCGGCACCCCGACCTCGGCCTACGCCCGCGACCTCCGGGCGACACCGGCCCTGGCCAGGTCGAACATCCCCGTGGCGAACCCCGGGCTTCGGGTCCGTGGCGATGTGTCCTATTGACCCTCGATAGGGTGCCGTGCGCGGAATCGTTCCGACCCGCCGTAGGTTCTGGTGAAGAGTACCTAGGGAAAGGCTGTCCAACCGTGTTCGACCCGAAGGATCTCTACAAGCTCGCAGACGACGCGCCCGAGCTGCCCGATCCGGTGTTGCTGTACCACTTCGACGGCTTCGTCGACGCGGGCGCCGCCGGACGCCTCGCACTGGGCCACCTGCTGGCCGAGCTGGAGCACCGGGTCGTGGCGACGTTCGACGTGGACCGGCTGCTCGACTACCGGTCTCGCCGGCCCATCATGACCTTCGACACCGACCGATGGGTGGAGTGCGAGAGCCCGGAATTGGCCGTATATGTCGCGAAGGACGCGACGGGAACGCAGTTCCTGGTGATGAGCGGACCCGAGCCCGACCGGGAGTGGGAGCTGTTCACCAAGGCCGTGTCGGACCTGGTGGAGCGCTTGAAGGTGAGCAAGATCGTGACGCTCCACGGCATCCCCATGGCGGTCCCCCACACCCGGCCGCTCGGCCTCACGATGCACGCCAGCCGGCCCGAGTTGATCAACTCCCAGACGAGCGCGTTCGGACGGGTCCAGGTGCCGGGGAGCGTGGCGGCGCTGCTGGAGTTCCGGCTGGGCGCGCAGGGCCACGACGCCCTGGGGTACGCGATCCACGTGCCGCACTACCTCGCGCAGGCCGAGTACCCGACCGCCGCCGTCACCGGCCTGGAGGCGGTGACGCGGGGCACGGGGCTGGTGTTCCCCCTGGACGCGCTGCGCGACGCGGCCCGCCGCACGACGACGGAGATCGAGGAGCAGATCCAGGCCTCCACCGAGCTCTCCACCGCGATCAAGGGGCTGGAGCAGCAGTACGACGCGTTCGCGGGCGGCGCCGAGCGCGAGAACCTGATGGCCGAGACGACCCCGATGCCCACGGGCGACGAACTGGCCGCCCAGTTCGAGCGCTTCCTCGCCGAGCGCGACGACGAATAGAACCCCATATTTTACGGTGACCCAAGCCGGCACCACCCGCCGCACGTGGCCGGGGCCTGTCCAGGGTGACGCTCACCAGGTGCGCGTGGCGGGCCGCCGTCACGCCGCCCCGTGGGCCGCCTGGGTGGTGCCTTGACGACCTCGGGGACAAGGCCGCCTTCGTGGACCCCGGACCAGCGGCGCCTTCCTTCGTCGACCCCGGAAACAGGCCCGCGGCCGGGCACTGCCTGAGGGGTCTCCCCGGGCCTGCCGGATAGCCTGAGGAAATGACTGACATCCGGGTCGGACTGGTCGGCTACGGCACCGCCGGAGCGTATTTCCACGCCCCCCTCATCCACGCCACCCCCGGCCTGTCCCTGGCCGCCGTCGTGACCGGAAACCCCGCCCGCCAGGCCGAGGTGGCCGAGAAGTACGGCGCGATCCCGGTGTCCGACGTGGAGGAGCTGTGGGGCAGGTGCGAGCTCGTCGTGGTCGCCTCCCCCAACAGGACCCACGTGGCCACCGCCGCCTCCGCGCTCACCGCCGGCCTGCCCGTCGTCGTGGACAAACCCCTGGCCAGGACCGCTGCGGAGGGCCGCGAGCTGGTGCGGCTGGCCAAGGAGCGGGGGCTCATGCTGACCGTGTTCCAGAACCGGCGATGGGACGGCGACTTCCGCACCGTCCGCAGGCTGGTCGAGGAGGGGCGGCTGGGTGAGGTGCTGCGCTTCGAGTCGAGGTTCGAGCGGTGGCGGCCGGTGCCCAAGGGCGGCTGGCGGGAGACCGGGGGCGCGGAGGAGATCGGCGGGCTCCTCTACGACCTGGGCAGCCACCTGGTGGACCAGGCCCTGCAGTTGCTCGGTCCCGCGCGCGAGGTCTACTGCGAGAGTGACGTGCGGCGCGAGGGGGTGGCCTCCGACGACGACACGTTCATCGCGTTGACGCACGCGGGCGGGGCCCGGTCGCATCTGTGGATGAGCTCGGTGGCGGCCTGGCGGGGGCCCAGGTTCCGGGTGCTGGGCTCGTCGGCCGGGTTCGTGAAGCACGGGATGGACGTCCAGGAGGAGCGGCTGCGGGCGGGGATGTCGCCCGGTTCGCCGGAGTTCGGGGAGGATGACGAGGGGAGCTGGGGGCTGCTCGGCACGGAGGAGGCCCATCGTGCCGAGCGGACGGAGCCGGGGGCGTACCTGGACTTCTACCGCGGGGTGGTGGCGACGCTGCGCGAGGGCGCGCCACCACCCGTGGACCCGGAGAGCGCGATCGACACGCTGACCGTCATCGAGGCCGCCCACCTTTCGGCCACCCAGCGCATCGTCACCCACCTGGGCTGACCCACCCGCCCGGACACGAGCGGCGGACCAGTCGAGTCACGCAGGGCGGCGACAACGTCGGTCCGGCGGCAGCGGTCCAGCGGTAGCGGCCCACCAGTGATGGCCCACCAGTGGCGACCCACCAGTGACGGCCCACCAGTGGCGACCCACCAGTGCCGACCCAGCAGTGCGGCGTCGGCCCGATCCTGGCGACGTCCGTCCGGTGGTGGCGGCGTCGTCCGACCCTGGCGGTGTCCGTCCGGTGGTGGCGGCGTCCGTCCGAACGTCGTGCAGGTCGCGGACGATCCGCAGCCGTTCAGCGAACACGGCCTGTCCACCGCGCTTCCTCGGCCTGGTCCCGAAGATGTCGCTGTGCGCGGTCGGCCTCGCCGCGCTGGCCGTCGCCGGCCGGCGCCGCCGCGGCGTCTCCCGCGGGGCGTGCGTCCTGTTCCTCCTCGCCGCCCTGGTCGCGATGCTGCTCTCCCCGCACCAGCCCACCGCTCTCCTCGCCGGCCTGGGTCTGGCCTGGGCCGCCAGGAGCTCGGGATCCCGGAAATGAGTAGGCCCTACTCATGAGAAATCCGCTGGTCACGCTCACTCTGGATCACATGACAGGAAATATGATCATGTCCTTCGCAGCAGTCCGCCGTACCCTCATCGTCGCCTTGACAGCAGCCGCCGGCCTCGCCGTCACCGGGATCGGGGTCGCCCACGCCGAAACCACCTACTACGAGGTCGTCGCCGAGCACAGTGGCAGATGCCTGGACGTTCAGGACGCCAGCCGCGCCAACAAGGCCAACGTTCTGCAGGCGTACTGCGTGAATGGACACAACCAGCAGTGGTCTCTCAAACGAACCGACAACGGCTATTTCAAGCTCGTCGCCCGGCACAGCGGCAAGTGCCTGGACGTACAGGACGCCAGCCGCTTCCACGGCGCCGACGTCCTGCAGGCGAACTGCTGGGACCCGGGCTACAACCAGCAGTGGAGGATGCGGACGATGCCCGGACCGAAATGGCGCGGCACGGACCTCCCCTTCGAGCTGATCGCCCGGCACAGCGGCCTGTGCCTGGACGTTCAGGACGCCAGCCGTGCCCACGGGGCCAACGTCATACAGGCGATCTGCAAGGACCGCCCCAACCAGATCTGGCGCCTCCGAACCCCATGAGCGCCGACCGAAGGTCCTGACCCCGGCCCCCGCATCGCTTCGGCGCGGGGGCCGTCCGCCAGCTACGCCACCGGAGTGGCGGGTCAGTCCCGCAGGCGGGCGCGCATGGCGGCCGTGTCGGCGTCGGTCCAGCCGTGCCGGGTCAGCCAGCCCATCGGCCCGCCGAACCGCTCGTCCAGCACCTGGAAGAACTGCTCGATGTACCGGGCCCGCGGCATGTGGTCGTCCGCGGGCCGCGAGTCCAGGTCCCCCCGGTACGTCTCGCTGCCCCGCAGCCGCTTGAGGATCAGCTCCAGCCGCTCGCCCGTCGCCACGTAGTCCTCGACGATCGCCTCGCGGGTCGCCCCCGCCACCTCCAGCGCCAGCGCCGACAGCACCCCGGTGCGGTCCTTGCCCGCCGCGCAGTGCACCAGTGCCGCCCCGTCGTCCAGCGACATCGCGCGCAGCGCCGCCACCACCGCGTCCGGGCGGTCGCGCAGGTAGCCGAAGTAGAAGCCGGTCACCCGCAGTTCCTCGTCCAGCGCGCGCTCGGCCCAGGGCAGCACCCGGTCGGCGTCGATGGTGTCGGCCTCGACGTCGGTGTGCGTGCCACCCTCCGCGAACAGCGTCAAGTGGTGGTGGCGCACCTCGGGCACCAGGGTGAGCGGCCCCGGCCCCTCCAACGCGACCTCCGCGTTCGAACGGAGATCCACGACGTGCCGCAGTTTCAGCTCACCCACCAGCACCGCCACGTCACCCGGCGTGAGGCCCTGCAGGTTGTCGGCGCGGAAGATCCGCCCGCGACGGGTGCGGCCACCGTCGCGAGTAGGCAGTCCGCCCAGGTCACGCGCGTTGACCGCGCCTTCCAGGTCTATCCACCTCGTCATCTCGTCCATTATTGCGACCCTATATGTCCGCCAATTATGAGCGGATTCGAGGTTCATAACGCAGCATGAACGTATGGATCCACGACGTCTGCCGCCTCGGCTGGTGATCGATCCAACGCTGCACCCGGAGATCTCGGTCGAGCTGCGGTCCAGCCCGCACATCCTCCGCATGGCCCGATCCGGTGTGCGCGTGGACACCACGAAGAACCCTGCCCTCCTCTTCGTGATCCCGGCCCTCCTGATGGTGATC
Organism: Nonomuraea sp. NPDC050451; assembly: GCF_044458585.1. Lineage (NCBI taxonomy): Bacteria > Bacillati > Actinomycetota > Actinomycetes > Streptosporangiales > Streptosporangiaceae > Nonomuraea > Nonomuraea sp. NPDC050451. The sequence continues at coordinate 733,003 of NZ_JBITHZ010000002.1, forward strand.
GCCGTTGCGACCGGCGCGGAAGCCCTGCTGGTCCCCGGTGTGGGGCTCGGGCTGATCGTCCTGTTCAGGTGGATGGCGTTGGACGGCACCTACCGCTCGACCAGGCGGCGGATCCGCGCCGCCCAGGTCCACGCCAACCGCTTCATCCTCCCCGAGGACCTGGACTACCCCTGCCAGATGCTGCTGCGCAGGGCGCAGAACGCGGTCGAGGCGATCATGGCCTCCCGCGTCCACCGGGACGGCCTGATCGACACCATCGACAACCGGGTGTCACTGCCCGAGGAGATCTGGCAGATCGCCCAGCGGCTGCGGAAGCTGTCGTCCATGCACGCCGAGCACGGCAAGATCGTCCCCCGCGAGCTGCCGCCGGGCATGGAGGACGCGTTCAAGCCCTACACCACCGCGCTGGACGCCGCCTGGACGTCGCTGTCGCACCGGGTCCGCCACCTGGAGAAGTACGCCAAGCAGGTGATCAAGGCGGACAAGGTCTACCACGCGCACCGGCGGCTCGAGGCGCTGGCCGCCAAGACCCCCGAGTACCAGCAGCTGATCGCCGACACCGTGCGGGACGAGCTGGCCCACGAGCGCATCAGGGAGCTGGCCGACCAGGCGGCGCACGTGCGCAAGCTGTTCGAGGAGAGCATCGCCCAGGCCAGGCTGGCGGCGGGCGAGCTGATCAGGACCCCCCTCACGTGATCCGGCCGCTCAGGGGTCGGCGCGTCTGAGGAGCTCCAAGGTACGGCGCATCCCGGCCTCGTTGCCGAGGCTGCGGTAGATGTCCCTGGCCTGCTCCAGCGGCTCCACCGCGGCCCCACGCCCGCCCGCGTCGAGGTGCGCCTCACCCAGGTAGCGCAGGCTCCTGGCCATCCACCACCGGTCCTCGAGCTCCTCGAACCCCCGCACCGCCCGCCGCAGCTCCCCCTCCGACTCCTCGATCCGGCCCAGCCTCGCCAGGGCCCGCCCGGCCGACACGGCGGTCCTGGCCACCCCCCACGAGTCGCCCAGCGCGACCAGGATCTGCTCGGCCCGCCGGACGAAGTCCAGCTCGCGCAGCCCGTTGTCGGGGTCGCCGACCTCCCCCGCGGCCCGCAGGCAGCGGGCCTCCTCCCACAGCTCCCCGCGCTGCCTGAACATCTCGGAGGCCCGGTCGAGGCTGAACCCGGCCCTGGTGAACAGGTTGGCCGCCAGCCGGAGGTCGCCCGCGCGGTGCTCGGCGCGCGCCTGCGCGGCCAGCACCTCGCCGTAGACGCGCAGGGTCTGGGCCTCGGAGTAGCGGTTGCCGTCCCGCTTGAAGATCTCCAGGGCGTCTTCCAGCAGTTCCCTGGCCTCGTCGGGACGGCGTTCCGACATGCGCATCTCGGCGAGGTTGCGCTGGGTGCGGGCCATCCACCACAGGTCGTCCTCGCCCTTGAACGCGGTGATGGCCCCGATGAGGTAGTCCTGCGCCCGGTCCAGGTGGCCGTCGCTGAACAGCGTCATGCCGATCGTGCGCATGGCCCTGGCCGCCCACCAGGTCTCCCCCAGCTCCTCGAACGTCTCCAGCGCCCGCCTGGCCTCCTCCAGCGCCCGCTCCCGCAGGCCCAGGCCGCCGTGCACGGAGGAGCTGTCGAGCAGCGCGATGGCCAGCGCGCGCCGGTCTCCGGTCTGCTCGGCGGCCTCGCAGCCGAGCTCGGCGACGGCCACCCAGTCGGCCCAGTACGCGCGCAGCGAGTGGCACAAGGAGCAGAACGCCCTGGCCAGACCCCAGGTCAGCTCCCACAGCCGGAGCTGGCGGGCCAGCTGGATCATGACGAGCAGCGTCAGCCGTTCGGCGTTGAGCCAGTCGCCGGCCAGGACCTGCCCGTCGGCGTCGGAGCGGCGGCCGCCCTTGCTCCAGTCCTGCGGCCAGCGGTTCTGCGCGGCCTCCTCGGCGCGGCGGCGGTAGCCGTGGAGCACGCGCTCGATGGCGGCCCTGCGCCGCTCGACCTCGTCCTGCTCGGCCAGCTCCGCGGCGAACACCCTGACCAGGTCGTGCAGCCGGTAACGCATGGTGCCGGTCTGGTCGGTGCCCGAGCACTCGGCGAGCTGGGCGTCGATGAGGGCTTCGAGCTGGTCGGCGCCGTCGAGCCCGGAGCTGTCGAGCAGCTCGCCGGCCACCCAGCCGGGCACGTCGGGCGCGGTGAGCGCGCTGAGCAGGCGCAGCAGGCGGCGCTGCATGCCCGTGCAGTCGTCGTAGCTGAGCTGCACGGAGGCGCGCACGCTCTTGTCCACGGTCGGGGCCACTTCGAGCTGGTCGAGGCGGCGGCGCGTGTCGGCCAGCCGGGCGGCCATCTCGCGCATGGTCCACTGCTCGCGGGTGGCCAGCCGGGCGCCGCAGATGTTGATCGCCAGCGGCAGGTAGTCGCACAGCCGCACGACCTCCTTGGCGGCCTCCAGGTCGTCGACGACGCGGTCGCCGCCGGCCAGCCTGGCCAGCAGTTCCACGCCGTGCGCCTCGCTGAACACGCTCAGCCGCGTGTCATGGGTGCCGTTCAGGAACAGCGGCGCGCGCGAGGTGACCAGCACCGCGCAGCCGGGCTCGGCCGGGATCAGCGCTTTGACCTGGGCGGCGTCGTGGGCGTTGTCCAGCCCGATGAGGATTCTGCGGCCCTTGGTCCAGGTCAGCCAGAGCTTGCGTAACTCGTCCAGGCCGCCGGGGTCGGTGGTCAGGCGCACGTCCAGCGCGCGCAGGAACCCGATCAGCACCTCGTCGGGGCGCACCGGGGCGTCCACGCCGCCGCGCAGGTCGGCGTAGAGCCTGCCGTCGGGGAACCAGCCGGCCATCTCGTGCGCGAACCTGGTCATCAGCGCCGACTTTCCGACGCCGCCCCGGCCGTACAGGGAGACCACGAGGGGCGGTGAGGGGTCGGAGGTCTTCCTGCGCTCGGTGAAGACCTCGTGTAACTCGGCCAGCGCCTCGGCGCGGCCGGTGAAGTGCTCGGGGACCGGCGGCCACTGGTCGGGCGGGAGCGAGCCGGGCGCGGGGAGCGCCTCCTGCCGGGGCTCGCGCGGCTCGGTGGTGGCCCAGGTGGTCAGCCCGACGAGGACGGCCGCCGCGCCGGTCACGGCGACCTTGGCCAGCGGCGGGATCTCCCAGTCCACGGAGGCGGTCAGCACGCTCGCGGCGGCGGCCGCGAGGCCCGCGGAGATGGGCGCGGCCCATGGCACCTTTCTGCGTCTTTTACGCGGTTTGTCAGGTAGGTCCCCTGTCAACGAACACCCCCTATGGGGTAATTCAAGCCAATGGGGTACGGCTTGCGCCAGCCGTACCCCATCGTTCATCTGTTAGCCGATCACGTGACAGGTGGCCGTCGCCGTCTTGCTCGGGTCGCTCTCCGAGGTGGCGGTGAGCTTGACCCTGGCCAGGCGGTCGCCGCCGGACTCCCGCACGGCGTTCACGGTGACGAGGTCCTGCTTGCCGAACGCGACGGAGTCCAGCGCGTTCGGGAGCTGGGCGGTCCAGCCCTTGCCCTGGATCTCGGCCTTGAGCCGGTAGACGTCGGAGCTCAGGTAGGCGCTGACGTCCTCCGGGTGCTGCCCCTGCGCCGGGGCCGCCTTGCCGGTGTTGAACAGCGGGAACTTGCAGGTGGAGATGTTCTTGCCGGTGGGCAGGCCGGCCGAGGGGAGCAGCTTGACGCCGCGCTTCTGCGGGCCCGCGCCGTCGAGCGAGCGGACGGCGACCGTGTAGGACAGCTCGCCGGCGCGGTCGCGCTTGACGTCGGTGACGTAGAAGTGCAGGCGGTTGGCCTCGTCGACGTACTCGTACTCGCTGCCGGAGTCCGTGCCGGCGTGGAAGAGGGCGTCGGAGAGCTGGCGGTAGTCGCCGACCGTGATCGGCACCTTCGTCCCGTCGGGCAGCACGTAGTCGGTCATGCCGATGTCCTGCGGGTTCGCGTCGACCACCCACTCGAACGGGGCCCGGTCCTGGTTCTTGGTCTTGGCCAGCAGGACGCCGGAGTCGGGCGTGAAGGAGTCGGTGCCCACGCGGTCCACGACCTCGACCGTGTAGTTCTCGTAGCCGCCGCCGTCACACAGCGGGTTCGTCGTGACGTCGCAGGCGGGGCTCTTGTCGCCGGTGTCGAAGGAGATGTTCACGCCGGACAGCTCGTTCGCGCCCGGCTGGATGGCACGGGCCACGACCCTGGCGGTGACCAGGCCCGACTCGTCGAGCGCCTCCCGCGAGAGGCGTAAGACGTTCTGCTCGTCCACCATCTCCAGCTTGATCTTGTTGCGCAGCATGTGCTGGGCGCCCATGGACGCGCCGGCGGTCGGCGGGATGAGCCAGCGGGAGTGCGGGCCGCCGGGGCCGTTGAAGCTGCCGCGGCTGAGCATCTCCCAGATGCCCGTGTACGCCCTGCGCGGCGGCACGCCGTACGGGTTGTTGTAGTTGTCGGCGATGCCCATGATGTGGCTCAGCTCGTGGGCGTAGACGGCCATGCCCGAGCTCTCGGCCTGGACCGAGTCGACGCCGAAGCGGGCGTTCGGCCAGAAGTTGGAGCCGGCCTGCCACGAGGTCCAGTCGACGTAGCGGGTGTCCACCCAGTTGGGCAGCGCGGGGTCCGGCGGGCCCCACTCGTCCGGCACGTCCTCCTTGGTCGGGAACTTCATCATCCCGAACTCCTGCCAGGTGGACGACTCGTCCTGGCCGGCGCTCAGGTAGAAGACGAAGTCGAACTGCTTGGCCACCTCCTCGCCGACGGCGCCGATCCAGGCGGCGTTGCCCTCGGTACGCAGGTTCTTGCTGCAGCTGTCGCCAGCCGGGCAGCCGGTGCCGCCCTGGAACTCCATCGCGTACTCGTGGTCCTTGCCCGACAGCGTGTAGGGCCCGAACCCGGTCAGCTCCACCCCGTACCTGCCGCCCGAGTCCTCCATCCAGTACTCGTGGATGGTGTGACCCTTGTTCAGGTCGTTCGGGGTGTTGAGGAAGTCCTGGTAGAACTTGGCCACCTGGTCACGCGGGACGTCGTGGGCCTCGGCGCTCGGGTTCGCGTAGATCGTCGAACCCTTGGGCTGCGTCACCACGAACGGCTGGTTCGGGTAGTCGAGCAGCACGAGCGCGCCCTTGAACGTGCGCTTCGACCCCTTGACGGCGGGGTCGTTCCACTTGGTGCCGGGCGGCCGTTTGTAGTCCGCCCACGTCATGTTGTCGGGATTCTCCCAGTTCTGCGGATCAATCGGCTTGATGCCGCCGGCTGGGCGGGAGCGCAGGGCCTGGGCGTCGGCGGATTCGTCGAGCTGCCAGGGCTGCGTTTGCGGCCAGTGGTTCTGCCGCCACGGGTGCTCGGGATCGGTGGGGGGTGCTGCGGAAGCAGGGGTCGCCATCAGGCTCACCGGGATCAGCACGATGGCCGCCAGCAAACCCTTCAGCAGCTTCTTCGGGGCAATCACGGATTGACGGTATAGACGATATTGACGGAGATCACCGATCAGTTGTAGGGAAGAACCGTAGTTGGCTTTCCGACAACTGTTGAAATATCCACGTAAAGGTGTTGTTGTGGCGGATCTCCAGCGGACCGTCGACGAGCTCGCCGCCCGTCTCGGCCGCCCCCTGCTGCTCGAGGACCGCGTGCAACGCGTCGTCGCCTACAGCGAGCAGAACGGCGCCATGGACGACATCCGCCGCGACTCGATCCTGCGCCGCAGCACCACTCCCGAGGTGCGGCAGTGGTTCCGGGCCGCCGGCGTGCACGAGGCGAACGGGCCCGTGCGCACCCCGGGCGCGCCGCACTTCGGCCTGCTGCCGCGGGTGTGCGTCCCGGTACGGCACGCGGACGCGCTGCTCGGCTTCCTGTGGTTCGTCGACGCGGAGCCGGCCATGTCCGACGCCGAGATCTCCGAGGCCATGACCGCCGCCCCGGCGCTGGCGCTGGCCCTGTTCCACGAGAGCCTGGCCAGCGGGCTGGCCTCCCACCGGGAGCTGGAGGCGGTCACCGGGCTGCTGGCGGGCGAGCGGGACGCGGCCAGGCAGCTCATCGAGGCGGGCGCGTTCCCGCAGGCGCAGCCGGTGACCGTGCTGGTGGCCAAGCCGCGCGGGGCCGAGCCGGACGAGGCGCTCAGGCTGGGGCTGGAGCAGGGGCTGCTGGCGCTGCGGCGGCGGCTGAGCGGTCACCATCCGCTGCACCTGGTCCGCTACGACCACGCCGTGCTGCTGACCGCCGGGCCGCCGGTCTCCCCCGACGAGCTGCACGCGGCCATGCCGGTGCCGGTGGTGGTCGGGGTGGGGCGGACCAGGCCGGCGCTGGCGGAGGCGGCGCAGTCGTACCGGGAGGCCAGGCACGCGGCGGAGGTGACCTCGCGGGTGCCCGGGCTCGGGCGCACGGCCGAGTGGGCGCGGCTCGGCGTCTACCGCATGCTCACCCAGCTGCCCGACCAGGAGCTGCACCCGGGGCTGGAGGGACTGCTGGCGGACGCCCAGTACCTGCCGCTGCTGGAGACCCTGGAGACCTACCTGGACCTGGCCGGGAGCGCGGTGGCCACCTCGCGGGCGCTGCGGCTGCACCGGACGTCCCTGTACTACCGGCTGCAGCGGGTGGAGGAGCTGGCCCGTACCGACCTGAAGGACGGCGGCGAGCGGCTCGCCCTGCACCTGAGCCTGAAACTCGCCCGCCTCTCCGGTCGATATTTACCGAGAGAATCGCATACTTTGTCCTAATTGCGAACCTGACAGGGCTCACGTTTAATGCCCTGAAGGGATGATCCGACGGGAGTGCCGATGCCGTCTGCGAAGCGTGCCGGTCCGGTCCTGAACAGGCGTGCGCCCATGCCCGTCGTGGTCCATTCCGCCCCGCTCGTGCTGCCCGTCTGCGCCGATCCCATCCGCGACGGGGCCGTGGCGCTCAAGGGCGACCGGGTGGTCGAGGTGGGCACGCGAGCCTCGGTGACCACGTCCTTCCCCGCCGCCGAGGAGTCGCGGTGGACCGGGATGATCGTGGCCGGACTGGTCGACGCCCGCTCCGCCGCGTCCGCCGCCGGACCCGGGGTGACCGCGCGGGCCTGCGTGGTCTCCGACCTGGCCGAGCTCGCAGGGGTGCCCGGGATCTCGTACGTCGAGGTGACCAGCGCGAGCGAGGAGGAGTGGGAGACCCGCGGGCGGGACGCGGTGATCACGGCCATGCGCGAGGTCGACCGGCCCTGCGCGGTGGGGATCGCGGCGCACACGCCGGACCCGCAGGTGCTGGAGGACGTGGCGGTGCTGGCCAGGACGTTCGGGCTGCGGCTGCTGGTCGACCTGGACCGACACTCCCCCGCGGCGCTGGACGAGGCAGGAGTGCTGGGGCCGCTGTGCCACGTGGCGGTCTCCCGGCCCCTGGACCCCGGGGAGCGCAAGCTGCTGCGGCTGCGCAAGACCGTGGTGGCCGTCTGCGCGTCACCCGCCCCCGACGTGCTGGCCCTGCTCGACGAGGGCAACACCGTCGCCCTCGGCACCGGCGCCGGCGGCGGATCCGCCGGTGTGCTCGGGGTGGCGCGGGACATCCGGCGGCACGCCCGCGAGCTCGGGCTGCGGACCCGGGGGCTGGACGGCAGGCTGGTGACGGCCGCGACCATGGGAGGGGCCCGGGCGCTGGGGATGCACCGGGGCAAGGGGCGCATCGGGTCGCTGGCGCCGGGGACCCGCGCCGACTTCGCCGTCTTCGACGCCCGCGGGCGTTACCCGTACACCGCGCTCCTGGCCCAGCCACCCTGCCTCGCCACCGTCATCGGCGGCACCGTGCACCCCGCGGCCTGAACCACGCGACCCCTGCGGCCTGACCGTCAGCGGAACTGGGACTCCACCAGGCCCAGCAGGTCACGGAGCTGGTCGCGCTGCTCCTGCGTCAGGGCCGCGAACAGGACCTGGCCCGCGTCGCGGCGCGCCTCGCGGGCGCGCTCGGCCATCCGGCGCCCCTCGGGAGTGATCACCACTAACGTGGAGCGGCGATTGGCGGGATCCACCTCGCGGCGCGCCAGCCCGGCCTCCTCCAGCGCGTCCACCACCGGCGTGAGCGAGCGCGGCACGATCCGCAGCTCGTCGGCCAGCCGCACCATCCGCAGCGGCTCCGGGGCCTCCGCGAGCGCCCGCAGGGCCCGCGCCTGCCCCGGGTTGAGCCCCAGCGGGACGAGCCGATCCACGTACCCGCGCCGCAACCGCCGGCTGACGAGGTGCAAGAGCTCGGCGAGCTCCTTTTCTCCCATGTCGATAAGTTTAGCCGGAACAAATATGAGTTAACCTCTGTTTGAGTGGACATCTGAAAGGAGGCGCCACTTGGCGGAGGAACCACGCGCGCCCCTCGGGCGCATCATCAAGCTGTTCCGCCCCTACCGCGGCCGCCTGGCCCTGGTGGGCTTCCTCATCCTGCTGTCGTCACTGGTCTCGCTGGCCTCGCCCTTCCTGCTGCGCGAGGTGCTGGACGTGGCCATCCCGGCCAGGGACGCCGGCCTGCTCGCACTGCTGGCCCTGGGCATGATCGCGGTGGCGGTCACCACCAGCGTGTTCGACGTGGTGCAGACGCTGATGTCCACCACAGTGGGCCAGCGGGTGATGCACGACCTGCGCATCGCCGTCTACGGTCACCTGCAGCGCATGTCGCTGGCGTTCTTCACCCGCACGCGGACCGGCGAGGTCCAGTCGCGCATCGCCAACGACATCGGCGGCATGCAGTCGGTCGTCACCTCGACCGCCTCCTCCCTCGTCTCCAACCTCACCACCGTGATCGCCACGATCGTGGCCATGATCGCGCTCGACTGGCGGCTGACGGTCGTCTCGCTCCTGCTCATGCCGGTGTTCGTGTGGATCAGCCGCAAGGTCGGCACCGAGCGCAAGCGCATCACCAACGAGCGGCAGCGCAAGCTGGCGAGCATCGCCTCCATGGTCCAGGAGTCGCTGTCGATCAGCGGCATCCTGCTCGGCCGTACCATGGGCCGCTCCGACGGGCTGACCGAGCGCTTCGGCCGGGCCTCCGACGAGCTGGCCGACCTCGGCGTGCGCACGAGCATGGCGGGACGCTGGCGGCAGTCGTCCATCCAGATCGTCATGGCGGCCATGCCCGCGCTGATCTACTGGGCCGTCGGCCACACGGGCGCGATCTCGGTCGGCACGCTGGTGGCCTTCACGACCCTGCAGACCAGCCTGTTCAGGCCGATGGTCTCGCTGCTGCGGCTCGGCGTCGAGGTGCAGACCTCGCTGGCGCTGTTCGGGCGGATCTTCGAGTATCTGGACCTGCCGGTGGACATCCGCCCCGGCCCGCGGGAGCTGGAGGACGTGCGCGGCGAGGTCCGCTTCGAGGACGTCGACTTCTCGTACGGCGAGACCCCCACCCTCGCCGGTGTGGACCTCACGGTCCCGGCGGGCACCAGCCTGGCCATCGTGGGCGAGACCGGCTCCGGCAAGACCACCCTCAGCTACCTGCTGCCCAGGCTCTACGACGTCACCGGGGGGCGGGTCACGATCGACGGGGTGGACGTGCGGGAGCTGACGTTCGAGACGCTGAGCGAGGCGGTCGGCGTGGTGTCGCAGGAGACGTACCTCTTCCACGCCTCGATCGCCGACAACCTGCGCTTCGCCAGGCCGTCGGCCACCGACGAGGAGCTGGAGGAGGCCGCGCGGGCCGCGCGCATCCACGACCACATCGCCTCGCTGCCCGACGGCTACGAGACTCTGGTGGGCGAGCGCGGGTACCGGTTCTCCGGCGGCGAGAAGCAGCGCCTGGCCATCGCGCGCACGCTGCTGCGCAACCCGCCGGTGCTGGTCCTCGACGAGGCCACCAGCGCGCTGGACACGCAGACCGAGCGGGCCGTGCAGGAGGCGCTCGACACGCTGGCGCGGGGCCGTACGACCATCACGATCGCGCACCGCCTGTCCACGGTCCGCGACGCGGACCAGATCGTCGTGCTGGACGGCGGGAAGATCGTCGAGCGCGGCACCCACGACGAGCTGATGGCCCGCGCCGGCCTCTACGCGGCGCTGGTGAGCAGGGATCATCCGCTCGAGCTCGTCTAAACCTCCAACGGGCGTGTCCTGCCTCACATTTTGGCCGAACCGGAATCTACTCCTGCGAGCACCGCGTTTCACCCCCGGTGAATCTCGAAGGCTAGGACTTCCGTTTTGTCTCCCTCTTCCACCACGTTCAGAGCGCTGCGGCACCACAACTACCGGCTCTGGGCGGGAGCGGACCTCATCTCCGTGACCGGCACCTGGATGCAGGTGCTGGGTGTCAACTGGCTCATCCTGACGCTGACCGGCTCGGCCACCAGTGTCGGGCTGAGCCTCGTCATGCAGGCGCTGCCGACGCTGCTGCTGGGCATGTGGGGCGGCGCGCTGGCCGACCGGCTGCCGAGCCGCCCGGTTGTGATCGCCGCGCAGTTCGCGCAGGCCGCGCTCGCGGCCGTGCTGGCGGTGATCGCGGTCACCGGGGCCCAGTCCGTCCTGCCGATCTACGGCGTGGCGCTGGCCGGCGGCGTGGTCAACGCGCTGGGCGGGCCCGCGCTCGGGCGGTTCGGCGCCGAGGTGGTGCCGCCCGCCGACCTGCCGAACGCGATGGCGCTCGGCTCGGTCCTCAACTCCGCGGGCCGCATCCTGGGCATGAGCCTGGCGGGCGTACTGCTGCCGTTCTCGGGGAACGAGGGACTGTTCCTGATCAACGCCGCCAGCTTCTTCGTGGTGGTCGCGGCGGTGCTGGCCATGCGCCGCGAGGAGTTCCACGTGCTCACGCCCTCCGAGCGGCGGGGCGGCTCCGTGGGCGAGGGCCTGCGGTACGTGCTGCGCACCCCGTGGCTGCTCGTCGTGCTGGCCCTGTGGTTCGTGCTGGGCAGCGTGGGGCGCAACTACCAGGTCACCATGGCCGCCATGAGCGCCGGCCCCCTGGACGCGGGCGCCCCCGGCTACGGCCTGCTGTCCACGGTCTTCGCCGTCGGCACCGTGCTCGGCGGCTTCCTGGCGGCCGCCAGGCCCCAGCTCACCCTCCGGCTGCTGCTGATCACGGCGTTCGTGACCGGGGTGGCACAGGCGCTGAGCGGGCTGATGCCGCAGCTGTGGACGTTCGCGGCCGTGCTGCTGCCGATCGCGGCCGGAGCGGTGACGCTCGACACCACCGTCTCGGCACGCGCGCAGCTCGACACCCCCGAGCCGATGCGCGGCCGGGTCATCGCGGCGCTGTCCATCGTGAGCGCGGGGGCGGGCGCGCTGGGCGGGCCGCTGCTCGGCTGGCTCAGCGACACGCTCGGGCCGCGCGCCGCGCTGGAGATCGGCGGGGTGTCGTGCGTGGCGGCCGCGCTGCTCGCGGCCGTCGGGCTGGCCCGCCTGTCCGGCCGGACCCTCAGGCAGGCGGTACGGCTGCGCCCCCGCCTGGAGAACGCCTGAGAGTGATTCCCGGTCCCGTGGGTAGCGGTGGCCCCTATGGCAACCGACGTCATCACCTTGATCACCAAAGACCATCGGACCGTGGAATCCCTCTTCGAACGGCTCAAGTCGGGCCAGGGCAACCAGAAGGCCACCGTGACGGAGCTGCACGCCCTCCTGATCGCGCACGCCCGCGCCGAGGAGGACCGGGTCTATCCGGGCATCGACGCCCACCACAGCGTCGAGGAGCACAAGGAGGCCGAGATCCTGCTCGACGCGCTCGTACGGGCCGAGCCCGGCACTCCGGAATTCCGCATGACGCTGGAGAAACTGGTCGAGTCCGTCAATCACCACGTCGCGGAAGAAGAGAGCAAAATCCTGCCCGCGCTGGAGAAGGCGGTCGGTGAGAAGGGGCTGCGGGAGCTCGGCAAGGCGTTCAAGGAGCGCAGGGCGGAGGAGCTGAAGGCGCTCAGCGTCCCCAAGCAGGCCGCCCCGGCAGGCTCCCGGGAGGGCGCCACCAAGGCCGAGCTGTACGAAAAGGCCAAGAAGGCCGACATTCCCGGACGGTCGCAGATGGGCAAGGAAGAGTTGGCCGAAGCTCTGAGCAAGGCCAAGTCATAGTATTTCGGGCCGCGTGCTGGGTAGGGGCCCCGTATGACCGAAAAACCTCCTGACCGGTTCGGCTTCAGTGACGAACAGGCGATCGAGTTCGAGGAGTGGACCGAGGATCTCGGTTTTTACCACGAGGTCAAGGAAGACGACCCCCAGCGCCGGGACACTCTCGACGAACGCCTTCGCCGCGAGGCCAGGGACCGGCTCCACGAGCCCCGCCCCAAGCACCGGCTGACCCAGCCGGACGAAGGGCTGGCGCCCGACACGGAAGGCGAGGAGATCGCCCTTGAGTGGGGCGACGACGACGGGAACGACCTGTCGGCCGAAGAGCGTGCCATCCGCATCGACTCCGACGAGAACCTCACGTGATCCGTCCCCGCGCCGGCGCCGCCGCTCGCGCGGTGTGCCGGCGCGGGCGCTCAGCCGAGGCGTCGCAGCACGGGCAGCACGGCGTGCAGGTCGTCGACGATCGCGTCGGCGGCCGCCGCCTGCGGGCGCTCGGCGTGCAGGTACCCCCACGGACCGCGGCGCAGCAGCGCCGTGCGCATGCCCGCCGCGGCGGCCGGGAGCACGTCGTTGTCGAGCCGGTCGCCGACGTAGAGGATCTCGCCGGGCTCCCGCCCCGCGACCGCCGCGACCTTGGCAAAGAACCCGGCCTCCGGCTTGGACACGCCCCATCCCTCGGAGGTGTGCACGGAGTCGGTGGGCAGGTCCATGGCGACCAGCGCCCCGTAGGCCCGCGCCGGCTGGTTGCCCGCGATGATCACCTGGTATCCGGCCGCCCTGATGGCGGTCAGGGCCTCGCGCACGTCGGGGTAGAGGTCGTCGGCGTCGAAGTGGTTGCGCAGGCCGTCGGGATCGTCGCGCTCCCAGGCGGCCTCCTCCGCGTCCGCGTCGAAGCCGGGGCGGATGAGCTCGAAGGCGTCGGTGTGGGGGCGGTCCAGCGCCGCCATCCCGCCGAGCGCGCCCATCAGCAGGAAATCGCTCACGCCCAGCCGCTCGGCCCAGCGCGCCCAGATGCGCGCCTCGCTGATCAGCGTCTCCCCGACGTCGAACACCACGGCCTTCATCATCGATCCCCCCGTTTCAACCCGCTGGCCCGGGCACCTAGGTAAAACGCCTGACAAATCCTATAAGGGGGATTTCTTCATGCAGCCAGAGCGCGACGCGAAGCATCGCCAGCTCGACGCCGATCGCGTCCCACTCGACGACCTCACCATGACCACGGACCAGGGGTTCGGAGCTGTTGGTGTTTGAGTATGCATGAAGGTGCATGATGTGGCTCTGGTTACGCCATCGCCGCAGTGCAGACTCGACGGTATGTGTGCGCGCAGCGGGCAGTCCTCCTGCTCGCATACTGCTGTCGCGCCGGGCATACCCTGTCCGGGGTTTCGGCTCAGCTTGTGGAGGCTGCGTTGCGCATCCACCGGCAATCTCGTTCACATGTTCTACCGACAGGGTCAACTATTGGTATCGTTACGGACACGCAACGTGAAACCCGATAGGGGCGAGTGACAGCCATGCGAGCGTGCCCGTTCGACCGCCATCCAGCAGCATCGGTAGCGCTGACCGCTCGTGCTCGCCGGACGGCCCCGGACCGTGCCGCCATGGCATCGAAGGCCCCCCAGCATGGCTGAGCTGCGCCCGATCGCTCCCGCGTTCGTCGCGTCCGGTCCGTCCGGTGTCGCCGTCCGCGACCGGCTCAAGCACCCCGCCCCCGTAGACGAGCAGGTGTTGCGTCTGGTCGGCGCGCATCTGGGCGCGCTGGCCTCCGCCGACCTGAAAACCAGGTGCGCCGACGGGCTGGGGCACTGTGCCGGCACCTGGGCGGCCCGCAAACGCGAGCTGACCGTGCAGTCGTCGGCGCGCTGGGCCGGGGCCATCACCAGAACGTCCCACGATCAGTGGGCGCTGGCCCGCCGCTGCCAGGCCGACCACATCCGCGACCTTGAGGCCGCCATCGCCACGATCACCCGCCGGTTGTCCCTGCCCGTCGGGAAGAAGGGCACCCGCAAGGAGCCAGGCGGCTACCGCTCGGCGCAGGAGTGGTTCGCCAAGTCCCGCCGCCTGCACCTCCTGCAAGACCGGCTCAAGCGTCTGCGGGCCGACCAGCAGGCCGGGCGGGTGCGCGTGGCGCGGGGCGGCAAACGCCTCGCCCGCGCCCGGCACCACCTGGACGCTGCGGGTCTGACCGAAGCCGAGTGGCGGCAGACCTGGCAGGCCGCACGCTGGTTCCTGACCGCCGACGGCGAAAGCGGGAAACGCTACGGCAACGAGACCATCCGCATCACCCCTGACGGCCAGGTGTCGATCAAGCTGCCCGCGCCGCTGGCGCACCACGCGAACGCCCCACACGGCCGCTACGTGCTGGCCTGCCGGGTGGCCTTCGCCCACCGGCGCTCCGAGTGGGCCGATCGGGTTGAGGCCAACCGGGCGGTGGCCTACCGCATCCACCTGGACGTGGCGCGGGGACGCTGGTACATCACCGCCTCCTGGCAGATTCCTGCGGCTCCGGCCGTGCCCCTGTCGGCTGCGCTCGCCCACGGCGTGGTCGGCGTGGACACCAACGCCGACCACCTGGCCGCCTGGCGCCTGGACGTCCACGGCAACCCGATTGGCAACCCCCGCCGCTTCACCTACGACCTGAACGGGTCGGCCGAGCATCGCGACGCCCAGGTCCGCCACGCGCTGACCCGGCTGCTGCACTGGGCTAAAACCTGCGGCGTGAAAGCCATCGCCATCGAAGACCTCGACTTTCAGACTGAGAAGACCCGGGAGAAGCACGGCCGCCGCAAACGCTTCCGCCAGCTCATTTCCGGCATGCCCACCGGCAAGCTGCGCGCCCGGCTCACCTCGATGGCCGACCAGACGGGTATCGCGATCACCGCCGCCGACCCGGCCTACACCTCCCGGTGGGGCGCCCAGCACTGGCAACAGCCCCTCACAACCAACAATCGCACGACCACCCGCCACGACGCAGCCGCCGTGGCGATCGGCAGACGCGCCCAAGGGCATCCGATCCGGCGACGGACGGCACCGCCCCCTGCTCACCGGAGCGATGAGCAGGGGCATCGGACCGTCCAGGCCGGGCTCGAAGCCCGCGGGCGTGAGGGACCCCGCCCCCGCATCCCCGGACCACGGACACGATCCGTGCCGCCCGGACGCGGCGAGAACGCGGGCGACCAGAACGCTCAAGACCGTTCGGAGCGTTCGGCTGAGCATGGGCACCCCATGCTCATTCCTTAGGAACGGTTCGGGGTGCACACGTCCAGGGCAACGACCCCGACTACAGCCGCCGGGACCTGTGGGAGGCCATCGAGCGCGGCGCCTACCCCGAGTACGAGCTGTGCGTGCAGCTCGTGCCCGAGTCGCGGGAGCACGACTTCGACTTCGACCGGCCACCGCTTCTACGAACGCGACGTGAGCGCCGTCCCGGCGTGACACCCCCTCGAATCGGCCGCCCCACGGGGCGGCCGATTTTCGTGGCATCGGTGCGCACGGGATGGAATACTTAGCGTGCCCGTTCGAATACGAAGGGAGAGACTACATGGTCGCCATGGTGGAAGAAGAGCTCCACACGGACGCAGTGGAAGTGGAGGAAGAGCACCACACCGACGAGGTGGAGCAGGAGCAGCACTCCGACTCCGCTCAAGAGCGGCACCAGGCGGAATCAACCTCAGCGAAACTCCCAAAGGTGCCACGCACCGCTCGGGAGTTGTTCGATGTCCTACCCCCCCTCCCCGGCTTCCGGGTTGAGGTCATCGAAGAGAAACTGATCGTGAGCCCCTCAGGCACCCCCGAGCATTTCTTGACCAGTGACGAGCTGGCCTACGCTCTGGGTCCGTTGCGCAAGGAGCGCGGCTGGCACGGAGCATACGGTCCACAGATCTGCATCGATGGGCCCCGACACTCACTCCAGCCCGACTACGTGCTGTGGCCCCGCGACTGCAAACGATGGGGCAATGAGCTGCTGTCGACTGGAGTGATCATGGTCACCGAGGTGGTTTCACGCAGCAGTGTTCGCGACGACCGCGAGGAGAAGGTGCGTCTCTACGCGCAGGGCAAGGTGCCGGTCTACCTGCTGATCGACCAGATCGCGAAATGCCCGATCGTAACTGTCTACAGCGCCATCGAGGACGGCGTATATCGCGCGATCGACTCGGCGACCATGGGAAAGCCGCTGTACCTACCTGACCCCGTCAACTTGGAGCTCGACACCTCGATCTTCATGGGGTGAGCTTCTCCATCGCCTTGGTGATGCGCTTCTCCGAGACCGGCGTGGGCGTGCCCAAGGTCTGAGCGAAGAAGCTCACCCGCAACTCCTCGATCATCCACCGGATCTCCACCACGTCCGGATCCCCTCTCCGCGCCCGAGGGAGCTTCTCCAGCACGTCGTGGTAGTCGTCCTCGATCTTGTGGACCCGGTCCATCCACTCCTGGTCCCGCCAGGGCTCCTCGGGGAGCTTGGTGAGGCGGCGGTCGATCGCCCGGATATAGCGCAGGATGTCGGACAAACGCCGGTAACCGGTGGCCGTGACGAATCCCCGGTAGACGAGCTTGCCGAGCTGCTCGCGGATGTCGTCCGTCGACGCGCTCTCCCGCAGGGCGTCCAGCTGGCCGCCCGCCGCGTGCCAGACGCTCAGGATCTGCTCCACCTTCGACAGCACGTCGGCCGCCGTGTCGTAGAGGTGAGCCCGTACGTGCTGGTAGAGGCGGTCGAAGGCCACCGGGTCCCAGGCCGCGCCCCCGGCGTCGAGCATCAGCTTGTCGACCGCCGCGTTGACCACGTCCTCGAACAGCGCCACCGCCCCGCCGTGCGGGCTGCGTGACAGCGCCAGCTTGGCCTGGTTGGACAGGCCGCCCAGCAGGGATTTGGCCGGGTTGGTGACGTTCAGGAGGAGCAGGCGGCGCACGCCGGGCCAGTGGGAGCGGCGCTGCTCGGCCGCCGTGTCGAAGATCTTGATCGAGACGGAGTCGCCCGCGTCCACCAGCGCCGGATAGCCCTTCATCCGGCCCTGCTCGAACACCTTCGGCAGCGTCCCGAAGCTCCACGTGTGCAGGCCGGTCTGCTCCAGGTCGTCGCCTGCCTGCGAGAGCGTCTCCCGCAGGCGTGGGGCGAGGCGGCGCTTCAGCGCGTCGAGGTCCTTGTCCTCGGCCACCGTGCGCCTGCGCTCGTCGATCACCCGGTACGTGATGCGCAGATGGTCGGGCACCTGGTCGAGCTGCCAGGCCTCGCGCGGCACGCGTACGCCGGTGAGGCGCAGCAGCTCGCGCTCCACGGCCGCCAGCAGCGGCTCGCCGCCCTGCTTGACCCCCTCCAGCACCTGCTTGGCGTAGTTGGGGGCGGGCACGAAGTTGCGGCGCAGGGCCTTCGGCAGGGAGCGGATCAGCGCGGTGATCAGCTCTTCGCGCAGGCCGGGGATCTGCCAGTCGAAGCCGTCGGAGCTGACCTGGTTGAGCACCTGGAGCGGCACGTGGACGGTCACGCCGTCGGCGTCCGCGCCCGGCTCGAACTGGTAGGTCAGCTTCATCCGCTGCCCGAGCTGTTTCCAGGTGTCGGGGTAGTCGCGGGCGCTGACGTCGGCGCCCTCGTTGACCAGCATGTCCGGCGAGAACGTGAGCAGGTCGGGCGTCTGCTGCCTGGCCTGCTTCCACCAGGAGTCGAAGTGGCGGGCCGAGACCACGTCGGCCGGCACCCGCTGGTCGTAGAAGTCGAACAGCGCCTCGTCATCCACCATGATGTCGCGGCGGCGCGCCCGGTTCTCCAGCTCCTCGACCTCGCCGAGCAGCCTGCGGTTGTCCTTGAGGAAGCGGTGGTGGGTGTCCCAGTCGCCCTCGACCAGGGCGTGCCTGATGAACAGCTCACGCGACAGGTCGGGGTCGATGCGGCCGTAGTTGACCTTGCGGCCCACCACGAGCGGCACCCCGTAGAGAGTGACCTTTTCCAGGGCGATCACCGCGCCCTGGTTCTTCTCCCAGTGCGGCTCGGAGTAGGTGCGTTTGACCAGGTGCTGCGCGAGCGGCTCGACCCAGTCGGGCTCGATCTTGGCGTTGACGCGCGCCCAGAGCCGGGAGGTCTCGACCAGTTCGGCGGACATGACCCACTGCGGCTGCTTCTTGGCCAGCGCCGAGCCGGGGAAGATGGCGAAGCGGGCGTTGCGGGCGCCGAGGTATTCCTGGATCGGCCGGCGGCCGTCCTGGCCCCGCTGCTTGTCCATGACGTCCTTGACGCCGATGTGCGACAGCAGCCCGACCAGCAGCGACGCGTGCACGTGGTACGGCTGCGCGGGCTGGCTGTTGGGCTGGGCGCCGAGCGACTGGCGCAGCTGGCTGTAGATGTCCTGCCACTCGCGTACGCGCAGGTAGTTGAGGAACTCGGCCTTGCACAGCCGCCGGAAGGCGCTGGAGGACAGCTCCTTCTGCTTGTCGCGCAGGTAGTTCCACAGGTTGAGGTAGGCCAGGAAATCGGACTCGGGGTCGGCGAAGCGCCGGTGTTTCTCGTCGGCCTGCTGCTGCTTGTCGGACGGGCGCTCGCGCGGGTCCTGGATGGACAGGGCGGCGGCGATCACCATGACCTCGCGCAGGCAGCCGTTCTTCTCGGCCTCCAGCACCATGCGGCCCAGGCGGGGGTCGACGGGCAGGTTGGCCAGCTTGCGGCCGACGCCGGTGAGCTTGCTGTGGGCATCGAAGGCGCCCAGCTCGTGGAGCAGGTTGACGCCGTCCTTGACCTGGCGGCGGTCCGGCGGCTCCACGAACGGGAACGCCTCGATGTCGCCCAGCCCGATCGAGGTCATCTGGAGGATGACGGAGGCCAGGTTGGTGCGCAGGATCTCGGGATCGGTGAACTCGGGCCGGTTGAGGAAGTCCTCCTCCTCGTACAGCCGGATGCAGATGCCGTCGGAGGTGCGGCCCGAGCGGCCCTTGCGCTGGTTGGCGCTGGCCTGCGAGACGGCCTCGATCGGCAGCCGCTGCACCTTGGTGCGGTGGCTGTAGCGGGAGATGCGGGCGAATCCCGGGTCGACGACGTATTTGATGCCGGGGACCGTGAGCGAGGTCTCCGCGACGTTGGTGGCCAGCACGACGCGGCGGCCGGTGTGGCGCTGGAAGACGCGGTGCTGCTCGGCGGCGCTCAGGCGGGCGTAGAGCGGGAGGATCTCGGTGTTGCGGAACTCGGCCTTGGTCAGGGCGTCGGCGGCGTCGCGGATCTCCCGCTCGCCCGACAGGAACACCAGGATGTCGCCGGGCCCCTCCGAGATCAGCTCCCGGCAGGCGTCCACGATGCCCTGGGTCTGGTCGTCGTCCTCGCCGAGCGGCCGGTAGCGCACCTCCACCGGGTAGGTGCGCCCGGAGACCTCGATGATCGGCGCGTCGTCGAAGTGGCGGGAGAACCGCTCGGGGTCGATCGTGGCGCTGGTGATGACGACCTTGAGGTCGGGGCGCTTGGGCAGGAGCTGCTTGAGGTAGCCGAGGATGAAGTCGATGTTGAGGCTGCGTTCGTGGGCCTCGTCGATGATCAACGTGTCGTACTGGTCGAGCATGCGGTCGTTCTGCAGCTCGGCCAGCAGGATGCCGTCGGTCATCAGCTTGACGAGCGTGCGGTCGCTCGCCTGGTCGGTGAAGCGGACCTTGTAGCCGACGACCTCGCCCAGGTCGGTGTCGAGCTCCTCGGCGATGCGCTCGGCGACCGTGCGGGCGGCGATGCGGCGGGGCTGGGTGTGGCCGATCAGCCCGCGTACGCCGCGGCCCAGCTCCAGGCAGATCTTGGGGATCTGGGTCGTCTTGCCGGAGCCCGTCTCGCCCGCGATGATCACCACCTGGTGGTCGCGGATGGCCTCCAGGATGTCGTCTTTCCGCTGGGAGACCGGCAGGTTTTCCGGATATTTCACCACCGGTACGGCTTCGCGACGCCGAACCAGCCGCTGCTCGGCACGCTCGACGTCGGCGAGGATCTCCGCGACGATCTTGTCCCGGGCGTCACGCGACCGCACGCGGCGCATGCCGTCGAGCCTGCGCCGCAGTCGCCGCTGGTCGCGCGGCATGAGCTCGGGCAGGCGGGAGTGGAGCTCGGCGAGTGGAGAGGACAAGGAAGACGTTCCCATACTGCTTTCAGGATATTTGAGCCCCGCATCCCCGGAGCCAACCGACCATGCTGCCCGACACCGGCGGGGCGCGCATCCCAATATCCCGCCTGGCGCGGGATGCCTGTCGGTCAGGACAGCTCGGCGGCGAGGCGTTCGATCGTCTCACGGCCCTCCAGGGGACGCAGCCAGGCGGCGGGCAGGACGCCGGTGCCGTGGAGGGTGCCGAGCAGGTTGCCGCAGACCGAGCCGGTGGAGTCGCTGTCCCCCGAGTGGTTGACCGACAGCAGCAGGGCCCGCTCCACGGAGGGCTCGGCCAGGGCGCAGTAGACGCCGATGGCCAGCGCCTCCTCGGCCACCCACGCGCCGCCCAGCGACTCGACCCGCTCCGGCGAGTGCCCGCCGCCGGCGGCGGCGAGCGCCACGGCGGCGCGCAGGGCCGCGCTGGTCTCCTCGTGCGCCGGGTAGGCCGCCAGGAGGTCCAGGGCGCGGTGGACGGCGGGCTCCAGGGTCTCGCCCGCCACGAGGTACGCGGTGATCGCGGCGAACGCCCCCGCGGCCAGGTAGCCGGTCGGGTGCCCGTGGGTGATCTGCGCGCACGCCGCCGCCACCTCGAACGCCTCCCGCGGGTCCGGCCGCGTCCCCTCGACGCCGGAGAGCGGGACCAGGCCGAAGGGGGCCGAGCGCATCACGGTGCCGCAGCCCTTGGAGTTGGGGTTCACCGGACCCGGCTCCCCCAGCGGGGACGGCCCGGGGAAGCGCTGGTGGAGACCCGACAGGCAGGCGTTGCCCGGAGCCCTGCGCGAGTACAGCCAGCTCTCCTCGCGCAGCAGGCCCGTGCGGTGCGGGCGGTCCGCGGGCGGCGGGGCATGGTGGTCCTGGGTGTCGAGCCAGCGCAGGTACGCCTGCCGCACCGGCTCCACCACCGCGGGGTACGGGTACGCCGGCGCGGCGCCGTTCCCCGCGGCCGGCGGCCCGCCGGCGTGGCCCGAGCGGGCCTGGAGCAGCCCTTCCACCGTGAAGAGCGTCATCTGGGTGTCGTCGGTGATGAGGCCGGATTTGCCGCGCCACGTCGTGACATATCCGGTAATGCCCTCTGCCCCGTGCTCCCTGCGGATCTCCCGCAACGACTGGAACTCGATCGGCGCCCCGAGCGCGTCGCCGATCGCGCCGCCGAGGAGGCAGCCTCGTACTCGATCCCGTACGTCCATGGGGAAATCTTGTCAGGCTCCAGGCGGTCTGAGAGATTGCGGGGTATTCGGCCCACGTCCCGGAGGTCACGCGTGCCACAATTACGCCCGGCCCTCTTCGCCGTCACCCTCACCCTCGCGATCGCGACTCCCGCCCAGGCGGCGGCAGCACCCGCCATCACCGTCCAGAACGGCCGTACGCAGCCGGTCTTCTCCTATGCGGACGCCGTCCGCGAGCACGTGTACGTCGAGTCGACCGTCGACAGCGACCTCGACGGCAAGCTCGACAAAGTACGCGTGGACATCATCAGGCCCAAGGAGTCCGGAGCGGGACTCAAGGTGCCGGTGATCATCGATGAGAGCCCGTACTACGACAACTCCGGCCGCGGAAACGAGTCAGAGCGCAAAATTTATGACGCCGCCGGAAATGTCACTAAATTTCCGCTTTTCTACGACAACTACTTCGTCCCCCGCGGCTACGCCGTCCTCAACGTCGACATGCTCGGCACCACCCGATCGGACGGCTGCCCGGACATCGGCGGCAAGGCCGACGTCCTGGGCGGCAAGGCCGTCATCGACTGGCTGAACGGCCGCGCCAAGGCGTTCAGGGCGGACGGCACCCCGGCCGTGGCCGACTGGACGACGGGCAAGGCCGCCATGATCGGCAAGTCGTACGACGGCACCCTGGCCAACGCCGTCGCCGCCACCGGCGTCGAGGGCCTGAAGACCATCGTGCCCATCTCGGCCATCAGCTCCTGGTACAAGTACCAGCGCTCCAACGGCGTCATCTACAACTACGACTACGCCTCCTGGCTGGCCAACTACGTCGACACCGACCCCGAGGCCAAGTGCCAGGCCGTGCGCGACAGGATGGACGCCGAGGACGGCGACGACACGGGCGACTACAACCCGTTCTGGGCCGAGCGCGACTACATCAAGGGCCTGCTGGCCGACGCCTCCAAGGTCAGGGCCAGCGTGTTCGTCGTCCACACGGTCAACGACCTCAACGTCAAGCCCGACAACTTCTCGACCTGGTGGAAGGCCCTGGCCGACCGCAACGTGCCGCGCAAGATCTGGGTCGGCCAGACCCAGCACGTGGACCCGTTCGACTTCGAGGGCCGCCGCGCGCTCTGGGTGGACACCCTGCACCGGTGGTTCGACCACTGGCTGCACGGCGTACGCAACGGGATCACGAACGAGCCCCGCGCCGACGTCGAGATCGGCCCGGCCCGCTGGATCACCCAGCACGACTGGCCGGCGCCGTTCGCGCTCAAGGCGTCCCTGCGCCCCGCTTCTGACGGCTCGCTCGGCCTGAAGCCCGCCGCCAGGAACACCACCGCCTCCTTCACCGACGTCGCCATGACCGAGAGCGACATGGTGGCCGACGTCGGGACGGCGAACCCGGGACGGGTCGCGTTCACCACGGGCGCGCTCCCGCTCGACCTGCGCCTGTCCGGCACGCCCACCGCGGACCTGCGGGTCAAGCTGGACAAGCCCACCTCCAACCTGACCGCCCTGCTCGTCGACTTCGGCGACGGCACCCGCGTCGACTGGCGCCGCGGCCAGGGCATCACCACACTCACCGAGGAGGACTGCCACGGCGAGAGCACCGCGGCCGACGACGCCTGCTACAAGAAGGTCGTCACGAACGTGGCCACCCGCCCCCTCGAGATCGTGGCCCGCGGCTGGATCGACGTCCAGAACCGCGACTCGCTCAGCCAGGCCGCGCCGCTGCCGCCCGGCACGTACGGGACGGTCAGGTGGCTGACGCTGCCGCAGGACTACACCTTCAGGAAGGGTCACCGGGTCGGCCTCGTGGTGGCCGGCACCGACTCGACCTACAGCGACGAGACCGCCACCGGCGCGACCGTGACCCTCGACCTGGCCAGGTCCAGCGTCGTGGTCCCGTTCGTCCTGGGCACGCCGCTGGCGGACGTGCCGAGGGACACGACCACGTTCCGCGGTCCCGACCGGGTCGAGCTGCCCGAGCCCGAGCCCGGGTTCTCGTTCTTCTAGCGGCATGAGGGGGCCTCGGGCGCGCTGCCCGGGGCCCTCACTCGCAGGAGAGGACGCCGCGCCGGGCGTCGAGCATCCGCGTGCCCTTGTGCTTGACCGTCCAGGCGACGCTCAGGGCCAGGGTGCCGCGCCCGGCGGTGGTGCCGCCGGTGGTCTTGCCGTCACCGGTCACCTTGCCCGCCCACTGGACGGTGATCTTCCCCCGCTCCACGCTCGACCGCCCGGAGCAATCGAGCCGCGAGAGCGGCGCGGCCACCTTGAAGGTGTTTCCGGACACCGTGATGCCGTCGGTGCCCTTGGCGGAGACGATCTCGCAGCGCCCGTCGCACGACAGCGCGAACGTCCCGGTACGCCCCGAGCCCAGCCACGCCGTAGCCGGCGACAGCCTGGCCACCGGGGGCGCGGGCTTGGGCAGCTCGGCCTTCCTGGACATGCTCGTCAGGCCGGATCCGGCGGCCATCGGGGCCACCCCGGCCACCCAGCGCGACGGCTCGTCCAGCAGGCCGCCCGTCTGCGCCGAGGCCTTGGTGAGCGTCGGGGGATGCTGGCGGGCGTTCACGACGGCCCAGACCAGCCCCGCCACCAGCAGGCCCACGCCCACGATCAGACCGAGCCTGGCCACGGCCCTGATTGGCGGACCCGCCTCGGGGTCGTCGTCGTCCAGCCGGTCCCGCCAGAACTCCTGGACCTGCCCGTCCCGCAACTCGACCAGGTCGCCGCCCAGGTTGATCCCGCCGTACCGGATGATGGCGCCCTCGCTGTGGGAGCCGTTGCCCGAGCCCTTGATGGCGGCGCTGTAGACGAGCTTGTCGCCGTACGCGCCGCCGCGGAAGGCCCGCGTACGGCTCGGCGGCGTGAACGGGTGCCGCCCGCGCACGGCGGGTGCCACCGGGGGCTCCTGGTCGGCGGCAGCCGCGCCCGCCGCCGACCAGGGCTTTCCCGAGGTCGCCGTCGTGGGGTCGGCGACCGGGATCTGCGGCGTGGCGTCGGCGACCGGAGGAGCCGGGGAAGGACCGGTCTCCACCAGTGTGCGTGCCTGCACGGGAAAGCCGTCCGCCCGCCAGAGAGGCCCCTCGCCGGGCAGCGGCTGCGCCAACGCCAGCCGGTTGGGAAGTGTGCCGGGCAGTGTGGTGATCGGCAGGCGGCGCAGCAGCGCCGCCGCCGACATGGTCCTGGGCGCGGCCCGGCAGGTCGCGCAGGACTGGATGTGACGGCCGATCCTGGCCCTGGCCCGCCGGCCGGGCGCCGCGACCCACGCCGACACGCGTGCCGTCAGTTCGGGGCATCCGTCGCGCCCCCGCGCGGCGATGATCGCGGCGAACCACTCCTCCAGGGACTCGGCCGCCCGGGTGACGATGGTCCGCACCTCGTCCTGGCGCAGCTCGAAGATCACGGCGATCTCCGTGTCGGCCAGGCCGTGGCGCATGGACAGGTCGAGCAGTTCCCGCTGCGGGCGCTCCAGGGACAGCAGCGCCTCGGGCAGCAGCTCCGACATCCGGCCGGGCCGCGACCACGAGCCGATGCTCGCGGGCTTGGCGACGACCGCCCGGTGCGCGCGGGCCACCGCGTACAGCCAGGGCCGCCGCAGTGCCGGATCGACCACGCGATCCGCGTACAGGTGCGCCGTCAGCGCCGCGCCGGCCACCGCCTGCTCGGCGTCGCCCGCGGCGAGCTCCGTGCGGCAGTAGTCGTAGAGGCGGGCTCCGTGCTTGTCGCACAGGTCGCGAATGGCCTGGCGAGCGTCGTCAGACAGGGTTCGCCACATCCGGCGTCACACCTCCTCCAGTCAGTACGCGGAACGGGGGGTCGTCACCTCTTCCCTGGCACGGTGTCCAGTAATGAGGCCTGTGCCAGGTAGGCACGTGTCGCGTCCGGGTCCCCGGCGATGGCGCGCAGCCCGGCCATGGCGGCCGCCAGCCTGGCGCTGTCGCGTTCCCGCACGCCCGCGAGCCGGGTCTCGCGAGGTGGGATCACCCGCTGCAGCAGCACCGAGCGCCGCCGCCAGGCCCACGCCTCCAGCGCCGCCGGCGGGGCGAAGCCGCCGATCACGGCCGCGATCACCTGGCCCACCTCGGCCGCGTCGTGGATGCCGGCGTTCATGTTGAGCCCGCCGACCGTGGAGGTCAGGTGCGCGGCGTCGCCCACGAACAGCACCCGGCCGCACCGGTACGACGTCAGCACGCCCCTGGACAGCCCGAACCGGTCGGCGCCCGTCACGTGGATCGGCCCGCTCGCCCCCGGCAGGGCCCGGCGGACCAGCAGGGACAGGTTCGGCGGCGACAGCGGCTCGTGCGTGTCGCAGGGGATCTTGAAGATGATCCGCCAGTGGTCCGGCAGCCCGAGCAGCGTGCACGACTGCTGCACGTCCCGCACGTACGTCAGCGGCGCGAGGCTCGGCAGCAGCCGGTCCAGCGGCGAGTCGGTGAACACCCGCAGCGCCTGCGTCGGATAGGCGGACCTGGGGAACGGCAGGCCCAGGGAGCCCCTGACCGTGCTGTGCGCGCCGTCGGCGGCGATCATGTACCGGGCCCGCGTCCAGGTGTGGCCGACGCGGACCCGGATCCCTGTGCCGCCTTCGGCCACGCCGTCCACGTGGGTGCCGAACCGCACGTCCACGTCCGGGTAGACGCTGAGGGCGGCGAGCAGCAGCGGGGTGAGCGCGGCCTGGTCGGCGTGGATCCTGAACGGATGCCTGGTCAGGCCGTTGAGCCGGTTCATGCCCATCTCGGCCAGCACGATGCCGGACCGGTCGCGCCACTGCACCCGGTCGACGACGCGTCCCTTGGCGACCAGCTGGGAGGCAACGCCCAGGTCGTCGAGGAGGTCGAGCGTGGCCGGGTGGAACGTGCAGGCCCTGGTCTGCTTGCTGAGCTCGCTCTCGCGCTCCAGCACGGTGAC
This sequence comes from Nonomuraea sp. NPDC050451, assembly GCF_044458585.1. Taxonomy (NCBI): domain Bacteria; kingdom Bacillati; phylum Actinomycetota; class Actinomycetes; order Streptosporangiales; family Streptosporangiaceae; genus Nonomuraea; species Nonomuraea sp. NPDC050451. The sequence goes on from NZ_JBITHZ010000002.1 coordinate 759,129, forward strand.
CGGGATCCCGGCTTTGGCCAGCGAGAGCGCCGCGGTCAGCCCCGCGGGTCCCGCTCCCACCACGATGACGCCGTTCATGCCGCGCCTCCCATGTACCGCCGGTGCGGCACGCGGCCGAGCGTCACCTGCTGCCCGATGGTCCTGGACAGCGCCCACCAGGCCGTGCAGAGGTTGGAGGTCAGCAGGATCCGGTCGTTGCCGGCGCTGAGGGGGCCGAGCACGGGCAGCGTGGCCATGCCGGTGCCGGTGAACAGCAGCACCGCGTCCGCCGGCAGCTCGGCCAGTTCGACCTGGCTGATCAGCTCGGCGGGGGTGACCGCGTACGAGGAGTAGCCGTTCTTCGCGCGTACCTGGACGACCTGGGTGACGTTCAGGCCGGCCGTCTTCCAGAACCGCTCGGCCAGCTCGGTCAGCCACGGCTGGTAAGGGGAGACCAGCACGATGTCGCTCACCTCGGCGTGCTCCATCGCCTCGCGCGTGGCCTGCGTGGCCGAGGCGAAGGGCACCCCGGTCGCGGCCGACAGCTCGGCGCACTGGTCGCGGTCCTCATCGGGGCCGAGGAGGTAGCGGGGCTCGCTGCAGGCCATGACCATCGCGCTCAGCGGCAGGGCGTCGAACGCGTAGACCATGGAGGGCAGGGCCTCGTTGTAGCTTTCCAGCCGTTCGGCCAGGGACTGTCCGGGCCGTACCGGGAGGCGCGTGACGTGCATGTCGGCGCGCGACCCGAGCAGGCGGGTGAGCTCGGGCTCCGCCGAGGGGTTGGCGGGCGCCACGATCACTCCCACCCTCCCGCGGCTCACTGAATGCTCCGGGCGAGGACGGTGCGCATATGGGTTCTCCTCCTGTGCGGGAAGGGTGTGGGTGTCAGGAAGCCGGGTGGCGTAACGCGTGGTCGATCGGGGTGATCGCCCGCACGGACACCTGCCGGATGCGGCGCAGCCGGTGCACGGTGCGCGGCGGTTCGGCCGGCGGCGCGTCGCCCTGGTCCTCGCCCCAGGACGGCGGCGGCGCGTGGCGCGCTCTGCGTGCGTGAACCTCGTGTGGCTGTGACCGGCGCAGTTCATCCGTGAGCATGATCGCTCCTGTTCATCGCGGGTTGACGACCTTGGGGTCGTATGTGGCGAAGCGGGCCGGAACCTCGCTCCGTACTGGGTTGACGTGGCCGCGCGGCTCGGCGAGGAGCCGGCGGAACATCGCCGGCCCCTCTTCCGCCGCGCGTTGAGATCGAGGTTCGGTCTCATGGCCCGACGCCCCGGCGACCCGCACCAGCGCCGTGGCGGCGAGCAGGACGGCGGCCGGGAGAACAGCCACCAGGACGGAGGCGGGCCCGGAAGCGGGCCCCTCCGACAACGGCCGGTCGATCAGCACTGTGGCGCCCATCGCGCCGATCACCCCACCCAGCATCGCCCACGTGCCGATGGTGCCGATCGCGGAGGCGTGCTGACCGGGTTCGGCGATCGCGGTGGTCCCCGCCAGAAGGCCGACCGCGAGCGCGCCGAATCCGGCGCCCATCAGCACCGCGCCGAGCAGGCTCCACCCGTCGTGAGACGAGTGGGCGAGCAGCGGCGCGCAACCTCCGCCCAGAGCGAAGCCTCCGCCGTAGACGACTCCGTCGGTCCCGACGCGGCGGACGGCCAGGATGGCCGCCGGAGCCACCGCGATCATGGCCGACAGGAGCCCGGCCGTCTCCACAAAAGGCGGTCCCATGGCGAGCACGGCGAACGACGCCGCGCCGAACAGGCAGAACGCGCCCGCCGCCGACAGGAGTCCGCTACGTCGCCGGAGCCGCAGGTCGATCGCAGGCGCACGGTGCCGCCACGAGGCCGCGTACGACCTCGCGATCGGCTCCGCGGCCGCGGCCGCACGGCCCGGCGAACGCCGATAAAGCCGGCCCCAGGCGCTCCCCCTCGTGTCGGCCAGCACGCCAGCCGCTAACGCGCTGGTCGACAGCACCGCGCCGACTAAGTCGGGCACGTGCCGCGCGATGCCGGAGGGATGGGGAAGCGCCGGGGCCAGCGGCACAAGCGCAGCCGTCAGTCCCACGCGGGGAATCAGCAGGGCGAGTCGGCCGTGATCGGCCGGCGGCCACCCGCCGTCTGACAGCAGCGCCAGCATTCCCGCTCCTGCGCACGCGCACCAGAACGCGACGCCCCAGGGCCGGTGGCCGGTGGGCGACGCGCCGGGCGGCAGCGCGAGCGCGGCGGGGAACCTCATGGCGACGCCGAGGTGGTGAACCGGCCGCCTCCTGACCCGGTGCCGTGGCCACGCCACGGCTGCCGGGACCGGTGCGGCCCGGTGCGCGGGGATGGGCGTCGGCGTCATCGCGCCGTCCCCGCTCTGGTGGTGGCCACGTTGGGCACGCTGACGCAGACCATGCGCTCGGTCAGCCCCACTCCCGGGGAAGAATCCGGGGTGGCGGAGCACGATGCCGACGAACGCGCGCGCGACCTGGCCGGCACCGCACCACCGGCCACTGTGCGCGCGACCTTCGAGGCGAGCGCGAGATGTTCGCAGCAACGGCAGCCGACCTTGGCCTCGAGCCCCGCCACCTGGGCGAGCCTGAGCCGCAGCGGCTCCAGCGACGACCGGCGTTCGAGGCCGTCGAGGTCCTCCAGCCGGGCGGGCCAGCGCAGCGCGTCGCGGCAGCGAGCCTCCACCTCGGCCGGGAGTTCCTCCACCGGGAACCCCTCGTGGCGCAGCCGGGTGGCGATCATGACGGCCATGAAGGCCGTCTTGTCGAAGTCGGCCAGCCGTCCCGCCAGGGCCGCGCTCAGCATCCTGGCCCGGTGGCTCAGGCAGACCGCACTCCACCCGAGCAACAGCAGCCGATCAGGTCCCGTCTCCGTGTGCCAGCCGGCCAGCCGCAGCTCGCGGGCCATCCGGTGGTAGAAGCGCCAACGGTGACGAGGGCTGTCCAGCCAGACCTGGAGGCCGCCGAGCGGCAGGCTCGCGACCTGAACGCCGGCTCCCACCGCCGGCCCGGCCACGCGCGCGCAGATCCGCTGCACCACTCGCTCCTGCCCCGTGGAGGGCAGATCTTCGAGGTACGAGGATTCCATGGTCACGTCCGGCCACCTCCTCCCCGACTGTTAAGCCACAGTTACCATGCCCTCCGATAGTCTGCTTACGACTGAGGCTATGTCAACTGACAGTTTGCGCATAAGTTGATACCTACTCGCGGGGCAGAGCTGCCCCGCATGGCAGGGGACAGTGCGGCTCGCGTCCCTTACGCTGGAAAAGTTCACGGGCGGTGGATGGAGGTGTGCCGTGGCGAACTTCGCCGAGCGGCTCGATCTTGCGCTGACCAAGCGCGGCTTCACCGGCGCGCAGGTCGCCTCCGCCCTGACGGAGGCGGGCATCCCCATCACCCGCGCCTACGTCAGCCAGCTGCGCACCGGCAAGCAGACCAACCCGACGCTCCAGGTGCTCAGGGCGCTGGCCTCGTGCCTTCAGGTGAGCGTCGGCTGGCTGGTCGGCGACGACTACCTCGAGTCCGGCGCGGTCGAGGATCTCCAGCTGCGCGCGGCCGCCATCGGCCTGGGCGCCTCAGAGCTGTCCGAGAGCTCCCTGACCCTGCTGCGCGGCGTGGTCGAGCTGGCCCGCAGGGCCGAAGGGCTGCCCGACGAGCCCGAACCCCCCTCCTCCCCGGACATCCCCGAGGCAGCCGCGCCGCTGAGCGGGCCGCAGCGCCGGGCGCTCGGCAAGCGGCTGCACGGCCTGCGCCTGGCCGCCGACCTGTCGGTCGAGCAGGTGGAGACGGCGATCGGCAAGGGAGCCGCCGCGATCCCGGCCATCGAGGAGGGCAGGATCGCGCCCGCCCCCATCACCGCCGAGCGCCTGCTCGCCCTCTACGGCGTCACCGCGCCGCCCATCCGCGAATACGTGCTCTCGCTGGCCAGGGGCGAGCGCGAGGCCGCCTGGTACGACGCGCAGTCGGTGCCGGTCTGGCTGGCCACCACGTACGCGCTCGAGCAGCGGGCCACGGTGATCCGCACCTACCACCCCCAGTTCGTCCCGCCGCTGCTGCAGACCGAGGAATACGCCAGGGCGGCCGTCACCGTGGCCGGGCCGGCGACGCTCGGGCAGCAGACGGTCGACGAGGCGCTCGCCCTCGTGCTGGCCCGACAGGAGGCCGTGGCCCGCGACAGCGGCATCGTGGTGTGGGCGGTCGTCGACGAGAGCGTGCTGACGCGCTCGATCGTCGGGCCGCACGTCCAGCTCCGCCAGATCGACCAGCTCATCGAGCACGCCAAGCGGCCCAACGTCTCGCTCCACGTGGTGCCGACGGACGACCCCGTCTACGTGCCGCGCACCGGCCCGTTCACGCTCTGGCGCTTCGCCGAGGCGTTCGAGGCGGACATCGCGTGCGCCCACGGCATCGAGTCCGACGAGCTGATCACCGACACCGCCATGGTGGAGGCCTACCACCAGGCGTTCACCAAGCTGTCGGTGACGACGACGACACGCGAAGAGACTTTCGAGGTGTTGAATTTCCATCGCGAGCGGCTTTCGCGTTCCCTCGGAAAGTGATCTCTTTCCCTAATGGATGATCGTTATTCGCGGTAGAGGGTTAGGCAGATATACCGAAAACTAATGGCTTTTCCGGTTGTCATCCGCCGCGCAGCGAGGATCATAAGTTCTGGGTCATCGAGTGGGGTCCGAAAGGATCAGTCTTTTCCCGAGATAGTGGGCGAGGGGAAAGGGGCAACACTCAATGCGTCAGCGTGCCATCCGAAACCTGGCGAAGCTGGAGATGACCCAAGCTAGGATCACCCGGGTTCTCGACGCCGCCACGGGTGGAAAGAACCACTTCGTGGCGGACAGAGACGCAGTGCGCCGCTACGACCAGGCCGCTCCCATCGTGACGACGGCCGCACGGGCCGTGCTCCAATATTTGTGCCGTGTGGTGTGCCATCTGGCCAGCGAAGGCGTGGACCAGTTCGTCATTGTCGGGAGTGGAGTGCCCAGCGGCCTGCCGGCGGGCAGACAGTTGCACGACGTGGCCCGTGACGCCCTGCGCGGCGCGGTCCCCCGTGTGGTCTACGTGGAGAACGACCCGATGGTGCTGGCCGGAGCTCGGGCGACCATCGAGCCCGTCACCGACCTCGTACGCGTCGTAGAGGGCGACGTGCGCGAGATCGACGACATCCTCGATGACCGGGTCGTGCAGACGTTCCTCGACTGGGACCGGCCCATGGCCGTGCTGCTGCTGTCGACCCACAGCCTGAACGACGACGAGTACTTCCACTACGTGATCAAGCGGATCCGGCAGGCGGTGCCCGAAGGGAGCTACCTGTCGCTGCTGCAGACCACGTTCGACGCGATCCCGCCGGAGCTGCTGGGAGCGATTCACGACCTGCTGGCGATGACGCTGCCGGGTCACGCGATTCGCAACAGAGAGGAGGTCGCGGCGTTGCTCGAAGGTCTGGTGCTGGTCGATCCGGGGTTGGTGTGGATCCCGGAATGGCGGCCGAACGGCCTCGACACCGCTTGCGCCGAACAACCGAGCTCTTCGGGGAGTTACGGGGCCGTGGCCCACATTCCCTGACACCGGAGGGTCCGGCCGGGCCTCCATCGCGTGTGCGCGGCCGGACTCAGTCCCACCAGAACGACCAGGCGTGCTCACCGATGATCTGCTCGGCATAGCCCTGCAGGTCACCGGGGCCCTGGACGATGTTGTCCGGGCAGAACGTCCAGTGCTCGGCGGCCACGTGTAACGCGTGCTCGGGATCGACCGGCGGCGCGGCCACGCTCAGGTCCAGGGTGTTGAACCCGACGCTCACCACCCGCGCCCCGAACCGATCCTCCCAGCTGCGCACCACGGCGGCCAGCGGGACCATCCACTCGTTGTGGTGCAGCGCGCCCTGCCAGCCCATCACGGCCAGTGCGTCGGCGCCCCTGGGGGCGGCGACCAGGCCGAGCGGCATCCCCTTGACGGCCAGCTCGCGCGCGAGCCAGTCGGCGACCGCCTCGGGGGCGGCCTTGAGCACCCCGGGCGGGGCGGGCCCGGGGCAGATCGCTCCGAACGGGTCCAGCTCCTCCATCGCGTCCTGCGGCATCTGGGCCACCCACTCCTCCCACACCTCGGTCATGAAGCCCTCGGCGGTGAAGTGGTCGATCTGACGGGGATCGTCCGGGACGACCTGCCCGACCCCCCAGGGCTGCGCCGACTCGTCCAGCAGCACCGGCCACAGGCCGCTGTGCGGGTGCCACTCGCGCATGCGCGTCCAGTCCTCGCCGGACGCCGCCTCCTCGCTCATCCAGAACGCCGGCCTGAGCGCCTCGCCCTGCCGGGTGTAGCCGGGATCGGGCCAGATCACTTCGCCCGGCGGCAGCCCCGCGGGCAGCCTGTGCCCCCTGCCCCCGTCGGCGAACAGCCGCCCCAGCTCGCGTGCGCTCATGCCCTACCGTTCCGATACCGAATCCTGTCTCGGAGATGGTAGTCCGGCCGGTCGCCCTTGGACCTTTGACGACGCGGGAAATGCTGACGACTGTCACAATGAGGGGCTGTGATCCCCTTTGACGCGGTTCTGTCTGACCTTGATGGAGTGCTCCGGCTCTTCGACCATGCCGCCCAGGCCGACATCGAGGCCCGGTACGGCCTGCCGCTCATGAAGACGGCCCTCGACCCGGCGCTGATCATGCCCGCCACCCTCGGCCAGGCGACCGAAGCGGAGTGGCTGGAGTCGGTCGTGGTCGCGCTCGGCGGCGGCGAGCGGGCCCGCCAGGCCGTGGACGAGTTCGCGCAGGTGCGGTTCTGGGTGGACGAGGAGGTCAGGGCGCTGCTGGCCAAGGCGCAGCAGCACGTGCCCGTGGTGATCGTGACCAACGCCACGGACTCGCTGGAGCAGCACCTCGATCTGCTGGGGCTCACGTACTTCGCGGACGACGTGGTCAGCAGCGCCAGGGTGGGCGTGGCCAAGCCCGACCGGCGAATCTACGAGATCGCCGCGGAGCGGGCCGGGGTCGCGCCCGAGCGCTGCCTGTTCGTGGACGACCGGCTGCAGAACGTGGAGGCGGCCAGGGCGCTCGGCATGACCGGCGTCCACTACCGCTCGTTCCAGGATCTGGCGGCCGTACTGGGCTGATGCTCGGTGGCCTGGTCGAAGAAGGCCCGTTCCAGCTCGACCGCGAGGCGGAAGACGTCGAGCGCCGCCGTCCGGCGCTCCTCGTCCAGGTCCGCACCGAGGCGGTCGAGCTCGCCCCGCAGGAAGGCCACCCAGGCCCGGAACTCCGGGCCGTCGTGCAGCTCGATCCACTCGCGGTGCACGAAGCTCTCCGGCAGCGGCTCCTCTGCCCGTGACGCCCAGCCCAGGTAGCACCACTCGGCCACGCAGAGCACGGCGACGATCAGCAGGTAGTCCTGCGACGTCCGCACCTCGTCCATGAGTTGCCTGAACGCGGCCGTCACCGGCTCGGGCGGCGCATTGGTCCGCCCGCCCAGCGCGGCCAGCGCCCGGTGGAAGTACGTCTTCTCCTCGGTGGTCGCCACCTGGCCGAGGAACTTCCCGTAGGGCACCCGCGCCTCGAACGTGTCCGCGCTCGCCACGGCCGCCCCGAGCAGGGCCGTGAACGAGTCCACGAACTGGAAGTCCTGCTCCAGGTAGTGCCGCATGTCGCCGTCGGGCGCCGAGCCCGTCGTGATCGCCATCGCGAACGGGTGCGTCACCACCGCCGTCCACTCGGGCTCGCACTGCTCCCTGAGCCATTCACTGAAGGATCGCTCGCTCACGATCCGACCGTACCCAAGCCCCTGCCTCGCGGAGCGCCAGGGGACCTCGCCTCGCCGTCTCACGCGAGGAACTCAACCCCTTCCTCCCGGAGGACACCAGGTCCTCCGGGAGGAGCCAGCCCTTCCCCTACTCCCTCAAAGGGACCTCAGCCGGAGTGCGGCGAGGAGTAAGGGTGCGCCGGGAAGCACCAACAAGGGGGGTTGTTTCCGGCGCGGCTCGCGCCAACCGCGCCGGAAACGTCCGCGTGACCGCCGCCCCCGGCCGTGGTAGGCGAGCTGCGCTTCTCGCCAGGCCGGGGGCGACGGCGAGAGAGCGCCGCTCAGTACCCGCCGTACGGGTTCTGGGAGGACGACCGGCTACTGGGGGCGCTCGTCTGGTGGCCCGACGGGTGGTTCGTCGGGGAGCTCGACGGCGTCGACGTGGGCGTCGCGGTGGACGTCGGCTTGGTGCCCTGCGGGGCGATGATGCCGATCAGACCGTGCTTGGTGCCGTCGATGCCCGCCGAGAACCACATGGAGTTCTCACCGCCGTTGGTGGCGGTGCCGGGCTCCAGGTCCCACAGGCCGGGCAGCACGATCGGGTCGCCGTCGGCCGTGGTCAGCGCGCCCAGGTGGCGGCTGTTCTTGTACGCGTGCACGGTGCCGTCGCCGAAGTTGCCGATGAGCAGCGCGCCCCTGTACTGTCCCCAGCCCCTCGGCGCGGCGGTGATCCCCCAGGGGGCGTTGAGCCCCACCCTGGAGATGCGGCCGGTGAGGCGTCCGCCGGCGTTGAAGCGGCTCACGAAGCCCTTGCCCTCGCCGAATTCGGGCTTGCCGGTGGACGGGTCACGCAGGGCCCAGGACACCCAGATGCTGCCGTTGGCGATCGCCACGTTGTAGGCCTTGTACGTCCGGGGGACGCCCGGGTCGCGGAACTGCCAGCTCTTCAGGCTGATGCGCCGGAAGTCCTCGTCGAAGGCGTGGACGCGCCCGCTCGCGAAGTCGGCGGCCAGCAAGAAGTCTCCGTCGTCGGTCTCGACGAGCTCCAGCCCCTTGTAGTCGGCGCCGCGGGTGAAGGCCCCGATGATCGCGTTCTTCGGGTCCACGTCCTTGTTCCAGCCCGTGATGGCTCCGCTCGGGCTGGAGAAGATGAACGTGGCGGGCTTGCCCTTGACGGTGAAGCCCTCGCCCGGGTTGAACACCTGGCCGGTGGGCGCTCCGCCGGGGATCCACACCTCGGTCTGCTCCTTCTTGCCCGTGCCGGAGTAGACGGTGGCGGTGCCGGTGCCGGTGTTCGAGACCCACAGAGTCTTGCCCATGGCCAGGCCCCACGGGTTGACGACCTTGGCGTCGGTGACCGGGGCTTTGCCCTGAACGTCCGACACAAGGTTGATCACGTCGAATCGGTTCCTGGTTGTGGTGGCGTGCGCGGGAGTGGTGAGAGTCGCTCCCAGCACAACCGCAACAGCGCAGAGTGTGATGATGCGTGGCCGCATCCGTTGCCTCCTAGTTAGCGCTTGTGACGCGAGATACGTGGAGGGGGTGGGGAGCGGTTCAGCCGGTTCCGGAAATATCAGGACGGGAGTTTTTTCGTGTCCTGAAGGGGAGAGGGATTGACATGAACGTGTTGGGCATTGACATCGGCGGTTCGGGAATCAAGGGCGCCCCTGTCGACATCGAGGCCGGCGAACTGGTGCAGGAGCGCTTGCGCATTCCCACGCCCCAGCCGTCCAAGCCCGATGAGGTGGCGGAAGCCGTAGCGGAGATCGTCAAGCATTTCGGCTGGAGCGGTCCTGTCGGGGTGACGTTCCCCGGCGTGGTCAAGGACGGGGTCGTGCTGACGGCCGCCAACGTGGACCGCTCGTGGGTCGGCGTGGACGCGGCCAAGTTGTTCGGCGGGGCGACCGTGCTGAACGACGCCGACGCGGCCGGCGTGGCGGAGGTGACCTACGGGCGCGGTCGCGGGGAGCGGGGGACCGTGCTCGTGCTGACGTTCGGCACGGGGATCGGGAGCGCGCTGTTCACCGAGGGGACGCTCGTCCCCAACACCGAGCTCGGGCACCTGGAGCTGCACGGCAAGGACGCCGAGCACCGGGCGTCGGCGCGGGCGCGGGAGGAGCACGAGCTGAGCTGGGAGAAGTGGGCCGAGCGGGTGGAGGAGTACCTCCGGCACGTGGAGATGCTGCTGTCGCCCACGCTGATCGTCATCGGCGGAGGTGCGAGCAGGAAGGCCGACAAGTTCCTGCCGCACGTCCACATCGACACGCCCGTGGTGCCCGCCGCCCTCCAGAACGAGGCCGGCATCATCGGCGCCGCCCTGGCCGCCTCCCGTCGCTCATGAGCCGCTCCGGGCCGGGCTCAGTTCGTACGGGGCCGGCTCGGAGCCACCCATTCGAAGTCCTTCGCGGCGTCCGGCAGGGTGTCGCCCCGCTCGGGGGACTGGAAGGTGGGGAACGCCGACTTGTCGATCTTCACGGTGGAGAAGTCGACCTCGCGCAGCCTCGCCCTCGGCCAGCCGTCCTGCTCGTAGGGCTCGGCCATGTCGGCCAGCGCCTGCCCCTGCGCGATCAGGTAGCCGACGATGGTCGCCTGGCCCATGCAGTACGTGATGAGCGCGGCGCACATCACGGTCAGCACCTTGTCCGCGGCGTTGAGCAACCACCTCAGGTACAGGCGGCCCTGGACGGCGCCCACGGGCGACAGCACCATCATCGAGAGCCCGTACACGGAGGAGGCGGCGATCATCGTGGAGAGCGTCGCCATCGCCCCCTTGAAGAGCCGGAAGGCGTTGGCCACGCCTTCGAGGGTGTCTCCGACCCGGTCGAGGGAGTCGCGCATGGTCTCGGCGCCCGAGTGCATCTTGCCGGTCACCCGGGACAACTCCCGCTGGTCGTCGGCGATCCAGCCGCGCCGGGACTCGGCGGGAACGCCGTCCAGCACCTCCACGGAGGTGTCGAGGTCCCTGGCCATCCGCTTCCAGACCTTGGCGACCTCCGAGACCCGGTCATCGTCCATCTGGAGGGACTCCAGGAGGGCGAGCGACACCAGCGGGACGCCCGCGTACAGCTGCAGCCGCCTGAGCGTCTGGATGATCGGCCACGGCGAGGGCGCCATCACCGGTACTCCACGATGCTGGCCTGCTCGGCCGTACGCCAGTTCGCCGCGCAGGTGGACAGGCTGTCGGAGATGCCGCGGGAGGCGATGGCACCGCCCCGCAGGGCCTCCGTGCAGCCTCTCTGCGCCGTCTCGTAGGCCGGGCCGAGGATCCTGCCCAGGATCATCCCCAGCGTGCCGTCGCCGAGGTCGGTGTCGTAGGCGTGGTCTCCGCTCTTCATGAAGCCGGACCAGACGTCGTTGTAGCGCTCGCTCATGGCGGCGATGACCCGAGACGTGATGACCCTTGTCTCCTGCGGGGTGGACATGTCGCTCCTTCAGGTGTTTTGCGTCGAAGGTCATCTTTGTCGCCCTGGAGACGTTGATCATCTGGGTTCACCGGATGTTCGACCGGGCGAAACCAACCGCTGAGAACGGGTTCAGGAAATCTTGATCAACTCCGTGGGTCGCGCCGACGAACAGGAAGGTCATGGCATGTTCGACTTCGATCCGGCCGCCGTCACGCCCGAGGAGCTGGACAGGATCGGACGGCGCGCGGACGAGGCCATGTCGAAGCTCGCCACGGCCATGGACGGGCTCGGCGAGGTCACCGGGGAGGGCACCGCGGCCGGGGGCCGGATCCAGGCCACCGTGGAGGCCGACGGTCTCGTCCGGAACCTCCGCCTGGACGCGCGGGTGCTGCGCACGATGGGCAGCGACGAGCTGGCCGAGGCGATCGTGGCGGCGCTGCGCGCGGCCCAGCTGTCGGCCCGGGGCCAGTTGGAGGAGCGGCTCGCCGCGGCCCAGGGCGGCGAGCGCCTGCCGTTCGACCTCGGCGACGTCGGCCGCCGCTTCGAGGCCGTCCAGTCCGCCTTCCTCTCCGCTATCCCCCCGCGCTGACTCCCGATCAGAGGCCGGACTACCCCGCCTTCCGCGATAGCTCTTATGGTGGGTGTTCTCCAGCCGATGAGGAGAGGGTGCATGCGAAACGTCGCTCGGACGTCGCTCGTGGACGCCGCCATCGACGAGCTCCGCCGCGAGATCGCGCGTGGTGTGTGGCCGGTCGGCACCAAGATCCCGTCCGAGAGCCAGCTCGCGCAGAGCCTCGGCATGAGCAGACTGTCCGTACGCGAGGCGGTGCGGGTCCTGGCCCATGCCGGGCTGCTGCACACCCGCCAGGGCGACGGCACGTACGTGACCGCCACCGACGAGTCCAAGGTCGCCCTGCGCCGGCGGCTCGACACGGCGGCCGCCATGGACATCATCGACGTGCGCCGCGGCCTCGACCTCGTGGCCGCCCGGCTCGCGGCGGGCAGGCGCACGGAGGAGGACCTGACCGCGATGCGCGCGACGCTGGCCCGCCGGGACGCTGCAGCCCGCGCCGGCAACCTCGACGGCTTCGCGGACGCGGACGTGGACTTCCACCTGCTGGTCGCGGACGCCGCACACAACGCCCTGCTCGGCGACCTCTACCGCAGCATGAGCGACGCCCTGCGCGACAGCGTCAGGGACCAGGAGCAGGCGGCCCTGACCCCGGACAGCTCCCACGACGACCTGCTGCGCGCGATCGAGGACGGCGACGCGGCCCGCGCGGTCGCCGTCTCCGTCGCCATCCTCGACCAGCAGGAACGCGACCTCTGACCCTCACCCCGCGACGTAAAAACGCGCCGTGGCGTCAGGACACGATCCGGCTCACCCGGCACCGCAACGCGCCCCGGCCCCCGAGCGTGATCCGACCTCGCGACATCCAGGCGCGTCGCCCGCATCGGCACGCGTCCCGGCCCCCGCGGTAACGGGACGCGCCCGACTCGCCCGGCATCGGGACGCGGTGCGACTCGCGCGGCATCGGGACGCGGTGCGACTCGCGCGGCGGAACCGGGGTGAGCCTGCGACGCGGTGCCGCTCGGGAAAGCGACGCCGCAGGCACACCCCGGCGTTCTCTGCGCCGGTCCCGCCGATCACCTGCCGGAGATGACGATTGTCTCCCCCGGCGACCCCTCCGCACCAGACGGCTCGGCCGCCCCAGACGAGCCCGCCGACTCAAGCGAGCCCCCCGACTCAGGCGAGCCCGTCGGCCCAGGCGGGTCCGTAGGCGGGTCCGGCTCGGCTTCCGTCCGGCGCGGCCGGCGGGTCGGCCACGCCACGCGGGCCGGCCGCCTCGGCGACGCCCCGTCCGGCGAGGGCGGCCGAGGCGACAGACCCGGCAGGCCGGACCGAGGCAGCAGCCACAGAGCCGCCACCGCGACCAGCGCGCCACCGACGGCGGCGATCACCAGCGTGTAGGCGGGCACCCCGCCGGATCCCGGCCCCACACCGGCACCACCGGAGCCGTCCCGTTCCACACCGGCACCACCGGAGCCGTCCCGCTGGACACCGGAATCACTGGAGCCTCCCACGTCGGCAGCACCGGCACTCCCCTGCCCCTGCGGCGCCCGGGTAATCACCGCCGCGCCCCCGTCCGGGAACCCAGGCGGCCGCACGGCCCCCCAGAACGACTTCCCCGCCGACACCGGCGCCCTCATGCCGGCGGGCACCGGATCGACCTTCAGCCCGCCGGGAACGGTCAGCGTCCCCACCTCGTACGGCCGGAACAGCCCCTGGACGCCCTCCACCTTCCACACCCCCTCAGGCACCACCACCGACGTGGCGTAGTGCCCGGCCTCCGGCAGCGCCGTGCCGTCGAAGAGCAGGCTCTTCCCGTCCGCCCCGGTGAACCGCAGCCCGACCGCCCCGAGATCCCCCTCGAACGGGTGGGAGCCATGCTGCAGCACCCAGAACCCCAGCGCGTACGACGTCCCGCCCTCGAAGCGGGACGGAGCCGGATCCAGGTAGGTCACCGCCCACCCCCCGGCAGCGACGGCCGGCAGACCGCCCAGGGCCAGCGCCATCACCGCGGCCAGCACGGCCAGAATCCTCTTCATGGGACCACCTCCGCTACAGATACACCGGAGGCGCGGCCCAGGTTCTGACCGGCCTGCGACATTTCCCGATACGGCGCGCACAATGAAGGAAAGGCGAGAAATTCGGCGGGGAGCGAGGAGGCTTGCGCCGTGTCCGCCACCGGACGTGCATATGTGACCGCAATGCTCGACGTCCTCGTTTACGAGAACGTATTGGTGGCGTGGCGACGGAGTACGCCCTGGGGCGGATACATGATCGTCTCGCATGAGGGCGAGGAGATCAGGTTGACCGCGCGACAGGCGGAAACGTGGGCGCGGGGCGCCTTCGCCGTCTACCTGGCGCTCGTCGACCACGGCCGCATCACCCCGCGCATCCCGCGCGGCACCGCGCAGTCGTAGCCGCCCCGCGACCGACCGCCCATAACCGGCCCGGTAAATCCGTCCCGGAATTACCGCCATTCCCGGCGAACGTCACGTAAACGGCACCCAGTCCATTCCCGAGGTGGCGGCGGTCAGGACGACTGGTTGTTCATGAACCCCGAGATCTTCCACTTCCCGCCCTCCTTGCCGAGCAGGAACAGCTCGCGGAACCTCTCGTCCCCCTGCTTGCTCCCCGAGCGGACGACGGCGTTCTCGCCACCGGTCGTGCGCACGTCCACGATGCTGTGCGTGGCCGACAACAGGTCGGTCGCGCCCTGCAGTTGCTGCTGGTAGAGGGTGCGGATCGCCTGGGGCCCTCCGCCGTGGCCTCGCCGTCGATCTCGACCACCGCGTCGCGCGCGAACGTGCCGACGATCTGGTCCACGTTCCCTGCCTTGAGCGCGTTGAAGTAGGACTCGACGACGCCGCGCGGCTGCCCGCTCGCCGCCGTCATCGTCCCGGTCGGGGTCGCGGCCGCCTTCATCGCTTGCGTACTGTCACCACCCACGTCGCAACCGGCGACCAGGAGGACGGGGACGATCGCCGCCGGTAGCAGCGCCCAGCGCTGAAAAACCTTGCTCATGGCCGCTTTGATGCCCGCGCCCGTCATGAACGAATGCGGCGTTTGGCCACTCCGCACGACGGCTTTAGCTCGTTGAGGTGTTACTCACGGTAACGGTTCACTGGGTTTGATGAGACCGGTCAGAGCTTCGATCGTTGCCGCACCGAGACCAGCGCACAGGGCGCCGCCGATAGCGTCCGTCCAGTGCCGCGAATCCAGGCGAACGCCGAACCCCTCCCCCAGCGCGAGGACGCCGAACGTTGCGACAGCATCGATTCAGGACGGCGTTGCGTTTTGCCGCTGGCCCATCGAAGCCCGCACGTCTACCCCCCGGTGGAGACTGGAGCATAGCCGTCTGTCTGTTGTCGGCGCAGCCGATATGCCATAACGGCATCGCTCCGGTCTGAGCAGGGGAGCGGCGAGCCCGCTCTCCCCCGTGCGAGGTAGGCGGTCCCAGGGGCCGTCGGCTGGCTTCTGGAGCCGTGGCGGTTCCCTGGATGCCCCTGGAAGGCGGTGCTGTACCAGCTGCTCGGCGCGGCGTTGCTGACGCCGGCGGCGGCGGTTCTGGCCGTGGCGCTCGTGACGGAGGTGTCTCCGGCGCGGGTGCTGCTGCTGTGGGCGGCGTGCCTGCCCGCGTCGGCGCTCGTGGCAGGCCTGCCCGTGGTGCGGCGGCTGGAGGTCATCGCCCTGTCGGAGCTGCTCGGGGTGGCCGTGCCGGATCGCGCCGACCCGGTCTCTAACGGCGCTGCACCTGTTCGTGGGGGGCGACGCTGAGTGCCGGGCTGCTGGCGCTGGCGATGAGCCGGAGGATCCGGGTGGTGCCGGCCGATGACGAGCCGTTCATCCGCTCCGGCTGGGCCACCATGCTCTCCCTCTACAAGGACATCGAGGTGATCGGGGAGGCGGCCGACGGCCACGCGGCGGTCGGGCTGGGCCGCGCGGGCGCGGCCGGCTACGTGCTCAAGCGCTCCCCCGCCGCCGACCTGGTCACGGCGATCCGGCTGCGGGACGGCGTGCTCTTCCCCGACGCGCTGCGCCGCATCGCCGCCCCACGCCCGCGTGCCGCCGCTCACGACCTCACGCCCAGGGAGCTGGACGTCCTGCGTCACCTGGCCCGCGGCCTGAGCAACGCCGAGATCGCCGCCGCCCTGTACGTCACCAGGGAGACGGTCAAGACGCACGTCGGCAACGTCCTGGACCAGCTCGGCGCGAGGGACCGCACCCAGGCCGTCGTGCGAGCCTACGACCTGGGCTTGGTCCTGGCGGGCGACTAGGCGCCGACCTCCACGCCGCCGTCCGCCACCCGTACCTGGTAGACCGGCACGGACACCGCGTCCTCGTCCAGGCACCGCCCCGACACCAGCGAGAACACCTGCTTGTGCAGCGGCGAGGCCACGGTCGGCTCGCCCTTCCTGGTGCCGACGATGCCGCGCGAGAGCACGTACGCGCCGCTGAACGGGTCGAGGTTGCCCAGCGCGTGCAGCGTGCCGTCGTGGGTGCGGAAGACGGCCACCTGCTCGCCGCCCACCAGGGCGCAGACGCCGCGTTCCGGCAGCATGGCCTCGTAGTCGCAGACCCTCGTCCAGCTCATCGGGCCATCACCGGCTTGATCTGGCCGCGCTCGCTGGCGAAGACGATCGACGGGTCAGGGGTCCCGGGGGCGTTGACGAAGGTGACGAACCTGTTCAGCTTCTCGGGGTCGTCCAGCGTGGCCGCCCACTCGTCGGCGTACGTGGCGATGTGGTTCTCCATCTGCGCGTCCAGATCGGCGCAGATGCCGAGCGAATCTTCCATGATCACCTCGCGGAGATAGTCGAGCCCGCCGTCCAGCGACTCCAGCCAGGTGGAGGTGCGCTGCAGCCGGTCGGCCGTGCGGATGTAGAACATGAGGAACCTGTCGATCGTCCTGATGAGCTCCTCCGAGCTCAGGTCCGTGGCCAGCAGGTCGGCGTGGCGGGGCTTGAAGCCGCCGTTGCCGCCGACGTACAGGTTCCAGCCCTGCTCGGTGGCGATGATCCCGAAGTCCTTGGACCTGGCCTCGGCGCACTCGCGGGCGCAGCCGGAGACGGCCGACTTGAGCTTGTGCGGCGAGCGCAGGCCGCGGTAGCGCAGCTCCAGCGCGATGGCCATGCCCACCGAGTCCTGCACGCCGTAGCGGCACCAGGTCGAGCCCACGCACGACTTCACCGTGCGCAGCGCCTTGCCGTACGCGTGGCCGGACTCGAACCCGGCGTCCACCAGCCGCCGCCAGATCTCCGGCAGCTGCTCGACCCGGGCTCCGAACAGGTCGATGCGCTGTCCGCCGGTGATCTTCGTGTAGAGGCCGAAGTCGCGGGCCACCTCGCCGATCACGATGAGCTTGTCGGGGGTGATCTCGCCGCCGGGGATGCGCGGGACGACCGAGTACGTGCCGTTCTTCTGCATGTTGGCGAGGAAGTGGTCGTTGGTGTCCTGCAGCGCGACCCGCTCGCCTTCGAGCACGTGGCCGTTGTACAGCGAGGCCAGGATCGAGGCCACGGCCGGCTTGCAGATGTCGCAGCCCCTGCCCTGCCCGTGTTCGGTGATGAGCTGGGAGAACGTGGTGATCTTGCGGACCCGTACGATGTCGAACAGCTCGGCCCGCGAGTACGTGAAGTGCTCGCACAGCGCCTTGCTGACCTCGACGCCCGACTTCTCCAGCAGCTGCTTGAGCATCGGCACACAGCTGCCGCAGGTCGTGCCGGCCCGGGTGCAGGCCTTGATGCCGGGCACGTCGGTGACGCCCTTGTCGGCGATGGCCGTGCGGACGTCGCCCGCGCACACGTTGTTGCAGGAGCACACCTGCGCCTCGTCGGGCAGGTCGAGGCTGGCCCCGGCCCCGCTGAAGAGCAGGTCGGACGGCGAGGCGGGCAGCGCCTTGCCGACGAAGGGCCGCAGCGACGTGTACGGCGAGGCGTCGCCCACGCAGATGCCGCCGAGCAGAGTCTTCGCGTCGTCGCTGATGAACAGCCTCTTGTAGACGCCGCCCACCGGGTCCATGTAGGTGACGTCGAGCGCTCCCGACATGGCCCCGAACTGCGCCACCTCGACACCCAGCAGCTTGAGCTTGGTGGACATGTCGGCGCCCTCGAAGGCCGAGGACCCGCCCATGATCCGGTCGGCCGCCACCTCGGCCATCGTGTTGCACGGCCCGACCAGGCCGTAGACCATGCCGCCGACGAGCGCACACTCGCCGACCGCGTAGATCGAGGGGTCGGAGGTGAGCATCGCGGAGTCGACCACGATGCCGCCCCGCTCGCCGACCGCCAGCCCGGACGACCTGGCCAGCTCGTCACGCGGCCGGATGCCCGCCGAGAAGACCACGACCTGCGCGTCCACCAGCGTCCCGTCCGGCTTGCGCAGCCCCACGACCTGGCCGTCGTCGTCGGCGACGATCTCCTGGACGCCCGCCCCGGCGTGCACGCTGAGCCCGAGGCCCTCGATGTGCGACTTCAGCACCGAGCCGCCGCCCTCGTCCACCTGCCGCGGCATCAGCCAGGGGCTCATCTCGACGATGTGCGCCTTCAGCCCGAGCGCGCGCAGCGCGTCGGCGGCCTCCAGGCCGAGCAGCCCGCCGCCGACCACGACGCCCTCGACCGCGTCCTTGGCGGCCACCCGGATGGCGTCCAGGTCGTCGATGGTCCGGTAGACGAAGGCGTGCTCGGCGCCCGGCACCGGCGGCACGAACGGCGCCGACCCGGTGGCCAGCACGAGCACGTCATAGGGCTCAGTGGCGCCGTCGGCCAGGGTGACCTCGCGGGCCTCCCGGTCGATCCCGGTGACCCGGCTGCTCAGCCTCGTCACGACCCCCGAGGGCACCTCATAGGTGAGGTCCTCCACGGTGACGCCGGAGAGGTAGGAGGTCAGGGCCACCCGGTCGTACGCGGGCCGCGGCTCCTCCCCGATCACGGTGATCCTGCCGTCGAAGCCCTTGTCCACCAGGGTTTCGACGAGCCGGTGGGCCGTCGGCCCGTACCCAACGACGACGATCCTGCTCATACTGAAATCCCTTCCTGCTCGCACAGCCAGCCGACGATGCCCTCCACGGCGTCGCGGCAGGTACCGCATCCGGTCGTCGCCCTGGTCGCGGCCGCCACTCCGGCCACGTCGCGGGCCCCGGCCTCCCAGCACGCCCTGATCTGACCCTTGGTCACGTTGTTGCACTGACAGACCTTGGCCGCGTCCGGCATCAGCGTCGGGCTGTCGGCCACCGGCGCCGACGACAGCCCGGGGAACAGCAGCCCGGCCCGGTCCCCCGGCACCGGCGCGCCTCGGTCGAAGAGCTGGGTGAGCGTGCCCACGGCGTCGCTCTCGCCCAGCAGGATCGCGCCCACCAGCCGCCCGTCGCGGATGACGAGCTTGCGGTAGGTGCCGCGGGCCCGGTGGCTGAAGCGCACCACCTCGGCGTGCTCCTCGGTGAGCTGGGTCTCGCCCATGGCGGCCAGCTCGACGCTCCTGGCCTTGAGCCTGGTGACCAGCCGGGAGCCCCGGTAGAGGGCCTTGCCGCCGGTGATGACGTCGGCGGCCACGGCGGCCTGCTCCCAGGCGGGGGCGACCAGGCCGTACACGGTGCCGTCGTGCTCGGCGCACTCGCCGACGGCGAAGATCGACGGGTCGTCGGTGCGCAGCTCGTCGTCCACGACGATGCCGCGCCGCACCTCCAGCCCCGCCGCGGCGGCCGGCCCGGTGACGGGGCGCACGCCGCAGGCCAGCACGACGAGGTCGGCCTCGATCAGCTCGCCGCCGGCCAGCCGGACGCCGTCCTCCTGCACCGCCTCGGCGCTGACGCCGGTGCGGATCTCGACGCCGAGCCCGGCGAGCGTCTCGCCGAGCACCTCGCCCGCCTCGACGTCTAGCTGGCGTTCCATGAGGTGCCCGGCCAGGTGCAGCAGCGTCACGGGCAGGCCGCGCCCGGCCAGCCCGCGCGCGGCCTCGATGCCGAGCAGGCCGCCGCCGACGACCACGGCCTTGCGGCCCTGGTCGGCGGCCTCCATGATGCGCTCGCAGTCGTCGAGCGTGCGGAACGGGATGGCCCGCTCCACGCCGGGGATCGGCGGCACGATGGCCTCGCTGCCCATGGCCAGGACCAGCAGGTCGTACGGCTCGCGCCGCCCGCCCTCGGTCACCACGTGCCTGGTCTCCCTGTCGATGTGGGCGACCGCGTCACCGAAGGCGGCCTCGACGTTGTGGGCGTCGTACCAGGAGGATTCGAGCAGCCTCACCTGCTCGGGACGCGAGCTGCCGGCCAGCACGTTGGACAGCAGCACCCTGTTGTACGGCTGGCGCGACTCCGCGCCGAAGATCGTGATCCTGATGTGCGGGTCCCTGGTCCGTACTTCGTTGACCAGCCGCGACCCGGCCATCCCGTTGCCGACGACGACGAGCCTCATCGAATCTCCTCGATCGTGGAGACCCCCGGCGCGATGCCGCAGGGTTCGGTATCGTGTTCGGCGGTGGCGATAACCAAGCCACCATGTGCATGGCCTGCAGTGCCCTCGCCGCCGGGCTGGCGGAGAGGTGAAACGCCTGTGGAGGGCTGGTAAGACCCGACCCGTGAGAGCGGCGACGGCGCGGCCCTGTGAAGCAGGAAGATCCACCCGCGAGGGCTGGAATCCCCCGGCTTCGGCCGTGTGGAGGAAGTCAAGAGTCCCTCTCCACCCTGACAGCGCAGACCTTGAACTCCGGCATCCTCGATGCCGGATCAAGGGCCGGGTTGGTGAGCCGGTTGGCGCCCTCCCAGTGGAAGGGCATGAAAACGGTGTCGCGCCTGATGGCGTCGCTGATCCTGGCCACGGCCTTCCCCTCGCCTCTCCTGCTGCTGACCCGTACGACGTCCCCGGGCGAGATGTCGAGCTGCTCGGCGAGATCCGGGTGCAGCTCGACGAACGGCTCGGGAGCCGCCTGGACGAGCGACGCGATCCTGCGGGTCTGGGCGCCGCTCTGGTAGTGGGCGAGCACCCGTCCGGTGCTCAGGTAGATCGGGTAGTCCTCGTCGGTCTCCTCGGCCGCGGGCCGGTGCTGGACGGGCACGAACCTGGCGCGGCCGTCCGGGTGGGCGAAGGAGTCGAGGAACGGGCGCGGCGTGCCGGGGTGCTCCGGCTCGGGGCAGGGCCAGAAGACGCCCTTCTCGGCGGTGATGCGCTCGTAGGTGATGCCCGAGTAGTCGGCCGCCCCGCCCTTGCTCGCCCGGCGCAGCTCGTCGAAGATCTTGACCGGCTCGGTCTCGAAGCGGTGCCCGAGCCGCTCGGCGAGGCCGGCGAGCACGTCGAGGTCGCTCCTGACGCCCTCGGGCGGCGCCACGGCCCGGTTGCGGAGCAGGACGCGGCCTTCGAGGTTCGTCATGGTGCCGGTCTCCTCGGCCCACTGCGTCACCGGGAAGACCACGTCGGCCAGCGCCGCGGTCTCGGACATGACGAAGTCGCAGGTCACGAGCAGTTCGAGGGAGGCGATGCGCTCGGCCACGTGCTCGGAGGCGGGCGCGGAGATCACGGGGTTGGAGCCGAACAGCAGCATCGCCCGCGGCCCGCCGGGGGTGCCGAGGGCGTCGAGCAGCTCGTACGCCGACCGCCCCGGCCCCGGGAGGCTGTCGGCGGGGACGCCCCACACGCCCGCGACGTGCTCGCGGGCCGCCGGGTCGTCGATCTTGCGGTAGCCGGGGAGCTGGTCGGCCTTCTGGCCGTGCTCCCTGCCGCCCTGGCCGTTGCCCTGCCCGGTCACGCATCCGTACCCGGAGCCGTGCCGGCCGGGCAGTCCCAGCGCCAGCGCCAGGTTGATGAACGCGCTGACCGTGTCGGTGCCCTTGGCGTGCTGCTCGGCGCCGCGCCCGGTCAGGATGTACGCGTTGCCGGCCGCGGCCAGCGCCCGGACCGCCTGCCGCATCCGGTAGACCGGCACCCCGGTGATCCGCTCCACCCGCTCCGGCCACCAGGCGGCCAGCGAGGTGCGGACCTCCTCGAAGCCGGTGGTCCTGGCCGCCACGTACGCCTCGTCCACGAGCTCGTCGGCGATGGCCAGGTGCAGCATCCCGAGCGCCAGGGCCAGGTCGGTGCCGGGCGTGGGCTGCAGGTGCAGCCAGGCCAGCTTGGCCGTCTGGGAGCGCCGCGGGTCGATGACGATCACCCGGGGGCCCGACAGGTGGCGCACGAAGGGCGGCATGGTCTCGGCGACGTTGCCGCCGGCCAGCAGCACGACGTCGGCCTCGGCCAGGTCGGTGATGGGGAACGGCATGCCGCGGTCCATCCCGAACGCCTTGATCGAGGCGGCGGCCGCCGACGACATGCAGAAGCGGCCGTTGTAGTCGATCTGGCTGGTGCCCAGCGCGACCCTGGCGAACTTGCCGAGCGTGTAGGCCTTCTCGTTGGTGAGCCCGCCGCCGCCGAACACGGCCACGCCGTCGGGGCCGTGTTCGGCGCGGATCGCGGACAGCCGCTCCGCCACGTAGTCGAGCGCGACCTCCCACTCCACGGGCTCGCCGTGCAGGAGCGGGGTGGTCAGGCGCTCGCCGTTGGTGAGCAGCTCGCCCGCCGTCCAGCCCTTCTGGCACAGCGCGCCGGAGGCGTTGGCAGGGATGTCGGTCCTGGGGCTGATGGCCGGCCCCGGACCGATCTCCATGCCGCACTGGAGTGCGCAGTACGGGCAGTGTGTCTTCACGGGCTCAGTCATGAGGTCAGACCCGGGCATAGGCGAGGCTGGCCACGACCGAGACGCCGACCTTGCGGGTGTAGCACCACCAGGTCAGGGCGAAACAGGACACGTAGAAGGCTCCGAAGGCGAGGAAGGCGGGCGCCGGGGTTCCGGCCGCGGCGAACGACATTCCGAACGCCCGGTTGATGAGGAACCCGCCCAGCGCTCCCACCGCCGAGATGATGCCGATGGCGGCCGAGGCCTGGCGCTTGCCGTACAGCAGGGTCTCCTCGCCCTCGCCGCGCTCGGCGAGGGCCTTGGCCTGGAAGATGGCCGGGATCATGCGGTACGTGGAGCCGTTCCCGATGCCGGCGGTGACGAAGAGGAGCTGGAAGGCCAGGAAGAACATCCAGAAGTTGCCGGAGGTGCTGGCCAGCCAGACCAGCAGCACGCCGCCGCCCATCCCGGCGAAGTTCCACAGCGTGACGGGGGCGCCGCCGAGCTTGTCGGCCAGCCAGCCGCCGACCGGCCTGATCAGCGAGCCCAGCAGCGGTCCGACGAACGCCACGACGGCGAAGGGGGCCTCGGGGAAGAGGCTCTTGCTGAGCAGCGGGAAGGCCGTGGAGTAGCCGATGAACGAGCCGAAGGTCCCGATGTACAGGAAGGACATGATCCAGGTCTGGGCCCTGCCCGCCACCGCGAGCTGCTCGCGCGGGTTGGCCCTGGCGCTGGTGAGGTTGTCCATGAAGAAGAAGGCGCAGGCGCCGGCCACGACGATGAACGGGATCCAGAACCACCCCGCCGCGGCCAGCCCGAACCCGCCGATCACCAGCGGCATGACGAGCTGGACCGAGCTGACGCCGATGTTGCCGCCCGCGGCGTTCAGCCCCAGGGCGACCCCCTGCTTGTGGCGAGGGTAGAAGTAGGTGATGTTGGCCATGCTGGAGGCGAAGTTCCCCCCGCCGACTCCGGCCAGCGCCGCGATCACCAGGAACAGCCAGTACGGCGTGTCCGGGTTGCCGACCGCCACGCCGAGCAACACCGCCGGGATGAGCAACAATGCCGCGCTCACCACGGTGAAGTTGCGCCCGCCGAACTTGGCCGGGCCGAACGTGTAGGGCACGCGCAGCACCGAGCCGATCAGGTTGGGCAGCGCGACCAGCCAGAAGAGCTGGTCCGTGGAGAACTTGTAGACCCCCATCTTGGTGGCCACGATGCTCCACAGCGTCCACACGGTGAAGCCGAGGTGCTCGGCGACGATCGAGAAGATCAGGTTGCGCCGTGCGACGCGCTTGCCTGAACTCTCCCAGAAAGCTGGGTCATCGGGGTGCCACTCGGCGATCCAGCGCGCCATCGACTTTCTCCTACACTCGGCGTCCGGGGGGAACTCCAAGGTAGGAAGCGCGCGTTACGCACTTTGACGATCCGTGGCTGTGCGTTCGTTACGTGTGATTCACCGGCGTAACAAGCCACGCACATGCGTCACAGCGGAAACACGCTCGTAATACAGCCTGATGATCAGCCGTAATCTCATGCGTGGCTTGTCACGATACGTGAGCGATCAGTCCTGGCGGCCGGCCAGGCGCCGCAGCGGCTCGTCGGTCAGCCGGTACTTCAGCCACTCGTCCTGGCGCACCGCGCCGAGCTTGTCGTAGAAGCCGATGCTGGGCTCGTTCCAGTCGAGCACCGACCATTCGAAGCGCTGGTAGCCGCGCTCGGCGCAGATCCCGGCCAGCTCCTTCATGAGCGAGATCCCGTGGCCGCCGCCCCGGTGCCGGGGGCGTACGTACAGGTCCTCCATGTAGATGCCGTGCACGCCCCGCCACGTCGAGAACGTCAGGAACCAGAGCGTGAAGCCGGCCACCTCGCCGTCGTGCTCGGCGATGTGGACGAACGCGGCGGGGCGGTCGGAGAAGAGCGCGGTGTGCAGTTGCTCCTCGGTCACCCTCGCCTCGTGCAAGGCCTTCTCGTACTCGGCCAGCTCACGGATCATGTTGACGATTTCGGGCACGTCGGCGGGTGTCGCGGGGCGAATCATGGCACCCAGCGTATGGCCATGCCGGATTGAACCCGCCCAGTGTGTCAAACGTCGTAGTTCTCAGAACGGTATTCGGGGACCGTGGCAGACGCTCAGTCAAGGTATCGGACAGGGGAGCGGAACCGATGAGCGTTGCACAGCAACGGGGGGTACTCCTGCCCTCGTGCCCCGATCTCAAGCTGGCCCTCGTGCTGGGCGAGCGGGCGCTGTTCGTGAACGGCGACCTGCAGACCGCGCGGCGCTGGTTCGACTCGGCGTACCGGCTGGCCGAGCTCTGCGGCGACCCGTCGTCGCTGGCGCGGGCGGCGCTGGGCCTGGGCGGGATCTGGGTGCACGAGCACAGGACGTGTGCGGAGTCGGAGATGGTACGCGCCCGCCAGCGGCACGCGCTGTCCCTGATCGACCCCCGCTCGTCGACGGCCCTGCGGCTGCACGTGCGGATGCGGGGCGAGGAGGACTACCGCGCGGGCCGGCACGTCACGATCATGCGGCTGCTCACCGAGGTCAGGGGCTCCGGCGACGCGCAGGCGCTGGCCGAGGCGCTGAGCCTGGCGCACCACTGCCTGCTCGGCCCCGAGCACGCGGCGATCAGGCTGGAGCTGGCCGGGGAGCTGATCGGCCAGGCCGCCGTCACCGAGCGCAGGGGCGACCTGCTGATGGGCCTGCTGTGGCGCACGGTCGACCTCTACCTGGCCGCGGACCCGCACGCGGAGCGCGGCCTGGAGGAGCTGCGCGGCCTGCTGGCCGGCCACGACCACCTCGCGGTCGGGTACGTGGTCGAGGCGATCGAGGTCATGCTGACCATCCGCGCGGGCCGCTTCGCCGAGGCCGAGAAGCGGGCCGGCGAGTGCTTCGAGCGCGGCGTGGCGGCCGGCGACATGGACGCGACCGGCTGGTACGGCGGCCAGCTCGGCGCCATCCGCTGGTTCCAGGGCCGGGCTGCCGAGCTGCTGCCCGTGCTGTCGGACCTGGTCAGCTCGCCCACGCTGAGCCCGATCGACAACTCGTACCTGGCGGGCCTGGCGCTGGCCGCGGCCGTCGCGGGCGACCGGCGCGCGGCCGCCGGGCACCTGGCCAGGCTGCGCGTGGAGGAGATGCCGGGGTCGAGCACGTGGCTGGTCTCGATGTACTGCGTCGTGGAGACCGCCCACCTGCTCCATGACCCGGACACGGCCGCCCGCGCGTACGCGCTGCTGCGCCCGTTCGCTGACCTGCCGGTGGTCGCCAGCCTGGGCGTGGCCTGCTTCGGCTCCGTGCACCACTCGCTGGGCATGGCCGCGCTCACCACCGGGGACCTCTCCACGGCCGTGGAGCACCTGCGGGCGGCCGTGCGGGGGAACTTCGCCCTGGGACACTGGCCGGCCGCCGCGCTGTCGAGGTGGCGGCTCGGGCAGGCGCTGGCGCTGCGCGACGGGGCGCGGGACCAGGCGGCCAACCGGGAGCAGGCCGCCGCCGCGCGGGAGGCCGGGGAGCTGGGCATGGTGCTGCCGTCCGTGGTCGGGGGCTCGTCCGCGGGGCAGGGCGGCGGCCGGTTCCGCAGGCACGGGCGGCACTGGCAGGTCGAACTGGGCGGGCGGCTCGCGCTCGTCGACCACAGCGTCGGGATGGGACATCTGGCCACGCTGGTCGCCAATCCGGGCCGGGAGATCCTCGCCGCCGACCTGGCCGCGGGGACCTGGACGCGCGAGCCCGAGGGCGGGTCGGCCCAGCCGGTGCTGGACGACCAGGCCAGGGACACCTACCGGCAGCGGCTGGGCCAGCTGGAGGCGGAGATCGACGAGCTGGAGTCGATGAACGACCTGGAGCGGGCGGCGGGGCTGCGGCTGGAGCGCGAGTGGCTGGTGGCGGAGCTGGCGGCGGCGACGGGCATCGGCGGGCGGGCGCGGCCGTTCACGGGGAGCGAGGAGCGGGCCAGGATCGCCGTGGGCAAGGCGATCAGGCGGGCGCTGGCGCGTATCTCGGCGGTGGACCCGGCGATCGGGGAGGAACTGCGCGCCACGGTGCAGACGGGGCTGCGCTGCTGTTACCGGCCCCGATAGTGGACCCCGGGGGCCGGCTCGCGGTGAGCGACCTGCTCGCGCCGGGCTGCGGTCAGCGCCGCCTCCCCGCTGCTCGGCCGCCTAGCCCTCGGGGCGGGGTGCGGTTCCCATCCGGGAGACTGTTCCCATGGAACAACGCACGTTGGGACGAACAGGACGCCAGGTGGGCATAGTCGGCCTCGGCGCGTGGCAGCTCGGCGCCGACTGGGGCCAGGTGACGGAGGACGAGGCGTTCGCCACCCTGGGGGCCGCCGTGGACGCCGGGGTCACCTTCATCGACACGGCCGACGTCTACGGCGACGGCCGGAGCGAGCAGATCGTCGGCCGCTTCGCCAAGGGGCGGCCGGAGCTGACCGTGGCCACCAAGATGGGCCGCCGGCTGGAGCAGATCCCCTCCAACTACGTGATGTCCAACTTCCGGGCCTGGAATGAGCGCTCGCGCCAGAACCTCGGCGTGGACACCCTCGACCTGGTCCAGCTCCACTGCCCGCCGACCCCGGTGTATTCGACGGACGCCGTGTTCGACGCCCTGGACACGCTGGTGGCCGAGCAGAAGATCGCCGCGTACGGGGTCAGCGTGGAGACGTGCGAGGAGGCGCTGACGGCGATCGCGCGGCCGGGGGTGGCGTCCGTGCAGATCATCCTCAACGCGTTCCGGCTCAAGCCGCTGGAGCAGGTCCTGCCCGCCGCCCGGGCCGCCGGGGTGGGCATCATCGCCCGGGTCCCGCTGGCCAGCGGCCTTCTGTCCGGCCGGTACGACGAGCACACGACCTTCGGCACCGACGACCACCGCAACTACAACCGGCAGGGGGAGGCCTTCGACGTCGGCGAGACCTTCTCGGGCGTCGACTTCGGCACGGGCCTGGAGGCGGTCCGCCGCCTGGCTCCCCTGGTGCCCGAGGGCCTGACGATGGCCCAGTTCGCGCTCCGCTGGATCCTCGACCAGCCCGGCGTGTCGGTGGTGATCCCCGGCGCCCGCAACACGTCCCAGGCCACCGCGAACGCGGCCGCCGCGGCGTTCTCCTCGCTTCCCCCGGCCACGCTCGAAGCGGTCGAGGCCGTCTACGACGACCTGATCCGGCCGCAGGTCCACCATCGCTGGTAGGTGCATTGACGGCGCGCCCATCTTTTAGGAAACTTTCCTAAGCATTCTCGCCCGCTCCACCCCTTCCTCCAAGGAGCCAGCCATGAACGCGAGAAGATGGGCCGCCCCCGCCGCCCTCCTGACGGCCGCCCTCGTCCTCGGCCCCGTCCCCGCCGCCCACGCCTCCCCCTCCGGCTGCACGACCCAGCTCAACACCCAGGATCGCTGGGCCACGAGCCTGTGCACGTCGGGCACCGGCGAGCACCGCATCCGGGTCCTGCAACGGCACTTCCTGCCCGAGGTCGGCCTGATCCCGATCGAAGGCCCGTGGCAGCCCGTCGGCACCGTCTCCTACACCGGCATCACACCGCACACCACGGTCAGCGTCTGGGTCGAGACCCGGGGGTGACCTGACCGCGCCGGACCCCGGGCCGCGCCTTTACAGCCGCACGGCACTCGCAAATGATGAGGCCAGCAAGGCGCGGCGACGGGGTCTTCGGCACGGGGAGTGCGCCGCGCTCCGGCGAGCTCACGACTCCAGGGGAGCGACATGTTACGTCAGCGAGCACGCGCGGCTTGCGTGGCCGCCACGATCGTCTCCGCACTGGCCCTCGCGGCCGCTCCGGCCGGGGCCGCGACGGCCCGGCTCACCCTCTACTCCGACACCGCCTTCTCCCGCCCGACCAACTCCGTCAGCTACGACACCTGCGACAACTTCATCGGCAGGGTTCCCGGGCAGCGGGTCGGGTCCTTCGACAACAGCCCGCTGCCCGGCTGCCAGGTGGTGCTGCACTCGCTGGGCGGCGACTTCGTCCTGTGCGCGGGCAGGGCCGTGGTCCCGGCGGCCTACCGCCAGGTCGTCCTCTACTCGATCCGCACGGGCACCAGCACGGCCTGCCCGGTGTAGTGAGACCCCTGTGGCGGCGGGGTGAGGCGCGCGTGGCCAGGACGGCGCGCGAACCATGATTGTCGGTGGCGCCGCGTAGCGTCGCGGCTGTGAATCGTACCGACCGGCTCTACGCGCTCGTCGAAGACCTGCGCGCCATCGCGCCCCGCTGCCGCTCCGCCCGCGAGCTGGCCAAGCGGTTCGAGGTGAGCGTGCGCACGATCGAGCGCGACATCACCGCCCTGCAGGAGTCAGGGGTGCCGATCTACGCCGAGCCGGGCCGCAAGGGCGGTTACGCGATCGACAAGAAGATGTCGCTGCCCCCGCTCAACTTCACCCCGGCCGAGGCGGTGGCCATCGCGGTGGCGCTCAGCCAGGCCGGTGACCAGCCGTTCGGCCGGCAGGCCCGCAGCGCGTTACGCAAGGTCGTGGCCGCGATGCCGGGCTCCGAGGGCGAGCTGGCCAGGGAGCTGGCGCGGCGGGTGCAGCTCGTCCACCACCCGCCGGATCCCGGCTCCCCCGAGATCCAGCCCCTCGGGGGCGAGGGCATCTCCCGGGCCATCGAGGAGGCGCTGCTGCGGCGGCGCGTGCTCAGGCTCGAATACGCCGACGCCAAGGGCGCGCTGACCTCGCGGGACGTCGAGCCGGGCGTGTTCCTGGGCGGGCGGGGCGGTTTCTGGTATCTCGTGGCCTGGTGCCGGTTACGCGATGACGTGCGGGTCTTCCGGCTCGATCGCATCGCCGCCGCGACCGTGACCGCCGAGCGCAGCCCCGACCGGCCGCTCGAAGGCTTCGCCGCCGATGTGCCCAACATGATCGTGGACGCCGCTGTGCTCGATTAGTCAATCGAAAACACCGACATAGGGTTGTCGCCCCACCGTTAGATCGTTGTCTTGTTCGAGAAAGTCAGTGACGAGGAGACGACGATGGACAACACCGTGACCTGGTTCGAGATCGCGACCGACGATCCCGAAGGCGCCCAGGCGTTCTACGGCGGGTTGTTCGGCTGGACGTTCACCGCCGGCGAGGGGCCGATCGACTACCGGATGATCGGCCGGCCGGGTGGCGAGCAGCCCGGCGGCGGGCTGTTCAACACCAAGGGCGAGTTCCCGGCGCACGCGATCTTCCACGTGCAGGTGGCCGACGTCGAGGCGGCCTGCGCCAAGAGCGAGTCGCTGGGCGGCAAGGTGATCATGAAGGTGATCGACGACGGCGCCGGCACCGACTTCGCCTACCTGCATGACACGTCCGGGAGCGTCTTCGGGATCTTCCATCGCAGGTGACGCCATGAAAGCTTCCCCTCACAGGTGAATCACCCGTTCGAGGGCCGGGGAGAACGCCTTCCCCGCTGACCCCCGGCGTACGGACGGGCCGCTTCCTAGGAGCGGTTCACCCCGTGCCCTGGGCACGCCGCCGATCGCCGAGCGGCGGCGCGTCCAGGGCCCATCTCCCCCGCGTCAGAAGGCGGCCTTGGACAGCCAGCGCTTGAGGAGGTCGGCGTCGCCGTAGACGGTCAGCGCCTCGGGCGAGCGCCGGCCGTAGAGCATGAGCAGCAGGTCCTGGGCCGTCGCCTGGACGGCGCAGTCGCCCTTGGTGTGCCCGCGCGCCCAGTCGACCGTCCCGGCCGGGCCCTGGGTGATGGTCCACTCGCCGTCGGCGTCGTTCGCGTGGAGGTGGATCGTGGCCCCCTCCGCCTCGAGCCCAGCCAGCGACCGGGTCACCCAGGTCGCGTACGGCAGGTTGTGCAAATACTCCTCGACACCGTCGATCGCGACCTCGGCCGGGACGACCGGGTCGATGCCGAGCGCGAGCTCCGCGTCGGCCCGGTGGATCACCAGCTCGAAGAGCATCCGGCGGGACCACCACGACGCCTGCCGGTCCGGGCCCCACGTCCACACCGACAGCGAAGGGTCGGTGGCGCGGAGCGTGTCGAGCAGCTCGGCCGCCCCGGCGCTCAGCCAGGCCGCGTCGCCGCTCTGGCCCTCGGCCAGCCCGCTGGGCACCTGGCGCGACCAGATCCGCTCCTGGACCTGGTCGCGCAGCACGTGCGTGGCCCACCGGTGCGTCTGACCGACGTGCGTGATCAGCTCGGCGAACGTCCATCCCGGGCACGTGGGCACCGGGACGGACAGGTCCGTGGCCAGGGCCACCAGGCGGGCGGCCTCGGTGTCGATGAGCGATTCGTATCTCACAGGCCCCACCCTAGGCCGCAGGGCAGGTCGTGCCCTTCTGCGGCAGCTTGCCGTCGATCAGGTACGAGTCCACGAGCTCCAGCACGCACTTGCTGCCCGACAGGTAGGCGCCGTGCCCCTCACCCTCGTACGTCACCAGCCTGGCGGTCTTGAGCTGGGCCGTCAGCTTGGGCGCCCACTCGTACGGCGTGGCCGGGTCACCCTTGCCGCCGATCACGACGATCGGCGCCGAGCCGGTGGCGTTCACGTGCCGCGCCTGATCGCTGCCCTTGGCCGGCCAGACCCGGCACAGCCCGCCGGACCCCTCGCTGCCGAACAGCGGCGAGATCTTCATGGCGGCCGCCTCGGTGCGGCGCAGCTCGGCCTCGCTGGGCCGCTCGGAGGTGTCCACGCACGTGATGGCCGGGAAGCTGGTCATCTGCGTGGAGTATTTGCCGTCCTGGGAGCGGCCTGTGTAGGAGTCGGCCAGGTAGAGCAGCGCCTCGCCGCGCCCCTTGATCGCCTCCGAGAGCGCCTGCTCCAGGAAGGGCCAGGTCAGCTCCGAGTACAGCGCCGCCGCCACGCCCGTGGCGGCCAGCCCCTGGGTGAGCTCGCGGGCGCCGACCTTCAGCGGCTGGGCGGTGAGCTGGTTCAGCAGCTTGTCGACGTTGGTGTTGGCGCTCTCCTGGTCCTTGCCGATGTCGCACTTGTTCTTGACGCACGACCGCAGGAAGCTCTCGTACGCCTTCTGGAACCCGCGGGTCTGCACCAGCGTGCGCTGCTCGAACGTCACCGTCGGGTCGAGCGGCGCGTCGAGCACCATGCGGCCCACGTTCTTGGGGAACTCGGTGGCGTACACGGCGCCGAGCTGCGTGCCGTACGACATGCCGATGTAGTTGAGCTTGGCGTCGCCCACCGCGGCGCGGATCCGGTCCATGTCGCGGGCGGCGTTCACGGTGCCGACGTACGGGAGGATCTTGCCGGAGTTCTGCTGGCAGAGGGCGGCGAACTGCTTGTTGGCGGCCGCTGTCTCCTGGTGGGTCTGCTTGTCGGACGGCAGCGTGTCCAGCGCGGTGAACCTGTCCATCTCCACGGTGTCGCCGCAGCGCACGCCGGAGCTGCGCTCCACGCCGCGCGGGTCGAAGCTGATCAGGTCGTATCGGGCGCGCAGCGCCGTGAGCGCCTTGGCGGCCTGGTCGAGCGTGTCGACGCCGGAGGCGCCGGGACCGCCGAAGTTGAACACCACCGAACCCAGCCGGTTCTTGCCCGTGGCGGACAGTTTGATGAGCGCCAGGTCCAGCTTCTCCCCGCCGGGCTTGTTGTAGTCCAGCGGAACGGCCAGCTTCCCGCACCGTACAGAACTGTCCTGGCTGGCCGGTGACTCACCGCCGGGACGCTTGATGTCGGTGCACGGCCCCCAGCTGATCGTGCCGGTGTCCGCCGTCGACTGCGTGGCGGGCTCGGCCGGCACGGTGGAACAACCGGCGACGACCGGGATGAGCAGGGCGGCTAGGACGCGTCGCATAAACAGACTTCTCCCTCGTCTCTCAGGGGGAAGTAGTGCCCACAATACGTGACGCCGCACCATACCTGGGTGAGGCGGCACGTACCCCTCCTGAACGTGCCGCCTCACAGGCCGAACGCCGCGGGCGGCGGAAATGACGGCGCCCCCGCGAAAGGTTCTTCGCGGGGGCGCCGCTCCTGGATGACTCAGACGCCCATCGACTGGGTGTCGTTGCTCTCCGCGCCGCCCGCCTCGGTGACGCCGTTCTTGAGGTGGTAGCGGGCGATCGCCTCGCGCAGCACCTCGCCGTCGAGCTCGCCCCGCTTGACCAGGCTGGTCAGCACGGCCAGCGTGATCGAGGCGGCGTCCACGTGGAAGTGGCGGCGCAGCGCCGAGCGGGTGTCGGACAGGCCGAACCCGTCGGTGCCCAGCGAGGACCAGTCACCCGGCACCCACTGCGCGATCTGGTCCTGCACGGCCTTCATGTAGTCGCTGACGCCCACGAACGGGCCCTGCGCCTGGGAGAGCGCCTGGGTGACGTACGGGACGCGCTGCTCGGCGTCGGGGTTGAGCAGGTTGTGCTCCTCGCAGGCCAGCGCGTCGCGGCGCAGCTCGGACCACGACGTCGCCGACCACACGTCCGCCGAGACGCCCCAGTCCTCGGCCAGCAGCCGCTGCGCCTCCATCGCCCACGGGCCCGCCACGCCGGAGGCCAGGATGTTGGCCTTCGGACCCTGGGCCTGCGGCCCCTCGGCGAACTTGTACAGGCCCTTGAGCAGGCCCTGCACGTCGAGGTTGACCGGCTGGGCGGGCTGCAGGTAGGGCTCGTTGTAGACGGTCAGGTAGTAGAAGACGTCCTCCGGCTGGTCGCCGTACATCCTCCGCAGGCCGTCCTTGACGATGTGGGCCACCTCGAACGCCCACGACGGGTCGTAGGAGATCGCGGCCGGGTTGGTGGAGGCGATGAGCGGCGTGTGGCCGTCCTCGTGCTGCAGGCCCTCACCGTTGAGCGTGGTGCGGCCCGCGGTGGCGCCGAGCAGGAAGCCCCGGCCCATCTGGTCGCCCATCTGCCACATCTGGTCGCCGGTGCGCTGCCACCCGAACATCGAGTAGAAGATGTAGATCGGGATCATGTGCTCGCCGTGCGTGGCGTAGGCGCTGCCCGCCGCGATGGCCGAGGCCATCGAGCCCGACTCGCTGATGCCCTCGTGCAGGATCTGCCCCTGCGTGGCCTCCTTGTACGACAGCAGCAGCTCCCTGTCGACGGCCTCGTACGTCTGGCCGTGCGGGGAGTAGATCTTGGCCGTCGGGAACATGGCGTCGAGACCGAACGTGCGCGCCTCGTCCGGGATGATCGGCACGAACCGGTGGCCGATCTCCTTGTCGCGCATGAGGTCCTTCAGCAGCCGCACGAACGCCATCGTGGTGGCGACCTGCTGCTTGCCCGAGCCCTTGGCGAAGCCGCCGTAGACCTCGTCGCCGGGCAGCTTGACCGGCTTGGCGCGCATGACCCGCTTGGGCAGCACGCCGCCGAGCGCCGCGCGGCGCTCCTTCATGTACTGGATCTCGGGGTCGTTCTCGCCCGGGTGGAAGTACGGCGGCAGGTCCGCCTCCAGGGCCGAGTCCGGGATCGGCAGGTAGAGCCGGTCGCGGAACTCCTTCAGCTCGGCCTTGGTGAGCTTCTTCATCTGGTGGGTGGCGTTGCGCGCCTCGAAGTCCTTGCCCAGCGTCCAGCCCT
The DNA here is from genome assembly GCF_044458585.1 of Nonomuraea sp. NPDC050451. Classification (NCBI taxonomy): domain Bacteria; kingdom Bacillati; phylum Actinomycetota; class Actinomycetes; order Streptosporangiales; family Streptosporangiaceae; genus Nonomuraea; species Nonomuraea sp. NPDC050451. The sequence continues at coordinate 792,916 of NZ_JBITHZ010000002.1, forward strand.
TGATGGTCTGGGCGAGGATCACGGTCGGCTGGCCGACGTGCTCGCGGGCCGCCTTGAACGCCGCGTAGACCTTGCGGTAGTCGTGGCCGCCGCGCGACAGCTTGCGGATGTCGTCGTCGGTCAGGTGCTCGACCATCTTGCGCAGGCGCGGGTCACCGGCGAAGAAGTGCTCGCGGATGTACTCGCCGGACTCGACCGAGTAGGTCTGGAACTGGCCGTCGGGCGTGGTGTTCATCTGGTTGACCAGCACGCCGTCGACGTCGGCCGCCAGCAGCGGGTCCCAGTCGCGGCCCCACACGACCTTGATGACGTTCCAGCCGGCGCCGCGGAAGTACGACTCCAGCTCCTGGATGATCTTGCCGTTGCCGCGTACGGGACCGTCGAGCCGCTGCAGGTTGCAGTTGATCACGAACGTGAGGTTGTCGAGCTCCTCGCGGGCCGCCAGGCCGATCGCGCCGAGCGACTCCGGCTCGTCCATCTCGCCGTCGCCCAGGAACGCCCACACGTGGCTGCGGCTGGTGTCCTTGATCTGCCGGTTGAGCAGATAGCGGTTGAACCGCGCCTGGTAGATCGCGCCGATCGGGCCGAGACCCATGGAGACCGTCGGGAACTCCCAGAAGTCCGGCATGAGGCGCGGGTGGGGGTAGGAGGGCAGGCCGTGGAAGCCGTGCGACAGCTCCTGGCGGAACGCGTCGAGCTGGGCCTCGTTGAGTCGGCCCTCGAGGAAGGCGCGGGCGTAGATGCCCGGCGCGGCGTGCCCCTGGAAGAAGACCTGGTCGCCCGACTCGCCGTGGTCCTTGCCGCGGAAGAAGTGGTTGAAGCCCACTTCGTAGAGGGAGGCGGCGGAGGCGTAGGTGGCGATGTGACCACCGACATTGGTGCGGGCGTTGGCCCTGGACACCATGATGGCCGCGTTCCAGCGGATGTAGGCGCGGATGCGGCGTTCGACGTGCTCGTCACCGGGGAACCAGGGCTCGCGCTCCGGCGGGATCGTGTTGATGTAGTCGGTGCTCCGCAAACCCGGCACGCCGACCTGGTGCTCGCGGGCCCGCTCCAGCATGCGCAGCATGAGGTAGCGGGCTCTGGTGCGGCCTTCGGTCTTGACGACGTTGTCGAGAGACTCGAGCCACTCGTTGGTCTCGCTGGGGTCGACATCAGGCAGCTGGCTGGGTAGGCCGTCGCTGATGATCGAGAATCGCTGGCGTCCGGAAGCCACTGGGTCTCGCCTTCCGAGGATGACTGATGTCTGGTCTGGGTCGCCTTCCATCCTGGTCGCTAGCCGTAGAAAACGCATCTCTACTGACCGGTAACCAGTGGTGTCCCTGCTGGCAGAGACAGATCAGATGGCCTAGACCACCGATGGTAGGACGAATCGCCACCAAAGGTTACATCCCGGGAGCAATTTAACAAGACAGGAAAACGAACGAAATTTCGCTCGAATGTCCCTGGACTCCTGGGTCCCTGCACCCTCCACTCTCCCCCGGAGGGAGGAGGTTCTCACCTGGGACGGCGCGACGTGACGGGCGAGTCTAGCGGCCCCCCTCCCACCTCGTCCGCGACGGGGCCCGCCGGACGAAGGGCCGCCCATGAGCACATCTCCCCTGATCATGACCATGCCGCCCTGCCATCTCTCAGGCCTGTGGCGCCCCTCACACCCCACTGGCCCTCGATACGTCACCTCTTACGCCGCGGCGCGCCTCTCAGGATCCATGGCACGTCCCATCACCCACGGCGCACCACCCTCAGATCCATGGCGCCTCCCTCGGACCATGGAGTCTCCTCCACCTCTCAGGCCCCTTTGGCACTCGGAGCGCTCAGTCGGGGTCAGCCATCCCAAGGTTTGCCCACTCCACCAGCCCCGCGGGACACCCACACGGCACCGCCATCCACCCCCGGAGCCCGCAACGCCACCTCAGCCCCACGTAACGTTTCGGTCATTTTTCTCCGCCCCTCCAGAGGGGGAGCAAAACTTCCGAATCACTCTTTTCGGACGGCCCCCCGCGTACCAATGTGGGTTATATGAATGCTGCGGTAGGAGACCGGCTCCTGGTGCACGGGCATGCCGTTGGCGAAGGGGACCGGAGTGGTGTGATTGTGGAGGTCCAGGGCCTCGACGGCGGGCCTCCCTACATGGTGCGCTTCGACGACGGGCACACCGGACTGGTGTTTCCCGGCCCGGATGCCGTCGTGGTGCATAAGTAAGATTTCCCTGTGAGATCTGAAATCATCTCTGTGGCCACCGGGTCACGAGAGACAGTGCACGACATCACCGCTGAATGCGCTGATTTCGTGCGCACGCAGGGCGAAGACGGGCTGTTGCATATCTTTGTGCCCCATGCGACCGCCGGCGTCGCCCTGCTCGAGTTGGGCTCGCGCAGCGACGACGATCTGCTCGCCGCGCTGCGCGACCTGTTGCCGCCCGACGACCGCTGGCGTCACGCCCACGGCTCGCCCGGCCACGGACGGTCACACGTCATGCCCGCGCTGATCCCGCCGTACGCCACAGTCCCCGTGCTGGGCGGGCGTCTGGCGCTCGGCACGTGGCAGTCGATCGCACTCGTCGACCTGAACGTCGACAACCGGCAACGCCAGGTTCGCCTGTCGTTTTTGTCTGATTGATTCTGGCCGACTACGGCCGTACCCGTGGCGACCGTTGACGACTGAGGGTCACAGCGTGTGGACTGTGCCGAAGCGATAAACCGCATAAGCGGGGCCACTCAAGCAGGAGGGATAAACGTGAGCGCGACCGCGGGTCAGGCGCAGGGCGAGCGCGGCCTGGCCGAACGGCTCGGCCTCAAGCCGGGTCAGGTGGTGCAGGAGATCGGTTGGGACGAGGACGTCGACGACGAACTTCGCGACTCCATCGAGGACCTGACCGGCAACGAGCTGCTGGACGAAGAGAGCGACGACGTCGTGGACGTGGTGCTGCTGTGGTGGCGCGACGGCGACGGAGACCTCTTCGACGCCCTCAGCGACGCCATGCGAGCACTCGCCGACGGCGGCCGGATCTGGCTGCTGACTCCCAAGGCCGGACGCGACGGCCACGTGGAGCCGAGCGACATCGGGGAGGATGCCGCTACCGCGGGTCTCTCGCAGACCAGCAGCATCTCCGCCGCACCGGACTGGTCCGGCACCAGGCTCGTCACGCCCAAGGGCAAACGGTAGGGAGCCCGAGCGCCTTCCGTGCGGCAGGATGATGCCTGTGAACGCACATCCTGCCGAGGTCGGCGCCCTGGCTCCGGATTTCGAGCTGCAGGACCAGCACGGCACCCCGGTGAGCCTGTCTCAGTTCCGGGGCTCCAAAGTCGTGCTGGTCTTCTACCCGCTTGCCTTCAGCGGGATCTGTCACGGTGAGCTGTCCGCGCTGCGCGACCAGCCGCTCGACGGGGCACAACTGCTGACCGTCTCCGTCGACTCCATGTTCACGCACCGCGCATGGGCGGATCGCGAGGGTTATACGTTTCCGCTGCTCTCCGATTTCTGGCCACACGGACAGGTCGCGCGGGCGTACGGTGTGTTCGATGAGGCGAAGGGGTTCGCTCTTCGGGGGACCTTCATCATCGACGGCGAGGGCGTGATCCGGTGGTCGGTGGTCAATCCGACCTCCGCCGCACGCGACATCGCCGACTACGCCAAGGCACTCGCCGACATTTCTTGACCTCGGAGGGAACGATGCCCTGCTACCGATGCGGGGCCCGGCAGACCGACCCGGTGCGCGGCGCCAGCCCGTGGCAGCGCGGGGTGCACCACGAGACGCAGGTGTTGATCTGCCCGGACTGTCAGCGGCTGCACGACCTCGACCTCGACTCGTGCGCGGCCTGCGGGTCGGTCGCGCTGATCTGCCGGCTGGGCGAGGTGGAGTGCCGGTCCTGCGGCGACGTACGGCTGGCGCGCTCCGACGCGCTCGCGGGCTCTCCCGCCTCCCCACCGCCCTCACCCCCCGGCCTCTCGGCGGAGGTGGAAGCTGCCCTCAACCGCGTACTGGGCCGCGCCTGACCCCATGGGACCGGACGCGGAGGCAGGAAGCCCTGAGGCCGGACACAGAGGCACGCGGGGCCTGAACACGAGGACACGGGGCACGGCCGCCTGAGACCGGGCACAGAGCCACCCGGGCCTGAACACCAGGACCTGGGGGCACAGGGCCTGGACAGGAGGACACGGGGCCGTCACAGCGCCGTGAGCCACCCTAAGCCACCCTGAGCCGCCCTGAGCCGCCGATGGCCTGCCGCCTGCCCTGGAGCCCTGGAGGGCGCAGGAGCGGTACGGGGACCGGGATTACGGGGACAGGGAGCCCCGGAGATCCCAACACCGAAGGGACTCTTTCCAGACATTTGCTGAGCTGCGCTATCGTCTCCTGCGTGTCCGACATGACTCCGAGCGTGAGCGAGAGCCCGAACCCGAGTGTGAGCGTGAGCCCGAACAACCCGGCTCCGAGCTCGTTCGTCGTCGCGCTCGACGTCGGCGGCACGTCCATGAAGGGCGGCCTGGTCAGCGACTCCGGCGTGGTGCTGCTGAGCGAGCGGCGCCCGACTCCCCGGGCGGAGGGCCCGGAGGCGGTCGTGTCCGCCATCTCCGACTTCATCAGCCACCTGGCCTCCTCAGGCGACGGCACCCCGGCGGGCGTGGGCCTGGCCGTGCCCGGGCTGGTCTCCGACAACGCCGCCGTCTACGCCGCGAACCTGGGCTGGCGCGACGTCCCCGCCACGAGCTTCACCACCCTGGACATCCCCGTCCTGCTCGGACACGACGTACGCACCGGCGGCCTCGCGGAGAGCATCCTCGGCGCGGGTCGCGGCCTGTCCGACTTCCTCTTCCTCCCCATCGGCACGGGGATCGCGGGTGCCTCGATCATCCGCGGCGAACCGTACGGCGGCTCCTCGGGCTGGGCCGGCGAGATCGGCCACACCCCGGTCTTCCCGGACGGCGAACAGTGCGCGTGCGGCCAGTTCGGCTGCCTGGAGACGTACGCCTCGGCCGCCTCGGTGGGCCGCCGCTACAGCCAGCGCGCCGGCGTGGAGGGCGTCAAGGCGGAGCAGGTGGTCTCCTCCGACGACCCGATCGCCGTAGAGGTCTGGGACGAGGCCGTGGAGGCCCTGTCGCTGGCCCTGGCCACGTACACGCTCCTGCTGGACCCCACGGTGATCGTCCTCGGCGGCGGCCTCGCCGAAGCGGGCCCCGCCCTCTTCGACCCCGTACGCACCCGCCTCGTCAAACGCCTGGCCTTCCGCGAGGCACCCCCACTGGTACCGGCCGCACTTGGGGTCGACGCCGGCATGCTCGGAGCCGCCCTCCTGGGCTGGCGCGCCGCCGACCGCCCCGAACTGGGCCCCGGCTGGACAGTGGATGTGCGATCGGGCCCCGTGGTGTCGTAAGGTGTAGTGCCGATCAGGGGCGGTTAGCTCAGCGGTAGAGCACTCGCCTTACAAGCGAGGGGTCACTGGTTCGAACCCAGTACCGCCCACCTGCAGGAATACTTTGTGTTCGATCTTGAAAACAGCGGCTGAGTGACTAAGTGAGTGACTAACTCCCGAAGATCTTGTCCATCGCCGCAGCTCCCTGCATGATCACGGGCCGGATCTGGTGTCGGTAGACCGTCTCGGTGACCACCGTGTTGGAGTGCCCGACGAGGCGCGAGATGTCCTCGATGGGGACGCCGGAGTCTGACAGCACGGACACAAAGCTGTGCCGTAGCTCGCGAGGCGACCACTCCCGCCCGGTGAGCCCCGCCCCCTCCACGACCTTCCGGAAGTCACGCCGTACGTTGTGAGCCGTGACGGGGGTGCCGGTCCGCGTGCAGAAGACGAGGTCCGTGTCCTTCCAACGGTCGCCTGCCTTCTCCTGAGCGATCTCTTGGGCTTCCTTGAGCAGGCGTAGCGCCTCCACGCAGCGCCGAGGCAGCTTGAGCGACCGGCGGGACTTCACCGTCTTGGTGTCGCCCTTCTGCCGAACGGACCGCCAGACGTAGATCGCGAACTCCTCGTGATCCCAGCCTGTCTCCCCCACCGGCAGCCACACGGCCCGAGCCTCGTCGTAGGCCACGACGTGCGACCAGAGCAGCGCCCTCAGTTCCTCCGTACGAGCTCCGATCAGCAGCGAGAGGACGATGTAGGCCCGCATGCGCTCACCGCCCTCCTCGGCCTGCGTGAGGACGGCAAGAGCTTGAGCCAGCGTCAAGGCCTTCGACGGACGACCCTCGCGCCCCTCCGGGATGTCGCAGAGGTCCACGACGTTCCGCTTGACCTTGTCGCGACGCATCGCGCTCTTGACCGCCCGATTGAGGATGCCGTGGATCAGCTTGAGTGACCGGGTGCCCAGTTCGCCCGTCTTACCGGCCAGCCACTTGTCGACGTCTTCCACGGACAGATCCCGCAGCTTGCGGGCACCGAGGGCGGGGATCACGTGCGTGTCGGCGTAGGTGTTGTACATCTTGACGGTCGCGGAGGAACGCCCGCCGAGGCCGTGCTGAAGCCAGTAGCGGACGGCGTCGGCCACCGTGTAGGTGGTGGACGCGATGGCCAAGCCGTCCTCATGGTCGCGAACGATCTCTTTGAGCTTGGCCTTGGCTTCGGTCTTGGTCTTGCCGCTGGCCTTCTTCACGATGCGCTTGCCAGCCGGGGTGTAGCCGACCGTCACCGAGGCGATCCAGCGTTGCCGCTGCTCGTCCCAATGCAGGCCGCCGTCTCCTCGACTGCGTCGTTCGGTCATGAAGCCTCCTGTTCGAGTAGGGAGATGTAGTCCTCGATGGCTGAGGCGGGGATGAGCCGGGTTCGCCCCTGGGTCACGGAGCGGAGGCGTCCTGAGCGGATGAGTTCGTAGATCACGCTTCGGCTGAGGCTGAGCAGGTGCATGGCCTCGCAGACGCGGTAGAGCCGCCGGTCGTGGGCGGGTAGGGGTGGGGTCATCCATCCGCCCGCTCTGCCGCGATCTTGCGGGCGGTCTGGACACGCTGGCGGATGTGTTCGGCCATGATTGCTTCGCCCGGGGTGTAGCCGATTCCGGCGAAGCGCCAGTGGCCCAGGACGAGCGTGGTGGCGTCGCCGAGGGCGGGCAGGCCGTGACGCTCGCGGGCTTCGGCCGCGCGATGGGCGGCACGAGCATTGCGCAGGTCGGTGAGGTTGAGCGAGTAGGCGCGACTCTTGCTGGAGAAGTGGCCGCGAAAGCCGAGCATGTGCGCCCACGGGCGGAGCCGGAGCGCCCTGAACTCAGGGCGTCCGCCGAGGTCCCAGCAGGTGCGGATCATGCACCGTGCGTGGTCGGTAACGGGCAAGGCGTCCAGGTTCAGACCGGGCTTGAGGCCCGTGCCGTGGCACTGCCCGCAGGTGGCCATCAGGCTCAGCCGTCCGCGTCCGGCGCAGGCCCGGCAGGACAGGCGGTGATCGACCGTTCCGGAGGCTTCGGCACCCTTGGTGGCGTACTTGGCGATATAGGAGGCGACGGCTCGTTCACTGAGCCCGTCGGCGCTGGCATCGAGCAGGATAGGACGGATGTCGAGCTGATCGCCCCAGGTGAGAGTCCACCGGCCGAGATCGCTCGGCGGTGTGGTGACGGTGACTTGATGGGCGGCCGGTGGGATGGCCTGAGTGAGCAGGTGGTGGTTTGCCCAGTCGGGTGGCGGCTGGTTCGGTCCAGCGGGGCCGTCGAGGCGGATGATGGCGTGGAAGTGGATCAGGCCGCGCCGCTGGTACTCGGCGACCTTGGCGAAGGACACCTTGCCGTGCTGGGCGAAGGCACGGCGGGTCATCCCGGTCTGGTTGGCCAGTTCCTGGCGGATGGCCAGGGTGAAGCGGTGCCACAGCGAGCCCGCGTGTGCCTGCCACAGCACCGCGCCTGTGTAGTCGTAGCAGTCGGGGCAGATCGGTTGGCCGAGTCGTTCGTCGTGTGATTCGTGCCGGAGGTGGCAGCCGACCGGCCGCCCGTGCTCGCACAGCCTGTCGCGGTTGCGGGGACGGCAGGGACGGCCGTCGCGGTGCGAGTGGACGGGGCCGAAGGAGGGGGCGGTCAGGGTGACGAACGCCCGAGGGTGTGCGCTGACCGTCTCGGGGACGCCCTTGCCGCCGGACAGGCCCGCCCGGATCAGGTGGAAGGTGTCGGCCTGGTAGGTCTGCGAGCACGCCGGGCACACCGACGCGCGGCGGTTGCCGCAGGCCACCAGGAGATGCCCCGAGGGCTCACCATCAGTCGTGTACGCGTGCAGGATCTCGCCCGTGCCCGCATCCACGATCATCGACTGTCCAGCCAGGTGCACCGGATGGGCGCACCCGCCGGTCGCCGCGACCATGGAGCGCCACCGCTCATAGCCCGGCGCGTTGACCAGGCGGGCCAAATCAGCCATCCACTCGGTGCCGGATAGTTGATCGTCGTGCCGTTCCTCCTTGCTCATAGGGCACCACCTCCTTCGATTGACTACCTGTAGTACAGGTTGACAGACATGGCGCATGGTGGTCAACCTGTAGTACAAGTAGTCCTGAAAGCTTTACCGAGGAAGGCGCATCATGGAGATCAGCACCGACGACAAAGACGCCCGCTGGCGCGTCATCGCGAACGACCTACGAGCCGCCATCCTGGACGGCCGCTATCCCCCCGGCGGCGCACTGCCCAGCGAACCCGAACTCGTCAGGAAGTACGACGTCTCCCGCCCCACCGTCCGCAAGGCCATCGACACCCTCGTCTCCGAAGGGCTGGCCTACGTCATGCGCGGACGCGGCTCCTTCGTCCGCCCCATGCCCGAACGCCGCACCATCCTCATCACCGACCGCGACCGGCCCGACCTCGCTGCCCCTGGTAACCACCCGGACGTCCAAGCATTCGGCTGGGACCTCGCCCAACGCGACCGTGAAGTCCCGCTCTTCACTGGCGAGAAGATCACCGCCAACCGCGACGTCGCGATCATGCTAAGCGTCCGGCCCGGCCACCCGGTCATCCACCGTCGCAGCATGTGGCACCGAGGCCACACCGCCGCCATCCACGGCGCATCGGCTCGCCTGGAGATCAACTCCTACGCCAACGCCGACCTGCTCCCCGACTGGGACGACCCCAAGCGCCACGCCCAGTACCGCAAGCGCCCCGGCTTCTTCTATCAGTCCCTCGTCCGCGAACACGGCCCCGTCCGCTGGATGACCCTCACCACCGCCCGCATCGCCTACGAAGACGAACGCACCGCACTCGGCATGGACTACGCCGAAGCCGTCCTCATCATCCGCCGCACCATGGCCCACCCTAACGGCCACCCCATCGAAGTCACCGAGGTCAAAGCCCCCGCCAACCGCTATGAGATCGGCTACCACCGCGAACTCTCCGACGCCCCCGAAGCCGACCTCACCCCACAGGAACTCGCCGACAACGGCATAGACCTCGTGATCTAAACGCGGCCGTAAAGCTCGCGGATGTACCGGTGACTTCGCGGCACCCTACGGGCCGCCTCCTCGTCATCTCCGGGGTCCCAATCCTCGTCAGTGGGATTGGGCAATGCACGGAGCACGTAGCCGCGAGCTTCAAGAGCATCAAACAAGGCGCCGCTGTCTGTGCCTGTCATTTTCTCCCATGCCTTGGGAGCCACATAGGACAGGCATTCGAACTCTGGCCAGTCGTCGTCAGTCCGGGGGATTCGATCTCGCTGCATGGCCAGGAAGCGCTGAACCTCCGGCACGTCCGCAAGCGTGTCCGGATCGTCGGCGACCTTTTCGAAGGTCTCCCGACCGAGGCCGACCAGCCACATCTGGAAGTACCAGAAGCTGTCATCGCCGCCTGCCAGAGATAAGACGATTGCGGCTCCCCACATCAAATAAGTGTCGACCTTGCGCCGCGCCTCCAGAATCCATGCCTGGAAGTCGATGATCTCCTCGGCGGAACGTCCCGCCAACTGCTCTTCCAGCCATCTCAGGCGCGATTCCTTCCCGTCGGTCTCACGCGCGGACTGCTCGATCAGATGCCAGAACTCGTCGATGTCTATAACCGGCGATCATGGCAGGAGGCGACGACGAAATCGACGGCGAGCTGGCTCAGAGTTTCTTTACTGGTTCAAGGCGATCCGCCTCCGGCGGCTCGCGGCGCGTCGGCGGTCTGCTGGCCCGGCATGCGGCCTGGGGGCCGGTCCGGGCCAGCACCGCCGGCGCCATTAAGGTCCGAAGAGCCGGGAGCCTGGCTTCTTGGACACGGGATCGCTGACGACGAGACCTCCCCGCCACTTCCCCGTCTCGTCACGGTAGCGATATTGCAGACTTCGGAGTCGAGCACCGAAGTCAGCTTGCACGTTAGCGTAGAGTCCTGACGAATGAGGGTTTCCAGGCCGCCGAGGGCAATATGCCCATGCCGCCATAGGGAATACTAGGGTAGTTGCAAGTAGATCAGCGATCTGGAGCCCAGCGTGGTTCTCGCTGGCGGAGAACAGCGGTACTTCGCCGAGAGGCGAGTAGGGGTCACCGCCGGTTCTCCATTTCTGGGTAAAGATCGAATGTGCAACGCCGAGGTTAGTCCCGTGATCCCTGCCATCGGCAATCAAGACCCCCAAGGCACCTCGGGATGTAAGGTATTCACTGAAATGAAGGGCTATGTCTTGAACGGCATAGCTGTAGCTAGCTGCCGGATTGAGTCCTTTGCCGGCTTCCTTGATCCACACTCGACCTACAATCCGACAGTCGTGTGCTTCTACAAGATCCAATAAGTCTTGACGGAATCGATGTGCCTTGCGCCGCTGGTTCCGCGAAGGCTTCCGGGTCATCTGTAAGATCTCGCTGCCCTTGATCTCTTCGAGGATGTGATCAAGGGCATGCCCGCTGGCGAACCTTCCCGGGAAGTGATTGCGCTTCAGGGCGAGGAAATCTCTAGTCAGCGAGGGGATCGAAGCGCTGTTGACGATCAGCCCCAGAAGCACCATAACCGGGGTAGCCGTCGAGCTCATGTCGGGGGACTCACAGCCACCCGACTCATCGAGGTAGCAGAGCTGCACTAGGTCAAGATAGCGCTAAGGCCGCCCGTGGGCGGCCTTAGGATGTGGTGTTCGGGTTGGCCCCTAGGCACCGGTAGAAAGTTTCTAAGTGCATGTAAGCACAACTACACGTCCGAAAGCAAATGGGCCGTCAGCTCGCGCTGGTGGGGCGAGTTGTTGCGGTGTCCACTAGGATCGCTACCCAGAGGGCAAGTCGCGCAGCGATAGCGATCCTAGTGGACACCGCGTGCGGCAGCGATGTACATCCTCGTCCGCGGTATCGCCGTTCCCCTCGGGCCCCACTGCTTCGCGGCCCTCAGATGCGTCGGCTTGGGCCGGCCGCTCCGTCCGCTTGAGAGGAGGCGACTCTTCAAACTTCGTGCCTCCGGCGGGAGCGCTCCGACACCGAGGTGATCACCTCGCACACCATCGACTCAGGCAAGCCCAGCAGCCCGACTCCTCCGCATCAAGCGCGGCTCTGACCGCAGGACAACGCATGACCGAGGAACGGCGACCGGCGAACGTACACGCGAAGCCGAGCTTGACACTCCGTCCCCGGCCCGCTGCCGCTACGCGGTGAGTCGACGGCGTACGAGGTGAGTACGAAACTGCCCCCGGCCGGAACACGGTTGAGCGGCTATCGCGAGGAGGGGAGAGGGGACGCGGAATGCACCGCCCCCTCGTCCGCGGGCTGTTCGGCCAGATGGACGCAGGCCGGGCAGGCGCGCGTAGCTGTGGGGAGGAAAGGCAAGCACCAGCCGAGGGTCGGCAGCGGGCGCACTGCCTCGCCGCACAAGCTGACCTTCTGTTTGGCCCGTACGGCATGCTGTACGGCGTTCCTCTCGTGGTTGGACAGGCCGAGCCGGTAGTCGCATGCTGGCTTCACCGGTCCTGCCGGATCGTCGTGTACGAGTAGGTCATCCCAGTGGAATGGCCAGCGCTGCACCCCGCCGGGCAACTCGTGCGACTGTCCGTCGAGTTTGAGCAAGCCCAGGTTGCCGTAACGCAGCACAGCTACCACGGTCCCGCGACGGCCGAGCAGCGCTGAGGCCCACGCTCGTGTCTGCGCTGGGCTGTGGAGCAGGCCCACGATCTCGGCATGACAGCCGATTCGGGACGAAGGGACGCTCACTGCGCCTGCTCCGCTGCTTCCTGCTCCTTCAACCGCTCGGCCAGTTGAGCGACGTCATCCGCGTCGATCGTCTGGCAGAGACCGTGATCTATCTCGTGCTGGGATAGACGTCGGCCGTTTCGAGTCGCCCAGAGACGCCCCACAGAACTACGCCAAATACACCAACCGGGAAAAGCCGCTTGGAGATCTCCGAGAATTACCGGGGTTGACATGGGATCAGCGTGCTTACCTTTGCGTGACGAACCCACCGCGTTATAGAGACGTCCAGGACGTTATGGCGTTACGCTCAAAAGCGTCCCTGACATCCTCTGTCCCGAGGTGCACCGTGGCCAACGTCGCCCTACGCAGCGCCATGCTGAACGCCAAGGTCACGAACCAGAACCTGGCCGACCGGTGTGGCGTGGACGTCAAGACGGTGGAACGCTGGCTGCAGGACGAGGCTCGCGTCCCGCACCTGCGGCACCAGTGGGCCGCCGCAGAGGCACTAGGAGTTGAGACAGCCGTGCTATGGCCAGACGCAATTCGCAATACGGTAAAAACAGGTCCGGACAAGGAAGTCTTGACCGTTTACCCGTATCGCTCCGCGTGCCCGAAATCAATCTGGCGCAACCTCATCAACGCGGCGCGCAACGAGATCGTGTTCGCCGGTTACACGAACTACTTCCTGTGGCTGGAACACCCGAACCTGGCAAAGGCCCTCAAGCGGAAAGCGCAACAGGGCTGCAAGATCCGGTTCCTCGTCGGCGACCCGGAGAGCGAGGTCACCCACCGTCGGGAGGAAATGGAGAACGTCCCGCTGACCGTGTCCACGCGCATCCGGATCACACTGGCGGAGATCGAGCAACTACGCGACGTCCCCGGCGTCGAGGCCCGGTACGGCGACGAGCACATCGCCATGAGCGTGTTTCGGTTTGACTCGGAGATGCTGGTCACCCCTCACCTGGCCAAGCTGGTGGGACACGACTCGCCGATGCTGCACCTGCGTCGGTATCAGGACGACGGCCTGTTCGACCGGTTCGCGTACCACGCCTCCGAGCTGTGGAGCAACGGCCGTGACGTATGGCAGCAACCGCAGCCCACGGGCCAAATGCTGGGTGACTAACTGAGTGACAATCGCCCCGGACGACCCCGGACTCCAGAGGACCGTACGGAACCGCAACCCCAGGTAGGGGCGGGCATCAGCCAAGATCCCGCCCCCTCCTGATGTGCCTTACAAGCGAGGGGTCACTGGTTCGAACCCAGTACCGCCCACCTGCGTAAGCACCCTGTCTTCGATCTTAAACGGCGTCCGGGTGACCGACTCCCGAAGATCTTTTCCATCGCCGCAGCTCCTTGCGCCGAAAGGCTCTCCGCCAGATACGGGGAACGGCGCTCAGATCCTCCGTGGAATCAACCACCGGATGGAATCGGCCGATCCGTCTCCGGTAGCCACGACCGATCCCATCGCCGAACGCACACATCCCGTGCCGCCATGTGGGGAGTATGTCCACCTGTGGGCGATAAATGGAGACATTTAGCCGCATCGGCCGGGCGACAGGTCGCCTATGTCCGTGCGCAGCTCGCAGGGCTGGCCAAGCCGGATTCGCACCAGCGGCTACAGGTGCGGCAGATCGCCAAGGCCACCCTGGCGGCGGTGCTGGCCTGGCTGGTGGCCAGCAGGCTGTCGCTGTCGCAGGCGACTTGGATCGCACCGGCCACCGCGGTGATCATGGTGCATGCCACCGTCTATCAGACGCTGACCAACGGACTGCGCCGCGTCGCGGCCGTGGCCGCCGGGGTCATCCTGGCCGGCGCCGTCGGATATGTGATGGGCCTGGGCGTGCTGAGCCTGATCCTCATCGTGCCGCCCGCGCTGCTGGCCGCGCGCTGGCACCGGATGGGGCGTCACGGCAGCGACGTCGCCACCACCGCCGTGCTCATGCTGTCCTTCGGCGCCGCCTCCGAGGAGGGCTATCTGCTGGGCTACGTCGTGGCCACCGCCATCGGCGCGCTGAGCGGGATGAGCGTGAACCTGCTGCTGTGGCCGCCACTGTATCGCGACCGTCCCGTCCTGGCGGTGCGCCGCCTCGGCCGCGAGACCGCCGCCCTGCTCGGTGCCATGGCCGAGGGGCTGCGCGACGGCTGGAATCTGTCCGAGCTGCCGGAATGGGAACGCCAGGCCGTACGCCTGGACGAGCATCTGGCCGCGGCCACCACCGCAGTGGCTGACAGAGCCGAGAGCCGCCGCTACAACCTGCGCCTTCGCCTGCATCCCGGATCCGGCACCGCCGACCCGAGCCCGGTGCTGCAGCTGCTGACGTCGGCGGCGGCGCACGTGCACGCCATCGTGCACGCCCTGTCCTACCTCGACCACCCCGCCGCTCCCGGTTCCGGCCCGGGGTCCCCTCCCGGGCAGCCGGCCGACGTCAGCGACGACTACGCCCGCGACTACGCCGACCTGCTCGACCTGCTGGCCGAGGCGCTGGCCAGCAGGGTACGCCGCGGCGACCCCGCCCGTACGCATGAACTGATCGGCCGCGCCCAAGCCCATGCCGTCCGCATCCATGAGCGCATGACCAGCGAGATCCGCCACGGCCAGATCGAGCATCCCGGCGGCTGGGCGCTCAGCGGCAGCCTGCTCACCGACGCCGACCGCATCCTGGCCATCCTCTCCGACAGCCAGGACACTTTGCCCGGCTACGACCGAACAAGGCCGTAAGGCGCGATCAGTCGAGCAGCCGCCCGCCTTCTCCCAGGTCGAGCGTGGCCGGCTCGGCCCGCGACGCCACCCCGAGCTTCGGATACGCCTTGTACAGGTGGTAACCGATGGTCCGCGGGCTGAGGAAGAGTTGTGCGGCGATGTCTCTGTTGCTCCTACCCCTGGCCGCCATCCGGATGATCTGCAGTTCCTGGGGCGTGAGCCGGTCCAGCGCTCCCGCGGGAACGTGTCCCTCCATGATCTGGCGTTCCCCCGCGGCACGCAGCTCCGCGCGGGCACGGTCGGTCCACGGACGCGAGCCCAGTCGTTCGAAGATCTCCATGGCGGACCGCAACTGGCGGCAGGCGTCCGCGCGCCGGCGCAGCCGTCGTAGCCACTCGCCATAGAGCAGTTCCGTACGGGCCCGCTCGAACAACCGGCCGCCCCGCAGGTGCAGCCGAAGCGCCTGTTCGAAATACCGCTCGGCCTCCTCGTCCGAGGCCAGCAGCGCCTGGCAGCGCAGCGCCACCGCGCCGGCCCAGGGCATGGGGTCTGCGCGGTCCACATCCGCACCCGTTCGGACGCCGCCGTCGCGAAGTCGTGGCGGCCGGCCCGCACCGCCGCCTCGACCAGGTCCGGCATACGGTGCATGACCATCACGGTACGTGCGGCGGGCCCGAAGGCGCCGAACTCCTCGGCCCGGTGCAGAGCCGCCTCCGGCCGTCCCAAGGCGAGGTCGAGCAGGTTGAGCGAGACGCATCGCATGCCTCCCGTGGCGGCGTCGCGAACGCCGGCGATCTCCTCCGCCGGCGCCAGGCAGCGCTCTTCGTCGCCCTCGATCGCGGCCAGGTAGGTCATGACTCCGGTCAGCAGAGCCGCGTAGTGCCCCTGGTCGGTGTCGCGCGATGCGCAGTCCTTCCTTGGCGCCGGCCAGGGCCACTGGTTGGCTTACACCGGTGATCGGAGCAGCTCCATGACCTGCCCCATCGCGTCCATGCCGCCCTCCAGGACGGTGATGTAGCCGAACCCGAGCCGCTCGCGGTTCTTGCGCAGCTTGTCGCCGATCTGCCGGGTCGTGCCGACCAGCAGGCTCGGCGCTTCGGCCCGTTCCTCGATGCTCAGGTGGGGCGCGAAGGGGGCCGCCTTCTCCAGCGCCGCCCCGCTGTCGTTCGTGATGACGACGGTGGGAACGGTGCTGTTGAACTCCACCTCTCCGACCCGGTCGCCCAGCGCGGCCCGGACGAAGTCCACCCGTTCGGCCATGGACTCGGCGGACGCGAACGCCGGCAGGCCGCCGTCTTCGTGCCTGGAGGTGCTGGCTCCGCTGAAGCCGATGATGTCGGCTTCGCGCGCCGCGTACCGCAGCAGCCGGTCTCCTCGCCCGGCGATCATGAGGGGCGGCCCCGGTCGTTGCGCCGGGCGCGGCAGCACGTCGGGGTCGGCGAACAGTCTGCGCAGCTCCGACACCATGCGCTGGAGGCCGTCGACGCGCTCGCCGCCGCTTCCGTACGGGAGTCCGGCCGCCTCGAATTCGCGCCTGGCGTGGCCGGCGCCCAGCCCCAGCTCCAGTCGCCCGTCGATGAACAGGTCAGTGCTGGCGATGTCGCGGGCGGCCAGGGCGGGCCGGTAGAAGTTGGCGTTGAGCATGTGGGTGCCGAGCCGTACCCGCTCGGTGGCCTCGGCGGCCAGCACGATGGCGGGGAACGGGGCGGGCATGCCCAGGTGGTCGGCGACCGCGATGGTGTCGTAGCCCAGCGATTCGGCCTTCTTGCACTTCTCCACCCATTCGCGGCGGGTCGAGGGGACATGCAGTGCGACGCCGAAACGGAACGCGTACATGGACTGGCCCTTCATTGAAAGTCCTCACTCGGAGACTTGAATGTCATCACGTGAGGATATAATTTGAGCGGCGAGGAGGAAAGACGCGGCGGACAGGTCGTCGGCCCGGCTCCTCAGCTTTGGGGACGCGATCCGCTTCACTCACCAGGAGGGAAATCCCATGGTCGATCTTCCGAGTGGACCGCTGGCCGAGGTGGACCTCGAATTCCAGAAGATGGCGCTGGAGACCGGCGGGCTCACGTTCGAGCTGGCGGGGACCACCGTGCGGGAGAAGCTGCTGCAGGCCACCGCGCACGACATCTGCCGCGGCCATCTCGGGCTGGCCTTCACGATGCACATCACGGCCCTGAACATGCACGGCGTCCCCTACGCCGACATGCTCGCCCTGATCAGGTTCGTCGCCCCCTACGCCGGCTATCCGGCGGCGGCCGACGCGCTGGGCCGGGTGGCTCAGGTCGCCGCCGAACTGGGTCTGGACACCACCCCCGGGCCGAGCCGGGTGGCCGAACGTTCACCCGGCGTCGCCTGGCCGGTGAGCGATCCGTGGTTGGCCGAGTTCCTGGCCTCGCGTACCGGACGGGCCTGGTCGGAGGAGCGGCTGAGCCTTCGCGAGCGCGCGTTCGTCGCGCTGACCACGCACGTCGCCCGGAGCTCTTTCGGAGAGTCGTTCCACCGGCACGTCGCGCTGGCCCTGCGGGTCGCCGGCCAGGACGACGTCCGCGACGCCGTACGGTTCACCGCCGAACTGAGCGTCACCGACGCGGCCGCCGCGCTGGCGGCACTGGAGCAGGTGCTGACGGCGGCGTGATCTTCGGGTCGGTCTTCTACATTCCCAACTGGTCACTTGACTGATTCGGCAAGAAGGCACGGGTCCATAAATCTGATCCCACGTGGCGGCGGGGACAGTTGCCGCCCGCACCGGCAAAGGCGCTCTGCCGATGCCGAACACAACCCAGATTGGAGTCACGTCAGATGCGCATGCTCCCCCGATTATTGGTTGCCGTGGTGGCCTTCGGTGCGATGTTGCTGCCCGGAGGCGTGGCCCGCGCCGCCGATCCGGTGGTCGAGACCTTCAACGTATGGCAGTGGAATGTGGCCGGCTGGACGATGAATCAGGGGTCCGCGACCACCGGCATGGTGGCGGCCGCGGCCGCGTCCATCGTGAACCAGAACGCGGATTTCGCGTCGCTCAACGAAATCTGCTGGGATCAGTACAAAGCGCTACAGGCGAGGCTGGACCAGGCCGGCTGGCCCGAAGGCACCAGCTACTCCCGCTTCGCGGCCGTCCGGAACGCGGAACCCAACACGAGTGCGGCCTGCGGCGGCGAGCCGTTCGGCATCGCCCTCTTCAGCCGGCAACAGCTGGGAACCTCCAGCCAATACGCGCTGCCGGTCGACGGGAATGGCGGGGTGCACAAGCTCCTTTGTACGCCGCTGGCGGCCCGGCCGCATCTGCGGTTCTGCAGCACGCACATCACAGGTTCCAACGAGTACATCGGCGGAACCAGGATAAACGTGCAGCAACTGGCGGCGGTGCTGGGTCACCTCCAGGACTTTTACGCCAATGGGGACACCGTCCTCATCGGCGGCGACTTCAATGCCCGGCCACATTTCGGCCGGCTCGACAACTGGTACTCGCCCAGCCTCGACGTGCCGAACAACATCGCCAACACCGGCGAGCACCGGGAGCTTGACGACCTGGAACCCAGTTGCCCGGGCGTCGGCGAGACCACTGTCGGCGAGATCAACGGCAAGGGAGAGGCGATCGATCCCGAACCGCCATGCGACCAGCGTCCCAAGATAGATCTGCTCTTCGTCCGGGAGAGCGCGATCGTCGGCCCGTACACCGGTGATTCGCTGGAGATCAGCACCAATTGCGGCGGCCCGTGTTCCGACCATCGCATAACGACCGGCACGGTCTCGGTCCGGATCCAGGTATGACCGCGGTGCCAGCTGGCTGCACCGATAGACGTTGAGGAGGGGCGGTACCTGAGATGCGCGTAAATGCCTTCCTGGCCATCTCGGTGCTGCCCCTGATCGACACTCTGGTCACTTTCGCGATGTCCGGGGAGGCGGAGACGGTGTCGAAATCCGGATCGGCTTTCTCGTGACTGATGCAGGTCACCGGGGCCGGTTGCCCTTCCTTTTACGGCCGGCCGGCACGGCCCGGCGGCTGGAGCCGTTCTTTGCGGGTTTCTGTGTCTGTCGCCGTGCCGGTTTCTCCGCAGGGGCGGCGGTAGTACGGCCGCGCGAGCTGTTCACCGTCCGGCCGCGGACGATGCCGATGAAATCCTCCACCAGGTCGGTGGTCGCGTCCGTGGGCCAGGCCAGCGCCACCTGAGACTGCGGCGCGTCCGACACCGGCCGGTAAGTGAGATCCTTGCGGTGGTGGAGGCGTGCCAGCGACTGCGGGACCACGAGAAGCCCGGCGCCGGCCGCTACCAGCTCGACCGCTTCCGCCGTTGTGGCCGGGCGGGTGAACGCGGGCAGCCCGGGCCGGACCGGCCACTCGATGGTGTCGTCCAGAGGATGGAGCACCTCGTCGTCGGCCAGGTCGGCGATGGTCACCTCGTCGGCGGCGGCCACCGCGTGGTCCTTGGGCACCACGACCACCGTGGTCTCCACGTAAAGCGGAATCGCGCTGAGCCCGTCCCGGTCGACCGGCAGCCTGACGAATCCGGCGTCGGCGCCGCCGTCCTTAAGGAGGCCCACCACCTCGGCGACGGGAACCATGACCGGGATGATCGGCACGCCGGGCATTCTCTCGGACCAGATGTTGACCCATTTCGCCGGTGTCACCCCAGGCACGTACGCCAGCCGGAACGCCTCGGTCTCCCCATCAGTCACTTCCTCAGGGTACCGATGTCATGGAAACCCGTTCCGACTGACTACCCTTGACGTCATGACCTCGTCCAAACCGAAGACCACCCAGACGATGAAGCCCGAGACCGCGGCCAAGAAGCTGGGTGTCCTGCTCTCGGCCACTCCCGCCGAGTTCCAGGCGGGCGTCGTCTCCAGGGACGAGCTGAACGAGCTGCAGTCGAAGCCACCCGCCTGGCTCGCTGACCTTCGCCGCAACGGCCCGCACCCCAGGCAGGTCGTCGCCGCGAAGCTCGGGGTCTCCAATTCCGGCCTGCTCAGAGCCGGGATCACCGAACCGCTCACCACCGCCGAGATCGACGCGCTGAAGGCGGAGAACCCGGCGTGGCTGGAGCACGAGCGGTCCGTCCAGGCCGAGACCCGCAAAGAAGCACTCCGCCTCAAGCAACGGCAGGACGGCTGAGATCCTGCTCGTCTCCGGCCCGAGACAAGCCCGTCGAACCCAGAAAACCGACGAGCTGAGACTGAGACTGGGGCGACGCGGTTCGCGCCGGGCCAGGTGCGGCTGACCCGCGACGCGAGTCCCGTCTCCGGCCTGTGGAAACGGGACTCGGGCCATCAAGGTGCCATGTGCGCCATGCCAGAAGGTGCAGAGCCGAAGCACCCCGCCAGCCAGATGCCGCGCTGCTCAAATAACGGCTGACCTATAGGTTGGCAGGACGTTCGGTCGATGCCGTCGTCTGGCTCGTGGGCAGAGTGGAATTCCTTCCCAGCACACAGCGTCTCGCTGTAGGCGCCGTTCGCCCCTACGCCCGCCACATGGGCCTTGGCGTCTTCGGGGTGATCTCACTCCGGATGTTCCTGCCGCCGTAGGCGTGCGATGCGAATGCCCACGATCGCGGCCATTATCAGGAGCCCTGCAAGCTCGATGATCACGGCCGAACAGTAATGAGCACCGGCGTCCTTTCGCGTTGGACTTCAGGAATGATGCGCCGCTTACCTGCGGTGCATCGAACTCACAGACAGAGCCTCCGCCCGGCATGGCCGGATCGATGTGAATGATGCCGGGACCGATGGTCGCGAGCTGTGCTCGGCGACTGACCAGGAACTCCGGCGCCTCACATGAGCCGTGCTCGGCTGCCGAACGGGTTCCACTGGACGACGATGAGCCCGCCGAATTGATCGGCCAGCCGTCGGCGCAGGTCCTGGTCGAAGGCATCGGTCTCGAGGACGACCCGGTTGAGCTCCGCGCGGATCCCCATGCCAAGGGCGGCGGGTTCGCGAATCGGCCCGTCGCTCTCGGCCACCCGGGTCAGCGCCGCCTGGCTGTTCTCCACCGGCCGCACCTCCGGCGTGATCTCGTACGTGACCCGTTTCCCTTCGGACCAGTACGCACCCGAGATCACCGGGGAGGCCAGCGCACGTCCCCGCATCGTGACGTAGGGAGCGATGAGCCGGTACGACCCTCCGTGGGCGATGTAAGGGGGAGCGAGATCGTCCGGATAAGCCTCAGCCCTTAACCGGGCTATTTCCTGCGCCCGGTTGAACGGCTCGATCCCCTCGTACGACCTGACCAGCACGGGCGAAATGGCTTCGTAATACACCTCGACCGCATCATCCGTGGCGGGCTGGACGACCACCCGCCACTCACCTGGCAGAAACAGGGGCGCCGCCGTGACGACGTAGACGACGAAAAGCGCGAAGATCATCTTCAATCGCATGCGCGCCGAGTGTAAGCCAGATCGGGCAAAAGGCAGTGAGAGAAGGCGATCGCGCGCTTGCCGGGCACCGCCGTACCAAGGCGGCCGCTGACGCATCGTGGACGACAGACGTCTTCCGGTGGAATGCAGCAGGTGTCAGAGTATTGCTGTGGCTGAGCGATTCGATGACGTGCGCGGGCCCCGCCTAAAGGAGCACCCCCGCCCGACGCGGCCAATTTGGGTGAACTTGTTCTTCATTGTCTTTGGCCTGTTCGTCCTCACGACCCAAACCCTGGGGCTGCTCGCGGGCGGGCCCTGGGACCTGTTCGGCTGGAACCTGGGTTCATGGTCGTGGCTGGGGCGGCTCGTCGTGATCGTCGGCTGGGTCTTGCTCGTTCACCTGCATGTTCGAGATCTGCTGCGGAAGCGCCGAGGCGTCCACCCCGCACCGGAGGGCGGGGTGGACGTACCGGACGTTACGGGCGGATCTTCACCTGGCCGGTGAAGGTGCGGCCGTCGGTGAGGTGGCCGGTGACGGTCACGGCGACGGAACCGGTGTAGCCGGCCAGCGCCTTCGCGATGGCGGTGCCGTCCACCCGGAGTTCGCCGTGCGGGAGCGCCGTCGCACCGAGGTCGACGAGCTTGCCGTCGGCGACCGCGCTGACCGTACTCGGGAGGATCCCGGATGAGTCGCGCCGGGGCAGTTCCACGTTGAGCCGGTCCTTCCGGAGCGAGAGCCGGGCCTGCAGCGGGGAGCCGGTGGTCAGATACGGTGCCGGCGGCGGGGTCATCCCGGTGCCCAGGAAGAAGCCGGTGTGCGGGGGCTGGTTGTAGCCGACGTTCTGCCAGACGATCCCGGACTCGTAGACCGGGTCGTGCATGAGCGTCCGGAAGCGCTGATCGGTCGGGTACGGCGTGGCGTAGAGCCGCAGCGCCGTGGAGTCCTCGGTCCGGACGATCAGTTCCTCGCGCCAGTCGCCCAGGAAGTCGGCCTGGAGCGAGGGGTTGCCCTTGGTCGTGTTGTTGGAGTAGGCGCCGGTCGCGGTGAGCAGGTTGGCGGTGGTCTGCGTGGCCGGGTCCCACTTGCCGATGGTCGGCACCCCGGCCAGCTTGTCGGCGGAGTAGTCGTGGTCCAGGATCTCCCTGGACAGGTCGCCGTCCCACCAGATGGTGTTGCTGATCGCCGGGGTCTTCGTCGAGATGAGCTCGCCGGTGGCGGTGTGGAGGCCGGCCCCGGTGGAGGCCCAGGCCTCCTCGCCCGGGTGCGAGGGGTCGATGTCGCCGGTGAGGCCGCGCCCGGTGTCCTGGCCGGTCCTGACGCACCAGAGGATCTCGCCGCTGTCGGCGTCGTGCATCTCCAGGCCGCACGGCATGTCCGTGTGCTCGTGCACGCCGACGATCTCCAGGCCGGGGTGTGCCGGGTCGAGGTCGCCCAGGTGCATGGCGTCGCCGTGCTCGAGCTTGGTGGTGTAGAGCCCGGTGCCGTCGTCGTCCAGGGTCATGGCGCCGTAGGCGATCTCGTCCCTGCCGTCGCCGTCCACGTCGCCCACGGACAGGTTGTGGTTGCCCTGGCCGCCGTACCCGGGGTTGTCGGAGCTGGAGAAAGTCCAGCGCCTGGCCAGCTTGCCGCCCCGCCAGTCGTACGCCACCAGCATGGTCTTGGCGTAGTAGCCGCGGGTCATCACGATGCTGGGCAGCACGCCGTCGAGGTGGGCGGAGGCGGCCAGGAAACGGTCGGAACGGTTTCCGCCGCTGTCGCCCCAGTCGGCCACGTTGCCGCGGGCCGGCTCGTAGTCCACGGTGGCCAGCGCCGCGCCGGTGCGCCCGTCGAAGACGGTCAGGTACTCGGGCCCGCTCAGGATCCGCCCGCCGGTGGTGCGGTAGTCGGCGGCGGCGTCCCCGATCACGGTCCCGGCGCCGTCCACGGTCCCGTCCGCCGTCTTGACCACGAACTCGGCCCGCCCGTCCCCGTCGAAGTCGTCGACCAGGAACGGGCTGTAGTGCGCCCCGGCCCGGACGTTGCGGCCCAGGTTGATCCTCCAGAGCCTGGTCCCGTCCAGCTCGTACGCGTCGAAGACGGCCTCGCCGGTGTAGCCGCCCTGGGAGTTGTCCTTGGAGTTGGACGGGTCCCACTTGAGCACGATCTCGTACTGCCCGTCCCCGTCCAGGTCGGCGGCGGACGCGTCGTTCGCGCGGTAGTCGTAGCTGCCGCCGGCCGGGGTCACTCCCCCGGCCGGTTTGTCCAGCGGGAGGTCGAGGTACGGCGCCGCCCAGGGCCGCACGGACTCCGAGCGGCGGCCCGCCCGGCCGTCCAGCACCGCGGCGATGGAGTAGGTGCCGGTGCCGCTGTCCAGGTAGTTCGTCTTGTCGGTGGTGGTGAGGAGCTTCCCGTCCCGGTAGAGCTTGAAGCTCACCTCCGCCGGGTCGGTGCCGAGCATCCGCCAGCTCACCAGCGTCCCCTGCCCGGTCGGTACGGCGACCAGGCCACGGTCGAGCTTCGCCATCCGGCGCAGCGGATAGGCGGTCACCGGCGAGGTCACCGTGGCCGAGGAGGCCGACAACCCGCCCGTCCCCGCGGCCACCACCCGGTAGCCGTGCCGGTCGGTGGGCACGATCTCGTCGGTGTAGCCGGCCTCGGTCACGACGCCGACACGCTTGTCGTCCCGGTAGAGGTGGTAGAGGAGGGCGCCCTCGACCGGCCGCCAGCGCAGCGTGATCTTCTTGCTGGTGGCGGTGACCAGCTCCAGGCCCTCCGGCGCGGCCGGGGCCGCCTGCGTCGTGTCCTTGACGGTCACGGTGAGCGGCGCGCCCAAAGTGCCGCCGGGCACGGCGACCGCGTAGACGTAGGTCAGGCCCAGCTCAGGGGTGCTGTCGGTGAAGGCGGGCTCGGAGCCGCCGCCCAGCTTGGTCCACGGACCGGCGGTGCTCCCGGCCCGGTAGATCTCGTAGCCGGCGGTGCCGGTGGCGTTCCAGGCCAGCGTGACGCTCGGGGTGGCGCTCGCCTTGATCGCGGTGGCGGCCAGCCCGGTGGGCGCGGTGGCCGGCTCGACCCGGACCGCGTTCACCCGGCCGTCCCGGCCGAAGCCCAGGTTGAGCTGTCCGTCGGCGACCCGGGCGGTGCCGGTGTAGTCGCCGTACGCGCCGGTGCTCGCGGTGATGGTGCCGCGATCCTCGCCTTCCACGGCGAGCGTGGTGACGTTGGGGGCGATGGCGTCCCCGGAGATCACGGTGAGCTCGTACTCGCCGTTGGGCACGTCCACGGCGAAGCCGTACGAGCCGGAGACGGTGAAGTCACGCGTCACCGGGTCGGCGGTGCCGCGGTCGCGGAAGCCCACCGCCCGGTCCAGGCCGTAGCCGAGGTCGGCGGTGTAGAGGGTGGTGTGCGCGACGCGCGTGTAGCCCTCGGCCAACGGGCTGGACGTGGAACCGAAGTCGAACTTGAGTCCGGGGGCCGGGTCGAGGGGGGCGGCCACGGCGGGGGGCGCCGAGACGGTCAGCGTGACCGCCGCGGCGATGAGTGCAAGCCTCACGGGCGTACTCCTGCGGAGTGATCTTAGATTAGAACGTTTTTAGCCCCTCGGAAAGCGCTTGCCAAGGCTTTACTTTGCAGCCTGGATCGACTAAGGAGTGTCACGCCGAGCGGCCGATCGTGTCGGCGCGGACGGGGTGCGCGAACGGCAGGCCCAGTGTGTACCGTTCCAGCTCGTCGAGGGCCGAGTGGGCCAGGCGGCGCAGCTCGCCGCCCACCGAGCCGGCGACGTGCGGGGTGAGCAGGACGTTCGGGAGGTCGTAGAGCGGCGAGCCCGCCGGGAGGATCTCGGGCTCGGTGACGTCGAGGACGGCGTCGATCCGGCCCGAGACCAGTTCCTTGGTGAGCGCCTCCATGTCCACCAGCGAGCCGCGTGCGGTGTTGATGAGCGTGGCGCCGTCGCCGAGCAGTCCCAGGCGCCGCGCGTCCAGCAGGTGCCGGGTCTCCGGCAGCGCCGGGGCGTGCACGGAGATGACGTCGGAGGCGGCCAGCAGCTCGTCGAGGCCGACCAGCCGGGCGCCGAGCGCGGCCGCCGCGGTCTCGTCGAGGTACGGGTCGTTGATCAGGAGCTCGAGGTCGAACGGACGGAGCAGGTCGAGCACCCGGCGGCCGATGTGAGAGGCCCCGATGATCCCGACGGTCCTGCGGTAGTTGCCCAGCGAGGGGAAGTGCGCGGCCCAGTCGAGGGCCCGGCGCTGCGTCCGGTAGAGGTCGCGGATGCCGAGGACGCGTTTGCCGGCGAACAGGATCGCGGCGACGGTGTACTCGGCCACGGGGAGCGCGTTGGTGGCGGCGCCCGATGAGACGGTTATGCCGCGTTCCCAGCAGGCGTCGGTGATCAGGCTCTTGACCGTGCCCGCCACGTGGACGACGGCGCGCAGTCCGGGTGCCCGCCGCAGCACGGAAGCGTCGACGGGCGGGCAGCCCCAGCAGGTGACGAGGACCTCGGCCGCGGCCAGCTCCGGCACGTCCGCGAAGTCGCCGACGACCAGGCCGGGGTCGACGTCCACCAGCCGGGTGAGCCGGTCGAGCTCGTCCGGCCCGAACAGGTCGTCCTTGAATCGCGGCTCCATGACGAGCAGCGCGCGGGGAAGGGTCACTTGACGGCTCCAGCGGTCATGCCCGCCCTCCAGTACCGCTGCAGCACCACGAAGGCGATGACCAGCGGCACGACCGCCACCAGCGAACCGGTGATGGCGAGCAGGTAGTCCTCCGGATGGCCCTGGTTCAGCGACGTGGTCTGCCAGGTGTACAGACCCAGGTTGAGCGGGTACAGGTGTTGGTCGGTCAGCATCACGAGCGGCAGGAAGAAGCTGTTCCAGATGCCGGTGAACTGGAAGAGGAAGATGGTGACGAAGGCCGTGCGGAGCATCGGGAAGCCGATGCTGAGGAAGGTCCGCAGGTCACCGGCGCCATCGACGCGGGTCGCCTCGATCACCTCGTCGGGCACGTACGCGGCGCTGAACACCCGGGAGAGGTAGACCCCGAAGGGGAAGACCAGGCTCGGGAGGAAGACGCCCCAGAAGGTGTTCACGATGCCGGTCTTGGACGCCAGCAGGTAGATCGGCAGGGCCATCGCGCTGGCCGGCACGAGCACGCCTAGGAGGATCAGCCCGAAGATCTTCTCCTTGAACGGGAACGAGAGCTTGTCGAAGGCGTACCCCGCCGCCACGCACAGGGTCGTGGCGATGAGGGCGCCGCCCACGGCGTAGAGGGCGGTGTTGCCGAGCCACCGCAGGTAGATGCCGTCACCCGCGCTGAACAGGTGCGCCAGGTTGGCACCGAGGTCGAAGGTCCGTCCGAAGGCGAAGCCGCTGGTGCCGAACAGGTCACGCATGTTCTTCGTGGCCGCCATGAGCAGCCACAGCAGCGGCATCACCGTGTAGAGCACGGCGACGACGAGGACGCCGTTGACCGCCGCACGGGAGAGCAGGCGCGGCGCCGGGCGGGAGCCGGCCTTCCTGCGCCGCCTCGAGGCGGGAACCGGCGGCGCGGGCGTCACGGTGAGCGTCATGGCTGCGCCCTCCGTGCCGAGAACCGGGTCACGATGAAGGACAGGACCCCGCCGAGCAGGGCGATCAGGATCGAGGCGGACGCGGCCAGCCCGTAGTCGTGGTTGTCGAAGGCCGCGCGCATCGCGTACATGTTCGGGCTCCAGGCGCTGCCGATCTCGGTCGAAGCCCGGTAGATCACCTTCGGCTCGGTGAAGAGCTGCAGGGCGCCGATGACGGTGAAGAGCACGTTGAGCGCGATCGCCGGGCGGATGAGCGGAACCTTGATCCGCAGTGCGATCCGCAGCCCGCTCGCCCCGTCGACCGTCCCCGCCTCCAGGACGTCCCTCGGGACGGCCTGCAGGGCGGCGTAGAGGATGACCATGTTGTACCCGACCCACTCCCAGGTGGAGATGTTGACCACCGAGAAGATGGCGTGGTCGGCCGACAGGAAGCTCCACTTCACGCCGGCCGACTCGAGCACGTCGATCACCGGGCTGAGCCCGGGGGTGTACAGGTACACCCAGATGATCGCGGCGATGAGCCCCGGTACGGCGTGCGGCAGGAAGAGGCCGAGCTGGAAGAAGCGTTTCGCCCGGGCCATGGCCGAGTCGAGGAGCAGGGCGAGCAGGAGCGCGCCCCCGATCATCACCGGGATGTACAGCAGGACGTAGGTCGCGATGACCAGGAAACTGTCCCGGAACGCCGCGTCGCCGAGCGCTCGGGCGTAGTTGCCGAGGCCGACGAAGAAGGTCTCGACGCCGCCGAAGCCGAGGCCGGAGCTGCGCTCGGTGAACAGGCTGAGCCACGCCGCGTACACCAGCGGCGCGACGGAGAAGGCGAGGAACAGCAGGAGGAACGGGCCGACGAGCAGGGCGGCGGTGCGTCCCTGCCCCCGGGCCAGGCGGGTCGCCACGGCATCTCCTTGAAGGGGTGAAGTGGGCACTACTGGGCGACGCTCAGGCCGCGGTTCTTGAAGTCCGCCACGGCGGCCTGCTGGGCGCCGGTGAGCACGTCGGCCAGCTTCACCTCGCCGCCGGCGACCTTGCCGAGCGAGTCGGAGATCGCCGTGCCGGTCACGCCGGCGCTCGGCCCCCACGTCCAGCCGGCCGGGATCGACTCGTACGCCTTGGAGACGACGGAGAAGATGTCCTGGCCACCGTAGAAGTCGGTCTTGAAGGCGCTGGTGGCCGGCAGCAGGGCCGGCGCGGCCGGGAGCATGCTGCTGGTGCCGCTGGACAGCCAGGCCTTCATGCCCTCGGGATCCGTGGTGATCCACTTGATGAACTCGAGAGCCTGCTCAGGGTGCTTGGCGCCCTTGGGGACGGTGAAGGCCGAGCCGCCGAGCATCGCGGAGGCCGGCTGACCGTCCCAGCTCGGCACCGCCGCGATGGCCCACTTGCCCTTCTGGTCGGGAACGGTGGACTGCAGGGCGCCCGCGCACCAGTTCGCGCAGATGTAGGAGACGACCTGGCCCTTCTGCACCGCCTGGAAGAAGGCGTCGTCGCTCGTCGAGTTGTACGTGCCGACGAGCCCCTTCAGGACCAGGTCGTTCCAGTACGCGGCCATCTTCTTGGACGGCTCGTCGTCGATGGAGACCTTCCACGACTGGCCCTCGGTGCCGTACCACCGGCCGCCGGCCTGCCAGGAGAGCGCGGCCAGCACGCCGGCGTCGGCGGTCGCGAAGATCCCGCCGCGGGCCCTCGGGTCGGCCTTCTTCACCTCCGCGAGCAGCTTCGTGTAGTCGTCCCAGGTCTTCGGCAGCTCGAGCTTGTGCTTGTCGTAGAAGTCCTCGCGGTAGAAGAACACCAGCGGGGCGACGTCGCGGGGGATGCCCCAGGTCTTGCCTCCGAGGTTCACCAGCTGCTGGACCTGGGCGGGGAAGGTCTTGGCGACGACCGGGCCCGCGGTCTCGGTGAGGTCCTCCAGCTCGCCCTGGCTGACCACGTCAGGCAGCTGGTTGTACTCGACGATGGCCACGTCGGGAACGTTGCCGGCCTTCACCGAGCTGGCGAGCTTGGTGTAGTAGTCCCCGCCGCTCGGCACGTTCTCCCACTTGACCTGGAAGTCCTTATGGGTCTTGTTGAAGGCGGCGGTGACGACGTCGGATGCCTTGACGAAGGAGCGGAACGTGATGACGTCCGCCCCCGGCTTCGCGTCGGAGGCACCCGGATCCGTGCCCCCGCAGGCGGCCAGTGCCGACAGCGAGACGGCAGCGCCCGCGAGCAGGGCCGTGATCCGCAGGCATCTGGGCTTCATGTGCACCGTCCAGGGAGGGAAGTGAAGATTGGTGCAATCATTTTGTTTCGAATGAAGCCTGTCAACGCCCCAAAGCTCGCGATCAGTCACAATCGCGTTACATGCACAAGAAGCGAAAGAAAGCGAAAGTGCTTACGCGGACGTAGCCCCGCAGGACGCCCGGATCCGCAGGCTCGGCCGCAGCAGCAGGCCGCGCAGCGGCCCGTCCGGATCGTCCAGCCGATCGACGAGCATCCGCACGGCCGCGGCCCCCACCTCCTCCTTGGGCGGCGACACGGCGGTCAGGGGGACGTCGGCGAGGGAGGCGACCTCGTCGTCGTAGGTCACGATCGCCAGATCCTCCGGTATCGAGACGCCACGACCGCGAAGCTGCCTGACCAGGGAAAGGGCGTCCATGTCGTTGTGCACGAGCGCGGCGCGCACGCCCTCCTGCCTGAAGGTGTCCAGGAAGTCGTCGACGTGCTCGTCCATCCCCGCCGGCGCGCCCACGGCGGCCCGCGGGAACATGCGCACGGGCCCCTCCCGCAGGCCGAGAGAGCGCTGGGCGAGCTCGTGTCCCTCGCGGATCCACGGGGTGGTCCTGCTCTCGCAGGCGAGCAGCGCCACCCGCTCGTGTCCCAGCCGGGCGAGATGACACGTGGCCAGATAGGCGCCGTACGCGTGATCGGTCGCCACCTGCTCCACCGCCGGCATCGACCAGCCCGCCTTCCGCTCGACCAGCACCACGGGCAGGTCGAGCTCGTTCACCCACTGCTCCGTGGCGAGCGAGAGCGTGGGGTTGTCGCTCGGCGTCAGCAGCAGGCCGTCCACGCCGGACGACAGCAGCTGCGCCACCTGGCGGCGGTCCTCCTTAAGGTCGTAGCGGGAGACCGCGAGGCTGATCCGCACGCCGAGCTCGCGCGCGGCCGCCTGCGCGCCCCTGATCACCGCCGGGAAGTAGTACGCGGTCTGCGGCACGAGCATGCCGAGCACGTACGGCTCGCGCCGCGCACGCTCCCTGTCCTGCTCGCCGGCGGCCCGCTCCTCCCCCTCCCGCGCCGGTGCGTCCGGAACCGGCACGGCCCCGCCGTGCACCCGGACCAGCAGCCCGCGCCCGGCCAGCTCCCGCACGTCGTGCCGGATGGTGACGGCCGAGACGCCGAGCCTGGCGGCCAGATCGGCGACCTTGACCGAGCCCTTGCGGCTCAGCTCCTGCAAGATCGCCCCGTGTCGCTCCTCGGCCAGCACGTGGGTGCTCCTTCCGGCTCCGCGGATTTTCCCGCGTCATCGTACCGCCGACATTCGCTTTCGAAATCGATCGATTGCGTTTTAGCGTGCGACGATCATCCCGGTCATCTGCCCCGAGGCGGGGCGACCGAGGCGCGTCGGATGAGCTCGGAGCGGAGGGTGTGCATGGTGCGGGCCGGCTCGGCGCCGCCCAGGATGTCGAGAAGGACCTCGGCCGCCTTGGCGCCGAGCTGGTGCACCGGCTGGGCGATCATCGTCAGGGGCGGGTCCATGACCGCCGCCCACGCGCTGTCGTCGAACCCGATCAGCGCCACGTCGTCCGGGTAGGACAGCCCCGCCTTGCGCAGGGCGCGCAGGGAGCCGGTCATGCCGTCCGTCTCCGTGCAGAACACGGCGGTGACCCGGTCGGGGAGGGCGAGCATGCGGCCGACCTCCCCCACCACCCGCGCCTCCGTCTTGGGCCCGACCATCACCAGCTCAGGATCGAACGGGATGTGCGCGTCGTCGAGCGCGTCGAGGTAGCCGCGCAACCGCTCGCCGTCGGTCCACAGGTTGCGCGAGGCCGCCGCCAGCAGCTCGCGCCTGGTCGCCGGCGGCTGCGCCACCGGCGGCCCCCACACGAACCCGATGCGGCGGTGACCCGCCGCGATCAGCACCTCGACCGCCTCGCGGGCCGCGTCGCGGTTGTCGATGACGACCGCGTCGAGATCGAGGGCGGCCACCGCGCGGTCGACGAGCACGACGGGGATGCCCCGGTCCATGGCCGCCCTGATGTGGGCGACCTGGTCGCGGTCGAGGGCGGCCGAGGCGACGACGACGCCGTCGACCCGCTTGTCGATGAGCACGTTGGTGGCCGCGATCTCCTCCTGCAGGTTCTCGTACGTGCTCAGCACGATCACGTCGAACCCCCGCGCCCGCGCGCTGTCGGAGATGCCCCGCAGCAACCCGGCGAAGAAGGGGTTGCCGATGTCGGCCACGATCACGCCCAGGGTGTGGCTCACGCCCGTCGACATGCTGCGCGCGAGCGCGTTGGCGCGGTAGCCGAGCTTCTCGGCCGCCGCGAGCACCCGCGCGCGCAGCTCCGGGCTGACGTATCCGTAGCCGCCGAGCGTACGGGCCGCCGTGGCGCGGCCCACGCCGGCCTCGGCCGCGACCTCGGAGATCGTCGGCCCCTGGCCACGGTCAGCTGGCATGGATCCCTTCCCCCGTTCCTGATCGGCCCATCACATCGTAGTCAGCCGGCCGTGGCCGAAGGCGCCCTCGACGAAGCACTGGTCGCGGGCCGATTCCGCCCCCCGGGCCAGCGCCCGCGCGATCCGGCCGATCCCCGGCCGATCCCCGGAGGTCCAGCCGTCACGCAGCAGCGAGGCGACGAACCCGGCGAGGAAGGCGTCGCCGCAGCCCATCGTGTCAACGATGCCGTCGGCGCGCTGCGCGGGAGCGCTCACCAGGGCGTGGCCGTCGTGGGCGATGGCGCCGGCCACGCCGCGGGTGCCGACCGCGAGCCGGGCGCCCCGCCGTACCGCCTCGGCCAGCAGGTCGCCGGTGGCGGCCGCGTCGAGGTCGGAGCAGGACAGCAGCACGAGGTCGGCGTGCGGGCAGACGCGGTCGAGGTAGGCGGGGCTCCGGTACTCCTCCTCGCTGGACAGGTCGAAGCTGACCAGCGAGCGGAGCGCGGCCAGCTTCGGCAGCTCGGGCTCGCTGCGGGAGTAGACGCTCGAATGCACGAGGTCGAAGCCGCCCACGTAGCCGAGCAGGCCGTCGTCGAGCACGAGAGGCTCGCGTACGGTGACGCCGCCGCCGTTCCAGCCGAGGAAGACGCGGTCGCCGTCGTCGACCCGCAGGTGCGAGACGCCGCTCTCGCCCTCCCGCACGACGCAGCCGTCGATCGAGACCCCCTCCGCGGCGATCGACTCCCGCAGGAAGGCGCCGAGCGAGTCGTCGCCGAAGACGCCCAGGTAGGCCGACTCGAGGCCGAGGCGGCGGGCGTAGACGGCGACGTTGACGCTGTTGCCGCCGGGGTAGTCGACGCCGCGGTCGACGAACCGGTCGACGATGTTGTCGCCGAAGCCGAGCACTCGCATGCGGGCCTCAGTAGTCCATGACCCGGTAGTAGCGGCGCAGGTCGAGGGAGTGGTCCCGGACCCGCTCCAGGTGCTTGCTGACGCGGCTCATCACGGTGTCGAGCACGAGCGGTGCGAGCAGGCTGCGGAACTCGGGGCTGATCCCGGTGAGCGGGTAGTCGCGGGTGTCGAAGACGGTGACGTCCTTGGAGACGCGCCGGGCGAACGCCTCGGCGCGGTCGGTGAGCGGCCGCGTCTCGTCCTCCCCCTGGAAGATGATCACGCTGGTGTCCTCTTCGAGCAGCTCGAGCGAGCCGTGGAAGAACTCCGCGCTGTGCACCCTCGTCGTCCGCAGCCACTGCATCTCCTCGAGGATGCACATGGAGTAGAGGTACGTGAACCCCCAGAGGTTCCCGCCGCCGACGAGGAAGTGGTAGCCGCTGTCCTTGTGGGCCTCGGCGAACGCGGCGGCCACCGGCTCGGCCTGCTTGGCGACCTCGACGAGGATCCCGGGGATGCCCTCGAACTCGGCGGCGAACTTCTCGTACCCGTCGAACTCGCCCCGGCGCGACAGCAGCCGGGTCATGAACAGCAGCAGCTGCATGTCGAAGGGCCAGGTCTTGGGCTGCGAGACGAGCGCCGCGTCCACCTTCGTGGCCACGGGCGAGTCGGGGTGGCCGGTGAAGGAGACCGTGAAGGCGCCCTTGGACTTGCAGTACTCGATCGCGCGGATGGTGTCGTCGGTGGTACCCGAGACCGAGGTGAAGATCGCCACGGTGTCCTCGCCCAGGCGGGCGTCACCGGAGACGATGAGCTCGGCGGCGATCGCGGCGCGCACGTCGAGCGTCGAGCTGCGCCGGGCCAGGTGCTCGTACGGCCACATCTGGGCGTAGGTGCCGCCGGCGCCGACGAGGAGCACGTGCTTGAACCCCTCGTCCACGAGCCGGTCGACCAGCTCCTCGATCCGTGGGCGCAGGCCCACCGCGCTCGTCACCTGGGAGAGAAATTCCGGCTCGTTGAACCCGAGCATCTTCGCATCCTTTCCGGGGAAATGTCGCGCGACAACCTGATACCGGTATCACGCGGCAGTCACGTTGACACAGATACCTTGGATTCGTCAAACAACCAGCTACTTCATAGGGGATAGAAAAGATCTTGGCACTTGGGGCTGGTACCGGTATCAGATGCACTGTAAGGTCGGCCAACACCAAAAGGCGTTCCTGAAAGAGAAAGGATGCCCATGCGCCCTCGCGCACTGCCGACGTTCGCGGCACTCCTCGGGACACTCACGCTGGCCGCCTGCTCGGGCGGCGGGTCCGCGCCGGCCCCGGCGGCCGACGCCGCCGCCACGCCGGAGTTCTCCGGCACGCTGAGCATCCTCACCAAGTTCGCCGGCGACCCCACGGGTCCCTACTTCGAGAACCTCGCGGCCGAGTACCAGAAGAAGCACCCGCAGGTGAAGGTCGAGCTGATCCAGGAGACCGACCAGAGCGTCAAGGACAAGCTCAAGACGCTCACGGCCTCCGACGCGCTGCCCGACGTCTACTTCACCTGGACCGGCAACTGGGCGGACAACTACATCCGTGGCGGCCGCGCCGCCGACCTCACCAAGGTGATCGGCCCGGACACGGAGTGGGGCAAGACGTTCAGCCCCGGTTCGCTGGCCGCCTTCGCCCGCGACGGCAAGAACTACGGGATCCCGCTGTACGGCAACGGCAAGTTCATGGGCTACAGCAAGAGCGCCTTCGCCAAGGCCGGGGTCGAGGTGCCGAAGACGTTCGAGGACCTCGTCGCCGCCTGCGGCCCGCTGCGCAAGGCCGGGTACGAGCCCGTCGCCTTCGGCAACAAGGACGGCTGGCCCGCCCTGCACTACCTGCAGCAGCTGTTCGCCTACAACGTGCCGGACGCCGTGCTCCAGGCCGACTTCGTCCCGGCGACGGCCAAGCTGGACAATCCTGGCTACGTCACCGCGCTCAACCAGTTCAAGACGCTGGTCGACCAGTGCACCGACACGAAGAGCGGCACGAACGGCGTGCTCTACTCCTCGGCGCAGGAGGCCTTCGCCAACGGCAAGGCCGCCATGTACTACCAGGAGATCCTGGAGTTCGACAACGCGACGTCGGGCAAGCTCAAGCCCGCGGACTTCGGCATCTTCCAGCTCCCGGTCCCGGGCAACGCCCCCGGCGACCCGACGGTGCTGGAGGGCTCGCCCGAGGGATACCTGGTCAACGCCAAGTCCCCCAGGATCGCGCTGGCCGTCGACTTCATGAAGTTCGCCACGAGCGCGCAAAGCGCCAAGACGCTGTCCGCGCCGCCGTACGGGCAGCCCAGCACGGTCGTCGGCGCGGTCACGCCGGAAACCTCCAGCAAGGCCGTCTATGAGGGCGTCCAGCTGGTCAACAGGGCGCCGAAGCTGGCCATCTGGCTCGACATGGTCACCGTGCCCGAGGTGGCGGACGCGTGGCTGGCCGGCGGCGAGGCGATCGTCAGCGGTGGCAAGACCGCCGAGCAGGTGCTCGAAAGCGTGCGCCAGGCCTCGGCGGAAGCCAAGTAGGGAGACCGCACGTGCGCGCCACGCTCAGGCTCGTATGGGTCCTGCCCGCCCTCGTGCTGGTCGGAGTGTTCGTCTACCTGCCGCTCGTGCAGAACCTGCAGTTCAGCACGCTCAAGTGGGACATCTACAGCGGCAGCCAGGAATACGTCGGGCTCGACAACTACGCCAAGCTCGTCGGCGACCCGGTGTTCTGGTCGTCGCTGGGCAACAACGCGCTGTACGCGGTGGTCTCCGTCGTGTTCCAGGTGTTCGGCGCGCTCCTGCTCGCCGCGCTCATCGAGAGCATCGGCAGCGAGCGCTGGCGGCGCGGCCTGCGCGCGGTCTACTTCATCCCCTCGGCGATCTCGCTGACCGTCGCGGGGCTGCTGTTCTACTTCGTGTACGAGCCGAACCTGGGCCCGCTCAACCACGCGCTCAAGGCCGTGGGCCTGGGCCAGTTCGCCCAGGCGTGGCTGGGCCAGGAGAGCACGGCCATGTCGGCGATCATCGCGATGAGCCAGTGGCAGGGCTTCGGCTACTCCACGCTGCTGTTCGCGGTCGCGATCCAGCGCATCCCCTCGGAGATCTACGGCGCCGCCGCCATCGACGGCGTCGGTCCGATCCGCCGGTTCGTCCACGTGACGGTGCCGCTCGTGCGCGAGATGACCGGGCTCATGGCGATCGTCACCATCTCGGGCGCGTTCCAGGTGTTCAACGAGGTCATGGTTATGACCGCCGGCGGGCCGAACAACTCGACGCAGGTGCTGGGCACCTGGCTGTACCGCAGCGGGTTCGTCCGCAACAACTTCGGCTACGCCGCCGCGATCGCGACCGTCCTGTTCGTGATCACGCTCGGCATCGCGGTGGCGCAGCTGTGGGTCACCCGCAGGAGAAGGGTGGAATGGTGACGCGCATGAGCTTCCTCGGGGTGATCGCCCGCGTCTTCATGTGGGCCTTCCTGCTGGCCCTCGCGGTGGTCGTGGTCTATCCGCTGCTGTGGATGACCCTCAACGGGTTCAAGACCAACGCCGAGCTGTTCGGCGACCCGTTCGCGCTGCCCCTGCACTGGAGCTTCGAGAACTACCAGAAGGCGTGGAACCGCGGCGTCAGCGACTACCTGACCACCAGCGTGCTGGTGACGCTGACCTCGACGGTCGCCACGGTGTTCGTCAGCGCGTGGGCCGCCTACGGCCTCACCCGCGTGAACGTCCCGCTCAACAGGACGCTCACGGCGGCGATACTCGGCGGGCTCATGCTCGCCCCCACCGTGGCGCTCGTGCCGCTGGTGAAGATGTTCCAGGCGATGGGGCTGTACAACACGTTCTGGGCGCTGCTCATCCTCTACACCGCCTTCCGCGTCCCGTTCACGACCTTCCTCATCCGCGCGTACATGATCGACCTGCCCCGCGAGGTGGACGAGGCGGCCGAGATGGACGGCGCGGGCCGGTGGACGGCGTTCTGGCGGATCATCCTGCCGATGTGCAAGCCGATCCTGACCTCGACGGTCCTGCTGCACATCCTGTTCACCTGGAACGAGTACCTGTTCGCGATGATCTTCACCAGCGGCACCGGCGTGCAGACCCTCCCCGTGGGCCTGACCAGCCTGATGAGCAAGCACGGCACCGAATACCCGGTCGTCTTCGCCGGGATGGTGATCGCGGCGCTCCCCGTGGTCCTGCTGTTCTTCCTCGGCCAGCGCTACATCGTCAAGGGCCTCGCCGACGGAGTCGGCAAATAGGCAAGTGACGCTCAGGCGGCCGTCCAGTCGAGCAGCCGCTTCAGCGGCCAGGTGTTGACGACGCGGTCGGCCTCGATGCCAGACCGCGCGGCCCGTTCGCAGCCGTAGTGCTGCCAGTCGAGCTGCCCGGGCGCGTGGGCGTCGGAGTCGATCGCGAACACGCACCCCATCTCGTACGCCAGCCGCATCAACCTCTTGGGCGGATCGAGCCGGTCCGGCCGGGAGTTGATCTCCACCGCGACCCCGAACCGGCGGCAGGCCTCGAAGACCAGCTCAGCGTCGAACGACGACTCCGGGCGGCGCTCGCCGCGCCTGCCGCCGGCCTTCACCACCCGCCCCGTGCAGTGGCCGAGCACGTCCACCAGCGGGTTGGCGATGGCGGTGACCATGCGGCGGGTCATCTCGTCGCCGTCCATGCGCAGCTTGGAGTGCACGCTGGCCACCACCACGTCCAGCCGCTCCAGCAGCTCGGGTGACTGGTCGAGGGAGCCGTCCGTGTTGATGTCCACCTCGATGCCGGTCAGGATCCGGAACGGGGCCAGCCGCTCGTTGAGCTCGGCCACCACGTCGAGCTGACGTTCCAGGCGCTCGGCCGAGAGTCCCTTGGCGACGGTCAGCCGGGGCGAGTGGTCGGTCAGCGCCAGGTAGTCGTGGCCGAGCCCGCGGGCCGCCTCGGCCATCTCCTCGATCGGCGAGCCGCCGTCCGACCAGTCGGAGTGGCTGTGCAGGTCGCCTTTCAACGCGCCGCGCAGCGCCTCCGTCTCCTCGTCGAGCTGCACACCGTCGGTCGCCCGCAACCGCCGCAAATACGTAGGAACCTGCCCATCGAGGCTTTCGTTGACCACAAGGGCGGTGACCTTACCGATGCCGGGCAGGTCGCCGAGACCGCCGGTGCGGGCCAGCCGCACGAGCTCGTCCCTGGACAGGTCGGCGACGACCTGGGCGGCGCGACGGAAGGCACGTACGCGGTACGTGGGCTCTCCGGCGCGCTCCAGCAGGAAGGCGATCTCGCGCAGGGCCTCAACCGGTTCCATGTGAGCGAACATACCTCGGGGCTACGACTACAGGATTGAACGGGGACGAGGGCCGCCGATAGGCTGAGCGGCCCATGAAAGCAGGATCTTGATGGCACAACCTCCGCAAACCCATCCCACGCCACCGCCGCCCGCGCGCAAGGCGTCCAAGGCCATCCCGCTGACCATTCTCGGTGTTCTGTCCGTCATGCTGGTCGGGTACTGCGCGGCCACCCAGGATGACGACGACGTCACCGCCGACTGCGTCATCCAGCTGGAGGACGGCACGTACGAGATCGTCGACGACGACTACTGCGACGACGACAACGGTTCGTACCACTACTACGGCGGTTCCCGCGGGGCGTACATGTGGTACTACGGGGGCACCAGGTCGGGCAACAAGGTGCGCGGCGGCACCACGTACCGGCCCTCTGACGTGAGCATCAGCTCCCGCAACGGGAAAGAGATCCAGCGGGGCGGCTTCGGCAACCACTGGGGCGGCGGGAGCTGACAGGTGCGCCGTGAGCATGGCACTCCCAGGGACGGCTGGGAGAAGACGATCGAGGGCCAGGGCCTGGCCTACCACCGGGCGGCGCACCCGTCGGGGCTGAGCAGACCGTACTGGGACGAGTCCATCCATTACGTCTTCTCCATGGACGAGGTCGAGGCGCTGGAGGAGCAGGTCGAGGAGCTCCACGAGATGTGCCTGCGCGCCGTCGAGCACGTGGTCTCGGCCCGGCGCTTCGCCGACTTCGCGATCCCCGAATGGGCGTGGGACGACGTGGAGCGCTCATGGGAGCGCCGCGACGCCCACCTGTACGCCCGCTTCGACCTGCGCTACGACGGCACCGGCCCGGCGAAGCTGCTGGAGTACAACGCGGACACGCCGACCTCGCTCGTGGAGTCGTCGGTCGTGCAGTGGTTCTGGCTGCAGGACGTCCATCCGGGCGCCGACCAGTGGAACTCCGTGCACGAGCGGCTCATCGACCGCTGGCGCGAGCTGCGGCTGCCGCCCGGGCCCACCCACTTCGCGTTCACGAACATGGACGAGACCGGCGAGGAGGCCATGACCGTGGCCTATCTGCAGGAGACCGCCGAGCAGGCGGGACTGAAGACCGTCGCCGTCGCCATGGAGGACATCGGCTGGGACTCGCTCAACCGCCGCTTCGTGGACGCCGAGAACCGCATGATCCGCTCGGCGTTCAAGCTCTACCCGTGGGAGTGGATGCTGGCCGACGACTTCGGGCGGCACGCCGTACGGCACTCCACCTGGATCGAGCCGCTGTGGAAGACGCTGCTGTCCAACAAGGCGCTGCTCGCGATCCTGTGGGAGCTCGACCCCGGCCACCCCAACCTGCTGCCCGCCTACCTCGACGGCCCGCGCGACCTGACCTCCTACATCGCCAAGCCGCTGCTGGGCAGGGAGGGCGCCTCCATGCGCATCGTCACCCCCGAGGGCACCCAGGAGACGCCGGGCGTCTACGGCCGGGAGGGATACGTCTTCCAGGGCTTCGAGGCGCTGCCCGAGTTCGAGGGGCAGCGGCCGGTGCTCGGCGCCTGGGTGGTCGCCGACGAGGCCGCCGGGCTGGGTATCAGGGAGACGACCGGCCTGATCACCGATGACACCTCCTCGTTCGTCCCCCACCGCATCGCCTGACTCCCCACCGCATCCCCCGATAGGAATCAACGTGACTCTTCTCGAGACCCTCGCCCGCGGCGCGGGCGCCATCGCCGCGTACGCCGCCGTCGGCGTGATCCTGATGATCGTCGGCTTCTACGTGATCGACTGGGCCACCCCCGGCAAGCTGAGCGAGATCATCCGCACCGAGCGCAACCCGAACGCCACCCTGCTCGCCACCTCCGCCCTGGCCGCCGTCGGCCTGATCGTGGCCGCCTCCATCTGGTCCTCCGGCGGCCGGCTGGCCGAGGGGCTGGCGGGCACGGCGGTGTTCGGCCTGGTCGGCATCGTGGTGCAGACCGTGGCGATGCTGCTGTTCGACCGGATCGTCGGCATCTCCGTACGCGACCTCGTGAAGGAGCCCGAGCTGCAGCCCGGCGCGCGGCTGCTCGCGGTCACGCACGTCGCGATCGGCCTCATCACGGCCGTCGCGGTCATCTGACGCGGCAGGGGCCGGTCGCACGTCCCCAGGAGAACGACCGTCGCGGTCATCCGAACGGAGCTGGCACTCTAGGAGGCGTGACAGACCGGACCCGGGAGGACACCACACGCAGGCTCGAGCGGGCCATGGGCTCGCTTGGCACGGCGGCGATGGCTCGCATGGAGGAGCAACTGCCGTGGTTCCGCGCGCTCAGCGCGGAGGACCGGTCGTGGGTGGGGCTCGTGGCCCAGGCCGGCATCGCGGCGTTCGTCGAGTGGTTCTCGATCGCCGGCGAGGATCGCCCCACCCCCAGCATCGAGTTCTTCGGCACGGCTCCGCGCGAGCTCAAGCGGTCCATCTCGCTGCAGCAGACCGTCGACATCGTCAGGATCGTCGTCGAGGTGGTCGAGGCGCAGGCCCACGAGCTGGCCGCGCCCGGCGGCGAGGACCAGCTCCAGCAGGCCATGCTCCGCTACACCCGCGACGTCGCCTTCGCCGCCGCCCACGTCTACGCCCGCGAGGCCGAGGCCCGGGGCTCGTGGGACGCCCGGCTGGAGGCCCTGATCGTGGACGCCCTGGTCCGGGGCGAGGTCGACGACGGCCTGCACTCCTGGGCGGCCGCGCTCGGCTGGACCTCCTCCCCCGTGGTCGTCATCGCCGGCCACGCCCCCGCCGACGACCCCCGCGCGGTCATCGACGGGCTGCGGGAGAAGGGCCGCCGCATCGGCATGGACCTGCTGGCCGGCGTGCAGGCCGACCGGCTGATCGTCATCGTGGGCGGCGCCGAGAGCGTCAACGACGCGGCCAAGCAGGTGGTGCACCGCTTCGGGATGGGCCCCATCGTCATCGGCCCCGAGGTCCCCGACCTGCACGCCGCGGCCAGGTCCGCCAGGGCGGCGCTGGCCGGGCTGAAGGCGTCGTCCGGCTGGCCCGACGCGCCCCGGCCTGTGCACGCCGAAGACCTGCTGGCCGAGCGGGCGCTCGACGGCGACGACGACGCCAGGCAGCAGCTCATCGAGAACGTCTACCAGCCGCTCGCGGGCACTCCCCTGCTCGACACCCTCGCCACGTACCTGGAGCAGGGCACCTCGCTGGAGGCGACGGCGCGGCTGCTGTTCGTCCACCCCAACACCGTCCGCTACCGCCTGAAGAAGATCACGGAGCTGACCGGCTACCAGCCCACGGAGGGCAGGTCCGCCTTCACGCTCCAGGTCGGGCTGATCCTCGGCCGGTTGTCGGAGAGTGCCGAAATGTGGCGTGCCCTAACGTAATGCCGCCGAAATCCCCACTGTAGGCTTCCTACAAAACCCCCCGGACGAAGTTCGTGCGGATCATTATCCGCGTGTCGGAGTTCTACAGGGCAAGGTGGGTTTTGTGCTTGTACTCGTCGCTCCGGGCCAAGGTGCCCAAACGCCAGGCTTCCTTTCTCCCTGGCTCGAGCTCCCCGGTGTGGCCGACAGACTCGGTGCGTGGTCCGAGGTCGTCGGGCTCGATCTGATCGCCTACGGGACCACCGCCGACGCCGACGAGATCCGTGACACCGCCGTCGCCCAGCCGCTTCTCGTGGCCGCCGCGCTGGCCTCCGCCGAGGTGCTCGGCGTGACGCCGGACGTGCTGGCGGGCCACAGCGTGGGCGAGTTCGCCGCGGCCGCGCTGGCCGGGGTGCTCACCCCCGAGCAGGCGCTCACCCTGATCCGCGAGCGCGCCCAGGCCATGGCCAAGGCCGCCGCGATCACCGAGACCGGCATGACCGCCGTGCTCGGCGGCGCCGAGGACGACGTGCTGGCCACCCTCGAGAAGCACGGCCTGACCCCCGCCAACGTCAACGGCGCCGGCCAGATCGTCGCGGGCGGCACGCTGGAGCAGCTGGCCGCGCTCAAGGACGACCCGCCGACCCGCGCCCGGCTCATCCCGCTCAAGGTGGCGGGCGCCTTCCACACCCGCCACATGGCCCCGGCCGTGGAGAGCCTGCGCGAGGCCGCCGCCAACGTGGCGCCCGCCGACCCCACCGTCACGCTCCTGTCCAACTCCGACGGCCAGGCGGTCGCCTCCGGCGCCGAGTTCGTGGACCGGCTGGTCAAGCAGATCAGCAACCCCGTCAGGTGGGGCGCCTGCATGGAGACCATGGCCGGGCTCGGCGTCACGAAGATGATCGAGCTGCTGCCCGGCGGCACGCTCACCGGCCTGGCCAGACGCGGCCTGTCCGGCGTGCAGACGGTGGCGCTGAAGACCCCCGACGACCTCGATGCGGCCAGGGAGCTGATCAAGTGAAGATCCCCGACGTCGCCCCTGGCGGCAGGATCCTGGCCCTCGGCCACTACCAGCCGGCCAACGTCGTCACCAACGACGACCTGGCCAGGACCATGGACACCAACGACGAGTGGATCCAGTCCAGGGTCGGCATCAAGGAGCGCCGCGTGGCGCCCGACAGCGAGTCCCTCGAAGACATGGCCACCATCGCCGGCGGCAAGGCGCTGGCCGCGAGCGGCCTGTCGCCCGAAGAGGTCGACCTGGTCATCGTGGCCACCTGCACGCTCGAGACCCAGATCCCCAACGCCTCCGCCGTCGTGGCCCACCGCCTCGGCATCAAGTCGCCGGGCGCGTTCGACGTGAACGCCGCCTGCGCCGGGTTCTGCTACGCCCTCGGCACCGCGAGCGCCGCCGTGCGCGCGGGCTCGGCCCGCCACGTGCTGGTCATCGGCGCGGAGAAGCTGTCGCAGTGGGTCGACTGGACCGACAGGTCCACCGCCGTGATCTTCGCCGACGGCGCGGGCGCCGCGGTGGTGGGTCCCTCCGAGACCCCCGGCATCGGCCCCGTGGTCTGGGGCAGCGCCGGCGACAAGTCCGAGGCGATCGCCATCAAGGACCGCGACGACTTCCTCCGCCAGGAGGGCCAGACGGTGTTCCGCTGGGCGACCACCGCGCTCCACCCGGTGGCGCTGGAGGCCTGCGAGCGCGCGGGCGTGGACCCGTCGGAGCTGACGGCGTTCGTGCCCCACCAGGCCAACCTGCGCATCATCGAGGCCATCGCCCGCAAGCTGGGCGCCGACAAGGCCGTGATCGCCCGCGACATCGTCAACGCCGGCAACACCTCGGCCGCCTCGATCCCGCTGGCGCTCTCGCGCATGCTGGAGCGCGGCGAGGTCCGCTCCGGCGGTCTCGCGCTGCTGCTCGGCTTCGGCGCGGGGCTGACCTACGCCGGGCAAGTGATCGAGATCCCTTAGCCTCCCCCCGCATTTCATCCAGAGCTTGTACGGCGCAGCCGTACAGAACCCAGAAAATCAAAGGAGAACCAGCGACATGGCTGCCACCGAGCAGGACATTCTTGACGGCCTCGGCAAGATCATCAACGAGATCACCGGCATCCCGGCCTCGGACGTGACCCCCGAGAAGAGCTTCGTGGACGACCTCGACATCGACTCCCTGTCGATGGTCGAGATCGCCGTGGCCGCCCAGGACGAGTTCGGCGTCGAGATCCCCGACGACCAGCTCAAGAACCTGAAGACGGTCAAGGACGTCCTCAACTTCATCCAGGGCTGACAGAAAATCCAAACTGACTAGCAAGGAGCGCGAAACGTGAGTGCGAACCGGGTACGTGTCGTCGTCACCGGGCTTGGCGCGACGACGCCCGTCGGTGGAGACGTCACCTCGACCTGGACGGCGCTCCTCGCCGGTCAGTCGGGTGTCGAGGCCCTCACCACGGACTGGATCGACACCGTCCCCGTGAAGTTCGCGGGGACGGCCGCGGTGGACCCCACCGAGGTGCTGCCGCGGCCGGAGGCCCGCCGTCTCGACCGCAGCGAGCAGTTCGCGATGGTCGCCGCCCGGGAGGCCTGGCAGGACGCCGGCGCCCCCGAGGTCGCGCCGGAGCGGCTGGGCGTCGTGGTCTCCAGCGGCATCGGCGGCATCAACACCACGCTGAGCGCCTACGACACCTACCGCGAGCGCGGCTGGAACCGGCTGTCGCCGTTCACCGTGCCGATGCTCATGCCCAACGGCCCGGCCGCCTGGATCGGTCTCGACCTGGGTGCCCAGGCCGGGGTGCACGCCACCGTGTCGGCGTGCGCGTCCGGCGCGGAGGCGATCGGCCACGCGATGGACATGATCAGGGTGGGCCGCGCCGACGTGGTCGTGGCCGGCGGCACCGAGGCCGCCATCCACGGGCTCAACATGGCGGCCTTCGCCGCCGCGCGGGCCATGTCCACCCGCAACGACGACCCGCAGGGCGCGTCCCGGCCGTGGGACCGCGACCGCGACGGGTTCGTGCTCGGTGAGGGCGCCGGCATCGTGGTGCTGGAGTCCGAGGAGCACGCCAAGGCGCGCGGCGCGCGCATCTACGCCTACTGCGCCGGGGTCGGCTACTCCGCCGACGCCCACCACATCACGCAGCCCGAGCCCGAGGGCCGGGGCATCATCATGGCGATGACCCAGGCGCTCAACGACGCCGGTCTGACCGGCCTCGACATCAAGCACGTCAACGCACACGCCACCTCCACCCCTGCCGGCGACGTCGGCGAGGTGCAGGCCGTGGCCAAGGCCATCGGCACCCACCCGCTCGTGACCTCGACCAAGTCGATGACCGGTCACCTGCTCGGCGGGGCCGGCGGCATCGAGTCCGTCTTCACCATCAAGGCGCTGCAGGAGCGGATCGTCCCCGCGACCATCAACCTCGACAACCTCGACGACGGCATCGAGGTCGACCTGGTCTACGGGAAGAACCGCCAGCTACCCGAAGGAGACGTCGCCGCGGTCAACAACTCGTTCGGATTCGGGGGCCACAACGTGGCCGTCGTGTTTAAGGGGGCATAAATGACCGTGCTGGACAACGGGGTGGCTGCCGACGGCACCGATCAGGAGCCTGCCGATCCCCGCGATCCAGTCGTCCGCCTGACCGCGCTGCTCGACGAGGGCTCGCTGCGGCCGATCACCTCCGAAGACAAGAGCGGCGT
The DNA here is from genome assembly GCF_044458585.1 of Nonomuraea sp. NPDC050451. Lineage (NCBI taxonomy): Bacteria > Bacillati > Actinomycetota > Actinomycetes > Streptosporangiales > Streptosporangiaceae > Nonomuraea > Nonomuraea sp. NPDC050451. Next base: position 837,409 of record NZ_JBITHZ010000002.1, read on the forward strand.
ACTGGCCGCCATGGGCCGCGTCGAGGGTGTTCCCGTCGTCGCCTTCTGCAGTGACGCCCGCTTCCAGGGCGGCGCGATGGGCAGCGAGGGCTGCGAGCACATCGTGCACGCCTACGACGTGGCCGTCCGTGAACGGGTGCCGATCATCGGGATCTGGCACTCCGGCGGTGCGCGACTCGCCGAAGGCGTCGAGTCGCTGCACGCCGTCGGGCGGGTCTTCGCCGCCATGACCAAGGCGTCCGGCGTGGTGCCGCAGATCTCCGTGGTCGTCGGCCCCGCCGCCGGCGGCGCCGCGTACGGTCCCGCGCTGACCGACCTCGTCATCCTGGCCGAGTCCGGCCGCATCTTCGTCACGGGCCCCGACGTGGTCCGCAGCGTCACCGGCGAAAACGTCGACGCCGCGGCGCTGGGCGGCCCGGAGCCGCACAGCAAGCGCAGTGGCGTCGTGCACGTCGTCACCAAGACCGAGACCGACGCGTACGTCAAGGCGCGCCAGCTCGCCACGCTCCTGGGCCACCAGGGCCGGGTGCGCACGGGAGAAATCGAGGAAGTGGACTTCTCCACGCTGCTGCCCGACTCGGCCAGGCGCGCCTACGACGTCAAGCCGCTGGTCAACGGCCTGCTCGACGAGCCTGGCATCGAGCTGCACCCCAAGTGGGCGCCGAACATCGTCACATCGCTCGGCCGCCTCGGTGGCCGGACGGTCGGTGTGATCGCCAACAACCCGATGCGGCTCGGCGGCTGCCTCGACGCCACGTCCGCCGAGAAAGCCGCCCGGTTCGTACGTATGTGTGACGCTTTCGGAGTGCCGTTGGTTGTCCTCGTGGACGTTCCCGGCTACCTGCCCGGGGTCGGGCAGGAGCACGACGGGGTCGTGCGGCGGGGGGCCAAGCTGCTGCACGCCTTCGCCGAGGCCTCGGTGCCGCGGGTCACGCTGGTGACGCGGAAGGCGTACGGGGGCGCGTACATCGCGATGAACTCCCGCGCGCTGGGGGCCACCAAGGTGTTCGGCTGGCCGACCACCGAGGTGGCGGTCATGGGGCCGGTGGCGGCCGTACGCATCCTCAAGCGGCGCGAGCTGGCCGCCGCGCCGGAGGAGGAGCGGGCCGAGCTGGAGCAGCGGCTGGCCGCCGAGCACGAGAAGCTGGCCGGCGGGCTCGACCGGGCGAAGGAGCTGGGGGTCATCGACGAGGTGATCAAGCCCGAGGAGACGCGCGGCGCCATCGCCAAGCTCCTCGCCCGGGCCACGCCCGCCCGCGGCGCCCACGGCAACATCCCGCTGTAGTTCTTCTGACGATCGGCCCCGCACCGAGCATCGGTGCGGGCCTCTTTCATGCTTCCCAAGAGGCCCCGCACCGGCGTAGGTGCGGGGCCTCTTGGGCGCAGCGCTCGCCCGTGGCGTGGGCAGGGTCAGACGGCGGCGTGGAGCCAGCGGACGGGCGCACCATCGCCCGCGTACCGGAACGGCTCGAGTTCCTCGTCCCACGGCCGACCGAGCATCTTGTCCAGCTCGTCCTCCAGCACGCACCGGCCCTGCGCGGCCATCATCATCGCCGCCCGGAGCCGATCTTCGGGGATCATGATGTCGCCCGCCACGCCGATGACCGCGGTGAAGGCGCCGAGCGTCGGCGTGTAGGCGTGGCGGGACCCGTCCACTCCCGGCGACGCGTCCTCGGTGATCTCGAACCTGAGGCGCTGCCAGCCCATGAGCGAGGACGCGATGGCCGCCGCGATACCGGCGCGGCCCTCCCACTCCGCCTGGGCCCGCACGACGTTGGGCGCGGCGGGTTGCGGAGTCCACGTCAGATCAACGGGCACGCCAAGGACACCCGCGACTGCCCATTCGATATGAGGGCACAGCGCGGGCTGAGCCGAGTGGACGTAAAGGACGCCACGAGCAGACACCGGACCTCCCGTTTCGGTACGAGGTGCGCCTTCCCCAACGGCCTCGCCCCGGGATGATCACAAGTGACTAGGGAGAGACTACCGTCGGTCGCTATCCGGCACCAGAGGGGGGCCATACCAAGTTGGTGCGGGAGTGGCATGTGACAGTTGGACCAGCGGGGAAACATACCGCCTCATGGAAATTCAATCTGTCGGCGCGTCGCTCATCCGGCCTGGTCAGGTGCTGGCCGACCGCTCGGCGCTGTCGGCCGTCTCACGCTGGACCCAGGCAGTCTCGGAGGCGGACGGCGTCTGCGTGATCCACCTGTCGCCCGGCACCGACCCCTGCGAGATCACCGCCGAACTCCGCGAGCGGGGCCTGCGCGCATCGCCGAACCACGTGTTCCGCGGCCAGCCCCTGTTCTTCGGTGGTCCCGCGTCCAGACCCTTCCCCACCCCGCCCATCGCCCACAAGCCGGGCCGGTCCCGTTCGGGCGTGGTCGTGGGGCTGCTCGACACCGGCATCGCCAAGCACCCGTGGTGGTCCGGCAGCGACTGGTACGGCGAGACCGCCCCCGAGAGCGCCGACGCGACGGAGGGCTCGCAGGCGGGTCACGGCACGTTCATCGCGGGCCTGCTGACCCGGCGGGCCCCGGGCGCGGAGCTGAGCGTGCACCGGGTGCTCGACGGCGACGGCATCGGCGACGAGGCGACCGTCGTACGCGCCCTCCACCGCCTGCGCGAGCACCCTCCGCAGGTGCTCAACCTCTCCTTCGGCGGCCACACCTACGACGACCGGCCGCCGCCGCTGCTGAGCGACGCCATCGCCGCGCTGCCCGGCACGGTGACCGTGGCCTGCGCCGGCAACACGGGGTCCGACCGGCCGTTCTGGCCCGCGGCGCTGCCCTCTGTGGTGGGCGTGGCCGCCCTGGACGCCGCGGAGGAGAAGCGCGCCCCCTACTCCGGCTACGGCATCTGGGTGGACGCCTGCGCCCGCGGCGACTGGCTGACCAGCAGTTTCCTGGACGGCGGCGACTTCGCGGGATACGCGGCGTGGAGCGGCACGTCGTTCGCCACCGCCCTGGTGGCGGGGGCCGTCGCGGACGGGGCCAAGAGCGAGCCCGCCAAGGAGGTCGCCAGGCGGCTCTTCGAGTCCGAGCAGGCCCGGCAAATTCCGGATCTGGGAGTTCTGATCCCGGCGAGTCTGTAGAGTTTACGCTCAGTCCTCAGCCAATCACGGGGAGGCATGATCGCCTGCTCGTGCCGGACGGAAGGAGGCCGCAATGCGCGATTCAGCGGAGCTGCTCGCAGCGGCGGCCGAGGGAGACCGGACGGCCTGGGACGAGCTGGAGTCCAGGTTCGGGCCGCGCATGTGGGCGGTGGCCCGCGCATGCGGCCTGAGCCCCTCAGACGCGGCGGACGCGGTCCAGGGCTCCTGGTTGCGCCTGCTGCAGCACCTGCCGAACATCAGGGATCCGGCCGGTGTGGGGGCCTGGCTAGTGACGACCGTGCGCCGTGAAGCCCTCCTGCTGCTGCGCAAGAATCGTCCCGGGGTCTCCTCCTTCGAGGTCGTCGAAGACCCTGACCCGGAGTCCGCCGTCCTGGAGGCCGACGGCCGCCGCCTGCTCTGGAAGACGGTCTCCGACCTGCACGAGCCCTGCCGCTCACTCCTCCAGCTGGTCGCCGTCGACTTCGGCAACCAGCAGATGGCGTCACAGCTCGGACTGCCCGTGGGCAGCATCGGTCCGACCAAGGCCCGGTGCCTGGAAAAACTGCGCACTCTGATCTCAATACAGGAGACAGCGCAATGATCAACGACGAATACTTCCTGGCGGCCCTCCGGCTGGCCTCCGGGAACGACCCGATCCCTGGCAACGTGTCCGCCGCCGCGCGTGACGCCTACCGGCTCCGGGTCCCCGGGGCGGTGACGGCCGCCCCCGCCGACCTCGGCGCGACCGGCGGCGTACGCGATGACGAAAACTCCCATCTGGTGCGCTTCGTCGTCGCGGGCCTCACCTTCGACCTGGAGGTGACGATCGGCGACGGGCTCATCGACGTGGCGGGACACGTCTTCCCGTACCCGGGGGAGGGCGCGCTCATCGACGTACGCACTCCCCATCTGACGCTCACCCGGCGGATCGCCGGCTCCGGCGACTTCGCCGCCACCGGCCTGCCGCCCGGCTGGCTGAGCGTGGTCTGCCACCGCCCCGGGCACAAGCCCGTTCAGACGCGATGGGTGCGCATCCGGCCCTGACACGCCCGCTGTTGACCAGCCCTGTCGACCAGCCGAGAGAGCCGCGTCGCCTCTCTCGGCCGTTTCCGTTCCCAAGCACCGAGTTTCCCTCCCAAGGCACCCAAATGAGCGCAACACCAGAGCGACCCGACGACCGAGATCCACTCGTCGTGGCGGCCGAGGCCGCTGTCATGCGCTCCCTGGTCGATCCCGATCACGCCCTTCACGCCGGCCGTACCGTGCTCTCGTCCGCCCGCCGCGCCGGCAACCCCGAGGGCGAGGCCGTCGCGCACAGGGCCATCGCGCTGGCCTCCCGCGAGCTCGGCGATCTGCGGAGCGCCGAGCACCACCTCCGCGAGGCCATCGCCACCCCGGGCGCCCCGCCGGAGCGCATCGCCCAGGCCCGGCTCTCCCTCGTCACCGTACGCACCGAACGCGGCCACCCGCTCCAGGCCCTGCGCGTGGCCGCCCTGGCCTGGGCCCACCTCTCACCGCTGGACCGCGCCAAGCTCGACACCCAGCGCGCGGTCGCCCTGGCCCGCCTGGGCCGCCACCAGGAGGCCATCGCCGCCTGCGACCGCGCGCTGCGGGCCCTCGTGACCGCTCCGGGCACCATCGACGACCGCAGGTTCCTGGCGGGCGGGCTGCTCAACCGCGGCCTCGTCCACTCCTACCGCGGCGACTGGGACGCCGCCATGCGCGACCTCACCGCCTGCCTGGAGATCTCCCGGCACTCGGGGCTGCGGCACCTGGCCCGCCTGTCCGCCGCGAACCTGCCTTTCCTCGCGGTACGCCGGGGCGACATCGCGGGGGCGTTCAAGCTCTACCGCGAGGCCGAGGACACCCTGTTCGGCTTCCCCGAGCGGCTGGCCACGATGCGGGCGGACTTCGCCGGCGCCCTGCTGGCCGCCCACCTGCCGGGCGAGGCCAGGGCCATGCTGAGCCTGGCCGTACCCGATCTCGAGGCGTCGGGGGCGCACGTGGCGCTGGCCGAGGCGCGGCTGAAGCTGGCCCAGGTGGAGCTGCTGACCGGCGACCCGCGCCGGGCGCGGGAGGTGGCCGAGCAGGCGGCCGGCGAGCTGGCCGAGCAGGACCGGATGTCGTGGCTGCCGCTGGCCAAGGAGGTCGTCCTGCGGGCCCGGCTGACGCTCGAACCCGTCACCCCCGCCCTGGTCGCCGATCTGGTCGAGTGCGCGGACGAGCTGGAGGACGGCCTGGCGCACCTGGCGGGCGCTGCCGCGCTGCGGCTGGTGGCGGCCGAGGCGGCGCTGGCCGTGGACGACCATCCGACGGCCTCGGCGCAGCTGGCCCTCCTCACCGAGCACGCCGAACGTGAAGAGCCGTTCCCCCCGATCGGCACCCGGCTCACCCCGCTGGACTCGGAGCCAGCGCGGGAGGCGGAGATCCCGGTGCCGGTGCGGCAGCACGCGCTCGCCCTGGAGGCGTCACTGCAGGAGGACGCCACGGGGGCCTTCCGGGCGGTTCGCGTCGGACTGTCGGAGGTGGGCGAGCGGGTGGAGACGTTCGACGATCCCTCGCTGCGCGCCCACGCGGCCAGGGCCGGGGAGCGGCTGGCGGGGTTCGGGCTGGGGCTGGCGGTGCGGGGCGGATCCGCGGGAGAGGTGTTCGAGTTCGCGGAGCGGTGGCGGGCGGTGGCCGCGCCCTCGCACGCGTGCTCGCTGGTGGATCCCGAACGGGTGCGGGCGGAGCTGGGGTTCGGGGCGCTGGTGGAGTTCGTGGCGGACGAGGACGCGCTGCTGGCCGTACTCGTCACCGGGGATCGGGTGGCGCTGCGGCGGGTGGGCGACGTGCGGCAGGTCAAGGAGGCGATCGTCCGGCTCCGTCACGCGCTGCGCCGCCAGTGCTCCGCGACGCCGCATCTTCGCTGCGGCTTGGAGAGCGTCGAGGTGGCGGCTCTGGAGGTCGAAGGGCTGCTGCTGCGCCCGCTCCTCGCCGAGCTGGGAGACGGACCGCTGGTGGTGGTGCCGGTGGACGCCCTGCACACGCTGCCGTGGGGCGCGCTGCCGTGCCTGCGCGAACGTCCGGTCGACGTGGTCGCCAGCGCGGCCGGCTGGGTGCGGGCTCGGGAGCTCGCCCGCGCCCGCCGGAGCGGTCCGCCGGTGGTGGTGGCGGCGGCCGGACCCGCCCTGGCGCACGCGCACGCCGAGGTGGGGAACGTGCTCGCCTGCCACCCGGACGGGCGCGAGGCGCCGGGGCGCACCGGGCCGGTCCTGGAGGCCCTGGTGGCGGCCGACGTCCTCCACCTGGCCGCGCACGGAGTCTTCCACGCGCGCAGCCCGCTGGTGTCGGGGATCACGCTGGAGGACGGCTCGCTCATGGCCTACGACCTGCTGGACATCCCGCGGTCGCCGGGGCTGGTGGTGCTGTCGGCCTGCAACTCGGGGATGTCGCGCACGCCGGTGGAGGGGGCGCCGCTGGGCCTGCCCGGAACGTTCCTGTCCAAGGGGTCCGCGTGCGTGGTGGCGGGGCTGGTGCCGGTGCGGGACGAGGGGGCTCGGGCGCTCATGAGCATGTTCCACGAACTGCTGGTGGCGGGCCAGCCCCCGAACGCGGCCCTGGCCTCCGCAGCCGCCAAGACCGGCGAAACCGGCTTCGTCTGCTTCGGCGCCGGCGACCATCCGTTGTATTGAGGGCCGGTGTTACGGGGGCCGCCGCGACGACTTACGCCAGGGCGACGGCACCCCCACACGCCGACCCGTTCGCCTCGGCCGCCCCCGGCCAGCCCCGGACGGCCCGGGCGTGGACGACCCGGGCGGCTCGGGCGGCCCGGGCGGCTTCGGACGACTCCAAGCCGATCGGGCGCGAGCCGTCGGATCAGCGGCAGCCGACTGCTGTGGGGCGCCTTGCCGTTGTCGCGTGGGCAAGTGGCAGCAGCCAGGCGGCCTCGTCGCCATCGGAGCAGGTGTCTCGCCGAGCACACCGCCCCACCCGCCATGCCGCAGCCGGAGACCGGCCGATCCGCCGCCCGCCGGGATCAGCTGGGCCCGGGGTCAACCGTGGGCCCGGGCCGGCCGGGGCCCAGGGTCAGCCGGTGGCGATTGGGCGGGAGGGGTCGGCCACCCAGTTGGACCAGGAGCCCACGTACAGGGCGGCGGGCAGGCCGGCCACCTCCAGGGCCAGCACCTCGTGCGCGGCCGTCACGCCGGAACCGCAGTAAGCCCCCGCCTGAACCCCTTCCCGGACCCCGAGCCCGGTGAAGCGGTCCCGGAGGGTGGCGGGCGTGAGGAAGCGGCCGTCGGGCCCGACGTTCTCCGTGGTGGGCGCGCTGATGGCCCCGGGAACGTGCCCGGCCACCGGATCGATCGGCTCCACCTCGCCCCGGTAGCGTTCGGCGGCTCTGGCGTCGAGCAGCACGCCCTGGGTGGCCAGCGTCGCCGCCTCGTCGGCCGTCAAGGCCGGCATCCCGCCGGGCCGCGCGGTGAAGTCGCCGGACGCCGGGAGGTCGGGTGAGTCCTTCGTGGTGGGCAGCCCGGCCTCGGTCCACGCGGGCAGCCCGCCGTCGAGGACGCGGACGTCCTGGTGGCCGAAGTAGCGCAGCGCCCACCAGGCCCTGGCCGCGACCGTGGAGCCGGCGTCGTCGTAGACGACCGCGGGGCGCCCGTCCGACACTCCGAGCCGCCGCATCGCGCTCTGGAACGCGCCTGCCCCGGGCAGCGGATGCCGCCCGCCCGCGCCGGGCGCGGCCGCGAGATCCTGGTCCAGATCGCAGTAGACGGCGCCCGGAATGTGACCCTCGCGGTAGAACTCCACCCCGGGCGGCCCGCCGAGCCGCCAGCGGACGTCGAGCACCGTCACGTCATCGAGCGCGGCGAGCTCGGCCGGTGTGATCAGCGGGCTGGTCAAGGCGTACCCCCAGAGAATTCGTCGCCGGAACTCGTCACAGTATCCCCGGCCAGGTCACGTGCGGACCTCAAGCAGCGGCACGTGCTGCTCGGCCGCCGTCATCGAGCCGTGGTAGCCGGTGAACAGGGCCTCGATCCTGTGGTGGGTGGGCGCGATGATCGCCAGGTCGGCGTACGGCACGGCCACGACGTCGCCGATGCGCCCCAGCCACGCGTCCCGCACCCGAGGGCCGAACCAGCCCGACTCCACCGCCTCCCGCCTGGACACCACCCAGGCCTTCCCGCGAAGGGTCTCGCGCCACGCCTCCAGCACGTCGCGCCCGGCTCCCGGCTCGGCGTAGACGTGCCTGGCCCTGGCCTCCCCGCCGAGCAGCGCCACGCCCTCCGTCAGCTCGGGCACGCTCTCGGCGTCGATCTTCTCGGTGGCGTTGACCATGCCGTGGTCGGCGGTCACGTAGAGGGCGGACCCAGGGGGCAGGCCCTGCGCGAGCCGCTGGGCCATGTCGTCGACGACGGCGAGCTGCCGCAGCCACTCAGCGCTGCCCCACCCCGTCATGTGCCCGGCGGCGTCCAGATCGCCGTAATAGACGGTGACATGCGCCGCCCCTTGGCGCATCGACTCGTGCACGCGGGCCACGCGGTCGTCCACGGTGTCGGCGGCCACGTAGCGTACGCCCCGGTAGACGGCCTTCGTCAGGCCGGTGCCCTCGAACTCGGCGGGGGCGACGTAGACCGCGTCGAGCCCGGCCAGGGTGGCGCGCTGGTAGACGGTCGGGGCGGGCTGCCACTGCTCGGGATCCATGGTGAGACCGTCGGGGAGGGTCCACCGCAGGCAGTTGAACAGGTGGCCGGTGCCGGGCACGGCCAGCGTCAGGCCGAGCATGCCGTGCTCGCCCGGGGTCAGGCCGGTGCCCAGGGAGCAGAGGCTGGTGACGGTCGTGGCCGGGAATCCGGCGGTGAGGGTCCGGCCCGCCAGGCCGGACAGGAACGGGGCGGCCTCGGCGTGGGCCCTCAGCAACTCGGCGCCCAGGCCGTCGACCAGGAACAGGCACACGCGATCGGCCGGCTCCAGGACGAGCGGCCCTCCACCTGACGGTGCGGGTGAGCTCGCCGTATCCGGGTCGGATGCGCGTACGCCCAGCGCCGCCAGCAACGCGTCGGGCAGGTCCGCGAGTGACCCGCCGCCGTACCCCGGCACCAGCATGTCGTTCATCCTAAGCCTCGGCGGATCGCTCCTCAGGAAGCGCGGGCGGTGGCTTCGGAGAGGGCCTTGGCGAAGGCGAGGACGTGGGTGACCGCTTCCGGGCCGTCGGCCGCCTCGCTGACCCGCAGGGACAGGTCGTCGGCCGTGATCGCGCCCGTGTAGCCGTGGTCGGCCTCGCAGTTTTCGTCGCCGCAGGTCGCCGGCTCCAGGTCCACGTGCGAGATGGCGCCCCACCCGATCGTGAGCGTCACCTCCGTGGGAGGCACGCCCGGGACGTAGGAGGCGGGGTCGGGCACCACGCGCGTGACGGCGACCGACTGGACGCGGCTCAGGCGCACGGCCTCCGTGGTCGTGGAGGCATGGGACGTCGAGACGCCCTCGACCGCGGGATGCTCGTCGGTGTGGCAGACCAGCAGCCGCGTCGCCGACAGCACCAGCACCGTGACGTGCCTGCGCACCTCCATGGCGGGATCGAAAGTGGCCTCGTGATGGACCACGAAGGCGGTCACTGCGTCCTTGCCCAGCGCGGATTCGACCGCATCGGTGACGAGGTCGGGATAGTAGCCGCTGCGCTCGATCGCTTCACGCAGGCCCGCGGCTGAGACTCGGGTTTCCCTCATGGGTCCATCCTGCCAGGACGAGGCTGTGTGCTCACCCGCCGGATATAACGCTCTATAACGTCTTTTATCCAGGCATCAAAGGACGCTTTGGTTCACCCCATTCGCCGCCGTCGGCCGCCCTTCGCTGAGAGCTGATCACGACAGCCTCCGGGGGCCGCCGTCGAGGCGTGGGCCCGCCGGAGTGCGGAGGGTGGCGCGGGCGCCGAGGGCGATGACCCCCGACTCGCCGACGAGCACCTGGTCCAGGTCCAGCCGGGCCACCTCCGGCAGGTCGTGGGCCAGGCGGCCGACGCGTACCAGGAGGTCTTCCAGGGCGTCCACGGCCACGGGCGGGTAGCCGTACTCACCGAAGAGCAGCGGGGCCGCGCGGACGGAACGCACGAGTGCGGCGGCGTCCTCGCGGGTCAGGGGGGCCAGGCGGAAGCCCTGGTCGAGGAGGAGGCGCGCGGTCACCTCGCCGAGCCCGAACGAGACGAAGGGGCCGAACGCGGGGTCCTCGACGACGCCCACTACGGTCGGGACGGCCGGCTGCGGCGCCATGCGCTGGACCGCCAGCTCGACGCGTTCGCCCAGCTGGTCGGCGAACTCGGCGTAGGCGTGGCGGACCATCTCGGGCCCGGTCAGGCCGAGCCGCACGGTGCCCGCGCGCTGCGAGGCGCCGGGGTCTGCCACCTTGAGCACCACCGGCCACCCGAGCCGCTCGGCCGCCTTCACCGCCTCGTCCGGCGACCGCACCACTTCGGCGGGCCAGACGGTCAGGCCGTAGCAGGACAGGAGCTCGGCGGCGTCCACCTCGACCGGCGGGCCAGGCTGCGCGAACGCCCCCGACTGCGACGGCGTGGCGGGGCCCTCCCCCACCTCTGACGCGCCGGTCGTGGTGAGGGCCGCCTGGACGAGGGCCTTGGCGCGGGCCGTGTCGATGTCGTCCAGCTCCGGCGGCGGCACCGCCGGGTGGGCGCGCCACCTCGCGTAGCGGACCACATGGGCCAGCGCCCGTACGGCCTCCTCGGGCGCCGCGTACGAGGGGATCGAGCCGCGCGAGGGCGTCGTCCCGCACCCCGGCGGGCCGGTCTCGACGCGGAGGGCCGGGTGCATGCCCAGATGCCCCTGGAACGTCGCCACCACCGGCTTGCCGGAGTCCTTCGAGACCCGCAGCAGCTCGGCCGCCACCGCGTCCGTGTCGCCGGGGATGGGCGGCATGTAGATCACGACGGCGGCGTCCACGTCGGGAGAGGCCAGCTCGCCGGCGAGGGCCGCGCCGAACTCCGAGGTCCCGGCGGCGGCGCCCAGGTTGACCGGCGAGCGGGGTTCGAGGCCGGCGGCGAGGCAGGCGTCGGCGGCCAGGAGCCCGAGCGCGTCGGAGTTGGTCACGAGCGCGACCCGAGGCCCGGCGGGCAGCGGCTGATAGGCCAGCAGCTGGCCCACGTCGAAGAGCTGGATGAGGTCGTCGACCCTGATCAGCCCCGCCTGCTCGAACAGCGAGCTGATCGCCGAGTCGGGCAGCCGCAGCTCCTCCGCCGAGTGCCCGGCGGGGGTGCCGCCGCTCTTGACCACCACGACCGGCTTGCTGTGGGCGATGCGCCTGGCCAGCCGGGTGAACTTGCGCGGATTGCCGAGCGACTCCAGGTAGAGCAGGATCACCTCGGTCGAGTCGTCTTCCTCCCAGTACTGCAGCAGGTCGTTGCCGGAGACGTCGGCCCGGTTGCCCGCGGAGACGAACGTCGAGATGCCCATGCCGCGCTGTGCCACCCGCTGGAGCAGCGCGGTGCCGAGCGCGCCCGACTGGCTGAAGAACCCCACCTTGCCCCGGCACGGCAGGGTGGCGGCGAGGGTCGCGTTGAGCTGGACGGCGGGGTCGGTGTTGGCGATGCCGAGGCAGTTGGGGCCCACGACGCGCAGCCCGTACGAACGCGCGAGGCGAGCCAGCTCGTCCTGCCTGGCCTTGCCCTCCTGGCCCGTCTCCCCGAACCCGGAGGAGACCACCACCAGCCCGTGCACGCCCTTCTCCGCGCATTCCTTGACCACGTCGATCACGCCGGAGGCGGGCACGGCCACCACGGCCAGGTCGACGTCGCCGTCGATGGCCCCCACGCTCGGATAGGCCCGCACGCCCGCCACGGCCCGCACCTCCCGGTGCACCGGGTAGACGGGGCCGGTGAAGTCGGCGCCCAGCAGGTTGCGCAGGACGGTCTGGCCGACCCCGCCGGGCTCGCGCGAGGCGCCGATGACGGCGACCGAGCCGGGGGCGAGCAGCCTGGCGATGGACCGGGACTCGGCGCGGTGCTCGCGGGAGAGCGTGACCTCCGTCGAGGTCTCGGTGGGGGTGAGGTCGAGCGTCATGCGTACGACGCCGTCCTCGAACTGGCTCTGGGCCGTGTAACCGGCCTGGCGCAGCAGGCCCATCATGCGCATGTTGGCGGGCAGGACGTCGGCGACGAAGCGTTCGATGCCGTTCTCGCGGGCGGTGGCCGCCAGGTGCTCCAGGAGCACGGAGGCCACTCCCCTGCCCTGATGCGCGTCCTCGACGAGGAAGGCGATCTCGGCCTCGCCGGGGCCGGTGCGGTCGTAACGGATGACGGCGACCATCTCGGCGCCGATGGTGGCGATCAGCGCGACCCGGTTGACGTAGTCGACGTTGGTGAACCGCTCGACTTCCCGGTCGGACAGCCGGGGCCTCGGCCCGAAGAACCGGAAATAGATCGACTCGTCGGACAGCCGCGAGTAGAAAGAGCGGAGGCGGTCGGCGTCGGCGGGCTTGATCGGTCGTACGTGCGCGGTGCCTCCGTCGGCCAAAACGACGTCGGCTTCCCAGTGGGCCGGATAGTGTGCCTCCACAGTGTCGAGCGTAAACCCGCATTTCATATGCCAAGACCGGAGCCCCTGTTGGGCAACGCTTGTGCATCGACTGCAGCCCGGTGTCCTGGGACCGCCCCACGGGCAGCCCGGAAGCTGTTAGTTTTGCCGTGGCCAGGCTCGTTCTGAAGGCAGCAAGGTGGTGACATCATGACGCGGGTCGTCGTGGTGGGCGATCTCATGACCGACGCGGTCGCGCGCGCCCGTTATGCGCTTGCCAGGGCGAGTGACACCCCGGCGATCGTGACCATGCACGGCGGCGGCTCGGGGGCCAACATCGCCTCGTGGCTGGCCGTCGAGGGCGCCGAGGTGGCCTTCATCGGCCGCAGGGGCGCCGACATCACGGGGCGTAACCGCGACATGGAGCTGATGGGCTACGGCGTCGACGCCCGGCTCGTCATGGATCCCGAGCGGCCCACCGGCACGTGCGTGGTGCTCGTCACGCACAAGGGCGAGCGCACCATGCTCTCCGACCCCGGTGCCAACGCCGCGCTGTCGCCGGAGGACCTGCCGCGTGACCTGTTCACGGGCGGGGCCCACCTCCACCTGTCCGGCTACACGCTGATCAACGAGGGTTCGCGCGACGCGGGCCTCGCCGCGCTCGACATGGCCAGGCGCAGCGGCATGTCGATCTCGGTCGACTGCGCCTCGTCCGCGCCTCTGGAGCGCACGGGCGCCGAGTCGTTCCTGGAGTGGACCAACGGGGCCAAGCTGCTGTTCGCCAACATCGAGCAGGCCAAGGTGCTGACCGGCCGCGACGAAGCCGAGGCCGCCGCCAAGGTGCTGACCGCGTGGTTCCCGCAGGTCGTCATCAAGATGACCGCCGAAGGCGCGCTGTGGTACGCCAACGGCCGCCCCGACCCGGTCCACGTGGCCGCCGAGCCGGTCGACAAGATCGTGGACGGCACGGGCGCCGGAGACGCGTTCTGCGCCGGTTTCCTGCCCGTCTGGCTGGCGGGCAAGCCGCCGACCGAGTCGCTGGCCGCGGGCTGCCGCCTGGCCGCCAAGGCCATCATGCACCTGGGCGCCCGGCCGCCGTTCTAGTCCCACAGGTCTCCCTTGTGAGCGGTCTTGCACCGCTATGGTGGAGAAAATCGGGATGAGTGCGAATAAGGGAGCCGGATGCGCGGCGTGCGTCCGTTAAGGCCGGGCGACCCCACGTCGGTGGGTTCGTACAAGGTCACCGGCTTTCTCGGCGAAGGCGGTCAGGGCAGCGTCTACCTCGGCGTCTCCCCGTCCGGCGAGCAGGTCGCGATCAAGCTGCTGCACGCCAGGTTCGCCGACGACGAGCAGGCGGTACGCCGCTTCCGCCGCGAGGCCGAGGCGGCGCGGCGGGTGGCCGAGTTCTGCACGGCACGCGTGCTCGAGGTCGGAGCCGTCAACGACCAGCCCTTCATCGTCGGCGAGTACGTCGACGGGCCCTCCCTGCACCACCAGGTCACCAAGGAAGGCCCCGTCCAGGGCCCGGCGCTCGTGCGGCTGGCGATCACCACCGCCACGGCCCTGGTGGCCATCCACGGATCCGGGGTCGTCCACCGGGACTTCAAACCCAGCAACGTGCTGCTAGGGCCGGACGGGCCCCGTGTGATCGACTTCGGCATCGCCCGGGCGCTCGACATCAGCCAGAGCCTGACCAGCAGCATCGTGGGCACCCCCGCGTTCATGGCCCCCGAGCAGTTCCTCGGAGAGGCCTCTCCGGCGAGCGACGTGTTCGCCTGGGCGGGCACCATGATCTTCGCCGCCACCGGGCGCGGGGCCTTCGGCTTCGGGCCGCTGCCCGTGGTCATGCACCGCATCCTCAACCTCGACGCCGACCTGAACGGCGTGCCGCCGGAGATAGCGCCGCTGCTGTGGGCCTGCCTGGCCAAGGACCCCCGGCGACGACCCACCGCCGAGCAGCTGATGCGGGACCTCATCCGCGCCGGCACCGCCCCGCCCGTGGAGCGGCCGCCGCAGCCGGTGGGCGGCCCCGTACGGCCGCCCGCGCCGGGGGCCGCGACCGAGCCCTCGCGGCGGGGCAGGCAGCGCAGGGCCCTGATCTCGATCGGGGCGGCGGCCACCGCTCTCGTGACCGGGGTCGCGGTGTGGCTCGTGGCGCGGACCCATCCCGAGGACACCCCGTCGAACCCCACGCCCACGGCCCCGCAGGTGGCGGCCTTCGGGACGGCCGTGACCTCCGTGGCGGACCCTTCGGCCAAGAAGGGCGGGACCCTGCGCGTCGTCTCGCCGTACGAGCTGGAGTCCGTCGATCCGGGGAACATGTACATGCCGGATTCCATGAACCTGGTGCGGCTCTACGGGCGTTCGCTGACGATGTTCAAGCCGGCGCCGGGAGCCGCCGGGACGCAGATCGTGCCGGACCTGGCCGAATCGCTCGGCGTGCCGAGCGACGGCGGCAAGACCTGGACCTACAAACTCCGGCAAGGCGTGAAATATCAGGACGGCACGCCGGTCACCTCCGAGGACGTCAAGTACGCGATCCTGCGGAGCATGGATCCCTCCCGCAACCTGGGATCGACCTACTTCGACCTCATGCTCGATCTCCCCTCCGGCTACCAGGGTCCCGGCAAGTCGCCGAGCGCGAACACCGACTCCGCCATCCAGACCCCCGACGACCGGACGATCGTCTTCCACCTCAAGCGGCCCTACGCGACGTTCGACGACGTCGTGCAGCTCCCCGAGACGATCCCCGTGCCGAAGGCCAAGGACACGCAGGACACAGTCCTCGCCTCGGGCCCGTACAAGATCGAGAGTGTGTCCGCCGACAAGAAGAAGATCGTCCTCACCCGCAACGACCAGTGGGCCGCCGCCACGGACCCCAACCGCAATGCGCTCCCCGACCGGTACGAGATCGACTACCAGGTCGCCGACGCCGAGCAGCGGCTGCGGGCCGGCACCGCCGATTTCGGCTTCATGACCAGCTCGGCGAGCAGCGAGGCCGCGGTGCTCGCCGACCCGGCGCTCAGGAAGCGGGCCGACGTCCCGGTGAGCACGTCCGTGCGCATGCTGGCGATCAACCCGCAGGTGGCGCCGTTCGACAAGGTCGACTGCCGCAGGGCGGTGGTCCGCGCGCTCAACCTCAAGAACCTCGCCCTCGCCTACGGCGGGCCGACGCAGTCCCAGCTGCCCACGTCGCTCGTCCCGCCCGCGGTCGCCGGCGATCGCTGGCGCGATCCGAGCCTGAAGGCCGAGGGCGACCAGCAGGCCGCCAAGCAGTCGCTGGCCGCGTGCGGGAAACCGTCCGGGTTCACCGCCAACTACGTCTATCGGGATCTGTCCGCCGAGAAGCAGATCGCCGAGGTCGTACAGCGCGACCTCGGCGAGATCGGCATCGACGTCAAGCTGCGGCAGGTCTCCACCGCGGAGTTCCACAAGACATACGGCGGCAACCCCGGCAACCTCAAGCGGCAGGGCATCGGCCTGATCCCCAAGTCCTGGGCGCCTGACTGGCCCGACCCCGACTCGTTCCTGTCGTCGATGGCGGACAGCAGGCAGATCACCGACACGTATTCGTTCAACGTGAGCGTCCGCGTCAAGGCGATCGACGATCTCATGGACCGGGCCAGGGCCGAGCTCGACGCGGGCAAGCGGGCCGGCCTGTGGACCGAGGTGGAGCGGAAGCTCGCCGACGAAGCCGTGCTCGTGCCGCTGGTCTGGGTGTGCCCGGTGCTGCTACGCGGCCAGAACGCCACCAACGTCCACGTCAGCCCCGTCTTCGGCAACTACGACCTGCTCACCATGGGCGTCAAGTAGGCGCCTCACGAGGTGACGGCCAGGGTGAGCGGGAGGACCGCCGGAGCGCCCGCGTGCCGGATCAGGGCCGCCGCCAGCGTCACCGTCCACCCCGTGTCGACGCGGTCGTCCACCAGCAGCACCGGCCCGCCGCAATCGGCGATCGAGGCGCCCAGCTCCTTGGGCATGGCGAGCGTCCCCCGGACCGCCTGCACCCGCTTCGCGCTGTTGAACTGCTGGCCGGGCGCCCCCGCCCGATAGCCCAGCTCGCCGAGATAGGACAGCCGCCCCACGGACGCCAACCGCTCGGCGAAGCTGCGCACCAGCGTGGGGCGCGTCGCGGACGGAACGTTGACCACGGCCACGGGCCGCTCGCGCCACTCCCAGGCCGCCAGCACCTGCACCACGGCCTTGAACACGTCGTCGGGCACCGGCCCGTCGCCCCCGTTGAACAGCTCCCGCAGCCGGTTGCCCCAGCCGATGTCGGTCAGCCGCCCGAGCGCCCGGCCGGGCTCGGCGCCCAGCTCCGGCTTGATCCGCCCGGACAGGTCGGACAGCCCGGTGGGCCACTGCCTGCGGGCCTCGATCTCGACGCCGGGCCTGCTCAGCCGCTGCCGGGCGCCCTCGACGGCCTGCGCGCCGATCTCCGGCGAGCGGTGCCGCCCGGTGCAGTTGTCGCAGCGTCCGCACGGCGTGGCGGTCTCGTCGTCGAGGTGCCTGCGCAGGAACTGCTCCCGGCACTCGGACGTCGTCAGATAGGCCAGCATGGCCTCCTGCTCGGCCCTGCGCTCGGCGGCGATGCGGGTGTAGCGCTCGACGTCGTACGCCCACGGCTCGCCGGTGGCCTCCCAGCCGCCCTTGACCCGCCGGACCGCGCCGTCCACGTCGAGCACCTTGAGCATCATCTCCAGCCGGCTCCGGCTCAGGTCGACCGCCGTCTCCAGCGCCGGGGTGGACGTCACGCCGCGCTCTTCGAGCGTCCGGAGCGTGGTCTGTACGACGGGCTCGGGCGGGAACGCCAGCGAGGCGAAATATGACCAGATATCCCGATCCTCGGTGCCCGGCAGCAGGATCACCTCGGCCCGCTCGACCCCGCGCCCGGCCCGGCCGACCTGCTGGTAGTAGGCGACGGGCGACTGCGGCGCCCCCACGTGCACCACGAACCCCAGATCCGGCTTGTCGAACCCCATCCCCAGCGCGCTCGTCGCCACCAGCGCCTTGAGTTTGTTGGTCAGCAGCGCCTCCTCGGCCGCCAGCCGCTCGGCCGGGTCGGTCTGCCCGGAGTAGGCGGCCACCTCGAACCCCTGGTCGCGCAGGTATCCGGCGATCTCGTGGGCGGCGGCGACGGTCAGGGTGTAGACGATGCCGGAGCCGGGCAGCTCGCGCAGCGTCTGCGCCAGCCAGGCCAGCCGCTGCTCGGCGGTGGGCAGGCGCACGACGCTCAGATGCAGGCTCTCCCGCTCCAGCGGCCCGCGCAGCACGAGCGTGCCGTCGCCGTCGTCGCCGGGCAGGCGCATCTGCTCGGCCACGTCACGGGTGACGCGGGCGTTGGCGGTGGCGGTGGTGGCCAGGACGGGGATGCCCGGCGGCAGCTCCTCGAACAGCGTGGCCAGCCTGCGGTAGTCGGGCCGGAAGTCGTGGCCCCAGTCGGAGATGCAGTGGGCCTCGTCCACCACCACCAGCCCGGCGCTCTCGGCCAGCTCGGGCAGGACGTTGTCACGGAAGTCGGGGTTGTTGAGCCGCTCGGGGCTGACCAGCAGCACGTCGACCATGCCCTCGGCGACCTCGCCGTAGATCTCCTCCCACGCCTCGGGGTTGGCGGAGTTGATCGTGACGGCCCTGATGCCGGCCCGCTCGGCGGCGGCGATCTGGTTGCGCATGAGCGCCAGCAGCGGCGAGACGATGACCGTGGGGCCCTCGCCGAGCTCGCGCAGGAGCGCGGTGGCCACGAAGTAGACGGCCGACTTGCCCCAACCGGTGCGCTGCACGACGAGCACCCGCCGCCGATCCAGGACCAGCGCCTCGATCGCGGCCCACTGATCGTCGCGCAGCACGGCGTGCTCCCCGGCCAGGGCCCGCAACCGCTCCTCGGCCTCTTCACGCAGCATCGCGACATCGGGGGCTTCACTCATGCCCCCCTTGTTACCAGCTTTCTCCGACGGAATGGGCCGGCGGGCCTCAAGCCGTGCCGCTACTTGTCGGCGTGCTCGGGGAAGGCGTTGATGGTGACGCGGTGCATGCGGCGGCGTTCGGTGTAGTCGGCCACCGCGTAGTGCTGGGTCGGGCGGTTGTCCCAGAACGCCAGCGTGCCGGGCCGCCACCGCAGCCTGAGCTGGTACTCCGGCGACCGGATGTGGTCGATCAGGAGCGGCAGCAGCGCCTCGTTCTCCCGGTCCGTCAGCCCCACCAGGCGGGTCGTGGAGGCGCGGTTGACGAAAAGGGCCTTGCGGCCGGTCTCCGGGTGCACGCGGACCACCGGGCGCTCCACCGGCGGCCACTGGGCCTGGATCTCGGCCAGGTCGAACGGGTGCCCCTTCGCGATCGCCTTCTTCATCGACATCGTGATGTCGTGCACGGCGGTCAGCTCGTCGCACAGCCGCTGCAGCGACGGCGAGAGCGTCTCGTAGGCCAGGTACGTGTTCGCCCAGCACGTGTCCCCGCCCACGCTGGGCAGCTGGACGCAGCGGAGCAGGGAGCCCATCGGCGGGGTGGGCTCGAAGGTGTTGTCGCTGTGCCACTCGTCCCCGCCCTCGCCCTTCGGTGAGGTCTGGTCGAGGACGTGGATGGGGCTGGTGGAGTCCTTCTTGAAGGCGGGGTGGTTGAGCGAGCCGAAGTTCAGGGCGAATTGCAGGTGCTGTTCGTCGTCGATGTGCTGGTCGCGGAAGAACAGCACGAGGTGCCTGAGCCAGCCGGCCCGCAGGGTGGCGACCTCTTCCTGCGACAGCGGTTTGCGCAGATCGACCCCGGTGACCTCGGCGCCGATGTGCATGGTCACGGGATGGAACTCGATCATGACACCTCCGGATACAGGTGGGAACCCTCGGCCCGAACGTATGACCCAAGCAATTGCTTGGTCAAGGGGCGTTCGGGAGAGCCTTCCGTACAGGCCGGTCGCGACTTGTGACGCCAACGAGTCGCGGGCACCCGAATACCTTCGGCACAATGTTCGACATGGCCCGACGCACGACTGCACCCCCGCCCGAGGACTTCGAGGAGCGGATCGTCGACATCGACGTCACCTCCGAGATGCGCACCAGCTATCTCGAGTACGCCTACTCGGTGATCTACCAGCGCGCCCTGCCCGACGCGCGCGACGGCCTCAAGCCCGTGCAGCGTCGCATCCTCTACTCGATGAGTGAGATGGGCCTGCGACCGGATCGCGGCCACGTCAAGTCGTCGCGCGTCGTCGGCGACGTCATGGGCAAGCTGCACCCCCATGGCGACAGCGCCATCTACGACGCCCTCGTGCGCCTGGCGCAGCCGTTCTCCATGCGCCTGCCGCTCGTCGACGGCCACGGCAACTTCGGCTCCCCCGACGACCTACCCGCCGCCATGCGTTACACCGAGGCGAGGCTGGCCCCGGCGGCGATGCTCATGGTCGACGCCCTCGACGAGGACACCGTCGACTTCAAGCCCAACTACGACGGCCAGGAGACCGAGCCGGTCGTCATGCCGTCGGCGTTCCCCAACCTGCTGGTCAACGGCACCAGCGGCATCGCGGTCGGCATGGCCACCAACATGGCGCCGCACAACCTCAACGAGGTCGTGGCCGCCGCCCGCCACCTGATCAAGAAGCCGGACGCGACGCTGGACGAGCTGATGACGTTCGTGCCGGGTCCCGACCTGCCGACGGGCGGCTCGATCATCGGGCTGCAGGGCGTGCGCGACGCGTACGAGACCGGCCGTGGCACGTTCCGCATGCGGGCCAAGTGCGCGGTCGAGCAGATCACGCCCCGCCGCAAGGGCATCGTCGTCACCGAGCTCCCCTACAACGTCGGCCCCGAGCGCGTCGTCACCAAGATCAAGGAGCTGGTGACGTCCAAGAAGCTCCAGGGCATCGCCGACCTCAAGGACCTCACCGACCGCCACAAGGGCCTCCGGCTGGTCATCGAGATCAAGAACGGCTTCATCCCCGAGGCCGTCCTCGAGGAGCTCTACCGGCTGACGCCGATGGAGGAGACGTTCGGCATCAACAACGTCGCCCTCGTCGACGGCGAGCCGCGCACGCTCGGCCTGCGCGAGATGCTCCAGGTCTACGTCGACCACCGGCTCGAGGTGGTGCGCCGCAGGTCGGAGTTCAGGCGGCGCAAGCGCGAGGAGCGCCTCCACCTGGTCGACGGCCTCATCATCGCCCTGCTCAACATCGACGAGGTCATCCAGGTCATCCGCTCCTCCGATGACTCGGCCCAGGCGCGCGCGCGGCTGATGGAAGTGTTCGACCTGACCGAGATCCAGGCCGCCTACATCCTGGACACGCCGCTGCGCCGGCTCACCAGGTTCGACAAGCTGGAGCTGGACCGGGAGAAGGAGACGCTGAGCGACGAGATCGCCAAGCTGACCGAGATCCTCTCCTCCGACACCAAGCTGCGCCAGGTGGTCTCGGGCGAACTCGCCGACGTGGCCAAGAAGTACGGCATGCCGCGTCGCACCGTCCTGCTGGAGGCGCCCGGCGTCACCCGCACCCCGGTCGCGGTCGTGGACCTGCAGGTGGCCGACGACCCGTGCCTGGCGCTGCTGTCCTCGACCGGCCTGCTGGCCCGCACCTCCGACGCCACGCCGCTGTCAGGCGAGGGCGAACGCTCGGCGCACGACGTGCTGGTGTCGGTCGTGAGGACGTCGGTACGCGGTGAGGTGGGCGTGGTGACGTCGCTGGGCCGGCTGATCCGGATCCAGGTCGTCGACCTGCCGACCCTGCCGACCACGGCCAACCCGCCGTCCCTGTCGGGCGGGCACCCGGTGTCCGAATACGTCTCGCTGCAGCCCGACGAGAAGGTGGTCGGGCTGGGCTCCCTCGACCCCGACGGCCCCGGCCTGGCCCTGGGCACGGCGCAGGGCGTGGTCAAGCGGGTGGTGCCCGACTACCCGGCCAACCGCGACGACTTCGAAGTGATCACGCTGAAGGACGGCGACACCGTGGTGGGCGCGGTCGAGCTGGTGTCGGAGTCGCACGACCTGGTGTTCATCTCCTCCGACGCCCAGCTCCTGCGCTACCCGGCCTCGCAGGTGCGCCCGCAGGGCCGCCCGGCGGGCGGCATGGCGGGCATCCGGCTCGACGGCGGGGCGCGGGTGATCTGGTTCGGGGTGGTGGATCCCGAGCGTCCCGCGCACGTGGTCACGATCGCGGGCTCCTCGACGGCGCTGCCCGGCACGCAGGTGGGCGGCGGCAAGGTGTCCGACTACGCCGAGTTCCCGCCCAAGGGACGGGCGACGGGCGGGGTCCGGGCGCAGCGGTTCCTGAAGGGCGAGGACGAGCTGCTGCTGGCGTGGGCCGGCCCGGCTCCGGCCAAGGCGGTCTCGGCGGTGGGCAAGCCGGTGCCGCTGCCGGAGGAGATCGGCCGCCGCGACGGCTCGGGCGTGCGGCTGACCAACACCATCGGCGCGATCGGCGGCGCCCTGGCCTCTGGGCCCGAGGCCCTGCCGTCCGGGCAGGCCCCGGCCGCCGACGAGCAGACGTCCCTCTGACGCTGTCAGGCGCCCGCGCCGGCGGGCGCCTGTCCGTTGTTATGAATCGCGGATCGGCACCGATCTCATCGGAGAGAGCGCTCTCTCTCCGACTGGAGGTACCGTGTTCCGATCCAGACCCCCGTTATGGGTGGCCCTTTCCCTGGTCGCCGCCCTGATCGTCGCACCACGGGCGGCCGCGGCCGCCGATCCCCTCACGATCACCGATTTCGAGTCGGACAGCGTTCCCTCAGGCGTGTACGCCTGGGGCAACGACGCGGCCTCGACCCCCGCGCTCACGATCGCGCCGGGCCCCGGCAGACCGGGAGCCCCCGCGACCAACCGGGTGCTCAAGTCGGTCTACAACGTGAGTCAGTGGGGCGGCTGGTCGCACGATCTGGCCGCCACCCAGGACTGGTCCCCGTACGAGGGCTTCTCCTTCTGGGTGAACGGCGCCGCCTCGGGCCAGAAGATCTTCTTCGAGGTCAAGGACGGCGGCGGCGGGGCGGGCGCCGCCGAGCTGTTCGAGTCGTCGTTCACCGACGACACGGCGGGCTGGCGGCAGGTGAAGGTGCCGTTCGGGAGCTTCACCAGGCGCACCGACTACCAGCCCGGCGGCGCGCCGTCCGACGGCGAACTCGACCTGGTCGCCATGTGGGGCTACTCGATGCGGCTCCCGTCCGCCTCGCAGGGCACGCTGGAGTGGGACCAGGTCGAGCTCTACGGGACCGCTCCCCCGCGCCCGGTCAGGCTCTCCACCGACAGGCCCGTCTACCCGGTGAACGAGAAGGGCGAGGCCAAGGTCAGCGTCACGGTCGCCACCGCCGACGGCCGGCCCCTGCCCGCCGACCTGTCCGTGACCTACAAGACGGGTACGGGCACCGCGACCCCCGGCGGCGACTACACGCCCGCCGAGGGCACGCTGACGTTCCACGCGGGCACGGCTTCCGGGGCCGCCAAGGCGTTCACGGTCAGGACGCTGAAGGACGGCCAGGACGAGGTCGCCGAGACCATCCCGATCGAGCTGTCCGGCACGGGCACCAGACCCCCGGCCGAACCCCCGGTCGTCGTGATCAACGCGCACGGCCTGCCCTACCTGAACCCCCGCAAACCGATCAAGGAACGTGTCGCCGACCTGCTCAAGCGGATGACGCTGGACGAGAAGATCGGGCAGATGACGCAGGCCGAGCGCGGCGCGCTGGGCAAGCAGAGCGACATCGCCACGTACGTGCTCGGCTCCCTGCTGTCGGGCGGCGGCTCCACGCCCTCGTCCAACACCCCGCAGGCGTGGGCCGACATGATCGACGCGTTCCAGCTCCAGGCGCAGCGGACCCGGCTCCAGGTGCCGCTGATCTACGGCGTGGACGCCGTGCACGGCCACAACAACGTGGTCGGCGCGACGATCTTCCCCCACAACGTGGGCATGGGCGCCACCCGTGACCCCGACCTCGTCGAACGGGCGGGCGAGATCACCGCCCGCGAGGTCAAGGCCACCGGCATCCCCTGGGACTTCGCGCCGTGCCTGTGCGTGTCGCGCGACGACCGGTGGGGGCGGGCCTACGAGTCGTTCGGGGAGGACCCGGCGCTGGTGTCGCGGATGGCCACGGTCATCGACGGCCTGCAGGACAACGGGGTGCTGGCCACGGCCAAGCACTACGTCGGCGACGGCGGCACCGCGTACGGCTCCTCGACCAGCGGCGACTACACCATCGACCAGGGCGTCACCAAGGTCGGCCGCCAGGAGCTGGAGGCGGTCCATCTGGCGCCGTTCGTGGAGGCGGTCAGGCGCGGCGTGGCCACCGTCATGCCGTCGTTCTCCAGCGTCGACTTCGGTGACGGCCCGCTCAAGATGCACGCCCACAAGGAGCTGATCACGGACGTGCTCAAGGGCCGGCTGGGCTTCAAGGGGTTCGTGATCAGCGACTGGCAGGCCATCGACCAGATCCCCGGCGACTATCCGAGCGACGTGCGCACGTCCGTCAACGCCGGGCTCGACATGATCATGGTGCCGTACGCCTACCCGGCCTTCGAGAGCACGCTGAAGGCCGAGGTCGAGGCCGGGCGCGTGCCGCTCAGCCGGGTGGACGACGCGGTCGCCAGGATCCTGACCCAGAAGTTCCGGCTGGGGCTGTTCGAGCACCCGTACGCCGACCGGTCAGGGATCGGCGACGTCGGCTCGGCGGCGCACCGGGCGGTCGCGCGCACGGCGGCGGCAAGGTCGCAGGTGCTGCTGAAGAACGACGGCGGCCTGCTCCCCCTGCGCCGCGACGCCAGGGTCTACGTGGCCGGCTCGAACGCCGACGACATCGGCAACCAGACCGGCGGCTGGACGATCACCTGGCAGGGCTCGTCCGGGCCGATCACCCCCGGCACCACGATCCTGTCGGCCGTCCGCTCCCGCGCCTCCTCCGTGACGTACTCGCGCGACGCCTCGGCCGACCTGGCCGGGCACGACGTGGGCGTCGTGGTGGTGGGCGAGACACCGTACGCCGAGGGACAGGGCGACGTGGGCCGCGCCGGGCGCACGCTGGACCTGTCGGCCGCCGACCGGGCCGCGATCGACAAGGTGTGCGGGGCGATGAAGTGCGCGGTCCTGGTCGTCTCCGGGCGTCCGCTGCAGCTCGGCGACCTGTCGGGCGTCGAGGCCGTGGTGGCCTCCTGGCTGCCGGGCACCGAGGGCGCGGGGGTGGCCGACCCGCTGTTCGGGGCGGTGCCGTACACGGGGCGGCTGCCGTTCACCTGGTTCCGCTCGGTGGCGCAGCTGCCGATCAACGTGGGCGACGCGGCTTATGACCCGCTCTGGCCTTACGGGTGGGGGCTGCGTACCGACCGGGCCCGCGACCGGCTCAAGGCGGCCCGCGACCGGCTCGCCTCCGGTGACGGCTTCTCCAAGGCCGCGTCGCTGGTCCTCACGCTGCCCGCCCGCGCCTGGAACGCCGACGGGGCCGTACGTGACGCACGGGCCGTCCTGGGCGCCCTGGGCACGGCCGCGACGCTGCTCGAACGGTCGAAGACGGACGCGTACACCGTGGACGACGCCGTCGTGTCGGTGGCCAGGGACGTCGCGCAGAGCGCGGGCAGGCGGCCCGACCTGCAGGCGGCGGCCGACCACGAGCTGGCGGCGGGCAACCTGAGGAAGGCGGTGGACCTCCTGGCCCAGGCCGCCCGCTGAGGTCATGAGGGGCTGTCCCCGCCGGGGCGGGGGCAGCCCCTCGCGTCAGTCGCGGCAGAGGCAGAACGGATGTCCGGCCGGATCCAGGAACACCCGGAAGCTGTCGTCCTCGCTCGGCTGGTGCTCGTGCTTGGTCGCGCCGATCTCGAGCACCTGCTTCTCCGCCTCCTCCATGTCGACGACCGTCACGTCGAGGTGGAACTGCTGAGGGCGCTCCGGGTCCGGCCACGTGGGCGGCCGGAAGTCGGGCGCGAGCTGGAACGCCACTCGCTTGGGAGCCCCGCCGTCGCTCACCACCACCCAGTCGTCATCCACGTGGGTGACGGGCCAGCCCAACAGCTGAGAGTAGAACTCGGCCAGCCCCTTGGGGTCGGGACAGTCGAGCACGATAGTGCGGAACTCCGCGATGCCACTCACTCGATTCACCTCTCAGATTCGTTTTGCGGGCACGTCCGCAGACAAGAATGGATGCCATGGCTGCCAACTCGTACATGGTGCCGCTCGGCACCCCAGCACCCGCGTTCGACCTGACCGCCATCGACGGCGGCAGCGTCTCGCTCGGGGATCTCAAGGGCTCACCCGCCACTCTGGTGGTCTTCCTGTCCAATCACTGCCCTTACGTGCGGCACATCGAGAAGGGCCTCGGCGCCCTGGCCGCCGACTACGGCGCGAGGGTCTCGATCGTCGCGATCTGCAGCAACGACAGCGTGAATTACCCGGACGACGATCCGGTACACCTGGCGGAGCAGGCCGCCCGGGCCGGGTTCACGTTCCCGTACCTGCTGGACGACACCCAGGAGGTCGCCAAGGCCTACCGGGCGGCGTGCACGCCGGACTTCTTCCTGTACGACGCGCATCTGCAGCTCGTCTACCGGGGCGAGTTCGACGGCGCCAGGCCGGGCAACTCGGTGCCGGTGACCGGCGAGTCGCTGCGCGCGGCCATCGACGCCGTGCTCGAGGGCGAGCCGGTGCCCGAGGAGCAGAACCCGTCACTCGGCTGCGGCATCAAGTGGAAGCCGGGCAACGCTCCCGCGTGATCGGGATCTCGGCCGCCACGTTCGCCGGGGTCGAGGAGTAGGCCAGGGCGCACAGTGCCCCGTTCCTCGACCCCGTGCGGGCCGGCGACGCCCATGTGGCCGACTTTCTACGTGGGCGTCCTGGCCGCTCAGGCGCCGGCGGCGCTGACGGCGGGCGGGAGGGCCAGCAGCAGTTCGTGCGGCTCGCCGCCGTCCCAGTGGCGGATCAGCCGGTTGCCCGCCTCACCGGGGTCGAAGTTCTCGCACCCCAGGGGCCCGTAGCAGCCCGCCTGGTCCAGCATGAGGATCAGAGGGTCGTCGTCGGGCAGGCTGGCCGCGTAGACGGCGGTGTCGAGGAGAGCCAGGGCCAGCCTGGCGTTGCGACCGCCGTCCTTGGACTCCACGCGGTCGAGGCGGCGCCGGGCTTGGGCACGGAGATACGCAGCGAGCGATTCGGACCTACTCACGACAAACCTTCTTCGATCACGTACATACGGCTACGACATCATCACGCAAGGTGACGGTTTTTCGTGGGACGTTTGCAAACTCCAGCCAGTCGCCACCCCGTCCATCACCGACTTTGGGGCGCAGTGCATCATTTGTTGCATGAGTGCGTTCGACGACCTGTATGCCGCCAACGCGAAGTTTGCCAAGAAGTTCGGAAACTCCGGCCTCACCGGCCGCGCCGGCCGCGGACTGGCCGTCGTGACCTGCATGGACTCCCGCATCGACCCGCTCGGGCTGCTGGGCCTGAAGCCCGGCGACGCCAAGATCCTGCGCAACGCGGGCGCCCGGGTGACGGACGACGTCCTGCGTACCCTGGTGCTGGCCGTCTACCTGCTCGGCGTGGAACGCGTGCTCGTCATGCCCCACACGGACTGCGGCATGGCCAAGGTCACCGACCCGGACGTCCACGCCCTCACCCAGGAGCGCGGGGTGGACACCCGCAGCCTGGAGTTCCACACGGTCCCGGACCAGAACGAGGCGCTCCGCCATGACCTCACCCGCATCAGGACCAGCCCGTTCCTGCCAGAGGGCATGCCGATCGCGGGGGCCATCTACGACGTCCGCACGGGGCTTCTGACGCCTGCGGGGTTCTGAGCGAGTTCAGCTGAAGTGAGCGGCCGCCCGGCCGCACACGCGACCGGGCCCGCCCCTGCGGCGCGCACGAGAAGACGCGCTTCGGCCGATCCGAGCTCTCCCCTGTCCTGCCGGCGACTTCGGGGCTCTGCGACGGCAGCTGCGGTCGGGCAAGCTCACCATCGTTGCGAGACTGCCTGAGCCGCCGCGACCGAAGCTCGTGAACGCGCACGCCCTCACGCCGCGCGCGGCTACATCCCGCCCCCGAAACGCCCGAGCCGTCCCAATCGAGCAGCCCGCACACCAGAACCCCGAGCCCACCCGATCAAGCCACACACCAGAAACCCGCGGCCAACGAGGCAGCCCCGCATGCCTGAAACCCTCAGCCCACCACAACCCGCCAGCCCCGCACACCAGAAACCCTCAGCCCAACACAACCCGCCAGCCCCGCACACCAGAAACCCTCAGCCCAACACAACCTGCCAGCGCCGCAGACCAGAAATGCCCACTGGCCTGAAACCGTCGGCCCACCACAACCGGGCAGCCCCGCACGCCTGAAACCCTCGGCTCACCACAATCGGGCAACCCCGCATGCCAGAAGCCCCGAGCGCACAACAGCTAGGCACCCCGCATGCCAGAAGCTCCGAGCCCGCCTCAACCAAGCAAGCCGCACACCGAGAGCACATCCAACGCGGCCGCACCCGGACAGGCCCCAGCATCGCGGGCCTCAGGATCGACACCGAGGCGCGTATCACGCACATAGGGACCACGGATGCCCCGCTCTGCGCCTCAGAGCCCCGAGAGGCCCGAGAGGCCGCGCCGAGCCGCACACCGGCCCACCAACCCCAGGTGATCGCCAAACGGCCCTACAGGCGCCTCAGGGACGCACCTGCACGCCTCAGGAACATCCCCGGCCGCACCCAGCAAGCTCTCCGGCCCAACCATGGGCGACTTCCCAGCCGCCAGCCGCGACCCTGGACGGCTTCCCAGCCGACCGCAGTCTTGGACGGTCTCCCAGCGGCCGACCGCGACCCCTGGACGGTCTTGCAGCCGCCAGCCGCGACCCTGGGCGGCTTCCCGGCCGCCAGCCGCGGCCCTGGGCGGCCTCCTAGCCGACCGCAGCCCAGGGTGGTCTCCCGGCCGCCGACCGCGGCCTTGAGCGGTCTCCCGGCCGCCGACCGCGGCCCAGGGTGGTCTCCCAGCCGCCAACCGCAGCCCTGGGCGGCCTCCTAGCCGACCGCAGCCCAGGGTGGTCTCCCGGCCGCCGACCGCGGCCTTGAGCGGTCTCCCGGCCGCCGACCGCGGCCCAGGGTGGTCTCCCAGCCGCCAACCGCAGCCCTGGGCGGTCTTGCAGCCGCCCACCGCGGCCTGGGCGGCTTCCCGGCCGCCGACCGCAGCCCAGGGCGGCCTCTCGGCCCGACAGCCGCGTACTCGACCTCGCCGGGCGGCAGAGCAGCTAGGCGTCGATGTGGTCGCGGTCGACCTCGGCGGCGCTGTTGACGATGAACTCCCGCCGAGGCGCCACCTCGCTCCCCATGAGCAGGTTGAAGATGGCCTCGGCTTCCTCGACGTCCTCGATGCGGACCCGGCGCAGGATGCGGTGGCGCGGGTCCATGGTCGTCTCGGCCAGCTGGTCGGCGTCCATCTCGCCCAGACCCTTGTAGCGCTGCACGGGGTCCTTCCACCGCTTGCCCCGGCGTTCGAGGTCCCGCAGCACCTTCTGCAGCTCGGCGTCCGAGTAGCAGTAGATGTACTTCTCCTTGCCCCGGCCGGGGTTGGTCAGCTCGATGCGGTGCAGCGGCGGAACGGCGGCGAACACGCGCCCCGCCTCGACCATCGGCCGCATGTAGCGGTGGAAGAGGGTCAGCAGCAGGCAGCGGATGTGGGCGCCGTCCACGTCGGCGTCGGCCATGAGGATGACCTTGCCGTAGCGGGCGGCCTCGATGTCGAACGAGCGCCCGGACCCGGCCCCGACGACCTGGATGATGGCAGCGCACTCGGCGTTCTTGAGCATGTCGCTCACGGACGCCTTCTGGACGTTGAGGATCTTGCCCCGGATCGGCAGCAGCGCCTGGAACTCCGAGTCGCGGGCCAGCTTGGCCGTGCCGAGCGCCGAGTCGCCCTCGACGATGAACAGCTCGCTGCGGTCGATGCCGTCGCTGCGGCAGTCGACCAGCTTCGCGGGGAGCGCCGAGTTTTCCAGCGCGCTCTTGCGCCGCTGGTTGTCGCGGTGCTCGCGGGCCGCGATGCGCGCCTTGGCGGCGGCGACGATCTTCTCGAGAACGGCGCGCAGCGGCTGCTTGAAGCCGCGCGGCGGGTTGGTGAACAGCTCCCTCAGCTCGCGGGAGACCACGTGGGAGACGATGCGGGTGGCCGCCGAGGTGCCGAGCACCTCCTTGGTCTGGCCCTCGAACTGCGGCTCCGGCACCCGGACCGTGACCACGCCGGTCAGGCCCTCGGAGATGTCGTCCTTGGTGACGGGGTCGTCGCCGTTCTTCAGCAGGCGCGTCTCGCGCAGCAGCTCGTTGATCGTGCGCACCAGACCGCGCTCGAACCCGGTCAGGTGAGTGCCGCCCTTGGGAGTGGCGATCACATTGACGAACGAGCGGACGGTCGACTCGTAGCCCTTGCCCCAGCGGATCGCCACGTCGACGGTGAGCTCGCGCTGCACCTCGGTGGGCGTCATGTGGCCCTGGTCGTCGAGGACCGGCACGGTCTCGTGGAAGTGGCCCATGCCCTGCAGCCGCAGCACCTCGCACACGGCCTCGTCGCGGGCCAGGAACTCGGTGAACTCGGAGATGCCGCCGTCGAAGCGGAACTCCTCCTCGGTGCGCTCCTCGAGCCTGCTGTCATAGACGGCCAGGGTCAGGCCGGGCACCAGGAACGCGGTCTGCCGCAGGCGCACGTGGATCTCGTCGAGCGAGACCTCGGCGTCGGGCAGGAAGATCTGCTTGTCGGCCCAGAAGCGCACGCGGGTGCCGGTGACGTTCTTGGGGAGCTTGTCGCCGATGCGCAGGCCGGACTTCTTCTTGAACTTCGCGGTGGGCCCGGGGGCGTCGAAGATCCCGGGGACGCCGCGGCGGAAGCTGATCTCATGGATCTGGCCGTCGCGGTCGACCTCGACGTCCACCCGCGAGGACAGGGCGTTGACCACGGAGGCGCCGACACCGTGCAGACCGCCGGACGCGCCGTAGGAGCCGCCGCCGAACTTGCCGCCCGCGTGCAGCTTGGTGTAAACGAGCTCGACCCCGGCCAGACCGGTCTTGGGCTCGATGTCGACAGGGATGCCCCGGCCGTTGTCGCGCACCTCGATGGAGCCGTCGGCGTAGAGCTCGACCTCGATGCGGTCACAATGACCCGCCAGCGCCTCGTCAACGCCGTTGTCCACGATCTCCCAGAGGCAGTGCATGAGCCCGCGGCTGTCGGTGGACCCGATGTACATGCCGGGGCGCTTGCGAACTGCTTCCAGGCCCTCAAGCACCGACAGGTGACGAGCCGTGTAACCCGCCTCCACTAGCGTCACTCCAGCTCCCCTGGTCTAGGCATCGAACACGTGTGCGTAGCTTACCGTTCTTCCCACACGCGCGCGTACAAGCTTGCCACGCCGACACGTTTGCCGTTACCAACCGGCTGATCGTCATTACTTTGGGACACATTCCGCTCTGGGCGTAGAGAGGGGGCGGTTGGGAACGTCCACGTCCGGTTAGATGTTGTTCCAAGTGACTGACGCCAGATCCTCGCTTCGGCGGGGGTGACCCGAAAGGCGATACGTGACTGGAGCTCTCGCCCCCGTTAAGCCGCTGACGGCCCTCGACCGCTGCGACCGCTGCGGCGCCCAGGCCTACATTCGCGCGACCCTGCCTGTGGGTGGGGAGTTGCTGTTCTGCGCCCACCATGGGCGTCAGCACATCGCAGCGCTGCGCGAAAAGGGTGCCGACATCCTGGACGAGTCGGCTCGACTCAGCGAAACCCCTTCAATTGCCCCCAACGACGAGCGCTGACGCAGCGCCTGTCGTGCTGAGATAACCACATATAGCGACACGCAGAACGGCGACCCCGGCACCTCCCGGGGCCGCCGTTCTGCGTTCAGCCGCTCGGGTATGACACAGGGCTCGCCGATATGCCCGGAGTACGGCGGTATGCACGCGAACTGGCTGGTCCGCACGCCCACACGCGACTTCGCAACAGCCGCCCGGCTTCGCAGGCAGACACGCGACTTCGCAACAGCCGCCCGGCTTCGCAGGCAGACACGCGGGTGTACGGGCAGACACGCGGCTTCGCGATAGCCGTACGGCTTCGCAGGCAGACACGCGGGTGTACGGGCAGACGTACGGATGCGCACGCAGACGGACACGCAGATGCGCGCACTGCCAACCCCGTGGGCGTGCCGCCATCCCCTTTGCGCGCAGATCCCCGTGTGCACGGCGGAATCCCCGTTGCGTCTACGCAACCCCGTGTGAACGCTGCCATCCCTTTGGCGCGCGACACCCATGCGCACGACCGAATCCCCGTTTCCACGGCCGAATCCCATTCGTCCAGGCATCCCCGTGCGCACGCCGCCATCCCTTTGGCGCGGACACCCCATGCGCACGGCGCGAGCCCCTCTGCGTGCAGGCCTCTCGGTGGGCGCACTGCCATCCTCAGGTGTGCGCAGGCGTCCGAGTGTGCGGCATCGCAGGACCCAGAGCCGCAAGGTCACCAGGTCCGGTGGTTACGCGTCCGCGCCCAGAGCGACGGCGAGGCCCCCTCAGCGGACCCGGTAGTGGTACCGGTCCACGATCTCGAACCCCTCACCCCGGTAGAGCGCCTGCGCGGCCAGGTTCGGGGCCGTGGTGACCAAATAGGCGGATTTCGCATCCGCATGCCGCACGAGCGCCCGGATGACCGCACGAGCGAGTCCTCGGCGGCGGGCCTGGGGCAGGGTGGCCATGCAGTAGATGCCAAGCGTGTCACTCTGCGAGGACGCCTGGTCCTGAGACGCACCGTACGTGTCGGCCTGGGGCACGGCCCGGCCCACGGCAAGCGCCACGCCGTCCTCCTCGAACGCCGCATACCAGGCGGGCACTCCGGTGCAGATGCGCTCCGCTTCCGCGAACCCGGTGCCGTAACGACCGTCCACGGCCCACCAGGTCTCCAGCCAGCCCTGCCACGGCCGATCCTCGATCCTCACCTTGTGAGGGGACGAAGGGCCGACGGGCGAGCCGGCCATGATGACGGTCGGATCGACCAGCTCATAGCCTCTTCGTTCCAGCTCCTCGTCCAGCCCGGGCGTGGCGTTCGGGCCCATTGAGAAGACGCAACGCTGCCCGCGCTCCCCATAAAAGGCCTCCGCCGCCTCGATCGCCCCGTTCAGGTCGGCGGGCTTGTCCAGAGGGAGTACCGAGTTGGCCCGCTTGGTCACGCCACCGGCATAACGAAGCACCCATCCGTCATGGATGCGCTGCTCGTAGGCGGGCCAGGCCTCGTGGACAAGAAGGTCGAAATTCACCCGCGCAGCCTAGCCGACCCCCAAATACGCCAACCCTTCCGCATGCCGGGTGCCGGGGGCCGGGGGCCGGGGGCCGGGGGCCGGGGGCCGGGGGCCAGGGGCCGGGGGCCAGGGGCCGAAGCCTCGCCAGAACGCTTCAACAGCGTGCCGGGGCCGACGCCAAGAGCCAGGACTCGCCGCTGCGCCGGGAGCTTGCGCCTGAGGCCGACGATTCGGCGAAGAGCGTGGCCCAGTGGGCGCCGTTGCGGCGGCCGGCCATGTCCGCCCGGTGAGCGTCACCCTGGACAGGGCCCGGCCACGGTCGGCGGGTGGTGCTCACTTGGGCCACCGTAAAAGATTGTGACGGGGACGGCGGGAGAGCCTCCGACCAGGGGCAATAAGGTAGGGGGTTGTGCTGATCCTGTTGCCGCCGTCCGAGGGGAAGGCGCCCGAAGGCAGCGGGCCGCCCGTCGGCGAGCTGTCCTTCCCCACCCTCGACAAGGCCCGCAAGCGCGTGCTGAACGCGCTCGTACGGGCCTCCAAGCGCCGCGACGCCCTCGACGTGCTCGGCCTCACACCGGGACTGGCGGGCGAGCTGGCCAAGAACGCCGCCCTCAAGACCGCCCCCACCCTGCCCGCCGCCGACCTCTACACCGGCGTCCTCTACGACAACCTCGGGCTGGGCACCCTCGACGACGAGGCGCGGAGGCGGGCGGAGGAGTCGGTGCTGATCTTCTCCGGCCTGTGGGGTGTGGTGAAGATCACAGACCTCATTCCGCCGTATCGGCTCTCGATGGGCGTCAATCTCCCGCTTCTCGGAGGGCTGGCCACGTTCTGGCGTCCGTTGATCGCCAAAGAGCTGGACCGGATCTCGGGGCTGGTGGTGGATCTCCGTTCGGCCACATATGCGAATGCTTGGCAGCCTGGGGCGCGGTCGGTGACGGTACGGGTGTTCCGGGACGGCAAGGTCGTCAGCCACATGGCGAAGGCGACCCGGGGCGAGATCGCCCGAGCCCTGCTGCGGCACGACAACGCCCCTGACACCCCTGATGATCTGGCCAAGACCCTCGATGCCCTGGGCTACACCGTCGACCTGGCCGAACCCGCCCGCACCAACCGCCCCTGGACCCTCGACGTGCACGTCACCGACCCGGCGTAAGGGACGCGGGGCGGCTAATGGCCATCGCCGATCGTAGGGGTGTGCCGTTCAAAGGCAGGCCTGCATGGTGGTGAGCACCTCTCGACAGTGACCGTCGGTAGCGGTGCTCCCATGGCGGTTGCTGCACCCGGGCTCGGGCGCGGCGGAGGCACGTTGCGGCTGCGAGACACGATCGCCGGCGCAGCGCCCCGGGCGTGTCGCACGGACGCGGGTTGCCCGGGCGTGTCGCACGGACGCCACGCGGTCCCATGCGCGGGCGCTGGTGACCGGGGCGCGGCCGATGCCGTCGGCGGATGTGGTGGGGCGCCAGAGGTGCATTGAGGCGCCAGTGGTGTGACACACCCACGATGATGCGGCGGCGGTGCAGGTGAAGCTGTGGCCGATGCGCCCGATGGTGCCGCTGAGGCGACAGGAGCGCGGCAAGCCCCAATGCAGCCGCGGTGCTGGGGAGGGGCGATCGAGCCGTTGGGGCGAGGGCGCCGGCGGTGTAGCGGAGGCCCGGTGCTGCTTCGGGGGCGCCAGGAGTGCAAATGGGCCCCTTGCTGTAGTTGAGGCGTCAGGAGCTCGAAAGCCCCTACGGTGCAGCAGGGGCTGTCGAGGGTGTGGCACTGGTGCCCTAGTGCTGCTGAGGCAGCGGGGAGGTGACGCGGGGTTTGGTGGGGAAAGGCCGCCGCCCCGCGCGGAAGACCGGGCGGGGCGGGGGATTCGTGCGAGGTTAGTCCAAGTAGTCCCGGAGGACCTGGGAGCGCGAGGGGTGGCGCAGCTTGGACATGGTCTTCGACTCGATCTGGCGGATGCG
Source organism: Nonomuraea sp. NPDC050451 (assembly GCF_044458585.1). Lineage (NCBI taxonomy): Bacteria > Bacillati > Actinomycetota > Actinomycetes > Streptosporangiales > Streptosporangiaceae > Nonomuraea > Nonomuraea sp. NPDC050451. The sequence goes on from NZ_JBITHZ010000002.1 coordinate 872,152, forward strand.
CTCACGGGTGACCCCGTAAACCTTGCCGATCTCGTCCAGCGTCTTCGGCTGCCCGTCGGTGAGACCGAAGCGCATCGAGACGACGCCCGCCTCCCGCTCCGACAACGTGTCGAGAACGGAGTGCAGCTGCTCCTGGAGCAGCGTGAAGCTGACGGCGTCGGCTGGGACGATGGCCTCGGAGTCCTCGATGAGGTCGCCGAACTCGCTGTCGCCCTCCTCACCCAGCGGGGTGTGGAGAGAGATGGGCTCACGGCCGTACTTCTGGACCTCGACGACCTTCTCGGGCGTCATGTCCAGCTCGCGGGCCAGCTCTTCCGGCGTGGGCTCGCGGCCCAGGTCCTGCAGCATCTGCCGCTGGACGCGGGCCAGCTTGTTGATCACTTCGACCATGTGGACCGGGATGCGGATGGTCCGCGCCTGGTCCGCCATGGCACGCGTGATCGCCTGCCGGATCCACCACGTGGCGTAGGTGGAGAACTTGTAGCCCTTGGTGTAGTCGAACTTCTCGACGGCCCTGATCAGGCCCAGGTTGCCTTCCTGGATCAGGTCGAGGAAGAGCATGCCGCGGCCGGTGTAGCGCTTGGCCAGCGAGACCACGAGCCGGAGGTTGGCCTCCAGCAAGTGGTTCTTGGCCCGGCGGCCGTCCTCGGCGATCCACTCCAGCTCGGCCTTGACGTCGACCGGCAGACCCTCGGTCTCCCCGCCGCCGAGCTGCTCCTCGGCGAACAGGCCCGCCTCGATGCGCTTGGCGAGCTCGACCTCCTGCTCGGCGTTGAGCAGGGGGACCTTGCCGATCTGCTTGAGGTAGTCCTTGACCGGGTCGGCGGTGGCGCCGGCGGCGGCCACCTGGGCGACCGGGGCATCATCGTCGTCGTCGGACAGGATGAGGACCTCGTCCTCACTCTTCGCGGACACGGCGACCTCGGCGGGCTTGGGCTCGGCCTCGGTTTCGTCGTCGGACTCGTCGTCACCCTCGGAGTCGGAGTCCTCGCTCACGATCTCGTCGTCGTCGACGTCGATGTCCTCGAGGTCCTCCAGCTCCACGTCGCCGTCGAGCTCGATGTCCTCGTCGTCGTCCGCGTCAGCCCGGGACTCGGGCTTCGGCTTGGTCTCGGCAGGCCCAGCGCTCTTCGGCTCGGCCTTCTTGGCGGCGGCGGGAGCCGCGGCCTTCTTCGCCGCCGGAGCGGCCTTCTTGGCAGGGGCCGCCTTCTTGGCGGCCGGCTCGGCTTCAGCGGTGCCCACGACCGCGGTCACGGTCTCGGGCTGCTGCTCTTTGGCGGCGGCCGCCGTCTTGGTCTTGACGGGGGCAGCGGTGCGGCGCTTTGCTGGACCACGAGACTTCTTCGGCGCAGCCGAATCCGCGGCGGTCACCACCACGGTCACGCCCTCTTTGCTGAGGTTCCGCAAGAACGCGGCGGCGTGCGACATGGGGATGTCCGCCTCCTCGAAGGCCTGACGGACATCCTCAGACTCGAGGAAACCCTGCGAGCGCCCACGCTCGAGCAGTCGCTGAATGACGGGCTCGTTCAGCTCTTGTGGCTTCGAGCGAGTCGAACTTGCAGGCGACACGAACACCTCTCGAACGAACGCGTGGCGACTATGGACCCAGATGCCCGCTGGGGGGCTGTTGCCTCTCTCGGAGATCGGTGAGGCCGTGCGGACCGCGACGGACCTGCACAGCATTCTGGCACGACCCCGCGCTCCATACGGCCACCTCCCGGCGGTTGACCTCCACCCTAGGCCGACCGAGACAGTAGTGCGTACGTAAGCGGGGCACTGATACCCGAAAGCAACCGTTATGACTGTTTCATTCAGTCACTCTTCGTGGCTGGCGGGACGTGAATTGCTAGCGCGGTAACGTCATCATCCTGTTCATATCCAGACAACATCCGGTCAACCAGGAAGTCCAGCAACATATGCGGACTACTCACAACTTCAGGCGGGGCTTCGGTCACAACACTGCAAAGGTCTGCCAACCCGGCATCCAGCCCGCGCTTCCTGTTCTCGACGAGACCGTCGGAGTAGAGCACGGCGGTATGGCCGGGCGGCACCACGAACCGGAACTGCCTGCGGCTGGTCGGCCAGCCTAGCGGAGTGCCGGGCTCGGCGTCGCACAGGATCGCCGTGCCCTGCGGCGAAACAAGGACGGGTGGCGGGTGCCCGGCCAGGGCAAGGGTGCCCTCGCCGGTGACCGGCTCCACGACCATGTACGCCAAAGTCGTGACCTGTTCTTCCTCTTCCGTGGCCTCGAAGACCCGGTCGAGACCGGTCAGCACGGCCGCGGGCGGCGGGTTGGTCAGCGCCAGCGCCCGCATGGCGTTGCGGATGCGGCCCATGCCCGCCGCGGCCTTGACGCCCTTGCCCATGACGTCGCCGACGACCGCCGCGACGCGCCCGTCCTGCAGCACGAACGCGTCGTACCAGTCGCCGCCCACCTGGACGTGGCGGCTGCCCGAGCGGAAGCGCTGGGCCAGCACGAGGCCCTTGATCACGGGCAGGCGGTCGGGCAGCAGGCTGCGCTGGAGCGTCTCAGCGGTGCGGTGCTCGCGCTCGAACAGCGTGGCCCGCTCGACCGCCAGCGCGCACTGGCCGGCCAGCGCCTCGAGGAAGACGCCGTCCTCCTGAGAGATCTTCACCGGCCTGGTGAAGGAGAATCGGAGCGCTCCCAGAGCCCGTCCCGCCGCCAGCAGCGGCAGGCCCACCCAGGCGCGCTCGTCGCCGTGGGTGATGAAGTTGGCCAGGATCTCCTCGTCGTCGCCCGCCTCGAGCAACTGGGCCTTCAGCGACTCGGGCGACTCGGCGAAGACCGGCCGGCGGCTGTTGACGGCCATGGTCATCACGTTGGAGTGGGACAGCGGGATCTCGTCACCGGTGATCCCGGAGGCCTCCATGATGCCCTCGCCGTTGATCAGCTTGAGCGCCGCGCGGTCGGGGTCGAGCAGCGCGACGGCCGAGCGGTCGGCGGCCAGGGCCGTGCGGCCCACGTCGATGATGACCTGCACCACCTGCTCGACCGTCAGGGCCTCGGCCAGCTGGGCCGTGGCACCCTGGAGCCGGGCGGTGCGCAGGGCGGCGGCGCCGAGCTGGTCGGTCAGCCTGCCGCGCATCTCCTCGGCCTCGCGCTGCGGGGTGACGTCGGTGTTGGCGCCGACCCACTCGACGACCCGGCCGTGCCTGATGATCGGCACGGCCCGCACCTCGAAGTGGCGGTAGCCGCTGGCCCGGGTGCGCACGCGGTAGTTCCACTCGAACATGGTGCGGCCGCGCAGCGCCTCCCTCCAGGCCTCCTCGGTCTGCTGGCGCTCCTCGGGGTGGACAACCTCCAGCCAGCCGTTGGCGAGGTATTCCTCCAGGCCCTGGCCGGTGATGGCGCGCCACTGGGGAGCGTCCTCGACGACCGCGCCGGTGGGGGAGGTGATCCAGACCAGCTGCGACTGGGCCTCGACGAGCGAGCGGTAGCGCTCCTCGCTGCGGCGCAGCGCCTCCTCGGTCTGGCGGCTCTCGGTCACGTCGAGCCCGACGAGCGCGATCGCGCGCAACTCGCCCGCCGCCTCGTCGTGGACCGGCGAGAACGACAGCGACCAGTGCCTGGTGTCGCCCTCCGCCGTCCGCACGCGTACGCGGCCCTCGGTGACGGGCGCGTCGGTCTCGATGACGGCCTGCACGGCGTGGGTGATGATCTGGCTGAGGTCGGCGGCCAGCACCTCGACCGGCTGCCTGCCGGCCATGCGCTCGGCCGGCACGTTGACGACGTCGCTGAACACGTCGTTGACCCGCTGGATGCGGCCATCGCCGTCGAAGAACGCGAAGGCGAACTCGGCCTCCGACAACATGCCCTTGAACAGAGCGGAGTCCGAGATGTCCACATCCGACTCCCGGGGACGGGGAACGGAGGTCTCGGCGCTCATGGTCCGCACCTCCGTCGCGTGCCAGGGTCTCCCACGCGGCACATCTCCATAACTGTGTATCGGCGTAGCGCAGCTCCGGGCGACCGGATTCTGCAGTACATCATCGGCGATGGGCATGTGTGGACGGAAGCCCCCGTCGCGGCCCGGTCGCCTTTAGGGTCTACGCATCCTGTCAAAGTCGCTCCACGTTGCGCAGCAAGATCAGGTTACAGCGCTCGATCGCCGGGGCCGAGACCCCGGCCCCAACTACTTCGCCGCGCGCTTCGCCTCCTGCTTGAAGGCTCGCACTCGGGCCAGGCTGTCGGCGTCGACCACGTCGGCGACCGACCGGCTCGACCCCTCCTCGCCATAGTGTCCGGCCGCTTCCCGCCAGCCCGGCGGCTGGACCTCCAACTGCTTCCCCAGCAATGCCAGAAAAATCTGGGCCTTCTGTTTGCCGTATCCCGGCAGGGCCATCAGTCGTTTCAACAACTCTTTGCCGTCGGCGGCGTCTGCCCACAGCTTCTCCGGCCGGCCGTCGTAGTGCTCGACGAGGTAGGCGGCGAGCTGCTGGACCCGGGCCGCCATGGACTTGGGGTAGCGGTGCACGGCCGGCTTCTCGGCCAGCAGCGCCTCGAACGCCTCCGGGTCGTAGGAGGCGATCTCTCCTGCGGTCAGGTCGTGGCCCAGCCGCTGGGAGATCGTGTATGGCCCCGTGAACGCCCATTCCATGGGGATCTGCTGGTCGAGCAGCATGCCGACGAGCAGGGCGAGCGGGCTGCGGCCGAGGAGCTCGTCTGCCTCGCTCCGCTGGGCGAGCTGGATGCGCATGGAGACAGCTTCGCACGAATGGGCACCGGGTGACGTGAACACAACCGCCGCGGAGCCTTGACAGCCGCCCGAGAAAAGGTGAAATGAGAGCGCAAGTCGCCCTGCCGACATTCCTGGGGGTTTGCCCCCGGGTCTCCAGAGGAATCTCACTTCTATGCTCGCTCTGGCCACACGGTTCCTGCGGGAACCGGTCAGTCTCAGGCTGGCCGAAGAGTTCCTGACCGTGCCCGTGGACACGATCGACCGCTGCGTGGCCGACGTGTGCGCGTGTGCGCAGCATCTCGGCGTCTCGGCGACGCCGGAGATCGTGGAGCGCATCGCTCGCGAGCACCTGCTCGCGATCGTCAACTCAGCGCCTCCGCCCCGAAGTTCCCGGTAGACAAACAAAAGCCCGGAAGTCCAGTTAAGTCCCATCCAGAAGTCCCCGATAACATCGGGGTCACCAGGCCGAGTTCTACGCACCGTTTGCGCCTGGAATACGAGAGAGTGAGGGTGTGCGCCGACACCGACGAGATCCCCGGGAGAGCACCCCGCCAGACGACGTGTTCAAGGAGATGGTGCAGGCGGCTCGCGAGCTGCTCGCCGTTCGCACCCCTCTCGACGCGGAGCTGATGGTCTCCGACATGATCGGAGCCTGGTGGGGCAGGCGGGTCAGGGGCGGCGACGTGGAGCAGGTGCTCGGGGAGGGATTGGTCGACTACGCCGCCAAGGCCGGCACGCCTGCCTCGCTGACGCTGCTCATCTGCCTGGCCTATCTGGGCACGGCCCGCCAGGGTGCCAAGGCCGAGGGCGCGGCGCTGGCCATGATGGAGTCGGGGGTGGCCAGGCCGGGCTGGGCCGACCGGGTGGGCGCGGTCAAGCCGGCGGGTTGTTACGTCTCCCGCGACTCCTACGGCGACCAGGACACGGTGATCTGCACCTTCGCCTACCGCTGGGACGAGGACTCGCTGCCCGTCGACCGGCACGCGCTCGTCATGGTGGTCGACTACAACATGAGCGGCATGGCCCGGGACGCCTGGGTGTCCTCGCAGGTCGACAAGCTGCTGGAGCAGGCCAGGGCCGAGGCGGCGGGCAATCCGCTGCTGCTGTTCGAGGAGATCGAGCCCGAGCAGGCCAGGGCGCTGCTGGAGTCGGCCATGAAGGCCACCAGGGAGCCGAAGACGCCGCCGCCGGTGAGCGACAGCTACAGCGCCTACCACGCCTTCGCCCGCGCCAGGCTCAAGGCGCTGCCTCCCGGGCGCAAGCGGCCGGCGCCGCGGCACACCGAGGCCCCGTACAGCAGGGAGCGGCGGGCCATGCTGGCGGCGGAGTTCCTGGCGTCCGACGCGGCCGAGCACCTGTCCGACCCGTCGGCGGCCTCGCGCTGCGCCGACCACATCATCGACTACGGCTGCGACCAGGACTTCAGCCGTCCGCTGCGGGTCAGCCCGACCAAATGTGAAACGTTCCTGCTCGACTGGCTGCCGCGCAAGGTGATGCTGAGCGTGGCCGAGCAGGAGGCGATGCCGCACGTGCTGTCGGCGTGGGTGCGCTTCGCCGCCCACCGCACGGGCCTGCCGGAGCAGGGGCTCAAGGCCACGCTGGACGCGGTGTGGGAGGCGATCGGCAAGTTCCCCGAGGCGTACCGGGACCCGACGTCCTTCGGGCTCGACCGGCCGCTGCTGGAGCGGCTGCTGCCGGACGGCGACCTGTCGGCGCTGGCCAGGCGGGCCTTCGCGTTCCCCTACCTGCAGGGCGTGCACAACGGGATCGAGCTCGACAAGCTCAACCCCGCCGACGAGGCGGACCGGCGTACGCTGCTCGAGATCGACCACGGCGGCACGATCGACCAGGAGCACCTGGCCTGGCACGAGGAGATCGCCACCCGGCTGTGGGAGGGCGACCCGCCGCAGCTGTGGGAGGCCGCGCAGCGCCTGCTCGACCTCGGCCACGACCGCCATGACGTGCTCCACGTGCTGATCGAGATCGCCGAGCGGATCGGCGGCGACCCCGACGAGCTGGCGGCGGCGCTGGACGACATCGCCGACATCCCGGACGAGTTCTAGGAACGGTCCCCGCGGCGGCCTGCCGTGGGCGCGGCTCCCGCGACCTGCGCCGGACCGCTGGACGCGGCTCGCCGTAGAATTTTCTTCTATGGCGATGTACACCCGCTTGACCGAGGGACGTTATCGGGCGTCCGAGCACACGCAGGGCCCGTGGGACCCGCGCGCCCAGCACATGGGCCCGGTCACCGCCCTGATCGTCCACGAGCTGGCCCAGACCGCGCCGCGCCCGGGCCTGGAACTGTCCAAGCTCGTGGTGGACGTGTTCGCCCCCGTGCCCGTGGCCGAGCTGGAGATCGCCACCGACGTGACCCGCGACGGCAAGCGCGTGCAGTGCCTGTCGGCGAGCGTCACGTCCGGCGGCCGCGAGTACGCCAGGGCCAGCGCCTGGCGCATCCGTACGGCCGACACGCCCGCCTCGCCGGTCCCCGGGCCGCCGGGGCCGATCCCGCCGCACTCGGAGGCGGTCGCCCGCTCGTGGCTCGGCTCGGGATTCGGGTACGGCCGCGCGCTCGACTGGCGTTTCGCCGAAGGCGGCCCCACGCGGCCCGGCCCCGCCACGGTCTGGGGCCGGTTCACGGTCCCGCTGGTCGAGGGCGAGGAGATCACCCCGATGGAGCGCCTGGCGGCCTTCGCCGACAGCGGCCACTCCGCTGTCGGCTTCGCCCGCACGTCCTCGTGACGTGGAAATGACGATCCGTTGCTCAGCCCGAGAGAGGGAGAGTGGATCTGCGTGACTCCTCCGCTCCCTGAAGAGAGCAGCTTCTCGCTTCCCTCAGCTGAGGTAGGCAACGGACAAGCCCTGCCCGTTCCGAACGCAGAAACCTTATCTGGGAGCCAGGCGATCCAGACGTTGTTCGTCGCACCGAGATAGGCGCCGAGATAGCCTCTACTGCCATGGTGATCGACCTCAACGCCGACCTGGGTGAAGGGTTCGGCGTCTGGCGGCTCGGCGACGACCTCGCGCTGCTCGACATCGTCACGAGCGCCAATGTGGCGTGCGGGTTCCACGCGGGCGACCCGGTGACGATCAGACGCACGTGCGCGGCGGCCGTCGACCGCGGGGTGACGATCGGCGCGCAGGTGTCCTATCGCGACCTGGCGCACTTCGGGCGCAGGGAGATGGACGCCGAGCCGGAGGAGCTGTGCGCCGAGGTGCTGTACCAGCTCGCGGCCGTCGACGGCATCGCCAGGGCCATGGGCGGCCGCGTGTCCTACGTCAAGCCGCACGGCGCGCTCTACAACCGGATCTGCCGCGACGAGGTGCAGGCGGCGGCGGTGATCGACGCGGTGGCCGACTACGACCCCTCGCTGCCGGTGCTCACGCTGCCCGGCTCGGTGGTGCACGCCGTGGCGGCCGCCGCGGGCGTGCCGACCGTGAGCGAGGCGTTCGCCGATCGCGCGTACACCCCCGAGGGGGCGCTGGTGTCGCGCCGGGAGCCGGGCGCGGTCATCCACGACCCCGCCGCGGTGGCCGCCCGCGCCCGCCAGATGGCCGTGGAAGGCTCCGTGACCGCCGTCGACGGCAGTTTCGTGCCTGTTTCCGCCCGTTCCATCTGCGTTCACGGAGACACGCCTGACGCCGTGCGGCTGGCGCAGGGGGTGCGGGACGCGTTGCTGGCGGCCGGGGTGGTCCTGCAGGCGTTCGCGTGATCCGGGCGGCCGGCGAGCACGGGCTGCTCGTGGAGACCGGCTCGCTGGAGCTGTCGCACCGGCTGGACGCGGCGCTGCGGGCCGATCTGCCGGCCGGGGTGGTGGAGATCGTGCCCGGGCCCGAGACGGTGCTCGTGGTGGCTCCTGAGGCGGATCAGGCGCGGCTGCGGGCGCTGCTGGCGGACGTCGTCGGCCGCGAGCGCGACAGGACCGGTGCGCGGACGGCCAAGGGGGAGGTCGTGACGATTCCCGTCGTCTATGACGGGGCCGATCTCGATTCCGTGGCGGCACTGGCCGGGATCTCGGTGGACGAGGTGGTCTCCCGGCACGCGGGGCGGGAGCTGGTGGTGGGCTGGCTGGGGTTCGCCCCGGGGTTCGCCTATCTCACGGGGCTGGATCCGGTGCTGGAGACCCCCAGGCTCGACACGCCGCGCACGTCGGTGCCGGCCGGGTCGGTGGCGGTGGCGGGGCCGTACTCGGCGGTCTATCCGAGCGCCTCGCCGGGCGGGTGGCGGCTGATCGGGCGCACCTCCGTGCGGGTGTGGGACGTGACGGCCGACCCGCCCTCGCTGTTCAGGCCGGGCATGCGCGTGCGGTTCGAGCCGGTGAGGGAGCGCCGCCGTCTGGAGGAGGAGCGACGGGAGCGCAGCGACCAGAGCGACGGGGGAAGACGGCGGCGTCAAGGGCGACCGAACCCGCCTTCCGGAGGAAGGCCATGAGCACGATCGAGGTGATGGCAGCCGGGCCGTACGCGACCGTGCAGGATCTGGGGCGGCCGGGTCTCGCCCACCTGGGGGTGCCGCGCTCGGGGGCGGCCGACGCGCCGAGCCTGCGACTGGCCAACAGGCTCGTGGGCAACCCGGAGGGGCTGGCGGGGATCGAGCTGACGTTCGGCATGGCGCGGCTGCTGTTCCACGACGGGGCGTGGGTGGCGCTGGCGGGCGCGCCCGTGGACAGCGCGGCGGGGATGGGGGCGCCGTTCTGGGTCGCGAAGGGCAGGGAGCTGCGGCTGGGCATGCCGGAGTGGGGGCTGCGCACCTATGTGGCCGTGCGCGGCGGGATCGCGGTGGAGCCGGTGCTCGGCAGCCGCTCCACCGACTCGCTGTCCGGGCTCGGCCCGGAGCCGCTGCGGGCGGGCACGCTGCTGCCCGTCGGGCGGCCCGAAGGCGTGATCTCCGTCGACCTGGCGCCGCCGCCCGGGCCCCGGCCCGCCGTGCTGCGGGTGACGCCGGGGCCGCGCGACGACTGGTTCGTGCCGGACGCGCTGGCCGAGCTCTGCGCGCGGCCGTACTCCGTGAGCCAGGACAGCAACCGCGTCGGCGTACGGCTGAGCGGCGCCGAGCTGGCCAGGGCCAAGGAGGGCGAGCTGCCGAGCGAGGGGATGGTCACCGGGGCGATCCAGGTGCCGCCGAGCGGGCAGCCGATCGTCTTCCTCGCCGACCACCCGCCGACGGGCGGCTACCCGGTGATCGGCGTCGTACGCGAGGCGGACCTGCCGGTCGCCGCCCAGCTGCGGCCGGGCGACGAGGTGCGGTTCACAGTTCGACCTGCCCGGTGACGCAGGTCAGTACGGAGCCGCCCACCCACACGTCCCCCTCGGCGTCGGTGGAGATGTGCACCCGGCCGGAGAAGCCGAGCACCGTGCCCTGGCTCGCCACGTACGGAGCCTTGGCCCGGCCCGAGCGCAGCAGCCACTGGGCCATGGAGGCGTTGAGGCTGCCCGTCACCGGGTCCTCGATGGTGGAGCCGTGCGCATGCGTGAACGCCCGCACCTCGAAGTCGCACGGCGCCCCTTCGGGGTAGGGGCCCGCCACGCCCAGGTAGTTGGGCACGAGGCCGGGGCGCAGCGCGAGCACGGACTCGGCGTCCGCGAGGAGCACCGCGATCCAGCCGGGGCCGTTGTCTGCCCACTCCATGTCCACGATGTCGGCGCGCTCGATCCCGAGGGATTCGGCGATCTTCCCGGCCAGCGGCTCCTCCACGGGGCCCGACCGCACGAGGGGCGGCGCGTGGAAGGCCAGCCCGTCGCCGCTCCTGCGGACCCGTACGAGCCCGGCCCCGCACTCCTGGACGATCTCGCCCTCCTGGCGCGGCACTCCCCCGGCCTCCAGCCAGGCGTGGCAGGTGCCGAGCGTCGGGTGCCCGGCGAAGGGCAGTTCCTTGGACGCGGTGAAGATCCGCACCCGGTAGTCGGCCTCGGGAGTGGTCGGCGGCAGCACGAAGGTGGTCTCGGCCAGGTTCGTCCACGTGGCGAACCGCTGCATCTGCTCCGTCGTCAGCCCCTGGCCGTCGAGCACGACCGCGAGCGCGTTCCCGTGGTACGGGGTGGTGGTGAAGACGTCAACCTCGGTGAAAGGGCGCAACATACTTCGGAGTCTCGCAGACGGGTCTTTTCCCGTTAACACGCCACCAGCAGACTGGACGGTGTGGCGGACTTTGATGTTGTGGTCCTGGGTTCCGGGCCAGGTGGACAGAAGGCCGCGATCGCGGCGGCGAAGCTCGGCAAGCGTGTCGCTGTGGTCGAGAAACGACACATGATCGGCGGCGTGTGCATCAACACGGGAACGATCCCCTCCAAGACCCTGCGGGAGGCCGTCCTCTATCTCACAGGGCTCAACCAGCGGGAGCTGTACGGCGCCAGCTACCGCGTCAAGGACGAGATCACGGTCACCGACCTCGGGATGCGCACCCAGCACGTGATCGGCCGCGAGATCCAGGTGATCCGCAGCCAGCTCGCCCGCAACCACGTGACGGTGCTGCAGGGCACCGGCCGGTTCCTGGACGCGCACACGATCGGGATCACGCATGAGGAGGGCAAGTCCGAGGAGACGAAGATCACCGCCGAGAAGGTCGTGATCGCCACCGGCACCTCGCCCGCCCGTCCCGACAGCGTCGAGTTCGACGACAAGACGATCATCGACTCCGACGCCATCCTGCACCTCGACCGGATCCCCGAGACCCTGGTCGTGGTGGGGGCCGGGGTCATCGGCATCGAGTACGCCTCCATGTTCGCCGCGCTCGGCACCAAGGTGACGGTGATCGAGCGGCGCGAGCGCATGCTGGAGTTCTGCGACCTGGAGATCGTCGAGGCGCTGAAGTACCACCTGCGCGACCTGGCCGTGACGTTCCGCTTCGGGGAGAACGTGGCCGCCGTCGAGCGCCGCCCCGGCGGGGCGCTGACCCTGCTGGAGAGCGGCAAGAAGATCCCCGCCGACTGCGTCATGTACTCGGCCGGGCGGCAGGGCAAGACCGCCGAGCTGTGCCTGGAGGCCGCCGGCCTGGCCGCCGACGCCCGCGGCCGCATCTCGGTGGACTCCAACTACGCCACCGAGGTGCCGCACATCTACGCCGTGGGCGACGTGATCGGCTTCCCCGCGCTGGCGGCCACCTCCATGGAGCAGGGGCGGGTGGCCGCGCAGCACGCGTGCGGGGAGCCGGTCGAGGACGCCCGCGAGCTGCCGCCCATCGGGATCTACACCATTCCCGAGATCAGCTTCGTCGGCCGGTCGGAGGACGAGCTGACCCGGGACAAGGTGCCGTTCGAGGTGGGCATCTCGCGGTACCGGGAGCTGGCCAGGGGCCAGATCATCGGCGACTCGTACGGCATGCTCAAGCTCCTCGTCTCCCCCGAGGACCGGCGGCTGCTGGGCGTCCACGTGTTCGGCACGGGGGCGACGGAGCTCGTGCACATCGGACAGACGGTCATGGGGTGCGGCGGGACGATCGACTACCTGGTCAACGCCGTGTTCAACTATCCGACGCTGGCCGAGTCGTACAAGGTGGCCGCGCTGGACGCGATGAACAAGATGCGGGTGGTCGCCCGCCTCACCGCCGGCATGTGATCACGACAGCGTCCACTTCTGGTTGGCGGCGCCCGTGCAGGTCCAGATCTGCAGCCGGGTGCCGTCGGCGCTGGAGTTGCCGGTGACGTCGGCGCACTTGTTCGCGGCGGGGTTCACCAGGTCCCGGCCCGAGGTGTAGGTCCACTGCTGGTTGGCGCCGCCCGAGCACGACCAGAGCTGGAGCTTGCTGCCGTCGGCGGTGCCGTGGTCGACCACGTCGAGGCACTTGCCGAGCGCGCGCAGCGTGCCGTCGCCCGGGCGGGTCCACTGCTGGGCGGCGGTGCCGTTGCAGGTGTAGAGCTGCACGGCGGCGCCGTCCGCGCTGCTGCCGCCGGCCACGTCGACGCACTTGCCGGCCAGACCGGTGATGGCGCCGCTCGGGCTGCCGCCCGGCGTGCCCGACCAGGTGAAGGTCGCGGTGGTACGGGCGGGCAGCGTGTACACGAACGACTGGTTGCCCCAGTTGACCCTGACCGACTGGGCCGAGGTGCCGCCGTTGTGGGCGATCAGGGCCTTGGAGCCGTCGGGGTTGCGCCAGGCGACGTTCTGCACCGTGGAGTTGGCGGTCGAGTCGATCCGGTACGCCCCAGGTCTGACGAACTTGGTGAGGTGGCCGGTCGTGTAGTACTCGATCGTGTAGTCCACCTGGCCGGCGCGCGAGCCACCCTCCTGGACCGTGATCAGGCCGGTGCAGGTGCCGCAGCCGCCGTTGTGCGGGCCCATCTGCTGGTTGAGCGCGAGGCTCCACTTGACCAGGCTGCGGCTCCAGTTGCGGGTGTAATTGACGATGTCGGCCATGTCCTCGTTGTGCTGGTTGGTGACCCAGGTGCCGCCGGAGTGCTCGGTGCTGAACTGGGGCACCGACGGATACTGGTCGTGCACCTGCGAGCCGACCGCCGGGTCGCCGAAGTAGCCGTGCCAGGCGATGCCGCCGAACAGCGGGTCGTTCCGCAGCGCCGCGTCGGCCAGGATGGGGCCGCCGATCTGGCCGTAGTCGCCGTAGTTCCAGTCGTGGACGAGCACCTTCGTGTTGATGCCGGCGGTGCGGAAGGCCGGGTACACGAAGTTCTTGGTCAGCTCGATGAGGCCGGAGGCGTTCCAGCTCATGCCAGGGTAGTTCATGGCGGTCGGGTTGGACGCCTGGCAGCAGTTGGGCTCGTTCTGGACGGAGATGTAGTTCACCGGGACCCCGGCGGCCTGGTAGCTCTGGACGTACTTGACGAAGTACTGGGCGTACATGGCGTAGTACTGCGACTTCAGCCAGCCCATCTGGTCCATCCGGCCGTTGTCCTTCATCCAGCCGGGCGCGCTCCACGGCACGCCCTTGACCCGCAGCTCCGGGTTGAGCTGCTTGGCCTGGACGGTCAGCAGGCGGACGTCGGTGTCGTAGCCGTTGGCGCCGAAGTCGTTGAGGTCGCAGCAGGTGTCGTCGAGCGAGACCATGCCGGGGCGCGACAGGTCCGAGGCGCCGATCGGGTTGCGGACGAACGACAGGCCGATCCCGTCCGCGGGCGAGAACAGCTTGCGCATGACCGCGTCCCGCGTGGCCGCGCTGACGGGGCCGCCGCGCAGCAGGTACGCGGTCGTGTCGGTGATCGACGCGCCGCCGCCCTCGAACTGCTGGTACGTGGTGCCCTCGTTGACGTTGATCGTGTGGTTGGCGCTGCCGCCGGCGGGGCCGAAGGCGATCGAGGCCTGTTGCGCGAGGCCGCGGGTGACGTTCCGGCCTCCGGCGTCCGAGGTGGTGGTGAGCCAGACGTTCACCGTCTCGCCGGCGGCGTACGCCGGGACGGGCACGGCCATTGCCAGGACGGCCGCGCAGAAGAGCGTGAGTATTCGGGACACGGCGTTGCTTCCCTTCCGATGCCCATGTAACAAATGAAACAATAAAGAAACTTTCTTTTAGATGACCACGCGTCATAGGCAGCGTCAAGGCCCATTTAGGGCTATGAAACAAATGAAACGATCAGGCGGGGCCGGTGGAGCTGCGGATGATCAGCTCGGTTTCGAGCGAGACGTGCAGCGCCTCCACCGTGTGGCGGCTCAGCAGCCGCATCAGCAGCGTGACCGCCATGCGGCCCATCTCCTGCAGGGGCTGGCGCACCGTGGTGAGGGCGGGCGAGGTGGCCCTGCTGACGTCGATGTCGTCGAAGCCGGCCACCGACAGGTCGCCGGGGACGCTCAGCCCGCGCTCGGCCGCCGCCCACAGCGCTCCGACGGCCATCTTGTCGTTGAACGCCACCAGCGCCGTCGGCCGCTCGGGCAGGTCGAGCAGCTCGCAGGCCGCCAGGTAGCCGTACTCGGTGCTCGGCTCCGGCACGCTGCGCAGCAGCTCCGGCTCGGGCAGCACCCCGGCGTCCGCCAGCGAGGCGGTGTAACCCGCGAGCCTGGCCTCGCTCGGCAGCCACTCCACCGGCCCGCCGATGATCCCGACCCGGCGATGGCCCAGCCCGACCACGTGCGCCATCAGCTTGCGCCCGCCCGCGAAGTGAGCGGCCGACACCGCCGCGATGTCCTTGGGGGGCGGCGTCCTCGGGTCGACCACCACGAAGGGGAAGCCGCTGTCGCGCAGGCGTACCAGCTCCTCGCCCGGCTCCGGGGGCAGGATGAGGATCGCGCCGGCCACGCCCTGCCTGCCGGGCAGACCGGCGAGCACCGGGGCGTCCTGGGCGGCCTCGCCCGCGCCGAGGATCATCTGCCTGCCGTGCAGCTCGATGGTCTCCCCCACCGAGGAGACGATGAGCCCGAAATAGTCGGTCAGCACGTACGGGCAGCGCACGTAGACGGCGCCGGCCGCCGGGTCGTGGACCGTGCGCGGCCGCGGCGCCTGGTCACCGAGGCGCCCGACGGCGCGCAGCACCAGCTCCCGGGTGTGCGGGGCGACGTTGGCCTGGCCGTTGAGCACGCGGGAGACCGTGGCGATGGACAGCCCCGTCTCCGCCGCGACGTCACGCACCGTCGCGCGCGCCCTGCCGGACCTGGCCGCCATCCACGCCCCTCGCTCCGCCCTGCCGCCAGAATAGCCGGGGCGGTCATGGCCTGGCCGAGGTGGCCGCCTCCCAGGTGCGGAGGTAGGACTCGGCGCCGGCCGCCAGGTCCCGGACGATCTCGTCGCCGGCGATGATCCGCATGTCCTCGATCCAGTCGGGCACGAGGCCGTAGTTGGCGACCCCGTCCGTGTTGACGTCCCACACCCGCTGGCCGGTGGTCAGCCGGTCCAGGAGCACGCTGCCGTCGTACGACCTGAACGGGTACGTCACCCCGTTGGCGCCTGCCCGCGGGGCCGGCAACCTGCCCATCCCGTTGACGTCGAGCCCGTAGCCGTAGCCGGCGACCTGGTGCGCCTGCCGGGCCGGTCTGGTGCGGGCCCACTCGGCCACGAAGTGCTCCGCGTCGTGGCCGTACTGCGTGATCATGCCGCCGAGGGCGTAGATCCGGTCGAAGTAGAGCGGATCGGCCCAGCTGTGGGAGGAGATCACGCCCGGGTAGCGGGCGGCTTCGAGCAGGTCGAGCGTGCGGTCGGCGGCCTTGACGCCCATGTGGTCGATCTCGATCAGCATGCCGCGGCGGATCATGCCCTGGACCATGTACTCGCCCAGCGCGGTCAGGCCCCTGGTGTTGCAGTGCGGGGCGGGGGGATAGACCGGCAGCGAGACGCCGGGGGGCAGCAGGCCCGCGATCGGGTCGGGCAGGACGCCGCCCGGGTCGATCGGGTTGTCGTGCTCGGGGGTCGTGCAGGTGCGGGCCTGCCAGAAGGAGCCGGTGCCGAGAAAGTTGCCCAGGTTGACGATCGCGCCCTGGGTGCCGGAGTCGAACCGTACGCCGCACAGGGCGTTGTCGTACTTGTGGCAGACGAACATGCTGCGTACGCCCAGCGCGTACATCTCGTCCAGGCCGCGGTCGATCTGCGCCCTGGTGCACTGGGGGATGCCCAGGATCTGGCGGCAGCCGAACGGCTCGGAGGTCTCGATCCCCAGGACCACGGCCAGCTTGCCGTCCTGGACAACCTGCCTGGCCTCGGCCGGATCGTCCACGATCCGGAACCAGCCCCTGCCCGGCCCGCCCTGCTCGGCGTCGATGTGATCCTGCAGTTCCCTGGCCCGCTGGGCCTGGAGCCTGATGGTGGTCATCTCGTCGCACGAGTTCTTCTTCAGGGGGTAGATCGCGCACAGCTGGCGGTTGGCCACCAGGTCGTTCACCAGGATGCGCAGCCCGCCCCGCCAGGCGCGCTCGACCCAGGTGTAGTACGCCTGCTGGTGGGTCAGCGAGTCGTGCGCCGGCCAGTCCCTGAACGTGGGCCAGCCGACGGGGTCGTGGGTGCCGGTGACGGTGCCCCTGCGGGTGAAGTTCTCGAACCAGGCCAGTTCGCCGTTGGGGTAGTGGTCGGCGCAGTCGGTCAGCGCCTTGGCGATGCCGTCGGGGTCGAACGGCTTGCCGCACATGAGCCGGCCGCCGAACGCCTCGTAGGAGAAGAGGTGACTGTGCGCGTCGATGAAGCCGCCGACCTGGGCTGCTGGGGTGGTGGTGGTCTTGGCGGTGGCCGTGGCGTGGGGGATCACCAGGGTGCTGGTGAGGAGGAGCACGAGGGCGATCAACCAGTGGGCTGAGCGGCGCGTCATGGGGCACCTCACGGGGCTGGGGGTACCGGGGGCTCGCCCCCAGCATCCGCCGTGCCCGCGGGGTCAACAAGACCCAAACATGAGCCCATCTCATATGCCACCCACCCCGTCGCCTGACGCAAGAACCCCGAACGCGGCCACGGTCGCGCCCGAGGGCGCTCCAGACGCACGGGCGGGTGAGGGGCGCACGGGCCGAGCACCTTCCGACCGCGGCCACGGGCGTGGTGAGGGGCGAGCGCGGGCGCGGCGGATGCCTCCGCCTCAACCGGCGCCGGGTCGGCGAGGCGGGGAACGGCGGAGCTCGGCACAACGCGGTCGGCGACCAGGCGATCCGGCTCACCGGCCGCAGGATCGCGCAGACGGACGGGCTCGGCGGTTATGACACAGGACGGTGGGCGGGCCACGCGGAGGGTGGGCGGGCCACGCGGACGGTGGGCGGGCCACGCGGACGATGGGCGGGCCACGCGGACGATGGGCGGCGAGCGCCGTGCCTCCGGGCGGGAGTGATGCACCGCCTCCGCCTCGACCCGCCTCGGGCGGGCGCGGCGGGACGGCCGCAATCGGCGGGTGGGTCAGTCGGAGGGTGCGTCAGTCGGAGGGTGGGTCAGTCGGAGGGTGGGCGGCGGGTGCGGGCCGCAGGTTTCTTGCGGCCGGCCACCAGCGTGTCGCCCGGTGCCGGTACGGGGTCCTCCGTGCGGCTCGCCTCCCCGCTCTTGGCGCGCGGCCGGGGATGCGGCGCCGTGTCCTCCGTGGCACTGGTGTCGGCGGGCTCGTCCTTCGACTCCGGCTCGGGCGCCGGTGATTTGTCGGGTCCCCGGAGCGAGGCGATGACGCGGTCCGCCTCAGTGTCGGCCGCGAACTCGTTCGCCGCCTCCGACTCCCTCCGCCTGATCACCACCATGTGGTCCACCGACACCCGCCCCGCGCCCACGACGGCGAGCAGGAGGGAGGCGGCGCCGAGGAGGATGAGCTCGTTCAGGCTGATGGGGTTGAGCGGCGGGGCCACCACGAAGACCCCCAGCGCCTCGGCGAAGAGGATCAGGCCCGTGACCGAGACGGCCAGGCCCGCGATCAGCAGCGCGCCGCCGATGAGCTCGGTGAGCATGGTCACCGTGGCCCAGGCGCCGGGTGCGGGGGCACCCTGTGCGAGAAACTTCGCCCCGGTGGCCTTCAGCCCGTCTTCCAGCTTGGTCCAGCCGTTCGCGAAGAAGATGCCGCCCACGCCGACGCGGGCGACTAAAGCAGCAAGATCACGGAGGGCCTGTTTCACGGTAGTTGTCTGCCCTAATCGGGACATGGCACACCTCAATCACGGCTGAGCAGCATGGCCACCACGACGGCGGTCAGGCTGAGCAGGACGACGCTCACGACCACGGTCGTGTGCAGGGCGTTCACGAAGGCCCATCGGGCGGCGTCGAGCAGGGCGCCGCCGGCGCTGCCGCCCACCTCGTGCGCGACGTGCGCCGCGCCCGCGAGCGACTGCCTGGCCTTGTCCATGCCGCTGGCGGACACGCCGGGCACGGAGTGCAGGCCGGGGGCGTACACGACGGCGGTGATCGTGCCGAGCACGGCCACGCCGAGGCCGGCGCCCAGTTCGTACGCGGTCTCCTCGATGGCCGCGGCCCCGCCCGCCTGGGACTCCGACGCCGCGGACATGATCGTGTCGGAGGCGGCCAGCAGCGCGACCTGGACCCCGAACCCGATGCCCACGAAGCAGAACGCCAGCATCACGGGATGCCCCTCGACGCCCCAAGAGAGCGTGGGGGTCAGGGAGAGCGCGACGAGCCCGAGCCCGCCGCTCATCGTGGTCCGCATGCCGATCCGCGGCAGGATGTGGGCGGCGGCGAGCCCGCCGGAGATGGCCGAGATCACCAGCGGCAACATCCTGACCGCCGCGCGCAGGGGGCTGTCGCCGAGCACGAGCTGCAGGTATTGGGCGAGCATGAGCTGCAGGCCCACCAGCGCGAACACGCCGAGCAGCACGCCGGCCACCCCGGTCGCGAACTCGCGCCGCCGGAACAGCCCGACCTCGAGCAGCGGGTGGCGCAGGCGCGACTGGCGGCGTACGAACACGCAGAGCAGCCCCAGCCCGGCCAGGAACACCAGCACCGACGCCCACAGCGGCATCAGGCTGCCCGAGCCCGCCTCCTTCAGCCCGAACGCCAGCGCCAGGATGCCGAGCACCGACAGCCCCGCGCTCACGCCGTCCCATCCCCTGTCCTTGCGCCCCGGTGAGTTCGGCAGCAGGCGGACGGCGGCGGGGATCAGCGCCAGCAGGATCGGTACGTTGATCAGGAAGACGGCGCCCCACCAGATGCCGACGAGCACGCCGCCGATGAGCGGGCCGACGGCCGCGCCAGCCGCCGCCACCGCGCTCCAGACGCCCAGGGCGATGGCGCGCTCGCGCCTGTCGGTGAAGATCTGGCGGATCAGGGACAGCGTCGCCGGCATGATCATCGCTCCGCCGATGCCGAGCAGCGCCCTGGCCAGGATCAGGGTGAGCGGCGTCGGGGCGAATGCGGCCCCGGCCGAGGCCAGGCCGAACAGTACGTAGCCGCACAGCACCAGCCGTTTGCGCCCGTACCGGTCGCCGAGCGTGCCGAACATGATCAGCAGCGGCGCGACCACCAGCGAATAGATGTCGATGATCCACAGCAGTTGCACCGCGGACGGCTCCAGCGCGGCCGTGAGCGCTGGCACCGCGATGTGCAGGACGGTCGCGTCGACGGTGATCAGCAGCAGGCTCAGGCAGAGCAGCACAAGAATGGACCAGCGGCGGTCCCCTTGCTCCCGATCGGCAGTCCGTACGAGGGGTGCGGCCTGTGTGACGGTCATGGGCCTCCTTGCAGGCCGATCCGTTGACAGGGCCCGCACGTGCTCTTTGGTCGGTGGCGGGAGCCCGGCTCGACGCTCGCTCCTCCCGAGCTCCTCCGCCTCGACTCCTCGCACTCCGGCTTGCGTCGCAGCTTAGGGCATGTCCAGCACTTGTCATAGCAGTATCGACTGATCCACAGATGCCCCAGTACCTCTCTAGAGAGATACAGCCATATGTCGGCATCTATCCAGCGTTGGCCCTCGAGCCGATCATGGAGACCGTGGGGAGCGACCAAAGTGACAGAAAAGGCGATATTTCCGACCGATCCTCACGTGAATGGTGTGACGAGGCCCTGGCCAGGCTGAACGCCGGCCGCCCCGAGTCCGCGCTCGACGCCGCCCGCCGCGCGGCCGACCTGGATCCGGGCGCGGAATGGGCGTACCGCCTCATCAGCCTCGCCCACGAACGGCTGGGCCGCGACGCCGACGCGGTGCCCGCCGCCGAACGTGCCGTGGAGCTGGCCCGCGGCTCCTGGCCGGCCCGCCTGCGCCTGGCCGCGATCCTGCGCCGCTCCCCCGGCCGCTGGCAGAAGGCGGTGGAGCACGCCGCGATGGCCGGGAAGTTCGCGCCGGAGCGACCCGATCCCGCGGTCATGCTGGGCGACCTGGCCCTGCTGGGCGGCGACCACACCCGCGCCGAGCGGTCGTACCGGGTCGCGCTCGCCATCGACCCCGCGAACCCCCAGGCCCGCATGAACCTCGCCCTGTCCCTGCTGCGCTGGGACCGGCACCGCCCGCACCACGACCCCGCCTGGCCGGTCGACCCGCGCGAGACGGGCCGGGCCAGGCGGGCGCTCGAAGTCTGGTCCCGCCAGGCCCGCCTGCTGGTCGCGCTCGCCACGCTCGCGATCGCCGGGGCCGCGCTCCTCCTCGACTGGGGCGCCCAGGCGCAGCTCGGCGGGTTCGCCGTGCTGGTGCTCCTGGCGCCGCTCGCGGTACGGCAGGCGCGGCGGGTGGGCCTTTGGTCGTACGTGCCCGCGATGCTCTGCAGGGATCCCTGGCTCGGCGCGGCGGTGGTGTCGGCGGCCGTGTCGGTGGTCGCGTTCGCCGCCTGGCTGCTGCTGGGGGCGATGCCGTCCGTGCCGTCCGCGTTCGACCCGGTCTGGGCGGGGCTGGCGGGGATCGTGGTGCTGGGCTGGCCCGCGCTGGCGGCCGTACGGGCGCTCGCGGAGATGTGGCGCGGCAGGCCGCTCCTGGCGCTGGCCGAGACCACGCTCGCCCGGGAGGCCCGCGAGCATCCCCACGCGGCGCAGATCGACCGCACCGCCCGCAGGAACGTCGGCGTGCTGCTCTGGATCCTGCTCGGCAGGACCTGGTCCGTGCTGGTCCCGCTGGTGGGCGGGGCGCTCGCGGTGGAGCCCAGGGTCGCCGTCGCCGCCGTGGCGGTGCCGTACCCGATGGTGCGCGGCTACCTGCGCGCCCGCCACGGCGGCGACCGGTGGCTGCCCGCGGCGACCGCGCTCGTCGTCCTGGCGGCGGCCGCCTGCGCGGCGGGCGGGCTGCTGGGGGCCTGGCGGGCCGAGCCGGCGGCGACGTGGGCGTGGCGGATCGGGCTGGGCGCGCTCGCGGCGGCGATGGCCGTGTTCGCGGCGCGGGCGGCGCGTGCCTGGTGGCGGGGCGGGCCGGGCCCGTGGCGGGCCTCCCTGATCATGTGCGACCTGCCCATGGGCTCCGAGCCGTCCGTCGCGCTCGGCTCGGAGGTGCGCCAGACCTTCTCGTACGCCCGCAGCATCGTCCTTTCCTACGCCGACGCCCTCGGCCCCCGGGTCGCCGGCGCGGTCGCGACCGTCACCTCGTCCGGCGAGCTCCGGGTGATCACGGAGCTGGAGGCGTGGGACGCCATCGAGGCCGATCCCCGGGTGGCGGTTTTCGCGGCGGACCCGCTGCAGCGGCGGTTCTGGGTGGAGGTACGCGGGATCGCCCTGCCCGACTCCGACGTCCTCCGCGTCACCCCCAAGCAAGTGCTCGTTGGCGAATTTCCTGGGCGACACCAGCGCCGGTAGCTAGAATCTTGTTCTATGCGTATCCTGCGCACGCCAGAAGAGCGCTTCGCCGACCTGCCCGACTTCCCCTACGAGCCCCGCTACGCCGACGTCCCCGACGGCCTGCGGATGGCGTACGTGGAGGCGGGCCCCGCCGACGGCGAGCCCGTCGTGCTCCTGCACGGCGAGCCGAGCTGGTCGTTCCTCTACCGGCACGTCATGCCCGAGCTGGCCGCGGCCGGGCTGCGTGCGATAGCGGTGGACCTCGTCGGGTTCGGCCGCTCGGACAAGCCGGCCGACCAGGCCGAGCACACCTACGCCAGGCACGTCGAGTGGACCCGCGCCCTGCTGTTCGACGCGCTCGAGCTGAGCCGCGTGACCATCGTCGGCCAGGACTGGGGCGGCCTGATCGGGCTGCGGGTCGCCGCCGAGCATCCCGAGAGCGTCGCCAGGATCGTGGCCGCCAACACGGGCTTGCCCTCGGGTGACATTCCCATGCCCGAGGTGTGGCACCAGTTCAGGAACGCCGTGCTCAAGGCCCCCGTTCTGGACATCGCCCGGCTTGTCCAGGCCGGCTGCAGGACGGAGCTGTCCGAGGAGGTCCGGGCGGCCTACGACGCGCCGTTCCCCGACGAGTCGTACAAGGCGGGCCCACGCATCATGCCGAGCCTCGTCCCGATCACGCCCGACGACCCCGCCGCGCCCGCCAACCGCGCTGCCTGGCAGGTTCTCACGACACTCGAACGGCCTTTCCTCGTGGCGTTCTCCGACGGAGATCCGATCACCGGGGGCATGGCGCCCATTCTGCTCAAGTCGATCTCGGGCACGTCCGGCCTGCGGCATCCCGTCATCAAGGGCGCCGGGCACTTCCTGCAAGAGGACGCGGGGGCCGAACTCGGGCGGCAGATCGCCGCTTTCGTGACCTCCACCTAGCGTGTCAGGAGCGCCCAATCGTCGGTCCGGTGCGGTATAACCGGGGGCGGACCGGGGAGGCGTGATGCAGGAGTCCGGCAGGGCCCAGGCCGCGGGGCGGGCCGCGGCGCGGGATCTGTTCGAGAAGGTTCGGCTGCGTTATTACCAGATTCCCCCGGCCGTGCGCCGGGTCCTCTACGTGGTGGTGCTGGTCGCCGTCATGGGCCTGGGGGCGGCACTCGGGTGGAATCTGCTCAACACCTTCCCCCTCGTCCTGCTGGGGCTCGCGTTCGTCGCGCTGACGATGCGCTTCCCCCGCGCCGCCGCCACCGTGCTGGTGGTCGCGGGCTGGGTCGTGCTGACGCTGCCCATCTTCTCCGGGCTGTTCCCCGCGGGTTCCGGCTCGGTGCACCTCATGGTCGCGCTGGCCCTGCCCGCCGCCGCGGGCGCCCACCTCATCCGCTGGGTGGCGCCGTGGGTGACCACGCTGCTGGCCCTCGCCCCCGCCGGCGTGCTCGCCGTGCCGCTCTCGTTCGTCTCCGCGAACGTGGCGGTCTGGGTGGCCTACGCGGTGGCCGCCGCGGTGCTGGTCTACCGGTTCGTGCTGGCCCGCAAGGTCAGGGCGGCGAGCGCCGCCGCCGAGGAGCAGCAGGTGCGCGTCAGGGTGCGCGAGGGCAGGCCCGAGTCCCCGCAGGACAAGCAGGGCGGGCTCCCGCAGATCTCCGTCGAGGAGGCGCTCAGCGAGCTGGAGAGCATGGTCGGCCTGGCCCCCGTCAAGGAGCAGGTGCGCTCGATCGCCGCCTCCATCGAGGCGTCCCGGCTGCGCGCCGAGGCCGGCTACACCACCGAGCGGCCCACCAGGCACTTCGTCTTCCTCGGCCCGCCCGGCACCGGCAAGACCAGCGTCGCCCGCGCCCTCGCCAAGATCTTCTACGCGTTCGGCCTGCTGGAGACCCCCTACGTGGTCGAGGCGCAGCGGGCCGACCTGGTGGGCGAGTTCCTGGGCGCGACCGCGATCAAGACCAACGAGCTGGTCGACCGGGCCCTGGGCGGCGTGCTCTTCATCGACGAGGCGTACGGGCTGGTCAACTCCTCCGACGGGCAGCCCGACAGGTTCGGCGCCGAGGCCGTGCAGACGCTGCTCAAGCGCGCCGAGGACGACCGCGAGCGGCTGATCATCATCCTGGCCGGCTACGAGCAGGAGATGGGCGCGTTCCTGTCCAGCAATCCCGGGCTGGCCAGCCGGTTCGCCACCCGGGTGCGCTTCCCCGGCTACTCCCCCACCGAGCTGGTCGAGGTCACCGAGCTGCTCCAGCGGCGCCGGGGCGACACGATGGACGCCGAGACCAGGCGGGTGCTGCTCGGCCTGTTCGAGGATGTCCACCGGCGCGGCCTGGTCGACGAGCTGGGCAACGCCAGGTTCGCGCGCAGCCTGGTCGAGGCCGCCGCGCAGGCCCGTGACGTACGCGTGGTGGGCGCGGGCGGCACCCCGACCACCGAGGACCTGGTGACCACCACCACGCCCGACGTGACCAAGGCGTTCGATGAGCTGACCGCGCGCTTCCGCGGCTACGTCGCCACGCCCACGCTGGAGGAGGCGCTGGCCGACCTCGACAGGATGGCGGGCCTCGCGCCGGTCAAGCGGCAGGTCCACGCCATCGCGGCCCAGCTCCAGGTGGCGCGCATGCGGCAGGAGCGCGGGCTGCCCACACCGCCGCAGATGCGGCACTTCGTGTTCGTCGGCCCGCCCGGCACCGGCAAGACCACGGTCGCCAGGGTCATCGGCCGCATCTTCGCCGCGCTCGGCCTGCTGGCCAGGCCCGACGTGGTCGAGGCGCACCGCGCCGACCTGGTCGGCCAGCACCTCGGCGCCACCGCGATCAAGACCAACGAGCTGGTCGACCGGGCCCTGGGCGGCGTGCTCTTCATCGACGAGGCCTACAGCCTGGTCAACCCCGGCTACCAGGGCGGCGACGCGTTCGGCGCCGAGGCCGTGCAGACGCTGCTCAAGCGGGCCGAGGACGACCGCGACCGGCTCGTCATCGTGCTGGCCGGCTACGAGCGCGAGATGGACGCGTTCCTGTCCACCAACCCCGGCCTGGCCAGCCGGTTCAACCAGCGCGTGGCCTTCCCCAGCTACTCTCCGCAGGAGCTGTCGGAGATCGCGGTGCTGCTGGCGGAGAAGGCCGGCGACACCTTCGACGAGGAGGCGCTGCGCGACCTCGACGACGTGTTCGCCTGGGTGTGCGAGGAGCGGCTGATCGACGGGCTCGGCAACGGCCGCTTCGCCAGGTCGCTGTTCGAGCGCGCCGCCATGCGCCGTGACGTGCGGCTGGCCGCCCACGCCTCGCGCGGCGGGTCCGCCAGCTCGGCCGACCTGACCACGATCACGAGCGAGGACGTCCGCACCGCCGTGGACGAGCTCTCCGGACGCTGACCTCTTGGATTGACCATCTTCGGCGGTTCCCTGCGCGAGACCCGTCACATGGTGTAGCAATATAACTACGTGCGGTGCGCGTCGGAGGGGGAGCGCGATGGCGGGGTTTCTGGCCCGCAGGCTGCTCAACTACGCCGTGCTGGTCGTAGTGGCCGCCAGTCTCGCCTACCTTCTGGCTGCCACGGCTCTGAATCCTCGCTCCAACTACGCGGACCGCACGCCAAAACCGCCGCCTGCCGTCGTGGACGCGCAGCTCACGGCGCTCAATCTCAACGACAAGACGCCGCTGCTGGAGCGCTACGCCACGTGGGCTGGCGGGGTGCTGCGCGGCGACTTCGGCAAGTCCGTCGGGGGCGCTCCGGTCAATGAGGATCTCAAGCGGCGCATGGGCGTGACGTTCCGGCTGGTCGTGCTGGGGATGATGTTCGGGAGCCTGCTCGGGGTGCTGGTGGGCGCCTTCGCAGCGGTCCGGCAGTACGGCTGGTTCGACCGGATATCGACCGCCCTGTCCTTCGTGGTGCTGGCCGTGCCGGTGGTCGTGCTGGCCAACATGCTGATCCTGGCCGCAGCCTGGGCCAACGAGAACGTGTTCGGCCGCTCGGTGTTCCTGGTCAGCGGCGAGTACACCGACGGGCTGGAGGCCGGGGTCTGGGGGCACGTGGTCGACCGCCTGCAGCACCTGATCCTGCCGACGATCTCGCTGTCGGTGGGGCTCATCGCGGTCTTCAGCCGCTACCAGCGCAACATGATGCTCGACGTGCAGGGCGCCGACTTCGTCCGCACCGCCCTGGCCAAGGGGCTGAGCAGGCGCCAGGCCCTCGTCAAGCACGCGCTGCGGACCGCGCTCATCCCGGTCGTGACCTATTTCGCCTTCACGTTCGGGGCGCTGCTGACGGGGGCGACGTTCACCGAGAAGATCTTCGGCTGGCACGGGCTGGGCGAGCAACTGATCAACTCCATCTTCAGCAACGACGTCAACACCGTCGCGGCCATCTCTTTGCTCGCGGCCGTCGCCGTGCTGTGCGCCGCGCTGGCCTCCGACCTGCTGCACGCGGCGCTCGACCCGAGGGTGCGGGCGTGATGACGCTTTCCGACGAGGAGCTCGCCGAAGAACTGACCGGCGGCACGGCGGCCACGGCGCCGTCCAGGCTGCGGGTGGTGGCCGGGCGGTTCTTCCGCTCCCCGCAGGGACGGCTCGGGTTCGCGGTGCTGACCGCGATGTTCCTGCTGGCGTTCGCCGGGCCGCTCTTCTCCAGGTGGACGTACACGGACAAGGACTTCACCGCGTTCATGCAGCCGCCGTCGGCCACCCACTGGTTCGGAACGCTCCAAACCGGGGCCGACGTCTACGCGGTCACGCTGCGCGGCATGCAGAAGTCACTGGTCGTGGGGCTGCTCGCGGCGCTGATCTCCACGGCGCTGTCGGCCGTGGTGGGCGCGTTCGGGGGCTATTTCCTGGGATGGACGGACCGGACGCTGAGCTGGGTGACCGACCTGCTGCTCGTGCTGCCCGGCTTCCTGATCCTGGCGATCATGTCGCCGCTGTTCGAGGCCGGGCAGTGGCCGCTGTTCGTGGTCATGCTGGCGTTGTTCCTGTGGATGGTCACCTCGAAGATCGTCAGGGGGATGACGATCTCGCTGAAGGAGCGGGAGTTCATCCAGGCGGCCCGCTACATGGGCGTGTCCCCCGTACGGATCATCTTCCGCCACGTGATCCCCAACCTGTCGTCGCTGCTGATCGTGGACGCCACGCTCAACGTCAGCAGCGCGATCCTCACCGAGACCTCGCTGTCGTACTTCGGGTTCGGCATCCAGCCGCCCGACGTGTCGTTCGGGACGCTCATCGCCGACGGGTCCAGGACCGCGGTCTACGCGCCGTGGACGTTCTGGTTCGTGGCGGGGCTGCTGGTGGTCACCGTGCTCGCGGTCAATCTCATCGGCGACGCGCTACGTGACGCGTTCGACCCCTCGGTTTCGCGGAGGAAGCGGCGATGAGCCCGGTGCTGGAGGTCACCGACCTCAACGTGTCGTTCGGCGGCGTGCCGGCCGTACGCGGGGTGAGCTACCACGTGGAGCCCGGCGAGGTCCTGGGCATCGTCGGCGAGTCGGGGTCGGGCAAGTCGGTCACCTCGGCGGCCGTCATGGGGCTGCTGCCCCCGGGGGCGCGCGTCACCGGGTCGGTGCGGCTGCACGGCAAGGAGCTGATCGGGGCGCCCGAGCGGGAGCTGACGTCCTTCCGCGGCAAGGCCATCTCGATGGTGTTCCAGGACCCGCTCTCCGCGCTCACCCCCGTCTACCGCGTCGGCGACCAGATCGCCGAGGCGGTGCGCGTGCACCAGCGGGTGAGCAAGGAGACGGCCCTGGTCAAGGCCATCGAGTTGCTGGAGCTCGTGGGCATCCCGCGGCCGGCCGAGCGGGCGCTGGCCTTCCCGCACGAGTTCTCCGGCGGCATGCGGCAGCGCGTGGTGATCGCGATGGCCATCGCCAACGACCCCGACGTGATCATCTGCGACGAGCCGACCACGGCGCTCGACGTCACCATCCAGGCACAGGTGCTGGAGGTGCTGAAGAAGGCGCAGCGGAAGACCGGCGCCGCGATCATCATGATCACGCATGATCTGGGCGTCGTGGCCGGGTTCGCCGACCGGGTGCTGGTCATGTACGCCGGGCGTCCCGTCGAGATCGGCGACGTGGACGACATCTACTACGGGATGCGGATGCCGTACACGGTGGGCCTGCTCGGCTCCATCCCGCGCGTGGACCGGGGCGCGCGGCAGCCGCTGGCGCCCATCGAGGGCAGCCCGCCCTCCCCCGAGGCGCTGCCGCCGGGGTGCCCGTTCGCGCCGCGCTGCCCGATGAAGATCGACGCCTGCGACGAGGGCGAGCCGCCGCTGTTCGACGTGGGGGCCGGGCACCGGGCGGCCTGCATCCGCTGGCAGGAGGTACGCCCCCGCGAGCCCGTCCTCGTCCCCGTGGAGCCGGTGCGGCGCGAGCGCGGCGAGCGCACGGTGCTCGAGGTGCACGGCCTGGTCAAGGAATATCCGCTGCTCAAGGGCGCGATCTTCAAGCGCAGGGTGGGCACGGTGCACGCCGTGGCCGGGGTCGGCTTCGACATCCGGCAGGGCGAGACGCTGGGGCTGGTCGGCGAGTCGGGCAGCGGCAAGACGACCACGCTGACGCAGATCCTGGAGCTGGCCGCGCCCCAGAGCGGGCGCATCGTCGTGCTCGGACGCGACACCGCGCGGCTGAGCGGACCCGAGCGCAAGGCGATCCGGCGCGACATGCAGGTCGTCTTCCAGGATCCGCTGGCCTCGCTCGACCCGCGCATGACGGTGCACGACATCCTGGCCGAGCCGCTGCGTACGCACGGGCGGCGGCGCCCCGGCCGGCGCGTCGCCGAGCTGCTCGCCCTGGTCGGGCTGGACACCTCCCACGCGGCCCGCTACCCGCAGGACTTCTCGGGCGGCCAGCGGCAGCGCATCGGCATCGCCAGGGCGCTGGCCCTGGAGCCCCGGCTGCTGGTGCTGGACGAGCCGGTCTCCGCCCTGGACGTGTCGATCCAGGCCGGGGTGATCAACCTGCTCGGCTCGCTGAAGGCCAGGCTGGGGTTGTCCTACCTGTTCGTGGCGCACGACCTGGCCGTCGTGCGGCACATCGCCGACCGGGTGGCGGTGATGTATCTCGGCAGGATCGCCGAGATCGGCCAGGTGGACGCCGTGTTCGACGCCCCGGCGCACCCGTACACGCAGGCCCTGCTGTCGGCGATCCCGCTGCCCGACCCGGTACGCGAGCGCGCCCGGGAGCGGATCCTGCTCGAAGGTGACCTGCCCAGCCCGGCCAACCCTCCGACGGGCTGCCGATTCCGCACCAGGTGCCCGAAGTTCCGCGGCGAGCTCACCGACGAGCAACGCAGGCTCTGCGTGAACGTCGAGCCCGAGGTGCGTCCGCTGGGCGAGGACCAGGGGGCGGCCTGCCATTACGCCGAGAGGCGCGAAGTCGTATAGACCTCGCTCATACCAGGAGGAATTCGCTCGATGAAAGCATCACGTCTTGTCGTGGCCGCCGTTGTCACGGGCTCGTTGTGCCTGGCGGGCTGCGGCAAGGGCACGGGGAGCGGGCCGGGCCGGGAGAGCGGCGGTGACGAGCGTACGATCAAGGCCTACGACATCAACCCGCAGCCGCGCGACAAGGTCAAGGACGGCGGGACGCTGCGGTGGGGCATCAACGAGTTCCCCGCCCAGTGGAACAGGAACCACGTCGACGGCAACCTCGCCATGGCCGCCGTGGTCAGCAACGCGCTGCTGCCCGCGCCGTTCCACTCCGACGAGAAGGCGGAGATCTCGGTCGACCGCGACTACGTGCTCGACGCCGAGGTGACCGACCAGCGGCCCAAGCAGGTGGTCACGTACAAGCTGAACCCGAAGGCGAAGTGGTCTGACGGGAAGCCGATCACCTGGGCCGACTACGAGGCCCAGTGGCACGCGCTGAACGGGCGCAACCCCGCCTTCCACATCGCCTCGTCCACCGGCTACCAGGACATCGAGAAGGTGGCGCGGGGGAAGGACGACTTCGAGGTGGTGGTGACGTTCGACAAGCCGTTCGGGGACTGGCAGGCGCTGTTCGGGCCGCTGCTGCCCGCCGCCACGAACCGGACGCCCGAGTCCTTCGACAACGCCTGGCTGAACAAGATCCCGGTGACGGCCGGGCCGTTCAAGTTCGGGGGGTTCGACCAGACGGCCAAGACGATCACGGTCGTGCGGGACGACTCGTGGTGGGGGAACCGGGCGAAGCTCGACAAGATCATCTATCGGTCGTCGGAGCAGGACTCGCTGATCTCGGCGTTCAGCAACGGGGAGCTCGACCTCATCGACGTGGGGCCGTCCGCGCCCGACTACGCGCGGGCGAAGGGCACGCCGGGGACGCAGGTGCGGCAGGCGGCTGGCCCCGATTTCCGGCATTTCACCTTTAACGGGTCCAGCGAGTTGCTCAAGGACCGCAACGTCCGGCAGGCCGTCCAGCTGGGCATCAGCCGCCAGGCCATCGCGCAGTCGGACCTCCAGGGCCTGGACTGGCCGATCGCCCTGCTGAACAACCACTTCTTCATGAACACCCAGGAGGGCTACCAGGACAACGCCGGCAAGCTCGGGGCGTACAACCCCGGCCAGGCGCGACAGCTCCTGGACGCGGCCGGGTGGAAGCTGAGCGGCTCGTTCAGGCAGAAGAACGGCAAGGCGCTCGAGCTGCGGTTCGTGGTGCCGTCGGGGGTTCAGATCAGCAAGGCGGAGGGGGAGCTGGCGCAGACCATGCTCGCCCAGATCGGCGTGAAGCTGACCATTCAGGCCGTGCCCAGCGACGACTTCTTCACCAAGTACGTCATCCCCGGCAACTTCGACATCACGCCCTTCGCGTACATCGGGACGCCCTTCCCGGTTTCCAGCAGTTTCGGGATTTATGCCAATTCCGCCGACGGGAAGACCTGGAACGCCAACTTCGGCCGTACCGGCTCACCCGCCATCGACCAGGCCATGAACCGCGCCGCCCAGAGCCTCGACCCGGTGCGGGCCCGCGCGGCGGCCAACGAGGCGGATGCGCTGATCTGGCAGGAGGTCAACGTGCTGCCGCTCTACCAGCGCCCGCAGAACGTCGCCGCCCGCCAGACGCTGGCCAACGTGGGGGCGCGCGGCTTCTACGACCTCCGCTACGAGGACATCGGCTTCACTGGCTGACCCCGGGGTCCCCTCGGAAGTGTCGGTGGCCGGGTGTAGAAGTTGACGCGTGACTACCAAGCTCACCTGGCCACAGATCCTGGCGTGGCGCCTGCGCAGACAGTTCGTGAGTGAGCCGGACGCGCCCGATCCCGTGGCGGTCGCCCGGCGGCTGTGCGGCGTCCAGACGCAGGTCGCCTCCTCGGCCCAGCTTGCGGTGGCGGTCCGGAGCGGCAAGCCCGACCCGGGCGGGATCGACCAGGCCCTGTGGAGCGACCGCACGCTGGTCAAGACGTGGATCATGCGCGGCACCCTCCACCTCGTCCCCTCCGACGAGCTGGCCGACTACTGCGCGGCCCTGGGCACGTTGCGCTTCTGGGAGAAGGGGTCGTGGCAGCGCGGCCATGGTGTCACCGCCGATGAGATCGCAGCGATCATCGACGCCGTCCCCCGCGCCCTGCGCGACGAGGCGCAGGGCGCGCACTCCTCGGGCCTGACCAGGGAAGAGCTCGTCGATGCCGTGGTGGCCGTGACCGGGGACGCCCATCTGCGGGAGGCGCTCACTTCCGGCTGGGGTGCCCTGCTCAAGCCGCTGAGCCGCCTGGGCGAGCTCTGCTACGGTCCGCCCCGCGACGGCAGGGTCACCTTCACCTCCCCGCGCACCTGGCTCCCCGGATGGCCCGCCGCACTGCCGCCGTACGAGGAGGCGGGTGTACGGGTGGCCCGCGCGTTCCTGGGCGCGCACGGGCCGGCGACACCGGAGATGTTCGACACGTGGCTGTTCGGCGGGGTGGCGAAGAAGACGGTGCTGAAGGGGTGGTTCCGCGACCTGGCGCCCGAGCTGACCGAGGTGGAGACCGACGACGGCCAGACGCTGCTGGCCCTGACCGAGCACCTCGACGACCTCGCCGCCACCCGCCCGTCGGCCGAGGTGCACCTGTTGCCGGGCTTCGACCAGTACATCCTGGGCGCGCCACGCGGCCTCGCCCCGCTGATCCCGCCGTCCCTCAAGGCCAAGGTGAGCCGGCAGGCGGGGTGGATCTCCCCCGTGATCGTCCACGAGGGGCGGGTCGCGGGGGTCTGGGAGGCCAAGAACGGCCACATCACCGTCGACCTCACCGCCCCGGTCCCCCCGGGTCCCCTCGAGGAGGCCATCACCCGCATCCGCCCCCTGCTCCCTTAACCCCGCTCCCCACCTGCCCGTGCGTGTGGCGGGGCGGATGCCATCGGAACGTCGCCCCACCCATGCCGAGGGGGCCCTCACCGTCGCCGCCGCATGCGCCGTCGCGCGGTCGCGCGCACGGTGGCCGCCGCGCCCGAGGGTGAGCTGCCCACGCCCAAGGGAGAACCGCCCCACCCTTGACGCGCCGCCCGAGGGCGAGCCACCCCAGCCGAGGGCGCCCTCAGCGTCCGCCGCATGCGCCGTCGCGGTGGCGAGCGCGGAGGGCCGCTGTGCCCGAGGGGAGCCCCGGCCCAGGGTGCCCTCCTCAGGCGAGCAACCGCTCATCGCGAGGCACCACCCCGAGGGCGAGCCGTCACAGCCGGGGACGCCCGCCCTATGCGGAGCCGGGCAACTCGCTCAACCCGAGGCGAGCCTCCCAGCCGGGGACGCCCGCCCTACCCGGAGGCGGGCAACCCGCCCCGGGTGAGCCGGGTGGCGGGGTGGGTCAGGAGCTGGTGGTGGCCATGATGCGGTCGACGAGGCCCTGGCTGCCTTCCTCGCGTGCACAATGCGCGCAGCAGTACCAGTGCTCGCCCGACTGCACCCCATGCCCGATGACCTTCGTGCCACAGTGCTCGCAGATGGGCGCCATCGCCTCGATCGCACACTGGAAGCAGTCGAAAGTGTGCACCGCTCCCTGCGCATGCACCTCGAACGCCATGTCGTAATCGTTTCCGCAGGTCTCGCAGACAGCCATGGTGATCCCCCCTATAGTCCATCCGCCCGGGGGATACCCGGTTCCATGGCCTCTCTTCCTCAAAGGACCGCCAATTTCCCCAAACGTCCCCAGAAATCGGTCAGGGGCGGGCGAAGCGGGCCAGCAGCGGCAGGCCCAGGAGGCCGAGGAGGGCCAGGGCGGAGGGCAGGCCGAGCCATCCGCTCAGCGCGGCAACGAGCAGAGGGCTGATCACGAACCCCGTGTACGAGATCGTCGACACCCCCCACACCAGCGTGCCGCTCGGGTCGTCGGCGGCGGCCCGGCTGAGGAGGGCGGGCACCAGCGGGCCCAACGCCAGCCCGGTCACCGCGAAGCCCGCCATGGAGGCGAGCACGGTACCGCCCAGGCCCGCCAGGGCGATGCCCGCGCCGCCGCCCACCCCCGCCACCAGGTACAACGCCCGCAGCGGCACCCGAGGCAACGCCTGGACGACGAGGCGACCGGCCGTCAGCGCCGCCATGTAGACGGAAGGCGCGGCGCTCGACACCAGGGGCGTGGCCCCTCGGTGCTCCTCCAGCAGCAGCACCGACCACTGCTCGACCGAGTTCTCGATGACCAGTACGCAGGCCGCCAGCGTGCCCAGCACGATCGCCGCGCCCCACAGCCCGCGCTTGTCCGGACCGCCGGACGAGGCGGCCGCTTCCTCGCCCACGGGCAGCACCACGACCGTCAAGGATGCGGCGATCACGATCACGGCGATGATCGCCAGGACGGTGCCGACACTCAAGCCCAGGGATCTGGCCAGGCCGGTGGCGGGGGACGCCGCGATGACCGCGACCGGAAAGGCCGCGTGGACGGACTGGAAGAGGCGGCGGCCGGTCTCGCGCTCGGCGCGCCCCGTGGCCAGGTTCAGCGCGATGTCGAGCGCTCCGCTGGTCGCTCCCACGAGCAGCAGCGCCAGCGCGAGCTGCCAGGGCGTGGCCACCAGCCCGATCCCGGCCACGCTGAGCCCGAACAGCGCCGTCGTCACCAGCAGGGCGGTCCGCTCGCGCCCCCGCGCCAGCCGCCCGGCCAGCGCCATCGCGGGCAGGGCCCCCACGGGTACGGCGGTCAGCGCCAGCCCCAGGTCCCCCGCCGAGATGCCCAGCTCCAGCTTGACGGCAGGCAGGAGGGCCGACCAGGAGCCCCAGAACACGGCCCAGGCCGCACACACCGCGATAAGCGGCATTTACCACAACCCCTTGATATTTCGGTCAAGGCACAGTAAAGATCGACGTTGTCCTTATTACCCCCTGCCGAAGGGACGCTCGTGCTCACCCGAACGGTTATCGCGATGGCCTTGGTCGCGGCCGGGATCGCCGCCACCCCCTCCGCCGCGTACGCGGCCACGGCCCGCTACACCCCCGAGCGCATCTGCGGCCCCGGCTTCCACCGCGTCAAGGACGGCCACCGGGCGATGAAGACCCGCGAAGGCGCGGCGTTCGGACATGTGTACCTGATGTACAACAACCGGAGCGGCAAGAACTGCGTAGCCGCCATCAAGAGCGTGTACACGGGCACCCGCACGGTCACCGGCGCCTACCTGGAGGTCAAGGGCGGCGGCAGGGCGGAAGACGTGCAGAAGTACCGCTTCTACGCCGAGACCGGCCACATCGACGGCAAGTGGAAGTGCGTGAAGTACGCCGGATGGACCCGCGACCCGGACAACCGCGTCGAGGCCTGGGGCGGCCGCAAGACCTGGGGCAACTGCCAGGGCTGAGGTCGCAGGAGGGCGGGCCTCGTACCCGCCCTCCGATCGCCAGGGGCAGATGTTCTGGTACGGCCGCCGCCCAGGTACCGGGCCCACTCGCCGGCCGACAGCGAGCGCCCGGCCCGCGCGCACACCTCCTGCGCGATCCGCTCGCTCCGCACGGGAATCGCATGCAGGGCCTCGTCCGTCCCGGCGTACAACGTCTCCCCGTCCGCGCTGAACGCCGGCGACACCGGGGCTTCCCACAGCCGGTAGGACCCGCCCAGCCGCTGCCTGGCCTCGACGTCCCAGAGCTGGAGCACGCCCTTCTCCGTGACGGAGGCCAGAGCTCCTCGTATCCGGCCGTCCGCCCCGCCTCGTGCCCGTCCTCGTCCACGGCCACCAGCCGCAGGAACACCTCGGCCGCGACCTCCCGCTCCTCGGGGCCCAGCGACTCGTAGGCGTCCTCCGCGATCGTGCCGAGCGCGGGATCGGCGGGGCCAGGGCCGTGCACGCCCCGGGCAGTCCGGCTGCCCGCCGCCAGCGGCCCCCTGATGTCAGAGCCGGACCCGCTGACCAGCGCGAGCAGCAGGTCGCGGGTCGCGGGCCGGGCCGCCGGGTCCTTGTCGAGGGCGGCTTCGACCAGCGCGGCCAGCCGCGGGGGCAACGCGCTCAGGCCGGGCCGGTGCGAGAGCACCCGGTGCATGACGCCGCCCAGGTTCTCGGCGGCGAACGGGTCGTGCCCGGTCGCGGCGAACACCATGATCGCGCCCCACGCGAACACGTCGGCCGGGGCGCCCGCCCGCTGCCCCGTGAACACCTCGGGCGCCATGTACGCCGGCGTGCCCGACACCTCGCCGGTCTTGGTGAGCGACATGTCGATCGTGCGCGCGATACCGAAGTCGGTCATGCGTGGGCCGTCGGGTGCGAGCAGCACGTTGTCCGGTTTGAGGTCGCGGTGCACGACCCGGCGTCGTGGATGGCCGTCAGCGCCGTCGCCACCGCCGTGGCCGGCCGGTGCAGGTCGTCGCCGCCGAACCGGCGCCCCTCCCGCACGGCCGCGCCCAGGCTCGGCCCCGGCACGTACTCCGAGACCAGATACGGCTTGCTCCCCTCCAGGTCGGTGGCCAGCACGCGGGCCGTGCAGAACGACGAAACCCGCCCGGCGGCCGTCGCCTCCCTGGCGAACCGGTCGCGGATCGCCCGGTCGCCGTTCGCGTGCAGCACCTTGACCGCGACCCGCGAGCCGTCGGCGTCGTACACAACCCCCTGCCCGCCCGAGCCCGGCCGCCCCGCCAGCCAGTAATCCCCGATGCGCTGGGGACCCCCCGCTCTCAGCGCCTCCATGGCGGGTTAGATGTCACTTTCTTCGCGGAAGATGTCACAACTGGACGGCCCACCCCGTCCTCCTACAAACGAACTGAGGAGGAACACATGACCCAGCGGATCAACGTCGCCCAGCAGGTTCCGCAGGCGTACCACCACTTCCTGGCGGTGGAGAAGCTGCTGCACGAGAGCGAGCTGCCGACCACCACCCTCGAGTTGATCAAGCTGCGCGCCAGCCAGATCAACGGCTGCGGCTACTGCGTGGACATGCACAGCCGCGACCTGAAGAAGGCCGGCGAGAGCGACGAACGCCTCTGGTCGGTGGCCGCCTGGCGGGACGCGACCGTCTACACGCCGGCCGAGCGGGCCGCGCTCGCGCTGGCGGAGGAGGCGACCAGGCTGGCCGACCGCGCGGGGGTCCCGGACGAGGTCTGGGAGGAGGCCGCGCGGCACTACAGCGAGAAGCAGCTGGGACTGCTCATCGTGGCGCTGGCCATGATCAACGCGTGGAACCGGATCGGTGTCACGGCCCGGCTCACACCCGGGGCATGACATTCGTAGAAATGCATTGAGAGACCCGGTGGTGGCCCGTTAGGTTGGCGCGCATGGCGGGTGCCCGTCATGCCGCTGCCGAGCGGCGCGGACAGGCGGGGACGCGCTTCCGAAGGGGGAGGCCATGAAACGCGTCAGAGTCCCGAAGTCGACGACCAAGCGGATCCCGAAGCCGGCCGTGGAGCTGGACCTGCGGACCCCGTCGGGCCGCACGCTCCCCTACTGACGTGCTCTCTTTACGCCGGATTTATCGGTCCTTCTGTAGATAACTAGATAACAAAGTCATCACGGGGGGCTTACGATGAAGAGGCTTGTGGTGGTGCCGCCACATATCGCCAGGCACAAGGTCCGCGAGATTCGTTCGGCCGACCGCCGCAAGCAGCCCGCCGACCCCAAGGTGATCGACCTGCGGGCCTACACCGGCCGCAACGTCATCCGTTTCCCGGGCGGTCCGACCCCCGCCGCCTGAGAACGCTCGAGAACGTCTGAGAACCACGCCGCCCGGCCCGGGGCCGAGCGGCGGGCTCAGAGGTCAGCGGTAGAGGCGCTCGGCGTAGGTCTCGCCGTAGTAGCTCTCGAGCTGTTCGAGGCTCTCCTCCACTTTCTGCACGTCCTTGACGAGCCTCGCGTGCGAGGGCAGCACCTCGGGCTCCCAGCTGTCCGGCTTCCACAGCGAGGAGCGCAGGAACGCCTTGGCGCAGTGGAAGAAGATCTGCTCGATCTCCACCACGAGCGCCAGGTGCGGGCGGTGGCCCTTCACGATCATCTCGTCGAAGAACGGGGCGTCGCGGATGAGCCTGGCCCGGCCGTTGATGCGCAGGGTCTCGTTGCGGCCGGGGATCAGGAAGAGGAGCCCGACGTGCGGGTTCGTGAGGACGTTGAGGAATCCGTCGGCTCTGCGGTTGCCCGGGCGGTCCGGGATGGCGATCGTGGTGTCGTCGATGACGTGGACGAACCCGGCCGGGTCGCCCTTGGGCGAGACGTCGCAGGTGCCCGCGTCGTCCGACGTGGCGATCAGGCAGAACGGGGAGGCCGCCAGCCACTCCCGGTCACGCTCGTGCAGCCGGACGCGCTCCTTGGTCGCCGCCCTCGGCATGACCTCTCCGAGCAATTCGCGTAGTTCCGCCTCGGACCCGATCTCCACCCAGCTCATCTGCTCTCCCTTCGATGGTTCACCCCATTTTGACAGGGAGCGCGCGGGTCACCAGCGGCGGGCGTGGGCCATCAGGCCCAGGTGCGCGTCGCGTTCCACGGCGAAGCGGACCGGGTCCATGCCCTGGCGCTCGGCCCGCAGGTGCAGCATGGTCAGCTCGGTCGCCGCCTGCTGGTAGTCGCTCATGGCCCGGCCGAGCCCGGCGCCCCTGGCCCACTTGCGGGCCGCCTTGCGGCCGGACAGTGTGCTGAGCATCCTGACGTCGGCCTCCGTGATCAGCCCGGTCTGCTGGTAACCGGGCAGGTAGGCGCCCATCCTGGCGACGAGCTGGCGGCGTTCGACGACGGTCACGGCGATCAGCAGGATGAGCGCCGCCATGATCACGAGGTACGCGGCGGCCACCCAGGCCAGGGAGCCCGTGGTGGCGGAGCCGTTCCAGAGGCCGTGCAGGAAGACCGCGCCCAGGTAGCCGAGCGGGATCGCGGCGAACCTGGCGGCGGTGCGCCTGGTCAGGGCGTAGGCGACGCCGAGGCCGATCATGGAGGTGTAGACGGGGTGGCCGAGCGGGTCGATGAGGCCCCTGATCACGAACAGTTGCAGCGCCCCGCCGGCCCCGTCCTCGTTGTACGCGAGCAGGTAGTAGCCGACGTTCTCCACGGCCGCGAAGCCCAGGCCGGCCATGGAGGCGTACACGATGCCGTCGGTCAGCCCGTCGATCTCCTGCCGCCTGCGCAGGAGCAGCAGCAGCGCCGAGCCCTTGAGCGCCTCCTCGATCACGGGGGCCAGCAGGACGGTGCCCACGTCGTCGACGACCGCCTCGCCGAACCCGGCCCTGGTGAACAGCGCCTCCCCCGCGTACGACAGCACGAGGCCCAGCACGATCGCCACCCCCGCGCCCCACGCGAAGGCGAACGCCAGGTTCAGCTTCGGCTCGGGCTCGAGCCTGTCGAGCGAGAGCACGGCGGCCAGCAGCACCGGCAGCGGCGCCACGCCCAGCAGCGCGGACAGCCCGAACCCCAAGGGCCCGCCCGACAGCAGCATGAAGGTCAGCACGATCAATGCCAGGGCACTGGACACGACCAGGCCGATCAAGAGTGCCTTGCTGGGACGCTGGACTGGCATGGGGGTGCCTCTCTTTCGCTGGTCCGACCACTATGCGCGGCCCGCATCTACAGACGCTTAACGGTCGCTTGATTCGCGGTAGTACGGATCCGCCACCACGCCTTCGCCGTCGGCGTAGGTGTACACCTCCTGACCTGAGACGAACACCCGCAGCGCCCGGCTCATGACGTCCAGCGGGTCCCCCGACCAGATCACGAGGTCGGCGTCGAGCCCGGGGCGGAGCGCGCCCACCCGGTCGTCGATGCCCATGATCCGGGCCGGGTTCAGCGTGATCGAGCGCAGCGCCTCGGCCGGGTCCAGGCCCTCCTTGACCGCCAGCGTGGCCTGGTGGACGAGGAAGTGGATCGGCACGACGGGATGGTCGGTGGTGATGGCCAGCCGCACCCCCGCCCGCGCCAGGATGCCCGGGTTGCTCAGCGAGCGCCGGCGCAGCTCGACCTTCGACCGGCTGGTGAAGAGCGGGCCGATGATGACGGGGATGTCCCTGGCGGCCAGGGTGTCGGCCAGCAGGTGGCCCTCGGTGCCGTGGTTGATGATCAGCCGGTAGCCGAACTCGTCGGCCAGCCTGAGCGCGGTGGAGATGTCGTCGGCCCGGTGCGTGTGCTGGCACCAGGGCAGCTCGCCGTCCAGCACGCGGACCAGGACCTCCAGCGTGCCGTCCCGGTCGAACGGCTTGCCCTCCTCGGCGGCCGCCGCCCGCTTGGCCTTGTAATCCTGCGCCTTCATGAACGCGTCCCGGATCACGGCGGCCACGCCCTGCCGGGTGGACGGCAGCTTCTTCTGGTCGCCGTACACACGCTTGGGGTTCTCGCCGAGCGCGCTCTTGACGCTGGCCGGCTCCCTGACCAGCATCTCGTCCACCGACCTGCCCCAGCACTTGATCGCGACCGTCTGGCCGCCGATCGGGTTGCCGGAGCCCGGCTTGATCACCGCGGTCGTCACGCCGCCGGACAGCGCGTCGCCGAAGGCCAGGTCGGCGGGGTTGATGGCGTCGAGGGCGCGCAGGCGGGCGCCGTTCGGGTCGGTCATCTCGTTGGTGTCCTGGCCGGCCCACCCCTCGGCCTCCTCGTACACGCCGAGGTGCCCGTGGGCCTCGACGAAGCCGGGCAGCACCCAGCCGCCGGCGGCGTCCACGACGGGGGTCCCCTCGGGCACGGCCACGTCCCGGCCGACGGCGGCGATCTTCCCATCCTGGACGAGTACGGTGCCGCCGTCGATGGGGTCGCCGTCGATCGGCACAACGTATCCGCTGGTAATAGCAAAATTCATGACTCGTAACCTACCGGTGGGCGGGTCGCCGAGCCCGTACGCACCGGGCCTCCAGGGCCAGGGCGGCGCGGCGATAGGCTGACATTTCAGGACTTGCACGAGGGAGAGGATGCATGTCGCAAACGTACGGGCCAGGGGCGGGCCCGGCCCCCCAGTCCCTCGGCGACGAGGAACTCTCGCAGCTGCTGGCCGGGCAGCGCTTCGGCGCGCTGGCGACGAACAAGAGCAGCGGCCACCCCCACCTGTCCACCGTCCTGTACACCTGGGACCCGGACCAGCGCGTGGTGCGGATCTCGACCATCGACGACCGGCTCAAGGTCCGCCAGCTCCACAAGGACCCCCGCTGCGCCCTCTACGCGGCCAGCGACGACTTCTGGTCCTACGCCGTCGCCGAGGGCGAGGCGGAGCTGTCACCCGTGAGCACCGAGCCGGGCGATGAGGTGGGCATGGAGCTCCTCGCCATGCAGCAGAACATGAACGACCCGTACGCCTTCCTGCGGCAGATGGTCGAGGACCGGCGGCTGGTGATCAGGATCCGCGTCTCGCGTTTGTACGGGACCGCGCTGCCCGTGTCGTCATGACGGCGCGGTGCCGGTTGTAGGCCACCGACGCGATCACGACGAGGACGAGCCCCAGGTCGATGCCCGCCGACCAGCGCATGGCAGCGACGTGGTGTCCGCCCTCCGCCGCCGCGAAGAAGACCGCGCCGATCAGAGCCACACCGCCCGCGCCCGCGAACTGCTGCGCCGTGCTGAGGATGCCCGACCCGATGCCGGCCTGGTAGGGGGCGACCTCCACCAGCGCCGCCCCGATGAGCTGCGGCAGGACCAGCCCGTTGCCCGAGCCGACGAGCATGAGCGCGGCCATGATGTACGGCAGGCCCAGCCCCGCCCCGACCACCATCAGGGTCAGTCCGAGCGCGATGATCACGCCGCCGATCATGACGACGATCAGCCCGTACCTTCTGACCAGTCCCGTCCCCAGGATCGACGTGACCGAGAACAGCACCCCCATCGGCGCGAACGCCAGCCCCGCCTGGAAGGCCGTCAGCCCCAGCCCGCCCTGCAGCAGCAGCGTCAGCGTGAACATGAACGAGGCGAAATACGCCATGAACGCGACGATCGAGCCCACGCCCGCCAGGTAGGAGTGGACCTTGAGCAGCGCCAGGTCCAGCACCGGCTGCCCGCCGCGCGCCCCGAGCACCTGCTGCCAGCGCCAGGTCAGCACGAACACGGGCACCGCGGCCCCCATGCTGACCCACGTCCAGGCGGGCCAGCCCAGGCTGTTGCCCAGGCCGAGCGGCACCAGCACCAGAGCCAGCCCGGCGGCCAGGCCCGCCGCGCCCGGCACGTCGAGCCTGGCCCGCCGGGCCGTCTCGACCTCGGGCAGCAGCCAGACGGCCAGCGGCACCACGATCAGGCCGACGGGCAGGTTGATCAGGAAGATGACCCGCCAGCCGAGCCCCAGCGCGTCGACGGTCAGCAGCAGGCCGCCGAGCACCTGGCCCGCGATCGAGCCCAGGCCGCCGGCGACGCCGTACCAGCCGAGAGCGTGCGCCCGCTCCGACGGCGAGTAGACCGCGGAGATCATGGCCAGCACCTGCGGCACCATCGCCGCGCCCGCCAGGCCCTGGAGCAGGCGGGCGGCCACGAGCTGGACCGGGTTCACGGCGGTCCCGCACAGCACGGACGCGATCGTGAACGCGACCACGCCCCAGATGAACAGCCGCCGGTATCCGTAGCGGTCTCCGAGCCGGCCTCCGGTGATCATGCCGGCCGCGTAGGTGAAGGCGTAGCCGCCCACGATCAGCTCCAGGGCGGCCGGGCCCGCGTGCAGGTCGCGTTCGATGGAGGGAGCGGCCACGTTGACCACGAAGAAGTCGAACTGGGCCATGAACCAGGCCGCCAGGATCACGGCCAGCATCCCACCATGCTTCACGATATTCAGGCTAGAACTCCATGATTCGCTCCCCCGGCACGGGGGTCGCGTGTCGAATGCTCATCGGTCGGGCACCGGGCGGCTACTCTGCCATCAACTACCAGTCATGAGATCTGGTCATCGTCGAGTCGACTGCCTCTCCCCACCCGAGGAGACCCATGTTCAGGCGACTCGCCGTCATGATCGCGATCTCGTCCACCCTCCTGACGACCCCTGCCGAGGCGGCCACAGCCGTCGTCAACGTCGCCCACCGGGGCGCCTCCGCGTACGCGCCCGAGAACACCGTCGCCGCCTTCGAACTGGCCGACAAGCAGCACGCCGACGTGTTCGAGCTCGACGTCCAGGAGACCAGGGACCACGAACTCGTCCTGATGCACGACACGACCCTGGCCCGCACCACCGACGTCGAGCGGGTCTTCCCCGATCTGGCGCCGTGGAGGGTCGGCGATCTCACGCTCGACCAGATCCGCCGGCTCGACGCCGGCTCGTGGTTCTCGGACGAGTACGAGGACGAGCGGGTGCCCACGCTCGGCGAGGCGCTGAGCGAGATGAGCGGCTCGGGGCTGGACCTGCTGCTGGAGATCAAGGCTCCGGAGCTCTATCCGGGCATCGAGGCCCGCGTGGCCGCCGAGCTGCGCCGCCATTCCGGCTGGCTCGCGCAGGGGCGGCTGGTGGTGCAGTCGTTCAGCTGGGCGTCGATGCGGGCCTTCCACCGCCTGCTGCCCGGCGTGCCGATCGGGCTGCTCGGGACGCCGTCCAGCGCCGACCTGCCGGGGCTGGCCAAGTTCGCCGACCAGATCAACCCGCCGTACACCTCGTTGTCGGCCTCGTACGTACGGCGCGTGCACGCCCTCGGCATGCAGGTGCTTGCCTGGACCGTGGACAACCCGGACACCATGCGGCGGATGCTGGACTACCAGGTGGACGGCATCATCACCAACAAACCGGACGTCCTGGACGAGCTACTGAGCGGCTGAGGCGGCGAGCACGGCCAGCCGGATCCGGTTCGGGGCGCCCGTCTTGCGCATCAGGCTCGCCACGTACGTCTTGACCTTCGAAACTCCCAGGTGAAGGCGCTCGGCGATCTCCCGGTTCGACAGCCCGGCGCCCACCATGGCCACCACATCCCGCTCGCGCGGGCTCAGCTCGGGGACCTCCGGGGTCGCCCGGGTCTGGGGCCCGCGCGCGTACGGCCTGCTCGACCAGCCGTCCCAGCACCGAGTGGCTGAACGGCGGCTCGCCGGCCACGGTCCCTGTGCAGCGCGGCGAGCAGTTCGCCGGGCGGCGAGTCCTTCACCAGGAACCCGAACGCGCCCGCGGACAGCGCCGGGTAGAGATGATCGTCGTCGTCGAACGTAGTCAGCACCACGACGCGGCTGGACGGGCGGGCCGCCATGATGCGCTCGGTCGCGGTGATGCCGTCCACCCCGGGCATGCGCAGGTCCATCAGGATCACGTCGGGCACCGACTCATCGGCCAGCCTGACCGCCTCGCGCCCGTCCCCGGCCTCGCCGACCACCTCGATCTCGGGGTCGGACTCGCAGAGCATGCGCAGGCCGACGCGGACGAGCTTCTGATCGTCGGCGAGCAGCACCCGGATCACGCCGGCACCGGCACATCATCGGCCCGGTCTCGCCGATCGCGGGCTCCCCGACCTCGTCGGCCCCAGGCTCCCCGATCCCGTCGGCCCCGGGCTCGCCGATCGTGGGCAGCTCGGCGTACAGTCGCCAGCCGGACCCCGACGGCGCCGGCCCGGCCTCGAGCCGGCCTCCGAGCAGCTCCACCCGCTCGACCATGCCGATCAGCCCGTGCCCGCGTCCCGCCTCGACCGGGGGCCGGCGCGGGGAGCCGCCGTCATCCACGATCTCCAGCAGGGCCGTCTCCGCCTCCACCCGTACCCGCATCCGCACCTCGGCTCTCTCCCCCGCGTGCCTGGCCGCGTTCGCCAGCCCCACCTGGGCCAGCCGCAGCACGGTCAGCCCGCACACCGAGTCCAGCCCGGTCACCGCCTGATCGATCTCCGACACCACCGTGAGCCCCGTCTGCCGTGCCCGGGCCGCGGCCTCCTCCAGCGCCCGCGGCAGGTCCACGCGATCGACCAGCGAGAAGAACGGCCCGCGTCCACACCCCAGCGCCCCGCCGAGACGACGGACCGCGTCCACATCCGGCGCCCCGCTGAGACGACGGGGCGGAGGCGAGCCGTATCCGCTCGCCTCCGCCCCGTCAATCGATCTCGTGACTAGCTGCAGCCGCTGGTGGAGCCGCAGCCCTCACAGACGTAGCAGCTCCCGGCCGGCCGCATCTTGGTGCCGCAGGTCATGCAGAGCGGCGCGTCGGCCGTGAAGCGCTGGTGGCTTTCCAGCGTCAGCTCCTTGACCACCGGCGACTGCTCGGTGGCCTCCACCTTCGGCTTCTCCTCGATGGGCGCCGACTGGGCCAGCGCCTCGCGGTCCACCGTCTCCTGCAGCGCCGCCGGGTCCTCACCGCGCTGCTGCGCGGCGCGCTCGGCCGCCGAGAAGATGCCCAGGGCCGCCCGCTCGTCGTAGGGGAGGTGGTCGAGGGCCAGGCGG
Organism: Nonomuraea sp. NPDC050451; assembly: GCF_044458585.1. Classification (NCBI taxonomy): domain Bacteria; kingdom Bacillati; phylum Actinomycetota; class Actinomycetes; order Streptosporangiales; family Streptosporangiaceae; genus Nonomuraea; species Nonomuraea sp. NPDC050451. The sequence goes on from NZ_JBITHZ010000002.1 coordinate 916,475, forward strand.
CGGAAGATGTAGTCCATCACCGACGTCGCCATCCGGATGTCCGGGTCGTCCGTCATCCCGGCCGGCTCGAACCGCATGTTGACGAACTTGCTCATGTACGTCTCGAGCGGCACGCCGTACTGCAGGCCGATGGAGATCGCGACGGAGAAGGCGTCCATGACGCCCGCCAGCGTCGAGCCCTGCTTGGACATCTTGAGGAAGACCTCGCCGAGCCCGTCGTCAGGATAGGACGAGGCGGTCATGTAGCCCTTGGCACCGCCCACCGTGAAGCGGGTGGTCATGCTCGGCCGCTGGTTGGGCATGCGCCGCCGGGTCGGCCGGTTGACCTCGATGACCTTGACCTCGGGCTCCTCCTTGGCGGCCTCTTCCTTCTTGGCGCCGTTGCCGGCGGACAGCGGCTGGCCGACCTTGCAGTTGTCGCGGTAGACGGCCAGGGCCTTGAGCCCCAGCTTCCAGCCCTCCTGGTAGACCTGCTCGATGTCGTCGATCGTGGCCGACTCGGGCAGGTTGACCGTCTTGGAGATGGCCCCCGACAGGAACGGCTGGGTGGCCGCCATCATGCGCACGTGGCCCATCGGCGCGATCGCCCGCTCGCCCATCGCGCAGTCGAACACCTCGTAGTGCTCCTGGCGCAGGCCGGGCGCGTCGACGACGTGGCTGTGCTCGCCGATGTACTCGACGATGGCCTCGATCTGCTCCTGCTGGTAGCCGAGCTGCTTGAGCGCCCGCGGGATCGTCTGGTTGACGATCTGCATGGACCCGCCGCCGACGAGCTTCTTGAACTTGACCAGTGCCAGGTCCGGCTCGATGCCGGTGGTGTCGCAGTCCATCATCAGGCCGATGGTGCCCGTGGGGGCCAGCAGGCTTGCCTGGGCGTTGCGGTAGCCGTTCTTCTCGCCGAGCTTGAGGCACTCCGACCACTGGCGGGACGCCTCGGAGTGGATCTTCGCGTCCATGGAGCCGACGGTGCGCAGGTCGTCGTTGGCCGCCGCGTGCTTGCGCATGACGCGCTTGTGCGGCTCCGCGTTCCTGGCGTATCCGTCGTACGGGCCGACCACCGCGGCCAGCTCGGCGCTGCGGCGGTAGGACACGCCGGTCATCAGCGACGTGATCGCCCCCGCCACGGCGCGGCCGCCGTCGGAGTCGTAGGCGTGGCCCGTCGCCATGAGCAGCGCGCCGAGGTTGGCATAGCCGATGCCGAGCTGGCGGTACGCCCGCGAGGTCTCGCCGATCTTCTCGGTCGGGAAGTCCGCGAACGTGATCGAGATGTCCATCGCGGTGATGATCAGCTCGGTCAGCTTGACGAAGTTGGGGACGTCGAAGGTGTTGTCATCCTTCAGGAACTTCAGCAGGTTGATGCTGGCGAGGTTGCAGGAGGAGTTGTCCAGGTGGACGTACTCGGAGCACGGGTTGCTGGCCGTGATCCGCCCCGTCTCGGGGGTGGTGTGCCAGTCGTTGATCGTGTCGTCGTACTGCACACCCGGGTCGGCGCACTCCCAGGCGGCCTTGGCCATCTTGCGGAACAGCTCCCGGGCGTCGACCGTCTCGATGACCTCGCCGGTCAGGCGGGCGCGCAGGCCGAACTTCTCGCCCTTGTCCACCGCGCGCATGAACTCGTCGGAGACGCGCACGGAGTTGTTGGCGTTCTGGTACTGGACGGAGACGATGTCCTTGCCGCCCAGGTCCATGTCGAAACCGGCGTCACGCAGCGCGCGGACCTTGTCCTCTTCGCGCGCCTTGGTCTCGATGAACTCCTCGATGTCGGGGTGGTCGACGTCGAGCACGACCATCTTGGCCGCCCGGCGGGTGGCGCCGCCGGACTTGATCGTCCCCGCGGACGCGTCGGCGCCGCGCATGAAGCTCACCGGGCCGCTGGCCGTGCCGCCGCTCGACAGCAGCTCCTTCGAGGAGCGGATGCGGGACAGGTTGACACCCGAGCCCGAGCCGCCCTTGAAGATCACGCCCTCTTCCTTGTACCACTCGAGGATCGACTCCATCTGGTCGTCCACCGAGAGGATGAAACAGGCGCTCACCTGCTGGGGCGACTTGGTGCCCACGTTGAACCAGACCGGCGAGTTGAACGCGAACACCTGGTGCGCCAGCGCGTGCTTGAGCTCGTGATCGAAGATCTCGGCGTCCTCGTCACTGGCGAAGTAGCCGTGCTCGATCCCGGTGCGGGTGTAGACGCCGACGACCCGGTCGATCAGCTGCTTCAGGCTCCACTCGCGCTGCGGCGTGCCCACGGCGCCGCGGAAGTACTTGGTCGTCACGATGTTGGCCGCGTTGACCGACCAGAACTCGGGAAACTCGACGCCCCGCTGTTCAAAATTGACCGAGCCGTCGCGCCAGTTCGTCATGACGACGTCACGGCGCTCCCACTGGATCTCGTCATACGGGTGCACGCCCGGCTTGGTGAAGATCCGCTTCATCTTCAGTCCCTTACGCGGACGCTTACCCCCGCGCGCGACTGAACCGCTGGCCGTCTCCGTCATGACTCCCCCTTCTCCGCCTTCAACTGTGAGATCTCGGCCTCGAAGTCCGCCAGGCTCTCGAAACCGCGATATACCGATGCGAACCGCAGGTAGGCCACCTCGTCGAGGTCCCGCAACGGGCCCAGGATGGCCAGCCCCACCTCGTTGGAGGGGATCTCGGCCGCACCCTTGGCCCTGATGGCCTCCTCCACCCGTTGCCCGAGCTGCGCCAGCGAATCCTCGCCCACCGGTCTGCCCTGACACGCCCGCCGCACGCCCGCGACGACCTTGTCCCTCGAGAACGGCTCCGTCACTCCGCTGCGCTTGCTCACCATCAGCAGTACGGTCTCCTGCGTGGTGAACCTGCGCCCGCACTCGGGACAGGTGCGGCGTCGCCTGATGGCCGCGCCGTCATCCGTGGAGCGGCTGTCGATGACCCTCGTGTCAGGGTGGCGACAGAACGGACAGTGCACGCTTTTCGCCTCCTAGACCTGCGGCCACCACACGCCGCGGAACCGCCGTCACGGGACGCTCGCGCACGCCCCACGGCTGGCCGTGGAGCGGTACATAAAACACAAGGTGTGGTGAACTACATCGGTGTAACTACTAGATGTTGTGGTCCAACCGTAGAAGCGCGCGACCATGAACGCAAGTTGAGCAAGCCCATCGAACCGAAGTCGCTGATCAGCCCGCCGACACCACCGGGACTCCGGCGTGTCGCTCGTCGAGGTGATCTTTGTGCTGCTGGAGGCGTCACATGAGCTACTTACACACCCATTCGTGAACAAACCTCACAACGATACCCAACCCCACACCTCCCCCTACGGCCGCCCGAGCGGCCTCGCCAGCGGAGCGACCTCACACCCCGGGCGAACTCGCCGACGGAGCGAACTCACAGCCCCTGGGCGGACTCGCCGGCGGAGCAAACTCACAGCCCCAGGCGAACTCGGCGGCGGAACGAACTCACAGCCCGGGGGACTCGCGGGTCGAGCGGACCCGCGACCCCGGCACGCTCACGAGCCGAGCGGCCTGGCACCCAAATGGACTGGCGCGGTCCGAGCGTCCTGGCGACCCGAACGGACTCACAACCCGGACGCACTCCCGGGCGGACGGCGGACCAGGCTGACTGACAGCCCAAGCGGACCGGCAGCCCAAGCGCACTCACGGGCCGAGCGCAGACGCGGGCCGAGCGCAGACGCGGGCCGAGCGCAGACGCGGGCCGAGCGCAGACGCGGGCCGAGCGCAGACGCGGGCCGAGCAGGCTGGCAGCCCGAATAGGCCGGCGGGCCAAGCGGACTCGCTGGCCATGCGGGGTCGCTGGCCGAGCAAGCTCACAGCCCAGGCGGGCTCGCGGTCCGGGCGGTCAGCGTAAGGCGGCGGTGTTGCTGGGGACGTACAGGCGGGTGCCGGGGCGAATGAGGGAGTCGGACAGGCCGTTCAAGCGCTTGATCTCCTGCACCACAGGGCCGGGATCGTCCCCCTGAGAGAGCGCCTCCCCGATGGCCCAGAGCGTGTCGCCCTCGCGCACCTCCACCCACGGCAACCCCGCATGGCTGGTCACGACGACCTGCACCGCCGCCTGCCCCACCGCACGCGTACCGAGCCAGAACCCGCCGAGCGACAGCAACGCCATGGCGGCCACCAGCACGACCCGCCCGCGCCGGGTCAGCCGCAGCGGCGGAGCAGACCGCCGACGCACCCGCGCCAACGCCCTCCGCTCGCGCCACCTCGCCACCCGGCGCCCCCACCGCCGGGATCCCCAGTGCCCTGCACCACGCCGAGAGCGGCCACCCCGGACGACGCCTCCCCGCGCAGCCCGGTCACCCCCGCGAGCACCTATGGCTGCGCCCCGAACGCCCCTCCCGACACCCTGGACACCACCACCCCGGACACCGCGAACACCTCCCCCAGCGCCCACGGAACCCCGAGTGTCTCCCCGCGCAACCTGCGCGGGACCCCGAGCACCGCGAGCATCTCCCCGGGGACTCCGGACACCATCCTTGGAACCCCGATTGCCTTCCCCAGCACCCGGAGAACCACCCAAGGGACCGCGAACATCTCCCCCAGCGACCCGAGAACCATCCAGGGGACCGCGAACGCCTTCCCCAGCGGCCTGGGCGGCACGCCGAACGCCGCGAGCGCCCTTTCCAGCACTTCGGTCATCACCCCTGGGACCGAAGACCCTTCCCTCAGCGCTCCGGGCACCCTTCCTAGAGCCGAGGAGCCTTCCGACGGCGTTCCGGACACCACCCCCGGAACCACGGACCTTTCCCACAGCCCTCCGGGCGGGACCCCGGGGACCGCGAACGCCTTCCCCAGTGCTCCGGGCCAGGCCCCGGACACCGCGAACGCCTTCCCCGGAGCCCCGGACACCACCCCCGGGACCGAGAACCTCTCCTCCAGCCCCCCGGGCAGGGTCCCGCGCACTGCGCGCGTCTTCCCCCGCGACCTGCGCGGGGCGTCGAGTACCGCGTATGTCTTCCTCCGCGACCTGCGCGGAGCGTCGAGTGCCGCGTGCGTCTTGCTCGGCGGCCTGGATGCCGCCCCGCGGACCAGCGCCCGCGATGCCGCCCCCTGCTCCTTTCGTTCCAGACCCTCCTGGGCCGCGCGCACGCGACCGCGCGGCGCCCGCAGGGGCGCGTGCGCCCCGATCGTTCACCCTCGTCCCCTGCCCAGCGTCGGCGCCCCCGCCCGAGCGCCCCTGGCCTCTGTCCGCGCCGGATCTCCGGCCGGCCACTGTCTCGTCGCCCTCGTCCGCACGGGCTCCTCCCCTGCCCGGCGGTACGGTGGCGTCCGTGTCGGCGCCCGGACGCGGCGGCGGCACCAATCGCAAATGGGGCCTTCCACCATGAGTCGTGCGGGGCCCCAACCTCTTCCCCGAATTCCCGCGGGAACCGGCCTCAGTCCGCGTATTGTCTCCCCGTCGATCGTTAGCCTGCGTTGCGTCGGCGATGAGTGTGAGTCGTTTGGCGTCTTGGCTGGTCGTGTCGGTATTTGTGGGCGTTCGCATGGTTGACCTCCTGCCGTGCGGCCCGAGGAAAAGGCCAAATAAAGATCAGCAAATCGAACACGGTGTCGATCGAACTCCCGTACGATGTTGTACACCACGCTGGCGACAATTTCGAGGAAGACTCGAACAATTGTTTGAAGATGATCTTCAACAGCGATACGGTCGCTGTGTGCGACATTGGGACCACAGACCGGGAGGTGCGCCGGTGAGGCGGGCCGCCAGGCGAGGAGGAAGAGCATGAGCGAGCAGGATGGCGCAAACGGGGTCAGCGACCTCGCGGTGCGCCGGCGCGACTCTCTGGGCCTTACGCCCAGGCAGCGCAAGATCCTTGAAGTCATTCGTGACTCGGTGCAGCAGCGCGGCTATCCGCCCTCCATGCGCGAGATCGGCGAGGCGGTGCAGCTGACCAGCACGTCGAGCGTGTCGCACCAGTTGACGGCGCTTCAGCGCAAGGGTTACCTGCGTCGCGACCCGCACCGGCCGCGCGCGCTCGAAGTGCGCCTCCCGGGCGAGCCCGTGCTGTGGGTGGACCCTGACGCGACTGACGAAGAGCCCACGATCAACCGCCCGACGGCGGCCTATGTCCCGCTCGTCGGCCGCATCGCCGCCGGTGGTCCGATCCTGGCCGAGGAGAGCGTGGAAGACGTCTTCGCGCTGCCCAAGCAGCTCGTCGGCGAGGGCACGCTGTTCCTCCTGCAGGTCACCGGTGACTCGATGATCGAGGCCGCCATCGCCGACGGCGACTGGGTGGTCGTCCGCCAGCAGCCGGTGGCGGAGAGCGGCGACATCGTGGCCGCCATGATCGAGGGCGAGGCCACCGTCAAGACCTTCAAGCGCAAGGACGGCCATGTCTGGCTCGTCCCCCACAACCCCAACTACGAGCCCATCCCCGGCGACGAGGCCAGCGTCCTGGGCAAGGTCGTGGCGGTCCTGCGCCGGCTCTAGCAGCGGTCAGGGCTCGAAAGGGTCTCGGGCGCGCGTCATACCGCTCGCGCCGCGTTCCGGCGCGCGCCGAAACACGCCTCTGCATGGGCTACGTACGTACGGTTCCACCTCGCCCCAGGGCCGAAGGCCCGTCACCGATCGACCCAGCGGGGAACGCCATAGCCGCCGGAACCAAGCCGTCCGGAGGTCGCCAGGTAGGCCTATGCCGTCGATCGTGGCACGTCACGGCCACCCAACCTGGCTATCGGCCTCGGCACCCCACCGTATCGCCACCTGGCCGCCGGACGTTGGTCGCCAATGCTGGCACCACACCTGGTCTCGACGTCGCGCCTTCCGTCACCTGGCCATCGGCCATCGTTACCGACATTGGCGACCGAACTCGGTCTCGGTACCGCGTCGCCCCCCACCTTCGCCGCACCCGCAGGGCTCGGGAGACGCCACCTCCATGACCGCCTGACGAAGAAGCCCGGGCGGTCACAAGCCACCCGCACCCGCTTCCAGCAACACCCGACGAGGACACACCACGCCGAAAGGCCGTTGGAGCAGCCTCTCGTGCGAGTACAGGAAGCCGGCTCACTCCAGCACGAAGCTCGCACTGCCCTTGAAGGCGCTCGACCCGTCGTTCTGCTCGACCCACGCCAACCCGGCCCGATGTCGCACGAAATAGCCGGGGAAGTTCACCGACTCCAGCGAGACCGTCCCGGAACCCGACAGCCCAGTCCGCCGGACGAAGCTGGCGTCCGCGTCGAAAAGGCTCGTCCCGTCCCGCCGTTCCACCCACGCCTCGAAGTTCCGATGCCGCAGGTAGTACCCAGGGAAGTTGGTCGACTCGAGCGAGACCGTCCCTGCCCCCGACAACCCCGTGACCAGCCGGAACTGGGAGTCGGCCAGCGGCGAGACGTTGGCCTCCAGCCTCACCCGGTAGTCCCAGTGCCGCAGCGCCTGCCCCGGCGTGTCGTACGACGTCAGCCGCGCCGGCGTCGCCCCGTCGAGAACCGGGATGCCGAAGTCCGGGGTCCCGTCCGCCCGCCAGTACACCTTCTGCACCCGGGTACGCCGGTTCGGGTCGTTCAGCGGGTCGCCTGAGATGTCGCGGTAGTTCCGGTCGTGGTAGACGAGGAGGTCGCTCTGCCCGTCCTCGGAGGTCGTGAAGGAGTTGTGGCCCGGCCCGTACTGGCCGGTCGCGGCGCTGCTGGCGAAGACCGGGCTCTGGCTCTTGGTCCACGAGGACGCCTGCAGCGGGTCGGCCGAGGCGGAGGCGGTCAGCAGGCCGAGGCAGTAGTTGGCGTCGGTGGCGCTGGCGGAGTACGTGAGGAAGAGCCGCCCGTTGCGCTGCAGCACCGAAGGGCCCTCGGCCACCTTGTAGCCGCGCGTCTCCCAGGCCAGCGTCGGCACGGTCAGCCGGGTCGTGGCGCCGGTGATCGTCCAGGGGTTGGCGCCCATGCGCGCGATGTACAGGTTGGAGTTGGTGGCGATGCCCGGTTCCTGCTGCGCCCACAGCAGGTAGCGCACGCCGTTCGCGACGAACGTGGTGGCGTCCAGGGAGAAGGTGTCCCAGGGCGTGGCGATGTGGCCGCGTTCGGCCCAGGAGCCGGTCAGCGGGTTGGCGGCGGAGCTCTCCAGCACGTACATGCGGATCCGCCAGACGTCGTCGGCGCGCCCGGCCGCGAAGTACACGTACCACTTGCCGTTGATGAAGTGGATCTCCGGCGCCCAGATGTGCGCGCCCATCTCGCCGGTGGCGTGCTTGCGCCAGATGACGGTCTCCGGCGCGCTCGCCAGCCCCTGGATGGTGGTGGCGCGGCGCAGCACGATGCGGTCGTACTCGGGGACGGTGGCGGTGAAGTAGTAGTAGCCGTCGGTGTGGCGGAAGATGTGCGGGTCGGCGCGCTGGGCGGCCAGCGGGTTGGTGTACTGCACGGCGGGCGAAGCGTGCGCGGGGCCAGGGGACAGCAGGTCGGCGATCACGATGAGCAGCGTAACCACGGCGATCGCGGCGGATCTCGCGGGCATGGCTCGTCCTCCCGTTCCAGGCTCAGGCCAGCGGTGACGTGACCGTGAACGAGGCGTCGGAGGCGAACACCGACGTCGACTCCCGCAGGTCCAGCCGCATCTCGTAGTTGTAGTGGCGCAGGTAGCGGCCCGGCAGGTTGTACGACTCGAACGAGGTGGTCCCGCCGCCCGCCAGCCCCGCCCGCCCGCAGAACGTGGCGTCACTCCGGAAGATCGCCGAGCCGTCGTCGCGCTGCAGGGTCAGCCTCAGGTTGTAGTGCCGCAGGTAGTAGCCGGGCTGTCCGGCCGACTGGAACGAGTAGCAGCCGGAGTGGGCGAGCCCGGCGGTGACGGTGAAGGTGGCGGACTGGCGGTCGGCCAGCGAACTGGAGGTGGACAGCGGGTCGACGTAGGCGAGCTGGTCGCGGTGGCGTACGTACCGGTCGGGGAAGTTGGCCGAGCGCAGGGACCGGTTGCCGGTGGGCACGGCGGTCGCGTCGCCGGAGTCCTCGCGCAGCACGGTGAAGTGCCTGGCCGTCCCGGACAGGCCGGGCAGTTCCACCTTGGCCCCGAACGACGCCAGGTTCGAGCTGTCGGCGTAGTAGTAGCGCCCGCCCGTGTAGTTGTCGAAGTAGATCCGCCACCTGCCGTCGGGCAGCCGCGTCAGCGCCGGGCCCTCCAGGCCGGAGCCCCAGCCCGCCCAGTTCCCGGTGCCGGTGAACGTCCACGGCCCGGTGAGCGAGGTCGCGGTGGCGTGCTCGATGTACTTGGTCGTCTCGTTTTTCAGGAAATTGTGGTACGTGGAGCCGGCCTTGACGACGAAGCTGTCGATGTAGTTCGCCGGGATGCCCAGCGGCACCGGGGCGCTCCACGACGACAGCGCGCTGTTGGTGGCGGTGATCCGGTACGGCCTGAACTGCCCCGCCGTGCCCGTCGTGGACGCCGAGAAGATCACGTGCACGCTGCCGTCGGAGTCCTTGAACCACTCCGGCGCCCAGGTGCTGCCGGTGGCGCCGTTCAGCCCGACGGTGACGTTACGCAGGAACGTCCAGGACACGGCGTCGGCGCTGCGGGCGAAGCCGATGGTGTCGCCGGTCCAGTTCGTGGTGTGAACGAGGTAGTAGTAGCCGTCGGTGTGCCGCATCACGCTCGGGTCGCGGATTAGGCCGGACGGCGGCGTGTAGGCGTTCGCCCTGATGAGGTGGTAGTTGGTGGCGTTCGCCGAGTCGTAGACGTACATGTTCGACTGACTGCTGTTGGTGAACGCGGTCATCAGGTAGTGCGGCGCGGGTCCGACGGCGTGGGCGGGCGGCGCGAGCGCGACGGCCGCGACGACGGCGAGCAGGGCCACGAGTGCCCGGCGAACGCTTCGGGATGTGCGCATCCAGCGGCCCTCCGCGGTGTTAGCGTTAACAGCGCACCGCGCATGGGAGCGGTGCGGTGATTGGCGTTCGCGCGTATTCGTATCCCGGGGGCGGAACGGCGTCAATGCCCGGCGACCCGAGTTGCAGCCCGCGTGCAGCACCGTCCCGAGCCGCTGTGCCGAGCCGGTCCGGGGCTTCTATCGGGCGGTGTACAGCTCGTGCGCGGCCTTGATCGCCTGGTCGGCGAAGGCGAGCACGTCGCGACGTCGTTCGAACGGCGAGCCGTACAGAGACTTCCGGGGGGTGCCGAAGTGCTCGCTCAGCCCGCTGACCGCGCCGGAGAGCGTCGGCAGCGCGGCCTCGTCCTCCTCGCGCAGGCGCAGCGCCTCGTTCACCACCCGGTGCCAGCGCTCCGGGAACACCGCCAACGCGTACTGTCCGGCCCCAGACTTGGAGGTGATCTCGCCGGTCGCCAGCGTGTAGTGCAGCCGGGCGACGCCAGTGACGACCCAGACCGTGTTGTAGCCGCCGAGGCAGGCCAGCCCCCAGGGCGAGGCCAGGTGGGAGGCCCTGCTCACCAGGCGGCGCCAGTATCGGTCGAGGTTCCCGTCGGTCCAGGCCGCGAGGGCGGCTGGATCGTGCCAGATATCGAGCTCGTCCGGCTTGGGGCCGCGGCAGGTCAGGCCGTTCTGGGCCAGAGTGTGCCACGTGACCGGGTTGAGGCCGCCCCGGGGGTTGATCTTCCCCGTGTGCGCCCGGGGACGCGTCCCCAGCTCCGCGGGGTCGCGGCTGAGGTCGTCCCACGTGAGGTAGCAGCCCTCGAACGGGTACGCGCCCAACCGGGCATGAATGCGCTCCACCACCTCGAACGGCGCATCCGAGGCCGTCACCGCGACGAAGTCCACGTCACTCGCGCCGGGCCGGTAGTCGCCCAGCGCCGCCGAGCCCTCCAGATAGAGACCCTCCACGAGCCCGGGAGCCTCCGCGTCGGCCACCGACAGGTAGGTCTCGACAATGGCATCGACCTTGGGGTTAGACATCATCGCCGTCCAGCCTCCCATAAGCGGCCTCGCCACCTCATCACAATCGATAATCCTAGAATTACCGCGTGAATGAGGCATATACCCCTGAAGACCTCAAGACATCCCACGACGGCATCAAGTGGTCAGAAGTCGCACCGGGCGTCATCCCTGCCTGGGTGGCCGACATGGACCTGTCCACTGCTCCCGAGGTGGTCGAGGCGCTGCGGCGGCGGGCCGCCGGAGACCTGGGCTACCCGACCTGGCTCGAACAGCCCTCAGCCGGGCCGCTGGCCGAGGCGTTCGCCGAGCGCATGGCGAACCGGTACGGCTGGCAGGCCGATCCCTCGCTCGTGCGCTCGTTCAACGACCTCAACCAGGCCCTCCAGGTCCTCCTCCAAGTCTGGACCCGGCCGGGCGACGGGGTCGCGGTGCACACCCCGGCCTACCATCCGTTCCTGGAGACGCTGAAGGTCATGGAACGGCCTCTTCATCCGATCCAGCTCGAGCCCGACGGGGACTCGTGGCACTTCGAGGTGCCCGACCTGTCGGGCTGCCGGGTGCTCCTGCTCGTCAACCCGCACAACCCGACCGGCCGCTCGTTCACCCGCGAGGAGCTAACGGAGCTGGCCGACCACGTCGAACGCCATGACCTGCTGGTCATCGCGGACGAGATCCACGCGGACCTCACCTTCGAGCCGCACCGGCACATCCCGTTCGCCACGATCCTCCCCGAACGCACCGTCACGCTCACGTCGGCCACGAAGGCCTTCAACCTGGGCGGCATCCGCTGCTCGGTGGCCCACCTGGGACACGCGGGCGTCCGCAAGGCCCTGGAGGCGCAGCCACCCTTCGTGTACGGCTCGGCGAACCTCTTCGGCGTGGAGGCCACGGTGGCGGCGTGGCGGCACGGGGACGCCTGGCTGGACTCGACCCGCGCCCTGCTGGACCGCAACCGCCACACGATCGCTTCCCGGCTGCCGGCATCCGTGGGCTATCGGGTTCCGGAGGCGACCTACCTGGCGTGGCTGAACGTGGGGCGGCCGGGCATGGCGGAGGTGTACGAGCGGGAGGCCAGGGTGCGCCTGGTCGACGGCGCGGTCTTCGGGCCTGGCGGGGAGCACTACGTCCGCCTGAACTTCGCCACCACGGAGGCGATCCTGGCCGAGATCCTCGACCGCCTGAACCAGGTGCCCTGACCCTGGGGGCGTGGCGGGACCCCACGGCACTCCCGCCACGCCGGGCCCTTGCCACAGCACGCGGCCAGGGCCCACACACCGGACAACGGAGGGCGCCCAGGCGCCGGGGGCGCGGCGCACGGAGGTGGCCCGGCACGCGTCGCGCAGGGCAGCGGGACGGCGCGGGCAGGGGGCGCACGGTGGCGCGGCACGTGTCGCGCGGGGTAGGGACACTGGGCGAGGGCGGCGCGGAGCGGCCTGGGCGGCCAGCGGCTCGGGGTGCTGGGCGTCGGAGGTGCGCGACTCGGCGAGGCGTGGCGGCGCTGCAAGGCGGGGCGGCCACCGGCGGCCGAGGTGCGGTGGGGCGGTGCGGTGGAGGTGCGCGGCGCGGTGGAGGTGCGGGCGCAATGAGTCCGGAGGGCGGCACGTGCGGCCCGACGCCGGAAGGTGGGCAGGGCTGTGACCTGAACGCCTCAAGTCGGCATGGACATAGGGCGCAGGGGGTGGCCCCGGCGGCGAGGCGGGCGGCCAAGTGCCGGTCGGGGTGGCGGATGGGTGGGTGGGCAGGGGCCCCGACGGCGAGGCGGGCGGCCAGGTGCCGGTCGGGGCGGTGGGTGAGGAGGGGAGTGGGCCGGTTACTGCAGCGGCGGGAGGTCCGGAGGCGTGGCGGGTGGGTGTTCTTCGAGGGCGGCCAGCGCCAGCTCGATCGCCTTCTCGAGCTGCGGATCCCGCCCCGCCACCCGGTCCTGCGGTGTGATCACCACCTCGATGTCCGGCTCAACCCCGTAGTTCTCCACGCCCCAGCCCTGCCCTTCGAGCCAGAACGAGTACCGGGGCTGCGTGACCCGCGTCCCGTCCACCAGCGTGTACCGGGAGTCGATGCCGATCACCCCGCCCCACGTCCGCGTCCCCACCAGTGGGCCGATGCCGCGGATCTTGATTCCGGCGCTGACGATGTCCCCGTCCGAGCCCGCGAACTCGTCCGTGATCGCCACGATGGGCCCCCGGGGCGAGTCCTCCGGGTAGCGCATCGGCTCGTAGCCGCGTGCCCGCGCCCACCCCGTGACCTTGCGGGACAGCTTCTCCAGCACGAGCTCCGACAGGTGCCCGCCGCCGTTCTCGCGCACGTCCACGACCAGCCCGTCGAAGGCCATCTCGGTACGCAGGTCGCGGTGGAACTGCGCCCACCCCGTCGCCACCATGTCGGGCACGTGGAGGTATCCGAGCCTGCCGCCGGAGGCCTCCCGGACGTGGGCGCGCCGGCTCTCCACCCAGTCGTGGTAGCGCAGCCGGGTGTCGTCCGCGATCGGGCTGACCACGACGCGGCGGGTGTCCCCACCGGCGGCGGGCCGTACGGTCAGCTCGGTGGGCCGGCCGGCGGTGCCCGCCAGGAGGGCCAGCGGACCGCGTACCGGATCCACGGGGCGCCCGCCCACCGCGACGATCGCGTCGCCGGGACGGACGGCCACCCCGGGCGCGAGCAGCGGGGAGCGCGCGTCGTGGTCGGAGGACTCGCCGGGCAGGATGCGTACGACCCGCCACACGCCGTCGTCGTCCCTGGCGAGGTCAGCGCCCAGCAGTCCCTGGCGGCGGCGCGGGTCGACGCCGGCGCCGTTGGCGCTCGCGTACGCGTGGGAGGTGCCCAGCTCGCCCTGCGTCTCCCAGAGCAGGTCGATCAGCTCGGAGTGGGCGCCGATGCGCTCCACCAGAGGCTCGTAGCGATCGAGCACGCCCTGCCAGTCGACGCCGTTCATGTCCTCGCGCCAGAAGTGGTCGCGCATGAGGCGGCCGGCCTCGCGGAAGCCCTGCCGCCACTCGGCGATCGGGTCGATCTCCACGGCGATCCGGTCGAGGTCGATGGAGACCACCTCGTCACCCTCGGTGGCGGCGCGGGTCTGCAGGCCGTTCTTGCCGTTGGTGACGAGCCGGCCGCCGTCGCCGCTGACCTCGAACGACCGCACCTCCTTGCCCAGCTCGGCCTTGGCGCGCTTCTTGAGGTCGTAGCGTTCGAGCACGACCTCGGTGACCGACTCGGTGCCGTCGCCGAGCTGCCCTGCGAGGGGGTGGCGCAGCCAGAGCAGGGCGTCCTTGGCGGTACGCAGGTTGCTGTATCGGCCCGCGGGCACCGGCACCGGCACCACGCGCGAGGAGAGCCCGTCGGGATCGACCTCGGTACGCGGCGCGTCGTCGTCCTTCTTGTCGTCCTTGGCGGGTTTGTCGTCCTCGCCGTTGAACCCGCGACCCTGCAGGGAGGGGTCGAACGGCGACGGCGTGGTGGCCTGCAGGGGCACGATGTACGGCTTGCACCCGCCATGGAATGACATGTCGAAGACGTGCGCGTCGTACACCGGGTCGAAGGTCCGCACCGACAGGAACGCCAGATGCTTCCCGTCCTTGGTGAACACCGGGTCGAAGTCGGAGAACCGCATCGACGTCACGTCGATCACCGACGTCCCGTCGACCCGCCCCATCTTGATCTGCGACAGCGGCTCGTGGTGCGGGTGCACCCAGGCCAGCCATCCCGAGTCGGGCGAGAACGTGAGCCCGCTGACGTCTCCCTGCGTGGTCCGGTCGAGCTGCCGGATATTTCCGGACTCGACGTCGACGACCAGCAGCCGCCCGTCATGCGTGGCGACCGCCACGTGCTTGCCGTCGGGCGAGACCGTCAGTTCGAGCACCCGTCCGAGCTCCCCGGCGGCCAGCGTCCTGATCTCGCCGCCCGGCGTGCCGATCTCCAGCCCGTCCTCGCCGCTGGCGTCCGACACCCAGACGGCCCGGCCGTCCGCGTCGAGCACCCGCGGCAGCCGTACCCGGACGCCTGGCTGCGCCCGCAGCACGCCCGCGGGCCCGTCGCGGTGGGTCACCCAGTGGGCGGTGCCGCGGATCTCCACGGCGCTGGCCCGCCCGCCCGCGTCCGGCGAGAACGCGCCGACCCGCAGCGGCGCGGGGCGCTTGGCCCGCCCCGGCCGCGGCCCGCCCAGGGTGACGTCCAGCCGGTACGGCTCCGCGTCCAGGCTCTCCAGCAGCCACAGATCGCCGGCGTGGCTGTAGATGATCCGCTCCCCGTCACCGGCGGCGTGGCGGGCGTAGAACTCCTGGTGATCGCTGTGCCGCCGCAGGTCAGACCCGTCGGGCAGGGCGGAATAGACGTTGCCGACGCCGTCGATGTCGGCCAGGAAGACGAGCCGGTCCCCCACCCAGTTGACCGCCCAGTACTGCGCGGTGCTGTCGCCAAACAGGCGGACGAACTCCCCGTCGCCCTGGGCGTCGACCCAGATCTTGCCGGCCGTGCCGCCCCGGTACCGCTTCCACTGCGACGGCTCGCGCCACATCGCCGACACGGTGGCCACCCGCGCGCCGCTGACGGCCACATCGCTGACCCACCCGTACGGCAGGCGCGTGGCGGGGCTCCCGTCGAGCGGCACCGCGTACGCCCAGTTCCGGCCCCGCTCGCTCTGCCCGGCCGCGGTGATCGCCAGTACGTCGCCCTCGCCCGTCCAGCCGCGCACGCCGGTCGTGGCGCTACCCCAGTAGGTCAGCCGCTCGCCCTCGGGGCCGTCGATCGCGGCCGCGAACACCTCCGGCGCGCCCTCCTTGCCGCTCGTCCACGCGATGCGCGTGCCGTCGGGCGAGAATCTCGGGTGCGACGCCGACACGCGGTCGGCGGTGAACCGCCACGCCCGGCCCCCGGACAGGGGAGCCAGCCAGACATCGTCGTCAGCGACGAAGGTGACCATGTCACCGTGGATATGCGGGTATCTGAGGTATGCGCCATTTGTCACACGTGCACATTAATGCCAGATGCCAAGGTCAGCCCAAGAATTCTCCCCCGAACGGCCCCACCACGTCCCGCGAACTGTCAAGTAGGGGATGTGCGTGAAATGCCGGGAAGAGGGGGACCTATGAAGTTTTGCGCCCGCCCACACCAGCTCCCACCCCGCCTCTCCGCCGCGGCGGTCATCCTCAACTCCGGGCTCAGCAAGGTCCACGCCGACGAGCAGACCGCCGCAGGCCTGCACGGCATGGCCGCGAACACCTACCCGTTCCTGCGTGACATGGACCCGGTGGCCTTCACCAAGCTGCTCTCCAGGAGCGAGATCGCGCTCGGAACCGCGCTGCTCGTGCCGTTCGTGCCGTCGCTGCTGGCGGGGGCCGCTCTGACCGGGTTCGCGGCGGGGCTGTTCGGCCTGTATCTCCGGACGCCGGGGATGCGGCAGGAGGGCAGCCTGCGCCCGTCCGAGCAGGGCATCGGGCTGGTCAAGGACATCTGGCTGCTCGGCATCGGCATAGGGCTGGTGCTCGATGAACTCCAGGACGCCGACTAAGACCGACAAACCCGGGTACGCGGCACCATATGGTACAAATCGGCTACACCTTGATGTCCGAACAGACCCCCGCGCGGGAGCTGGTCGATTACGCCGCGGTGGCCGAGCGGATCGGCTTCGACTACGCGGTCATCTCCGATCACTACTTCCCGTGGATCGAGGAGATGGGGCACTCGCCGTACTGCTGGTCGGTGCTCGGCGCGGCGGCCCAGGTCACCCGGCGCCTGCCGCTCATGACGTACGTGACCTGCCCCATCATGCGCTACCACCCGGCCGTGGTGGCCCAGAAAGCGGCCACCATGGGCGTGCTGAGCGAGGGCAGGTTCACGCTGGGCCTCGGGTCGGGCGAGAACCTCAACGAGCACGTCATCGGCGAGGGCTGGCCGCCCGTCGACACCCGGCACCGGATGTTCGCCGAGGCGATCCAGATCATCAAGCTGCTGTTCGGCGGTGACTACGTCACGTACCAGGGCGAGTTCTACGACGTCGACTCGGCCAAGCTCTACGACCTGCCGGAGCGGCCGGTCCCGCTCGCCATCGCCGCCTCGGGCGGCCAGTCCGCCGAGATCGCGGCCGAGTACGGCGACGTGCTCGTGGTCAACGAGCCGCTGCCGGACGTGGTCAGGCAGTTCAACGCCGCGGGCGGGCAGGGCAGGCCCGTGTACGGGCAGCTGCCCATCGCGTACGACACCGATCCCGAGGCCGCCCGGCAGCGGGCACACCACCTGTGGCGCTGGGCGGCCGCCGGTGGCTGGAAGGTCATGGCCGAGCTGCCCGGTCCGGTGAACTTCGCCGCCGCGACCGGCACCGTACGGCCCGAGGACGTGGCCCAGAGCGTGCCGTGCGGGAACGACGTGGACGCGGTCGTGCGGGGCGTCAGGCAGTTCGCCGACGCCGGGTACACCCACGTCGCGCTCGTCCAGATCGGGCACGACCAGCAGCAGCCGTTCTTCGACTGGGCGGAGAAGGAGCTGCTGCCGGCCCTGCGCGACCTATGACCCCGGTTACGGGACGATGTTGACCAGCTTGGGGGCCCGGACGATCACCTTGCGGGGCGAGTTGGTCAGGTAGGGGGCGACCTTCTCTGAGGCCAGCGCCAGCCGGCGCAGCTCGTCCTCGGTGATGTCCGGCGAGACCTCCAGCCGGTCGCGCACCTTGCCCGCCACCTGCACCACGCAGGTGACCGACTCCTGCACCAGCAGCTCGGGCTCGGCCACCGGCCACCCGGCGAAGGCCACGGCACCCGTGCGGCCCAGCCGCTCCCAGCCCTCCTCGGAGGTGTACGGGGCCACCAGCGACAGCATGATCGCCAGCGTCTCCGCGGCCTCGCGCACCGCCGGGTCACCGGTGCCGGGGCCGGAATCGATGGCCTTGCGCGTGGCCGAGGTCAGCTCCATCATGCGCGCCACCGCGACGTTGAAGCGGTAGGACTCGATCAGCTTGGTGACCTCGTCGATCGTGCGGTGGGTGACCTTGCGCAGCTCCACGTCGCCGCCCTCGAAGGCCACGCCGGGCGCGCTGTCCACCTCGGACATGACGCGCAGCGCGCGGGCCAGGAACTTCAGCGACGCGGCCGGCGAGACGTCGGCCCAGTCGATGTCGTCCTCGGGCGGCCCGGCGAAGACCATGGTCAGGCGTACGGCGTCGACGCCGAAGTCGTCGATCTGCTTGCCCAGGTCGACGCCGTTGCCCAGCGACTTCGACATGGCCTTGCCGCCGTTGATCACCTGGCCCTGGTTCAGCATGCGCCGGAACGGCTCGGTGAAGTCGACCATGCCCATGTCGTGCAGGACCTTGGTGAAGAACCGCGAGTACAGCAGGTGCAGGACCGCATGCTCGATGCCGCCGACGTACTGGTCGATCGGGCCCCACTTGCGCACCTGCTCGACGTCGAACGGGCCGTCGGTGTAGCCGGGCGAGCAGTAACGCAGGTAGTACCACGACGAGTCGACGAACGTGTCCATCGTGTCGGTGTCGCGCTTGGCCGCGCCGCCGCACTTGGGGCACTCGACGTTGACCCACTCGGTGGCGCTGGCCAGCGGGGAGACCCCCTTGGGGGCCAGCGCCTCGCCGCGCATGTCGGGCAGCGTGACCGGCAGCTGCTCGTCGGGGACGGGCACCTCGCCGCAGTCGCCGCAGTGGATGATCGGGATCGGCGTGCCCCAGAACCGCTGGCGGGACAGCAGCCAGTCGCGCAGCCGGTAGTTGACCGCGCCCGTGCCCCTGCCCTCGCGCTCCAGGACCTCGATGATCTTGGAGATGGCCTCGGCCTTGGTCAGGCCGTCCAGCGGTCCGGAGTTGACCAGCGTGCCCTCGCCCGGCGTGGCCTCGCCGGTCTCGCCCGGGTCGGCCAGGCCGGTGTGCACGACGACCTTCACCGGCAGCTCGAACTTCAGCGCGAAGTCCAGGTCGCGCTGGTCGTGGGCGGGCACGGCCATGATGGCGCCGTGGCCGTAGTCGGACAGCACGTAGTCGGCCGCCCAGACCGGGATGCGCTCGCCGTTGACCGGGTTGATCGCGTAGCGGCCCAGGAAGACGCCGGTCTTCTCCTTGCCGGTGGACAGCCGCTCGATGTCGCTCAGCTTGGCGACCTCGGCGCGGTAGGCCTCGAACTCGGCGCGGTGCTCGTCGGTGACGATCTCGTCGGCCAGCTTGGCGTCCACGGCGACCACGAAGAACGTGGCGCCGAACAGCGTGTCGGGCCGCGTGGTGTAGACGTGGACCGGCTCCTCGCGGCCCTCGATCTCGAACAGCACGTCGGCGCCCTCGGAGCGGCCGATCCAGTTGCGCTGCATGGTCAGCAGCCGCTCGGACCAGCCCTCCTGCAGCTGGTCCATGTCGTCCAGCAGGCGCTGCGCGTAGTCAGTGATCTTGAAGTACCACTGCGTCAGCTCGCGGCGCACGACGTCGGCGCCGCAGCGCTCGCACTTGCCGGCCACGACCTGCTCATTGGCCAGCACGGTCTGGTCGTTGGGGCACCAGTTGACCAGGCCGCCCTTGCGGTAGGCCAGTCCGCGCTCGAAGAACCGGTTGAACAGCCACTGGTTCCACCGGTAGTAGTCGGGGTCGCTGGTGTGCAGGCGGCGCGACCAGTCGAAGGACAGCGCGTAGCGCTTGAACGAGGTGACCTGCGTCTCGATGTTGGCGTAGGTCCACTCGGCCGGGTGGGCGTTCCGCTTGATCGCGGCGTTCTCCGCCGGCAGGCCGAAGGAGTCCCACCCGATCGGGTGCAGGACGTTGTAACCCTTCTGGTACCAGTAACGAGCGACCACGTCGCCCAGCCCGAAGGCTTCGGCGTGGCCCATGTGCAGGTCGCCGGACGGGTAGGGGAACATGTCGAGCATGTAGCGCCGCTCGCGCGGGTCGGCGGGGTCTTCGCTCGCCCGGTAGGGTTCCTGCTCCTCCCATCGCTGCTGCCACTTGGCCTGCAGCGCCTGCGGATCGTACTCACTCACGGCTACTGTCCTTCTGGATTGATTCGGACCCCATAAGAAAACCCCCCGTGCACACAACGAGGGGTAGCCGCGACGGCGAGAATCTTCAGGGCCGTCGCGGCCCGCTAAGAAGCAGGGTCGCGGAACGCATGTGTCAAGCCTAGCGCACGTCTTCGGCTGAATGCAGATACTCGATCGAGGTCCGCAGGCACAATGGACCCTTCAGGTCCAGCGAGACCTGATGGTGATGTATCCGTTGTGACCTCATTCGTCCCCTATGAATACCCTTGTCACCGTGGTGTACCCAGCTGAGCCCGAGCGACCGGAGGTAGGCCTGCCCATGCAGGACCCGCCGACGGATCCGCATGGCTTCGCTCGTTTCGCTGCGGAACCGCCTGTATCTCCTGGAAAATCCCATGAGATCATGCCTGGTACGTCAAATCCGGATATAACGGGCTATCCGGACAGATCTTCTGGAGGGCCGGCAGCAATGGCAACGGAGAATTCCGGACCACACCTGCCACCGTCCTGGCCAGACGCACCGCGCCGCGACGCGCCCGGCTCCCCCGCAACGGAGGTCCCCATGTCCTGGCCCGAGGCCCCGAGGTCCGCTCAGCAGGATCCGGCGTGGCCCGAGCCGCCGCGCAAGGACGACTCCTGGCCGGAGCCGCCGCGCCGTTCGCGCCCCGAGCCCGCCCGTCCCGAGGCTTCGGGCCCGCAGTCGTGGCCGGACCTGCCGCCCCAGGGCGCCACCGGTCCCTCCTGGCCGGCCCCGCCGGCCCGCGACGCCACCGGCCCCTCCTGGCCCGAGCCCTCCCCGCAGGGCGCCGCCGGCGCTTCCTCCTGGCCGGACGTGCCGCCCCCGAGCGCGGCGGGCCCGTCCTCCTGGCCTGACTCGCCCCCGCAGAGCGCCGGACCGACCTCCTGGCCGGAAGCATCCCCGCAGAACGTGCCGACCGCCTGGCCCGACTCCTCGCCGCAGAACGGACCCTCCTCCTGGTCCGACTCCCCGCCGCAGAACGGCCCGTCCTCGTGGCCGGGTGCCGCACCGCAGGGCGGGCCGTCGTCCTGGCCGGATGCCGCGCCGCAGGGCGGGCGGTCCACCTCGCCTGACCTTCCGCTCCCGGGCGGGCGGTCCACCTCGCCCGATCTTCCGCTCCCGGGCGGGCCGCCCCCCTCGTGGCAGGACGGGCCTCAGCAGAACAGCGCCGGGCCGACCTCCTGGCCCGACGCGCCGGCGCGGGGCGGCTCGGAGTTCGGCTTGCGGGGCGAGGACCGCCCGGTGCCGGACCCGATCCCGGCGTGGGAGCAGCCGCCGCCCCCGTCCGCCGACTCCTGGTCGAACCTCTCCTCCCCCGCCCCCTGGCCCCCCGCGGAGCGGGACAAGGCCGGCTCCCCGGAGCAGGCGACGGCGATGTACCAGGTCGACGACCTTCCGCAGGGCGCGCACGCGCCGCCCCGACAGCCGCACCCCTCCGAAGAGCGGACGATGACGTACGCCCAGCACACGGAGAACCTGCTCAACGACCGCGCCGTCCCCTCCCCTCCCGACATGGACTCATCGAACATCAGCGCCACGCCCCCCGCCGAGGACACCGACGCCCCGCGCCCCGGCTCGAACCTGAGCCGCGACCCCTCGGACCCCGACCGCCCGTTCGTGACCGCAGGTCAGATCAGCGGCTCCCGCACACCGCCGCCGGAGCGCCAGCAGGAGCTCTGGAACACCGTCTTCGGCGACAACTACCAGGCCATGGGTGACCAGGACGTCCTGGAGGAGGAGAGCCAGGGCAAGCCCATCTGGATCTACGCGCTCGGCGGCTCCGTGGCGATCGCGCTGGTGGCGGCGCTGCTGTGGGCGTTCCTCGCCGGCCCGCTGGCCAGCGACGACCCGGCGGCCTCCAACGCCGTGGCCGAGAAGCCCACGACCTCGCAGAAGCCGAGCGCCACGAGGTCCTCGACCTCGATCGGCGCGCTGCCGAAGTACCCGGGCAAGGCCGCCCCGGTCCTCGGCAGGGTGCCCGACGCCGCCGCCGGGATCTCGCTCCCGCGCCTGGGCGGCACCTGGCGGCTGGACACGCGCACCACTGTCAAGGCGACGTACAACTACGACACCCGCCAGTTCGTCCCGATCACGCAGGACAAGAGCGCGCAGCTCATGTCGGGCCCGCTGCCGCAGAAGCTGGCCTCGTACTACGAGAAGGACAACCTGGAGCCGGTCATCAAGCAGGTGGTGCTGGACGCGCGCAAGCGCTTCTTCCCCACCGGCAACAAGGTCCGCAAGATCGCCCAGCAGCCGATCAAGGTGGGCGACAACACGGGACGGTTGATCGCGTACTCGCTGACGTCGGACACGGAGAGGGCCACGATCGTGACGATGGCCGTCAACACCGGCGGCAACCTCCCGGCCATCGTCTACATGTCGATCCCGGCGGAGAGCAAGCAGCTCCTGCCCGACGTCCGCACGGTCATGAACCAGCTGAGGATCGGCGCCCAGGGCTGATCAGAAGTCGCACTCCATGTGCTTGATCCCGTTGATGAACATGGAGTGCAGCCGGTCGGGCCGGCCGCCCTCGATGCGCGGTACGCGGCGCAGCAGCTCGCGGAACATCACCGTGATCTCCCGCCTGGCCAGGTGCGCGCCCAGGCAGAAGTGGGGCCCGGGCCCGCCGAAGCCGACGTGCGGGTTGGGCTGCCGGGTGATGTCGAAGCGGTGCGGGTCGGCGAACACGCTCTCGTCCCTGTTCGCCGACCAGTAGAACAGGACCGCCTTCTCGCCCTTGCGGTAGAGGTGCCCGTTCATCTCGTGGTCCCTGGTGACCTTGCGGCGCATGAAGTTCACCGGGGAGGCCAGCCGGACGATCTCCTCCACGGCTCCGGGCGCGTGCCCGTCGATGTCCTCCAGCCAGAGCGCGCGCTGGTCGGGGTTGTTGGTGAGCAGGCGCAGGCCGTACGAGATGGCGTTCCTGGTGGTCTCGTTGCCCGCCACCACCAGCAGGATGAAGAACGACCCCAGCTCCTGCATCGTCAGCCGCTCGCCGTCGATGTTGGCGTTGACCAGGGACGACGTCAGGTCGTCCGTGGGGTTCTCGGCGCGCTGGGCGGCGAGGTCCTGCACGAGCTGCTGGAGCTCCATGCCGGCGGTGAGCAGGCGCTCGGCGAGCTGGTCGAGGTCGGCGCCGCCGTATTCGGGGTCGAAGCCGCCGAGGATGACGTTCGAGTGCTCGAAGACGAACTGGTAGTCCCGCGCGGGGATGCCCATCATGTCGCAGATGATCTTCAGAGGGAGGCGCGCGGCGACCTCGGTGACGAAGTCGCAGCCCGGCCCCTTCGCCAGCAGGTCGTCCACGATGCCGACGGCCGCCGCCTCCACGTCCGACTCGAACTGCTTGATCATCTTGGGCGTGAACGCGCGTGAGACGATCCTGCGCAGCCTGGCGTGGCGCGGGTCGTCCATGTTGATCATCGAGCCGAAGTACTCGGCGAACTCGGCGGGCATGTCGGGGATGTTCGTCGCGCCGCCGTCGCCGGAGCAGAAGACCTCGGGGTTGCGGCTGGCCTCGAGGATGTCGGCGTGCTTGACCAGGGCGTGGTAGCCGGGGCCCTTGGGCGCGAAGTCGATCTCCATCTCCTGGAAGAAGGCGGGGGTCTCCAGCGCGCGCAGCCGCTCGAACGCCTCCTCGCGCTCGCTCATGGGCCTGGCCCAGAAGTCGCGATCCGACAGATCGAAGTCAAGGACGCTCATAAGGCCATCTTTTGTGAAAGCAACCACTTACGTCAATCCGTGCTTGTGGCCACGGCGCTCCTCGCGAAAACCCGTGGCTCCCCGTGGCGGGCGGGCTCTAGGGTGGCGCGCATGACGTTCTTCTTCCACCTCCGGTAGCGATCCGCCGGCGGGTCGCGGACGATCCCACCGCCGGCGATGCGGGACGGCTGAGCGAGCGCCGTCCCGGGTCGCGACGTGGGAGAAGGACACGTGCATACCTTTGCCGTGGCCAGGGCGGTGCATGGCATCGAGCCCCTGGTGGCCACGGAGATCAGACGTTCCCGGCTGGGTGTGGTGCGCGGGGTGCGCCATCGCGAGGTGTGGTTCGAGGCCGCGCCGGGGGCCGACCTGCTGGGCCTGCGGACCGCGGACGACGTGCTGCTCGCCGCCGCCGTGGTGGACGGGATCGGCCACGGCCGCTCCGCGCTGCGCCGGCTGGCCCTCGCGGCCCGTTCCGTGAATGCGGGAGGGCTGGGGTGTCCGGGCAGCGGGGTGGAGGTGTCGGCGTCGTTCGTCGGGCGGCGCAACTACACCCGGTTCGAGATCGAGGACGCGGTCGGGGCCGAGCTGGCGCGGCCGCTGCGGCTGCCGTACCACTCCAGGAGGGACGGGGCGCGGCCGCCGCGGGACGCGATGTCGTGGCGGGTCACGATCGAGGGCGACCGGGCGCTCATCGCGCTGCGGCTGGCGGACCGGCCGCTGCACCGGCGGGCGTACAAGACGGACTCGATCCGGGGCACGCTGCACCCGCCGGTGGCCGCCGCCATGGCGGCGCTGGCCCGCCTCGGGGAGGCGGGGACGGTGCTCGACCCGTGCTGCGGCGCGGGCACGACGCTCATCGAGGCCCACGCGCTGGCCTCGGGGGCGCGTCTGCTGGGCTTCGACCACGACCCGGCCGCCCTCCGCGCGGCGACCGCCAACGCGCGGGCCGGAAGCGGAGGCGGGGCGACCGCCGACGCGCGGGTCGGAGGCGGAGGCGGGGCGGCGTTCGGGTGGGGCGTGGCGGACGGCGGGCGGATCCCGGTCGCCGACGGGAGCGTGGACCGGGTGCTGGTGAACCCGCCCTGGGGGCGTCAGGTGCCGCCCCGCGGGCTGCTCGCTCGGGACCTCGGCCCGTTGTGGCGGGAGGTCCGGCGGGTGCTGGCCGGCGACGGGCTCGCCGTGGCGCTGGTGCACGACGGGGTCCCGCGCGGGTTCGTGCTGGAGGAGGCGGTCCGAGTCAGCCTCTCGGGGCAGCATCCGGTGATCGCGGTCCTCAGGAAGGAGGCGGGCCGCGTCAGGAGGTGAACCCCCGCGGGCGGACCTGGGTCATCTCGGCCGTGGACGGCGAGCCGAGCCAGTCGAGAACGAGCCGGTTGACCTCGGCCGGGCGCTCCAGGTGAAGGAAGTGCCCGGCGCCCGCCACCAGCTCGGCCCGCGACCCCGGGGGCAGGTGGCTCATCGCGTTCTTGGCCAGCTCGGCGCTCAGGCATCCGTCCTGGGCGCCGTGCAGGTACAGGACGGGGGCGGTGATCCCGCCTTCCAGGGCCGGGTAGCGGCCGGAGGGAGGCGTGGTGCCGAGCATGGCCCGGTAGTAGCCGAGGGCCGCGCTCAGGTTGGCGGGCTCGCCGATGCTGCGCCGTACGAACTCCAGGTCCTCGCGCGCGTCGTAGCCGGGCGACCAGTCGCGCCAGAGGTTCTCGAGGAAGCCGGGGCTCGCGGCGGCCACCTCGCCCACGGCCGTCTGGAAGAGGAAGACGTAGAACGACCGCTTGAGCTGCTCGTACTCCAGGAACCCGGCTCCGAGCGAGCCGGGCGGCGGCACCGCGAGCGTGACGGCGCGCCGGAAACGTCCTGCCAGGTGGTACACGGGGAAGGCGCCCCAGTCGTGCCCGATGACGACCGCGTCCTCGTCGCCCCCGAGTTCCTCGTGCAGCGCGCGGATGTCGGCGACCAGCGCGGCGTCCTCGTACGCGCCGTCGGCGGGCACCTCGGTGGGCGCGTACCCCCGCATGAACGGCGCGACCGCGCGGTAGCCGCGCTGGGCCAGCGCGGGCATCAGGTGCCGCCAGGTGTGCGCGGAGTCGGGGAAGCCGTGCAGGCACAGCGCCAGCGGCCCCTCACCCAACGACAGATACGCGAACTCCACTCCGTTGGCGTGGATAGTCCTGATCTCCATGACTGCGAAACCTAGCATTCGGCCCGCCTCAGGAGTACCACTACTCGAAGGGGCCTGTCTCACAGAGGAGAACTCATGCGGCGGGGATGGGTGCTCGCGCTCGCGTCATTGACCATCGTGCTCGTCGTGGTGGACCTGACCGCCGTGACGATCGCGTTGCCCGACATCCGCTCCAGCCTGGGGGCGAGCCTGCCCGAGGTGCAGTGGGTGGTGGACGCGTACGCGCTCACGCTGGCCGCAATCCTGTTACCCGCCGGGGTCCTGGCCGACCGCTACGGCCGGCGCCGGCTGCTGACCGTCGGGGTGTCGGTCTTCACGCTGGCCTCGCTGGCCTGCGCCCTGGCGCCGACGGCGCCCCTGCTCGACCTGGCCAGGGGCGTGCAGGGCCTGGGCGCGTCGGCGCTGTACGGGACCACGACGCCGCTGATCGCCTCCGTCTACCCCGAGGGGCCGGAGCGGGGCAAGGCGCTCGGGATCTTCAGCGCGGTCTCCGGCCTGGCCATGACCCTGGGCCCGGTCGTGGGCGGGGCGCTGACGGGGGCGTTCGGCTGGCGGGCGATCTTCCTGATCAACCTGCCGATCGGCGCGTTCGTGCTGGTGGCGCTGCGGCAGCGGGTGGCGGAGTCGCGCGGCAGGGGCCACCTCGACCCCGCGGGGATCGTGCTGGTCGCGGCGGCGCTGTTCGCGATCATCCCGGCGCTCATCCACGACCTCCCGTGGCTGCTGGTGGTGGGGCTGGCGCTGCTGGCGGCGTTCGTGGTCGTGGAACGGCGCTCGGCCGAGCCGATGATCGACTTCGGGCTCTTCAGGAACGGGGTGTTCGCGGTCGGCTCGGGAACGACGCTGCTCATGCTGGCCGCGCTGCTGGGCGCGTTCACCTACCTCACCCTGTACGTGCAGGGCGAGCTGCACACCAGCCCCGTCGAGGCGGGCACGCGTTTCCTGGCCTTCAGCGCGGCGGCCGTCATCGGGCCCGTCGCGATCGGCCGGGTGCTGCACCGGTGGCCGATGGGCGTGCTCATCGCCGCCGGCCCGGCGCTGATCGCGGTCGCGCTGCTGGTCATGAGCATCCCCGCGGCCGACCCGTGGACGCCGATCATGTTCGGGCTGTTCCTGGGCGGCCTGGGCCTGGGCGCCGGGAACGTCGTCGCCAACCAGGTGGGCCTGACCGCGCCGATGGACCGCGTCGGGATGGCCACCGGCGTCGTGAACACGGTCAAGCAGGTCGGCACGGCGGTGGGCGTGGCGGTGCTGGCGGCGCCGTACCGGGCGGGGGTCGCCTCGATGCTGCTGGTGGCGGCCGGGCTGGCGCTGGCCGGCGCGCTGCTGCCGGTGGCGCTGCTCCGGCGCGCCGGTCAGAAGGTGTAGCTCATGTGCTTGATGCCGTTGATGAAGTTGGACAGCAGGTGGTCGGGCTCGCCCACGGCCTTGATGTGCGGCACGCGGGTGAACAGCTCGCGGAACATCACGGTCATCTCCCTGCGCGCCAGGTGCGCGCCCAGGCAGTAGTGCGGCCCGGGCCCGCCGAAGCCGACGTGCGGGTTGGGGTCGCGGGTGATGTCGAAGGTGTCAGGGTCGGAGAAGACAGCCTCGTCTCGGTTGGCGGAGTTGTAGAAGAGCAGCACCTTGTCGCCCTTCTTGTACCGCATGCCGTTCATCTCGTGGTCCTGCGTCAGCGTGCGGCGGAACTGGATCACCGGCGTGGCGTAGCGGATGATCTCGTCGCAGGCGGTGACGATGTGGCCGTCGAAGTTGTTCAGCAGGATCGCGCGCTGGTGGGGGTGCTCGGTGAAGAGCTTGAGGCCGTGCGCGATGGCGTTGCGGGTGGTCTCGCTGCCCGCCACCACGAGCAGGATGAAGAACGACCCGAGCTGCTGCGGGCTGAGCCGCTCCTCGCCGTTGACCAGCAGGCTGACCAGGTCGCCCGTGGGGCGCTTGCGCCGCTCGTCGCCCAGGCGGGCGGCCAGCCGGTTGAGGGAGTAGCCGGCGCGCAGCAGCTTGGCCAGGCCCTTGGCGACGTTGCGGCGGGTGAGGTCGGTGCCGACACCGGTGTATTCGGGGTCGGCGTTGCCCAGGATGACGTTGGTCTGCTGCAGCACCATGTCATGGAACTCGACCGGGATCCCCATCATGTCGCAGATGACCCGTACGGGGAGCTTGGCGGCCACCTGCGCGACGAAGTCGTCCGGCCCCTGCTCGATCGCCTCGTCCACGATCTCGGCGGCGGCCCTGGCCAGGTCCTCCTCCATCTTGGCCAGGATGCGCGGCGTGAAGGCCCTGGAGACGATCCGTCGTAACTGCGCGTGCTTCGGGTCGTCCATGTTGATCATGGAGCCGAAGTACACGCTCAGCCAGCGCGGCATGTCGGGGATGCTGTTGGAGCAGGGCTCGCTGCTGAACACGGCCGCGTTCCTGCTGGCCTCGGTCACGTCGGCGTGGCGTACGAGGGCGTAGAAGCCGGGGCCGCCGCCGATGAACGGCACGATCTGCTCCCGCATGAAGACCGGGCGGTCCAGCTGTCTCAGCCTGCGGAAGGCCTCATTGCGCTCGGACTGCGGCAGCCCCCAGAACGGGATCTGCGACAGGTCCAGGTCAGCGGACAGTGTCATATCACACAAGCCTTCTGCAAGTGCCCACTTACGTCAAGGGGCTCTTACCGGTGCTTCCCGATCAGATCGGCTGCCTTTTCGCCGATCATGATAGCCGGGGCATGGGTGTGACCGCGGTTCAACGTCGGCATTACTGACGCGTCGACGACCCTGAGCCCGTCGACTCCGCGTACGCGCAGGGAGGGGTCGACCACGGAGGCGTCGTCCGTCCCCATGCGGCAGGTGCCGACCGGGTGGTAGAGCGTCTCGCCGCGCTCGCGCACCCACTGCGCGAGCTCCTCGTCGCTCTCCGGTGCCCAGTACGGCGCCATCGGCCCGCCCGCCCACGGCTTCATCGCGGCCGTGGCGAAGATCTGCTTGGCCGTCTTCAGCCCCGCGACCAGGCGTTTGACGTCGGCCTCCGCGCTCAGGTAGGCGGGGTCGATGACCACGTCCCGGCCGTTGAGCCCGATCCTGCCACGGCTCTCCGGCTGCAGCAGCACGACCCCGACCGTGAGCCCGTGGCCGGTCGGCGGGGCGAGGCCGTGGTCGACGAACGGCACGGGCGCGAAGATCAGCTCGATGTCGGGAGCCGGCTCCTCGGCCGAGGTCCTGATGAACGCGACCGCCTCGCCCACGTTCGTGGTGAGCATGCCGGAGCGCAGCACGATGTAACGCAGCAGGTTGCTGATCGACTCGGCCTTGGTCAGCGTCACCGGCTGCTTGCACTCGACGAACACGCCGCTCGAAAGGTGGTCCTGGAGGTTCTTGCCGACCTCGGGCAGCTCGTGCACGACCGTGACCCCGGCGTCGCGCAGTTCGTCGGGCGCGCCCACGCCGGAGCGCATCAGCAAATAGGGGGACCCGATCGCGCCCGCGGACAGGATGACCTCGGCCTTGGCCCTGACCTGGGCGCCGCCGCTGTGCTCGATGCCGATCGCGCGCCGACCGTCGAACACCACCCGGTCCACGGTGGCCCCGGTGATCACGTGGAGGTTGGGCCGGCCCTTGGCCGGGCGCAGGTAGGCGTCGGCCGAGCTCCACCTGCGGCCCCGGTTCTGGGTGACGGGGGTGGGACAGTAGCCCTCGTTGGAGGGACCGTTCAGCTCCTTGAGCCGGGTGAGCCCGAGCTCGTCGCACGCCTTGAGGAACGCGGCGGTGGTGACGTTGGGGCTGCGCAACTCGGAGATGTAGAGGGGCCCGGAGGTGCCGTAGACGCCGCCGTCGTTGCTGCCGACGCGGTGCTCGGCCCTGGTGAAGTACGGCAGGACCTCGCCGTAGGACCAGCCGGGGATGCCCCACTGGTCGTAGTCGTTCCGGCAGCCGCGCACCCACATCTGGGCGTTGAGCGAGGACGAGCCGCCGATCACGCGACCCCGGGGCCAGTAGAGCTCGCGGCCCGACATCTCGCTCTGCTTGGCCGTGGTGTAGTTCCAGTCGTAGTCGGTCTTGAACAGCTTGGCGAAGCCCGCGGGCATGCGGATCTCCAGCTTGTCGTCCTGGCCGCCCGCCTCGACCAGCGCGACCGTCACGCCGGGGTCGGCCGAGAGCCTGTTGGCCAGCACGCACCCGGCGGATCCCGCCCCGACGATCACGTAGTCGTACTCCATGGCTCCTCCAAGTAACTTGGTACTTGCTTACTCCAGGCCGGGCGACACGTCCATACGCAGTTGTGACCTCCGTTACCTACGATGGGCCGCGTTCAGCGGCCCATCGCAGGGGGCAAACGAAGTTTGCCCCTACCGGTCGGTATGGGGTCCTGCGAGGATGGCGCCCAAGCCCCGGCTTTGAGGAGGAAGGCGTCATGCTCAACCTGTCGACCGTCCTGGAGGACAGCGCCAGGAACACCCCTGACGGCACCGCCATCGTCTTCGGCGACATGCGACTGCCGTACTCCATGATCGACACCATTGCCAACCAGGTCGCGAACCTCCTGGTCGCCCGCGGTGTCGGCAAGGGGGACAAGGTGGCGCTGGCGTGCCCCAACCTGCCGTATTTCCCGTTCGTCTACTTCGGCATCCTGAAGGTCGGCGCCACGGTGGTGCCGCTCAACGTGCTGCTGCAGTCGCGGGAGATCACCTACCATCTCGGCGACAGCGACGCCAAGGCCTTCTTCTGCTTCGAGGGCACCCCCGAGCTGCCGCTGGGCGAGCGCGGCAAGGCCGGTTTCGAGGCCGCGGAGGGCTGCGAGCACTTCTTCGTGCTGCCCGCGACCCCGCTCGCGACCGAGTCCGAGTACGGCGAGTCGATCTGGGCGGCCCTGGGCGGCATGGCGGGCGAGTTCGAGACCGTGCAGACGGCGCCGGACGACACCGCGGTGATCCTCTACACCTCGGGCACCACGGGCCAGCCCAAGGGCGCCGAGCTCAGCCACCAGAACATGCTGCTGAACGCCATGGTCTCCGACAAGATGTTCCCCCGCTCCGACGAGGGCGACACGTACCTGGCGGTCCTGCCGCTGTTCCACTCCTTCGGCCAGACCGTGGTCATGAACACCGGCTTCCTGCGCGGCGCCACCGTCGTGCTGCTGCCGCGCTTCGACCCGGGCGACGCGCTGGCGCTCATGTCCAAGGAGGGCGTCACGTTCTTCGCCGGGGTGCCGACGATGTACTGGGGCATGCTCACCAAGATCCACGCGGACGGCGCGGAGGTGCCCCGCTCCCTGCGCGTCGCCGTCGCGGGCGGCGCATCCTCGCCGGTGGAGGTGCTCAAGGACTTCGAGCGCACCTTCGGGATCGGCATCCTGGAGGGGTACGGCCTGTCGGAGACGTCCCCGGTCTCCAGCTTCAACCAGCTCGGCCGCCCCACCAAGCCCGGCACCATCGGCACCCCGATCTGGGGCGTGGAGATGAAGCTGGTCGACGGCGACTGGAAGACCGTCGAGGGCGAGGGCCCCGGCGAGATCGCCATCCGCGGCCACAACATCATGAAGGGCTACTACGGCCGCCCGGAGGCGACGGCCGAGGTGATGAAGGACGGCTGGTTCCGAACGGGCGACATCGCGACCCGTGACGCGGACGGCTACTATTCCATTATCGACCGGGCCAAGGACATGATCATCCGTGGCGGCTTCAACGTCTATCCGCGGGAGCTCGAAGAGGTCCTGATGACCCACGAGGCCGTGTCGCTGGCCGCCGTGGTGGGGGTCGCGCACGAGTCCCACGGCGAGGAGATCAAGGCGTACGTCATCCCCGCGCCCGGCTCGGCGATCACCGAGGACGAGCTGATCGCCTGGGCCAAGGACAACATGGCGGCCTACAAGTATCCCCGGATCGTCGAGTTCCGCGACTCCCTGCCGATGACGGCCACGGGCAAGATCCTCAAGCGCGAGCTGCGGTAACCGGTCGAGTCCTTTCCCTCAGGCGCGGGCACTCTGCCCGCGCCTTTCTTTTGGAGGTCTCGTGGCGGACGGATACGTCGTCATCACCGGAGGGCCGGGCGCCGGGAAGAGCACCCTGGTCGAGCACCTGGCGTCGCTGGGGTTCCGGGTGCAGCCGGAGGCCGGGCGGGCGATCATCCGGGACCAGGTGGCGATCTCGGGGCCGGCGCTGCCCTGGCTGGACCCGGGGCTGTTCGCCGAGCTGATGCTGTCGTGGGACCTGCGGTCCTACCACGCCGCCGCCCCGGAGACGGGGCCCGTGGTCTTCGATCGGGGGCTGGTCGACACGATCGGATACCTGCGCATGCTGGGGCGTACGGTGCCGCGGCACCTGGACAACGCGGCGCGGACGTACCGCTACCACCGGCGCGTGTTCGCCGCGCCGCCGTGGCCGGAGATCTACGAGCACGACAGCGAGCGGAAGCAGAGCCTCGGGGAGGCCGAGCGGACGTACGACGCGGTCGTTGGGGCCTACGCGGACTACGGCTACTCGGTGATCACGCTGCCCCGGGCGCCGGTCGAGGAGCGGGCCGCGTTCCTCATCCGCGCGGCCGGCTCGAGGGCTGATCATTTCCACTCGCTCTGATATTATTTGCACTAGCTAAGCCTCTGCTCTCATTCAGATATCGACTCAAGGAAGAGGAGTTGGGCTTGTCAACCGACCCGGGCGCCGTCTTCCGGCGCTACCTGAGCGCGATGGTGCTCAACAGCCTGGCCGCCGCCGAGGCCGCCGGGCTCAACGCCACCGACTACTACGCGCTCAACCTGCTCGACCTCACCGGGCCGCTCACCTCCGGCGAACTGGCCGCCCAGACAGGGCTGACCACCGGCGCCACGACGCGGCTCATCGACCGCCTGGAGCAGGGCGGGTACGTGCGCCGCGCGCCGGACCCCGCGGACCGGCGCAAGGTGATGGTCGAGTCGACCGGCCGGCCGGAACGGCTCGACGAGGTGCTGGCGGGGACCAGGACCCGGCTGGCCGAGCTGCTGCGGGGATATCCGGAGGCGGAGCGGGCCACGTTGTTCGGCTACTTCGAGCGGGCCGCGACGGCGTACCGGTCGGCCACCGACGAGCTCATCGCGGCGAGGAACGCATGACCCCACGCCTGGCCATCTTCGACCTGGACAACACGCTGATCGACCGGCTGGACGCCTTCAAGCTGTGGGCCGCCGAGTTCGCCGCCGAGCGAGGGCTCGGCGAGGGGGCGGTGGCGTGGATGGTGGAGGCGGACGCGGACGGGTCCGTACCCATGGACGTCTTCTTCGGGCTGGTACGCGAGCGGTTCGGGCTGGCCGAGCCGGCCGATGAGCTGTGGGCGGCGTACCGGGCCCGGCTGCCGCACCTGGTCCACTGCCCCGGCGAGGTGCTCGACGGGCTCGATCGGCTGCGGGCGGCCGGATGGGTCATGGGCATAGCGACGAACGGGATGGCCGACAACCAGACCGGCAAGATCGAGCGCACGGGGCTCGCGACCCGCGTGGACGGCTGGGCGATCTCCGGGGCGGAGGGCGTGCGGAAGCCCGACGTGCGGCTGTTCGAGATCGCGGCCCGCAGGTGCGGCGCGTCGCTGGAATCGGGCGGCTGGGCCATCGGCGACGACCCCGAGAAGGACATCGCGGGCGGCCGCCGGGCGGGGCTGCGGACGATCTGGATCGACCGGGGAGTCACCGGCGGGGCCTTGGCCGATCACACGGTGACCGACGCGCTCTCCGCCATCGAGCTGCTAATCCAGCTGAATTGAACCGCCCGGATCGGTAGCGTGGCCGGATGCAGGACAGGCCGGATTCGTTCGACGAGGGGCTGCTGCTGCCCGCGCTCGGCGCGTGGGGCATCGGGGCACGCACGCTGGACTACGCGCCGGTCGGCTTCGGCGACTACCACTGGATCGCGGACGGGCGCTGGTTCATCACGGTCGCGGACGTACGGCGGCGCGGCTTCGACGGGCTCCGGCTGGCCATGGACACGGCCGCGGCGCTGCGGGCGGAGGCGGGGCTCGACTTCGTGGTGGCGCCGCTGCGCACCACCGACGGCGCGACGCTCCTGCGGCTCGACCGCCACCGGTGGGCGATGAGCGTCTTCCCCTACACCGACGGCCGCGCCGGCGAGTTCGGCGAGGAGCAGCCGGCTGATGACCGCGCCGCGATCATCGACCTGCTCGCCGCCCTCCATGCCACGCCACCGCCCCTGTCCACTCCGCCGCGCCCCCTGGAGCTCTCGGGCCGGGCCGGGCTGGAGCAGGCGCTCCAGGACACGCGCCTGCCCTGGCTGGGCGGCCCGTACGCGGAGCCCGCCAGAGAGGTGATCGCCGACCACGCCGACGTGCTGCGCCGCAGGCTCGCGGACTTCGACCGGAAGGCGGCCGGCACCGGCGAGCCCGTCGTGACGCACGGCGAGCCGCACCCGGGCAACCTGCTGCGTTCCGGCGGGCGGTGGCTGCTGGTCGACTGGGACACGGTGGGGCTGGCCGCGCCGGAACGCGACCTGTGGCTGGTCGCCAGGGACGCCGACGACCTGACCCGCTACGCCGACGCCACCGGCCGCACGCCGGACCCGGCGGCGCTGGAGCTCTACCGGCTGCGGTGGGCCCTCGACGACGTGGCGGAGTTCGTGGAGTGGTTCCGCTCGCCGCACGGGCGCACGCCGGACGCCGAAGAAAGCTGGGACGCCCTCACGGGCACCCTCAAATCCCTGGCGTCCTAGCGTGACGGCCGGCCGGTCCACCACGCACGACATCGAGATCCGCGACGACATCGTGATCAAGCGATACCGCTCGTGGGACCGTGGCGAACACCGCCGCGAATGGGCCGCGCTCAACGTGCTCGCCGAGCACGCCCCCGGCCTCGCGCCCACTCCCGTGCGCGCCGACCTCGACGGATCCCCGCCCACCGTGGTCATGAGCCGCCTGCCCGGCACCCCGCTCCGCGGCCTCCCCACCGGCCCCGAGCAGGTCCGCGCCCTCGCCACCGCCCTCACGCACCTCCACCACGCCATCCCCGGGGCGAACGCCGCCACCGCCCGCGTCCACATCATCGACTGGGAGGACTCCGGGCTCGCCGACCGCGCCTTCGAACTCGCCGAGGTCGCCGAGCACATTTCCCACGTCGACGGCGACCTGGACAGCGACCTGCTCCTGGCCCACCTCGACCTGACGCCGGCGGAGGCGGCCCGCGTACACGAATTCCGGCGGCTGCTCGCGCTCGGCTGGCTCCTCATGCTCGGCCCCGGCGGCCCCGCCACCCGCCGCAATCCCCCCGGCGCCCTCGACCGCCAGGCCGGACGCGTGCTCGCCCTGCTGGATTCGTGAATCTTACTCTTGCTTCCATGCATACTGTAGTCATAAGGTCACCCTTAGCAACGACGTTCGCCAAAGGAGATCACGTGGGCAGGCACGCCAAGCCCCATAGTCCCAAGGACGAGCTACCAGAGCCCCAAGAGGACTCCCCCGAGGACGAGATCCGCACCAGTCGCGGGAAACACGCCAAAGACCGGCAGCCGTCGCAGTAGACGCGCCGCTCCCCATCAGGGGACGGTGCGTCATTGAACTTGCATAACCTGCAAGCTACCTTGCAGTTCATGAAACAACCGCCACCCGTCCTGCTCCCGTTGCTGCGCTCCCCCTTCCAGGGCGAGCTGCTGGCCTGGTTGTTCCTGCACCCGGGCGAGGAGTATTCACAGGTCGAGCTGGCCACGAGGTTCAAGGTCTCGCCCTCGACCGTGACCCGGGAGATCGATCGGCTGGCCGCGGCGGGTCTGGTGGTCACTCGGAAAGCAGGCAACATGCGGATGGTCAGCGCCGACACGAACGTGGTCGTGGCCCGCCCGCTGACCGAGCTGCTCGCGCTGACCTATGGCCCGGTGGCCGTGCTCGGCGAGCAACTGTCCGGCGTCGCCGGCATCGAGGAGGCCTGCATTTACGGCTCCTGGGCGGCACGCTACTCCGGCGAGCCGGGCAGGGTGCCGAACGACGTGGACGTCCTGGTCATCGGCACCGCGGACGAGGACGAGCTTTACGATGCCGCCAGGGCCGCGGAGCGGCAGCTCGGCCGCGAGGTGAACATCCGCCGGCTGAGTCGCGAGGATTGGGACTCCTCGGAGGGGGATCCTTTTCTGGAGACGGTCAAGGCCCGGCCGCTCGTACGCCTCACGATCGACAAGGGTGAGGACCGATGAGGTGGGAACAAGGGCGGGCCGCGATCGAGGGCATGCTGGCCCGCGGCGAGCTCGAGAAGGTCGCGGCGAGCCGTTCGCAGGCCGAGGAGCTGCTCGACCAGGCCGGGAAGCACGTGGCGACGGCCCGCCTGGCATTGGAGCAGGATTCGATCGGGGCCTACCAGCTGCTGTACGACGCGGCCCGCAAGGCGCTCTGCGCCGTCCTGGAGAATCAGGGCCTCAGGGCCAGTAGCCGGGGCGGTCATATCGCGGTGTACGAAGCGGTCGTGGCGCAACTCGATCCGCCACTGGGCAAGAGCCTGCGGCCGTTCGACCGGATGCGCCGACGACGGAACGAGGCCGAGTACCCGCGGCCGGGTGCTCCGCGTTTCAGCGCGGACGACGTTCGCGTCGACATACCGAAGGTCGAGGCGATCATCGCAATCGCGGCAACGGTGCTCGACGAGATGCAACCTTTCTGACAGGAGCTCGTTGGTCAACCGTCCAGGAGGAAGGCCAGCGTGTCAGGGGCGAAGCGCTTGTCGGTGAATGTGGCGTTGTGGCTTCGACCCGGATAGACGGCGAGCCGGGCCTCGGGGATGCCTTCGACCGTCTCCCGGGCCAGGTCCAGCGGGTAGACGAGATCCTTCTCCCCGTGGATCAGCAGCGTGGCCGCCTTGATGTCGTGTAGCCGGCCGCGCAGGTCGAAGCCGTCCTCGGCGTTGAGCACGGTGACGGCGTCGGTGTGGTCCCCCTGGCCGCTGTCCGCCAGCCACAGCAGGCCTTTGAGCAGTGCGCGGCCGATCGGCGATTCGGTGACGATCGCGGCCAGCGCGGGGCTGGGGCGCCTGCCCTGACGTGCGCGTTCGATGTAGCCGCGCTGGGCTCGCCGGCCGGCGGGGCCGAGGGTGCAGGCCGTACCGGCCAGGACGAGACGGTCGACCAGGTGGGGATGGTCGGCGGCGAGCTGCAGGGCGATGGAGCCGCCGGTGGAGATGGCCAGCATGCGCACCCGGCCTTCGAAGGTGGTGGCGATCGCTCGCGCGTAGACGGCGGCGAGGTCGGCCATCGTCGTGGTCGGCGGCAGCCCGGGTGGGCGATTGACGACGTAGACGGTGAAATCTTTGGTGAACGGTCGCACCAGCCGCATGGTGGACCAGCGCGCCAGGCCCGTCGGGTTGGCCGCCTGCGGGGTGTAGAGCAGGACGACCAGGGGTGGTCCTTCACCGGCCGACAGGTACGGCAGGTCATTCAGCATGGATGAGCCCTTCTTCACGGCCGGGCCGGGTGCCGAGGAACTGGAGCAGCTCCTCCTCGGCGGCGGCCATCTCCTGGGGGTGCACCTCAGGCGCCGATAGAGCGGGTTGGCGTCGAGTTCGACACTCTATCTCCCTATGAACAAATTGGTCATCTGTTCATAGCCTAACACTCTTCGCATCATTGAGCGCTGGAAAGTTGCGTACTGAAATAAGTCGGGATACTCTCCCATTGAATCTTCCAGCACTGAACTACTTCGGAACGGAGCACCGTCATGTACCCCAGCGAGCTCACCGGCACCTACACCATCGACCCCGCGCACAGCCGGTTCGGCTTCATGGCCCGCCACGCGATGGTCACCAAGGTTCGCGGCAGCATCCCCGTCAAGGAGGCCACCGCCTCCCTGGACGCGGGCGACCCGGCCGCCTCCACCGTTCACGTGGTCCTCGACGTGGCCGGCATCCAGACCGGCAACCAGCTTCGTGACGACCACCTGCGTACCGGCGACTTCCTGGACGCCGCCGCGCACCCGTACATCACCTTCGACGCCACCGACGTCAAGCACATCGACGGCGACAGCTTCGAGGTCACCGGCGAACTGGTCATCCGCGGCGTGACCCGGCAGGTCACCATCCCCCTCGACTACACCGGCACCGCGATCGACGCCCAGGGCCTGACCCGGGTCGGCTTCGAGGGCAGCATCGTGATCAACCGCAAGGACTTCGGCATCACCTACAACGCGGTTCTGGAGACGGGCGGCGTGATGATCTCCGAGAAGATCACGCTCGAGTTCGACCTGTCCGCCGTCAAGGCCGCCTGATCACCTTCTTCTGAAAGCACATGTGAAAGCGACAGCGTCATGCGTACCCTCACCATCCCTGCCCTGGCCGCCGCCCTCGCCCTGACCTTGGCCGTCACCCCCGCCGAAGCCGCGGACCGGCGATGGGCGGCCGCCTGGGGAAGCGCCGCTCAACCAGCCACCGCCAGCACGCCCTGGTACGGCACCAACTGGTCGCAGGAGGGCTTCGCCCGCCAGAGCCCCGAGACGCTGCGTCAAGTCGTCCGCGTCAGCACCGGCGGAACCTCCGTACGCGTGAAGCTTTCCAACGTCTACGGCACCACTCCGCTGACCGTCGACGGAGCCGCGATCGCCGGAGCCCTCCAGGGAGCAGCCACGGGCCGTCCGCGTTCCTTGACCTTCGCCGGCCACCCGCGCACCGTCATCCCGCCGGGGCGCGAACTCCTCAGCGATCCCGTGCCCCTCCCGGTCCGCCCGCTGGACAAGCTGGCCGTGTCCCTGCGCTTCACCCAGCCCACCGGGCCGGCCACCTTCCACCACTTCGCCCAGGCCACCTCCTACCGGGCCACCGGCGACCACCTCGCCGACACCGCCGGCAACGCGTTCGCCGACACCAGCAACTCCTGGTACTACCTGACCGGCATCGACGTCGCCGCCCCGCGCCGCGCCGGCACGGTGGTCACCTTCGGCGACTCGCTCACCGACGGCGTCGGCTCCACGGTCGGCGCCGACAACCGCTACCCCGATCACCTCGCCGAACGCCTGGCCGACCGCGGCCGATCCCTCGGCGTGGTCAACGCCGGCATCGGCGGCAACCGCTTGCTGACCGACTCCCCCGAGTACGGCCAGAACGGCCTCGCCCGCTTCCGGCGTGACGTCCTCGACCGGCCCGGGGTCCGCACAACCATCGTCATGCAGGGCATCAACGACCTCGCCGAATGGAACAAACCCCATCAGGCGACCGCCGGCCAGATCATCGACGGCCACAAGCGGCTCATCCAGGCCGCCCGCGCCAGAGGCATCGAGGTCATCGGCGCCACCCTGATGCCCATGAAGGGCGCCGCCCTCGCCTACAGCCCGGCGGCGGAGGCCGTCCGCGACGAGGTCAACCACTGGATCCGCACCGGCGGCGCCTACGACCACGTCGTCGACTTCGACGCCGTGGTCCGGCAGCCCGACGACCCCGACTCCGTCCGGCCGCAGTACGACTCGGGCGACGGCATCCACCTCAACGACGCCGGCTACCGCGCCATCGCGCAAGCCGTGGACCTCGCCACCTTGTGATGTCCTGGTCGTCGGGGAGCCGCCGCGCCAGGATCCGGCGCGGCGGCTCGACCGCGACACCTGCACGCGTCACCGGTTCGTGCAGCGCCTCGCCCGCAGTACCAGCACGAGTCCGGCCGTGTAGGCGAGGGCGTACCAGAGAGGCAGCCGGGCCCCGGTCGCCGCGGCGGTGAGGCTGCCGGCGGCGACCGGAGCCAGCAGCGTCGCGGCCACGAACTGCTCCGCGACGGCCGTGGCCGCCACCGCGAGCCCGCCGAGCACACCTACGGCGGCGAGCAGGTCGGCGAGCAGCCAGACGTCCAGCAGCCCCGCCTCCGTGACCAGACGCAGCAGGGGCATGGGGAGTGACGGCGTCCAGATCCACGTCGGGCCGCCGCCGGCCAGGTTCGCAACGGTCGGGATCGTGACGAGCACCAGCAGGACGCCTGCCGCAGACCTCAACGGAGGTTGGCCAGACGGTAGCCGTCGCCGGACCTCCACAGCAGCCAATCGCCCGCCGCCAGGACGACGTCCGGGCTCTTGAACCGCCGGCCGGTGACCGGATCGAGCACGAACGAGGTGGCCCCGGTGTTGTAGGTGATGAGCCGGTTGCCCGCCGTCATCCAGGGAGAGACGCCCTTCTTCGGCGTCGGAACTCCGGGCAGCGCGGACACCGTCCCCCAGGAGTCGCGCGGCATCCACCGCAGCGTGTTGCCGGCCACCCAGGCGAACCACTTCCCGGACGCCGCCGCGTACCACTTCTGGTCCGGATCGCCCATCCTCTGTACGCGCACGCCCTCCGGCAGCGGATGCTCGGCCGTCACCCTGCCGGTCTCGACGTCGACGATGCGCAGCACCTTGTCGTTCGCCCGCTCGGCGGTGAACAGCTCGGGGTAGGAGAACGCCACCGCCACCCCGCTCGCCGGGTCCCCGGACCTGACGACCGTGCCCACCTGCGCACATCCCTTGGCCATCCAGGGCTGCCGCATGACGTCGTTGCCGACGGTCACGCCGCCGTCCACCCAGACCTGCCCCCGCGGGTCTGTGCCCTGCGGGCTGATCGTGCGGGTGGTCCCGTCCGCCGCGCGACACCGTTGGTCGGCGGCCGAGCCGTTCCGCTCCGTCCAGGTACGGAAGTCGGTGGCGGTCCCCAGCCCCGACCGCGCCGGGAAGCCGAGTTCCTTGGGGGTGCCGCCGCCGGCGCCCACCTCCGCCGCCTGTCCGTCGGGCGTCGTGCCCAGGACCGTCCCGTCGCTGCCCAGTGCCGCGGGCACGAACGGCTCGCCTTTCTCCGTGCGGCTCTCGACGTCCACTACGCTCGTCACGTTCATGAGCCGGCCCAGGGCCTGTTCGAGGTGGACGCCGGCGGGCAGGTTGACGTTCCCCTGGCCCGGGGTGGGCGTCACGGTCTGCTCGGGCCACCTGGACGCGGTCACGGTCGGCGCAGGCGGCCCGGACGCTGTCACGGTCGGCTCGGAAGGTGCGGTCGATGCGGGGGTCGGGCTCAGGTTCGCCGTCGTCGCGGCGTCACCGTTCCCACCGCGTACGGCCAGGGGCGCGCCCACCAGCACCGCCGTCGCCCCCGCCGCGACGGCCAGCACCAAGGCCCGCCTGTTCCTGCGGCGCGCGGCCACGGCCCGGTGGACCCGATCGGCCAGGCCGGGCGGCGGATCGTCCAGGGAAGGCTCGCCGAGCAGCACGGCGAGACGGCGTTCCAGGTCATCCATGCTCGATCTCCTCGGTCTTGACGGCCTCACGCAGCCGGGCGAGCCCCCGCGACGCCTGGCTCTTGACGGTCCCGCGGCTGCAACCGAGCAGCCGGGCGATCTCCTCATCGCCGCGTTGCTCGACGTAACGCAGCACCAGTACGGCCCGCATGCGCGGAGGCAGCTCGGCGATCCTGGCGCGAAGGCCGTCGTCCAGCAGGCGTTCCAGCCCCGCGTCCTCCGTCGCGGGCTCGGGGGGATCCGGCACGCTCACCTCGCGCTTCGGCCGCCGCCAGCGGTTGGCCATGATGCGGACCATGGCCGTGCGGACGTACCCTTCCGGGTCGTCCTTGCGCCTGATCGCATTCCACCGCAGGCCAGTACGGGTGAGCGCTTCCTGCACCAGGTCCTCGGCGTCATGCCTGTTCTGGGTCAGGACCATGGCGTAGCGATAGAGCGCCGGCAGCCGCTGCGCCGCGAATCTTTCAAACGTCGGATCGTCCACTCCTACCTCCGGCATCCAAGGACACTTCAGTCGGCCGCATGGTTGAGTGGCGACGGAAAAAGGCCGCAGGCAGCACGCGGGCCGGGAGAATCACCAGGGGTTGCGGGACTGGGCCTCAGCCATGGTGAACGGCGGCGTCGTATGGAGGGCTGTCACGACTGGTTTCCGGCGGAGTGTTCCATCGTCTGGTGCCGTCGGCCAGGAGCTGTCCGGGCGATCATGAGCGGAGGATTCAGCCTCATCCGACGTCGAAGGGCGGCAGCTCAGCCAGGTTCTGAATGGCTGCCGGCGGGAAGTCCGGCCACGAGCTCGGCGGGTCTTGGTTCAGGTCGCGCAGGTGCTTGTCGATGAAGCGCTGAGCATTACGCAAAACCCTGACCGCGGTGGCGGCATCGATGGCGCCGTCCTGCAGCGCGCCGGCAAGTTCGTCGAGGTCCAGGACTTCGTAGCGCCGGCTGACCGGGGGCACGACGATGTCCACGTAGAGGTCGTGGACCACCAGCCGCTTCGGGCCCGCTTCCTCCAGTTCGACCAGGTCGACGTACCAACCGCCTTCGAGTGCGTCGACGAAGGTGACCGGCCTGGTGATCTGGACCCCTTCGTCGGCGATCACGAAGCAGCGATCGGTCGTGGGCCGACCGGGAACCCGCCACGGGGGAAGGATCTCGACGTCGTAGGCCACGATGTTGTCGCCGGTTCGGACACCGGAGCACCATTGCCCACTGCGGTGGTGGACGCGTACCTCTTCAAGGATCACGCATCGCAGTATGACTGCGTCGAGATGCGGCGCGCCCCGGCCGTTGTCCGGGACCGCCCCAGGAGGCGGGCGCAGTCCCCGGCTTCCTCGCCTCGACCTGCACCTCCTCCGACGGCCGCCTGCGGTTCGCCTGTGCCCGTGATGGTGGCCATGGACGATGCCGAGCGCCGCCGCGCATCAGGGGCTGTTGTGCCCGGCGGCGTAAAGCGTCGCGGTCGAAGGCCGGTGGCCGTCCGCCCGTGGAGCCGAGCCTGGTATTGATGCCGCGCCGACGACAATGGGGTTCTCACTGTACGGCGGTTTCGGTCGTCTCCTTGATGTGCGCGTTGCGCAGCAGGATCAGCTTGGTCATGTAACGCCGCAGGACGAGAGCATCGGCGAGAGTGCCCAATGGACCAGCGGGCGCGGCAAAGTCGACGATGTCTTTCATAAGGGTCGCCTCGACGCTGTTGTCGCCGTCGTGTGTCGGTTCGAAGGTGTGTGCGTGGCGCCAATACCGAAACGGGCCGCTTACCTGTTCGTCGACGAAGTACGAGGGACGGGTGTAGGCGCTGATCGTCGAGGTCAGGTGCCACGTGAAGCCGAGGTGCCGCGCTCGCCACGTCACTTGATCGCCCAGGGTGAGCTGTCCGGAAGTAACCCCCGCGACTGCTTGCTCGCGCGAGCCACGCATGGAGGAGGCGTGCAGCTCGACTGACAAGGACGCATCGAAGACGACCGGCGGTGGCGCGAGGATCAGGGTGGCCACCTCGAAACGGGACATGCGCGGATCTTAGCCATCACGCGAAAGGCGTCACTGTGCGGGTGCGGCGCTCTGGGGATCGGTTCGGGCTCGGGATGGGGTGTCGTCAGCCGGCGGTGTCGGCCAGTTCGTGTGGTGGGGCGGAGTGCCTCTCGGACGGCGTCGTTGCCGGTGCCGCGGTTAGCACTTCTGGGTGTGTGCTTGGCCAATGGACCCGGTAACCGGGCAACCCGCCAGGGCTCCAGCGAGCGCAGCGAGCGGGCTTTGGGGCGGGCTCCAGCAGGCCCACCGCGTAACCACGCAACGGGCGGGGGTCAGCGAGCGGGGATCGAAAGGGGGCGGCAGCCCCCTTGGGAGGCGCTGGCTGAGCGCTCGCATGGCGCGTAGCGCCTCCCAAGGCGAAGGCCGTGCTTCAGGGCCAGCTGAGGGACGGGCGGAGGGGGACGCTGGAGCGGCCGTTCTTGTCGAGCTTGACGCCCAGCACCTGGTGGAGCTGGACCTTGTTGCGCTCGAAGCCCACGATGCAGCCTGCCATGTACAGGGCCCACACGCGGGCCGTGCCCATGCCGACCTCCTCGACCGCGTCCGACCAGTTGGCGTCGAGGTTGTCGCACCAGTGGCGCAGCGTCTTGGCGTAGTGCTCCCGCAGGTTCTCCTCGTGGCGGATCTCGAAGCCGGTGTCCTCCATCTGCCTGACCAGCCAGCCGACCGACTCCAGCTCGCCGTCGGGGAAGACGTACCGGTTGATGAAGCCGCCCTTGTTGAACGTCTTCTCCTTGCCGGTCGGCCGCGTGATGCAGTGGTTGAGGATCCGGCCGCCCGGCTTGAGCTTGCCGTACAGGAACTCGAAGTACGACGGGACGTTGACCTTGCCGATGTGCTCGGTGAGGCCGATCGAGCTGACCGCGTCGAAGTTCGACTCCTTGACGTCGCGGTAGTCCATGAAGCGGACCTCCGCCAGGTCCTGCAGCCCCGCGTCCGCGATGGCCTTCTGGGCCCACTCGGCCTGCTGGCGGCTCAGCGTCACGCCGAGGGCCTTGACGCCATAGTGCTTGGCGGCGTGCATGACCATCCCGCCCCAGCCGCAGCCGACGTCCAGCAGGCGCATGCCCGGCTTGAGGTCGAGCTTGCGGGCCACCAGGTCGAACTTGGCGTACTGGGCCTCCTCGAGCGTCGACTCCTCCGAGGGGAAGACGGCGCACGTGTACGCCATGGACGGCCCCAGGACCCACTCGTAGAAGCGGTTGGAGACGTCGTAGTGGTGGTGGATGGCCTCGGCGTCGCGCTGCTTGGCGTGGCGGGAGCCCAGTTTGGCCAGGGCGCTCTGACGCATCTCCTGCGGGGGCGGCGGCACCCGCATGAGGAGCGGTTTGACGCCCAGGGCGCGCACGGCGGCGAGCTTCTCCTGGGTGGTCAGGTCGTTGGTGGTGATGTTCCACATGCGGTCGAGCAAGGTGTACATGTCGCCGTGCACGTCGATGTGGCCCGAGATGTACGCCCTGGCCAGGCCCAGCTCTCCGGGCGCCTGTGCCATGTACGCGACCGCGATCGGCGACTTGACCTCGATGGCCAGGTCCGCCCCGTCCGGCCCTGCCTTGCTGCCGTCGTAAGCCTGGAACGCGACGTTCGCTTCCGTGCCGACGATTTTCTCAAAGATGGTTGCCAGCGCCACAGCTCACCTTCCCGCTACACATTTTTCGTAGAGGTCAAG
Organism: Nonomuraea sp. NPDC050451; assembly: GCF_044458585.1. Classification (NCBI taxonomy): domain Bacteria; kingdom Bacillati; phylum Actinomycetota; class Actinomycetes; order Streptosporangiales; family Streptosporangiaceae; genus Nonomuraea; species Nonomuraea sp. NPDC050451. The sequence goes on from NZ_JBITHZ010000002.1 coordinate 960,991, forward strand.
CAGGCGACCGTTCGGGTCGTATTCCCGCTTGACAGGCCAGTAGGCGTCGCCGTTGTACAGCTGCCAGAACTGCTCGCGAGCGTAGAACGAGGTCGAGTAGAGCGACTTGTGGCCGTCGAGCTCGTGCACTTCGCGCTCGATCAGCCGGTTGTAGTAGCCGTCGAACTGCCCCCGCGGCAACGGCACCATGCCCCAGAATCCGAAGTTGACGTAGAGCCTGCCCGGCTCCAGAGGGTAGAGCGGCCAGCGCGAGTTCGAACGCAGCGGGCACATCCACACCGGTGTCATGCCCACCTTGTCGTGGAAGAACTCCAGGAACTCCGCCCCCCGCTCGACCGGAGCCTCGACGTCCTGGATCACGGACTCCTGCACCGGCTGGTCGCGCCACCTGTCGATGCGGGCCGTGACGCCGTACTTCCTGTCGAGCGCCACCAGGCGGCGGTAGACGTCGGAGCGCATCCAGCGGCGCGGCATGAGGGAGCGTACGACGGGCTGCTGCACGCCGAACGCCCGCGAGCACCAGAACCAGTCGGTGTCCCAGCGCCACAGGTAGTCGCGCACGGTCAGCCAGTCGCGGTTGCGCTGCCTGATGGACTGGTAGTAGATGCGCATCCCCGTGTAGTCGGAGACATAAGGGGCACGCTCGGCGAACCGGCCGACCGTGATGTACATCTCCCCCGGGTTGAAGTAGACACCGTCGACGAAGTCGACGTTCTCCCCGTCGTGCACCATGCTGTCGCAGATCTCCTGCAGGGCCAGCATGCACTTGGCCGCGTCCGTGAACTTGACGTGCGTGAGATGCACGTACGGCTGGACCTTGCGGAGCTTGATCCGGATGCGCAGCGCGTAGCCCAGCGTGCCGTAGGAGTTGGGGAACGCGCGGAAGAGCTCCCGGTGCTCGTTGTCGTCGCGGGCCACGACGACGCGCCCGTCACCGGTGAGGATCTCGAGCTCCTCGACCGACTCGTGCGGCAGGCCGTCCCGGAAGCTCGTGGACTCGATGCCGAGCCCGGTCACGGCGCCGCCCAGCGTGATCGTCTTGAGCTGCGGCACCACGTACGGCATGAGCCCGTACGGCAACGTGGCGTCCACCAGGTGCTCGTACGTCGTCATGCCCTGGACCTCGGCCGTCATGGTCTCGGGGTCGACGCTGATGACTTCGTCGAGATCCCTCGCCGAGAGCTTGGCCGTCCTACCCCCGTCGCGGAACCTGAAGAGGTTGGACGTGGACTTGGCCAGGCGAGGGGCGGCACCGCCCGGGATCTCGGCGTACGACTGCCGGATCTGCTCTACTGCCCGTTGGTGTGTCGACATCTTCGTCGGCACGGCAAGCACCCCCTTGAGCTGGTAGAGATCGTCCGTAAGAAGGTATCTCCCGTGAGCGACCTCGAATAGACCGGGGTCGTTAAAGACACGAAAACTGTTCATAGTGACAGGTGAAATGCCTAAGTGGTAGGCGATTACGTAAACTTTCTGCGGATCGTAGAGCTTGCACCGTTGAGCACGTTGTGCACCTCACGGCCCTCGACGGCGGCGGCGAGATTGTCCAGGGTGGCCGTGAGCAGACGGCCCGTGGCCTCCGGCGTGACGCCCGCGACATGCGGCGACAGCAGGACGTTCGGGAGGTCCCTCAGCGGGTCGTCCGCCGGCAGCGGCTCCACGTCGAAGACGTCGAGCGCCGCCCCTCCCAGGTGCCCCTCGCGCAGCGCCGTGACGAGCGCCCCTTGGTCCACGACGCCGCCCCGCGCGGCGTTCACGAGCAGGGCGCCCTGCTTCATGCGGCCGGGGTCGACGAGGCCCCGGGTCTCGTCGGACAGCGCGATCACCACGACGAGCACGTCACTGGCGGAGACCAGTTCCGGCAGGTCCGTGAAGCCGGGGTCCTGGCGGGGCGTGCGGGTCCAGTAGGAGACGTGGCAGCCGAGGGCGCGGAACATCTCCGCGCAGGTGGCGCCGATCGGGCCGTACCCGACGATGCCGACGCGGCGCCCGCGCAGCTCGTAGGGCTGCAGGCCCTGCTGCGGCCACTCCCCCGCGCGTACGGCGGCGTCGGCGGCGCCCAGCTTGCGCGACAGAGAAAACGTGGCCGCCAGGCACCACTCCGAGACCGCCACCGCGCTCACACCCGGCGTGTTGGCCAGCGGCACCCCGGCCGCCGCCAGGGCGTCGAGGTCGTGACCGTCCACCCCCACGGACGGCTGCTGCACGAACGCCAGCAGGGGCGCGGCCTTGACCGCCTCGGCGTCCATCGCGAGCGTGCCCGTCCAGTCGCCGAGCACGATCTCCGCTTCCGGCAGCGCCGCCAGGAGCGCATCCCTGTCGCGGGCCGCGGGCACGCGTACGGTCACCTGGTCGCCCAGCGGGGCGAGCAGGTGGCGCATGAGCTCTTCGGGGAGCGGGGGCAGCGCGAGCAGGTTCCAGGGGCTCATGCCCCCACAGTAAAGCTGCTGATCACCTGACGCATCAGTCCCCTGTTACGCATCCACTGGGCCTCGTTGACCGTCCAGGACAGGATGTACGCCGTGTCGCCGACCGCGACGGCCCGCCGCACCTCGTGGTACCGGGTGCCCGGCGTGGCCCACGGGGCGTCGCCCCCGGTGCCCGCGGTCCAGGAGAACTCCCACTCCACGGCCTTCGTGCCCTGGTGCACGACAACCCTGCGGCCGCGGTTGACGACGTTCTGGGCGTTCTGGGCGACGGTCTCCTGCGCGTCGCGCATGATCTGGTGCGGGTCGACGGAGGCGTAGACGGCCTCCACCCCGAGATGAGCGTTCCGGTCCCGGCGCGTCCACTCGGTGTAGGCCTCCTTGAGGGCCCCGCGCCAGCCGGTGGGCCGCATGATGGACCAGCCGTCCCGCGACTTCCACGCGCGCACGATCGGGACGGCCCTGGTCACGCTGGGCGTCGGGGTGGGTGTCGTGCTCGGCTCCGGCGTGTCCGTGGCCGCCGGCGTGAGCGGGCGGGTCGCGGCGGCCGGCTGAGCGGTCTGCCGCGGGGCGCCCTCCGCCGGGGTCGCCAGCTTGAAGTACGCCACCGAGCCGCCCGCGATCACCAGGACCGCCGCCGCGGCCGCCGCGAGCACGGCACGGCCCCGGCCGCCGCCCGGTTTCCGCTCCGGCACGTCCCGGTCGGCGCTCGCGGGCTTGGCCGTGAGGATGGCCTGCAGCAGCCGGTCGGCCTCCGCGGCGTCGACCCGCTGCTCCGGCTCCTTCTGCAGCAGCCCGCGCAGGATCGGATGCATGATCGGCGGGATCCTGCGATAGTCGGGCTCCTCGCTGAGCAGCGCGTTGAGCGTCGACATGGGGTCGCCCCGCTCGAACGGCGAGCGGCCCACCATGCACGCGTACAGGGTGGCGCCGAGCGACCACAGGTCGGAAGGCGGTCCCGCGTGCTCGGCGCGGACCCGCTCGGGCGCGAGGAAGCTCGGCGAGCCCGTGACCATGCCGGTCTTGGTGAGCGACGGGTCGCCCTCGGCGGTGGCGATGCCGAAGTCCATGAGCACGACCCGGCCGTCCTCGGCCATCAGGATGTTGCTCGGCTTGACGTCGCGGTGCAGGATGCCCACCTCGTGGGCGGACCGCAGCGCGGACAGCACCTGCCGGCCCAGCTCGGCCGCCTCCCGCACCGGGAGCGCGCCGGAGGTGAGCACGACCTCCTCGACCGTGGGGTGGCGCAGCAGCTCCATCACGATCCACGGACGGCCGCCCTCCTCGACGACGTCGTAGATCGCGACGACGGACGGATGGCTCAGCTTGGCCGCGGTGCGGGCCTCACGGGCGGTCCTTAAAAGCTGGCGCTCCTGCTCGCCCGGCGACAGCCCGTCGGGCAGGAGCACCTCCTTTATGGCGACCTGCCGGTTGAGCAGGGTGTCCTGCCCCTCCCAGACGACGCCCATGCCCCCGCGGCCCAGTTCGCGTACTAACTGGTAGCGTCCCGCGATGAGCCGGTTGCTATCCGAAACCATGTCCTACCCCTGTTGACCACCCGAACACAGTGGGCAAGTTTCCCATACCTCCCACCTCTTCGCCGGAAGGTCGCGAAGGCCGCTTGCGACAGATCACCGAAGGTTGTTCTACTGGGGAGATGCCTGACGTTCACAGCGGCCCGCTCGCCGGGGTACGCGTACTGGAGCTCGCAGGGCTCGCACCTGGGCCGTTCGCCGGGATGATGCTGGCCGACCACGGCGCCGAGGTGCTGCGCATCGACCGGGTCAAGGCGGTCTCCGACCGGCCGCGCGGCGATGTCATGGACCGCGGCAAGCGCACGATCGGGCTGGACCTCAAGTCCCCCGAGGGCGTGGCCGCGTTCAAGGAGCTGGCGCGGCACGCCGACGTCGTGATCGAGGTGTTCCGCCCGGGGGTGGCCGAGCGGCTCGGCATCGGCCCCGACGACCTCCACGCGGTGAACGAGCGGCTGGTCTACGGCCGGATGACCGGCTGGGGCCAGGACGGCCCGCTCGCGCCCACCGCCGGCCACGACATCGACTACGTCGCGATCTCCGGCGTCCTGTCGATGCTGGGTCGCGAGGGCGGTCCGCCGACCCCGCCGATCAACATCCTCGGCGACTTCGCCGGCGGCGGGCTGATGCTGGCGTACGGGGTGCTGCTGGCCCTGTTCGAGCGGGAGCGCACCGGCAAGGGGCGGGTGATCGACGCGGCCATGGTCGATGGGGCGTCGATCCTGTTCTCGATGTTCTACCAGGCGGCGCAGGGCGGCTACTGGGGGCCGCGCGGCACCAACCTGCTCGACACCGGCGCCCCGCAGTACGACACGTACGAGACGGCCGACGGCGAGTTCGTGGCCGTGGGCTCGCTGGAGCCGCAGTTCTGGGACGCGATGGTGAGCCTGATGGGGCTGACCGACCTGCCCGACAGGAACGACAGGACGCAGTGGCCCGCGCTCAAGGCCCGCCTGGCCGAGGAGTTCGGGAAGCGTACGCGGGCCGAGTGGGAGGCGCTGTTCGAGGGTTCGGACGCGTGCGTCTCGCCCGTGCTGTCCATGGCCGAGGCCCCCCACCACCCGCACAACGCCGCCCGGGGCTCCTTCGTCGAGGTCGGCGGCGTCACCCAGCCGGTGCCCGCGCCCCGCCTGCTCGGCGCGCCACCGCCGGACCTCTCCCCCGCCACCCGCCTCACCGACCTTTCGGGGTGGGGGCTGTCTCAGGAGGAAGCGGAGAAACTCCGCGGCCAGGGGGTGCTCGCGTAGTCCTTCAGCACGATCGAGTCGTGCAGCCGCACGCCCTTGCTGCTGATCTTGGCGGCCGCCGTGGTGAGCGCGACCGGCAGGTGGTTGATCAGCCGCACCATCGCGGCCAGCGCCCAGAGGTCGAACCGGCTGCCGGGGACGATCTTCTTGGCCGCGTTGATGGCGAACGTGCGGCTGCGGCGCACGTAATCGCCTATCTCGGCCTCGTACGCCGGGAAGGCCCGCGTGTGGTCGCCGCCGTACGTCGCGAGCTCCCCCGCCAGGATGTACGCCCCGACGACCGCCAGGCTCGTGCTCCCGCCGACGGCGGGACCGGGGCAGTACCCGGCGTCGCCCACGAGCGTCACCCGGCCGCGTGACCAGGTGTCCATGCGCAGCTGCGTGATCGAGTCGAAGTAGAAGACGGGCGTGCGGTCCAGCTCCGCCATCAGCCGCGGCACCTCCCAGCCCATCCCCTCGAAGTGCTCGCGCAGCAGCTCCTTCTGCCGGGGGACGTCGCGGTGGTGGTAGTCGAGCTGCCGCGGCGTCCTGAACAGGAACACCGCCCGCGCGTCGTCCCTCTGCACGGAACCGATCCCGACCATCCGGCCCGCCCCCGCGATGACCTCCGTCCGGCCGTCGAGCCCGAGGTGGTCGGGCACCGAGACGACGGCCAGATAGCCGCCGATCCACGTGGTGAAGTCCGACTCGGGGCCGAAGACCAGGCGGCGGACGTTCGAGTGCAGGCCGTCGGCGCCGATGACCAGGTCGAAGGTGTCCGTCCTGCCGCTGTCGAAGGCGACCTCGCCGGCGTCGGAGATCGAGGCGATGGAGTCGCCGAAGACGTAGTCGACGTCGTGCCGGGTGGCGTCGTAGAAGATCTCGCTCAGGTCGTCGCGCATGATCTCGACGTGCCGGTCGGAGACCGCGCTCATCACGCGGCGCAGCTCCAGCTCGATGGGCCGCGACTCGCCCTCCCGGTGCACCGTGAGCCGCTCGATCCCGGTCTTCTTGGCCGTGACCTGCTCCAGCAGGCCCATCTTCTCGACGATGTCCATCGCCGGCCTGAACAGGTCGACGGCGTGGCCGCCGGTCTTCCTGAGCGCCGGTGCCCGTTCCACGACGGTGACGGTGAAGCCGTACCTGGTGAGCCAGTACGCGAGGGCCGGACCCGCGACACTCGCTCCGGAGATGAGGACCCGCATGATTCCTCCTTACTTAACGGATGGTAAGTGCCAGGCTAGCAGCTTACTTAACGATAGGTAAGGGGTATTCTTCAGCCATGCCCAGTGACACGAGGACGCGCATCCAGGAGGTGGCCCGTGAGCTGTTCGTCTCCCAGGGCGTTCAGAACACGAGCCTGCGCCAGATCTCAGACCGGCTGGGCATCACCAAGCCCGCGCTCTACTACCACTTCGCCTCGCGCGACGACCTCGTACGCAGCATCGTCCAGCCGATGGTGGAGGACATCGAGCGGTTCGTCGCGACGCGGCGGCCCGGCGACGCCCGGCGGCTGCTCGACGACTACTTCGAGCTGATCTGGCGGCACCGCGAGGTGACCACGATGATGGTGCGGGAGCTGTCCGTGCTGGGTTTCCTCGACCTCGGCACCCGCATGTTCGACTGGCGGCGGCAGATCATCGCGCTGCTGCTGGGCCCGGAGCTCACACAGGCGCAGCACATCCGGGCGACGGTGGCGCTGGGCGGCATGTCCGACTGTTCGGTGGAATATGCGCACCTGCCGGTCGAGGAGGTCAAGCCGGCGGCCGTCGACGCGGCGGCCGCCGCGCTCGGTCTCTAGATGGCCAGGTAGAGGTCCACTCCCCCCGGGTGGTGGACCTCGAGGTCAGTGGTGAACGCGCGGGACGGCGTACCCCCTGACTCGGTGTGCTTCCACACCTGCTGCCACATGTCGACCAGGGCCTGCGGCATCGGGCCGCGGACCTCCAGCCGCAGCGACGGGCCCGCAGGCACGCGTACGGCCACCATGCCCTCCGGCAACCGCGGCACGGTGCGCACGCCGGTGCCGACGATCTGCGTGTAGGCGCCGTGGTGGTCGCTCTCGTAGTCGGTCAGCACCGCGTACAGGTTTTCGTCGACCCGCCCCGGCACGTGCGCGAAGGCCCCCGGAGCTCCGGCCCGCTGCCACAGCACGGGCAGCTTCGCCCGCGACGGATCCATCTCATCGGCATTAGTGGTGCGTACGGCGAAGCCGACCACGATCAATTCACCCCGTTCGGTGACGTCCACAGGGCCCTCCCTCCCCCAAAAGTGTCCGGGCCGATCATAAGCCCCATCCAAAGGGGGAAACCCCTCAATGCGCGGTCACCGCATAAGATGAATGAACGTGAAGTTTCTCAACGACCTCGAGCCTCATTACGACCTGACCTATAGCGACGTGTTCATGGTGCCGTCGCGATCCGCGGTCGGTTCGCGGCTCGCAGTCGACCTTTCGACGAACGACGGCACAGGCACCACCATTCCCGTCGTCGTGGCGAACATGACCGCGGTCGCCGGCCGTCGCATGGCCGAGACCGTGGCACGGCGGGGCGGCATCGCCGTGATCCCGCAGGACATTCCGCTGGACGTCGTGACCGACGTCGTCGACTGGGTCAAGAAGCGCGACCTCGTCCACGACACGCCGCTCACGCTCACCTCTCACGACACCGTCGGCGAGGCGCTGCAACTGCTGCCCAAGCGGGCGCACGACGCGATCATCGTGGTCGACTGGGAAAACCGGCCGGTCGGGGTCGTGACCGACGCCGACTGCCAGGGCGTCGACATGTACACCCAGCTCTCGCAGGTCATGTCGAGCGAGCTGCTGACGCTGCCCGCCGGGCTGGACCCGCGCGCGGCCTTCGAACGGCTGCACGGCGGCCGCCACCGGCTGGCCCCCGTCGTCGATCCCGGCGGGCGGCTGGTCGGCATCCTCACCCGCCTGGGCGCGCTGCGCGCCACCCTCTACCAGCCCGCGGTCGACGCGCAGGAGCGGCTGCGCATCGCGGCCGCGGTCGGCGTGAACGGCGACGTGGCCGCCAAGGCCAAGGAACTGCTCGACGCCGGGATCGACTGCCTGGTCGTGGACACCGCGCACGGCCACCAGGAGAAGATGATCTCGGCCCTGCGCGCCGTCAAGGCCCTCGACCCCGCCGTGCCCGTCGTGGCGGGCAACGTGGTGACGGCGGAGGGCGTGCGCGACCTGGTGAACGCCGGGGCCGACATCCTCAAGGTCGGGGTCGGGCCCGGGGCGATGTGCACCACGCGGATGATGACCGGGGTGGGCCGGCCGCAGTTCTCCGCCGTGCTGGAGTGCTCGGCCGAGGCCCGGCGGCTGGGACGGCACGTGTGGGCGGACGGCGGGGTGCGCCATCCGCGCGACGTGGCGCTGGCGCTGGCCGCTGGGGCGTCCAACGTGATGATCGGCTCATGGTTCGCGGGGACGTACGAGTCGCCCGGCGACACCCACACCGATGCGAACGGGCGCAAGTACAAGGAGAACTTCGGCATGGCCTCCGCGCGGGCCGTGCGGCTGCGGACGGCCGACGACTCGGCGTTCGAGCGGGCCAGGAAGGCGCTGTTCGAGGAGGGCATCTCGACCTCCCGCATGTATCTGGACCCGAAGCGGCCGAGCGTCGAGGACCAGATCGACGGCATCGTGGCGGGGCTGCGGTCGGCGTGCACGTACGCGGGGGCGTCGAACCTGGAGGAGTTCCACGCGCAGGCGGTGATCGGGATCCAGAGCTCGTCCGGCTACGCCGAGGGGATGCCGCTGCACCAGAGCTGGTGACTCGTGGGCTCTTAGGTTCGGCGCCAGCCGCCGGCGGCGTGGATGCCGCCGTCCACGTGCAGCGTCGCCCCCGTGACGAACCTGGCCAGGTCGCTGGCCAGGAACACGGCCGCGCCGGCGGCCTCCTCCGGGCCGCCCAGCCGGCCGAGCGGCGGGACGCGTACCGGGTCGTAGGGCAGGGGGCGGGCCAGCATGCGCTCGCGCACGCCCGACTCGCCCTCGGTCCGCAGGGCGTCGGGCGCGATCGCGTTCACCCGGATGCCCCTGGGAGCCAGCTCCAGGGCCAGCGTCTTCGTCAGGCTCTCCAGGCCGGCCTTCATCGCCGCGTACACCGCGAACCCCGGGGCCGCCTGGTGGGCCTCGCTCGAGGTCACGTTGATGATCGACGCGCCTGGCGACATCATCGGCAGCAGTCGCCTGATCATGCCGGTGACCTGCGTGAAGTTCTCCTCGACGAGGATCTGCTCGCCGCGCGGCGAGGTGTCGGCGAACGACGCGTGGAAGGTGCCGCCCGCGTTGTTGACCAGGACGTCCACGCGGCCCCACCGCTCACGGATGGCCTGGGCGAAGATCTCCACCGCCACGTGGTCGCGTACGTCGAGCTTCATCGCCAGCTCGGCCCGCGGCTTGTCGCGGTCGCACACCGCGACGTGAGCGCCGAACGCGGCGAACGTCTCGGCGATCGCCAGCCCGATGCCCCTGGCCGCCCCGGTGACCACAGCGACGCGCCCGGTGAGCAGGATCCCATCCGGAGAAAGGGCGGTCATGAACGATGACGATATCCCGACCGCATAGAGTCGTCGGGTCTCATTGTCAGCAATCATCAACAGGAGCACTTCGTGGCACTCGAAAAGCCCGAGATCGACTTTCCCGAGGGCAACCCGCCCGCCGACCTGGAGATCGTCGACCTGACCGTGGGCGACGGCCCGGAGGCCAAGCCCGGCCACAACGTACGCGTCCACTACGTGGGCGTGGCCTTCTCGACCGGTGAGGAGTTCGACGCGTCGTGGAACCGCGGCGACGCGTTCGAGTTCCCGCTCGGCGCGGGCCGCGTCATCGCGGGCTGGGACCAGGGGGTCGCGGGCATGAAGGTCGGCGGGCGGCGCAAGCTCGTCATCCCGCCGCACCTCGGTTACGGCAGCCGGGGGGCCGGCGCGCGCATCAAGCCGAACGAGACGCTCATCTTCGTCGTCGACCTGCTCGGCGTCAGCTAACACGCTCTCCACCGGGGCGGGCCACCCAACCCAGACCGGCCCGCCCCACCCCTCCCGCGCTCGACGCCACCCGCTCCCCCGCCTCACCCTTTCGGACCCCACGCCCTCGGCCCTCCCGCCTCAACCCTTCCGGACCGACGCCCCCACCGCCCTGCCCCGCTACGGCGGTCGCCCACCTCAACGTGACGGCCCACCCTGGCGTGACGGGCCGCGTACACCGCACACCAAGAACCTCATCCGCGACACCACCTGCGAAGATCTCAAAAGGGAGCAACCGTACGAAGGGCCGTGCCGGGAACAAGGCAGACACTTGGCCGATATCGGGTGGGGAAATGTCGGCGCCGTGAGGCAACATAGGCGTGTGCTTCTGATCGACGTGGTCCGGGTTTCCGAGGCGGTGGCGCGCACGTCCGCTCGGCTCGGCAAGGTGGGCCATCTGGCGGAGCTACTGGGCCGGGTCGGCCCGGAGGAGGCGGAGATCGCGATCTCGTACCTCTCGGGCGAGTTGCCTCAGCGGCAGGTCGGCGTGGGCTGGCGCACGTTGGAGGACATCCCCCAGCCCAAGCTGGCCGCCACGGCCACGCTGACCGCGGTCGACGAGCTGCTGAGCAGGATCAAGGCGGTTTCCGGGCCGGGCTCGCAGGCGGCGCGCAAGGCGCTGGTGGCCGAGCTGTTCGCGGGGCTGACGAGCCAGGAGCAGCAGTTCATGCGCCGGCTGCTGTTCGGCGAGCTGCGGCAGGGCGCGCTCGACGGCGTCATGATCGAGGCGGTGGCCAAGGCGTCCGGCGCGCCGTCGGCCGACGTACGGCGCGCGCTCACGCTGCGCGGCTGGCTTCCCGCGGTCGGGGCGGCCGCGCTGAGCGGCGGGGTCGAGGCGCTGCGCGCGTTCCGGCTGCAGGTGGGGCAGGCGGTCTCGCCCATGCTGGCGGGTAGCGCGCCCAACGTGGCGGCCGCGCTGGAGAAGGCCGGCGCCCCCGCGGCGCTGGAGTGGAAGCTCGACGGCATGCGGGTGCAGGCCCACCGTTCGGGCTCGGAGGTCAAGGTCTTCACGCGTACGCTCGACGACATCACGCCGCAGGTTCCCGAGCTGGTCGAGGCCGTGCTCGAGATGCCGTACGACGATCTCGTGCTGGACGGCGAGGTGATCGCGCTGCGTCCCGACGGGCGGCCGCACCCGTTCCAGGTGACGGCAAGCCGCGCGACCAGCAAGACCAACGTCGCCCAGCTGCGCGAGCAGACGCCGCTGAGCGTGTTCTTCTTCGACGCCCTGCGGGTGGACGGCGCCGACCTGCTCGACCTGCCCTATTCACAACGCCAGGAGGCCCTTGCCCGCACGGTCCCCCAGGGGCTGCTGACACCGCGGATGGTGACGGGGGATCTGGCCGAGGCGGAGAAGTTCTTCACCGATGTGGTCAAGGCGGGCCACGAGGGCCTGGTGGTCAAGTCCCTGGCCTCCCCTTACGCGGCCGGCCGCCGGGGCGCCGGATGGATCAAGGTCAAGCCGCGCCACACGCTCGACCTGGTGGTCCTGGCCGCCGAATGGGGTCATGGGCGGCGCGAGGGCAAGCTCTCCAACCTCCACCTCGGAGCGCGTGACCCTTCGGGCGGGTTCGTGATGCTCGGCAAGACGTTCAAGGGCCTGACGGACGAACTGCTGGCCTGGCAGACCGAGCGCTTCCTCGAGCTGGCCGAGGGGCCCACCGACAGCTGGACGGTCACGTTGCGGCCGGAGCTGGTGGTGGAGATCGCCTTCGACGGGGTCCAGCGCTCTCCCCGCTATCCCGGCGGCATGGCCCTCCGTTTCGCCCGGGTCCTGCGCTACCGCCCGGACAAGCGCGTCGAGGACGCCGACACGGTCGACACCGTGCGCTCTCTGATGCTTTGACATCCACGCAGGACCGACGGCTTGATCACCCGGGCGCTCGGCCTACCACCCCGCCCAAGCTGCCACATTTGCCGATCAAGCCTGCTTTCTCGCATTTTCCGGAACCCCAAAGATCCACGGCGTACGCTGAACGTTCTTAGCAATCTTGCGGCTTAAGTGAGATATGTCACTGGATGTCGCATTAAGTTGCCTTTACTCGGGCTTTGTCGCATATGTTCGTCCTCACTGCGCGGGATCCCCCTCCCCGCCTACGGATCGGCCGCCGTACGCCCTCCACCCCCACCGGCCCGGCCTTTCCCTGCCCTATCCCCTAGCTAGGACTGTGGTTTACCTTGGGCCAGCATTCCCTCAAGCCGACCCCTCCGTACGGCAAACTCATCGCAGGCAAGCGCCGCTGGATCACCCTCGCGGCCGGCGCCGCCGTCGTGGCCGCCGCCTCCACCGCCGCCTGGGCCGCCATGGACACCACCGGTTCCCCCAACCACCCCTCGGCCGCGCCCACCCCACTCCAGGCCAAGCCCCAGAACGAAGCCGCACGCCAGGCGACCCCGCAGTCGCCCTCGCCGCTCCCCAAGCCCCCGGCGGCCCGCCCGAAGCCCACCAAATCCCCAGCGGCCGCCCAGCCGAACACCACCGGCTCCCCGACAGCGGCCTCCTCGATCCCGACCGCCAAGCCCGCAGCGACCAAGCGCTCAACCCCCGGGACCGCCTCGCCCACGCCAACGAAGGCCACCAAGTCCCCGGCCCACAAGCCGAAGACCCGCGTACTCTCATCCGGAACCTGCGGCGCCTCCTACTACGGCGACCCCCAGATGACGGCCAGCGGCGAACGCTTCAACCCCTCGGCCATGACCGCCGCCCACAAGACCCTCCCCCTGGGCAGCAAGGTCCGCGTCACCAACCCCAGCAACGGCGAATCGGTCACGGTCCGCATCAACGACCGGGGCCCGTACGTGGGCGGCCGCTGCCTCGACCTCTCCGAGGCCGCCTTCGCCGCCATCGGCAACACCGGCGCCGGCGTCATGCGCGTCAAGTACGAGGTCCTCTCCCGCTGACGGCACCCCGCCCAGCACCCTCCCCTCACCACACCTGAGCCATACGGCTGCTCAGCGTGAGTCCAGCGCGGACACTCGCTCGGCGGTCACGTCAGTCCACCGCACCTATGCCCCTGTCCGTCGCCCCGCCCCCCTTCCCCCGCACCCATGCGCCTGCCCGGGCTCCTCCCCCTGAACCTCCACCCGCCCGCCGCCACTCCGACGAGGCTTAACTGGGTGCGGTCCGTGGCCTGGGCTTAGCTAGAAAAGGCCGGGCTCGTGTGGGCCCTGAACAGTAGTGGCGGATGGAGTCACTTCACCAGGCGCAGCGTCATCGGGTAGCGGAAGTTGCCCTCCGTCAGGGACGTGACGCCGCCGACGATGGAGAGGACGACGGCGGCGACCCAGATGAACGGGAGCAGCACGACGCCGATGACCGTGAACGGCAGGAGAACCGTGGCCCCCACCACCGTGATCTGGAAGTTGAGTGCCTCGAGCGCCTGCCTGCGGATGTAGGGCGAAGTCTTGGCACCGGTGAGCAGCAGGATCAGCGGGCCGGCGATCGGGATGCCGACGACCATCAGCAGGTGGCCGATGGCGGCGGCGAGACGTTCGTTGCTCTCCGGCGCCCGCTCAGGGTGGACCGGGGGCGGAAGCGGAGCGAGCCGGGGTACGGCTTGAGCACCGTACAGCTCGGTCATGATGGGCATCAGGTCGCCGTGCGTGCGCGCCGTCATCGCGCGCTCCAGCCGGTCGTCGAACTCGAGCTTGTCGAAGCGACCCTCCGCGTATGCCGCCTTGACGTGCTCGACCACGTGCTCTCGGTCCTGGTGGGTGACGCGCAGATGAGCTGGCTGCACCTGTCCCGGCCCAGGGGTTTGCGGTACCCCAGCCATAATCGCCATGCCTCTCCTTTGAGAATCGGGCAGTCACCTCTCATACTGCGTCCCTCGAACCCTCGGTGCTATCGGGAGAATCCCGGATGTGACCCCTAGATCATCCCCGACGCACGAAGGCTCCAGACGGTATAAAAAGGATTCATGAGATGGCGAGACCGCTACGGCATTCGTCGACTGCGCGGCCCGAAGATCGCGAAGTTCGACCGCGAGGCGACTGACGCCGACATCGAAGCGCTTATCGCTTTTGCTCGCTCGCGGCGCGGCGTCGAGTTTTACGTCGAGCCAGAGACTTTCGCCACCGACACGACCGCCATGGCGGTCGCCGACGACGGCGAATGGACGAGGCGCAGGGTCGGCTCTCCTGCCGTGATCCACAAGGTTGCCCGCGATCTTGCCCTCCCGGTCTATGACGTTCAACTCACCGGATATCCACCGCGCATGCGCGCTTACAACGAGCGCCGCCGCCGCGAAGAAGACACCGGCAACTGACCGCCAACAGCCGTCCGCCAGCGAGTCACCTGTTGGCGGACCACTGACCGGCGATCGGCGCAGTGTCGGCTGACGCCGGCAGCCGACAACTCACAACCGACAGCCAGCGACCGACAGCCATTCAAGCTGCCACCGAACCAACGACCAACAGCCACCGCCCCGCGCCCAGCAACAGCGACCGGCAACGGCGACCGGCGACGGTGACGGCGACCGGCGACACTCCGAACTGCGACCGAACCGACGACCCGCGACCAACAGCCGCCAACTCGCGGCCAGCAAACAGCGACCGGCAGCCAACCGCTCACAAACGACAACCCGCAGCCCCCGACCGACAGCCCCCAACTCACGCCACGACCGGCGACCGACCGCTCACAACCACAGCCAACCGCCCGCGACCAACAACCCGCAGTCAGCAGCCCCGACCGGGGCCAGCCGCTCGCGACTGGCGACCGGCAATCGGCAGCTCGGGACCAGCGACTCGCAATCGGGAGCCCGTGACCGAAGCCCCCAACTCACGGCTAGCGACCAACCGCCCGCGACCGGCATGCGGCCACCTGCAGTCAGCAGTCCGCGGCCGGGGTCGGGGGTCGGTGGCCGGTGGCCGGTGGCCGGGGGTCGGTGGCCGGGGGTCGGTGGCCGGGGGTCGGTGGCCGGGGGTCGGGGGTCGCGACTGGAAACCGGCAATCAGCAGGCCGCGACCGGCGACCCGCAATCAGCAGGCCGCGACCGGTGACCCGCACATCGGCAACACGCGAACGGCAACCGGCAACCGGCAGTTGGTGGCGACCCACTTCCCTGTGGCTGGTGGATGGCCACTACCGGCTCAAGGTTGTCGAGCTGCTGACTCCCGCTGGCGAGTGCTGGCTCGCGACCAGCAGGTGGCGGCTTTGCAGGTGTCGCCATGCCTTCGGCGGCCTCCTGGCCGGGTACGCCGCGATGCCTGACGACGGATCTCATCGCTCTCACGATCATCCGTCGATCGGTTGTGGGAGCCAGAGGAGAGTCGCGTCGGCGACGTTTGACAGTGTTGCGGCCGCGGGCTGTAATGATCTCCGTGTCGCGTGACGTCGGCGAGGAGAACGCCGATGGCATGGAGGCGCTGTATCAGGGGGTTGATCTCGTGACGTCTCAGTTCACCGGTCACATCTGATCTTGGCGACGCCCGCGCAGTCCCTGCTCGGATGGTGTTGAGCACCGTCACCGCAGGTGAGTACGGCGCATTCTCGCGTGCCGAATGGCTGAGTGCCGATCCGCGCTTCCGATGATGCTGGGTCGTCGGATGCTCCCACCGCCTTTCCCGTCTTCGCCAGGTACGGCACCAGGCGACTCCTGGTGACCGCTGCCATCGGCGCAATGTGCCTGTCCTCGACTTGCCTCCCCCGACGCTTCACCACTCCGGAGCGAGGGAGGCCGTCCCGTCTACTGCTTCATGCAAAGGATTCATTCGTGAACTTCACCCGCATCCCCGCCTCGCCCGACGCCGGCGCCATGGTCTTGGCCGAGATCAGAGCCATGCAGTCTGAACCTCCCGTCCTACCGGCCGACGCTGACCTCACCGCCCTGTTGCCGCACACCGGTGGCATTCCCGGCACATGGGTCACTGCTCCGCGGGAGTCGGCTGCCGATGAGGTGTCTGCGTACGGGGTTACCGTTTATGTCCACGGCGGCGGTTTCGAGTACACCAATCCCCACCTGGAACAGGTCATGGCCTACCGCCTCTCTCAGGTGACCGGCCGCCCTGTCCTGGCCGTGGACTATCGCCTTGCCCCGGCTCACCGGTATCCGGCCGCCCTTGAGGACGTGGTGAGCGCCTACCGGAGTCTGCTCGCTCAAGGTGTGCCTGCCTCTCGGATCATCCTGGCCGGTGAGTCCGCCGGCGCCACACTGGTGCTGTCGGCGCTGCTCGTGCTCGAACAAACCGGCGACGCCCTGCCCGCGGGAGCGTTGGCCATCTCTCCGCAAACCGACCTCACGCTGTCCAGCCCCTCGATCGACGCCAACGACGGCCAGGACGTCATCAACCGGGCCGTGCTCGATCACGTCCGTACGCAGTACCTGGCCGATGCGCGGCCGGATCAGGCGCCCCAATCTCCTCTCCATGGCGACCTTCGCGGACTGCCGCCGCTGCTGGTCGTTGCCGGCTCGAAAGAGGTTCTGCTCGATGACGCGCGGCGGTTCGCGGAAGCGGTGTCCGACGCCGCAGGAACGGTCAGCCTCGACATCTACGACGGCATGCCGCACGCCTTCCACGCGAGCGTCGTCGGTGCCGATCCGCTTCCCACCGCCGTGACCTTGCTCCGCCGCGTCAGGGAGTGGAGCAGTTCTCTCGCCGTCCAAGACCACGCAAGCTGAGAAGCATCTTCGGTCCGTCCCTCCCCCAGTACGGATCAGGCCGCCCGCGCTGCGTCGTCGCTCTGTGGCCTCGATCGATTGGTCCACTTCGTGGTGGGCGGGTGTTATTCGGGCGGGGAATGGGGGTCGTCTTCGTCCAGGAGGTTGACCAGGGGGAGGAGCCAGGAGGGGTGGGGTGGGCCCATGGCGGCGTCGAGTTCGGCCGGGGTGGGGAGGCGGTTTCGGAGGATCGTGGGAGACAGGAGGTTTTGGAGGGCGTGCATGAGGAGGTTGGCCATCGAGTAGCTGGGGTCGATGGTCAGGGCACGTTCCAGGGCGATGGTGGCCTGGACGTTGTTTCCCGCACGCCAGGAAGCCATCGCCAGGAGGGATGCGGCCGGTGGGATGAAGCGGGGCTCCAGCCTGCGGGTCAGGTCCTTCCAGAGGAGTACGTGAAAATCTTGCATAAGGGTCCAGGCCTCGTCGCGGGCTCTGGTGATCGATAGGGCCAGACCCAGTTTCGCCGCCTCCGCGTCGTCCAGGCGGTCGCCTTCCTCGTGGGTCTGGAGGGCTGATCGGACTCTGTTCAGGCTTTCGGCGATGAACTGCGTCGCGAAGGTGTCGAGGTTTGTGGTGGCTGTCAGGTCGGCCCGGAATTCTGCGATCGCGTCGGCCGTGGCTCGGCGCATGGCCATGCGTACGGGGCCTGCGATGGGGGCGATGGTACGTTCCAGGGATTCGCGATCGGGGAGGGCCACCAGGCCGCGTATGGTCGCCTCGGCGGCGATCTGGCTGGTGGTCAGGTCGTACGGCGTGCCTTCGGCCGGGCAGCACGTCGCGAGGTCGCAGATGTAGGACCAGTAACGGCCCTCGTGGGCTCGTAGTGCTTCGCCTACATGGAGTTCGGTCTTGGCGGCGAGGAGTCTGGCCTCGTCGACTGCCGGTGTCACCAGCTCCCCTGGGCCGTAGCCGACGACGACGATCTCCGTCACGCCCTCTCGGTCGAAGACAGGCTCCAAGGAGGCGAGGGTGCCCGGCGGGAACGGGAGGCTCCATCTGGCCACCAGCTTGGCCTGGCGACGGTCGAGGCCGATCACGATGAGGCTGGTCTTCGGGTGGAAGCCGACGAGGTATGGCACGGCGGCCAGGATGTCGGTGGGACTGGTGAGAGTGAGACAGGGCTCCAGGGAGGTGAAGCTGGACGAGGCGGGTGGCGGTGAGGGGGAGGAGGTCGACGGCGAGGGCGAGGGCGCGGCGGTGGTGGGACGGGAGTCCTCGGAGGTGGAAGCGGGAGTGGGGTCGGGGGTAGGCGTGGGCGCGGGGGTGGAGTGGTTGGTCGTCATGGGCCCTTAGGGTGCCTGGGCGGCGGCTGTGTGATCGGGCCCGAATTCGGTTCTGGGGATGATGGGGGCGTCCAAGGGTGGGGTTGTGGATAACTGCTGATGGGTTTTGGGCTGGGCTCCTTGGGTGGTGGTGGTTCTGCTGCTTGAGCCATGGATGGCATGAGGATCTGGACCTTGCCTGCCGTTCCGTGGCTGGCGGGGGGCGGCGGGCTGGGTGCACCGAGCGTCGATCGGTCCGGGAGAGGGTCGAGCTGCCGTAGTAGTCCGAGGCCGGGAAGGCGGGGTCACATGGCCAAGGACGGCAGCGAGAACTGCGATGTCGAAAGACGCACCGCCGAATGGTGATGCCAGGGCGCAGGCATGGTTGGTTTCACGTACAAATGCCCAAGACGGGCGACCCGTGATCGACGGCGGATAATCAGTTGCGCTTTGCGCGTCGACGAGCCAAGGATCGGCACTACGGTACGGCGGGCGGAACCGCCGACCGCCTTTCTGGATCGTGTCGCGATACGGGAGGAGAACCAGCATGTTTACCGACTCTGATCAATGCAGCAGAGAAAGCTCTGGTCAGCGTGAACATGCCCACCCGGCCCTGAGGCCTTGAGACTTCCGGGCCCCGCTGCGGCGGCCTGACTGCGCGCGCTGACCGACCTCCAGAGATCAAGGGAGATCATGGCGCTCGAAGACGCGCGGAAGAAAGCGATCATTGCGGAGTACGCAACCTTCGAAGGTGACACCGGTTCGCCTGAAGTGCAGATCGCGCTGTTGACCCATCGGATCGCCGACATCACCGCGCATCTGCGCACCCACCAGCTGGACCATCACAGCCGTCGCGGGTTGCAGATGCTCAACGGCCGTCGGCGGCGACTGCTGAAGTACCTCCGCAGAACCGACATTGAACGCTACCGACGCCTCATCCAACGGCTCGGCCTGCGTCGATGACACCCGTGCCGGGGGACGACCGCGACGCCGCTTCCCCCGGCACGTCCCGGGGGCTCCACGCGCCATGGCGATGGCCTTGCAGGATCGCGGGCTGAGGGGCGAGGAAAATCCCGCTGATCTCAACTCAGCACAGGCCCAATGCTCGGCGGTTGATCGGGTCAACGAGGCCCCATGCGAAGTGGGCGGGGCTGAGGGATGGCTGGGCTGGTGGCGAGGAGGGGCGGGTTTGGGATGAGAGGGGACGAATTGGATGAGGGGGTGCGCCGGAGTGAGGGCGGTGACCTGGGGGTGAAGGTGGTGCGCTGGGTGCTGGCGGTGCGATGGAGGTGAAGGGGTGCTTCGGGGTGAGGGCGGCGTTCTGGGAGTGAGGGAGAGCGCTGGGGCGTGGGCGGTGCGTCGGGGCGAGGGCGGTGACCTGGGGTGTGGTTGGTGCGCTGGGCGAGGGTGGTGCGCCAGAGTAAGGGCGGCGGCCTGGGGGTGAGCGGGTGCGCTGCGGTGACCGGGTGCGCTGCGGTGAGGGGGTGCGCTGCGGTGAGGGGGTGCGCTGCGGTGAGCGGGTGCGCTGCGCTGACGAAGGTGGACTTAGGGGTGAGAGTGGTGCGATCGGATGAGGGTGATGCGGCAGGGTGGGTCGGTGACGTGGGGTGAGGGGGGTGCGCTGGCTGAGGGCCGTGACCTGGGGTGGGGGCGGCGGGCTGGGGTGAGGGCGGTGGGTTGGGGTGGGTTAGGAGGTGGGGGTCAGGCGGGTGCGGACGAGGAGGGCGGCGCCGGCTACGGCCGCGGGCATGGCGATGACGGCGACGAACGGCACCAGGAACAGCAGGAATCCCACCACCCCGAATCCCAGCGCGCTGGCCTTGTTGGCGCGCAGCAGCGCGAAGCGTTGCTTGCGTGCGAACCCCCGCCGCTCCAACGCCAGGGTGGTGAGCTCCACCGTCAGGAAGAAGCCCGAGACGAGCGCCCCGAGCACCGGCACCACCGTCTGGCCGACCACCGGGACGAAGCCCAGGAAGAAGAGCGGGATCGTGAAAAGGAGCACGTAGAACAGCGTGATCAGGCTGTCCCTGATCGAGCGGGGCAGGGTGCGCCACCACGGCTGCTCCTCGGCGTCCGGGAGCGGGTCCGCCTCCGCCGACAGCCGCTCGTAGAACGGCTCCCCGATCGCCAGGGTGAGCGCGGTGAAGGTCAGTACGGCCAGCGCCAGCCCTCCGAGGAACAGCATGATCCCCACCAGCGTCCGGAACAGGTCACGCCAGCCCCACGACTCCGCGAACGGCGTCAGGAACGCGGCCAGGTCGGTGGCGTGCGTGCCCAGCAGGATCAGCGCCGCGACGTACACCGCGAACGCGATCAGCGCCGGGATCAGCCCGAACAGCCACCACCGCCCGTGCCTGGCGACCCACCCCAACCCCTGGAAGAAGAAGCCGACGCCGGACGTGAAGTCGCGCAGTGATCGCATGCCCGGCAGGCTAGCGCCAGAACGACGTCACCGCGTAGCCCAGCTCCGCGAACAGGTCACGCAGCAGCGGCAGCGAGATGCCGATCACGTTGCCGTGGTCGCCTTCGATGCTGTCGATGAACCACCCGCCGCGGCCGTCGATGCTGAAGGCCCCCGCCACGCTGAGTGGCTCGCCCGTGGCGATGTACGCGGCGATCTCCTCGTCGGACGGCTGGCCGAAGCGGATCACGGTGGTGGCGACCTCCGCCGCCTGCTTGCCGGCGGCCACGTCGATCACGCAGTGGCCCGTCACCAGGCGCCCCGTGCGCCCGCGCATGAGCCGCCACCGCTCGGTGGCCTCCTCCGCCGTGGCGGGCTTGCCGTAGGGGCGGCCGTCCAGCTCCAGGATCGAGTCGCAGCCGATGACCAGGCCCTCGTCGAGCCCGTTGGCGACCGCCTCCGCCTTGGCCTTGGCGAGCACGAGGCTGAGCGCCGCCGGGGTGTGCGCGGAGAAGGAGTCCTCGTCGACGCCGCTGACGATCACCTTGGGGTCGAGGCCTGCGCTGCGGAGGAGGGCGAGGCGGGCGGGGGAGGCTGAGGCCAGAACGATCACCGCATAAGCCTACCGTTGACCTGCGGTGCGTCATTCACCAGTCAGGATTCGAGGTCTCGGGAGCCGGGGCAACCTCGTGGCCGTCCGGGGCGCCGCGGCGGCCCGCGGTGCCGGTGCCGAAGGGCGAGCGGGACTCGTACGGTCCGCCCTGCGCGGGCACCCCGCCGCCGAAGACGGCGTCCAGCAGGCCCTGGAGCAGCTCGCCCAGCTCCCCCGGGCGGGCCGGCTGCTCGCGGTCCAGGTCGTCGGCCAGGGCGCCCGCGTTCATGTCGCGGCTCGTGGCCCGGTTGGCCAGCAGGGACATGATCATCGGTGCGACGAGGGGCAGCAGCCTCATGATGATCCTCGGGTCGACCCCCGCGAACCGCGCGAGCCCGTCCGCGGCCTGCTCCGTTCCCGGGCCGCCCAGGACGTGGCCGAGGATGCTGTGCCCGTCTCGGGTGAGCGAGGCCACGTCGCCGGTGAACGGGTCGGTGTCCACGTGGTCGTCCAGGGCCGCGCGCAGGGCGTCGGCGCCGTCCGGGTGGCGGGCGTTGCGTGCCATGCCCCCGACGATGATGCCCGACACGGCCTCGACCACGTCGCGGGCCGTGGTCGTGTCCGTGCCGAGCATCCCGGCGATCTGCTCCAGCCCTGAATCTCCGAGCTCGGCGAGGAGCTCGTCAGTCAGCGTCACGACAGTCCCCCGATCGTTGTTCCGGGAGAGCTGCCCTGATCAGGGCCGGAGCAATGCCCGATTTGCGCTAATTCTCGGAAAAGCCCACAGGGGTGGGAGCGGCCGAAGAGATCAGGCCCGCCGCCGCGTACGCGCCGGCCTCGTCGAGCGTCTCGTGTTCGAGCAGGGCCTTGACGATGGCGTCGAGCTTGTCGCGGTTGTCGGTGAGGATCTGGATCGCGCGCTCGTAGCACTCGTCCACGATCCGCCGCGCCTCCTCGTCGACGGTGGCGAGCGTCGCGGGCGAGGCCTGCGGCTGCTGTCCGTCGTTGGGGAGGATGGTCAGCGGGCCGACCTTCTCCGACATGCCCCAGCGCCCGACCATGCCACGGGCGATCATGGTGACCTGTTCCAGGTCGTTCTCGGCGCCCGTGGTGATGACCCCGTACACGACCTGCTCGGCCGCCATGCCGCCGAGCGCGCCGGTGATGCGCCCGCGCAGGTACTGCTCGTCGTAGGCGTACCGGTCGGTGTCAGGGGTGGACAGCGTGACCCCGAGCGCCCGCCCACGCGGGATGATCGAGATCTTCCTGACCGGGTCGGCGCCCGGCTGGAGCATGCCGAGCAGCGCGTGACCGGCCTCGTGGAAGGCGGTCCTGGTGCGCTCCTCCTCCGGCATCACGATGCTGCGGGCCGCGCCGAGCTGCAGCTTCTCCAGCGCGTCGGCGAAGTCGGACATCGTGACCTTCTCCTTGCCGCGCTTGGCGGCGAGCAGGGCGGCCTCGTTGACCAGGTTGGCGAGGTCGGCGCCGGTCATGCCGGGGGTGGTCTTGGCGAGCTGGTCGGGGCTGACCTCGCCGTCCAGCGGCACGCCCCGCGTGTGCACCTCCAGGATGGCGGTACGGCCGGCCGCGTCCGGCAGCCCCACCTGGACGGTACGGTCGAAGCGCCCGGGACGCAGGAGCGCCGGGTCGAGCACCTCGGGACGGTTCGTGGCCCCGATGACGATCACGCCCTCGGCGCCGGAGAAGCCGTCCATCTCCGTGAGGATCTGGTTCAGCGTCTGCTCGCGCTCGTCGTGGCCGCCGAGGCCGCCGGCTCCGCCGCGGGCCCGGCCGATGGCGTCGATCTCGTCGATGAACACGATCGACGGCGCCACCTTCCGCGCCTCCTCGAACAGGTCGCGCACCCGGGAGGCGCCCACGCCCACGATCATCTCGATGAACTCGGAGGCGCTGGCCGAGAAGAACGGCACCTTGGCCTCGCCCGCGACCGCCCTGGCCAGCAGCGTCTTACCGGTGCCGGGAGGGCCGGCGAGCAGCACGCCCTTGGGCAGCTTCGCGCCGAGCCTGCGGTATTTGCCGGGGTCCTTGAGGTAGTCGACGATCTCGACGAGCTCGTTCTCGACCTCGTCGATGCCCGCGACGTCGTCGAACGTGACCCGCACCTGCCCGGCCTCGACCGGCTTGGCGGCCTTGGACTTGCCGATGCCTCCGAGGCCGCCGCCCATCAGGCTGGCGCCGCGGCGCATGACCCAGATCCACAGTCCGGCCAGCAGCAGCACGGGCAGCAGCGAGAGCAGCAGGTTGGAGAAGAAGCCGCGGGTGATCGGCTGGGAGGTGATCTCGACCTGGCCGGTGGACAGCTGCTGGTCGAGCTGGTCGGTGTTGGCGAAGGCCGGGATCTCGGTCGCGAACTTCGTGTAGGACTCGTTGCTCTCGGGGTTCTTCGCCGCCGACCGCAGGTCGCCCTCGACGGACAGGCCCTGGGCGTAGATGTCCTTGACGTTCTTGGAGTTCACCTGCTTGGTGAACTCGGTGTACGAGATCGTCTCGACGGATCCGCTGTCGACGAACGATGACACGACGAAGAAGCCCGCGTACACCACGAGCAAGGTGACGACGAATCGCCACCAGTTGATCTTGGGCCGGCCTCCGGGTGTGCCGGGCAGGCCCTCCGAACGCCAGGGCGGTTTGCCCTTGCCGTTCTTGGATGCCTGCGGCGGTCCCGAGCGTTCCACGGCGTCACTCCCCACATCGCCGCATACATGATCCTTTTAGCCTAGAACACGCACCCCGGCGACCACGCGGCCGATGTCTCGCCACTGCTTGTACTGCGAGTCAGGCACTGTGACGAACGCCAGCCCCGGCTTACTCATTCCCCCGTCCATCACGACGACGGCCGCCCGCGACTGATGCTTTCCGTATTTGACGCGATATACGAGCATCCAGCCGTGCTTGACCGGTTGCGAGGCCATCCAGGTGATCTTTGAGCCCTCGGGGTGGTGGTTGAGCGTCCAGCGGGCCGCGAGCAGCGCCGTGTCGCGCGGGGACTTCTGCCGCATGATCGGGAGCGGACATGTGACGAACATCCCACGCTGGCCGGCGCGCGTCTTGGGGAGCACCTGCTTGGTGGTGAACGGCGCCGCGCCGTACGACTTCCACGGCTTGGAGAGGTTCGGCACGGCCAGCCCGGTGCGTCTGTCCTTGACGAGCTTCCTGGTCGGGGAGGCCAGGGACATCCGCTTGACCCGGCCCGTCAGCTTGGGGACGCGCGGGTCGGCGTACAGGGCCTCCATGGCCGTGTAGCCGGGCGCGAGCGACGAGCCGGGCGAGGGCGCCGCCGCCGTCGGAGACACAGACGGAGGGGACGCAGACGGAGGGGACGCAGACGGAGGGGACGCGGACGCGGAAGGAGGAGCCGCGGTGGAAGGTGCGGGGCCGGACGAGGACGGTGCGGCCGGCGGCGCGGTTACCGGCCCCGCCGCGACCTCGTCCGGCCCTGACGGGAGCACCACGACCAGCGCCGCGGCCGCGGCCGCGGCCAGGCCGATCACGGCGAGCCCCCGGTACACCACCCGCATCCGGATATCTCCGATACGGGAGCGTTTGGGCGGAGAAGCAGGGGTTCCGGGCCTCGCCGCGGTCCTCACTTGGGAACCCTTGATCTCTTCTTCCCCATCGAGCACGAGCGGAGCGTACGACATATCCGGCCATTGCGCCTTGGAAGCTACCGAAGTGCAATCATGGGCGACGTGGAACAGGTTGAGCTGCGATTCGACCACGCCTCGCGAGCGTCCCAAACGCACACGAATCTCTCAGCGATCCGGCAGGGCTCCGCCGGTCTCTGGGTGGCCGGCGACGAGACCGCGACCTTCGAGCACCTAACGTGGACGGGCGACCATTTCGGCGCCCAGCGCACGTTCCCGCTGGCAGACTACGTGGAGCTGCCCGCGGGCCCCGAGGACGAGGCCGACATCGAGGGCCTGGCCCGCGCGAACGGCTACCTCTGGCTGGTCGGCTCGCACAGCCTCAAGCGCAAGAAGGTCAAGTCGAAGGACCCGGACAAGGCCGCCGACCGCCTGGCCACGGTGGTCAGGGAGGAGAACCGGTTCATCCTGACCCGGCTGCCGCTCCACGACGAGACGCCCGGCCCTGGAACGATCCTCGCAGGCAAGGACAACCTGACCGCGCACCTGCGTGACGACCGGCATCTGGCGCCGTTCCTGGAGCTGCCCGGCAAGGACAACGGGCTCGACGTCGAAGGCATCGCCGTCGTGTCCGAGCGGATCTACCTCGGGCTGCGCGGACCCGTTCTGCGGGGCTGGGCGGTCCTGCTGGAGCTGCGGCTGGAGGAGGCGGGCAGGTCACGGCTGCGGCTGCGCGAGCCGTACCGCAAGCACTTCCTGGACCTGGGCGGGCTGGGCGTGCGGGACCTCTGCCCGGACGGGGACTCGCTGCTGATCCTCGCCGGCCCGACCATGGACCTCGACGGTCCCGTACGAATCGTGCGCTGGCGGCCCGGCACCAGGCAGGGCGTCGTGCCCGAGGGCGAGCTGGAGACGGTGATCGAGCTGCCCTACGGCGTGAAGTGCGACCACCCCGAGGGGCTGGCGCTGCTGGACGACGGCAGGCTCATGATCGTGTACGACAGCCCGTCGCCCGCGCGGATCACCCCGGCGGGCGGCGTGCTGGCGGACGTCTTCACGATCTAGCGACGCGTCCGTGCAACCAGGGCGCCTCGGCCACGAACGTGCACGAGCCCGGCTCGATCTCCGTGAACCCGGCGTCGCGCACCACGGGCAGCCCCGCGGCGGCCATGGCGTCGAAGTCGCCCTGGGAGGCCGCGGTGCGCGCGGACACCGCGAGGCCGCGGGCGCGCCAGGCCTCCCGCTCGGCCGCGTCGCTGGCCCACCAGGCGAGCTGGGCGGCGTGCCCGGCCTGCGCCATGGCCTTGCCCGCGGACATGTCCAGGCCCGGGTTGGCCCACAGGACCGGCGGCTCCGCGGGCGGCGGATCGGCGGTGTCGCTCAGCTCGGTGCCGCCCACCTGCAGCCGCGCGAGGTCCCGCGGCCAGCCGTCGAGCGGCACGGGCGGATGTACGCGCACCTCGGCCGTGCGGTGCTCGACGGTGCGCCCAGGCAGCGCGACCGCCCTGCGCCACTCGGCGCCCCTCGCCCGGCGGACCACCTTGCGGATCTTGCCGGTGGACTGCCAGGAGTGCAGCTCGGCGGCCCACTCGCCGGGGTCGTCCAGCAGGCTCAGCACGGCCATGGCGGCCGCTTCCAGCGCGTCGGTGCGTTCGGGAGGAGTGGCCCTCTCGATCCTGACGACCAGCGGCAGGACATAGAGCTCAGAATTCATCGTTCCCTAGCATGCCTGATCGCCACGGACATCCCTGCGGCGAGGAGGCACAGGGCGCCGGCGCCGTACCAGGCGAGGTCGTAAGCGCCCAGGTGGTCGCGGGTGAGCCCGGCGCCGACCGCGGCGAACGCGGCGCCCACCTGGTGCGAGCCGAACACCCACCCGAACACCACGGCGCCGTCGGCCCCGTAGATCCGCCGGCACAGCGCCACCGTGGGCGGCACGGTCGCCACCCAGTCCAGCCCGTAGAACACGATGAAGATCAGCATGCTGGGCTCGGTCGTGGCCGCGAACAGGCTCGGCAGCACCATCAGGGAGAGCCCGCGCAGCGCGTAGTAGACGCCGAGCAGCACCTTGGGGTCGATCCGGTCGCTGAGCCAGCCGGACGCGATCGTGCCCGCGATGTCGAAGATCCCGATGACCGCCAGCAGGCCGGCCGCCACGGGCTCGGCCATGCCGTGGTCGTGCGCGGCGGGGATGAAGTGGGTGCCGACCAGGCCGTTCGTGCTGGCGCCGCAGATCGCGAAACCGCCGGCGAGCAGCCAGAACGGCCGGGTCCTGGCCGCCGAGGCGAGCACGGTGACCGCCCTGACCGCCGCGTTCACCTTGCCCGGCGGCGCGATGGGAACCGCGCCGGGCTCGGCGCCGAGGGCGGTCGTGCCCACGTCGGCGGGATGGTCGCGCAGCAGCCACCAGACGAACGGCACCACCGCCAGCGCCGCAGCGGCCACGGTCAGCGAGGCGAAGCGCCACCCCGGCCCCTCGGCGAGCTGGGCCAGCACGGGCAGGAAGATCAGCTGCCCGGTGGCGCCGGCCGCGGTGAGCACGCCCGTGACCAGCCCGCGGTGCCGGACGAACCAGCGGTCCACCACCGTCGCGGCGAACACCAGCGCCATCGAGCCCGTCCCGAGCCCGACGAGCACGCCCCAGAACAGCAGGAGCTGCCAGCTCGCCGTCATCAGCACGGTCAGGCCGCTGCCCGCGGCGATCAGCAGCAGCGCGAGGGAGACCACGCGGCGCATGCCGAAGCGGTCCATCAGGGCGGCGGCGAAAGGGGCGGTCAGGCCGTAGAGCACCAGGTTGACGGAGACGGCCAGCGAGATCGTGCCGGCCGACCAGCCGAACTCCTCCTGCAGGGGGGTGATCAGTACGCCGGGGGTGGCACGGAACCCGGCCGCGCCCAGGATCGCCACGAAGGCGACGGCCGCCACGAACCAGGCCCGGTGCAGGCGGCGCGTGGGGGCGGTGGTGCTCAACGTCATGCGCCAATCCTGCTTTATCCAATTACATGGTCACGAGTGGCCGGATGGTCAATATGTGAAAGAATTCGGCCATGACACATCGCGTGGCAGTCGTCGTGCTCAACCACTTCGCCACGATCGATCTCGGCGTGCCCGGGCAGGTGTTCGGGACGGCCGAGACGGCGGGCGGCGAGAAGCTGTACGAGGTGGTGACCTGCTCGGAGGGGCGGATGCCGGTCCGCTGTTCGGCGGGCTACAGCGTGCTGCCCGACTACGACCTCGACGTGCTCGACACCGCCGACACGGTCGTGGTGCCCGGCATCCACGCGGGCCGGGCGCTGTTGGACGGCACGATCTCGGAAACGCTGGCCGCGGCGCTCCAGGGGCGGCCCAGGATCCTGTCGATCTGCACGGGAGCGTTCGTGCTGGCGGCGGCGGGCCTGCTCGACGGGCGCCCGGCCACCACCCACTGGCGCGAGGCCGGCCGGTTCGCCCGGCTCTTCCCGCAGGTCAAGCTCGATCCCGACGTGCTGTACGTGGACGACGGCGACGTGCTGACCTCGGCGGGCGTGGCGGCCGGGCTTGACCTGTGCTTCCACGTGATCAGGAACGACCACGGCAGCGAGGTGGCCAACCGCGCGGCCCGCCGCTGCGTCATGCCACCGTGGCGGGACGGCGGCCAGGCCCAGTACATCGACCGCCACCTGCCGGAGGCGGGCGGCGGCACGGCGGCCACCCGCGACTGGATGCTGGCACACCTGGACCACCCGCTCGACCTGACCGCGCTGGCCGAGCATGCCAGGATGAGCGTGCGCACCTTCACCAGGCGCTTCCGCGACGAGACCGGCGTGAGCCCGGCCAGGTGGCTGAACGGCCAGCGGGTCCAGCACGCCAGGCACCTGCTGGAGACGACCGACCTGGGCGTGGAGGAGGTGGCCAGGAAGGCGGGGTTCGGGACGGCGGTCTCGCTCCGGCAGCATCTGCACGCGGCCGTGGGGGTTTCGCCGCTGGCGTACCGGCACACGTTCCGGCGACTCTGATTCTCCGGCAAAAGCCGCATTTCGGCCCTACAATCGGCCCCAGGAAGATCGACTAGAAAGGGTCGTCACATGGCCGAGGCGGACCGCGTACCCGCCGGGATCAACCCGAACGTGCCCAGCGTCGCCCGCATGTACGACTACTACCTCGGCGGCCGGGACAACTTCGCAGCCGACCGCGAGGCGGCCGAGAAGATGATGGAGATCGGCCGGCGGATGGGCAACGACGCCCGCGAGATCGCCCTGGCCAACCGCGCCTTCATCGGTCATGCCGTACGCATGCTCGCCGAGGCCGGGGTGCGCCAGTTCGTCGACATCGGCGCGGGCCTGCCCACCCAGGACAACGTGCACCAGGTGGCCCAGCGGCACGCCCCCGGCTCGCGCGTCGTCTACGTCGACAACGACCCCATCGTGCTGGTCCACGCCCGCGCGCTGCTGGCCAGGGACCCGGACGTGCTGGCGATCGAGGGCGACCTCAAGGATCCCGACGCCATCCTGGACGACCCGCGCGTCGCGGAGCACCTCGACCTCTCCCAGCCGTACGCGGTCCTGCTGGTCGCGGTGCTGCACTTCATCCCCGACAACGCCGAGGCCGACCGGATCGCCGCGCGCATCCGCGAGCGCCTGCGGCCCGGGGGCCATCTGGTGCTGTCGCACCTGCTGTACGCGGGCCACGACATGGACGACGTCGCGACGGCCGGCCAGCAGGTCTACTCCGGCACGACCTCGGGCGGCCTCGCGCGGCGCGGCTACGACGAGATCGCCTCCTACTTCGACGGCCTGGACCTGCTCGGCCCGGGCGTCGTGCCGGTGGCCGACTGGACGCCCGACGGCTCCCCCGGCGGCTCGTACGACCTCTCCAAAGGCGGCATCCTGGCCGGGGTGGGCCGCCGCCCGGCCTAAGCCGCCGCCAGACCCTCGCCGAACCAGGTCCTCAGGGCCTCGTCGAGCGTCTCGTCGGGCGTGCCCGCCCAGGCCACGTAGCCGTCGGGGCGTACCAGCACGGCGCCGTCGCCCTCGAAGGGCAGCACGTGCACGCGCCCGTGGCGTACGCGCAGGCCGCCCGTCCCGTCCAGCAGCATGGGCCACGCGCGGGCGGCCGGCTCGGCCGGCAGGTCCGCCAGGAACCGGCCCGCCAGGGGGTGCGTCGGCGCGGGCACCGGGTAGGCCAGGTCCGCTCCGGCCATCATGGCGGCGATCCGGCGGCGGGCGTCGTCGTCGCCCAGCAGCTCACCGAACACCTCGCGCAACGCCGTGATCTCGGGCCCCGGCGCGGCCAGCGCGAGCTGCGCCTGGGTATGCATGGCGACCCGCAGGGCGGCCGGACGGCGCTCGGCGTCGTAGGTGTCGAGCAGGCCGGGCGGCGCCCAGCCCCGCACCTCGGCGGCCAGCTTCCAGGCCAGGTTGGCGGCGTCCTGCAGGCCGAGGTTGAGTCCGGGCGCGCCCATGGCCGAGTGGACGTGCGCGGCGTCGCCCACCACGAACACCCTGCCCTCCCGGTAGCGGTCGGCGACGCGGGTGTTGCGGCCATTGAGCCGCCTGAGCAGGTGCGGGCCCTCGCCGGTGGGCTCGGCGAGCGGCAGGTCGGCGCCGAGCACGCGGGCCAGGCCGGCGCGCACCTCCCCGACGGTCACCGGCACGTCGTCGTCGGGCGCGGAGGCGTCCCACTCCATCGAGCTGACCAGCAGGTCGGGGCCCGCGGGGAGGATCGCGTACGCGCCGCGCTCGGTCCTGTGCCAGGCATAGAGCACGTACGTGCCCAGCCCCGGCACCTCCAGCTCGACAGTGCCGGGCCGGATCGTCGCGCCCGGCACGGTGACGTGGGCGCTGCGGCTCACGACGTCGGTCGAGGTGACGCCGGGGAAGCCGATGCCCGCGAGCTTCCTGACCGTGCTGTGCGCGCCGTCGCAGCCGACCAGGTAGCGGGTGCGCAGCTCGTACGCGCCCTCGGGCCCCCGCAGCTCCACCGAGACGCCGTGGGGGTCCTGGGTGAAGCCGAGCAGCTCGTGCCCGCGCCTGATCTCCACGCCCAGCTCGACCGCCCGCCGCTCGATCAGCTCCTCCAGGGCGGGCTGCTTGATCCCCATCCCGTACAGCGGGTTGTCCGCCAGCCCGGCCAGGTTCAGCGGCAGCGCGCCGAACACGAAGCCCGGCATCGGCGCGTCCTCCACGGCCAGGCCGCGCTGGTGGAGCAGCCTGACGACCTGGCCGATGATCCCGTTGGCCTTGGGCTGGTCGCTGCGCCGGGGCAGGCGCTCGACGACGGTCGGGCGCACTCCGGCCAAGGCCAGCTCGCAGGCCAGCATCAGCCCGTTGGGGCCGCCGCCGACGATGACGATGTCCATGTGGTCTCCTCAGAGGGAAGGATCGGGCAGCCCCGCGGCAAGCGTGCGCAGGGCCTCGCGCAACAGGGGTACGAGCGGGACCGGCGGGTCTGAGCGCAGCCAGTGGGCGACGGCCGTCTGCACGGCGGAGCCCACAGCGACGGCGACGAGGTGGGGGTAGAGGTCGCGGGCGGCGTTGGTGCCGGTGCGCTCGGCCACGGCCGCGGCCAGCTCGTTGTTGCCGGCGAACACCGCCTGCAGCGACTCGGCCCGCAGCGCGGGCTCGTCCGCCAGCATCCTGATGCTCGCCAGCGTCTCGGGGTCGGGCGCCACGTCCGTGCGGGCCAGCGCCCAGGGCTCGACCATGGCCTCGGTCAGTGCCTGCCACAGCGGCTCCTCCGGCGGCCGCGCCCGCAGCGCCGCCACGGAACGCCTGATGCGGTCGGTGTGGCGGGCGGTGATCGCCTCGTACTTGCTGGAGAAGTAGTTGTTGAACGTGCGGGGCGAGACGCCGACCTCGGCGGCGATGTCCTCGACGCGTACGCGCTCCAGCCCGCGCTCGTGAGCCAGCCGGAGGGCGGCCGTCATCAGCGCCTCGCGCGTGGCCTGCTTCTTCCGCTCTCTCAGTCCGCTCATGGGCTCACCGTACGCCAAAAAGTGCGGACTCCGCAAATTTTCGGACTACGCATTTTTGTCTAACGGGTGACAGGCGTAAGGCGCGTTAGATTGGGAGGATGTCCCTGACCCTCGAATTCGTCAGCACGATCAGGGCCGAGCGGTCCGGATTGATCGACAGGCTGTCCGACACAGACGGCCTGACGGCCTGGGCGCGGACGCACGCGCCCGACCTCGGCGACCTCACCGTCACGGAGGAGCTACGCCAGGAAACGGTGCGCCTGCGCCAGGCCGTACGCGCGCTGCTCGCCAAGGCCGTCGCGCCGGGCCCGCCGAGCCGGGCCGACGCGGCCGGCCTGCCCGGATTCGAGGAGTCGCTGGCCCTGGTCAACGCCACCGCCCTGGCCGCCCCCACCGCACCCCAACTGCGCTGGAACGGCGAGCCGTCCCTCGCCACCGCGCCCGCGACGCAGGCCGACCCCGGCGCGCGGTTGCTGGCCCGGCTCGCCACGGCGGCCGTCGAGTTCCTCGCGGGGCCGGACCGCACCTTGATCCGCACCTGCCAGGCTCCGCGCTGCGTGCTCTATTTCGTCAAGGAGCACCCGCGCCAGGAGTGGTGCTCGACGGGTTGCGGCAACCGCGCCCGCGCGGCCAGGCACTACAGGGAGCACAAGAAAATCTAACGTTTGCAAGCCCGGGTTGCCGTTATAGTCTCTTTCTAACGGCAACTCGGCCGCGCATGCGTTAGAGGAGAGTGGGATGTCCTTCCAGACCGGACATGTCGGGCTCAACGTCACCGATCTCGACAAGTCCAAAGAGTTCTACACGCGTGTCTTCGGCTTCACGGTGGCAGGCGAGTCGCAGGAGGACGGCCGCCGGTACGCGTTCCTGGCCCAGGACGGCACGCTGGTGCTGACGCTCTGGCAGCAGAGCGAGGGCCGCTTCGAGGCCGCCCGGCCGGGGCTGCACCACCTGTCGTTCCAGGTGGCGGACCTCGACGCGGTACGCCGGGCGGAGACGGTGATCAGGGAGATCGGCGCGACCCTCTACCACGACGGCGTCGTGCCGCACCGCGAGGGCGCCTCGTCGGGCGGCGTGTTCTTCGCCGACCCCGACGGCATCCGGCTGGAGATCTTCGCCCCGGACGGCGCGGGTGACCGGCCCGCGCCCAGCTCCGACGCGCCGACCTGCGGGTTCTTCTAATGAGGCATCCGGGCGAGGTCGCCGTGCAGCGCCGGGTGGGGGTGCGGCTGGAGGACCACGGGAGCTCGCGGACACGTCCGGAGATCCCGGAGCCGGCGGCCGAGTTCCTGCTGGACCAGCACATGATCGTCCTGGGTGCGGCCGACGACGGCGGGCGCGTGTGGGCGGGCGTGCTCACGGGCCCCGCGGGGTTCGCGTCCGCGACGGACGACCGCACGATCGTGCTGCACGCCCTGCCGGGCGCCGACGACCCCCTGCACGGGCTGTTCGAGCGGGAACGGGACATCGGCCTGATCGCCATCGAGCCGCACACGCGGCGCCGGATGCGCGTGAACGGCACCGCCGTGCGGGCCGGCGACGCCCTGGTGGTGTGGACGGAGCAGGTCTACTCGAACTGTCCCAAGTACATCCAGACCCGCTCCCCCACCTCCACTCCGGGCGAGCCTACGGGGCTGGGACGCGGGATCGCGCTGCCGGACCGGCACCGCAGGTGGATCGCGGAGGCGGACACGTTCTTCATCGCCACGCGGGTCGAAGGGCTCGGGGCGGACGTGTCACACCGAGGCGGCAACCCCGGATTCGTCCAGATGACGGGGGCGCGCTCGCTGGAGTTCCCGGACTACCAGGGCAACTCGATGTACATGACGCTGGGCAACCTGGAGCTGGACCCGGCGGCCGGGCTGCTGTTCGTGGACTGGGAGCGTGGAGAGACGCTGCAGCTCACGGGCCGGGCCCGGGTGGAGTGGGGGGATGAGCGGACGGTGCGCTTCGAGCTGGACGAGTACGCGCACCTGGGCGGGACCGTGTCGGCCGGCTGGACCGCCCCCGGGTATCACCGCTTCAACCCCCCGGTGGAGGCAGGCGCTTCTCGAACCAGTGATGCGCATATGGTTCGTCGCTGAACGCCGCCACCTCCCGGTAGCCGCTCGCCCGATAGAGGGCGACGGCCTCCGTGAGCGCCCGGTTGGTCTCCAGCCGCAGCGTGCGGACGCCCTGGGCGGCCGCCTTCCCCTCCGCCTCGGCGAGCAGCCGCCGCCCCAGCCCCAACCCGCGCACGGCCGGGTCCACCCACATCCGCTTGATCTCGGCGGACCCGGCCTCGCGGTGGAGCTTGAGCGCCACGCACCCGACCGGCTCGGCGTGCAGCAGGGCGACCAGCAGCATCCCGGCCGGGGGCCGCAGCTCGGCGTCGGTGGCGGAGATGCTGCGGGCCGGGTCGAAGCCGCCCTCGAACCGGCGGGCCAGCTCGCCGGCGTAGGCCTGGAGGCAGTGGCGCGCACCGGGATGGCGCGGGTCGAGGACGTCGACCGCGATCATGGAGGCGAGCAGCAGGCGCTCGACCTCGGACATGGCGGTCACGAGGCGGTCGCGCTGCGCGTCGGTGAGCGGATCGAGGATGGCCGCCGCCGCCTCGTCGGACCTGCGATCCAGCTCCTCCCGCTCGGCGAGCCCCGCAGGCGTGAGCCGGGCCGTGCGAACCCGGCCGTCGGAGCCGCCGTCGTCGACGGCCACCAGCCCGTCGGCCTCCAGCGACCGCAGTAGCCTGCTCAGGTAGCCGGAGTCGAGGTCGAGCCGCGTCCGCAGGGCGCGCACCTCGCTGCCCTCCGCTCCGATCTCCCAGAGCACCCGCGACTGCCCGAGCGCCCGGTCCCTGGCCAGGAACCTGTCGTTGAGCGCCCCGATCCGCTGCGTCACGGTCCGCTGGAACCTGCGCACCTGCCCGATCGCCGCACCGTCCATATCTCTGACCTTAGTCAGAGAATCCCTTCTTGGCGAGGTCACATCCACGGACCCGCGATCGGCACCGCGCTGTAGTCCTCCCCCGTGACCGGGCGGATCTCCTCCCAGTGCACCCATCGCGCGCCCTCGCTCGCCTGCGGCGGCCAGAGCAGGAATCCCCATCGCGCCCCTTCGGCGTCGTCGCCCCAGGCCAGCAGGTAGCGGGCCGCCGTGGCGTGCTCCACGACGGGCGGGCGCCAGAGCTCGGGCAGGTCCTGCGTGTCGATATCCATACCCTTCATTATACGAACACGCATTCGACAACTCCAGGAATGCTAGGCTATGACTGAATATTCGATCCAGTCATAGGGACATACATGGCTGTGGCATTCACGGCGGAGGACCGGGCGCGCATCACCGCGTCCCTGCTCGAGACCGCCGAAGAGCTCTTCGCCACCCAGGGCCTGAAGAAGACCTCGCTCGACGAGCTGGTCGCGGCCTCGGGCATCGCCAAGGGCAGCTTCTACGCGTTCTTCGAGTCCAAGGAGGAGCTGTACAAGGAGGTGATGATCCGCAGGGCGCCCGTGCTCGGCAAGCGGCTGGCCGCCGCCCTGGACCGGCCGCCCGGCGTCGAGGCGCTCGTCCACATCATGCGCGAGTTGATCGACGTGCTCACCACCGACCCGTTCTACCGGCGCCTGCTCACCCGGCCCGAGGAGCTGGAGGCGGTGGCGCGCAGGGTCGGGGCCGAGGAGGTCGCCCGCGTCACGCCCCACCTGCTGACACCGCTGATCGACTACCTCGCCCGGGGGCAGGCCGACGGCGTCATCGTCGCGGACGTCCCGCCCGAGGTCCTGGTCGGCGTGCTGCGCACGGCCGGCCTGCTGGTGCTCGACCGCGACAGGTTCGGGCCCGACCACCCCCAGGTGGTCGAGGCCACCATCAACGCGCTGGCCAGGGGGCTCATCGCATGAACGCAGGGAGTGGATCGGCTGGTGGGCCCTCGTCCCGGTGGGCCTGGTCGTCGTCTGGCCGGCGGTGTTCGGCGCCACGCTGATCACGCTCGGCCGGCTCTGGCGCATCGACCGGCTCGGCCAGCTCTACCTGACCCACCAGGACACAACGCAAAACCGCCCCTGCTCACCGAGGTGAGTAGAGGCGGTCGGGTCGGGGTGGAGCTATGGGGATTCGAACCCCAGACCTCCTCCATGCCATGGAGGCGCGCTACCAACTGCGCCATAGCCCCTTGCTGCGTGTACGAGTGTAGCCGACTTACGGACCCCTCAAGCACACGTTAAAAAGTAAGCATACGCAGAGTAAAAGCTTGCTACTGTCCGTTGCCGTGTTCAGCGTGCAACCACTACCCCTGACCCCGCGATGCGCCCAGATCCTCGACGACCGCGAGCATGCCGTGATCGGCGTCAGCGCGCTCAACGGCTACTTCACCCCTCTCACCATCAGGCACCTCCTCGACTGGGCGACCCGGACGTTCGCGCGGGTCCACGTCCTCGTGCCCGGCGTCGAGCTGGCCGGGACCCTGGTCGCCAGGGGTTGTCCGGCGGCCAAGGCGGGGGCCAAGGCGAGGGCGGCGGCCAACAACACGCGCAACCGGGTGATCCGCGCGCTCGACTTCCTCGACCCGCCCGACGCCACCGTGTTCGACTGGAACG
The DNA here is from genome assembly GCF_044458585.1 of Nonomuraea sp. NPDC050451. Taxonomy (NCBI): domain Bacteria; kingdom Bacillati; phylum Actinomycetota; class Actinomycetes; order Streptosporangiales; family Streptosporangiaceae; genus Nonomuraea; species Nonomuraea sp. NPDC050451. The sequence continues at coordinate 997,257 of NZ_JBITHZ010000002.1, forward strand.
AACTGGCCGCCGACCCGGCCTACGACGGCGCGAGGACGCGACTGGAGCGGCTGTTCGCCACCGATCCGGTCTTCAGGGAACACTGCATGGACGCGGTACGGCCGATCGTCGGCACGCGAGAGCTCTCCCGCGAGCAGGCCGAGAACGCCCTGCCGTTCCTCCTGGCCGAGCTGCCCTTCGTGATCGACACCCCGTCGATCCTCGGCACGGGCTCGTCGGTGTTCTGTTACCCCCGGCCGATGCCGATGGTGGACCTGCTCTACGCCGGCCTGCTGCCCGTGCGCCCGGCGCCCACGCAGGGATTCGTCTCCACCGCATTGACACAGGCCGCCCGGCCCGCCCACCATCTCAGTAACGCCATGTAAATACATCGTCACCAGAGGTGGCCGGCTATGGATGCGGATGCTCGAAATGCTGGACATGCGTTTGACACGAGCGACATGGATCACAACGGCTACCTCGACCACCGCGACATGACCGTGGTCGCCTCCGCGCTGTGCGCCCGGCTCGGGCTCCGCGGGCAGGACGCACAGCGGGTAACGGACGCGTACGAGCGGGTCTGGCAGTACGCCGTCCGCAACATCGGCACCGACCCCGAGGGCCGCATCAGCAGGGAGTCCTACATCGGCTACGCCCTGGCTCCCGGGCGCGACCGCGCCAAGTTCGTGGCCAACGTGGTCAGGCCGATCACCGACGCCCTCTGGGACGCCCTCGACGCCGACGGCGACGAGCGGCTCGACCGGGCCGAGTTCCTGCGCCTGTGGTCGGCGTACGACGTGGCGGGGGCGGCGTCACGGGCGTCGTTCGATCGGCTGCGCGGCAACAAGGTCGCGCACGTGTCGAAGGACGGGTTCGCCCAGGCGATGTACGACTTCTACTACAGCTCCGCCACCGCCGCCCCCATACTCGGCTGAAGCCTCTCACCCCACCGATCGGGCCTGGTCGATGAGCTGGACCAGCTCCGACACCATCGGGTCCTCGGTGGCCGGCGCCAGCCGGGCGGCCTGCTCCTTGAGCTCGGGCAGGTCCATGCCGAACGCCTTCCGGTCCCGCAGGTAGACCGCGAACGCGGCCACCACCACGTCCACCTGGAACCTGACCGGCGCCTTGTCCAGCGACGCGGCCAGCTCGTCGGCCCGCAGCGACTTGCTCGCCTCGGAGGCGGCCCGGGTGTCGGGGTCCTGCCAGCGTACGGTGGCCTGGGCGAGCTGCCCCTCGGCGCCCGGCTTGAGATGCAGCGAGTAGAGCGCGGTGACCGAGTGGCCGGGGCCGACCTCGCCGCCGTCGCGGGTGTCGTCGCGGAAGTCCTCCGTGTTCAGCGCCCGGTTCTCGTACCCGATGAGCTGGTAGCGCTCCACCACCGACGGGTTGAAGACCACCTGGGCCTTGGCGTCGCGCGCCCGCAGCTCGATGTTCGCGGGCAGCTGCGTGGTGAAGACCTTCTCGGCCTCCTCCTGGGTGCTGACGTACACGGCCATGCCGTCGCCGTTGTCGGCCAGCTGCTCCATCAGCTCGTCGCCGTAGTCGCGGCCGACGCCGACGGTGAGCAGCGTGACCTGCTTGCCCGCGTACTCCTTGACCTGGCCGAGGATGGTACGCCACTCGGTGGGACCCTGGTTGGCCAGGCCGTCGGAGAGCAGGATGACCCGGTTCGTGGCGGCGGGGCGGAACGCCTTGGACGCCTCCTGGTAGCCGGCGACGAGCCCGGCCGAGAGGTTGGTGCCGCCCGAGACGGTCAGCTCGTTCACCGCGTTTCGCAGCTCCTCCCTCGCGGTCAGCGGGGTCATCGACGCCAGCACCTCGGCGTCGTCGCTGAAGGACACGATCGACACCTGGTCGCCGGGCGCGAGCTGCTCGAGCAGCTTGAGCAGGGCCGACTTGACCAGGTCCAGCCGCCCGGTCTCGGCCATCGAGCCGGACACGTCGACGACGAACGTGAGGTTGGCGGGCCGCCGCGCCGCCGCGTCAGAACCGCGCGTCTGCAGGCCCACGCGCAGGATCGCCTGGTCGCGCTCCGGCAGCTTCGCGCCGTCCACGTGCACCGCGAAGCCGTCGTCCGACGGCGGCGCGTAGTCCTGCCGGAACGCGTTGATCCACTCCTCCGGCCGGATCTCGCCGGGCGCGGGCCAGCGGCCCCCCTGGAGGGTCTGCCGGGCATAACCGTACGAGGCCGTGTCCACGTCCAGGGCGAACGTGGAGATCTGGGCCGTGGTCGTGTCCTCCTCGCTGTTCGTCTTGGCGGGTGACGCGGACGGGCGGGCCGGGGCCGGTTCCGCGTTCGCCGGAGCGTCGGCCGCGCGTTCACCGCTGGTCTTGCTTCCGGAGCCACCTCCGCACGCTGAGAGGGCGAGCAGCGCAACAATCCCAATCCCCGCCGCTATAGGGCGAAATTTCATTGCAACCACCTCCATGCCCTACGACGGAACTTGATCTGCGTCGGCCGGGCCGGTGACGTAAGCGAGCACAAACCGCGATCGACGCGTGATCAGTTGCGACAAATGCGACAGTCGGGGTGACCGGGGTGGTCCGGGCCGTCGGGATGTGGCCCTACCGTGACAACGCCGCGTCCTCCACCCGCACCCGTACGGTGAGCAGCACCGCGTTGGCGGCGGCGAAGGCCAGCGCGGTGAGCCAGGCCGAGTGCACCAGCGGCAGCGCGAGCCCCTCGGCGACCACGGCCACGTAGTTGGGGTGCCGCAGCCACCGGTACGGCCCCCGGTGCACCAGCGGCATTCCCGGCACCACGACCACGCGGGTGTTCCACTGCCTGCCCAGCGTGCCGACGCACCACCAGCGCAGCCCCTGGGCCAGGACGACGACCGCCAGCATCGGCCAGCCCAGCAACGGGACGAAGGGGCGGCCTAGCAGCCACACCTCGGCGGGCGCCGCCCCGAGGAGCGCCACGTGGGCCAGGACGATCCAGGGGTAGTGCCGCCGGCCGTACTCGACGCCGCCCCTGGACCTGGCCCAGGCCAGGTTGCGGCGGGCCACCGCCAGCTCGGCCAGCCGCTCCAGGACGACCAGCCCGATCAGGACGAGGTACGCGCTCACCAGTGCAGCAGCAACAGCTCGGCGGAGAACCCCGGCCCCAGCGCGAGGAGCACGGCGGGCGCGCCCGGCCGGCCCCGCGTCTCCTGGAGCACGTGGAGCACCGAGACCGAGGACAGGTTGCCGTGCTCGCGCAGCGACCGCCAGGTCACATCGAGCGCCTTGGGAGGCAGGTCGAGGGTCCGCGCGATCGTCTCGATGACCTTGGGGCCGCCGGGGTGGCAGACCCAGGTGGCGACCTGCTCGGCGGTCAGGCCGTAGTCCGCCAGGAACGCCTTGATGTCACCGGCCAGCACCTGCTCCACGAACGCGGTCAGGTCCGGGTCCAGCACGATCCGGAACCCGTGCGGCCCGACCTCCCAGCCCATGAGGTGCTCGGTGTCCGGATAGAGCCGGCTGCGGGTGGCGACGACCTCGGGGCCCTCGCCGCGCCCGGTCGCCACGACGGCCGCCGCGCCGTCCCCGAACAGGGCGCTGGCCACCAGGTTCGCGAGCGAGGTGTCGTCCCGCTGGATCGTCAGCGAGCACAGCTCGACGCACACCAGCATCGCGACGTGGTCGGGCCAGCCGCGCAGGTAGTCGTGCAGGCGCGACAGCCCCGACGCGCCCGCCGCGCACCCGAGGCCGAACACGGGCACCCGCTTGACGTCCGGCCGCAGCCCCACCCGCTGGGCCAGCCTGGCGTCGAGCGAGGGCGTGGCGATGCCGGTGGTCGAGCAGAGCAGCAGGTGATCGACGCGCTCCGGGCGCACGCCGGCCTTGTTCAGGGCGCCTTTGACGGCCTGTTCGGTCAGGTCGAGGGCCGTTTCGACGTACGTGTCGTTCGCGCGGGTGAAGGAGTCGAGCTTGGTGTATTCGGCCAGCGGGAGCGCGAGATTGCGGCCTTCCACGCCGGCCGCCGCATGGAATCGGCGCAGCAGCTCCTCGTCGCAGTCGGTCAGCCGGGAGAACGCCTCGGTGATCTCCGCTTGTGCGTAGTGGTGATCCGGCAAAACGGTCTGCACAGCCGATATATGCATATACCTCTCTTGCCGCTGAAAGGCTGCGGCTAACATGCGAGGCATGCTCCTGCCGCATCCCTCCAGGCCGCACCGGGTGGCCGCGCTGGCGTTCGACGGCATGGCGCCGTTCGAGCTCGGCTGCGTCGTGGAGTTCTTCGGGCTGCCCCGGCCCGAGCTGGACGTCCCGTGGTACTCGCTCGCGGTGTGCGCGGAGACGCCGGCGCCGCTGCGGGTGGTGGGCGGGTTCACCATGCAGGCGGCGCACGGTCTGGACGTGCTGTCCGAGGCCGACACGGTGATCGTGCCCGGGGTGGCGGACGTGCGCGGAGAGGTCTCCGCCGCGCTCGTGTCCGCGCTGCGGCTCGCGCACTCGCGCGGCGCGCGCCTGGTGTCGATCTGCTCGGGCGCGTTCGCGCTGGCGGCGGCCGGGCTGCTCGACGGGCGCGAGGCCACCACGCACTGGAAGTACGCCGAGCTGCTCCAGGAGCGTTTCCCGCTCGTCCGGGTCAACCCCTCGGTCCTGTACGTGGACGGCGGCGACGTGCTGACCAGCGCGGGCAGCGCGGCGGGCCTCGACCTGCTGGTCCACCTCGTACGCAGCGACCACGGGCCGAACGTGGCCAACTCCGTGGCCCGCCGCCTGGTCATACCGCCGCACCGGGAGGGCGGTCAGGCGCAGTTCATCCAGGCCGCCGTGACACCGGTGACGGACGACGACGGGGTGGCCAGGGCGATGTCGTGGGCCCTGGAGCACCTGGCCGGGCCGATCGCCGTGGCGGACCTGGCCAGGGTGGCGCACATGTCGGAGCGCTCGTTCATCAGGCACTTCAGGCGGCAGACCGGCACCAGCCCGCTGCGGTGGGTGATCTCGCAGCGGGTGGCGGCCAGCCTGCCGATGCTGGAGTCCACCGGGGCGCCGGTGGAGGAGATTGGGGCGGCGGTCGGGTTCGAGAGCGCGGTGACGTTTCGGCACCACTTCACGCGGGCCATGCGGACGTCGCCGTCGGCGTACCGGCGGGCCTTCAGCGCGTGAGCCCGGGCCTCAGGCCGTGAGCCTCCACAGGGAGGTGACCTCGGCGGCGCGGGCTTCGTGCAGCGGGTCCTGCTCGTCCTTCGGCCGGTGGTGCCGGGGCGGGACGTCCAGGCGCCCGGCCACGCGCAGCCCCGCCCGCTCGAACGCGGCCAGCAGGTCGGCCCGGCTGCGCAGGCCGAGGTGCTCGGCCAGGTCGGAGAGGATGAGCCAGCCTTCGCCGCCCGGCTCCAGATGCCCGGCGAGACCGTCGAGGAACCCGTTCAGCATCCGCCCGCCGGGATCGTAAACGGCCTGGTCGAGGGGTGAGACCGGCTTGGCCGGCAACCACGGCGGGTTGCACACGACCAGCGGCGCCCTGCCGGGCGGGAAGAGATCGGCGCGCACGACCTCCACCCGGTCGTCCAGCCCGAGGCGAGCGAGGTTGTCCTCGGCGCACTCGACGGAACGCCGGTCGAGGTCGGTGGCCATGACGTGGCCGACGCCCCGCTGGGCCAGCACGGCGGCCAGCACGCCGGTGCCGGTGCCGATGTCGAAGGCCAGCCGGCGATCTTCGGGCAGCGGCGCCCGCGCGACCAGGTCGACGTACTCGCCCCTGATCGGCGAGAACACGCCGTGGTGCGGGTGGATGCGGGCCCCGAGCGCGGGGACGTACACGCCCTTCCGCCGCCACTCGTGGGCCCCGATCAGGCCGAGCAGCTCGCGTAGCTGGCCCACCGCCGGCGGGGCCTCGGCGCCGTACACCTCGGCGCACGCCTCGCGCACGTCCGGCGCCCTGCGCAGCGGCACCACGTGGTCCTCCGCGAACGGGATGAGCAGCATGCCCAGCGTGCGGGCGCGCTGGGACCGGGCCTGGCGGTAGCGGTGGAACCCGGTGCCGGGGGCGGCGGGCTTGCACCGGCGCCCCATGGCCGTCAGCAGCTGGCGGGCGTTCTGGAAGTCGCCCTGCCAGAGCAGGGCGGTGCCCTCGCAGGCCAGCCGGTAAGCGGTGTCGGCCGTCATCCGGTCGTCGGCCGTGACCACCCGCCTGGGTGGCTGCGCGCCCAGCGCCGAACGCCAGATCGCCGACCATTCCTGCCCTGCCTCGGCCCAGTGGATCATCAGAACCCGACCGTTTCACACTCCGCGCCCGCGCGGCCACCCATTTAACGGATGGTCTGCAGAAAGCCTTCGCCCTTCGGTTAGGCCTGAGATGAGCGTGGTCCCCGATAGGGGGCGGCCTGCAGGAGGTGAGGCCGCCCGGAGCGCGAAGCACGGATCTGGGATCTCAGACCGGGCTGTCTGCTGGTGAAGGTACGCCTTGATGATCGTAAGTGGCGCACCGCCGCAGGAGGCCACATAGTACGACCAGAAACTGCATCAGCGCTGCGCCGCGTAGCCGAAGAGCATTTCCACTATATGTGGTTAAGAGGACCAGATGAACGTGCATCGCGGAAACCCGTGTCTGCCGTGTCTGTATTCGGGTCCCCGTTCCATAGGCCAGGCGATAATGTGTTCGATCGTCAGGTGGTGAAGTGGCCCGGGGAGGGGGTGCTGCTGATGCTGGCGGGCCGCCGCTACCGGCTGGAGTTCGACTTTGGGCAGCGCCTGCTGGCTGAACGGGTGGGCGGGATCTGCCGCAGTGTGTGGAACACCGCCCTGGAGCAGCGCCGCGCCTACCGCCAACGGGGGACGTTCATCGGCTATACCGAGCAGTGCCGCCAGCTCTCGGACGCCAAAACCGAGTTCGGCTGGCTGGCCGAGGCGCCGTCCCAGGTGCTACAGCAGGTGCTGAAGGATCTGGATCGAGCCTGCGCCAAGCACGGGGTCTGGAAGGTGCGCTGGAAAAGCCGCACCCGATCAAGGTCCTCGTTCCGGTTCCCAGCCCCCGCCCAGATCCCCGTCAAGAAGATCAACCGTAAGTGGGGGCGGGTATACCTGCCCAAATTCGGCTGGACCCGATTCCGAATGTCCCGCCCTGAGCGGGTTGCCGGGGTGGATCGAGGGGTGGTCACCGCCGCGGCCACCAGCGACGGGGAGTTCTTCGACCGCCGCCACGCCACCTGTTCAGGGGTGTCCAGCCTGAAGCCTCCCATCCCGGGAGCGGAGACAATCGGGTACCTGCGCCCCGGCGAGGCCGAACGGTATCTGCGCCTGCAACGCCAGCTGGCCCGCACCGGCAAGGGCAGCCATGGCCGAAAGACCGCGAAGGCCGCGTTAGGACAGATCATGCGGCGGGTCCGCCAGCGGCGTGCCGACTTCAACGCGCAGACCGCCCACCGGCTCACCGCTCGCTACAGCGTGGTGATCTTGGAAGAGCTGAACACCCGGCGCATGACCATGAGCGTGGCACCAAAGCCCGATCCCAGCCGACCGGGATCCTTTCTATCGAACGGGGCAGGTGCCAAGTCCGGCCTAAACCGGGCCATCCTAGATAAAGGCTGGTACGGGCTGCAGGTCGCGCTGCTGGCCAAGGCCCGCTACACCGGCAGCCTCATTGTCACGATTGACCCGGCGTACACATCACAAACGTGCTCGGTTTGTCAGAAGGTGGACACCAAGAGCCGCAAGAGCCAAGCCCTCTTCACGTGCACCTCCTGCGGTGATGTCGAGCACGCGGACGTGAACGCCGCCAAGAACATCAAAGCCAGATGGCAGGCGGCCGGGCTGGTCGTCTCAGGGCGTGGAGACTCAGGATCGCCTGGGTCGCTGAAGCGTCAAGCATCCCGTACCACAGCTCGGGGCACGAACACGCCCCGAGCTGCTGCCGAAGGCAGCACGGGAATCCTCGTTCTTTAAGAGGAGGAGCAGGTCAAGGCAACAGGCCGTCCACCAGGGCGCGCAGCCCCCGGGCGTAGGTGTCCTGCGCGGTCAACTCCTCCCACCGTACGCCCACCGCGCTGATCAGCGGGAACTCTTCGGGATCCAGCTCGGCGAACACCCGTTCCCGATACGTCGGACCCCCTTCCGCCCGCCTCTTCCCGGCCGCCGCCCTGGAGCCGATCTCCCCCGCCGTGTAGTGCCAGATGATCCGGTACGCGTCCACGGCCCGCTCGACCGTCAGCCCGGCGCGTACGGCGGCGTCGATGATCTTCTCCGGATACCAGAGCGCGCCTACGGAGAGCAGGTCGTCGGCCCTGAGCACGTCCACGATCCACGGACAGCCGGACAGCCCCTCGCGCATGGCCGTGGCCACGGCCACCACGCACTCGCGCGGCTCGTCCGGCAGCTCGGGCCTGGGCATCCCGGCGGCGTAGTCGTCGAGCAGGAGCAGGAGCAGCTCCTCCTTGTCGCGTACGTGGTGGTACAGCGCCATCGCCGTGCTGCCCACCTCCTTGGCGAGCCTGCGCATGGTCAGGCCGCCGACTCCGTCCTCCTCTATGACGCGGTGAGCGGCGGTCACGATCTCCGCCCGGGAGATCCTGGGCGGCCTTCCTGTACGTGCGGGCATCCTGTCATGTTACTTTCTATACATGTACGAAAACTCGGCGAGGCTCGTCGCCTGGGGTGACGAGCTGATCAAGCTGCACGACGGTTTCCGGCGCGACCTGGCGAACCTGCGCTCCTCGCGCGGGACGGACCTGCGTACGCACTGCCTGGCCTTCTGCGACGCCCTCCACGCCCACCACGAGGGAGAGGACGGCGCGCTCTTCCCCCACCTCGCGGGCGAGCATGCCGAGCTGGCGCAGGCGCTGGAGCGGTTGCGGGCGGAACACGTGGTGGTGGCGCGGCTCATGGAACGCATCCGCCTGCTGCTGGACGAGGACGGCGACGGAGTGGCGGCCGAGCTCGACCGCCTGGCCCGCGAGCTGGAGGCACACCTGGACTACGAGGAGGAGCAGCTGGTGCCCATCCTGAACACGATGGAACACCTCCCGGACGAGGTCTGACCGGGCTTTGATCAAGATTGTCGTAGTGCTTCGCTAGCGTCCGGGTTCGTTCATCCACGTCCATCACGTCGTGAGAGAGGAATCCCGTGGGTTTATCCACAAAGGTTGGGCGCCGGATTTCGGTGCTGGTGGCCGCTGTCGCCCTGGCATCCGGCACCCTGGCCTCAGGAGCGCAGGCCGCCCCCGACCCGGTCACTTTCGGCACGGTCTCCGCTTCCCCGAAGGCTCATTCCGGCGACTGCCCGACGGCCGTGACGCTGTCCACCACGGTCAAGGTCAAGGCGCCGGTGACGCTGAAGTACGCGTGGACCTTCAGCGACGGAGACCGGAGCAGGGCCAGGACGTACAAGGTCGGCGGCAAGGGGCTCAGGACCATCCGGCTGTCCACGTCGCTCAAGGTCACCGGCGACGCCCGCGGATGGGGCGCGGTTCGCGTGGTCAGCCCGGTGAAGAAGACGTCCGGGAAGGCGTCGTTCTCCGTCACCTGCACCGGTGACGGGACGGGCACGGGCGACACGTGGGACAGCGTGACCACCTCCGCCGTCGGGGTCGCGGACACGCCGGTCAGCTCGCCCACACCGGCTCCCACCGGGCAGGACGCCGACACGCCCGCGCAGAACCTGGTCGGCAAGGCCACCATCGCCTTCGAGCGGACCACCGCGTCGAAGTGCCCGGTGACCTTCAAGATTCACGGCTCCTTCGAGGGGCTTCCGGCCGGCGCGCAGACGGTTCAGTACCGCGTCGTCGGCACGCAGGAGTGGAAGACCGTCAACGTGCCGGCCGACCACGGCGCCGTCTTCACCACCGTGCTGGAGACGTTCGAGTGGGAATACGACTTCGAGTCGCCCAAGTCCTCGGTGCAGATCGAGATCAACCAGCCGAACGGCCTCAAGTCCACCATCATCTACTACTTCAAGTGCGGCACGCCGGGCGACGGCGCCTCGTTCGGCGTCGCCGCCGAGGACATCTCCCGGACCGGCATGGGCGGGCCGCTGGCCGAGCTGATCGCCGACGCCCAGCTCGAAGCGGTCCAGGCGCTCTCCGGCGCGCAGGTCGCCCTCGTCAGCAAGCGTGCGGTCCGGTGGGACCTGAAGGCGGGGCCGGTCACCTTCGAGGAGCTGTGGAACATCCAGCCCGCCGGGTTCGCCGTGGACGTCTACGGGATGACCGGCGCACAGCTCAAGAAGCTGCTGGCGCACGCGAACCCGACGATCGGAGTGCTGACCCCGTCCGCCTCGATGCACTACACGCTGACCGACGGGGTGGTCACCGAGCTCACGCTGAACGGCGCTCCGGTGTCCGACACCCAGGTGATCAAGATCGCCGCCAACTACAATCTCATGGGCGGCATGGAGGGCTTCCCCGCCTGGCAGGGGGCCACCGGCGTGTACTACGGCGGGCCGGACGACACGGGGGCGCTGGCGTCGTACATCGCCAACCACTCGCCGGTCCGCGCGCCCGCGGGCGACCGCGTCACCGTCCGGTAAGGCGTCATCAGTAGCGATCGCCGGGCGGAGCGTGTTCCGCCCGGCGGTCAGTTGCCGCGTTCGGCGGTGACGAGCTCGCGGGTGGCCGGAGCGACCTCGGCCGCGAACAGCTCCACCACCGACGGCTCGTCCGCCATCAGGATGAACGTGCTGACGCCGTGGTCCAGGGCGAGGCCGGCGAGCTCTTCGGCCCACTGGTCCGGCGGCCCGTCGAGCAGGCCCCGGCTGGAGCTCGCGAAGCGGCCCGAGAGGTTCAGCAGCCGGCGGACGTCGGCGGGCGAGCGGCCGGCGGACAGCGCGGCCTCGTCGATGTGCTTGTTGCCCTCCGTGAGGTCGCCGGGGCCGCCCTGCAGGTAGGACAGCGACGGCAGCCAGCCGTCGGCGGCGCGGCCGGTCAGCTTGAGCATCTTCGGCTTGTAGGCGCCGAGCCAGATCCCGATGTCATGGGCCGGAGCGGGCCCGCGTTTGGCGCCTTTGACCTGGTAGTACTCTCCGTCCACCCGGACGCCGCCCGGCTCGTCGGCCGCCCAGATCTCGCGGAAGATCCGGATCGCCTCCTCCAGCGCGTCCACGGCCTGGCCGGGAGACAGCCGCCGGCCGCCCATGGCCTCGATGGCGTCCCAGAACCCGCCCGCGCCGATGCCCAGCTCGAAGCGGCCGCCGCTGAGCAGGTCCAGGCTGGCCGCGCTGCGGGCCAGGACGGCCGGGTGCCGCAGCGGCAGGTTGAGCACGTTGCCGCTGAGCCGGACGCGCTCGGTGCGGGCGGCGACGTAGGACAGCAGGGTCCAGGTGTCGAGGAATTTCGGCTGGTACGGGTGATCCTGGAACGTCACCAGGTCCAGGCCGGCGCGGTCGGCCGCCACGGCCAGCTCCACCGCGTGGGCGGAGGGCTGCGCCGTGGGTGTGACGAACGCGCCGAACAGCAGGTCGTGCCCGTAGTCGGTCATCTATGACTCCTCAGGTCGGATGTTGAAGTTGTCGCGGAAGACGTTGTCCGGGTCGTACCGCGCCTTGAGCTCGCGCAACCGCCGCAGGGTGCGCGGCGGGAACGCGTCGCCCAGCCGCTCGGGGCGCCCGTCGGTCTCGAAGCTGAGGTAGAGGCCGTTGACGTACGGCTCCAGCCGGGCCCATTCCTTGTCCACCCGCTGCCGGTTCGCCCCGAAGGCGATGACCGAGAAATTGGCGGAGCGGTGGGCGTAGGCGGTGGCGTCCGCGGGGACGTCGGCCACCGCGCCGCCGACCGAGCGGATCTGGAAGAAGTACACCGCGCCGCTGTGGATCAGCCGCGTCGCGGCGGCGGCGAACTCCGGGGTGATGTGCTCGACCAGCCCGGAGCGGGTGACCGGCTCCCCCTGGCCGTTGTGGCCGTCGCCGGCCGCGTTGGCCATGACGGCGGCGTACGAGGTGATCACGACCTGCTGGTCGAGCAGCGGGGCGATGTCCGCCAGCGGCTGGAGCCGGTCGATGACGGTCTCCGGGACACCCGCGTTGACCATGGCCATCACGTGCCCGGTCGCCGGGCGGCCCGCGCGCGGCGGGCTCACGATGAGGAAGCTCGTCAGGTCGCGCGGGGCCGCCTCCTGGACCGCGCCCCACCCCTCGAGGAACGTGGCCGTGTCCCGGGCGTCCATGACGAGCTGCGCCCATCCGACGTCGCCGACCTCGTCCACCTGGAACTCGAACGCCGTGACGACGCCGAAGTTCGCGCCCGCGCCGCGTACCGCCCAGAACAGGTCCGCGTTCTCCGTCTCGCTCGCCCGCACCGCCGAGCCGTCGGCGAGCACCATCTCGACGGCGCGCAGGTGGTCGATGGTCAGGCCGTGGTCGCGGGCCAGGAACCCGAGGCCGCCGGCGGTGGCCAGGCCGCCGACGCCGACCCCGCCGTAGTCGCCGGAGCTGAGCGCCCACCCGTACGGCTCCAGGGCCGCGGCGACGTCCGTCCAGCGCGCTCCCGGCCCGATCCTGACCAGGCGGCTCTCCCGGTCGAGCACCTCGATGGAGTCGAGCCCGGACACGTCGACGACGATGCCGCCGTCGTTGGTGGAGCGGCCGCTGATCCCGTGGCCGCCGCTGCGCACCCCCAACGGCAGGTGCGGGTGGGCCCGCGCGAACGCCAGCGCCTCGGCCACCTGGCCGGCGTCGCCCGGCCGGATGACCAGCCCCGGCGCGCCGCCCCGCAGGTACGTCGACCTGACCCGCGAATACCCCGGGTCGCCCGGCTCGATCACCGGCAGGGACACGGGCACCCGTTCGTAGTCGATCCCGGCTCGCCGAAGGGCGCGCACGGACGCGCGGCGCAGCTGACGGCCGGTCGGTCCCACGGCCTCGCGCAGCGCGGGCGCCACCTCCAGCGCGAACCGCTCGATGGCCTCGGGGTCGTCCGACATGAGGATGAACGTCCCGATCCCGTCCTCGAGAGCCAGCGGGAGAAGCTCCTCCACGCCGGACCGCGCCGAGACGTTGACCAGCCGGCGGATCTCCCGGGGATCGCGGCCGGCCGCCATCGCAGCCTCGTCGATGAGCTTGTTCCCCGCCCTGATCCGGTCCGGCGCGCCCTCGTCGAGGGTGACCAGCCAGCCGTCCGCCCGCTCCCCCACCAGCCGCAGCGCCCGCGCGTCGCCCGCGCCCAGCCAGATCGGCACGTCGTGCGCGGCCGGCGGCCCCGGCTGCGCGCCACCGATCCGGTAGTGCTCGCCGTCGAAGCTCAGCGGCCCGCCGTCCGCGTCCCACATGCCGCGGATCACCTCGATCGCCTCGCCGGCCCCCTCAGCGGCCCCCGCCCCTGCGCCCAGCGCGAGCGACAACCGGCCGCCGGACAGCAGGTCGAGGCTGGCCGCCGCGCGGGCGAGCACGGCGGGCGGGCGCAGCGGGAGGTTCAGGACGTTGGCCGACAGGCCCACCCTCGAGGTCCGTCCGGCCACCCACGACAGGAGCGTCCACGTGTCGAACGTGTCGGGATGATCCGGAAAGGTGACCAGGTCGTACCCCAGTTCCTCACTCCGGACCGCCAGCGACACGGCGTCGGCTCCGGGGGTGATGAACGTGCCGAACGTCAGTGGATGGCCGTAGTTCATCCGAGCCCTCTCCAGAAAAGGTTGATGCATCAACCATACTAGACTGTCGTCATGTCCTCGCTCTCCACCCGTCAGGCGGCCCACTGGGCCAGCTATCAGCGCATGCGCGTGCAGCTCACCGGGCGGATCAACCGGGAGCTCGCCGGCTCCACCGGCCTGTCGGAAGCCGACTACGAGATCCTCGCCCACCTCACCGAGTCGCCCGACGAGTCGATGCGGGCGCTGGCGCTGCGGTGCGGGCTGGCATGGGAGAAGAGCCGCCTGTCCCACCAGCTGCGGCGCATGGAGCAGCGCGGGCTGGTCACGCGCGCCGAGTGCGAGGAGGACAACCGGGGGTCGGTCATCCGGGTCACCGAGGAGGGCCGCCGGCTCGCCGCCGAGGCCAGGCTCCACCACGAGCGGGCCGTACGGCGCTACGTCGTCGACGTGCTGACCCCGGGCCAGCTGGAGGCGCTGGGCGACATCGCCGAGACCGTGCTAGGCCGGCTCACGGACGAGGAGCACCAGGCATAGGCCTGCTCCTGCTCGCCCCCACCTACGGCGGCGCCGCGGTGGTGATCCGGGAGGTGGCCCGCAGGAAGGGGCTCGGCGTGGCCGAGCATCGTGCTCATGGCCCTCGCCTACGGCGTGTTCGAGGAGGGCATCATGACGATGTCGCTCTTCAACCCCGACGCGGCGGACCACCCCGTGGCTGGGCAAGGTCGGCCTGGGCGTGGCGGCGGCGCTGGCCGTGCTGGGAACTTCCGGCTGCCGCGGCCGGGCCGCCGGGCGGGCGCCGTCACCGTGGCTGATGCTCGGGGCGGCGCTGGTCGCCGGGCTGGTGTTCGTCACCCGGGCTCGATCTCGCCGGCCACGTGGTGTTCGGGCTGGGCGCCGTGGCGCTGCTGGTCGTGGCGCTTCAGAGGGTGAAGTCGAATGTGTAGGAGTGCGAGCCGTCAGGGGCGATGATGATGTCCATCTCACCCCTGAGCCCCCGCAACTCCCCCGTGGCCGAGTCGGGGACGACCGAGATTCTCAGCGACTGCTCGCCGCGATCGCTGACCGCGTTGTGCTGCACGACGAAGGCCCCCGCGCGGCCGTCGAGAGTGCCCTCGATGCGCTCCAGCGCCACGTACGACCTCGAGTCCTCGACCTCCGTCGAGGCCGTCAGCAGGTGGACGACGCTGGTGGCCGTCAGGTCCCCGTGAAAGGTCTTGGACATGGTCACGAGCCCGATCGAGACGCCGTCACGCTCCACGAACGGCGCTTTGGCGTCCCAGTCTGCGGTGTCGAAGGTTCCCTTGGCGGTCATGGCTCCATCGTGCCGGTCGTACCTGTCAGATCCCGTCAGGTACCGGCGAGGCGCTCGACCACCGGCGCGAACTCGTCCAGGTACTGGGCGTTCACCGACACGTACGAGACGCCGAGCCTGTCGCGGCGCCTGCGCAGCGTGTCCGCCATCTCGTCCGGGGTGCCCAGCAGGACGCCGGTGCCGCCGGCCGGGACGCTCAGCCAGGAGGGCGGCTCGGCCCCGGCGGCCGCGAGGTTCATGCTGAGCTCCAGGTCGTGGAAGCGGTCGCCGGCCAGCTCGTACAGCTCGTCCAGCTTCGCCGCCACCTGATCCTCCGTGTAGTGCGGCGGCAGGCCGAGCGCCACGGTGTCGGCCTTCTGGGCGGCGAGCTTGAGAAGCCTGGTCCCGGACGCGGCAACCAGGACCCGTACGCCCTTGACCGCGTCGATGGTCTGGGCGACGCGCTCGATGCGCTGGCCGGGCGTGCCGTACCCGACGCCGAGCGTCGCGGCGTCCCGCTCCGCGTCCGGGCGTCCGGCGCCCAGGCCCAGCTCGAAGCGCCCGTCGGTGAGCGTGTGCAGGGTGGCGGTCTCCCACGCCACGGCCTCGGGAGTCCGGTTGGCGGCGCTCAGCACGAACGTGCCGACGCGCAGGGTCGTCGTGGCCGTCGCGGCCACGGCGGCGGCGACGAACGGCGACAGCGTGCCGAGCGTGTCGGGCACCAGCAGCGTCGAGTAGCCGAGGCTCTCCGCCCTGCGGGCCAGGCCGGTCCACGCGCCGGCGTCGGTGGCATGTCCGGCGACCGCGCCGAACCTGAACGGGTGATCGGTCATGCCACCAACCATCGCGGATCCACGCCCCGGCGACATCGTCCCCCGGGGCGGTGGTCTCCTACATCCGGGGGAGCATGCCCGCACGAGAGTGCTACTCCTGCAGCAGTATCCGCGTGAAGTCGTTGGCGAACTTGCCCTCGGGGTCGAGCCGCCCCACCAGCGAGCGGAACTCGTCGGGGCACGCGGGCCGGCGGGTGAACAGCTTGCCCCAGTGCGGCCTCGGCGCGAACGGCGCCAGCGTCTCCTCCACCAGCTCCAGCACCGGCAGCACCGCGGCCACGTCCCTGATCCAGGTGAAGTGGATGCCGACGCTGTCGCGACCGCGGAAGGGGCTCAGCCACAGGTCGTCGGGCGCGATCGAGCGCACCTCCGAGATCTGCAGGACGGGCCGGATCCGGTCGCCGATCGCGAACAGCTCGCGCAGCGCCTTGACCGCGTGCTCCCTGGGCAGGATGAGCTCCGACTGCAGCTCGTTGCCCGCGCCGCTCGGCTCTGCGTCCGGCCGGAAGTGCGGCAGCCGCTCGTACCACGGGCCGGGCACGCCGAGCTGGATCGTGCAGTTCTCCGCCGACATCGCGGGCAGGGGGTGGCGGGGGCCGTCGGCCGGGGTGGTGCCGTACCAGTCGGCGTCGGTCAGCTCCTCGGTGCTCTTCAGCCAGACGCGGGTGTCGCGCCAGTCGGTGAAGAGGCTGACGCTGTAGGCGCCGGACATGATCTGGTCGAAGTCGGCGAGGGCGCCCACGGTCAGGCCCTCGCGTACGTACTGGCGCACCTCGAAGGCCGGCACCAGGTCGAGGGTCAGCGAGGTGACGATGCCGAGCGCGCCGAGGGCCACCACCGCGCCGGGGAAGTCGGCGTCCCCGCGGGAGAGGGTGAGCATGGAGCCGTCGGCGGTGACGAGGTCGAGCGAGGCCACGGCCGAGGCCAGGCCGGGGATGGCGTCGCCGGAGCCGTGCGTGCCGGTCGCGACCGAGCCGGCCACGGAGATGTGCGGCAGCGAGGCCATGTTCGCCAGCGCGAACCCGGCCCGGTGCACCTGCGGCGCGAGCCTCGCGTACGTCATGCGCGCGGGCACCCGCACCGTGGCCGCCGCGCTGTCGATCTCCACCGCGTCCGGCATCCGGTCGAGCACGACGAGGTCGCCGTCGGTGTCCGCGACGTCGTTGAACGAGTGGCCGCTCCCCAGCGCCCGCACGCGGGAGCCGGCCGAGACGAGCCGCTGGAGCTCGTCGAGCGAGGTCGGGTGATGGACATCTTGCGCCCGAAATGCGGTATTTCCCGCCCAATTGGTCAGCGTCACGGCATTACCTTCCCACAAACCACCTTGTCAGCCCCGCCCGGGTGCCGCTAGCTTCGTGAGCCGCTGACGGAGGTGTGCCGTGCTCTACTTGTCCGAGGCCATCGGCCTTGTCACGCTTGTGCTCTGGCTCTACTGCCTCTTCGACGCGATCACCACGCCCGACGTGCTCTGCAGAAACCTGCCGAAGATCGTCTGGGTGGTCATCGTCGTGCTGTTCCCGCTGATCGGCTCCATCGCCTGGCTGGTGGCGGGCCGGCCGGAGCGGTCGCAGGCGGTCACGCGGCCGAGCGCGTTCCCCGAGTACGACCGCCCGGGCCGCTTCGCCGCCGTCAACCCGGACGACGACGAGGAGTTCCTGCGCCGCTGCCGCGAACGCGCCGAGGAGCAGCGCAGGAACGCCCCCAAGAAACCGCCCGAGGACTAGAAGCCCTGGGCCAGGCGGTAGTACGCCTGGTTCCAGCGGATCTCCTTGGCGAACTGCTCGGTCGTCGTGTCGGCGTCGATGATCAGCAGCTCCACGCCGAGCATGTCGGCCAGGTCGGTCAGCTCCGCGCGGCCGACGACCGTGGAGAGCACCGTGTGGTGCGGCGCGCCGGCCGTGAGCCACGACTCCGTGGACGTACGCAGGTTGGGGCGGGGGGTCCAGACCGCGCGGGCGACCGGCAGCTTGGGCAGCGGCTGGGGCGGGGCCACGAGGTCGATCTCGTTGGCCACCAGCCGGAACCGGTCACCCATGTCGGCCAGGCCCACCACGATGCCGGGGCCGGGCTCGGCATCGAACACGAGCCGGACCGGGTCCTCCCGGTTGCCGATGCCCAGCGGGTGGATCTCGCACGACGGCGTGCCGGAGGCGATCGAGGGGCAGACCTCCAGCATGTGCGCGCCCAGGATGAGCTCCTGGCCGGGCGACATGTCGTAGGTGTAGTCCTCCATGAACGAGGTGCCGCCGGGCGCCATGGACTTCAGGGTGCGCAGCAGGACCGAGGTCTTCCAGTCGCCCTCGCCGCCGAAGCCGTACCCGTCGGCCATGAGCCGCTGCACGGCCAGGCCGGGGAGCTGGCGCAGGCCGCCGAGGTCCTCGAAGTTCGTGGTGAACGCCTTGAAGCCGCCCGCCTCCAGGAAGCCGCGCAGGCCCAGCTCGATCCTGGCGGCGTACCGCAGCGACTCGCTGCGCTCGCCGAGCAGCTCGGGGGCGACCTTGTACTGCTCGGCGTACTCCTTGACCAGCGCGGTCACGTCCGCGTCCGAGGCCGCGTCCACGGCCTCCACCAGGTCGTTCACGCCGTACGTGTTGACCGAGACGCCGAAGCGGAGCTGCGCCTCGACCTTGTCGCCCTCGGTGACCGCCACGTCGCGCATGTTGTCGCCGAAGCGCGCCAGCTTCAGCGTGCGCACCTCGGCCAAGCCCTTGGCGGCCCGCACCCAGGTCAGGATGCGCTCGCCCACGGACGGGTCGCTGACGTGCCCGGCCACGGTCTTGCGCGGCACGCCCAGCCGCGTCTGCACGAACCCGAACTCGCGGTCGCCGTGCGCGGCCTGGTTGAGGTTCATGAAGTCCATGTCGATGGTGCTCCACGGGAGCTCCACGTTGGCCTGCGTGTGCAGGTGCAGCAGCGGCTTGCGCAGCGCGTCGAGCCCCGCGATCCACATCTTGGCCGGGGAGAACGTGTGCATCCACGCGATCACGCCGGCGCACGAGTCGTCGGCGTTGGCCTCCAGCATCACGCGCCTGATCGCCGCCGCGTCGGTGAGCACGGGCTTCCACTCGACGGGCATGGGCAGCTGCTCGGCGATCCGCTGAGACTGCTCGGCCACCTGGCGCAGCGTGTCCTCGCCGTACAGCCCCTGGCTGCCGGTCAGAAACCAGATCTTCAACGCGGGCTCCTCTGTCCGTAGACGTTCTGATAGCGGTCGTACAGGCGGTCGATGTCGTCCTGCGGGATCGGCAGCGGCTCGCCGAGCTGCCTGGCCACGTGGACGGTGCGGGCCACGTCCTCGCACATGACGGCGGCCTTCACAGCCGCCTTCGAATCCTTGCCGATGCTGAACACGCCGTGGTTCTGCATGAGGACGGCCTTGGAGCGGTGGCCCTTGAGCGTCTCGACGATGCCCTGGCCGATCGAGTCGTCGCCGATCAGCGCGAACGGGCCGAGGGGGATCTCGCCGCCGAACTCGTCGGCCATCGCGGTCAGCACGCAGGGGATGGCCTCACCGCGCGCCGCCCAGGCGGAGGCGTAGGTGGAGTGCGTGTGCACGACGCCGCCGACGTCGGGCATGTTGCGGTAGACGTACGCGTGCGCGGCGGTGTCGCTGGACGGCGAGTGCTCGCCCTCCACGAGGTTGCCGTCGAGGTCGCACACGACCATGTTCTCCGGCGTCAGCTCGTCGTACGAGACCCCGGACGGCTTGATGACGAACAGGTCCTCGCCCGGGACCCGGCCCGAGACGTTGCCCGCGGTCCAGACGACCAGGTTGTAGCGGACCAGCTCCGCGTGCAGGTCAGCGACGATCTTCCTCATGCTCATGTTCATGGCCTCCACTTCGCGGAGGCGGGCTCGGTCGCTCCGGAGCCGCCGCCTTCCCTCGTCGCTATGGTCGCTTCGCTCCCGCCGCTCCTCAGTCCAGGCGGCGGCGCTCCCTCGCGGGCCTCGTTCCTGATCGCGCGGAGGGTGTGCAGCGTCTTTCCGTCTCCGAAGAAGTCGTGGAGCCTGCGGTACTCGGCGTAGAGCCGGTCGTAGGCGTCGGCGCTGGCCTCGTCGGGCACGTACGCGGCCTCGGTGCGCTTGCCCATGGCCGCGGCGGCCTCCTGGATGCCCGGGTAGGCGCCGGCGGCGACGGCCGCGTGGATGGCCGAGCCGAGCGCGGGGCCCTGGTCGGAGCCGATGACCGACAGCGGGCGGCGCAGCACGTCGGCGTAGACCTGCATGAGGAAGCGGTTCTTCAGCAGGCCGCCGGCGACCACGAACTCCTCGACCGGCACGCCCGACTTCTCGAACGTCTCCACGATCATCCGGGCGCCGAACGCGGTGGACTCGATAAGCGCCCGGTAGACGTCCTCGGGCTTGGTGGCCAGGGTCTGGCCGATGATCACCCCGGAGAGGTTGTGGTCCACGAGCACCGAGCGGTTGCCGCCGAACCAGTCGAGCGCGACCAGGCCGTGTTCGCCGACCGCCTGCTTCTCGGCCAGCGCGGTCAGGCTCTCGTGGTCGAGGTCGCCCCCGAAGTTGTCCACGAACCAGGCGAAGATGTCGCCGACCGCGGACTGGCCGGCCTCGTAGCCCCAGAGGCCGGGCACGATGCCGTCGCGTACGACGCCGCACATGCCGGGCACCTCGGCGAGCTGGTCGCTGGGCATGATGTGGCAGGTGGAGGTGCCCATGATGGCCACCATCTGGCCGGGCCTGACGGCGTCGGCGGCGGCCGAGGTGACGTGCGCGTCCACGTTGCCGACGGCGACGGCCGCGCCCTCGGGCAGGCCGGTCCACTCCGCGGCCTGCGCGGTCAGGCGCCCGGCGAGGCCGCCGAGCGGGGCCAGCGTGGTGCCGTCGACCCTATCGCCAACACTGCCGGTGGCGAGCTTGCTCACGAAGCCGGCGAAGCCGGGGTTGAGCTCGGCGAGGAACTCCTCGGACGGGTAGGAGCCGTCCTGGAAGATCCCCTTGTAACCCACAGTGCAGATGTTGCGGCTCTCGACGCCGGTGAGCTGCCAGATGATCCAGTCGGCGGCCTCGATCCAGCGCTCGGCCCTGGCGTACACCTCGGGGGCCTCCTCCAGGACCTGCAGGCCCTTGGCGAACTCCCACTCCGAGGAGATCTTGCCCCCGTAGCGCGGCAGCCAGCTCTCCCCCCGGCGCGCGGCCAGCTCGTTGATCCGGTCGGCGTGCGACTGCGCGGCGTGGTGCTTCCACAGCTTCGGCCACGCGTGCGGCTCGGAGGGGGTCTCGAAGCACAGCGGCGTGCCGTCCGCCGTCGTGGGCAGCACGGTGCAGGCGGTGAAGTCGGTGCCGATGCCGATGATCTGCTCGGGCGCGACGCCCGCGGCGGCGATCGCCTGGGGTACGGCGATCTTCAGCACGTCGATCCAGTCCTGCGGCGACTGAAGCGCCCAGTCGGGGCCCAGCCTCTCGTCGGATCCCGGCAGGCTGTGCTCGATGACGCGGTGGGCGTACTCGTGGACGGCGCTGCCCAGCTCGGCGCCGTCGCTCACGCGGACGACGACGGCACGCCCCGAGAGCGTGCCGAAGTCGACTCCGACCACGTAACTGTTAGCGTTCACATTGCACTCCAGGGGATTTTTTCTGTGGCATGCACATCATCTACCGCCGAGCCGAGGTGCTCGACCTCACGACGAAGCTAGGAGGGACGACCAAGCGCTCGTACGCGGTGGGCCCGGAGTCGATCTGGCGCAGCAGCACCTCGATGCAGTGCCTGCCCACCACGTCGAAGTCCTGCCTGACCGTGGTGAGCGGCGGCGAGAAGAACTCCGACTCGGGGATGTCGTCGAAGCCCACCACGCTGATCTGGTCGGGCACCCGCACGCCCGCCTCGCTGAGCGCGCGCAGCACGCCGAGCGCCATCTGGTCGTTGCCGGCGAACACGGCCGTGACGCCCTCCATCGCCGCCAGGCTCTTGCCGGCCTCGTAACCGGCGCGCGGGCTCCAGTCGCCGGCCAGCGGCTCGGGCACCGGCCGGCCCGCCTCCTCCAGGGCCGCGCGCCAGCCCTCGATCCGGCCCTCGGTCTCCAGCCAGTCAGGAGCGCCGCTGACGTGCCAGACGGTCTCGTGGCCCAGCTCCAGAAGGTGGCGGGTGGCGAGCCTGGCGCCTTGCACCTGGTCGATGCAGACCACCGACACGTCGGCGCTGTGGGTGCCCTCGACCGCGACCGCCGGCATGCCGGTCGGCAGGTTCTCCAGGGCGCGCCCGGCGGAGCGCTGCGGCGCGACCACCACGACCCCGTCCACGCCCTGCTCGGCGAGGTAGTCGATGGCGTCGCGCACGCTCGCCGCGTCGATCGACTTCAGGCTGACGATGCTCACGAAGTAGCCTGCGGTCCTGGCCGCCTGCTCGATGCCGTAGATCGTGCTGGCCGGGCCGTACAGCGTGGTGTCGAAGCTCACCACGCCGAGCGTCCTCGACCGCTTGGTGACCAGGGCGCGGGCGACCAGGTTGCGCCGGTAGCCCAGCCGGGTGATCGCCTCCTCCACCCGGGCGCGAGTGTCCGCCCGGACGTTCGGGTGGTCGTTGAGCACCCGGGAGACCGTCTGGTGCGACACGCCCGCTTCCTTGGCCACATCGGCCATGACCGGCAGGCGGCGCTTGGGGGTCGTCACGGTCTCTCCTTTCGCTGGGCTCAGGGGATCTTAGCTAACGGGAAGCACCCGCCCTACGCTTGGTCCACACGTCGAACGCGACGGCAGCCAGAAGGACCGCCCCCTTGACGAGCATGACCCGCTCGCTGGGGGAGCCGATCAGGGACATGCCGTTGTTGATGACCGCCATGATCAGACCGCCGGTGATGGCGCCGACCACCTTGCCGACGCCGCCCTGGACGGCCGCGCCGCCGATGAAGGCCGCGGCGATGGCGTCCAGCTCGAAGCTGTTACCGGCGGTGGGGCCCGCCTGGTTGAGCCGGCCGGCGAAGATGATGCCGGCGATGGCCGACAGCACGCCCATGTTGACGAAGATCCAGAAGACCACCGACTTGACCTTCACGCCGGACATCACGGCCGCCTGGAGGTTGCCGCCGATGGCGTAGATCTGCCGGCCGAAGACCGTGCGGTTGGCCATCAGCGAGTAGCCGAGCACGAGCACCGCCAGCAGCACCAGCACCCACGGGAGGTTCTTGAAGCGGGCGAGCTGCACGACCAGGAAGAGGATCAGCGCGGCCCCGGCCGCCAGCTTCAGCACGAACAGCGCCATCGGCTCCACGGCCTGCCCGTAGCCGCGGCGCGCGTTGCGGGTGCGCCACTGGGAGGTCGCCATGCCGGCGATGGCCACGATGCCGATCAGGAGGCTGAACAGGTCGGCGCCGCCGAGCGGGCCGAGGCCGATGTTGCCGAGGTAGCCGTTGGTGAAGCCGTTGGCCAGCGTGCGGACCTGGTCGGGGAACGGGCCGATGCCCTGGTTGCCCAGCACGGTCAGGGTCAGCGCCCTGAACAGCAGCATGCCGGCCAGCGTCACGATGAACGCCGGGATGCCGAAGTACGCGATCCAGTAGCCCTGCCAGGCCCCGATGAGCGCCCCGGCCACCAGCGTGACCAGCAGGGCGAGCGGCCAGGGCCAGCCCATGTTCACCATGAGCACGGCCGCCAGCGCTCCCGTGACCGCCACCACCGAGCCGACCGACAGGTCGATGTGCCCGGCGATGATGATCAGGATCATGCCGATCGCGAGGATCAGGACGTAGGAGTTCTGGACGATGATGTTGGAGATGTTCTGCGGCGTGAGCATCGCGCCGTCGGTCAGCACCGAGAACAGCACGACGATCAGCGCGAAGGCGATGTAGATACCGCTGGATCGCAGGTTGAGCGACACTCCGCCGAACGACACCCTGCCCGGCTGCCGTGGAGCTCCTCCGTCGCCCTTGGCGCCGACCTCCACGTCGGTGGGCGTGATGCTACTCATTTTTCCTGTCCCTTGGTCATCAGGTACATGAGGTGTTCCTGGGTGGCCTCCTGGCGCGGCACCTCGCCGGTGATGCGGCCCTCGGAGAGGGTGTAGATGCGGTCGCACAGACCGAGCAGCTCGGGCAGCTCGGAGGAGATCACGAGCACGGCCTTGCCCTGGTCGGCCAGCCGGTTGATGATCGTGTAGATCTCGTACTTGGCACCGACGTCGATGCCTCTGGTGGGCTCGTCGAGGATGAGCACGTCAGGCTCGGTCAGGATCCACTTGGAGAGCACGACCTTCTGCTGGTTGCCGCCGCTCAGCTTGCCGACGACGCTGTTGACGCTGGGCGCCTTGATGTTCATGCTCTTGTGGAACTGCTCGGCGACCTTGTACTCCTCGTTCTCGTTGACCCAGCCGCGCTTGGACAGCCCGGTGAGCCCGGCCGCCGAGATGTTGCGCTTGATGTCCTCGATGAGGTTGAGTCCGTACCTCTTGCGGTCCTCGGTGGCGTAGGCGATGCCGTGCCTGATCGCGTCCTGCACGTTGCGGATCTCGATCGGCTTGCCGTCCTTGAAGATCTTGCCGGAGATGTGCACCCCGTACGCGCGCCCGAACACGCTCATCGCCAGCTCGGTGCGCCCGGCGCCCATCAGCCCCGCGAGGCCGACGATCTCCCCCCGGCGCAGCGTGAGGGCGGCGCCGTCGACCACCTTCCGGCCGGGCTGGCTGGGGCTGTAGACCGTCCAGTCCTCGATGCGCAGCACCTCGTCGCCGATGGTCGGCTCGTGCGGCGGGAAGCGGTTGTCGAGCGCGCGGCCGACCATGCCGGAGATGATGCGGTCCTCGGTGACGTGGTCGGTGGCCATGTCGAGGGTCTCGATCGTCTGCCCGTCACGGATGATCGTGACGGAGTCGGCGATGGCGGTGACCTCGTTCAGCTTGTGGGAGATGATCACGCAGGTGATGCCCTCGTCCCGCAGGCCGCGCAGCAGGTCGAGCAGGTGGGCCGAGTCGTCGTCGTTGAGCGCGGCGGTCGGCTCGTCGAGGATGAGCAGCTTCACCTCTTTCGAGAGCGCCTTGGCGATCTCGACGAGCTGCTGCTTGCCCACGCCGATGTCGGAGATCGGCGTCGTCGGGTTCTCTCGCAGGCCGACCCGCTTCATCAGCTCGCCGGCCTCGTAGTTGGTGCGGTTCCAGTCGATGAAGCCGCGCTTGGCGCGCTCGTTGCCGAGGAAGATGTTCTCGGCGATCGACAGCTGCGGGCTGAGCGCCAGCTCCTGGTGGATGATGACGATGCCGGCGTGCTCGCTGTCGCGGATGCCGCCGAACTCGACCGTCCTGCCCTCGAAGCTGATCTCGCCCTCGTACTCGCCGTGCGGGTAGACCCCGGAAAGCACCTTCATCAGCGTCGACTTGCCGGCGCCGTTCTCGCCGCAGATGGCGTGGATCTCGCCTCGCCGGACGGACAGGTTGACGTTCTGCAGCGCCTTGACGCCGGGGAACGTCTTGGTGATCCCGCTCATCCGCAAGATGTGCTCGGTCATATATCCCTCGCTCAGAGAGGAAGCCCCGGGGACTCCTGGGGGTCCCCGGGGCTCTGGCCCTTACTTGAGCTGGTCCTCGGTGTAGTAGTTGCCGCCGATGATGACTTCCTTGTAGTTGCTCTTGTCGACGATCACCGGGTCGAGCAGGTACGACGGGACGACCTTGTTGCCGTTGTCGTAGTCCTTCTCGTTGTTGACCTCGGGCTTCTGACCCTTGAGCACGGAGTCGGCCATCTTCACGGTCTGCTCGGCGAGCTTGCGGGTGTCCTTGAAGATGGTGGAGTACTGCTCACCGGCAATGATCGACTTCACCGACGCGAGCTCGGCGTCCTGGCCGGTCACGATCGGGTAGGGCTGGCCGCTGGTGCCGTAGCCGGAGCTCTTGAGCGCCGACAGGATGCCGATCGACAGACCGTCGTACGGCGACAGCACGCCGTCCACCTTCTTGCCGCCGTAGGTCTTGGTGAGGATGTCCTCCATGCGCTTCTGCGCCGTGGCGGGGTCCCACCGCAGGATGGCGGCCTGCTTGAAGTCGGTCTGGCCGCTCGCGACCTTCAGGGTGCCGTCGTCGATCTTCGGCTTGAGCACCGACATGGCGCCGTTCCAGAAGAACGTGGCGTTGTTGTCGTCGGGCGATCCGCCGAACAGCTCGACGTTGAACGGGCCCTTCTTGCCGTCCTCGACGCCGAGGCCCTTGAGCAGCGAGGTCGCCTGCTGCACGCCGACCTTGAAGTTGTCGAACGTGGCGTAGTAGTCGACGTTCGGGCTGTTGCGGATCAGACGGTCATAGGCGATGACCGGGATCTTGTTGTCGGCGGCCTGCTGGAGCTGGGAGGTGATGGCGGTGCCGTCGATCGAGGCGATGATCAGGAGCTTGGCGCCCTTGGTGATCTGGTTCTCGATCTGGTTGGCCTGCGTCGGGATGTCGTTCTCCGCGTACTGGAGGTCGACCTTGTAGCCCAGCTTCTCCAGCTGCTGCTTGACGTTGTCGCCGTCGTGGATCCAGCGCTCCGACGACTTCGTGGGCATGGTGACGCCGATCAGGGCGCCCCCGTTACCGGCCGAGGCCGAGGCGGAGGCCTGGGCGTCGACGGTCTTGGTGCTCGATCCGCAGGCCGTCATCGTCGCGGCGAGGGCGATGACGGACACCACGCCCCCGATTCGTCCCAACCTCATGTCATCTCCTTGCGATGGGGGTCGCGGCAGCGCTGGACGCGGCGGCTGCCGGTAGAGCGAGGGATTCGATTACAGAAAGTAACGAATCAGAACTTAATTCTCGTTCGCTTCCGCCGATTGTTATCGCTAACAACACTCATGTCAACGGGCGCGCATAACCTACCGGAAACTTTCGGGTAACTTTCACCGCAGGTCAGCGCCTCGAACGGGCCGAAAACAGGCGCTGCAGCAAGATGAAGACGAAGAGCAACATTCCGATGAAGATCTTGGTCCACCAAGAGGACAGCGTGCCCTCGAAACTGATGATCGTCTGGATAAGGCCCAGCACGAGCACCCCGAGGACGGTGCCCAGCAGGAAGCCGCTGCCGCCGGTCAGGAGCGTGCCGCCGATGACGACCGCCGCGATGGCGTCCAGCTCCATGCCCACGGCGTGCAGCCCGTAGCCGGAGAGCATGTAGAACGACAGCAGCACGCCGCCCAGCGCCGAGCAGAACCCGCTGATCGTGTAGACCGCGATCTTCGTCCGGCCCACGGGCAGCCCCATGAGCAGCGCGGACTGCTCGCTGCCGCCGGTCGCGTACACCCCGCGGCCGAGGCGGGTGTAGTGCAGCACGTACGCCGCCACCAGCACGACCACCACGGCGACGATCACACTGGGCGATATCCACATGTCGGCGAACAGGTCGATCCTCGCCTGCGCGAACGCCGTGAAGGTGGGATCGTTGATCGGGATGGAGTCCGTGCCGATCGTGTAACACAGCCCCCGCGCCAGGAACATGCCCGCCAGCGTCACGATGAACGGCTGGATGTCGAAGGCGTGCACGATGTACCCCATCACCAGCCCCAGCCCCGACCCGATGACCAGCACCAGCGGGATCACCAGGTACGGCGGCCACCCGGGCCCCGCCATGAGGCTGGCCGAGATCATCGTGGACAGCGCCACCACCGACCCCACCGACAGGTCGATGCCCCCGGTCAGGATCACGAACGTCATCCCGACGGCCACCACCAGCAGGAAGGCGTTGTCGATGAAGACGTTGAGTATCACCTGCCCGCTGGCGAACCCCTCGTAGCGGATCCCGCCGACCACGAACATGGCCAGGAACAGGCACCCGGTCACCAGGACCGGCAGGTACTTGGCGGGCACACTGGCCCTGCCGATCGTGAGTGTGGTCATCGTGTTCATTGCCTCACTCCGTGAGGCGGCTCGGTCGCTGGTGAGCCGCCGCCTTCCCTCGTCGCTCTGGTCGCTACGCTCTCGCCGCTCCTCAGTCCAGGCGGCGGCGCTCCCTCGCGCACTCGCACCTTCTCCTCGGCCGCCGGGCTGGGCGGCGCGGTCCGGCCGCGTCTGCGGAACGCCTTCTCGCGGAAGGACGGGGACTGGATGAGGCAGACCGCCGTCACGACCAGCGCCTTGAACAGCAGCGTGGTCTCCGGCGGCACGCCGATCGAGTAGATCGTCGTGGTCAGGGTCTGGATGATCAGCGCGCCCAGCACGGTGCCGCCGAGCGAGAACCGGCCGCCGGACAGCGACGTGCCGCCGATCACGACGGCCAGGATGGCGTCCAGCTCGATCCACAGGCCCGCGTTGTTGCCGTCGGCGCTGGAGACGTTCGAGCTGATCATCAGCCCGGCCACGCCCGCGCACAGGGCGGCGAACGCGTACACCATGATGATGATCCCGCGCGCCCTGATGCCCGCCAGCCTGCTGGCCTCGGCGTTGCCGCCGACGGACTCGATCAGCATGCCCAGCGCCAGCCGCCGGGTGAGGAACGCCGTGATCGCCAGCACGCCGATCACGATGATGATGCCGAACGGCACGGTCAGCCAGTAGCCGCCGCCGATCACCTTGTACGCCGGGCTGTTGACGGTGATGATCTGCCCGTCGGTGATGAGCTGGGCCAGGCCGCGCCCGGCCACCATGAGGATGAGCGTGGCGATGATCGGCTGGATGCCGACGGCCGCGACCAGGAACCCGTTCCAGGCCCCCAGCACCAGGCAGAGCGCGAGCGCCGTCGCCACGGCGGTGAACACGCTCGCGTCCTGGCTGATCTGCAGGCAGGCCAGCGCCCCCGAGATCGCCACCACCGAGCCCACCGACAGGTCGATGCCGCCGGTGGCGATGACCAGCGTCATCCCGAGCGAGACCAGGATCAGGGGGGCGCCGAAGCGCAGGATGTCGATCAGGCTCCCGTACAGGTGGCCTTCCCTGACCTGGATCGAGAAGAAGCTGGGCGTGAAGAACACGTTCAGCGCCAGCAGCAGTACGAGGACCACCACCGGCCAGAGCAGCCGTCTCATGAGGTCCGGCCTCCGCTCGCGATCGTTTCCATGAGCACGTCCGTCGTGAGCTCGTCGTCGTTGGGCAGTTCGGCCACCAGCCGCCGGTCGCGCAGCACCTCCACCTTGTGGCTGAGCCGCAGCACCTCCTCCAGCTCGGCCGAGATGAACAGCACCGCCATGCCGCCGTCGGACAGCTCGGCCACCAGGCGCTGGATCTCGGTCTTCGCCCCGACGTCGATGCCCCGGGTGGGCTCGTCCAGGATGAGCAGGCGCGGCTCGAGGATGAGCCATCGGGCCAGCACGACCTTCTGCTGGTTGCCGCCGCTGAGGTTGCGTACGAGGTGCTCGGGGTTGGGCGGGCTGATTTTCAGGGCCTTGATGTACCTGCCGACCAGCTCGTCCTGCTGCTCGCGCGGCACCGGCCTGGTCCAGCCCCTGGTGGCCTGGAGGGCGAGGATGATGTTCTCGCGCACGGTGAGGTCCGGGATGAGGCCGTCGGCCTTGCGGTTCTCGGAGCAGAACGCGATCTTGTGGTTCATGGCCGCGCGGGGCGTGCGCAACGACGCCGGGGCCCCG
This sequence comes from Nonomuraea sp. NPDC050451, assembly GCF_044458585.1. Lineage (NCBI taxonomy): Bacteria > Bacillati > Actinomycetota > Actinomycetes > Streptosporangiales > Streptosporangiaceae > Nonomuraea > Nonomuraea sp. NPDC050451. The sequence continues at coordinate 1,026,357 of NZ_JBITHZ010000002.1, forward strand.
CCGATCACGATCTCGCCCGTGCCCGCGTGGTCGGCGCCGAACAGCAGCCGGGCGATCTCCGTACGGCCGGAGCCGAGCAGCCCGGCCAGACCCACCACCTCGCCCTCGTGGATCGTGAGCGTGAACGGCTCGATGGCCCCCGCCCGGCCCAGCTCGCGCGCCTCGACCAGCGGCCGGTCGAAGACCTTGGCCTCGCCGTGCAGCCGCTCCAGCGCGGCCAGCTCCTGGCCGATCATCTTGGCGACCAGCTCGACCTGCGGGAGCTGATCGGTGAGGTATTCACCGACGAGCCTGCCATTGCGCAGGATCGTCATGCGGTCCGAGATCTCGTAGATCTGGTCGAGGAAGTGGGAGACGAAGAGGATGGCGATGCCCTCCTCCTTCAGCCTCCTCATCACCCTGAAGAGCTGCTCGACCTCGTCGGCGTCCAGGCTGGAGGTGGGCTCGTCCAGGATGAGCACCCTCGCCTCGATGTCGATCGCCCGCGCGATGGCCACCATCTGCTGGATGGCCAGCGAGTACGTCGACAGCGGCGCCGACACGTCCACGCTCAGCTCCAGCCGGGACAGCAGCTCGGCGGCCCTGGCGCGCATCCGTTTCCAGTCGATGCGGCCCCCTTTCCGGGGCTCGCGGCCGATGAAGATGTTCTCGGCCACCGAGAGGTTCGTGCAGAGGTTGACCTCCTGGTAGACCGTGCTGATGCCGGCCTGCTGCGCCTCCAGGGGGCTGCCGAACGCGACGGGCGCGCCGCCCAGTTCGATGGTGCCCGCGTCGGCGGGGTAGACGCCGGTGAGCACCTTGATCAGGGTGGACTTGCCCGCGCCGTTCTCTCCCATGAGCGCGTGCACCTCGCCCGGTAGCAGCCGCAGGTCGACGCCGTCCAGGGCCTTCACGCCAGGGAACTGCTTGCCGATCCCGCTCATCGTCAGGACCGGCGCGGGTGTGACCATGTCTCTCCTCATATGGGCCTTGCCTCGTCACTACGCCTCCCTGGCACCCCGGTCCAGGGCCCTGGGGCGTTCAGAAGGACGGCCGCGCCCCGCGCCCCCGCGCCCCGGCCTCGGCCGGGGCACGGAGGCGCCTTCGCCCCTTCGTCATCCCAGGGACCTCGACCGGAGTACGGAGGCGCGCGGCCGGAAGGCGGGTCAGTACTGGCGGGAGGACAGGACCTGCTTGGCCTGCTCCTGCGTGAACGTGGTCTCCTCGGTCACCACGCGGGCCGGCACCTGCTCACCCTTGACGACCTTCTTGGCCAGGTCCATGAGCTGCGGGCCGAGCAGCGGCGAGCACTCGACGATGTAGTTGATCTTCCCGTCGGCGAGCGCCTGCATGCCGTCCTTGACGGCGTCCACGGTGATGATCTTGATGTCCTTGCCGGGCACCTTGCCCGCGCCCTCGATGGCCTCGATCGCACCCAGGCCCATGTCGTCGTTGTGGGCGTACAGCACGTCGATGTCCGGGTTCGACTTCAGGAAGGCCTCCATGACCTCCTTGCCCTTGGCCCTGGTGAAGTCGCCGGTCTGCGAGGCGATGATCTTGAACTTGGCGTCGGCCCCGATGACCTCCTGGAAGCCGGACTTGCGGTCGTTGGCCGGCGCCGAGCCCGTCGTGCCCTGCAGCTCGACGATGTTCACCGGGTCCTTGCTGTCCTTGTACTCGTTCACCAGCCACTGGCCGGCCTTCTTGCCCTCTTCGACGAAGTCGGAGCCAAGGAAGGTCTTGTAGAGCGACGTGTCCTTGGAGTCCACGGCGCGGTCGGTCAGGATGACCGGGATCTTCGCGTCCTTGGCCTCCTTGAGCACCGTGTCCCAGCCCGACTCCACCACCGGCGAGAAGGCGATGATGTCCACCTTCTGCTGGATGTAGGAGCGGATGGCCTTGATCTGGTTCTCCTGCTTCTGCTGGGCGTCGGAGAACTTGAGCGTGATGCCCGCGGTCTTGGCCGAGTCCTGCACGGACTTGGTGTTCGCGGTGCGCCACCCGCTCTCCGCGCCCACCTGGGAGAAGCCCATGGTGATCGAGTCGCCACCGCCACCGCCGCTGCCGCCGCTGCCACCGCTGCCGCACGCGGTCATCGTCATCGCGGTCAGACCGGCGAGGACTAGCGCCGAGATCCTCTTAAACACGTGGGGGATTCCCTTCTGATGTTCGCGCTAACATCCCAGAGCGGGACGCCGGCGCCTTCCTGCCTTGCGCTACGGCATACGCACCAGCCGCGCTGGTCCCCGAGTGCGTCGCCGAGACCCACCTTTCGATGGGCTGAGGATGCTGACGAGCGTCTTGAAGTGCTTGGTGAGCTCGCCCCGACTGTGAACGCTAACAACCGGTCTCGTCAAGGGGCCGCCTGATTACGGTCGGATCACACGAACTGGGCCTTGACGAGGGTCGGGGCCAGTCCTTAACTTGTCGCGAATCGCCGTTGTTAACGCTCACTTGATTTGTTAACGCTAACAACCTTGAGGAGCCCCCACTCATGACGCGAATCGCCTTATCCGCCCTGCTCCTGGCCGCCTCGCTGGTGGCGCCACCGCCGACAGCCTCGGCGGCCTCACTTGCCGACCCCATCCCGGACGGCGCCGTGGTCGACCAGTTCGACGGCACCACGCTCGGCGAGGACTGGACGGTGTTGTCGCCGGACAGCTCCCGCTGGTCGCTGTCGGACGGCGCGCTGCGCGTGGAGAGCCTGACCGGCGACACCTACCAGGGCACCAACACCGCCAGGAACCTCTTCCTCGTGGACGTCCCCGCCGGCGACTTCGAGGTGGTCACCAAGCTGAGCGCCCCGGTGGCGCTGGACTACCAGAGCGCGGGCCTGCTGGCCTGGCAGGACTGGGACAACTACGTACGCGCCGGGCTCGCCCACGTCGGGTCCGCGGGCGGGCCGGTGATCGAGACGGACACCGAGGTCGGGGCCTCGTTCAACGCGAACTTCGCGGCCCGGCCCGGCTCGACCGGCGAGATCGTCAAGCTGGCCAGGACCGGGGACGAGTTCGTCTCCTCGTACTGGGACGGCTCGGCCTGGGTGCAGGCGGCCAAGGTGACCGCGAAGCTGGACGTCAGGCAGCTCGGCCTGTTCGCGCTGTCGGCGCAGAACGGCACGTCGATGACGGCGGTGTTCGACTACATCGCGATCAAGGCGAGCGAGGGCAGGCCGGTGGTGCCGTCCGGGGCGTTCACGCTGCGCTCCGGCTCGCTGCCGTACCTGTCGGCCGGCCCGTCGGGGGTGGTGCGGGCGTCGGCGAAGGCGGGGATGACCAGCCTGGCCCTCACGGCCACGGCCGCCGGCGACGGCGTGACGCTGAAGGACGTGGCGAGCGGCGAATTCCTGCGGGTCGCCGCCGGGAAGGTGCGGCTGGGCGGGACCGCGTCGGTCTTCCAGCTCAAGGACGCGGGCGGCGGCAAGGTCGTGCTCTCCTCGGGCGGCCAGAGCGTCTCCGTCGGCGACGGCGTCCTGGTCGCGGGGACGGCGATCACGAAGTTCAGGGTCGAGGGCTACAGCTCGGGCAAGCTGACCGTGGACGCCGGGGCCAAGGGCACCAAGGTCAGCCCCGACCTCTACGGGGTCTTCTACGAGGACATCAACCACGCCGCCGACGGCGGGCTCTACGCCGAGCTGGTGCAGAACCGCTCGTTCGAGTTCAACAGCGTGGACGAGAGCTCCTACACGGGCCTGACCGCGTGGTCCAAGGCCGAACGCGGCGCCACCGCCACGCTCGCCATCGGCACCGACCAGCCGCTGAACGCCAACAACCGCAACTACCTGCGGCTCGACGTGACCGGCGACGGCACCGCGGGCGCGAGCAACGCCGGGTTCAACCGCGGCATCCCGGTGAAGCAGGGCAAGCGGTACGACGTGTCGCTCTGGGCCAGGCGTGACGCGGCGGGGCCGCTGACGGTCTCGGTGGAGAGCGGCTCCACCGTCCTCGGCACGGCCACGCTGCGGGTGAAGGCGGGCGGCTGGGCGAAGTACACCGCGTCGTTCACGGCCTCGGGGACGACGGACGCGGGCCGGCTGGTGGTGCTGGCGCCGGGCGGCCGGACCGACCTGGACATGGTGTCGCTGTTCCCGCGCGACACGTTCAAGGGGCACGGCATGCGGACCGACCTGGCCAGGATGATCGCCGACCTGAAGCCCAGGTTCCTGCGCTTCCCCGGCGGGTGCGTGACGAACGTCGGCACGTACGACCCGTACTCGGACAACCAGGACCGGCGGCGCATCTACCAGTGGAAGGAGACGATCGGCCCGGTCGAGGAGCGGCCGACCAACTTCAACTTCTGGGGCTACAACCAGTCCTACGGCATCGGCTACTACGAGTACTTCCAGTTCGCCGAGGACATCGGGGCGCGGGCGCTGCCGGTGCTGTCGGTGGGCGTGAACGGGTGCGGCGAGAACCGGCCGCTGACCGACGAGGCCAAGCTGGCCCGGTGGGTGCAGGACACGCTCGACCTGATCGAGTTCGCCAACGGGCCGGTCACCTCGGAGTGGGGCAGGAAGCGGGCCCAGCTCGGGCATCCGAGGCCGTTCGGGCTGGAGTACATCGGGCTGGGGAACGAGGAGATCTACCCCGAGTTCTTCGCGAACTACCCGAAGTTCTCGGACGCCATCAGGGCCAAGTACCCGGACATCAAGATCATCAGCAACTCGGGGCAGACGTCGCAGGGCGCCTGGTTCGACCGGATGTGGCAGTTCGCCCGCGACCAGAAGGCGGACCTCGTCGACGAGCACTACTACAACAGCCCGGAGTGGTTCCTGACCAACAACCACCGCTACGACACCTATGACCGCACCGGGCCGAAGGTGTTCGTCGGCGAGTACGCCTCGCGCGGCAACGCATTCCACAACGCGCTGGCGGAGGCGTCGTACATGACGGGCCTGGAGCGCAACTCCGACGTCGTGCGGCTGGCCTCGTACGCGCCGCTGCTGGCCAACGTGGACTACGTGGACTGGACGCCGGACCTCATCTGGTTCGACAACGACCAGGCCTACGGCTCGCCGAACTACTACGTGCAGCGGCTGTTCTCCACCAACGTCGGCGACCGGGTGCTGCCCAGCACCTTCGCGGGCGAGGGCAGGCCGGTCGAGGACATCGGCGGCGCGGTGGGGCTCGGCGCGTGGAACACCGCCGTCCGCTACGACGACGTGAAGGTCACCGCAGCGGATGGGACCACGCTGCTGGCGGACGACTTCTCGGCCGGGGCCGGCAAGTGGACCCCGGGCCTGGGGACCTGGGCCGTGCAGGACGGCGCCTACGCGCAGACCGCCCAGGTGACGGACGCCAGGTCCACGGCGGGCTCGGCCGGCTGGTCGAACTACACGATGGAGGTCACCGCCAGGAAGACCGCCGGCGCCGAGGGCTTCCTGATCATGTTCGGGGTCAAGGACACCGGCAACTTCTACTGGTGGAACCTCGGCGGCTGGGGCAACACCCAGTCCGCCGTCGAGAAGGCCGCCAACGGCGCCAAGTCCTCGATCGCCACCTCCGCCACCACGATCGAGACCGGCCGCGACTACCAGATCAAGATCCAGGTGAGCGGGCGGCGGATCACGACCTGGCTGGACGGGCAGAAGATCAACGACTTCGTGGACAACGCCGTCGTGGAGCCGCTCTACCAGGTGGTGTCCAGGGACGGGAAGTCCGTGACGCTCAAGGTCGTCAACGTGCAGGACACGTCCGTGCGCAGCAGCGTGGACCTCGGCCCGGCGCGGTTCCGGCCGGTCGCCACGGTGACCACGCTGACGGGCTCGCCGTCCGACACGAACTCGCTCTCCGAGCCGGAGCGGGTGGCGCCGGTGGAGCGGCAGGTGCACGGCTTCTCCTCGGCCTTCACCTACGACTTCCCCGCGCACTCGGTGACGTTCGTACGGCTGACCGAGCGATGACGGCGCGGGGCGGGCCTCCTCCCGGAGGCCCGCCCCGCGGCTACGCGACGACCCGGTAGTGCGTGGTCATCCGGCCCGTGTCGTCGAGCACGTGAAACGCGATCGCCGGCGGGAGGTCGTAGTCGGCGCAGTTGGCGAACGTCGTGCCGCCCTCCCACGGCAGCTTCAGCGTGGACACGACTCCGGGGGCGGCCAGCAGCGGGCGGCCGGCGAAGGTGGTGGCGGCGCCCGTGTGGGCGTGGCCGACCAGCACGGCGGGCACGTCCGGATGGCGCCCGAGCAGCTCTTCCAGGGGTTCGGACCGGTGCAGCCTGATGCCGTCGGCCACCGCGCTGTGCAGCAGGGCCGGCGGGTGGTGGAAGGCCACGAACACCGGCCGGTCCGCGCCCGCGAGCACGTCGTCCAGCCAGGCGAGCGTCTCGTCGTCCAGGTGGCCCGCGTCTTCGCCGGGGATGGAGGAGTCGCACATGGCGTAGACGGCTCTGTCCGTGCGCAGGACCTGGTTGATCGGGCCCGCGCCGCCGCTCAGGTCGCCCAGCAGGACGCGCCTGAACTGCTCCCGCACGTCGTGGTTGCCCGGGCCGACCAGGACGGGGTGGCGTGAGGAGAGCAGCTTGCGCGCCTCCTCGTACTCCTCGGGGAGCCCGTGGTCGGCGATGTCGCCGGTGACGAGCACGGCGTCGAGGTCGGCGGGGAGCGCGTCGAGGTAGCGCATGACGGAGGTGGCGCGGTCGACGCTCTCGGGCGTCGCGCCGATGTGGATGTCGCTCAGGTGAGCGATCACGATCATGTTTTACGTCGTCCTTCCGGGTTCTGCCTGCTCACCTACCGTAGGCCCGGGTACCGGACCACACGTAAGATCCGGTTTTGTGCGGAAAGATTGGGCCGGTTTCGGGGTGGACCTGCATCTGGAGGTCTCCACCGGCGGCGGGCGGCGGCGCGGGCTGGAGGAGGCGCTGCGGCAGGCGGTCCGGGACGGGCGGCTGCCGCGCGGCACGCGGCTGCCTTCGACGCGGTCGCTGGCGGCGCAGCTGGGGCTGTCGCGCGGCACGGTGAGCGTGGCCTACGACCAGCTCGTCGCCGAGGGCTACCTGGCCACCCGCCCGGGCTCCGCCACCGAGGTCGCCGACGTGTCCCCCACCACGCCGCCCCCGCCGTCCCATCCGGGGCCGCCGTCCGAGCCCTCCCCGGCACCGGGCCACGACCTGCGGCTGCCGTCCGGGCCCTCTCCCGCGCCGCTCCATGACCTGCGGCCGGGGCAGCCCGACGTGTCGGCGTTTCCGGCGCGGGCCTGGTTGCGGGCCACCCGGCACGTGCTCTCCACCGCGCCCGCCGAGGTCTTCGGCCCGTGCGACCCGCGCGGCCGGATCGAGCTGCGGGCGGCGCTGGCCGACTACCTCGGCAGGACGCGCGGGGTGGTCACCACGCCGGACCTGATCGTGGTCACGACGGGGTTCGTCCAGGCGCTCAACCTGATCGTCCAGGTGATCGACGGCCCGATCGCCACGGAGGAGCCGGGGCACGACTTCTACCGCGAGGTGCTGCGCCGTGCCGGGCGCGAGACCGTACCGCTGCCCGTGGACGGGCTGGGCGCGCAGGTGGACACGCTCACCGGCGCCGTCGCGGCGGCCGTCGTCACGCCCGCGCACCAGTACCCCATGGGCGTGCCCCTGCACCCCGTCCGCCGCCGCACGCTGCGCGAGTGGGGCGGGCTCGTCGTGGAGGACGACTACGACGGGGAGTTCCGCTACGACCGGCAGCCGGTCGGCGCGTTCCAGGGGACCGCCCCCGATCGGGTCGTGTACGTCGGCACCACCTCCGAGTCCCTCGCCCCGGCCCTGCGCCTGGGCTGGATGGCGGTGCCGCCTTCCCTGATCGGCCCCGTGGCCGAGGCCAAGCTGCACGCCGACTCCCACACCGAGGTGCTCGGCCAGCTCGTGCTGGCCAGGCTGATCGAGACCCACGACTACGACCGCCACATCCGCGCCGCCCGCCTGCGCTACCGCCGCCGCCGCGAGCTGCTGCTCGCCCGGCTCGGCCCCGGGCCCGGCCAGCCGCTGCCCGGCGTCGCCCTGCCCGGGGTGGCCGCGGGGCTGCGCGCGCTCCTCCTGCTCCCGAAGGCGGGCCCCGCGGAAGGGGAACTGCTCGCCGAGTGCGAGCGCAGGGGCATCGCGCTGCGCGCCGCCTCCCCGCTCTGGCGCGGCGACGGCCCCGGCGGCCTGCTCATCGGGTACGCCGCCCCGTCCGAACGCGCCTACCCGCACGCCCTCGAAGCCCTGGCCCGGGCACTCGCCGGAACCTGACGGCGGCCCCGTCCGTTGTCAAGGTGAGCGCACGAACGGCGAAGGAGGGAAATGGGCTGGCACTACCGGAAGACCATCAAGGTGGGCCCGTTCCGGATCAACCTGTCACGTCACGGCGTCGGTCACAGCTTCGGCAACCGCCGCTTTCACGTCACGACCACTCCCGACGGCCGCCGCCACATCTCCGTGCACCTGCCCGGCGGCTTCCATGTGGGCAAGTCGTTCGGCGGCCGGCGCCACCACAGACATTACTGACCCAAGGCGGTCGCTCGACCGCTCGACATAGACGGGCCGAAGGCGGAAAGCCTCCGGCCCGTCCCCTTTCCCAACGCCCGCCATGCGATCAGAGTGGGCGGATGAGCGGTCACATGAGCCCGGAGGAGTTCCGCCGCCACGGCAGGCAGGTCGTCGACTGGATCGCGGACTATCTCGCCGGCATCGAGTCCTATCCCGTGATGTCCCAGGTGAAGCCGGGTGACATCCGCCGCGCGCTGCCGCCCGCGGCGCCCGAGCACGGCGAGCCGTTCGAGGCCGTGCTGTCGGACCTGGGGCGGATCCTGCTGCCCGGCATCACGCACTGGCAGCATCCCGGATTCTTCGCCTACTTCCCCTCCAACGCCAGCGGCCCGGCCATCCTGGGCGACCTGCTGTCCGGCGGGCTCGGCGTGCAGGGCATGCTCTGGGTGACCAGCCCGGCGTGCACGGAGCTGGAGACGGTGGTGGTCGACTGGCTCGCCGGGCTGCTCGGCCTGCCGGAGCATTTCCGTACGGACCGGGCGGGCGGCGGCGTCATCCAGGACTCGGCGTCGAGCGCCTGCCTGGTCGCCCTGCTGGCCGCCCTCCACCGGGCGAGCGGCGGCCGGGTCACCTCCGACGGCGTCACCCGGAGGTACACGATCTACGTGTCGTCGCAGACGCACTCGTCGCTGGAGCGGGCGGCGCGGATCACGGGGGTGGGGGCGGCGGGCGTACGGGTGGTGGACGTCGATCCCCGTACGCTGGCCATGGACCCCGGCCACCTGCGTACCCTGCTGGACCGGGACGAAGCGGACGGCGCCGTCCCGGCCATGGTGTGCGCCACGGTCGGCACCACCTCCACCACCGCCGTCGACCCGGTGCCCGCGATCGGCGAGGTGTGCCGCGAACGCGGGATCTGGCTGCACGTGGACGCGGCCTACGCCGGGGTCGCGGCGATCTGCCCCGAGCTCCGGTGGCTGAACGAGGGCGTGGCCGAGTACGCCGACTCCTACTCCACCAACCCGCACAAATGGCTGCTGACCAACTTCGACTGCACCGTGCTCTGGACGGCCGACCGCGCCCCGCTGCTCGACGCGCTGTCGGTCATGCCCGAGTTCCTCAGGAACCCCGCCACCGCGACCGGCTCCGTCGTCGACTACCGGGACTGGCAGGTGCCGCTGGGCAGGCGGTTCAGGGCGTTGAAGCTGTGGTCGGTGATCCGCTGGTACGGGGCCGAGGGACTGCGGGCGCACATTCGGAAGGGCGTGGCGCTGGCGCAGGAGCTGGCGTCGTGGATCTCCGCGGACCCCGGCTTCGAGGTGCACGAGCCGCATCCGCTCGGGCTCGTGTGCTTCCGTCCGGTGTGGCCGGGGCTGGCGGCGGACGAGGCGGACCGGGCCACGATGCGGCTGCTGGAGCTGCTCAACGCCAGCGGCTCCATGTACATGACGCACACCAGGATCGATGACCGGGTGGTGCTGCGGATGGCCATCGGCGGCGTGGCGACGGAACGGCGGCACGTGGAGCAGGCGTGGGAGCACATCCGGTGGGAGCACGCGGCGCTGTCGGGCACGCTCCCCTGACGGCTCAGGCGCGGTAGCGCTCCACGAGCTCGGACCCGATCCTGGCCAGCTGGGCCCTGACCTCCTCCGGCTCCACGACCTCCACCGTCGCCCCCCATCCGGCCAGCTGCTCGGCGATCGACAACGCCATCGGCGCCGCCACGCGTGCCCTGACCCGCCCGTCCTCCTCGACACGTTCGACCTCGCAGTGGCGCCCGAAGTGGTGGCGCAGCACCGGCAGGAACCGCTCGGCGATGAGCACGGTCGCCGACAGCAGCGAGCGCCGCCGCTCCATCTCGTCCACGACCTTCCCCCACGCCTCCGACAGCACGAAATCCTCCGGCCGCTCGAAGGTCAGCTCCGTCACCTCGGCCCCGGCGATCCGGTCCACCCGGAACGTGCGCTGCCCGGCCTCGGTGCCGGCGATCAGGTACCAGACGTCGTCCTTGTCCACCAGGCCCCAGGGGTCGACGAGCCGGTGCGTACGTTCGCCGGAGCGGCCCTCGTACCCGAGCCTGACCTTGCGGCGCCGTACGGTGGCGCTCTGCAGGACCCGCACCAGCTCGGGACGGTCGGGGTCGCGCTCGCCCCAGCCGGTGGGGTCGATCACCACGGCGTCGGCGGCGGCCTCGGCGTCGTCCCTGAACGTCTGGGGCAGGGCCCGCACCAGCTTGCGCAGCGCGGACTTGACCTCGGGCGTGGCGGCCGCTGCCGGGCCCGCCAGCAGGAACAGCGCCTCTGCCTCGTTGGCGGTCAGGCCGCTGAGGTCGGTCCTGGCGCCGCCCAGCAGGGACCAGCCGCCCCCGCGCCCGGCCTGCGGATATACCGGCACGCCCGCCGTGGACAGCGCTTCGAGGTCCCGGCGCGCGGTGGCCACGGACACTTCCAGCTCCGCGGCCAGCTCGGCCGCGGTCACCCGGCCGCGCGACTGCATGAGCAGCAGGACGGCCACAAGTCGATCGGCTCGCATGGCAGGAAATTCTCCCCAGAAAAGTGCTCAATGGATGAGCACTTTGACCGGAAGAATCATAGACATCACCCGGAAGGAAGGACCACACAAATGCTCCGCGGATTCGCCACCATGAGCTTCTACGCAGCCGACCTCGAGGCGGCCAAGGCCTGGTACACCGAGCTGCTCGGTCTCGAGCCCTACTACCAGGTGCCGGGCTACATCGAGTTCCGCGTCGGCGACTACCAGCACGAGCTGGGCATCATCGACGCCCGCTTCGCCCCTGCGGGCGCGACCGACGGGCCCGCGGGCTCGATCACGTACTGGCACGTGGACGACCTGGAGGCCGCCCTCGACCGGCTCCTCGCCCTGGGGGCCGAGGAGCACCAGCCGATCACGAAGCACGGCGAGGGGTTCGTCACCGCGTCGGTGGTCGACCCGTTCGGCAACGTCCTCGGCGTCATGTACAACCAGCACTACCTGGACATGCTCGCCAAGTGACGGGCCGTCGGGTCGCTCAGGAGTTGTCGACCCTCAGCCCGAAGGCGGACAGCCCCTGCTCGTGGTGCTCGATCAAACCCATCCGCCGGTAGAAGGCGTGGTTGGCGACCCCTTCGGGGGTCGACTCGTGGTCGGTGGTCAGCACGAAGTAGCGGCAGTGCGCATAGCGCTCCTTCAGGCGCTCCAGCAGCTGCCGCCCGATCCCCTGGCCGTGGCGCCGCTTGTCGACGAGAATCTCCTGCACGTAGCAGACCATCTCGTCGTCGGAGACCGTCCGGGCCAGTCCGAGCAGTCGGCCGTCCTCGTCCCTGGCCACGAGGACGAGGTGCGAGTTCGCCAGGCTGCGGCACACCTTGGCGATGTCGCGGGTCCAGGGCTGCCAGCCCACCGAGTCGTACAGGGCGAAGATCTCGGCCTCGTCGAACGACGTCTCCTGAGCGATGCTCACCACTTATGGGGCTCCCGATATTCCTGCGTGAAGTAGACGGTTTCCAGCTTAGTTTCAGGCTCCGTTCATCGAGCCGACGGTGAAATCCCAGGTCGGCGCGTAAGGGCGGAATCAGATCTTGCGGCGTCCGGACAAGCGCTCGTTACAATCGCCCAGCCGCAAAGGAGAAGCTGTGCGAACTGTGCGTGTGACCGTAGTACTGGCCGCGTTGGTGGGCTCCATGGCGCTGCCCGGCGTCGCGAGCGCGGCCCCGGCCCACTCGTCCTGGGGGACGGCGTCCGGCGCCCTCTCCAAGGTGCACACCGCCGGACGCGTCAAGGCCGGCGGGGACTCCCTGCAGTACAGCTGGCCCGGTGTCTACTTCGAGGGCCGCTTCCGCGGCACCGGCGTCGGGATCGTCCTCGACGACGCCGACAACGACTACGACGTCGAGGTCGACGGCGCGACCGTCGCCACCCTGGTGACCCCGGGCCGGACCACGTACTGGGTCAACGGCCTGACCCGCGGCGTGCACCGCGTACGGCTGGTCAAACGCACCGAGAGCCCGTGGGCCACGAGCGCCTTCGGCGGCTTCGTCGCCGCCCCCGGCAGCGCGATCCTCGGCAGGCCCGCCGCGCGCCACCGGCAGATCGAGTTCATCGGCGACTCCTACACCGTCGGCTACGGCAACCGCTCCGACAGCCGCGACTGCACCAACGACAAGCTCGCCCGCACCACCGACGCCAACCTCAGCTTCGGCGCCCTCACCGCGCGCCGCCTCAACGCCGACTACCAGATCAACGCCTTCTCCGGTCGCGGCATGGTGCGCAACTACAACGGCAGCGCCCCCGGTACCGACTACCGCACCTACTACGACCGGGCCCTGCTGAACGTCGACGGCGACGTCTGGCAGAACCCGGGCACCTGGCGTCCCCAGCTGGTCGTGATCGGACTGGGCATCAACGACTTCTCCACCGCCATCAACCCGGGCGAGCCGTGGACGCCGGACACGCTGGTGGCCGCCTATCGCACCGCCTACCAGGGCTTCCTCGACAAGCTCCGAGCCCGGTACGGCCCCCGCACCACCATCGTGGTCAGCGCCACCTACATGTCCAACACCACCGGGTTCGCCGAGACCGCGCAGCAGATCGTCCAGGAGCGCAACAGCAGGGGCGACGATCGCATCCGTTACTGGTACTACAGCGAATCCGGCCTGGACTATCTCGGCTGCCACTGGCACCCGTCCGTCCACGACCACCGGATCATCGCCGACCGGCTCGGCGAGTTCATCGCCACCCTCCCGCTGCGCTGGTAGCCGGATCCTCTAGTCGTCGGCGGTGAGCCCTTCGGCGATCTTGGTCAGCTCGCGGTTGACGGCCTTGGCGTCGCGGAACTTCTTCGCGTACACCGGGCTGAACATGATCTCGGCCCTCCGCCGCTCGCCCATGTTCAGGATGAGCGTGGGGGTGCCCTTCATGCCGTCCTCGCCGACCCCTTCGACGACCACGTACCCGGTGCGGTCGCCGACGGTCACCTCCTCGCCCCTCCCCTCGTCGCGATTCACCTGCACGCGATCGTCGACCTCCTGGACGCTCTGGCCCTCGTACACGTAGATCTGGACGCAGTAGAAGCCGTTCTTGTCGCCGTCGTAGTTCCACGAGGTCGTGTACCTGTCGCCGAAGTCATAAGACCGCTGGGACCACCGCAGGCCGTCAGGCAGGTAACCCACCCTGACATGCTTGAACGCCCTTCCGTCGCCCAGGTCCCCGAGGCTCGGGGGCTCGGACGGCACGGGCGGGGTGTCGTCGATGGCGGGCGGCTCCGGCGTCTCCGAGACGACGGGCGTCTGCACGGCGCCCGGAGCCGCCACCAGGTAGAGCGGGGCCGCCGCGGCCACGGCCAGCGACGTGGCCACGGCCGCGATCCGGCCGCGGGTCCTCTTCCGCCGTGAGGACCGGACGACCCGGTCCACGAGGTCGGGCGCGGCGTGCAGCCGCGCGGTCTCCTCCGCCATGATCTGGCGGAGCTGGTCCTCAAGCATGGGCATTCCCGATCACTCCTTCCATGGCTTCCTCGCCGAGTGCCGTACGCAGCTTGGCCATCGCCTTCGAGGCCTGACTCTTCACCGTGCCGAGCGTGCAGCCGAGCACCTGCGCGGTCTGCGTCTCGCTGAGGTCCTCCCAGTACCGCAGGACGACCACCGCGCGCTGCCGGGGAGGCAGGCTGCGCAGCGCGTCCATGAGCACGTGACGCAGGTCGACGTCGGTCGCGCGCGCCGCTCTCTCCGGTGGCACGCGCATCGGGATGATGCTCAGGATGGCCCGGCGCCGGGCCCGGCTGATGGCGGTGTTGATGATGACGCGGCGCACATAAGCCTCGACGGTGTCGCGCCGCACCCGGTCCCAGTTTCTGTACGTACGCTCCAGCGCCGTCTGCAGCAGGTCCTCCGCCTCCGCCTCGTCTCCGCAGGCGAGGTAGGCGACCCGCAACAGGGTCGTGGCCCTTGCGGCCACGAACGCGCTGAAGTCATGGTCCGCGCCGCTCACGGCTGTCTGTCCAGTTTCACGCCCCCTAATACGCCTCGGCCGCGCCAAACAGTTGCCAGGCGTCGCGGGCAACCTTGCCCGGCGCCCAGGCGTATTGGTGGACATCAAATCGGATTTCTGGAGGAAGCACATGAAGCGCGCGACCGCACCGGCCCGGCCGCTGATCGCCGTCGGGGCCGGCCTGGCCGCCCTTGGCACCGCCGCGCTGCTGGGCCTGCCGAGCCTCGCGAAGGCACCGGAGGCACGGCTCACGGCCGCGGCGTCGGCTCCGCCGGAGGGCACGTATTGGCATACGAGAGTGCTGTTGAAGCGCACCAATCCCCGGCAGGTCGGCAGCGGCGCGAACCGTTACTGGGTGGTCCAGCAGTCGCTCACCGAGGAATGGTCCGCGCCCGACGGCAGACGCTGGGGCGGGTACCGGGAGCTGGGGGCGTACCCGAAGAGCGCGGCGGACCGCGCGGCGTGGCGCCGCGACGGCTCCCCCACCAAGTGGACCCGCACCGCCGACGGCCAGACCGTGTCGCTGTCCACCAAGCCCGCCAAGGGCCACGTCACCCCCGTACGGGGTGAGAACACGTTCTTCCTGGCTGGCCAGCGGCTGACGTACGACGAGGTCCAGCGGCTGCCCGCGGACCCGAACGCGTTGAAGACCTGGCTCGGGCAGGCCGCGCGGGTCTCGCAGGTTCCGGAGAACGGCGTGGACAGGTACATCACCGGGGCGCTGCCCACGCTGCTCCACCGGCTCCCGGCGCCGAAGGAGGTCCGCGCCGCGGCCTACCAGGCCCTGCTGACGATGCCCGGCGTCCGCTCCGGCGGAAAGGCCGTGGACGGCTCCGGCAGACCCGGCGCGGCCCTCTCGATCAACTATGAGCCGGTCAGTCAGAAGGAGGAGAAGATCAAGGTCACGACCGACCTGGTCGTCGACACCGGCACGATGCTCCTGCTGTCCGAAAGCCAGACGAGCTTGATCAACGGCAAGGTGTTCCCGAACAAGACCATGACCCAGACCGTGCTCCAGGCCGGCTGGACCCAGGCCGAGCCGGCCGTACCCGCCCTGCCGTAGGGCGGACGACAGCGCGGAGGCCCGTCCGGGCGATTCCGGACGGGCCTCGCCTCCAAGCGGAACGCGCTTTCGCCGGCCCCATCCCCGTGCAGGCCTTTGTCGGCTTTACTTGCTTCATGCAGCGCATGCGGACGCTCGCGGGCTGGTTCGTCGCAGGTCTTGAGCAGGCCTTCTCCGACGGCCGATACCCGTCGATCAAGGGGGTGTCCCGCGCGGAGTTCGACGCACTGCCCGTGAAGGAGCGCATCGAGGTCAGGGCGCTCGCCACGCAGAACAGAATGCAGTTACTCTCCACGGCCGGGGTGCTGCTTGGGCTGCTGTTCACGGCGGCAGGGCTGTTCTACACCGCGCGCTCGCTCGACGCCACGCAGGAAGGCCAGATCACCGAGCGTTACACGGGGGCCATCGAGCAGATCGGCTCGAACACGCTGGAGGGGAGGGTCGGCGCGATTTACGCCCTGGAGAGGATCTCCCGCGACTCGCCGCGCGACCAGCGGACTGTCGTGGACGTGCTCGCCACGTACGTGCGCGAACGCTCCCCGAAGAAGGCCAAGGGAAAGGACCAGCGCACCCCGGCGGACATCCAAGCGGCGCTGGCGGTGATCGCCAGGAACAAGCCCGCCGGCACGCCGCCGCCGACAGGACCGCCGTGGTCCGCGCAGCACTGGGTGAACTTGTCCGGCATCCGCGCCACAGGCCTGACGCTGGTCAACGCCGACCTGTCCGGCGCGGACCTCACCGACACCGACTTCGGCAACCGCGAATACATAGAGAGGACGGACGGCTCCATCAGGTGGGTGCGCAGTTTCCTCGACCACGCGAATCTCTCCTACGCGGACATAGGCGATTCGACCTGGATCCGGGTGTCACTGTCCGGGGCGAACCTCACCGGGGCGTACTTCGGCGGGTCCGACCTGACGAACATCGACCTCAGCGGGGCACGGCTTCCCGGTGCGAGTCTCATCGGCGCGAAGGTCCGGTACGCGGACCTGGACGGTGCCGACCTCACCGGCGTCGACCTGGCCGGCGTCGACTTCACGGGCACTCACTTCCGTGGGGCCGACCTCACCGGTGCCAAATGGCCCAGTGACCAGGGGAAGATCGACCTGCGCGGCGCCGACCTCAGCGGCGCCAAGGGCGTCCCGTCGGACGACGTCCTGAAGAAGATCGCTCTGATGGACGACCAGACCCGGCTCTGACCGGCGTTGTCCACAGATGCGAAACCGCCCCTGACCTTGAGCCGTTTCGGCAGGTCAGAGGCGGTCTGATCGGGTGGAGCTATGGGGATTCGAACCCCAGACCTCCTCCATGCCATGGAGGCGCGCTACCAACTGCGCCATAGCCCCTTGCGATCACCAAGTGTATCGGAGATCGGGAGCCCCCGTGTCACGCCGAGGGCCTTGTGGTACGTCTATGGTTTTATGCCGACCTTTGAAGACCACCGGAGCCTGCTGACCGGAGTCGCGTACCGGATCCTGGGCAGTGCCGCCGACGCCGAGGACGTCGTGCAGGAGGCGTGGTTGCGCTGGTCGGGGGTGGACGAGGCGGACGTCGGCGACCCCAAGGCGTACCTGGTCAGGGTGACCTCGCGGCTGGCCATCGATCGGCTGCGGTGGGCGAAGTCGCGGCGGGAGTCGTACGTGGGGCCGTGGCTGCCCGAGCCGATCAGCACGACGCCCGACGTCGCCGAGCACGCCGAGCTGGCCGAGTCGGTGGAGCTGGCGCTGCTCCTGGTGCTGGAGACGCTGTCGCCGCTCGAACGGGCCGTGTTCGTGCTGCGGGAGGCGTTCGACCTGCCGTTCTCCGAGATCGCGGAGATCATCGGGCGGGCCGAGCCGGCGACCAGGCAGCTCGCGCGGCGGGCGCGGGACCACGTGCGGGAGAAGCGGCCCCGGTTCGACGTGGACAGGGAGGAGCGGCGGCGGATCACCGAGCGGTTCATCAACGCCTCCGCCGAGGGCGATCTCGACGGGCTGATCGAGCTGTTCGCGAGCGGGGTCACGATGGTCAGCGACGGCGGCGGCAAGGCCAGGGCCGCGCTGCGGGTCATCACCGGCGCCGACAACGTCAGCCGCTGGCTGCTGTCGGTCAACACCCCCGCCAACATCGCGGCCTTCATGACCTCGATCGGCATGGCGGGGATCTCCGACCTGTCCTTCGGGCTGGCGACCATGAACAACGCCCCCGCGATGGTCATCTCCGCGGGTGGACGGGTGATCACGGTCGCCTCCCTGCTGATCTCCGACGGCAAGATCGACACGATCTACCTCATCGCGAATCCCGAGAAGATCGCTCACCTGGAGCCCGTCTGACGCCGGTGTGATCAGGCCGTGCGCCGGGTGGGGATCCGGGCCTCGCGGATCAGCGCGGCCAGGTCCACCCCGGCGTCCCGGAGGATCGCGGCGGTGCCGTTGGCGTGGTCGGCGAGCAGCCCCCACAGCAGGTCCTCGCCCGTGACCGGCCCGGGGCGCCACATGGCCACCTCGATCGCCTTCCTGGCGTGCATGGCCAGCGGGGTCTCCCCCAGCGGCCCGTACAGGGTCACCCGCAGCGGCCGCACCCGGGACCGCCGCAGGCTCCACAACCCGGGCTCGTCCAGACCCGCCCTGGTGCGGCGGTGCACGGCGTCGAGGTCGATCCCCAACGTGGCCAGCAGCGACCGCGCGTCGCCCACGTCCACCCGCGCCCGCACGTCGGCCTCGGAGGCGGTGAACGCCGCCAGCGAGAACGGCCGGACCTCGGCCACCCCCAGCAGCAGCACATCGGCGTCGAGCGCGGGCCGGCCCGCGTCGAGCGCGAGTATCCCGGCCTTGACCACGGCCCTGCGGGCCCCCTCGGTGAACCTGGCGAACACGCGGCTACCTCCCCGTCCTGCGAGCATGCTTGCGATGAGCCGACTGCCGCCGAACCCCCAGCGCGTCGGCGATCTGCTCCCACGACCAGCCCTGGGCGCGGGCGTTCGACACGTGCGTCGCCTCCAGCTCCTCCAGCAGGGCCCTGAGCGCGGCCACGGCCGCCAGCCCCACTCCGGGATCGCGATCGCCGGCCGCCTCGGCCAGCTCGGTGACTTCCATGGTGTCAGCATGTGCTGACAAGCACCCGCTTGTCAACACTTGCTGACAAAACCGATCAGAGTCGCGCGATCTGGGCCGAGGTGTGCGGCGGGCGTGGTGATCCTGCCCGACGTCCGCGGGCTCCACGAGTTCTACAAGCAGCTGGCCGTACGGCTGGCGGAGCAGGGCCACCCGGCCGCCTGGGCAGCTCGGCCGTGGCGCTCGGGTTCTGCATGGGCGGGCGCAACGCGTTCTTCGCCTCGGACCCGAGGTTCGGGTTCGCGGGGGTGATCGGCTTCTGCGGGGCGCCGGGGATCGCGGGGCCGTACGGTCCCGGCCCGACGCCGCCCATGCCGAGCACGCCGCCGCCTGCGAGGACGCCTGGAAGCGGGTGCTCGCCTTCCTGGCGAGCCGCTGACCGCCTAGCTCGGGTCGCCGCAGGTGGTGCGCATGGTCAGGGCGGCCTCTTCCAGCTCGAACGCGACCTCCACCCGTCCCAGCTCGGCCGTGCTCCCCACGTGGGTGCCGCCGCACGGGATGGACGCCTCGCCCTCCGGCAGCGAGCAGTGCCACGTGCGGCGGGCGGTCAGCCCCGGTCCAGGAACGTCCAGCCGGACCTGCGCGTCGGCCGCCACCCAGGCCGCGAGCTGCTCGTTCGCCTGCCGGGCGACCTTCCCGAAGTCCAGGCCCTCGGCGGAGAACCCCTTCTTGCGCAACGACTTGCCCAGGCGGTAGACGTCCACGCTGCCGTACGGTTCAATCCGCGACGAGACGATCGCCGCCTGGTCGAAGTCGGGGTGCCCGAGCTGGTCGGTCGCGGCCTCCTTGCGCCAGTGGCCGGCCAGGGCCGCGTTCACGGCGAGCGCGGCCAGGTGGCAGGCGGTGTGGCCGGCCGAGAGCGCCGCCCGGAAACCGGCGTCCACCTCGAGCTCGACCTCCGCCCCGACGGGCAGCGGCGTCTCGGTGACGTGGACGGCCAGCCATTCCCAGCCCTCCGTGCCGCGCCGCACCGGGATGGCGTCGCCGACGAAGACCTCGCCGGTGCTCGACTGGGCCCCTGTCACGCAGTCGACGACCGGCAGGCCCCCGATCGTGCCCCGGTCTGCGGGCTGGTCGGGCCAGGTGTGGTCAAGGGGGTGGAACGGCGTCTCGGCCACGACGAGACCGTGCCGGTCCCCCACCGGCACGGCCCCGACGATCTCGGAACGGCCGCTGGTCCGGCCGTCGGGAAAGGTGACGACGGTGGATCTCATCCGGTCATTCTCGCAGGGACCGCCTGCTCGTCCTCCAGGTAGCGGTTGCGGCCCGCGTACAGGCCGGTGACCAGCTGCGCGACGAGCACCACGAAGATCAGCATGTACGGCAGCGTCCACCCGCCGGTCACCTCGCGCAGCACGCCGACCAGCAGCGGACCGGCGCCGGCGATGAGATACCCGGCGCTCTGCCCGAACGCCGACAGCGCGGCCGTGTTCTCCGGCGTACGGGTGCGCAGGGCCAGCATCATCAGCGCCAGCGGGAACGACCCCATGCCCACCGCCACCAGCGTCACCCAGAGCAGCGCCAGGTCGGTCGGCCCGACCCACAGCCCCAGGAACCCGGCCGCGTAGAACACGACGAGCCCGACCACGGCGGGACGCTGGTCGCGGAAGCGGGAGGCGACGATGGGGACGACGATCGAGACCGGGATGTTCAGCGCGGTGAACACGCCGAGGATCACCCCGGCCTCCGACGTGGTGAAACCGCTGTCGGTGAGGATGGTGGCGAGCCAGCCGAACATCATGTACGCGATCATCGACTGGGTGCCGAAGTAGATCGCGATCATCCACGCCAGCTTGCTCCCGAGGAGGCGGCGGATGCCCGCGTCCCGGCTGCCCGCGTCCCGCTCCGGCTCACTGCGCAGGAGCGCAAGCCACGGAATGGCGGCGACGGCGGCCAGGGCCGCCCACACGCCGAGCGCGATGTGCCAGTCACCCGACGCGCGCTCGATCGGCACGGTCGCGGCGGCGGCCAGCATGGTGCCGACCGCCAGGGCCGTGGTGTAGACGGTGGTCATGATCCCGGTGCGGGCCGGGAAGTGGCGCTTGATCAGCGTGGGGATGAGCACGTTGCCGACCGCGCCGCCGGAGAGCGCCACGGCGCTGCTCAGCAGGAACACCGGGGCGGAGCCGACGAGCGACCTGACCAGCATGCCGACGCCCAGCGTGACGAGGGCGAGCAGGAGCAGGCGGTGCTCGCCGACGCGCCTGGCCAGGGTGGGCGTGATCGCGCCCACGCTGGCGAAGGCGAGGACGGGGAGGGTGGTGAGCAGGCCGGTGCCGACGCTCGACATGCCCAGCGCGCCGGTCAACTGGTCGAGCAGGGGGCCGACACTGGTGACGGCGGTGCGGAGGTTGAGGGCGGCGAGGACGATTCCCAGCACGAGGAGCCAGGCGAGGGGTCCGGTGGTACGGCCTCGTGCCTCTTGGGTCAGCACACTCATGTCGGGGGCGGTCCTCCACTCATCAAGTCATAGGACGAATCGCCATCTTAACAGGACCGAAATATCCATTTATTCCTGGCAGTCTCGGTTGTGAGACGCACAACCCGGGCCAGGACCCGCCGGGCAGCGCGCGGGGACGGCGCACGCTCGGCTCGACCAGCACCACCGCGCGCAGCGCAAGCGGGCGCGGCTATGGGCTGCGGGTTCGGCGCGAGCGGGGGCGGGTCAGCGTCTGTGGCGTAGCACCCAGTAGAGGCCCACGACCGGGAGCACGAGCGGGATGAACGCGTACCCCTTCCCGTACACCGACCACACCGTCTCGTCGGGGAACGCGGCCGGGTCGAGGAGGCTGAGCGTGCCGATGACCAGCACCCCGACCAGCTCGATCCCCAGCCCCACCAGCGCGAGGAGCCGCGCCCCGCGCCAGAGCGCGACGGTGAGGGCGATGTAGACGACGGCCGCGAAGGCCGACAGCGAGTACGCCAGCGGCGCCTGGTCGAACTTGGACACGATCTGCACGCCCGCGCGAGCACCGGCCGCCAGCGAGAACACCCCGTAGACCGCGATCAGGGCACGCCCGGGCCCCGTGCTGATGGAGGTGGTCACGCGCCACCCGCCCAGATCTGCAGCATCCGCCCCGTCATCACCGCGATCGCGAACCCGGCCACGACCAGGATCGCCGACCCCCACCTGCTCCGCTCCGCCAGCGCCAGGAACACCCCGGCGGGCGGGATCACCACCTGGCCCCCGACATAGCCGAAGAGCGTGACCTTCTCGGCGGGCCCCTGCCCCCCGGCCACCGCCGCGATCACGAAGCCCGCCTGCACCAGCACGGCCACCTCGAGCACGGCGAACCCGACCAGCAGCACCATGCCCATCGGCCGGTTGCGGACGGCGACGATCAGGCTCGCCAGCATGAGCAGCAGCGAGACGACGATGACGATCGTGGAGATGACGGTGTTCATCGGGGCTAAGGCTATCCCCAGGGCGCCCCGGTCCCCATTTCGCGGCGCCTGGAAGCGCAGGCGGCGCTACCGCTGCGGGATGGCGCGTTCGATGCCGTCGAGAACCCAGTTGAGGCCGCGTTCGAAGTTGTCGTCCGCCCCCCGCACCCCCTCCTCGATCATCGGCCCGAGCCGCGGGAACTCCCCGCTCTCGACCAGCTCCTTGATGTACGGCTCCGCCACGGCCGCCCGCTCCGCCTCGTTGATCCCCTCCGACCGGGGCGCCCCGCGCTCCTGCGCCTCCCGCACCACGAACCCGGTCATGTAGTCGTTGAACACCGCCAGGAACCGCCACCGGGTCAGCCGGTCGAGCCCCAGCCCGTCGAAGGCGGCCAGCTTCTGCTCCACGTGCCGCAGCGCGTTGGGCCCCACGGCCACCCGCTGCGAGATCAGCTCCACCCGCCACGGATGCCGCAGCACCAGCTCGCGCTCCCGCCGTGCCATCACCAGCAGCGCCTCGCGCCAGGAGGACGGCAGCGGCTCCTCGACGAGCACCTCGGCGCTGACCTCGTCGAGCATCAGCGCGAGCAGGTCCTCCTTGCGCTCGATGTACGAGTACAGCGTCATCGCCCGCGCTTCCAGCTCGGCGGCCACCCGCCGGATCGAGACCGCGGCCAGCCCTTCGGCGTCGGCGACGGCGATGGCGGTGGCCACGATCGCCTCCCGGGTCAGCACCGGGCGGCGTGGCGGCGTGGGACGGGACCAGATCGAACTCACGCCCAGATCCTAGACACTGTACGAAAGTGCTACGGTGTACGACATGCGATACGGCGTACGAAGTTCACTCCGGACAACGGGCCTGGTCGTCCTCCTGGGCGTCGTCATGACGATGCTCGACACCACGATCGTCAACGTCGCGCTCGGCACCCTGGCCCGCGAATTCCACACCACGCTCGCCACCATGCAGTGGGCGGTCACCGGCTACCTGCTGGCCCTGTCGATGACGGTCCCGGTCACCGGCTGGGCCGTGGGCAGGTTCGGCGCCCGGAACGTCTGGCTGGTCTCGCTCGTGCTGTTCGTCGCGGGTTCCGCGCTCACCGCCGCCGCCGGGTCGGTCGGGAGCCTGGTCGCCTTCCGCGCGGTGCAGGGACTGGGCGGGGGCCTGCTCCTGCCGGTCGGCCAGATGATGCTGGCCAGGGCGGCCGGCCAGGAGCGGATGGGCCGCGCGATGGCCATGATCTCGCTCCCGGCGATGCTGGTGCCGGTGCTCGGGCCGCCGCTGGGCGGGGTGATCGTGGAGGGTCTCGGCTGGCGGTGGCTGTTCCTGATCAACGTGCCGTTCGGCGCGGTGGCGCTGCTAGCGGCGTTCCTGCTGCTCCCCCGCGAGCCGGGCGCGAACCCGCAGGGGCTCGACGTGCTGGGCCTCGCGGTGCTCTCGCCCGGCCTGGCCGCGCTGGTCTACGGGCTGTCCGAGATCGGCAACGGGGCCTCCCCGCTCCACCCCGCGCTGTGGATCGGCGTGGCGCTGGTCGCCGCGTTCGCCGTGCGGGCGCTGAGGACGACGGGCACGCTGCTGGATCTGCGGTTGTTCGGGAACAGGCAGTTCGCCGCCGCCGTGGGCGCGCTCGTGTGCTACTCGGCCGCCATGTTCGGCTTCACGGTGCTCGTGCCCCTTTACAGCCAGCTCGCGCAGGGCGGGAGCGTGCTGGAGGCGGGCCTGCTGCTGGCCCCGATGGGGATCGGCGCGGCGATCACGATGCCGGTCGCGGGCAAGCTGACCGACAGCAGAGGGCCGCGCGGCGTCGGCGCGGCGGGCGTGGTCGTGGCGGTGGCGGGCATCGCGGGATTCGCCGCTTTCGGGGGTCTCGTGCCGATGTTCGTCCTGGGGCTCGGGCACGGGCTGGTGTCGACGTCGGTGATGGCGGCCGCGTTCAAGACGCTGGAGCCGGTCGCCATCCCGGCCGCGACCACGCTGAGCACGATCGCGGTGCGGCTCGCCTCCCCGTTCGGCGTGGCGGTGCTGGCCGTGCTGTTGCAGGTGTTCACCAGGACGGGCGTGGAGCGGCCCTTCACGTACGCGTTCGGCGTCGCGATCGCGCTGGCGGCCGTCTCGCTGGTGCCGATCGCGCTCATAGGATCGAAGACATGGAGAGGATCCTCGTCAGCGCCTGCCTGATGGGCCGCCGGGTCCGCTACGACGGTCGCGCCAAGACCAGTTCGGACGCCCGGCTCGCCGCATGGCGCGAGGAGGGGCGGCTGGTGGCGCACTGCCCGGAGGTGTCGGGCGGGCTGCCGATCCCGCGTCCCGCCGCCGAGATCGAGGGCGGCGCGGGCGGGGCGGCCGTCCTGTCGGGGGCCGCCCGCGTGCTGGCGACCGACGGGTCCGATGTGACGGCCGAGTTCCTGTCGGGCGCGCGGTCGGCGCTGGCCGTGGCGCGCTCGCACGGCATCCGGCTGGCGGTGCTGAAGGAGGGCAGCCCGTCGTGCGGCGCGCTGTCGGTCTATGACGGTACGTTCAGCGGCCGGCGCAGCCCCGGCCAGGGCGTCACGACGGCGCTGCTCGAGCAGCACGGCATCCGCGTGTTCACCGAGGACCACGTCGACGAGGCGGCCGACTATCTGCGGACTCTGGAGACGTAGCCCCGCGCACCCTCGACACGTAGAAGGAGCCCGCCAGCCCGGTGGCGAGCAGGACCGCGATCACGCTGTGATACCAGCTCAGCAGCGTGCTCGCCGGGCCCGCCCCGAGGGCCAGCGCCAGGATTCCCATCAGCACCCCGCCGAGCGCGGCCGCGTGGCCGTAGATCAGCCCGTCCCAGGCCCACGCGCGACCGGCCAGCACGCCGTACGCCCCGGCGAGCGTGGCCCCGGCGCACAGCGTCTCCACGATCGCGGCCGGCACGATCACGGGCTCGCGCACCGGGCCGAACGCGATCCCGGCGTGCAGCAGCGCGAACGACAGGAAGATCAGCGCATAGAGCAGCGACAGCCAGCCCAGCGCCCTGCGAAGTGCGTCCATGCGATCCACCCTCGCACCCGGGACGGGGCGGCGAATCGTCCTCAGGGAGGCGGTGCGGATACCACGACCGCCGTAGCCGGCGACCGCCGCCCGTCAGTACTCCCAGGTGTCAGTGCGCTGCTCGTGGCTGATGCAGAACACCCCCGTGCCGTGCTCGCCCTTGACCAGGTCCACCCTGATCCAGCCGGTGGCGCGGGCGACCTTGGCGGTGTAGCCGCTGACCGGGGTGGCCGACACCAGGCGGCAGCCCTCCGGGCCGAGCGTGAACGCCACCTCGCCGCCCTTCACCTTCACCACCTTCAGCGGCTTGCGCGGCGCGGGGCTCTTCATCGGGCTCTCGACCGGACTCTTCACCGGGCTCTTCACCGGGCTCTTCACCGGGCTCTTCACCGGCTTTCTCGGCGCACGACTCAAGCTGGGCGTCGGACTGGGGCTGGGGCGAGGACTGGGACCGGTGACGGTCAACGGGGCTTCGTCGGCCGCGATCGTCTGGGCGACGAAGGGCTCCACGTCCACGTCGTCCACGAACTCGTCCCGCAGCACGCCCCGTACGCCGAACCACGAGACCGACACGGCCACCGCGGTGGCCCCGCACCAGATCGCCGCGTATCGAAGGGCTCGACGCATGAGACGAATTATGTACGGTTAGTGCGCATGGCGACGGTGCTCGTAGTGGAAGACGATGAATTCGTCAGATCAGCGATCATCCACGAGCTCGGCCGGCGCGGGCACGCCGTCCGCAGCGCCGGGTGCGCGCTCGACGCGCTCAGGGAGATCTCGCAGCGCCCGCCGGACGCCGTCGTCCTCGACCTCGGCCTGCCTGACCTGGACGGTTCAGAGGCGCTGCGCATGGTGCGCGGCGTCTCCGACGTGCCGGTCATCGTGGCCACGGCCCGCGACGACGAGACCGAGATCGTCCGGCTGTTACGGGCGGGCGCGGACGACTATCTGGTCAAGCCGTTCTCCGGTGACCATCTCAGCGCCCGGCTGGACGCCGTGCTGCGCAGGGCCAGGTCCGCGCCCGCGCCCCAGCTGTTCCGCGTGGGCGGCCTGGAGGTGGACGTGGGCCGGCGCGAGGCCGCGCTCGACGGCGGTCCGCTCTCGCTGACCAGGCGCGAGTTCGACCTGCTCGCCTACCTCGCCGCCCGGGCCGACCGCGTCGTCACCCGCCAGGAGCTGCTGGCCGAGGTCTGGCGGCAGTCGTACGGCGACGACCAGACGATCGACGTGCACCTGTCGTGGTTACGGCGCAAGCTCGGCGAGAGCGCCTCCCAGCCGCGCTACCTGCACACGGTCCGGGGTGTCGGCGTGATGTTGTCGGCGCCCCGATGAGAGCGCACCGATGAGACGCACTCTGGCGGTGCTGATGGTCGCGGTCACCTCGATGGTCGCGCTGGCCTTCCTCGTGCCGCTCGCGCTGATCGTCAAGGAGACCGCGCAGTCCAGGGCGCTGGCGGGCGCCGAACGGCAGGCGTCCGCGCTGGTCCCGGTGCTGGCGCTGACCACCAGGAGCGACGACCTCGGGCACGCCATGGCCCGCACCGAGGCCGGGCGGCGCGGCCTGCTGGCCGTCCACGTCAAGGGCGGCGCGACGCAGGGCACCTCCCGCGCGCCCGCCGCCGAGGTGACCAGGGCCGCCCGCGAGACCAGGGCGAGCACGGTCGAGCTGGACGGCGGATACGTGCTGCTGCGCCCGGTCGCGCTGGACGAGGACCGGGGCGCGGTGATCGAGGTGTTCGTCCCCGCCGCCGACCTCAACCGGGGCGTCTTCACGTCATGGGCGGTGCTGACCGGAGTGGCCGTGGCGCTGGTGCTCGGCTCGGTGCTGGTCGGCGACCGGCTCGGGGCCCGGGTCGTACGGTCGGCGCGCCGGCTCGGCACGGCCGCGACCGCGCTGGGAGCCGGTGACCTGAGCGAACGCGTCTACCCCGACGGGCCGCCCGAGCTCAAGGCGGCGGCGACCGCGTTCAACGCCATGGCGAACCGCGTCACCCAGCTCGTGGCCGCCGAGCGGGAGCTGGCCGCCGACCTGTCCCACCGGCTCCGTACCCCGCTCACCGCGCTCAAGCTCAGCCTGGACCAGCTCGGCCCGCAGGCGGAGCCCGGCAGGCAGGCGCTGGCCAGGCTGGAGGGCGAGGTGGACACGATCATCGCGGCGGCCCGGCGGCCGTCGCGGGCGGCCAGGTCGTGCGACGCGGCCGAGGTGCTGCGCGAGCGGCTGACGTTCTGGTCGGCGCTGGCGGAGGATCAGCGGCGTCCGTGGGAGCTGGTCGGGGCCACGCTTCCGGTACGGGTGCCCGTACCGGCCGGTGAGCTGACGGCGGTGGTGGACGCGCTGCTCGGGAACGTGTTCAGGCACACCCCGGAGGGCACGGCGTTCGGCGTCACCCTGCACGAGGGCCAGGACACCGTCGGCATCCTGATCGCCGACGCGGGGCCCGGCATCGCGGACCCGGATTCGGCGATGGAGCGGGGCAGCAGCGGCAGCGGGTCCACCGGGCTCGGGCTGGACATCGCGCGCAGGCTCGCCGAGTCGACGGGGGGCCGGCTGCGGCTGGACCGGTCGTCGATGGGCGGGGCCCAGGTGCAGGTTTGGCTGCGTACTGAAATAGCAGCTAAGCCAGCCTTAAAGGACACTTAAGCCCGAAGTTTCGCGCTTTAGGGTGCATCAAGGTGATCTACATGCAGATCACCCGTAAGGCGCTCGTCGCCACCACCCTGGCCGCCCCCACGCTGCTCGTGCTCGCCGTCGCCCCCGGCACGGCCTCCGCGCACGGCACCATGAGCAACCCGCCCAGCCGCACCATGGTCTGCTACAGCGAGGGCCCGGAGAACCCGAAGTCGGCCGCCTGCAAGCAGGCCGTGGCCATCGGCGGCACCCAGCCGCTCTACGACTGGAACGAGGTCAACATCGCCGACGCGGCGGGCCGGCACCGCCAGATCATCCCCGACGGCAAGCTGTGCAGCGCGGGGCGGGACAAATACCGCGGGTTCGACCAGGCGCGGGCGGACTGGCCCGCGACGACCCTGGCGAGCGGCGGCTCCCACACGTTCAGGTACCGGGCGACCGCGCCGCACAAGGGCTCGTTCGAGCTCTACATCACCAAGGACGGCTACGACCCGGCCAAGCCGCTGAAGTGGTCGGACTTGGAGGCCAAGCCGTTCCAGACCGTACAGAACCCGGTGGTGACGGACGGCTTCTACACGATGCCCGCCAAGCTGCCCGCCCGGCAGGGCCGTCACCTGATCTACGCGATCTGGCAGCGCAGCGACAGCCCCGAGGCGTTCTACTCCTGCTCGGACGTGGTCTTCGGCCAGGCCAACCCCGCCCCGGCCCCGACGCCCACCGGCACGCCCACCGCGACCCCCAAGCCCACCCCCACGACTGCGCCGTCCGGGCCCACGTCGGCGCCCACGCAGCCGTCCGGGGACCTGCCGGCCGTCAACGCGGGCGTCGGCGTCGCCCCCGCCGCGGCCAAGGTGGGCCAGCAGGTGAGGGTGACGGCCGTCTGCGGCGGGTCCAGGGTGCGTGACGTGACCTCGAACGCCTTCGCCACCGTCAGGAACCGCCCCACCACGTCTACGGCCACCTGGTCGCAGGCCATGAAGGCGGTCAAGGCTGGCCGGTTCGGGGTGACGGTGCGCTGCGAGAACGGCGGCGTGGCGCGTACCGCTCTCACCGTCGGCTGATCGGGAAAGCAACTCGACCGCTTTCTCGGAAACCTTCTCGCCTTCCCGGGAGTCGTACAGGTGGGGCGCGTTGGAATACGGGGGATTCGTGGAGAGCGTTCCTCGTGCGGCGCGTTAGGGGGCCCGATTTCACATCGAAACGGGGAAGGGACTCGGCAATGCCTGTCGACCTGAACAACGCACAACCTCTGGCCTGGGACTCGGCCACGCTCGACGCGGACACCAAGGCGATGCTCGACAATCTCCAGCCGAACATCCTGCGCGCCCACGTGCGCGAGCACCTGTCCGTGCTGTTCGTCAGGTTCAACGACGTGGCGGAAGGAAAGGCGTTTCTCCGGCACATCGCGACCACCAAGATGAAGTCGGCCCGCAAGCACCTGCAGGAGGTGCGCGACTTCAACGCGAAAGGCAGCCGCGGCACGCCGTACGTGGGCATCGGCATCAGCAAGGCCGGCTACCGCGACCTCGGCCACTCGGTCGAGGACGTGCGCAAGTTCGGGGACAGGGTGTTCCGCGACGGCATGAAGCGGCGCGTCGCCGAGGTCGCCGACCCGCCCGTGGAGACGTGGGAGCGCGCGTACCAGCGGGAGATCCACGCCGTCATCCTGATCGGCGACTCGGAGGCCGAGCCGGTGGCGGCGCTGCGCGAGGAGATCCTCGGCGAGCTGCCGGAGAGCGCCCGGCTGCTCGGCGAGGAGACCGGGCAGGGCATGCGCAACCCGGCCGGCGACGGCATCGAGCACTTCGGGTACGTGGACGGCCGCAGCCAGCCGCTGTTCGTGAAGGACGAGGTGGACAAGGAGCCGAAGAAGCACTGGGACCCGGCGTTCCCGCTGAGCAACGTGCTCGTGCCCGACCCCTTCGCGCCGAACCCCGTCCGCCACCACGGCAGCTACCTGGTGTTCAGGAAGCTCGAGCAGAACGTACGGGCGTTCAGGACGATCGAGCAGGACCTGGCCGACGGCCTGGGCCTGGTCGGCGCCGACCGCGACCGGGCGGGCGCCATGCTCGTCGGCCGGTTCAGGGACGGCACGCCCCTGACCGGCAAGCCCAAGGCGGGTGGCGGGCCGGTGAGCAACGACTTCACCTTCGACGGCGACGACGGCTCCAAGTGCCCGTTCAGCGGGCACATCAGGAAGACGAACCCGCGCTCGTTCGGGCGCGAGGTGATCATGGCGCGGCGCGGGCAGACGTACGGGGAGCGGACCGACGAGCCGTGGGACGACTCGCCGCCGGAGACCCGGCCGAGCGGTGAGGTCGGGCTGCTGTTCATGGCGTTCAACGGCAGCCTGCTGAACCAGTTCGAGTTCACGCAGCAGTCGTGGGCGAACAACCCGGACTTCGAGAACCCGGCCACCGGGCACGACCCGGTGATCGGGCAGGGAGATCGGGACATCAAAGTCGCGTTCCCGAAGGTCTGGGGCAAGCCCGAACTGTCGGCGCCGCAGGCTCAGGTGGCCCAGACGGTCACGATGAAGGGCGGCGAGTACTTCTTCGCGCCGTCGCTGGCATACCTGCGGAACCTGTAACCGGGAAAGAGGCCGGGCCCGTTCGCGGCCCGGCCTCCTCCGGCGCGCCTTCTTGATGCGCAGAAGGATGTACGCCGGTTTCAGCCCGCCGGAGGAGGAGATGCCGGTCGCGGCCCGGCACGATCGAGAGCATGACGATCGGACTGCTGCTCGCACTCGCCGCCCTGGCTCTCGTCGACAGCACCAGCTTCGGCACCCTCGGCATTCCCATCTATCTGCTGCTGGCCTCGAAACGGTCGCGCGGGTTGTTGATCTACCTGGCCACCATCGCTGTCTTCTACTTCCTGGTGGGGATCGCGCTCATGCTGGGGCTGACCACGGTGATGGAGCGCTTCGGCGACGTGCTGCGCAGCGGTCCCGCGTACTGGGTGCAGCTGGTGCTGGGCGTGGGGCTGTTCGCGCTGAGCTTCAGGCTCGACCCCAAGCGGCGCGCGAAGCTGGGCAAGCCCGAGCACCGCTTCGAGCCCCGGGTGGGCGGTCCGCGCGTGATGGTGCTGCTGGGGCTGACCGCCGGGGTGCTGGAGGTGGCGACGATGGTGCCCTACCTCGCCGCAATCGGCATCATGACCACGGCGGAGCTGACCACCGGGCAGTGGGTGCCGGTGCTGGGCGCGTACGTGCTCGTCATGATCCTGCCGCCGCTGGCGCTCATGGGCCTGCGGGCCGTGGCGGGAGCCTGGCTGGAGCCGAAGCTGGAGCGGCTGCGGGCCTGGATGAGCAAGCACGCGGCATCGGCCCTGAGCTGGGGCGTTGCCATCGTCGGATTCCTGCTTGCCCGGGATGCGGCGTTTTATCTGTTCTTCCAGAGACCGTAGGATCGGATGCCTCCGCTGGATCTTCGGGGGGAGATCTTTGATGTTGCGGGCGTTCCTGCGGACCGAGGCAGGCAGCACGACCGTGCTGCTGGTGGCCACGGTGCTCGCCCTGCTCTGGGCGAATTCGCCGTGGGGTGACACCTACGAGGCGTTCTGGCACATCCCCATGGGGATCTCCTTCGGGGACGCCGACTTCTCGCTGGACCTGCGGCACTGGGTCAACGACGGGCTGATGACCGTCTTCTTCTTCCTCATCGGCCTCGAGGTCTCCTACGAGGTACGGCTCGGGCAGCTCAGGGACCGGCGGCTCATCGCCGTGCCGGCCGTCGCGGCCTTCGGCGGGATGCTGGTGCCGGCCGGCGTCTATCTCCTGCTCAACTTCGGCGGGCCGGGTGCGGGCGGGTGGGGCGTGCCCATCGCCACCGACACGGCGTTCGTGCTGGGCGTGCTCGCCATCGTGGGGGCCCGGTGCCCGGATCCGCTGCGGGCGTTCCTGCTGACGCTGGCCATCGTGGACGACGTGCTGGCGATCATGATCATCGCGATCTTCTACACGGCCAGCCTCTCCGTGCCCGCGCTCATCACCGCCGTCGCGCTCCTCGGGGCCATCGTGACCCTGCGGTGGCTGAGGATCTGGCGGGCGCCCGCCTACGTCGTGCTGGGGTTCGCGCTCTGGGTGGCCACCCTCGAGAGCGGGATCCACCCGACGCTGGTCGGCATCGCCCTGGGCCTGCTGGTCTTCGTCTACGCGCCCACGGACCAGAAGCTGCTGCTCGCCGGCGAGGCCGTGCAGGAGTTCACCAGCGAGCCGAGCGCGCGGGCCGCCAGGGAGGCCACGCGCCGGGTCCAGCGGGCCGTCTCCGTCAACGAGCGGCTGCAGCTGCGCCTGCACCCGTGGAGCAGCTACGTGATCGTGCCGATCTTCGCCCTGGCCAACGCCGGGGTGCGGCTCGACGGCGAGACCCTGCGGGCCGCCCTCACCTCACCCGTCTCCATCGGGGTGGCACTGGGGCTGGTGCTCGGGAAGTTCGTCGGGATCTCCCTCGGCACGTGGCTCCCGCTGCGGTTCGGGTGGGGGATCCTGCCCGGGAACCTCGTGTGGGGGCAGTTGCTGGGCGGGGCGGCCGTGTCCGGGATCGGGTTCACGGTGGCGCTGTTCATCGTGGACCTGGCCTTCGACGGGTCGCCTGTCCACGCCCAGGCGAAGATCGGCATCCTGGCCGGATCGCTGCTGTCCGCCCTGCTGGGGTGGGTGATCTTCCGGATGGCGTGGGATCGCGGCGGGGTGTGCGCGCCGCCCGAGGCCGAGCCGCCCGAGGAGCTGCCCGACCGGCTCACGGTGCCGGTCGGGCCGACGGACCACGTGCGCGGGCCCGAGGACGCCAAGATCACAATCGTCGAGTACGGGGACTTCGAGTGCCCGTACTGCGGGCGGCTGCACCCGGTCCTGGAGGAGATCCGCCGGAAAAATCCCGATGTACGGATGGTTTTCCGGCATTACCCAATCCGTACGCTGCACCCGCGGGCCGCGTCGGCCGCGATCGTCTCCGAGGCCGCGGCCGACCAGGGCAGGTTCTGGGAGATGCACGACATCCTCTACGACAACCAGCGCTTCCTCACCGACGCCGACCTCGAGCACTATGCCGCCGAGCTGGGCATCGACCCCTGGTCCGACGTGCCGGGCCACGCCGCCAGGATCGCCCTCCACGAGGAGTCCGGCCGCGACAGCGGCGTGCGCGGCACCCCCACGCTCTTCCTGAACGGCGTGCGCTACCAGGGCAACCTGGACGAAGGGTCGATCAGCCGGGCGGTGGACGATCTACTCAAATCCCCGTAGCGTCATCGAGTCCGGCTTGTCCTCGAACGGAGTTCCCTGTGATATCAACGATCGCCGGTATTGTCACCTTTGCCGTGATGGGCATCCTGTTGCTCTTCGGCGTCGTCGTGACCGCGATGGCCCGGCGCGAGCACGGCTCGGCCGCGATGATCGGCATGGTGGGCTGCATCCTGCTTCTGCTGGGACTGCTGTTCAACATCTTCCGCTCTTACGTGCTGTTCCCGCAGATGAGCTCATCGATGGGCATTGAGACGACCATAACCGTCACCAACCTGGTCTCCCTGCTCTTCGACGCGGGCGGCACGGCTCTGCTGATCTGGGCCGTGGTGGCCCGGCGCAAGCCGTCCCAGCCCGCCCAGCCGCCGCAGGGTCCCGGCTGGCCGCAGCAACCCCCGTATCCGCAGCAGCCGTACCAGCAGCAGCAGCAGCCCGGCTGGCAGAACCCGCAGCAGCCGCCCTACGGCCAGGGCCAGTGACGGACCCGCGGGACGGGTCCCCCGGCGAAATGTGACAATGGCTGGGCACGCCCACTCTCCGCAGCAGCTCCTGAGGAGATCATGACTCGAGAGCAACCTGACCCGCAGGGACAGGATCCCCACCAGACGATCAGGCACCGCCAGCCCTTCCCGACGCAGCCCTCCCAGCTAGGACCTCCCGGACAGGTCCCGCCGCCGCGGCACGGCCACCCGCCCCCGCAGGACCCCCCGACCGTGCGCGTGCCGCCACCTCCGGCCCCGCCGACCGTGCGCGTGCCCCGCCCCGGGCGACCGCAGGACCCGCCCTCCACCCAGCGGCTCCCCTACACGCCGGACATGCTGCCCGACGTGTCCCACTACGAGGCCAAGCCACCCAAATCGGCCTGGTGGTGGGCGATCGTGGCCGGATCGCTGGTGCTGCTGGTCGCGGCCGTCGCGGTGGCGGCGGTCCTCTGGGCCCGCGCCGGTGCTTAGGCCCGGGTGAGGTCCATCGTCCAGTTCGTCTCCCAGGTCAGCCCGCCGTCGACCGAGAACGCCTGCTCCCAGCGGGCCGCGTCCGGGCCGAGCACCGTCCAGATGAACCGGCACCGCACCCGCCTGCCCTCATACGTCTCCTCCCCGTAGAACTCGCCCCGGTTCCCCTCGAACTCGCCCACCATGGGCGAGCTGTCGAGCGTGCCCCTCGTGCTGCTGGCCCAGTAGATGGACCACTGCCGCGACTCGGGGTCGAACACGCGCACGGTCAGCCCGCTGGACCCTTTGGTCGGGAACGTGATCTCGTCGAAGCTGGCGGCCCCGTCGAAGTGCCGGGTGGCGACCGAACGGCCGGGGAACTCGTCCCATTCGTCGCTGCCGGCGAGCGCCTTCACAAGCCTGCGGTTGTCGACGTTCCAGTGGCCGGCGAGAAAGTCGAAATCGTTCATGCGGGCGAGGCTAGGTCGTGGTCACTGACAGGTAGTGTCAGTGAATGTGCGCGCCTCCCGCCTGGTCTCGATCCTCCTGCTCCTGCAGACGCGCGGCCGGATGACCGCGCAGGATCTGGCCGAGCGGCTGGAGGTCTCGGTACGCACCATCTACCGCGACGTCGAGTCCCTCCACTCCGCCGGCATCCCCCTCTACGGCGACGCGGGCCCGAAGGGCGGCTACCAGCTGCTCGACGGCTACCGCACCCGGCTCACCGGGCTGACGGCCGACGAGGCCGAGTCGCTGTTCCTGGCAGGGCTGCCGGGTCCGGCGGCGGAGCTGGGGCTGGGCGCGGTGGTCACGGCGGCGCAGCTCAAGCTCATGGCCGCGCTGCCGGTCGAGCTCCGCGACCGCGCCGGCCGCATCCAGGAGCGCTTCCACCTCGACGCGCCCACCTGGTACCGCGACCAGGAGCCGGTGACCTTCCTGCCCGCCGTGGCCGACGCCGTCTGGAACGAGCGCCGCATCCAGGTCAGATACCGCCGCTGGAAGGCGCCCCAGGAGGTGGAGCGGCGGTTGGACCCGTACGGGCTGGTCGTCAAGGCCGGGCGGTGGTATCTCGTCGCGCGGGCGGGCGAGGACGTACGCACCTACCGCGTCTCGCAGATCCTCGACCTGCACCCGCTCCCCGAGGGCTTCACCAGGCCGGACGGCTTCGACCTGGCGGCTTACTGGCAGGGGTATCTGGCCGAGTTCGAGGCCCGGCTGCGACGGGGCGAGGCGGTGCTCCGGCTGTCGCCGCACGGCGTGGAACGCGTACCCAACCTCATGACCCCCGGCGTGGTGGCGGCGGCCAGGGAGAGCGCGCAGCCGCCCGACGAGGAGGGCTGGACGCGGGTCACGGTGCCGATCGAGTCGATCGAGCACGCGCTCGCCGAGTTCCTGCGGCTGGGCACGGACGTCGAGGTGTTGGCCCCCGCCGAGCTGCGCGACCGCATGGCCGCCACCGCCGCCGAGCTCGCCGCCCGCTACCGCCCCACCTGAGCCGCCTACCACCTGCCTGAGCCGCCGCCCCGCTCTATCTCTATCGCCCCGCCTGAGCCGTCGATTCCACGTGCCAGCAGTGCGTCCAGTGGCCGTCCCCCAGCGGGGTACGCGCGGGCGCCTCCTCCGAGCACACCGGCAGCGCCACCGGGCAGCGCGGATGGAACCGGCACCCGCCCGGCGGGTCGATCAGGCTCGGCGGCTCGCCGTGCCGCGTGACCTCCGGCGCGGCCACCCGGTCGGGATCCGGCGCCGACTCCAGCAGCAGCCGCGTGTACGGGTGCCGCGCCGACTGCGTGAGCTCCTCGCTCGGCCCGCTCTCGATCAGCCGTCCCGCGTACATGACCGTGATGTCCTCGGCGAAGTAGCGGGCGCCGGCGATGTCGTGCGTGATGTACAGCAGCGCCAGCCCGCTCTCCTTCGCCAGCCCCTCCAGCAGCCGCAGCACCCCGAGCCTGATCGACACGTCCAGCATCGACACGGGCTCGTCGGCGATCAGCACGACGGGCCGCACCGCCAGCGCCCGCGCGATGGCCACCCGCTGCCGCTGCCCGCCGGACAGCTCGTGCGGCAGTTTGTCCATGAACTGCTCGACCGGCGTGAGGCTGACGCGTTCGAGCAGCTCGGCGACCTGTGCGCGTTCCTCCGCGTCCGAGCGGACGTGTCCGTGGATGCGCAGCGGCCTGGCCAGGTGGTACCGCACCCGGTGGAAGGGGTTCAGCGAGGCGAACGGGTCCTGGAAGATCAGCTGCACCTGCCGCCGGAAGTCCCTGAACGCCGCCCCGCGATGGGCGCGCACCGGTTCGCCGCGCAGCAGCACCTCGCCCGACGTGGCCGGATACACCTGCGCCAGCAGCCGCGCCACCGTGCTCTTGCCGCAGCCGCTCTCCCCCACCAACGCCGACACCGTCCCGGCCCGCAGCGCGATCGACACGTCCTCGACGGCCCGCACCGGCGGCCGCCTGCCGAAGCGGCCACGCGGACCGCGGGCCGCGGTGAAGTGCTTGGTGAGGTTCCGTCCCTCCAGGACGATCATGACGCGTCCTCCAGACCGCGGCCGCCGTTCAGCAGGCACGCGACGTCGCCTTCGAGCTCGGGCAGGACCGAGGAGCACTCCGCCACGGCCACCCCGCACCGCGGGTGGAACGCGCATCCCGGTGGCAGCGCCCTCAGGTCGGGCGGGCTGCCGGGGATGCCCAGCAACTCCTCGCGCGGCCCGTGCAGGCGCGGGAACGAGCGGAGCAGCCCCAGCGTGTACGGGTGGCGCGGCGACTTGTGGATGGCCTTCGCGGATCCCGTCTCCACGACCCGGCCCGCGTACATGATGGCGATCCGGTCGGAGATCTCCATGAGCAGCGACAGGTCGTGCGTGATGAACACGACCGCGAAGCCGTACTCCTGCCTGAGTTCCCTGATCTCGTGAAGGATGTCGCGCTGGACCACCACGTCGAGCGCGGTCGTCGGCTCGTCCATGATGATGATCTCGGGGTTGAGCGCGAGCGCGATGGCGATGGCGGCGCGCTGCCGCATGCCGCCGGACAGCTCGTGGGGGTAGGAGCGCCGCCTGTCTGCGCTGATGCCGACGCGGCGCAGCAGCTCGACCGCCCGCTCCGTACGGTCGGCGCGGGACATGTCCGGCACGTGGACGCGCAGGACGTCGTCGATCTGGGCGCCGACGGTGCTGACCGGATTGAGGGCGTTCATGGCGCTCTGGAAGACGACGGCCAGCTCCTTCCAGCGGAAGGCCCTGAGCTCGCTTTTTCCGAGCCCGAGCACGTCCACCGACGAGCCGTCCTGGCGGCGGAAGACGACCGAGCCCGAGGTGATCGCGGCGGGCGGCCGCAGCAGCCGGGCGACGGCGTTGGCCAGCGTGGACTTGCCGCTGCCGCTCTCCCCCGCGAGGCCCAGCACCTCGCCGCGCCGCAGGTCGAGGGAGACGTCGGCGACGGCGTGCACGGTGCCGCTGCCGGACAGGTAGTCGACGCTCAGGTCGCGGATCTCCAGGACGTTCATGTGCGGGCCTTCACCTTGACCGTTCGCAACCGGGGGTTGGCGATCTCGTCGATGCCGAAGTTCACCAGCGCCAGCCCGGTGCCGATGAGCGCGATGCACAGGCCGGGCGGGATGAACCACCACCAGGCCCCGATGAGCAGCGCCTGGCCGTTCTGCGCGAAATAGAGCATGCTGCCCCAGCTCACGGTGGACAGGTCGGCCAGGCCGAGGAACGACAGCCCGGCCTCGGCCAGGATCGCCGCGACCACGGTGGCCAGGAAGCTGGTGGCGATGACGGGCAGCAGCACGGGCAGGATCTCGAAGAAGACGATCCGGAAGGCCCCCTCGCCGCTCGCCCGCGCGGCCTGGACGAAGTCCCGCCGCCGTACGGACAGGGTCTGCGCCCGCAGCACCCGCGCGCCCCAGGCCCAGCCGGTGACCGCGATCACCACGGCCACGGAGGCGACCCCGCGCTGCGGCAGGTAGCCGGCCAGCACGATGATCAGCGGCAGGGCGGGCAGCACCAGGAAGATGTTGGTGAGCACGGACAGCACCTCGTCCACCGCGCCGCCGAGATAGCCGCCGACCAGGCCGACCGCGACCGCGATCACGTTGGCGATGACCGCCGACAGCACGCCGACGCCCATCGAGACGCGGGCGCCGTACACGATCTGGGTGAGGATGTCCTGCCCGGTCTGCGTGGTGCCGAGCCAGTGCGCGGCCGACGGGCCCTGGAGTCCGTCGTCGCCGGTCGCGGCCGGGTCGGCGCCGATGAGCAGCGGCCCGAGCACGGCCATCAGCGTGAAGAAGACGAGGATGCCGGCGCCGATTTTGATCTTCATTCGGACTCCTGCCTGGTCCGCGGGTCGAGCACCACGTACGCCAGGTCGGCCAGGAAGTTGGCGACGAGCACGGCCAGCGAGATGACGAGGAAGATGCCCTGCATGAGCGGGAAGTCCTCGTTCTCCACCCCTTTGAGGAGCATCGACCCGATCCCGGGATAGGAGAAGACGATCTCGGTCAGCACCGAGCCGCCCACCACGAAGCCGAGTGACAGGGCGAAGCTGGTGATGTTCGGCAGGATCGCGTTGCGGGCGGCGTACGCCCACATGACCCTCCTGGAGGTCAGCCCTTTGGCCTCGGCCATCACCACGTAGTCCTCGCCGAGCGTGGTCACCATGACGTTGCGCATGCCGAGGATCCGGTCGGCCATCGACGCGACCACGATCGTCACCGCGGGCAGCGCCGCGTGGTAGACCACGCTGCCGGCGAACTCGCCCGTGAAGCCGGGCATCACGTCCAGCCCGTACGCCCTCGACACGGGGAACCACTGCAGCGTCACCCCGAAGACGAACACGAGCGCCAGCGCCACCCAGAAGTACGGCACCGCGTGCATGAACGTGGCCGCCGGCAGCACCCCGTCGAGCCAGGTGCCCCGCTTCCACGCCATCAGCACGCCCAGCGAGGTGCCCATCAGGTAGCTGATCAGGGTGGCGACCCCGACGAGCCCGACCGTCCACGGCAGGCTGTCGGCGATGACCGTGGACACTTCGGTGGGAAAGAAGGTGATCGAGCGGCCCAGCTCCCCTTGTGCGAGATTGCCCAGGTAGTCCAGATACTGCTGCCACAGGTTCGCGTCGCTGATGCCGAACGCCCGCCGCATCGCGTCGATGGCGGCCGGGTCGACGTTGCCTTTCATCCGGGCCACCAGCAGCTCCACCGGGTCCCCCGGCATGAGCCGGGGGATCAGGAAGTTGAGCGTGACGGCGGCCCAGGCGGTCAGCAGGTAGAAGCCGAGCCGCCGGGCCAGGAACCTCACTTGACGGCCGGCTTCAGGTGCAGCAGCACGACCGCCGCGTCGGGTGAGGCGTACGGCGACGGCCTCGCGTACGGATCCTGCTCCGACGGCCAGCCGACGTATTTGTCGGTCCGGAACTGCGCCCACCCCGGGCTGTAGAACAGCGGCAGCTGGGGCAGCTTCTCCACCATGATCCGGCCCAGCCCCTGCGTGGCCTTCTGCTGCTCGGCCAGGTCGTCGGTGGCGGCGTACTCGTTGATCAGCCGGTCGGTCTCGGCGTCCTTCCACCGCTCGTAGTTGCCGCTCGCGGCCTCGCCGACGGGCTTGGCCAGGCCGCCGAAGAGCATGAAGCGCATCTGGAAGTACGGGGTCGGGCCGGCCTCGGCGCCCCTGATCGACAGCTCGTAGTCGCCCTTGCCGACCTTCGACACCCAGTCCTGGAAGGCCACGCCCCTGGTCTCGACCGTGATGCCGACCTTGGCCAGGTCCTCCCTGATGAGCTGGGCGGCGTTCACCCAGTCGGTGAACGGCGACGGCACCAGCAGCGTGAACTTCAACTCGGCCGGGTTCACGCCCTTGAGCAGTTCCTTGGCCTTCGCCACGTCCACCTTGAACGCGGCGTCCTTGTACTCCGGCGGCACGTACGCCTCACCGCCCGGCATCGGCACGCTGGTCGGGTGGGCGACCTTGGTGTAGCCGCGCTCGGCCACCTTGACGATCTTGTCCCGGTCGATGGCGAGGCTCATGGCCTGCCGTACCTCCGGCTTGGCCAGGACCGGGTTGGTCAGGTTCGGCAGCAGCGACACCACGCCCTCGGGCGGGAAGAAGAACTTGTTCTGCTCCGGCTTGCCCTGCACGAAGATCTTCTGGATGTCCGGCACGAACGCGCCCGCCCAGTCCACCTCGCCCTGCTGGAGCGCCGTCTGCAGGGCATTGGCCGTGTACGCCGGGAAGCGCAGCAGCGGCACCTCCGGCTTGCCCGGCTGCCAGTAGGACGGGTTCTTCTCCATCTCGTAGAGCTGCGCCGAGAACTTCGACAGCTTGTACGGCCCGGTGCCGACCGGCTTGGCGTTGGTGAACGTCGCCGGGTCCTGCTGCTTCTCCCACAGGTGCTTGGGCACGATGGGCGAGCCGCCGGCGATGTTGTAGAGCTTGGCGTACGAGGTGGTCTT
The DNA here is from genome assembly GCF_044458585.1 of Nonomuraea sp. NPDC050451. NCBI lineage: Bacteria > Bacillati > Actinomycetota > Actinomycetes > Streptosporangiales > Streptosporangiaceae > Nonomuraea > Nonomuraea sp. NPDC050451. The sequence goes on from NZ_JBITHZ010000002.1 coordinate 1,066,577, forward strand.
GAAGTCGACGCGCACCTTGTCCGGAGCCAGCGCCTGCGCGCCCTTGATCTCCAGCGCGGACGTGTTGAGCTGCGCGTGATCCTTGAGCATCTGGAAGGTGAAGGCCACGTCGTCGGCGGTGAACGGCTGCCCGTCGGTCCACTTCACCCCCGGGCGGAGCGTGAACGTGAGCGACTTGCCCTTGTCCGACCATTCGTACTTCAGCGCCAGCCACGGGACGATCTCTCCGGGCTTGAGCTTGTTGAAGTACATGAGGGTCTCGTAGATCATCCCGCTCGTGCCGAAGTTCACGCCTTCGAGGTGGTACGGGTTGAAGTCCTCCTGGAACGTCCCCGCGTCGACGGCGTGGATCACCAGGGGCGGCGCGCTCGTGCCGGTCTTGCCGGTGGAGCCGCCGCTGCTCGAACAGCCTGCGAGGGCCAGGGCGAGGAGTACTGCCAGACAGCGTTTCATTGGGGGGTGGCCTTTCCGAAATACTTCGTCCGGAGGTCGCGCGAGCCCTTCGGGGCAGCGAAGGCCTGGGCGCGGCCGAACCCGGCTGGTGCGCCGCGCACGATCGTCAGCGCGCGGTAGTACTCGACGTACGGGAAGCCGTAGGTCTCGCCTCTGGCGTAGGCGTACCCGGTGATCGCCTTCGACCAGAGCTCGTACGCCTCCTCCGTCAGCTCGACGAACACGTCGGGCACGAAGCCCTCGGCGTCCTCCCAGTTGTCGGCGTAGTAGAGCTCGCTCGCCCAGTAGGCCGGGTGCTCGCGTTCGAGCGTCTTGAGCCCGCCGTAGAAGCGGGCGTCCTCGACGATCCGGTGGGTACGGGCGTGATCTTTGTGGATGGACGCGCTCCAATGGGTCAGGATGACGTCCGGGCGCAGCTCCCTGATCAGGTCGCCGACGCGCAGCTTGACCTCTTCGTCCTCGGGCAGCAGGCCGTCCTCGTAGTCGAGGAAGCGCACGCCCGCGCCGATCCTCTCGGCGAACGTCTCGGCCTCCTCGCGCTTCTGCCTGGCGTAGTCGGGGACGGGCAGGCGGGGGTGGCCGCGTTCGCCGAGGGTGAGGTGGAGGAGCGTGGCCCGGTCGCCCCGCAGGACGTGCTGGGCGAGCACGGCGCCCGCCGTCAGGTCCAGATCGCCGGCATGCGCCCCGATCGCCAGGACATGAGTCATGACTTCCTCATCACGTGGAAGCGCCGGGTGATCTCGTAGCCGGCCTTGGTGTAGAGGCGGCCGGCCGGGCTCGCCTCGCCGGTCCACAGGAACCACGACGAGTGGAGCCCTTCGGCGCGCATCATGGTCATGGTGAGATGGAGGAGGATCTTGCCGAGGCCGGTGCCGCGCTGCTCGGGGTCGACGCCGAAGGGACCGAAGCGCTCGGGGATGCCGCGGTAGGCCGCGTACAGAGCGAATCCCACTATTTGATCTTTTTTCGCGATAATCATGCGTTTGGGGTCGCGGTGCCGGCGGATCGCCTCGCCCCAGTCGGGGTTGAAGGCGTCGGCCGCGAAGCGGATCAGCTCGGGCAGCTCGCCGTCGGTGGGGCTGCGGAAGGCGTACCCCTCGCTCTCCCGCTCGGCGCGCAGCTCGCGCACGTCGTCGGGGGTCACGTGGCCGACGAGCGTCCGGTCCATGGCGACCGGCGAGTACAGGGTCCGGAAGCCGAGCCCGTCCAGGAGCCGGTAGCCGTCGGGGTAGAGCTCGGCGTCCGCTCCGGGGAGCACATAGTTCGGCGTATAGGACGAAAAATCGACCTTCGTCCGGCCGGCCCGCTCGAGGAACGCCAGCACCTCGCCCACCAGCCGCCTCCCGAGCCCGCCCCCGCGATGCTCGGGGACGACGAAGAAGAACGGGATCCAGCCGGTGTCCGGCTCCAGGTCGGTGCCCGGGGCCAAGGGGGTCAGGCGGCGCACGCCATACGCGCAGCCCACCACCCGGCCGCCGGAGACGGCCACGCGCAGTCCCTCGGGGTCGAAGTTGGGGTCGAGCAACACGCAGTCGCGGAACCAGCCGGAGGTGGTGGGATCGGCCGGCATGCTGCGGTTCCAGGCGTCCACCAGGGAGACCTCGTCACCGGACGCGAAGGCGCGGACTGTGACCATCGGGGTCCTTTCACCTTTGGCTCTCCGGTCCCAGCTTTCCCACGGTCAACGGGCAAGGTCAAGACGAGTCGGGAATTTATTTTCTCCCCCGGCGCATGTTTAGAAAATTTCTTTTGCGCCCTGCTCGCCCGAAACTTTCACATCGGGGCGACCTTGCCTCAGCCTTCGCCGCAGGTCACCCAGTTCTCCCGATGTGTCGCCACCAGCCTCGATTGCGCTGGCGAAAGTTTCTCTTCACACTCGCAATGTTTCAGGCGAACGAGAGGAACCCGATGAACGTGAGAGCTCGGATCGTGGGTGCCTTGATCGCCGCCGTGACGCTCATCGTCGCGGGGCTGATCACCGCGCCACCGGCCTCGTCGGCACAGCTGACGGAGGTGACCGGCTTCGGCACTAACCCGACAAACCTGCGCATGCACCTGTACGTCCCGGACGGCGTCGGGACCCGACCACCTCTCCTGGTCGCCGTGCACTACTGCACGGGATCGGGCCCGGCCTTCTACTCCGGCACGGAGTTCGCCTCGCTGGCCGACCGGTACAAGTTCATCGTGATCTACCCGTCCGCGACCAGGAGCGGCTCCTGCTTCGACGTCTCCACGCCGCAGGCGCTGCGGCACGACGGCAGCAGCGACCCGGTGGGCATCGTCTCGATGGTCAGGTACGTGCAGCAGCGCTACGCCACCGACCCCGACCGCACCTTCGTCACCGGGGCCTCGTCGGGCGCCATGATGACGAACGTCCTGCTGGGCGACTACCCCGACGTCTTCAAGGCCGGAGCCGCGTTCGCCGGCGTGCCGTTCGCCTGCTTCGCCACCACGGACGGGTCGATGTGGAACAGTGCCTGCGCCAACGGCCAGGTCACCAAGACGCCGCAGCAGTGGGGCGACCTCGTACGCGGCGCGTACCCCGGCTACAGCGGCCCCCGCCCGCGCATGCAGGTGTGGCACGGCACCGCGGACACCACGCTGCAGTACCCGAACTTCCAGGAGGAGATCAAGCAGTGGACCAACGTCCATGGCCTGAGCCAGACGCCCAGCAGCACCGACCAGCCGCGGTCCGGCTGGACCAGGACCAGGTACGGCGGCACCGGCACGATGGCCCCCGTCGAGGCGATCAGCCTCCAGGGCGTCGGCCACAACGTCCCGACGAGCGGGATGGCCGCCGCCGTGATCGCGTTCTTCGGCCTTGACCAGGGCGGCGGCGGGCCCACGACGACGCCGACGCCGACCCCGACCCCGACGCCCGGGACCGGGGCGTGCCGGGTCACGTACACGATGAACACCTGGAACACCGGCTTCACGGCCGCTGTCACGCTCACCAACACCGGCACCAGCCAACTCACCTCCTGGGCGCTGACCTTCACGCTCCCCGCGGGCCAGAGCGTCACCTCCGCATGGAACTCCACGATCTCGCCCGCGAGCGGCCAGGTCACGGCCAGGAACGTCAGCTACAACGGCACGGTCGCCCCGGGCGCGTCCGCCTCGTTCGGCTTCCAGGCCACCCACACGGGGAACACGTCCAAGCCGGCGGCCTTCACCCTCAACGGCGCCACCTGCACCTGACAGCCCACTCCACCGGGCTCGGACCCTCCCGAGCCCGGTGTGATCATCTGATGGATACTGGCCCTTCTCGGAGAATTTGGGAGCGCTCCCGAGAGTGCTCCCGCTGTAGCCGAAAGGGCACATCTTGTCCAAATTGCACACGCGGTTATCGGCGGTGTTATCGGGCGCGGCGCTCGTGCTCGCCGCCGGACTCGCGCCGCTCCACCAGGCGGCAGCCGCGGCCACCGAGCCCGCTGAGACCCAGCCGGCCCGTGTCACCCTCACCCTCATCACCGGAGACGTCATCGAGTACGCGCCGTCGCAGGGCGGCGCCCCCTCCATCGCCATCAGGCCGGCACCCAGGCCCGACGGCGCGGACGTCACGTTCGCCACGCTGCCCGGCAAGGACGGCGGATATCTGGTCCTCCCCTCCGACGCGGCCCCCATGGTCGCCGCCGGGACGCTGGACGAGGAGCTGTTCGACGTCGAGACGCTGGCGCGGGACCAGCGCGTCGAGGCGATCCCGCTGCTCGTCACCTACCCGGGCGACCCCGCCCCCGCCGCGCTCGCCAGATCCGCCCGGTCCCTGCCGGCCGGCGAGAACGTGCGGGTGCTCGACAGCGTCAACGGCGCCGCGCTCACGGTACGCGCCGACCGGGCGGACGACTTCTGGGCCGGGCTGCGTACCGGCGACAAGCTGAGCGGCGGCGGGATCTCCAAGATCTGGCTGGACCGCAAGACGCGCGCCTCGCTCGACAAGAGCGTGCCCCTCATCGGCGCGCCGGCCGGATGGGAGCGTGGGTTCGACGGCAAGGGGGTCAAGGTCGCCGTCCTCGACACCGGGATCGACGCCGGGCACCCGGACTTCGCCGGACGGATTCTGGCCGGCGAGAACTTCTCCGACTCGGCCGGCATCGCCGACAAGGTGGGACACGGCACGCACGTCGCCTCGACGATCGCGGGCGCCGGCCCGACGTACAAGGGCGTGGCGCCGGCCGCGTCCCTGCTGGTCGGCAAGATCCTCGCGGACAACGGCCTGGGCGACTGGTCGTGGGCCATCTCCGGCATGGAGTGGGCCGCCGCGCAGGGCGCCGACGTGGTCAACATGAGCCTCGGCACCTGCTGCGGCAACGGCACCGACCCGATGAGCCAGGCGCTGAACGAGCTCACGAAGAAGTACGGGACGCTCTTCGTGACGGCGGCCGGGAACGAGGAGGACCCGCTCACGGTGAGCGTTCCTGCCGCGGCCGACGAGGCGCTGGCCGTCGGCGCGGTCGACAAGGAGACCGGCACGACCTTGGCCGATTTCTCCAGCAAGGGGCCGCGGCTGGACGACGCCGCCGTCAAGCCGAACATCGTCGCCCCCGGCGTGGACATCGTCGCCGCGCGCTCGGCCGACTCCTCGCTGCCCGGCATCCCGGGCGACGACAAGTACACGACCTTCAGCGGCACCTCCATGGCCACCCCGCACGTCGCCGGAGCCGCCGCGATCCTGGCCCAGCAGCATCCCGACTGGCGGGCCGCCGAGCTGCGCGACGCGCTGACCTCGACGGCCGTGCGCAACGACGGGCACAACTGGTTCGAGCAGGGCAGCGGCCGGGTGGACGTGGCCCGCGCCGTCACCCAGAGCGTGTTCGCCACCTCCGTGGTGGACTTCCGGCTCCTCGGCAAGCCCGCCACCAGGCAGGTCACGTACCGCAACCTCGGCTCCGAGCCGGTCACGCTGGCCGTCTCGCTCGTCACGCGCGGCTGGAGCGGCAGGCCCGCGCCGGACAAGGCGGTCAAGCTGGGCGCGCAGAGCGTCACCGTCCCCGCGAACGGCGCCGCCGCCGTCTCCCTCACCGCCGACCCCTCGGCCGGCCCGATCGGCGCGTACGGCGGCTGGGTGACGGCGAGCGGCGGCGACGTGCGGCTGGTGACGCCGTTCAGCTACTACACGGGTCCCGCCACGCACCGGCTGGGGGTGTCGCTGGTCAACTCGTACGGGACCAAGGAGTTCTTCCCCGGTTACCAGGCCGAGCCCCTGGTGTACGCGATCCCGTCGAAGCGGGCGAACAGCCCGGAGGACCCGTTCAACCCGTACGGGTACTACTACCTGCGTACCGACTATTCGGGCAACGGCGAGTTCTACCTGCCCGCCGGGGACTACGAGCTGATCGGCGTCGCCAACGAGAGCCGGATCAGCAACCGTACGAGCTGGGTGATCGAGAACGTCCGCCTCGACGGGGACAAGACCGTCACCCTGGACGCGCGCAAGACGGCGCCGATCCGGCCGAGGACGCCGAAGGCGCTGGACGGGGGCGGGAACGCGTACTACGTGCGCACGTTCACCGACCGCAGCCAGCCGGTCTCGCTGTACGGCGGGGTCCAGGGCGGCGGGCAGGAGCTGTTCGTCACGCCGGTGTCCTCGGTGAAGGCGGGCAAGGTGCGGCTGTCGCACCAGTGGAACCTGGAGCCTCCCGTGCTCGCCTCGGCCACCGCGGGTGAGCTGACCCTGCGTCCCGCGTACGACGTGGAGGCCATGCGCAGGCTGACCTCCGCCACGACCTACCCCGTGGTCTCGGTCGGCAGGGGACGGCCGGAGGACTTTTCGGGCGTGGACGTCTCCGGCAAGATCGTGCTCGTCGGGATCCCGATCGAGAGCGGCTACGTCAACGCGAGCGTCCAGATGGACGACGCCGGTCGCGAGGCCTCCCTGCGCGGCGCGGCGGGCGTCATCGGCTTCCTCGATGTGGACGGCGGGCGGGCGCGCGTCCCGCAGGGCTGGTCCCTGCGGCTGGGGCTGGACGCCGCCGAAGGGCGTTCGCTGCGGTCCGCGCTGGCCAAGGGGCCGGTGTCGCTGCGTCTCGAGCCGTACGCGGGGCCGGGCGCGATCTACCACCTCCGCTTCGACTCGCGCGGACGGGTACCCTCGCGGCCCGTCAAGGTCGACATGGGTCGGCTGGTACGGATCGACGCCGCCTACCACGCCGACAAACCGGACACCAGCGGCTGGGAGTACGGCGAGTCGACCGCCGGCGAGGAGCCGGGGCGGATGGCGTACGGCGGGTCGCTGCGGATGCCCGTCACCCGGACCGAGTACTTCGGACCCGTGTCCGATGACGTGGTGTGGTCCCGCACGATCACGAACGACGGGCTGGTCCTGCACTCCGACGACCGGTTCACCGGTGGCGACCGGCGGGTCTCCGAGCAGTGGTTCAAGGCGCCCCTGGTGCCTGCCGCCGCGGACGTGCCATCGGGGTACCCGGTCAAGGTGCCGTGCGCGCTGTGCCGGGACTCCGAGCGGTTCGTACCTTTCGAGCAGTGGCGGGACTCCGACCCCCGTCACTACAGCGACCTGAGCCCGGTCACCTCGGCGCCCCGGCTGTTCGTGGGCGATCAGGAGCTGTCCCCGCAGGGCTGGCGCCCCCGGTCCTTCACCGTGCCCGCGGGCCCCGGGTCCTACCGCGTGGAAGCGGTGGACGCCCCAGGGCGCACCCTGTCCGGCAAGGTCACGACGACCGCCCGTTTCGCCTCCGCCCCGCCGCCGTCCTCGGGGGCGCCTCGGGGGTACTCGTGCCCGTCCGGGGCGGGGTGCGCGTTCCAGCCGGCCGTCCAGGTCACGTACGACCTGCCCCTCGACCTGCTGAACCGGGCCCCGGCCGGGGCGCCGTTCGCGTTCGACCTGCGCGCCGGCGCGCACTCCGCCGTGCGCCGGGCGCCCGCCGTCAACCGGGTCACAGTCGAGTTCTCGGTCGATGACGGGACCACCTGGCGGGCCGCGACACGGGTCAGGAAGCGCGGCGACGGGCGGTTCCGGGTGGAGCTGGCGCATCCCGCACTGGCGCAGACCAGCGGCTTCGTGTCGCTGCGGGTCACGGCGTCGGACACGGCGGGCGGCTCGACCACCCAGACCGTCAACCGCGCCTACGCCCTCAGATAACACCGATCGGGCTCCGGTGACAGCCGTGACGCCACGGCTGTCACTGGAGGCCACGAAAGAACGTCCGCACGTCACCGACTGGGGAACACCGCCACCCCCGGCGGGCACCTCTGACCGTTTCGCCGGTCACCCCCAAGCGGCCCTCGCCTCGCCTCTCCGGACAACCAGCACGACGCGAGGCGGTGAACAATAATGCGTTCACCATGCTCGATGAGATCCTGCCCCCGTGGGTCGCCACCGCCGAACTCTTCGGCGACCCACCGGACATCACGCTCTTCCCGGAGGAGGAAGCACTCGTCTCGGACTCGGCGGACAAGAGGCGGCGCGAGTTCCGTACGTCCCGCCACTGCGCCCACCTGGCACTGCGGCAACTCGGCGTGGCCCCCCGCCCCGTCCTCCGCGGCGACCGCGGCGCCCCCACCTGGCCGCCCGGGGTCGTGGGCAGCATCACGCACTGCCCGGGCTACCGAGCGGCGGCGGTGGCGCACGGCGCCTTGTCGATCGGCATCGACGCCGAACCCCACCTCCCGATGCCCCACGGCGTCCTGGAGCGAACCGCAACGCCCGCGGAAGCCGCCGCCCTGGACCTCCTGGACCTCCCGGACCCGGGCCGCCTGCTGTTCAGCGCCAAAGAAGCGATCTACAAGGCGTGGTACCCGCTGACGGGCCACTGGCTCGGCTTCCTGGACGCCGCAGTGACCTTCACAACCTCCTCACCACACCCGCCGGCCGGGCCCGGGGCACTCGCCGCACCCAGGGCCGCCGCGCGGTCCGGAGAGCTGACCGTCTTCGGGACCTTCGCCGCCGAGATCGCGGTCCACGGCCCGGGCTGGCCTACCCGCTTCGAGGGCCGCTGGCTGGTGAGCGACGGCCTGATCGTGACGGCGATCGCAATCCCCTCCCCCTCCGTCTAGCCATGCACCCCGCCACCACACAACTGCCGGCCGCGCGCTGAGCGCACCCGATTCACGAGCGGTCCAGCTTCGATGAATGGACCAACGAGTCCAGATCTGTGGGAAGTTGGAAGGATGAATAGAGGACTGACAGCGAGGGGCAGAGCGACACGGGATCGCATCATCGCCGCCGCGGCGCTTCTGATCAGGGAGAAGGGGGTCGCCGAGACGACGCTTGACGACGTGCGTGCGGCCACGGCGACCAGTAAGAGCCAGCTCTTCCACTACTTTGCCGAAGGCAGGTCCGACATCCTCGCCGCCGTGGCCGAGTACGAGGCCGGGCAGGTTCTGGAGGCGCAGCAGCCGTTTCTGGGTGACCTTTCGGCGTGGGAGTCCTGGCAGGAGTGGCGGCAGGCGGTGCTCAACCACTACACGGAGCTGGGGCAGAAGTGTCCCCTCGGCAGCCTCACCGCCGAACTGGGAAAGTCCTCGCCTCAGGCTCGCGCGATCGTCTGCTCCCTCTATGACGAGTGGGAGGCGGCCCTCGTACGCGGTGTGGAGGCGGTGACGTCCGACGGGCCGGAGGAGGCGCGCGACCGCGCGCGGAGCATCCTGGCAGCCGTACAGGGAGGCGTGGTGATGCTCCAGGCAACCGGACGCACGGAATATCTGGAAGCCGCTCTGTACGCGGCGACCAACTCACTGCGACCCGTGAGCGTGGGGGCCGCGTAGGCGCGGGCGCAAGATTGGACTTGCTGGTCCATTTTTGGCGAAGCAACATTGGACCATGGCGTCCAATTCTGGCTTGGTGAAGCCCACCGACCCTCTCACGCAAGCACACCCCTCCCCTGCGGGGCGGGCCTCGTTGCTGCTCCTTTCGGTCGCCTCGGTCTCGTACGCCTTGGTCCATTCCGTGGTGAAAGCCGGCCTGGAGGCACTGCGCGAGCTGGCACGGATCCGGCTGGCGCATGGGATCCGCGTGCGCCATGTCCAGGGCCGTGCGGCGGCGCGGCAGCTTCTGGTCCCCGCAGCGGAGTCGTTCGATCGGCTCGGTGCCACCGGATGGGCGGAGCGGGCGCGGGCCCAGCTGCGGGTCACCGGGGCGTCGCCCCGCGTCTCTACGCTGAACCTGGCCTCGTTGACGTGGCAGGAGCGCCGGATTGCCGACCTGGCCGCCAGCGGCCTGACGAACAAGGAGATCGGCGAGCGGATGCACCTGTCGCCGCGAACCGTCAGCTCGCATCTGTACCACGTCTTCCCCAAGCTGGGCATCACGACGCGGGCCGCGCTGCGCGATGCCTTGAGCAGGACGGACGAAGTCACTTCGCCGGCCTGACCAGGTCATCCGCAGCGGGCTCGGCCACGCCCTCGGCACGGGTCCGCCCGGCACTGCCACTACCAGCGCAGATTCCAACCATGATCGCGAAATGTCACTGGAGTACTAGAGGACGGGTGGGTCGAAGTCGAAGTCCAGGCGGTTGCCCTGGCGGGACACCTGCACGTCGGGATGGTTGGGGCCGAGCACCCGGTCGTAGCGGTCCAGCACGTCCTCGCGCAGCGCCGCCGCCTCCTCCCTGGCGCCCGTGGCGACCAGGTCGACGACGAGGTTGGCCCCGGCGGCCAGCGTGACCGGGTGGTCGTCGCCGAACAGGGCCCGCAGGTCCTGCAGGGTCTGCGCCCCGAGCACCCGCGCCTCCTCGTGCAGCCCCACCTCGGCCAGGTCGCTGGCAAGGTTGATGGCGCAGGTCAGCGAGAAGTAGTGCTTGCGCGTGAGCCGCCGGTCGAACCCGGCCAGCGCCGCCTCATCGATCTCCCGGGCCTGCTCCTTGCTGCCGCTCACCCGCAGCAGCAGGGCGAAGTTGCTGTCGCAGCCGTACTTGAACGGGTGGTCGTCGCCGTACATGCTGGCGAACCTGGAGACGATGTCCCGCAGCAGCCGCAGCGATTCGTCCACCTGGTCGGCGGCCCGCTGGGCGTTGGCCAGGCAGAGGGCTGCGGCGAGGGTGTCGGGGTGGTCGATGCTGGTGCCGCGTTTCTGCAGCTCGAAGGTGCGGTCGGCGAGTTCGAGCGCCTCTTCGATGAGGCCCGCCCGGCGTTTGGCGATCGACAGGTCCTTGGCGCTGCGCATCGTCCAGGGGTGCTCCTGACCCAGCTCCTGGAGGCCGAAGTCGTAGGCGTCCTGGCCGAGGTCGCACGCCTCGCGGTAGCGGCCCTGGAGGCGTACGACACGGGCGAGGTTGTTCATCGAGGAGAGCACGTTGGCGCGGCTCGCGCCCGACCCGGCCTGCCGCTGCAGCTTGAGCACGCGCGCGTGCAGGGACTGCGCCTCCTTGTAGTCGCCGAGCAGCAGGTGGTCGAGGGCGAGGTTGTTCATGGCGCGCAGGGTGCGGCGGTGCGAGCGGCCGAAGACCGCCTCGTGCCTGCTCAGCGATTCCTGGTCGTGCTCCCGCGCCTCCGCGAACTCGCCGCGGTAGCGCAGGTCGGCGCCGTGGCTGTTGGTGAGCAGCAGGGTCTCCTCGTCGCCCTCGCCCAGCACGCGCCGCATCCGTTCCATGAGGGCCTTGTTCAGCTCGAACGACTCGTCGATGCTGCCCAGCTCGCGGATGATGATCGCGTAGTGGCGCTGGGCGGTGAGCACGTGCCGGTCGTCCTCGCCGTTGTCCTCCCGCCAGGCCTCCAGGAACTCCTGCACCAGCTCGCGGGCCGACACGAAGTCGCCCGAGGTGTAGACGTAGCGGATGATGTTGAGCGCGAACTTGCGGACGTTGGGGTCGCGGCTGCCTTTGACGTCGGCCGTGGTGATGTGACCGAGGAGGTTGGCGTAGCGGGGCCAGGCCGTGGTGTCGTCGGGCTCGTAGCCGGCCACCGAGGCCGACAGCAGGAGGTGGACCTCGCGGCGGAAGGCGTCGGCCTCGTCGTCGTCGAGCTCGTCGCGCAGCAGCGCCTGGACCAGCCGGTGCACCTGGACCGTACGGCTCTCCGAGTCGATCCGCACCAGGGCGTACCTGCCCAGCTCCCGGATGACCTGGCTGAGCTGGATCGGGTCGGCCAGCAGACCGGCGATCTTGGATCCGGCCGCGTACGCCTCGGGCAGCTCGTCCAGCAGGTCGCGCGGGATCGGCTCGGGCCCGAAGAACGCGAAGCAGCGCAGCAGCTCGACCGCGTCGGGCAGCCTGGCCTTGAGCTGCGACACCGAGGTCGCCCACGCCGCCGTCATCGACAGCGGGTAGTCGGACGGCTTGTTGGCGCCCAGGAGCCGGGTCGTCTGCCTCTTCAGCAGCCGCAGATATTCGTCGGCCGACATCCCCGACTCGGCCTGCAGCGCGCCCGCCTGCTCCAGGGCCAGCGGCAGGTCGCCGAGTGCCTCGGCCAGCCGGTCGGCCTGCTCGTAGTCGATCGCCCGCCCCACGCGCTTGATCAGGAACGCGATGCTCTCCTCGCGCTCGAACACGTCCACGGGCAGGGTGTCGACGACGCCCTGCCAGCTGTGGTTGCGGGAGGTGATGAGCACGTGGCCGGGGCCGCGCGGGACGATGTCGTTGATCTCCAGGTTTTCGGCGTTGTCGAAGATCAACAGCCAGTTCCGGTACGGGTCACCGCGCCGCAGCGCGTCCAGCGCGGCCTCGGCCGCGTCCTCGACGCTGTGGGGACCGACCCTGAGATGCAGCTCGCGGGCCAACCCGGCCAACGACGACTTCACCAGCATCGTCTGCGCCGACGGCACCCACCACACCAGGTCATAGGCGTGCCTGAAGCGGTGGGCGTACTCGATCGCGAGCTGCGACTTGCCCACGCCGCCGAGTCCTTGCAGAGCGTGCGGCGCGGGTTGAGACTGGTCCTGTGCCTGGGGGAGGACGGCAGTGACCTTGGACTGGAGCCCCGTACGCAGCTTCTCGATGAGGTCGTCCCGACCCGTGAAGTTCTTGTTCCGCTGGGGGACTTTGCCCCATACGGACGGTGCATGGCCAGAATCGTGTTGCGAGTGCGAATTTGTCACGATATCGCCTCGAGTCGGCCGGTCGTCACATCAGCTGAGACAAGCATAGACAGCATATTGAAGCCAGAGATAGATAGGATCCGCTAGATCCATCAGGTCCAGGGAGAGCGATGAACAAGGAAGCAGTGCAGGGGTACGGCGGTGGGCTCATTGATGTCAGCGGGCGCACCCTGGAGGAGCTCAAAGACATCGACGACTCCCGGTTGAAGGACGCCATAGACCGTCTTCTCGACGAGACCGGCGTGACGCCCGTGGCCAAATTCCAGTCTTCCATCTGAGTCAGCCCGCGGGTCGGCCGCCACGCCTGACCTGCGGGCCGACACTTCCCCCGCATTTAGGCCAGCCCGAAAACATTCACATATTTCCATCCGTCCCGGGTCATATACTCCTCAGCACAAGAATGGTCCTGCCGGTGGGGTGGCGCGTGAACGAAGCGGACTGGGTGCGATTGGTCAGACAGCTCCGCAGAGGCGACTGCACCCCGCTTCTCGGGGCGGGCGCCTGCTATGGGCGACTTCCGACCGGCAAGGAGCTCAGCAAGCACTTCGCGAAGGAGTACGGCTTTCCGTTCGCCGACCACGGAAATCTCGCGCACGTGATGCAGTACGCGGCTCACGTGCATAACGATCCCACTGATCTCAAAGTGGAAGTCTGCGCATACCTGAAACAGCGCGCGGCGGGTGCCGCCGATCCGCTCGACCCGCACACGGTGCTGGCCGAGTTCCCGATCAAGACTTTTCTCACCACCAACTACGACGACTTCATGCTCCAGGCTTTACAGCACTGCCGCAAAGGTCCGCGCACCCCGAACGTGTGCAGGTCGACGTGGTGGGAGCCGACGAAGCGGGCCGTCGTGCCCGACCCCGATCCCGACCACCCGCTGATCTATCATCTGCACGGGAACTGGGACGACCCCTCCTCCATCGTGCTGACCGAGAACGATTATGTGCAGTATCTCCTCAACCTGCGCGACGTCGACGACGCGAACGGCCGTCAGCTCCTCCCGATTCCCGAGCCGGTCCTCGACGCCATGACATCGAGCCCGCTGCTCTTCCTCGGCTACAGCCTCCAGGACTGGAACTTCCGGGTGCTCTTCCACGGGCTGATCAAATCCATTCCCTCCACCCGGCAGCGCCGGCATATCAGCGTGCAACTCCTGCCGGAGCTGAACACCTCGCTGACCGACGCCGAGAATCTGGCAAGCGAATACCTGAAGAGCTATTACGCCGACCTGAAGATCTCGATCTACGTCGGCACCACGTCCGCGTTCTTCAAGGAACTGCTCGACTGGAATGCGAGGACGCCGCTATGACCGTGACCGATCCCGCCGGCCGGCCGTACGTCGGGCTGCGCCCCTTCGGCCGGGCCGACAGTGACCTGTTCCACGGAAGGGAGCAGGAGTCACGGGAGATCGCCACGCTCTGGCGGGCGGCCGGGCTGACCGTGCTCTACGGCGCTTCCGGTGTGGGCAAGACCTCGCTGCTCAACGCGGGCGTGCTGCCCAGGATCGACCCGGGGCGGGCCGACGTGCTGCCCGTCGCCAGGATCTCGCCGCACAGCCCGCTCCCGATCGCGGGCGGCAACCCGTACGTCATGGCGCTGCTGTCGGCCTGGGCGCCCGAGGCCTCCCCCGGCTCGCTGGCGGGCATGACCATCACGCGCTTCCTGACCGAGCGCCCCGGGCGCGAGGACGAGTACGGCGACCCGCTGCCCGTCCTCGCCGCCATCGACCAGGCGGAGACCCTGTTCCACAGCGACCTGGCCCGCCAGCGCGACCGCAAGGAGCTCGTCGACCAGCTCGTACGCGCCATGCGCGACCACCCCAGCCTCCACCTCCTGCTGTCGCTCCGCGAGGAGTACCTGTTCCTCGTCCTGCCCTACGAGCGCCCCTTCGGCCAGGGCTCGCGGGCCCGCTTCCACCTGCAGCCGCTCTCCCCCGAGGCGGCCAAGCAGGCCGTGGAGCGGCCGCTGGACCGCACCGCCAGGACCATCACCCGCGCCGCCACCCGGCTCCTCGTCGGCGAGCTGCGTTCGGCCACCGTCAAGGACGCGTGGGGCAACCTGTCCACCGTCGAGCTGGATCTGGTGGAGCCCGTCCAGCTCCAGGTGGTCTGCTCCGCGCTGTGGGACTCGCTGCCCGACGAGGTGAGGGAGATCGGCGAGGAGCACGTGCAGGTGTACGCGGTGGTGGAGGAGTTCCTGTTCGACTTCTTCAAGCGCGCGGTCGGGGAGGTGGCGCGCGAGTTCGACATCCCCGTCGGGGAGCTGCTGCTCTGGCTGCGCCGTACGTTCATCACCGACCACGGCACCCGCAACATCGCGTACGAGGGCATCGAGCAGACCATGGGCATGCCCAACGCCGTGGCCCGCGCCCTGGAGGACCGGCACATCCTGCGCGGCGAGCACCGCATGGGCAGCCGCTGGTACGAGCTCGCCCACGACCGGCTCATCGGCCCGGTCTCGCACCGCGGCTCGCCCGCGACGTACCTGGAGGCGGCCCGCACGGCCCGGTCCCAGCGGAACTGGCCGCTCGCCGCCCGGCTCGCCGACGAGGCCAAGCACGCGGCCGAGCCCGACGACTCCTGGGTACGAGCCGAGGTCGCCGAGATCCACGCCGACGCGGCGCTCGCGCAGGGCGACGTCAAGCAGGTACGCCGCTACTGCGAGGAGGCGGTGAGCCTGTACGCCGAACGCGGACGCTTCGACGGGGTCGCCCGCGCGCTCACCATCGACGGCCGCTGGCACCTGGCCCACGGGGATCTCACCAAAGCGATCGAGCAGATCAACGCGGCAGTGACCCTCGCACCAAATGACATATCCGCACAAATGGCACTAGCGGAGGCATTTCACCGTTCGGGCACTCCGCGAGCCGCCGCGGCCGTGGTTCACGGCATCTTTCCCCAGCTCACCGACGAGGCGCTCGACAGGGCTAACGAGATGCTTCGACTATCAGACTGACGTCATATGCTGGGCACCTCGCAAGTCTCAATGTGGAGGCTGATCCGCGGTGTCAGAGTGGCCAGCGACATTGGACGTCGACGCGCTGCTGGCCCGAGGCTGGCGGCCGACGCCGTTCCGGCAGTTCATCCTGAAAGTACATAGCAGATGTGATTTGTCATGCACATATTGCTACATGTACGAAATGGCGGATCAAAGCTGGAGATCTCGCCCAAAGCGTATGTCTCGGGAAACGGTCGAGGCCACCGCGGGCAGGATCGCCGAACACGCCAAGGCACACGACCTCGACAGCGTCGACGTGATCCTGCACGGCGGGGAGCCGCTCCTGGCCGGCCACGACGACATCCGCGACCTCGTGGGCATCGTCAGGTCCGCCGTGCCGGTCCGCGTGGACGTGAGCGTGCAGACCAACGCGACGCTCCTCGACACGCGCTTCCTGCGGCTCTTCGACGAGCTGGAGATCGGCGTCGGGGTCAGCCTCGACGGCGGCCAGGCCGACCATGACCGCTCCCGCCGCACCGCCGACGGCCGCGGCAGCTACCGCCGGGTGGCCGCCGCGCTGGAGCTCCTCACGTCGGAGGACTTCCGGCACCTGTTCCACGGGCTGCTGTGCACGGTCGATCTCCGCAACGACCCCCTGGGCACCTACACCGCCCTCCTGGGCTTCGGCCCGCCGCTGATCGACTTCCTGCTCCCCCACGGCAACTGGTCCGAGCCGCCGCCCGGCAGGGTCCCCGGCTCGCCGGACACCCCGTACGCGACCTGGCTGGCGACCGTCTTCGACCAGTGGTACGCCACCCCGTCCCACGCCACCCGCGTCCGGCTGTTCGACGAGATCATCCACCTGCTCCTCGGCGGGGAGTCGGCCACCGAGCAGATCGGCCTCTCGCCCGCGGCCATGATCGTGATCGAGACCGACGGCGAGATCGAGCAGTCCGACCTGCTCAAGTCGGCGTTCGAGGGCGCCGGGAGCACCGGGCTGCACGTGGCCCGCGACTCCTTCGACGACCTCCTGCTCCTCCCCTTCACCGCCGCCCGCCAGGTCGCCCGCCTCGACCCCGCGCCGGAGTGCGCCGCGTGCGAGGTGGGCATGATCTGCGGCGGCGGCCTGTTCGCCCACCGCTACAGAGCGGGCAGCGGCTTCCACAACCCCTCGGTCTACTGCGCCGACCTGCTGCGCCTGATCAAGCACGTCGGCCGGACCGTGCAGGCCGACGTCCGTCGCCGTACTAAGGATCCCCGATGAACCTCACCGACCACCGGATCCCGGCGGACGCGTTCGACGCCCTCGCGAACGGCGGCGGAGGCGGCGGCGCGGTGCGGCGGCTCAAGGCCGCTCAATACAGCAAGCACCTGCTGCTCATCAGGGGTGTCCTCGACGTGGCCCGCGAGCTGGGCCACACCTCCTGGTCGCGGACGCGCCGCGCCTACGACCTGCTCGCCACGCTCCAGACGAGCCACCCGGACGCGGTCGGCAGGGTCCTGCAGCACCCGTCCGTGGGCGCCTGGGCCCGCCACACGGTCCGTTCCCGGCGCTCGCCGGAGCAGCTGGCCGCCCTGGCCGCGGCCGCGGCCATCCACGCCCGTACGCCGTGCGAGGTGGACGTGCCGGTCATCGCCGGCCGGGCCATGCTGCCGTCGCTGGGGCAGGTCACCTTCCCCAGCGGCGTGACCATGGCCACCGTGCACTGCTGGCCGGAGGGCGCGGAGGTGAGCGCGGGCGACCTGGTGGTCGAGATCCGCGACGACGCCCCCGGCTGGCAGAGGCTGCGCGCCCTCTCGGCTGAGTCCGCAGGCAGGCGCCTGAACGTGCTCATCGACGATCTGGACCCGCACCGGCTGCCGGGGGCCAACGACCTCCACGGGCGGCTCACGGACGCGGAGGCGGCCCGCTGGCAGCGCCTCCTGGACGAATCCTGGCAGCTCCTGGTGAGCCACCACGAGCCGGTCGCCGAGGAGGTGTCGGCCGGCATCACGGTTCTCACGCCGCTGTCCGCCCCCTCGACGGGCTCGTCCAGCGCCTCCTCCCGCGACGCCTACGGCTGCATAGCCCTCTCCGACCCGCCGGACCCCCGTACCCTGGCGGAGACCCTCACCCACGAGGCCCAGCACGCCAAGCTCTCGGCCCTGCTGGACATCGTGCCGCTGACCAGGCCCGACGACGGCTCCCGCTACTACGCGCCCTGGCGCGAGGATCCCAGGCCCGCCGGCGGGCTGCTCCAGGGCGCGTACGCGTACCTGGGCGTCACGGACTTCTGGCGCCGGCAGCGGCGGCACGAGACGGGCGAGGACGAGATCCGCGCGAGCGCCGAGTTCGCCCGCTGGCGCGCGGCGGCGCGCCTGGTCACCCGCACCCTCCTGAGCAGCGACCGGCTGACGGAGCACGGGGTGACCTTCGTGGAGCAGATGGACAGCCGGCTCGGCTTCTGGGCCGACGAGCCGGTGCCCGCCGCGGCCACGGCCCTGGCCGAGGGCGCCGCCGAGCGTCACCGGGCCCGCTGGCGGGCCCGCAACGGCGACCTCAACTGATACGTCCCGAGGCCGGGCCCGGCGTCCACCCCGGGCGACCCGCACCACGGCGTCGTCCCGCCGCCGGTCCGGTCACCGGGTCATTCGCACTTCCCCTTCAGCCACGCGTTGAACTGGGGCGTGTAGTCCGTGGCCACCCGCTTGGCGCCGCGATCGAGCGCCCCCTGCCACGCGCTCTCGTTCAGCGTCCACGAGGGGGGCGGCTCCTCCCACTTGGTGACCTCCGGCCAGATGGGCCCGCCGCTCAGCACCTTGGTCATGCCCGCGGCGCTCACCCGGCTCCTGAGCTCGGCGGCGATCTCGCTGTTGTGGGAGTACAGGATGATCTCCTGCGACTGGTAACGCTCCTTGACCGGGTCGAGCACCTCCGCCCAGGCCCGCGACTTGATCGTGGCGTTGGAGCTGAGCAGCGACTGCCGGGCCTCCGGCTTGATCTCGACCAGCCCGATCATGCCGGCGCTCTTCATCGCGGCCAGCCACTCGCGGAAGGTGTAGACGGTCTCGCCCTTGAAGATGCCGCGGTTGATGGTCCGGCCCTTGAGTGCGGTGTCGCCCGCCGCCCACCAGATGTCGGTGATGTTCTTCTTCGTGCCCGTCAGGCCCCAGGTGGAGGTGTTGTGCCACATGACGGCCTTGGTGCCGTCCTTGGTGAGCTGCAGGTCGGCCTCGACGCCTGACGCGCCCCAGGACTGGTAGCGGCGGATGGCCGTGGGGTTGTTGGGCTGACGCACCTGGTCCCGCTCCCAGGCGTTGGCGCCCGTGGGGTAACCGCCGTGCCCGAAGATCAGCGGGCACGCGGGCAGCGCGGAGGACGGAGCGGTGAGCAGCGAGGCGAGCGCTAAAGCGACGAGGGGGGCTGTCAAGATTCATACCTTTCGATCTTGTTTTTCCGCACCCTACCGTTCGGTCAGGAAGGTCCGCAGGAGGCGGGTGCAGGTGCCGGGTCGGTCGCCCGCGATGGCGGTTGCCGTGCGGCTCTCGTACGGGCGCGCCCGGGCAGGAGCCGGTGTTGCGGCCCAGATCCTCCCGCCATCCCGGCGCCCACAGCGATCTGGACCGCAAAAAGCCCGACTCCATCGTGGGAGTCGGGCTTTTTGCTGTTTGTGGAGCTATGGGGATTCGAACCCCAGACCTCCTCCATGCCATGGAGGCGCGCTACCAACTGCGCTATAGCCCCTGGTCACCGCTACGAGTCCACCCGTTGCGGCGCTCCGAGAGCATATAGCCATCCGCGCCGATTCGCATAATCGCGGCGCGGGTCGTACGGCCCCCGAGCCGTACGAGCTCGCTATGCCTCGGCCTCCGGCCGGTCGTCGCTGCGGACGGGCTCAGGCAGAGTGCCGGCGTTGTGCTCCAGCAACCGCCAGCCCCTGCGCCCCTCCTGCAACACCGACCACGAGCAGTTGCCCAGCCCGCCCAGCGCCGGCCAGAGCGGCTCGGGCAGCCCGAGCAGCTCGCAGATGCCGAGCCGCAGCGCGGCCCCGTGGGAGGCCACCACCAGCAGGCCGTCGTCGTCGAGCTTGGCCGCCCAGCGCCGCATGGCGCCGGCCACTCTGGTGGCCACGTCGGCGACGGGCTCTCCACCCGGCGCCTCCCAGGCCACGTATTCCTCGGGCCAGCGCGCCGCGATCTCGTCGCGCGTGAGCCCTTCCCATTCGCCGCCCCCGCGCTCGCGGAGGTCCTTGTCCACGCTCACGTCCAGCCCGACGACCCGCGCGAGCGCCAGCGCCGTGTCGTTGGCGCGCTGGAGGTCGGACGAGACGATCAGGGTGGGCCGCAGGGAGGCCAGCAACGACGCCGCCCTGGCGGCCTGCGCGATGCCGGTCTCGTCAAGGGGGATGTCGGAGTGTCCCTGGAATCGCTGCTCGACGTTCCACAAGGTCTGCCCGTGCCGGAGGCAGACGATCCTCTTGCTCATGCGGAACGCTCGGACTCGAGATGGGGGACCCCGCTCACGCGCGTGCCCGCTGGAGGTTGGCCTGCATGACGCTCTCCGGCAGCGAGATGGCCGGGCAGTCCTTCCACAGGCGCTCGAGCGCGTAGAACGTGCGGTCTTCCTCGTGCTGGACGTGCACGACGATGTCGATGTAGTCGAGCAGCACCCAGCGGCCCTCGCGCTCGCCCTCTCGGCGCACGGGCTTGGCGTCGGCCTCGGTGCGCAGCCGCTCCTCGATCTCGTCGACGATGGCGCGTACCTGGCGGTCGTTGGTGGCGGAGCAGAGCAGGAAGGCGTCGGTGATGACGAGCTGTTCGCTCACGTCGTATGCGAGGATGTCATCGGCCAGCTTGTCCGCCGCGGCTTCCGCGGCGATGCGCACGAGCTGGACGGATCTGTCGGATGCGGTCACGATGCGGGTCTGTCCTCCTGTGTCGGCAGCATGCCTATACGTTGAGGGTACCCTTCCGGGCCGAAACCCCTCACCTACGGCACGGAGGCCGTCATCCTTCCGCGTGATACAGCCCCCGCTTGTTGATGTACTGGACGATTCCGTCCGGCACCAGATACCAAATCGGCTCTCCCTTGGCGACACGTTGCCGGCACTCGGACGACGAGATGGCCAGTGCGGGAATTTCCAGCAACGTCACCCGTCCCTCCGGCAACCCGGGATCGTGGAGCGTGTGCCCCGGACGGGTGCAACCGACGAAATGGGCCAGCTCGAACAGCTCGTCCGCGTTCTGCCAGTCCAGGATGGCGCCGAGCGCGTCCGCGCCGGTGATGAAGTACAGCTCAACCCCAGGACCGTAAATTTCCGAAATATCGCGCAAAGTATCAATGGTGAACGTCGGCCCCGGGCGATCCACGTCCACCCTGCTCACCGAGAACCGGGGATTGGACGCGGTCGCGATGACCGTCATCAGGTAGCGGTCCTCCGCGGCCGAAACCTCGCGCTCGGCCTTCTGATACGGCCGCCCGGTCGGGACGAACACGACTTCGTCCAGGTCGAAGTGGTGGGCCACCTCGCTGGCGGCCACCAAGTGTCCATGGTGGATGGGATCGAACGTCCCACCCATCACTCCGACTCGCCGCTTCCCCTGCACACCAGGTGCATTCATCATGAAACGGACCTTACGCGGACCTTGTACCACAACATGATGGCACCCCCCTTGGTGATGACCGCGCATCACTCCCGTTGCGGACGTAGCATGCCGGGCATGACGACCACCCCGGACCGCAACCGCGTCCAACTGCCCGGCATCTCGTCCCGAGCCTACGAACACCCCGCAGACCGGTCCGCCCTGGTCGCTCTGCGTAAGTTGAGTGGGTTCGACACGGTTCTCAAGCAGATGTCCGGCCTCATCAGCGAGCGCCGGCTGCGCCTGATGTACCTGGCGTCAGCCGTGCGCGTGAGCGAGACCCAGTTCCGCTCCGTCTACGACATGGGCCGCGACGCCGCCTACACGCTCGACCTCCACCGGATCCCCGAGATCTACATCCAGCAGGATCCGCAGGTCCAGGCCAAGGCCATCGGCTTCGACGACCCGTTCATCGTCGTGACCACCGGTCTGCTCAACCTCATGAACGAGGAGGAGCAGCGCTTCGTCATCGGCCACGAGACCGCCCACATCCTGTCGGGGCACGCGGTCTACCGGACGATGCTCGACATCCTCACCCGCCTCGCCACCCGCGTCGCCTGGATCCCGCTCGGCTACATCGGCCTGCGCGCGATCGTCGCGGGCCTGGAGGAGTGGTACCGCAAGTCGGAGCTGTCCTCCGACCGCGGCGGCCTGCTCGTCGGCCAGGACCCCGAGGCGGCCAAGAGGGCGCTGATGAAGCTCGCCGGCGGCGACTACACCCACGAGATGAACATCGAGGCGTTCCTGGAGCAGTACCAGGAATACGACACCGCGGGCGACCTTCGCGACGGCTTCCTCAAGGTGCTCAACCTGCTCGGCACGACCCACCCGTTCGCGGTGGTACGCGTGGCCGAGCTGGACAAGTGGCAGCGCAGCGGCGAGTACGAGCGCATCATCGGCGGGGACTACCCGCGCAGGGAGGACGACCCCAACGCACGAGTGACCGACGAGATCAAGGCCGCGGCCGAGTCCTACCGCGCGTCCTGGTCCCAGTCGCAGGACCCGTTCATCGGCGTCCTGCGCGACGTGGCCGAGGGCGCTGTCAACGCGGGCGAGCGCATCTTCAACCGCTTCTCGCGCCGCGACGGCGGCCAGGGCTGACCGGCCGCACCGCCGTACGCGGCCGATCAGCTTGATCGGCCGCGAAAACCCGCCGCGATCGGCGACGAGCGGCGGGTTCCGAACGCCGAAGGGCAGCTTCGGCCTGCCTTGGAGAGCGGCAGGTCAGAGCAGAAGGGCGATGGCGCGTACGGCGGCCGCGCACAGGGCGACGAACCCGCCCAGCACGGCCAGTGCGCGCAGGCCTTCCCTGCGCAGGTCGGGCAGCCGGTGTCCGATCCGCTCGATCTCGCGCCCGGCGAAGCCGCCGCACAGCATCCCGAACACCACGCCCGCCACCGTCACGGGCGCGGGCTGCTGCCACCAGTCGGAGTCGATCACTCCGCCGCCGGTCACCCAGAGCGCGCCGCCCGACGCCAGCGCGACCGGCACGCCCGGCCACACGGCGGCGGTGGCGGCCGCCCCGACCAGGGCGACCGGGAAGAGCAGCACGCGCAGCGCCACCCGCGTACGCCGCGAGCTGCGGTTCCTGACCAGCCAGTGACTCATCCAGAGCGTCCTGGTCAGCACCACGAACACCGCGGTGATGGCGATGGAGGCGATCGGCCAGATCACCGAGGTCACCACGCACGGCACGGCGAGCACGGCGAGCATCAGCAGGGCGCCGTTGCCCGCGGGCAGCGTGGTGGCCGACTCGGCCCTGAGCCCGGCCTTCCTGCGCACCTGAGGCCGGCTCCGGACGGCCGCCGCCGCACGCTGGCGCGGCGCGGTCATCTTGGAGCGCGCGAGAGCGGACTTCCCGTCCGCCGCGCCCGTGCGCCCGCGCGGCGCGGGCACCTCGGCGCGGCTGCGCACCGCGGCGCCCTTCCCATCGGTGCCGGTACGGCCCCGCGCCGCGGCACCCTTGCCATCGGCGCGGACGGCGGAGCCCTTCGTGTCCGAGTTCGTACGGGTACGCGGCGCAGGCACCTTACTATCCGTGTTCGCCCGACTCCGCGCGGATTTCTCCTCGGGGGTGGCGCGGCCCGGCTTGGCCTCCTCCGAAGGCCCGGAGGCGGGCTCCGGCTCGGCCGCGCTGGTGGCTCTGGCCAGCCGCGACAGCCGATCGGCCAGCAAGGCCGCCGTGGGGCGCTTGCCGGGCTCCCTGTTGAGCGCGGCGCGTACCAGCGGCAGCAGCTCCACGGGCACGCCCTTGAGGTCGGCCTGCCCGTTGAGCACCGCGTACATCTGCGCCTCGGCCGTCCCCCGCCCGAACGTCGGCCGCCCCGTCGCCGCGAACGCCACCGTCGCCGCCCAGGCGTGCACGTCGGCGGGCGAGTCGACCTGCTCGTCGGCGAAGATCTCCGGCGCGGTGTAGCCGGGCGTGCCGAGGAACGTGCCGGTCATGGTCAGCCGGGTCGCGTCGAGCACCTGCGCGATGCCGAAGTCGATGAGCACGGGCCCCTCGGAGCCCATGATGATGTTGCCCGGCTTGAGGTCGCGGTGCACGACCCCGGCGGCGTGAATGATCGCCAGGGCCGCAGCGATGCCCTGGGCCAGGTCCACGAGGTCGGCGACGTCGAGCGCGCCGCTCTGGCGTACGCGGTCGAGGAGCGTGGCGCCCTCGATGTACTCCATGACCAGGTATGGGCGGGCACAGCTCAGGTCGGCGTCGAGCACCTTGGCCACGTACGGGCTCTCCACCCGGCGCAACGCCCGGACCTCGCGCTCCAGCCGGACGCGGGAGGTCTCATCCTCGGCCAGGTCGTGCAGGACCTTGAGGGCGACGCTCTCGCCCCGGCGGGTGTTGGCGAGGTAGACCTCGCCCATGCCGCCCCGGCCGAGCCGCTCGACCAGGGTGTACGGCCCTATCTTGCCGAGCTTGCTCACCGTCCCTCCCCGCCCGGCGCGCCCATAAGGGACCTAACCCTAGCGCTGGGACGCCTGTCGACGCTTGAGGCACGCCGAAGGATTATCGGCGAGTGTGATCCGAGAGCATGCTGTCGAGCCGGGCCGTGGGCTCGTCCGACAGCTGCCTGCGCCCCTTTCTGCGCCAGTGGACGTGTCCGCGGCTCTCGAGCCAGAGCAGCAGTCGGTCGGCGCCGAACAGCACGGCCGCCGAGAAGACAAGGGCGACGACAATCTCCATGCCTCTCAGTCAACCTGCGCTCCACGGCGCCGGTCAGGCCGACACGCCGGTCAACCGGCCACCACCGTGCCCTCTGACATGCGCAAATGCCCCTCACCGGTGTAGACCCACTTGGTGGAGGTGAGCTCGGGCAGCCCCATCGGGCCGCGTGCGTGGAGCTTCTGCGTGGAGATGCCGATCTCCGCCCCGAACCCGAACTCCCCGCCGTCGGTGAACCTCGTCGAGGCGTTGACCGCCACGGCCGCCGAGTCGACCAGCGCCACGAACCTGCGTGCCGCCCGCTGCGACCTGGTGACGATGGCGTCGGTGTGGGCGGAGCCGTACTTCCTGATGTGGGCCACCGCCTCCTCCAGCGAGCCGACGACCGCGGCGGCGATGTCGAGCGAGAGGTATTCGGCGTAGAAGTCGTCCTCGGTGACGGGCACGACGCCGGAGCCGTACCCGGCGATGCGCTCGTCCCCGTGCACGGTCACGCCCGCCTCGGCGAGCGCCGACAGCGCCCGCGGCACGAACGCGTCGGCGACGTCCTCGTGGACGAGGAACGTCTCGGCCGCGTTGCACACCGACGGCCGCTGCGCCTTGGCGTTGACCAGGATCTGCACGGCCAGGTCGACGTCGGCCTCGGCGTCCACGTAGACGTGGCAGTTTCCGACACCGGTCTCGATCACCGGGACCGTGGACTCCTCCACCACCGAGTTGATCAGCGAGGCGCCGCCACGCGGGATGAGCACGTCGACCAGGCCGCGGGCGCGCATGAGCTCCTTGACCGAGTCGCGGGTCTGCCCCGGCACGAGCTGGACGGCTCCGGCGGGCACCTCGGTGCCCTCAAGCGCGTCCTGCATGACCTTCACCAGGGCCGTGTTGGAGGAGTAGGCGCTGGAGGAGCCCCTGAGCAGCACCGCGTTGCCGCTCTTGAGGCAGAGCGCGGCGGCGTCGACGGTGACGTTGGGGCGGCCCTCGTAGATGATGCCGATGACGCCGAGCGGCACCCTGAGCTGGCGCAGCTCCAGCCCGTTGGGCAGGGTGGCGCCGCGTACGACCTCGCCGACCGGGTCGGGCAGGTCGGCCACCTGGCGCACGGCCTCGGCGATGGCGGCGACCCTGGCCTCGTCGAGCCGCAGCCGGTCGATCATCGCCTCGGACGTGCCCTGCGCCCTGGCCTGCTCGACGTCCTTGGCGTTGGCCTCGACGATCTCCGCCGCATGCGCGACCAGGGCGTCGGCCACGGCACGCAGCGCCCGGTCCTTCGGCGCCCGCGGCAGCGGAGCCAGCTCGGCGGCCGCCTCCCGCGCCGCCTGGGCGACCCTCAAGAACTCTGTGCTCATGGCTCCGCTCCGACGACTAGTTGTGAGCTTCCAGTATGACGATGTCGTCGCGGTGGATCAGCTCACGCTCGTATTCCGGACCGAGCGCGCTGGCCAGCTCCCTGGTGGAGCGGCCGAGCAGGCCCGGGATCTCGGTGGCGTCGAAGTTGACCAGCCCGCGGGCCACCACGAGCCCCTGAGGCCCGCACAGGTCCACCGGATCGCCCGCCGCGAACTCGCCCTCCACGGACGTCACCCCGGCGGGCAGCAGCGACTTGCGCCGCCCCACGATGGCCTCCACCGCCCCCTGGTCGAGGTGGAGACGGCCGCGCCCGGTGGTGGCGTGCGCGAGCCACAAAAGGCGCGTGCCGGGGTGGCGACCCCCGGGGTGGAAGTAGGTGCCGACATCAGCTCCGCTCAGCGCCTGGGCGGCGTGAGCGGCCGCCGTGAGCACCACGGGGACACCCGCCCCCGTGGCGATCCTGGCGGCCTGCACCTTGGTCACCATGCCGCCGGTGCCCACCGCCGCGCCGTTCTTCCCGAGCTCGACGCCGACCAGGTCTTCCGGCCCGCGGATCTCCGACAGGCGACGGGAGCCGCTGCGGCTCGGCG
Source organism: Nonomuraea sp. NPDC050451 (assembly GCF_044458585.1). Lineage (NCBI taxonomy): Bacteria > Bacillati > Actinomycetota > Actinomycetes > Streptosporangiales > Streptosporangiaceae > Nonomuraea > Nonomuraea sp. NPDC050451. The sequence continues at coordinate 1,092,684 of NZ_JBITHZ010000002.1, forward strand.
GGCCGTCGTACAGGGCGTCCACGTCCGACAGCAGGACGAGCGCGTCGGCGTGGATCAGGTGCGCCACCAGCGCCGCCAGCCGGTCGTTGTCGCCGAAGCGGATCTCGTCGGTGGCCACGGTGTCGTTCTCGTTGACGATGGGCACGATGCCCAGCTCCAGCAGGCGCGCGAGCGTGCGCTGGGCGTTGGCGTGGTGGGCGCGCCGCATCATGTCGTCGGCGGTCAGCAGCACCTGGCCCACGCGCAGGGAGTAGCGGGCGAAGGAGGAGGTGTAGCGGGCGACGAGCACACCCTGCCCGACGGACGCCGCCGCCTGCTGGGTGGCCAGGTCGCGTGGTCGCGCGGTCAGCCCGAGCGGGCCGAGGCCCGCCGCGATCGCCCCGGAGGAGACCAGGACGATCTGGGTCCCCGTACGGCGCCGCGCCGCCAGCACGTCCACAAGGGCGTCGACCCGATCGACGTCGATCGTGCCCTGGGGGGTGGTGAGCGAGGAGGAGCCGACCTTGACAACGACCTTCGACGCTGAGCTGATCTGTTCCCGCACGTCTGGCAGCCTATCCGAGCTCCGAGAGCCCTTCGCTCCCGGAGGCCGGCGGGGCATGACCTGCCACATGGGCGGCTCTCCGCATGGCGGCGGCCACCTCCGCGGCCGAGTCGCCCCGGCGCAACGCGTAGGCCGCGGCCGACGTCACGGCCCCCATCACCGCTCCCACCCGCGCCGCGACGGCCACGACGTCCCGCTCCTCGGGATAGGCGCGGCACAGCGCCTCGACGATGCGCTCCTGCGCGACCAGCAGCCGCCGCATCAGCCAGGCCTGCAGCTCGGGGACGGTCAACGCCAGCCGCACCCGTACGTCGGCCAGCCCGGTGGCCAGGTCGGAGTCCGAGACGTGGCTGATCATGTGCTCCATCACCCTGGCGAGCACGTCGGGCAGCGCCTCGCCGGCCGCCCGCTCCCCGATGATCCGCACGGCGCCGTCCACCCGGGCATCGGCATCGGCGAGCACGACGTCTTCCTTGGTGGGGAAGTGCAGGAAGAACGTCCTGGTCGAGACGTCCGCGGCGGCCGCGATCTGCGCGACGGTCGTCGCCTCGTACCCCTGCCGCCGGAACAGCTCCACCGCCGCCGCCACCAGCGCCTCACGGGTACGCCGCTTCTTCCGCTCCCGCATACCCTCGCTCACAAAGCCAACTTACTACATTGACTGCATCGCTTCATTCGATGTAGTCATTTGCCCATGAGAACCTACGTAGTCACCGGCGCCGCCGGCGGCATCGGCTCGGCCACCGCGGAGCACCTGGCGAAAGGCGGAGACCGGGTGATCCGCTGCGATGTACGCGACGCCGACGTGATCGCGGACCTGACGACTCCGGCCGGCCGCGATCAGCTCGTCTCGGAAGTCACGGCCGCGTCCGGCGGCCGGATCAACGGCCTGATAGCCGTGGCGGGGCTCGCCGCGCCGTCCGATCTCACCGTACGGCTCAACTTCTTCGGCACGATCGCGACCCTGGAGGGCCTGCGCCCCCTCCTGCGGCGAGCGGACCGGCCACGTGCGATGGCGGTGTCGTCGCTGGGCGCGATCGTGGCGGCCGACGAGAGCATCGTCGAGGCCTGCCTGTCCATGGACGAGGAGGCCGCCGCGGCCTCCGTCGCCGCGCCCGTCCGGGCCGGGCGGGGCCACGTCGTCTATCCGTCGAGCAAGCTCGCCCTCAACCGGTGGCTGCGCCGCGCCGCCGTGGGCCCGGCGTGGGCGGGCGCGGGCATCCCGCTCAACGCGGTCGCGCCGGGCGTGGTGGACACGGAAACGGCCAGAAAGGTGTTCCTGGACGATCCGAGGACGCGGGAGATCACGGCGGCCGCCATGCCGCAGCCCCTGGGCTTCCCCGGCCCGGTGGACGCGATCGCGTCCCTGCTGGCCTGGACGGTGAGCGAGGAGAACGCGTTCATGGCCGGCCAGATCATCTACGCCGACGGCGGCGCCGAAGCCGTCCTGCGCCCGTAGCGCTGCTATCCGAGGCGGTTGTCGGAGCCGCGCGGGCCCTGCCGTACGGACTCGGCGCTGAGCGTGGGCTGCCAGTCGAAGACGTAGCCGCCCTCCATCGACCCGATGACCACCTCGGCCCCGGCGGTGGCGCCGGCCTTGGCCAGCTCCGCCTCCACGCCGAGCCGTTCGAGCCGGTCGGCGAGGAAACCCACGGCCTCGTCGTTGCTGAAGTCCGTCTGCCTGATCCACCGCTCCGGCTTCTCGCCGGTGATCTGGAACAGGTTGTCATTGACCCGCCGCACCCGGAACCCGGTGTCGCCGAGCTGCTTGGGCCTGATGACCAGCCTGGTAGGCTCCTCGACCGGCTTCTGGGCCCTGGCCGCCGCGACCCATTCGCCCATCGCGTACGTGAGCTCCCGCAGCCCGTCATGCGTGGCGGCGGAGATCGTGAACACCCGCAGCCCGCGTGCCTCGAACTCGGGCCTGACCAGCTCGGCCAGCTCCCGCGCGTCGGGCACGTCGGCCTTGTTCAGCACGACCAGCCGCGGCCGGTCCTCCAGCTTCCCGTACGCGTGCAGCTCCGCCTCGATGACCTCGTAGTCGGTGATCGGGTCGCGCCCGGGCTCCATGGTCGCGCAGTCGATGACGTGCACGAGCATGTCGCACCGCTCGACGTGCCGCAGGAACTCGTGCCCGAGCCCCTTCCCCTGCGAGGCCCCGGGGATCAGGCCGGGCACGTCGGCGACGGTGAACACGGTCTCCCCCGCGGTCACCACCCCCAGGTTGGGGATCAAGGTCGTGAACGGGTAGTCCGCGATCTTGGGCTTGGCCGCACTCAGGGCGGCGATCAGCGAGGACTTGCCGGCGCTCGGGAACCCGACCAGCGCCACGTCCGCCACGCTCTTGAGCTCCAGCATGACGTCGAGCGCGTCCCCGGGCTCCCCGAGCAGCGCGAACCCGGGAGCCTTCCGCCTGGTCGTGGCGAGGGCGGCGTTCCCCAGGCCGCCGTGCCCGCCCTGGGCGATGACGTAGCGCGTGCCGACGCCCACGAGGTCGACCAGCACCTCACCCGTGGAGGCGTCCTTCACCACGGTCCCGTTGGGCACGGGCAGGATCACGTCCGCCCCGTTGGCCCCGTCACGGTTGGAGCCCTGCCCCTGCTTGCCGTTGTCGGCCTTGCGGTGCGGCCGGCGGTGGTATTCGAGCAGCGTCGCCGTGTTGGGGTCGACCTCGAGGATGACGTCACCGCCCCGGCCGCCGTTGCCGCCGTCGGGGCCGCCGAGCGGCTTGAACTTCTCCCGGTGGATGGAGGCGCACCCGTTCCCCCCGTCACCGGCACCGACATGAAGGACCACCTGGTCCACGAAGTCCGGCACTCTGCACTCCTCCACACACGCCGCCCACCGGCGGAAGTCAGCCAAAAGCAAAGGGGCGGATCGACACCGCGATCCACCCCTTTGGCAAGAAAACCCAAGGTCTACGGAGAGGAAGAACCCCTACTCCGCGACGGGAACGATGCTCACGGCCCGCCGGCCGCGCTTGACACCGAACTGCACGTGCCCGGCCGCCAGCGCGAACAGCGTGTCGTCGCCGCCACGCCCCACGTTGTCGCCGGGGTGGAAGTGGGTGCCACGCTGCCGGACGATGATCTCGCCCGCGTTGACCAGCTGGCCGCCGAAGCGCTTGACGCCCAGGCGCTGGGCGTTGGAGTCACGACCGTTCCGGGTGGACGACGCGCCCTTCTTGTGTGCCATCTCTCAAACTCCCGTTCAGGCCTGCTCGATACCGGTGATCTTCACCTGGGTGTACCGCTGGCGGTGACCCTGGCGCTTCTTGTAACCGGTCTTGTTCTTGTACTTGAGGATCCGGATCTTCGGGCCCTTGGTCTCGCCGAGAATCTCGGCGCTGACCGTGAACTTGCCCGCCTCCGTGGTCACATCGCCGTCGTTGACGACGAGCACCGTCGGCAGCGAAACCGAAGAGCCGACCTCGCCGGCGACCTTGTCCACCTCGAGGACGTCACCGACGGAGACCTTCTGCTGCCTGCCGCCGCAACGAACGATCGCGTACACCGCGGAACCCTTCTACTGACTCACTGTTGTCTCGTACATCAGCCGCCCCGTGGAGAGGCGGCCGCCGAATGCTGCGCCTGTCATTCGGCCTGTCTCAAACCGACGAACCGAGTAAGCGCGCCAACAGGGCACGTCACCTGACGCACCGATACACCAGGGTACCGGATTAACGGTCCCCTAGGCGAACCGGACGGAACGTCGGAAGCCTGCCGAGAGCTACTCGGCCGACTTGGCTCGGCGCGAGCGTCGCCGCCCTCTGCCGGAAGTCTGGCTGGCCTGGTCGTCCTCAGCCGGGACGTCTTCAAGCGCACCGGTCACCGTATCACGGCTCGCGGTGTCCTTGGCCGCGGAAACCTTGTCGGAGACCGCCTTCTCGATGGCCATCTTCCCCTGCGTGCCGCGCGGCTCGGGCTTCGGCTCGACCGGCTCCGTGGAGACGAGCAGGCCACGCCCGTTGCAGCACTCGCACGGCGTGGAGAACGCCTCCAGCAGCCCCTGTCCGACCCGCTTACGCGTCATCTGGACCAGGCCCAGCGAGGTGACCTCGGCCACCTGGTGCTTGGTCCTGTCGCGGGCCAGGCACTCCAGCAGCCGCCGCAGCACCAGGTCGCGGTTGGACTCCAGCACCATGTCGATGAAGTCGATCACGATGATGCCGCCGATGTCGCGCAGCCTGAGCTGGCGCACGATCTCCTCGGCCGCCTCCAGGTTGTTCCTGGTGACGGTCTCCTCGAGGTTGCCGCCCTGCCCGGTGAACTTGCCGGTGTTGACGTCGACGACGGTCATCGCCTCGGTACGGTCGATCACCAGCGAGCCGCCGCTGGGCAGCCACACCTTGCGCTCGAGCGCCTTGCCGAGCTGCTCGTCGATCCGGTAGTGCTCGAACACGTCACCCTGATCGCCGTCCCACCGCCCCAGGCGCTCGGCCAGGTGCGGCGCGACGTACTTGACGTAGTCGTCCACCGTGTCCCAGGCGTCGGCGCCCTGCACGATCAGCGAGGTGAAGTCCTCGTTGAAGACGTCGCGCACGACCCGGATCGTGAGATCGGGCTCGGCGGACAGCAGCTCGGGCGGGCTGGCCGACTTGGCCTTCTTCTGGATGTTCTCCCACTGGGCGGACAGGCGGGCCACGTCACGCGCCAGCTCGTCCTCGGAGGCGCCCTCCGCGGCGGTACGCACGATCACGCCGGCGTTCTCCGGCATGACCTTCTTCAGGATGCTCTTGAGCCGCGTGCGCTCCTTGTCGGGCAGCTTGCGGCTGATGCCGGTCATCGACCCGTCCGGCACATAGACGAGGTATCGCCCGGGCAGGCTGATCTGGGACGTGAGGCGGGCGCCCTTGTGCCCGATCGGGTCCTTGGTGACCTGCACGAGCACCGACTGGCCCGACTTCAGCGCCGACTCGATGCGCTTGGGCTGACCCTCCAGCCCGGCGGTGTCGAAGTTGACCTCGCCGGCGTACAGGACGGCGTTCCTGCCCTTGCCGATGTCCACGAACGCCGCCTCCATCGAAGGCAGCACGTTCTGGACCTTGCCGAGGTAGACGTTGCCGACGTAGGACTGGCTGGCCTCGCGGTTGACGTAGTGCTCGACGAGCACGCCGTCCTCCAGGACCGCGATCTGCGTACGGTCGCCCTGGCGGCGCACCACCATCATCCGGTCGACGGACTCGCGGCGGGCCAGGAACTCCGACTCCGTGATGATCGGCGGACGCCTGCGGCCCAGCTCGCGCCCCTCGCGGCGGCGCTGCTTCTTGGCCTCCAGCCGGGTGGAGCCGCGCACGCTCTGCACGCCGTCGGTCGCGGTGTCCAGCGTGGCGCTGCGGCCCGCACGCGGCGCGCGGATGCGCACCACCGTGTTCGGTGGGTCGTCGCTGGCCGGCTCGGCGCCCTCCTCGGAGCCCCGGCGGCGACGGCGACGGCGGCGACGCGAGGACGAGGCCTCCTCATCCTGGGCGGCGCCCTCCTCGGCCTGCTCCTCCTCGCCTTCCTCTTCCTGCTCCTCGCCTTCCTCGGCATCGTCACGCTCGCGCGACTTGCCGCGGCCCCGGCCGCCCCGCCTGCGGCGGCGACGACGGCCCGCTCCCTCTTCCTCCTCCTGCTCGTCGGAGGTGTCGAGGTCGGTCTCGTCCTCTACCGCGGACTCGTCGACCGGCTCCTCCTCGATCTCCTCGGGCTCGGGAGCGGGCTGCGGCGTCTCGACCCGCCGGGAGACGGCGGGCTTGGCCTGGCTGGGGTCGGGCGCCTGGAACAGCGGCGCGAAGATGGCCGCCGGCCGCTGGAACGCGGTGCCGGGCTCGGCCGGCGTGCGCGCGGAGAACCCGAACGGGTCGGACAGCAGGCTCGACCGTACGGTCTCCTCGTCGAGGTCCTCGCCCGCGGGCTCGTCGTCGAGGGGCTCGTCCTCGGGCAGGATCTCAAGGATGTCCTCATCCTCGGCCGCCTCGACATCACCGGCACGGGGCGCCTCGGCGGTCGCCTGGGCGCCACCGGCGGGCGCCACCTCGGCGCTCGGCGTCGCGGCCGCACGGGCCGGGCCCTCGCTCGCGGCGGCCTTCTCGGAGTCGGCCACCGCCCCCACAGCGCCTGCGACGGCCTCCTCGACGGGCTCGGGTGCCACGGCCTCTTCCGGCTCCGCCTTCTTGCGCGTCCTGCGCCGCTTCACCGGCTCGGCGGCCTCGGCGGGCGGCTCCTCCACCGGGGGCGCGGCCTCTGCCTCTGCCTCGGCGGCCTTCTTCGTCGTACGGCGCCGCGTCGTCGTGGCCGTGGACCGGGTCCGCGTGGTCCGCTTGGGCTTCTCCTCGGCGACGGCCTCGGCCACAGCCGCCTCGACCGGGCTCTCCGGCGCGGCCGCCGGCTCCGGCGCCGTCTCGGGCGCCGTCTCGGGCGCGGCAGTGAGGATCTCGGGCGCGGGCTCTCCCGCCGCACGCTGCGCGGCGGTGCTCTGCACCGGTTGTACGTCAGCCACGGACGGCGCGGTCTGCGCCGCGGCAGTGGTGACCGGAACGTGGGCAGGCTCCTCCGGCAGCTCCGGCGGCGGGCCCGCGGGGCGGCTGGCGGAGCGGCGACGTGGGGTCACCTCGGGCTGTTCAATTGTCTCCCCGTCAGGGCCAATGGCCCCGGCGTTGGGCTCGTTCTCGAGCATGCGGGCGCTCTCCCGTCAGCTCCCGGGCGCGTCGCCGCGCCGCGCAGGAGCCCTCGTGTCTCGTTGTCCGCCAACGCCCCCGATGTGGGGGTGTCGGCGCCAAGTCCTGTCAGCGGTCGTGCCCCGCTCACGCAGGGCACCTCCTCAACCGGCGACGTGCTCACTCGCCGGTCCCGCCTCGCCGCCGCGCGTCATATCGCGGTCCAGGTCGAGCGGATCGGCAAGCGCACCAGTGCTGGCGTCGAGCGGCCCCTGCGCCAGCCTGGTCACCTCGGGGGGAACCGGCGGCGCGAAGTCGGCCACAAGGCGCAGCCCTGTGAGCACATCGTCGGGTCGAACGGCAGGCGTCATGTGCCGAACAACCATGCGCAGTATGACACACGGTCCTCCGAGCACCTGAGCTGCGGTTCTGTCTGTTCCCTCGGACACCGTGAGCCCCAGGACGGCCTCCCGCGCGTCGAAGCGGCGGGGGCCCTTCTTGGTGAGGCGCTCGACCTCCACAGTGCCTGCCGCGAGGAACTTCTCCGCCGCCACCTCGGCGAGCTCGCGATCGGCACCGGGCAGCCGCACCTCCCAGTCGGAGACCTCCAAGCGGTCAGCCAGCCCACCCGGACCCGCCGCCACCACGTCGAGCACGTCGAGCCCCGGCGGCAGCGACCCGTCCAGGTCCTGTCTCACCTGCTCGGGATCGCACGGCGTGGTGACACCGATCTCGAGATATTCGGCTTCGCTGGCGACACCGGTCGGCGCCGCGCCCGCGTAGGAGATCTTCGGGTGGGGCGAGAAACCCGCGCTGTAGGCCACCGGTATGCCGGCACGGCGAACCGCTCTCTCAACGGCCCGCGAGATGTCGCGGTGGCTGGTGAAGCGCAGGCGGCCGCGCTTGGCGTAGCGCACGCGAAGGCGCTGCACCGTGGGCGCGGGCGGAGGCCCTTCGGGAACAGGTTTCAGAGCTTGTCGTCCTTCCCTTGTAAGAGTTCCTTCGTCTCAGGATAAGCCGCCCCGACGCGTGTACGTGTACGCCGAGACACCGGCTGCCCACTGAGCGCGCTAGACCACCGTAAGAGGAAGGAGTTTCCGCCCCGTGGGGCCGATCTGAATTTCCGTGCCCATCGTCGGGCAGACGCCGCAGTCGTAGCAAGGAGTCCAGCGGCAGTCTTCGACCTCGCCGCCGGAAATGGCCTCCTGCCAGTCCTGCCAGAGCCACTCACGGTCGAGCCCGGCGTCGAGGTGGTCCCACGGCAGGACCTCGTTCTCCTCCCGCTCGCGCGTGGTGTACCAGTCGACGTCGACGCCCGCCTTCTCGGCGGCCGTCATCCAGCGCTCGTAGGAGAAGTGCTCGCTCCAGCCGTCGAACCTGCCGCCGTCCTCCCAGACGGCGCGGATCACGGCGCCGACCCGGCGGTCGCCGCGCGAGAGCAGGCCCTCCACGATCGAGGGCTTGCCGTCGTGGTAGCGGAAGCCGATGGATCTGCCGTACTGCTTGTCGCCTCTGAGCGAGTCGCGCAGCTCCTTGAGCCGTCGGTCGACGGTCTCGTGGTCGGCCTGCCCGGCCCACTGGAACGGCGTGTGCGGCTTGGGCACGAAACCGCCGATGGATACCGTGCAGCGGATGTCGCGGCTGCCGGTCGCCTCGCGGCCCGCCTGGATGACCTTCTTGGCCAGGTCGGCGATGCCCAGCACGTCCTCGTCCTGCTCGGTGGGCAGGCCGCACATGAAGTAGAGCTTGACCTGCCGCCACCCCTGCGAGTAGGCCGTGGTGACGGTGCGGATCAGGTCTTCCTCGGTGACCATTTTGTTGATCACCTTGCGCATGCGCTCGGAGCCGCCCTCCGGCGCGAACGTCAGGCCGGAGCGCCTGCCGTTCCTGGAGAACTCGTTGGCCAGGTCGATGTTGAACGCGTCGACCCTGGTGGACGGCAGCGAGAGCGAGGTGTTGGTGCCCTCGTAGCGGTCGGCCAGGCCCTTGGCGACGTCGCCGATCTCGGAGTGGTCGGCCGACGACAGCGACAGCAGGCCGACCTCGTTGAAGCCGGACTCCTTGATGCCGTTTTCGACCATCGCCCCGATCGTGGTGATCGAGCGCTCCCGCACCGGGCGCGTGATCATGCCCGCCTGGCAGAACCGGCAGCCACGGGTGCAGCCGCGGAAGATCTCCACGCTGAACCGCTCGTGCACGGTCTCGGCCAGCGGGACCAGTGGTTTCTTCGGGTAGGGCCACTCGTCGAGGTCCATCACGGTGTGCTTGTGCACCCGCCACGGCACGTCGGCCCTGTTGGGGGCGACGCGCTTGATGCGACCGTCCGAGTGGTAGTCCACATCGTAAAATTTCGGGATATATACCCCGCCGGACTCGGCGAGCCGCATGAGCAGCTCGTCCCGCCCGCCGGGTCTGCCCTCGGCCTTCCACTCGCGGATGACCTCGGAGATGGCGATGGAGATCTGCTCTCCGTCGCCGAGCACGGCCGCGTCGAGGAAGTCGGCGATCGGCTCCGGGTTGAAGGCCGCGTGGCCGCCGGCGAGCACGATCGGGTCGTCCTCACCCCGGTCCACGGCCATCAGCGGGATGCCCGCCAGATCGAGCGCGTTGAGCATGTTGGTGTAGCCCAGCTCGGTCGAGAACGACACGCCGAGCACGTCGAAGGCGCGCACCGGTCGGTGCGCGTCGACGGTGAACTGCGGGACGCCCTCGGCCCGCATGAGCGCCTCGAGATCCGGCCACACCGCGTAGGTGCGCTCGGCCAGCGTGCCGGGCAGCTCGTTGAGGATCTCGTAGAGGATCGCCACACCCTGGTTGGGCAGCCCGACCTCGTAGGCGTCCGGGTACATCAGCGCCCACCGCACGTCGGCGGAGTCCCAGTCCTTGAGGGTCGAGTTGAGCTCACCCCCGACGTACTGGATGGGCTTCTGCACCTTGGGCAGCAGCGCTTCCAGGCGAGGGAATATCGACTCGACAGGCATACCGTCCAGAGTAGCGGCGGTCAGACGGTGGCAGGTCCAGGGATGTCGATGTCGTTTCCGCTGAGCACCAGGAGGTGGTGCCCTTCGTAGCAGGTCAGCTCCACGGCGATCACGCCGCTCGCCAGATTGTGGACATCGACGACGTGGCTCGCGGGCAGCAGGAAGCGCTCCTCGCACTCATCGCAATAGGCCAAGAACATATCTCTAATTAAACGACTGTCTTCGCACCCTGATGGCCTGGAGAAGCCCAATCGCAATGAGATTCGCGAATGTGGCCGTACCGCCGTACGACACGAACGGCAGCGGCAGCCCCGTGATCGGCATGATCCCGATCGTCATGCCCACATTGATGAACGTCTGGAACGCGAACCAGCACACGATCGTGCCCGCGACCAGCGTCCCGAACCTGTCGTCGCACTGCCTGGCGATCTTCAGCCCGCGCAGCAGCACCACCCCGAGCAGCAGCACCACCGTGACCGATCCGAGGAACCCGAACTCCTCCCCCGCCACCGTGAAGATGAAGTCGGTGTGCTGCTCCGGCACGAACCGCCCGGTCGTCTGCCCGCCGCCCAGTAGCCCCTTCCCCAGGAGCTGCCCGGAGCCGATCGCGATCATCGACTGGGTGCTGTTGTAGCCCACCCCGCGCGGATCGACGCTCGGATCGACGAACGCCGTAAAGCGTGCCACCTGGTACGGCTCGAGCAGCTGGAAGTAGAACACCGCGAACACCCCACCGGCCGCCACCAGCGTCAGCGCCGCGATCCACCGCTTGCGCACCCCCGCGATGATCAGCCCGGCGGCCGTGATCACCGCCAGCACCAGCGCCGTCCCGAGGTCCGGCTGGAGCATCACCAGCCCCATCGTGACCCCCGAGGCGAGGAGCGCCAGCCAGATGTCCAGCCCGCGCGGCCGATCGCTGCCCTCGGCCGGCTGGGCCAGCAGCATCGCGATGATCAGCAGCAGCCCGACCTTGGCGAACTCCGACGGCTGCACCGCGAACCCGCCGCCGAGCAGGATCCACGAGTGCGACCCGTTGATCGTCGCGCCCAGCGGCGTGATGACCAGCCCCAGCCCTATCAGCGACACCAGGAACACCAGCGGCGCGTATGCCCGCATGGCGCGATGGTCGACCGTCGCCACGATCGCGCACAGGATGATCCCGATCATCTCGTTGAAAATGTGCTTCTTCACCAGCCCCGTCGCACCCGGGGCCCAGGTCCTGGTGGACGACCAGACGAGCAGCGTGCCGATCACGCACAGCCCGGCCACCGCGACCAGCATCAGGCCGTCCAGCCTGCGTACCGTCGAGTTCTCACCGGCGACTCGGCGGAACAACGACGGCCGCCGCACGGCCACCGCTCGATCGATCACCTCCGCACCTCCATCCCAGCGACCACCCACCCGACCACGCAACCGATCACCCACCCGGCCACACAGCCGACCACCCACCCAACCCCCGCCCCACCAACCCCCCGCCCAACCCCACCCCGGCCCCCACCGGTCCCGGACCAACCCCTACGGCGACCCCCCACCGCCAACCAACGCCTCCGCCCGCCGCCCACCACAGACCCGCCCCCGCGACCACCGCTCACCACCGGCCAGCTCCCACGATCGCCGCCCACCATCGGCCGGCCTCCACGCGCCCCTCTCAGCACCGACCGACTCCCACGACCACCGGCCACCACCGACCAGCCCCCGCGACCGCCACCCACCACCGGTCGGCCTCCACGAGTACCGCTCGCCACCGGCTGACCACCGACTACGAGGCGGCCCTCACGACCACCGCCGACGCCCCTCACCACGGGGCGACCCTCACGACCGCCTGCCCCCCGGCCGTCCCCGCGCGCGGCGGCCCATCCACCGCCGCCCAAGGCGCCGCCCGCCAGACCACGCGAAAGGACGATCGACGGCGAGCCCTGCTCAAGCCGGGCCAGCCTCCCGCCCTCAACGTGCACGACCTGCGCCTCACCCTCAGGACGACCCCTACGAGGGCCGGCAGCATCCCGCCCACCCGCACAGGCACCAGCCGCCCGACCGCCCGCACCCGGCTCCGGGCTCTGGGCGCTCATCCTCCGGCCACCGTTCCGTCAGGCGAGAAGCGGGGCAATCTCGTCGTGAGCTTCCCACCGGGCACGGCGGGCGGCCGCTTGATGCCGTAGATCCCTTCGTAGATCTCCCGCACGGCAGGCGCCGCCGTCTGCGCGCCCATGCCACCCTGCGAGACCATGACCACGACCACGTACTGCGGATTCTTCGTAGGCGCGAATGACGCGAACCACGAGGTGTCCTGCTTGCCCCAGACCTCCGCGGTGCCGGTCTTGCCGCCGATGCGCACCTTGTCCATCGGGAACCCGGCAAAAGCTCCCGCCGCGGTGCCGTCCGAGGGGACCTGGCTCAGCGCGTTCTTGATGTAGAGCCGTTCCTTCTCGCTGATCGGCAGCTTGCCCACCACCGGCACCGGGATGGTCCTGACCACCGTGCCGTCGGGCCGCACCTGCGCCCACCCGATGCGCGGGCTGCGCACCTTCCCGTCGCTCACCAGCGCCATGTACGCCCGTGCGAGCTGCATCGGCGTCACCAGCACGTCGCCCTGGCCGATGGAGAAGTTGGCCGAGTCGCCCGGCCGTAGCAGGAACCCCTCGGTGCAGTTCTCCAGCGCGAGCCGTTTGAGGAAGTCGGCCCGCGCCCGATCCTTGACCTCCGGATATCCCTTGCGCGACCGCTCGCAGCTCACGGCGTTGGTGCGGTTCCACAGGTCCTTCTTCCACGCCCGGTCGGGGATGCGCCCGGAGGACTCGCCCGGCAGGTCCACCCCGGTCGGACTGCCGAACCCGAACGCCCTGGCCGTGTTGGCGAAGATCTCCTTGGTCGCCTTCTTCGGGTTTCGCCCGCCGTCCTTCAGGTACTGCTCGTACGCGGCCTTGTAGAAGATCGTGTCGCATGACTTGACCAGCGCGGTGTGCAGGGTGAGCGAGCCGAGCGAAATGCCGCGGAAGTTGCTGAAGGCCCGGTCGCCGACCATGTAGGAGCCGGGGCATCCGTACGTGCCGTTCAGCGGGTATCCGGACCGCAGCATCGCCGACACCGACGAGATCTTGAACGTCGAACCCGGCGCGAACTGGCCGTTGATCGCCCGGGACACGAGCGGCTTGCCGGATTTCTCCGACAGCAACCACTGGTATCCGCGCGTCGAGATCCCGCCCGCCCAGATCGCCGGGTCGTACCCCGGAGCGCTGGCCAGCGCCACCACCCGTCCCGTACGCGCGTCGAGCACCACCCCCGCGCCGCCGTCGGCCGCCGGCGCGGACTTCATCGCCTTCGCCAGCGCCCTCTCCACCACGGCCTGCACCCGCGAGTCGATGCTGGTCACCAGGTGGTCGCCGGGAGTCGGCGTGATCTGCTCCTCGACCCCGAGCGCCTTGCCCATCCTGTCGACCTGTACCCTGCGCAGCCCCGACTTGCCCCGCAACGCCTCGTCGTAGACGTACTCGAGCCCGTCACGCCCCGCCAGGTCCACCCCGGAGAAGCTGGCCTTCAGCCCTTCGCGCTTCTCCAGCTCCGCCTCGGTGACCGGCTGCAGGTAGCCGAGCATCTGCGCCCCGTCGCGCCCGCCGGGGTACTGCCTGACGGAGTGGATCTCCGCCGTCACCCCGGGAAACTCCTCCTGGCGCTCGAGGATCTGCAGCGCCTCCCGAGTGTCCACCTTCTCGTCGAGCGGAACCGGCTGGTACGGCGACCCCGTCCAGCAGGGCTTGGAGACTCCCGGCCCGCACGGCGTGATGCGCTGCTGCAGATCGGCGACCGGCCGGCCGAGCACCGCCGACAGCTTGCTCAGCACCTTGAGCCCGCCGTCCTTCATCCTGGTCAGGCTGGTCCGGTCCACGGACACGACCAACGCGGTCTTGTTGCGTACCAACGGCCGCCCGTGCGAGTCGAGGATCTGACCGCGCACGGCGGGCACGATCACGGCCCGTGTCCTGGTCTCCGTCGCCCGCGTCACGAACTCGTTCCCGCGCACCACCTGCACCTGCCACAGGCGCACGGCCAGCACGACGAGCAGCGTCACGACGAGCACCTGAACCACCAGCAGCCTGGCCCGCATCCGCATCATGTCGAGAACCTCGCCTCCCTGCCGCGTGTGGTCAGCCAGATCACGATGGGGGACACGACCAGCGTGTAGACGATGGTGACGGGCACCTGCTCGGTCAGCGTGGAGATCGTCACCCGAGGATCGGCGATCAGCCCGCTCACGACCGCAGCCAGCAACGGCGCCATCAGCACGCACAACACCACGGTCGTGACCGGCCCGCCCGCGCCACGCCCGGCCACGTAACCGACGAGCGCCAGCACGAACGCGTACTGCCCCACGAGGTGCGCAGTCGGCGGCATGACATCGACGAGCAGCCCGGCACTGAACCCGAGCACCGCCCCGGACGACGCGCCCCGCCCCAACGCCGCCCCGATGACAGCCAGCAGCACCAGGTCGGGCGAGCCCCCGGCCGGTAGAGGAAAACGGTTGACCAACATGACCTGCGCCAGCAAGGCCAACAACACGGACAACCCGCCGATCACCGCGCCCCCTCCCGGGAATCCCTCACAATCCGCCCCGCCCCGCACGCCCGCCCCACACCCGACTTGCCGGACGGAACCCGGCCAAGTCGGTCAACCCGTTCCAGCGGACCACGCCACCAACGATCCAACCGACCAGCCACCGACACCCACCGGCGATCCGGCCCACCAGCAGCGGAGCCCCACCCGCGATCCGGCCTGGCCGCCAGTGCCCACCCGCAACCGCCCGCCACTCGAACTCTCGCCGGCGACCGCAGCACACACGAGCCCGACCCCCACCGGCGATCCGGCCCGGCCGCCGCCGACGCCGGCCAGCGGTCTGGACCGGCCGCCACCGGCGCCCACCCCCGACCGCCCCCCGCCGCTCGACCCCCCGCAGACAACCACAGCTCGCGGGACCCCGACGTCCACCGGCGATCCAGCCCTGCCGCCGCCGACGCCCGCCGGGCACCGCCCGCCGCTCGATCCCTCGTCGGCGACCGCAGCACACGCGAGCCCGACGCCCAAGCCGTTGTCCTCGTCGGCTGCCACGCCGGAGCCGAAGCCGTGCTTCCGCGAGACGCCCGAGGGCCGACCCATCCCGACGGCCTCCGTACCGTCCACGCCCAGCCCTCGTCAGACGCCGCCACAAGTGCTCTCAGAGACGCGCGGCGCCGACGCTTGATGGAACGCTCCAGACGGCCCTTGCCGCCCTGACACGCGCCCACACGCCCGCCAGCACCCCACCGCACGTCCGCACGCCCACCAGCGTCCCACCGCGCACCCAGGCACCCGCCCGCACTGGACCGTATGTCCAGACGCCCACCAGCGCTCCGCACGCCCAGATACCCGCCGGCACTGCACCGCCAGTCCAGACACCCACCGGCACCCCACATGCCCAGACACCTGCCAGCACTGCACCGCACGCCTAGGCACCCGCCATTACCCCACACGGCCAGATACCCGCCAGCGCCGCACCTCGCCGCCTGACGGCCGGCACCGCACCCCATGGCCAGACGGGCATCGCCGTTTCCGCGAGCGTCCGGATCACCGTGCCCATTGGTCGGCAGGCGCAGCGGAACCGCCCGCCGCCCGATCATCGCGATACCTCCGCGGCAGGCAGGGCCTTGGCGGGCAGCACCGCGTCACGCGGATCCCGCTTGGGCGCCTCCACCACCACACCGACCACGTCCAGCGCGGACAGATCCGCATATGGGCGGGCGTACGCGATGCGGGTCAGCTCCCCCGGCGTCGACTCCACCCGCTCGATCACCCCGATGGGCACCCCGGGCACGTACGGGCTGCCGTTCTGCGAACCGAAGCTGACGATCCGCGCGCCGCTGGTCAGCGGGGCCGTGGAGTCGAGGAGCCGGAACTGGACGAGCCGCCCGTTCTCCCCCACCCCATGGACCACACCGATCTCCTTGCCCCCTTCCAGCCGCGCCCCGACGGCCGAGGCCGGGTCGCTGAGGAGCACGACGGTCGAGCTGTGCGGGGCGGCGTTGACGACGCGCCCGACCAGACCTTCGCCGCTGAGCACGGTCATCTCCGTACGGATGCCGTCACTCGTGCCCGCGTCGATCTGGACGGCGTCCTCGAAGCCCGGCAGCCCGCGCCGGGCGACCACGTTGGCCGGGACCACCTTGTATCCGCCCGCCCCCGACAGGCCGAGCAGTTGCTTGAGCTCCTTGGAGCGGGTCGCGTCGAGCTTGCTGGCGACCAGGCCGGCCCGCAGCTGGGCGTTCTCCGCTTTGAGCGCGTTGATGCGGTCCTGGGCGCTTGGCGCGTTCACCAGGGCGCGGACGAACCCTCCGACGGGGCGCACCAGCCCCCCGCCGAACTGTTCCGCTGTGCCGAACACATAAGCCGCAGCCGTCCGCAGCGGCCGCAGCGGTGAGCTGTCGCCAGTGCGATGGTCGACGGTCAGGATGATCAGGGCCGCCGTCAGCAGCCCGCCCAGGATCAGCCGCGCATGGCGAGAATCTCTCATCAGTGCCGCGACTCCGGCACCAGGACCTGCTGGAGCGCCTCGAACTCCTCGGCGCACTTGCCGGAGCCGATGGCGACCGAGTCGAGGGCGTTTTCGACCAGGTGCACGGGCATGCCCGTCTCGGCCTTGACGCGCTCGTCCAGCCCCTTGAGCAGGGCGCCCCCGCCGGTGAGCGCGATGCCGCGGTCCATGATGTCGCCGGACAGCTCGGGCGGGCACTTGTCGAGCGTGGTCTTGACCGCGTCGACGATGGCGTTGACCGGCTCCTCGATGGCCTTCCTGACCTCTTCGCTCGACACGACGATCGTCTTGGGCAGCCCGCTGACCAGGTCGCGCCCGCGGATCTCCGCGTGCGACTCCTCCCCGGTCGGGCCGGCCGAGCCGATCGCGATCTTGATCTCCTCGGCGGTGCGCTCGCCGAGCATCATCGAGTGTTCCTTCTTGGCGAACGCGATCACCGCCTGGTCGAGCTCGTCGCCGCCGATCCTGATCGACTGGCTGGTGACCACGCCGCCCATCGAGATGATCGCCACCTCGGTGGTGCCCCCGCCGATGTCGACCACCATGTTTCCGGTCGGCTCGTGCACCGGGAGCCCGGCCCCGATGGCGGCGGCCATGGGCTCCTCGACGATGTAGACCTTCCTGGCGCCGGCCTGGTATCCGGCTTCCTTCACCGCGCGCTGCTCCACGCTGGTGATGCCGCTCGGTACGGCGATGATGATGCGCGGCTTGGCGAGATGCCGACGTCGGTGCACCCTCTGGATGAAATATCGCAACATCCGCTCAGTCACATCGAAGTCGGCGATCACGCCGTCTTTGAGCGGGCGGACGGCGACGATGTTGCCAGGCGTACGACCGATCATCCGCTTGGCCTCGATGCCGACGGCCACGATCTTGCCCGTGGCGGTGTTGATCGCTACGACTGAGGGCTCGTTGAGCACGATGCCTCGGCCGCGCACGTAGACCAGCGTGTTGGCGGTGCCCAGGTCGACCGCCATGTCACGGCCGAGAAACGCGAGCTTGCTGCCCATGGCGAACGGAGCCCTCCGTAACGTCGTTCGCGAATGATTACGGATCGAATTCGAATCGTAACGTGACGTACCCACCGATGGGCGCAATGAGCCCTCGCGCCCCACAAAAATCTCCAGCCCCTACCTCAACCGCAATTTTGCCCGGATTGCACCACAACACCCGATCGCTTGCTGGAACGATCCAAAACGCCCATCCGCCCAGGACCTCACGTATCGACCTTGCCAACCGTACGCGGAAGCCCCGACAAAATCCCGCCCCAGCCTCGCCCACGAAATCGGCCCCGCACACCAAGACCCCGCCACCCTACGGCAGGCGCCCGACAAAAACGTGCGCCCGCGCAGCGACAGGCTGCGCGGGCGCCCTTTAGCGAACGGAATCGCCTAGAAACGGTCAGGGAAGAAGATCTTGATCTCCCTGGCGGCGGACTCGGGCGAGTCGGAGCCGTGGACGACGTTTTCGCCGATCTCGAGAGCGTGGTCGCCGCGGATCGTGCCGGGGGCCGACTTGACCGGGTCGGTGGCGCCGGCCAGCGCGCGGAACGCCTCGACGGCGCGCGGGCCCTCGAGGACCATGGCGACGAGCGGCCCGGACGTGATGAACTCGACGAGCTCACCGAAGAACGGCCGCTCGGAGTGCTCGGCGTAGTGGGACTTGGCCGTGTCGGCGTCGAGGGTGCGCAGGTCCATCGCCACGACCTTGAGGCCCTTGCGCTCCACACGGGCGATCACGTCACCGATGAGGCCGCGCTTAACCCCGTCGGGCTTGATCAGGACAAGAGTGCGCTCGGACACTTGGAGTTCTCCTTCGAACAGAGTGAGGATCGCGATCACGGGCGCCCGGCCCGGCCGCGGGATGCTTCGCGGGGGACGGGCCCACGCGTCGCCGTGGCTTGGGCCTCAGCTTACCGTCCCGCGCCCCCACCCTCGTTTTCCTACGGGAACGGCGTCATGGAGAGGCGGTGTCCTCGGGCGATTGGCCCTGCGGCGGCACGGCGGGCACCGAACCGGCCGATTCTTCCTCGGCCTCCGCCTTGTCGGCGCCCTCCGCGGGCCTGGCGGCACCCCGCCGGGCCATCACGGTGGAGAGCACGATGACCAGCACGACGAGGAAGCCGCCGATCAGGGCCCACGAGTGCAGCGCGCCGACGAAGCTGTCGACCAGCTCCTGGGCCGACGAAACCCCGTCCAGCATCGCCATCTGCACGCCCGTACCGAGCAGGAACCCCGCCAGCACCCCCGCGACGCACAGCGAGAGCCCGAAGACGGCCGTCCCGATCCCCACCTCCTGCAGCGCCGACGTCAACGCCACCGCCGCCCCGACGGCGAGCAGCGTGAACGGCACCGCCAGCACCAACCCGTCGGCCGACGGAACGACGAGCCGTACGGAGCACAGCCCCACGACCATCGCGAGCAGCCCCAGAGGCGTCAGCCACCGTCCGGAACCCCGCGCGAACCGCCGCACCGCCGCGGAGGCGCCGACGGCGAGCAGCCCGGCCACCGCGTACGGCACCCAGAGCCCTCTCAGCCCAGGCCCGCCGAGCCCGCCCATCTCCACCAGCGTGACCTGGGCCGCGCTGGGCAGCAGCACCACGCCGACCGCCACCATGGAGTACGCCAGCGTACGGCTCTCCGCGGCCCCTATCGTGGCCAGCCCCAGAAGCCCGGCCACGGCCACCACCGCCAGCACGATCACCGGAATGGCCCGCCATCCCTCGGTCGCGGTGCTGATCGCCACGACCGCGATGCCCGCCGCCGGCACGGCGGCCAGCAGCAGCCGGCTCCGCTCCCCGTCATTGAGCATCGGCGCGGCGGGCCGCCCGAGCAGGATCCAGATGACGAGGTACGCACCCGCCAAGGCCAGCGCGATCCCCGTCAGCATCGGGTACGGCTGCAGCGTGACCCGCCAGCTGCTCGCCTTGTCGAGCGGCCACAGCGCCAGCGCCTCGGCCGCGAGCAGGCTCAGGCTGAACACGCCCACCCACAGCGCCCGCAGCACCAGCACGCGGTCCCACACGGCCGCCAGCGTGGCGGGCACGACCAGGCCCGCGCCGACACCGCGCAGCACCCGCACCACTCCGGCCAGGAGCTCGGAGCCCGCGTACCCGCCGGCGACGTCGGACAGCGCCACCAGCGCCAGCCCCGCCAGCACCACGTGAACCACCTGCACGCGCCGCAGCACCACCGCCGCCAGCGGCACGGTCAGCATCAGCGCGGGCAGGGCGAGCCCGTGCGTGCGCATCAGCCCGACCTGGTCGATGTCGCCGGGCAGCAGCTTGGCGACGACGGAGAGCGTGTTGGGAACGGTGACGATCGCCAGCGGCAACGCGGCAACGACGAGCAGCCCGAGCGTCACGTCGAGCAGCCATGGGACCCGAGGCCCGGCCGACCGCTGAATCGGGGGGACGGTCATGCGCCGACTTTAGCGGGAAGTAGCGCCCTCAACACGGCGAGCGACGATAATCGCCGTGATCCACAGCGCCGCGAAGATCGCGCCGAGGAAGAACATCATCGGCACGAGGAAGCCCGTGCCGATCGCCAGCACCTGTACGAGGCTGCCCAGGACGTAGCCGACAGGCCGCTTGAGCAGGCCCGCGGCCACCACGCACAGCACGGCCAGCCCGATGCCGGCGGTCACCGCGAGCGCGGGTGCCACCCCGCCCACGGTGATCGCCACGGGCGTGATCAGCCCCGCCACGATGGCCTCCATGCCGAGCACGCTGGCGCCCAGCCTGCGCATACCCGGAGTCACCTGGAAATTCATCGCGAACCATCCGCCTTGAGCAGCTGCCGCGCGTCGCCCGCCGTCACAACGGATCCGGTGATGAACACGCCCATGCCGCTGAACTCGCCCGCGGCGTCGGCAACGCCGATGGCCTGGTCGATGGCGTCGTCGAGCCGGTCGACCACATGTACGCGCTCCTCGCCGAACAGCGGCTCGGCCAGGGACGCGAGCTCCTCCGGCGACATGGACCTGGGCGAGGAGTTACGGGTGACGATGATCTCGTCGAGCATCGGTTCGAGCAGCTCGAGCAGCGCGTCGACGTCCTTGTCCCGCATGACCGCGACGACCCCGACGACCTTCGCGAAGTCGAACGCCTCGTGCAGCCCCTCCAGGGTCGCCTGCATGCCGCCCGGGTTGTGGGCCGCGTCGATCACGACTGTCGGCGTCCTCCGCACGACCTCCATCCGTCCCGGCGAGGCGGCCTGGGCGAACGCCTGCCGTACGAGATCGGCGTCGAGCGGGTCGTCACCGCCGGTCAGCGCCTCGACGGCGGCCAGCGCGCAGGCCGCGTTGCTCGCCTGGTGCGCGCCGTAGAGCGGCAGGTAGACCTCGTCGTAGACGCCCTTGAGGCCGCGCAGGGTGAGCAGCTGCCCGCCGATGGCCACCTCCCGGTTGAGCACGCCGAACTCGAGCCCTTCACGGGCCACGACGGCGCCGACCTCGGCGGCCCGCCGCATGAGCACCTCGGCCGCGGCCAGCTCCTGCTGGGCGAGCACGGTGGTGGTGCCGGGCTTGATGATGCCCGCCTTCTCGCCGGCGATGCTGGGAATGTCGGGGCCCAGACGGTCGGTGTGATCGAGCGAGATGGGCGTGATGACGGACACGATGCCGTCGGCCACGTTCGTCGCGTCCCAGGACCCGCCCATGCCGGCCTCGATGACGGCGACGTCGACCGGGGTGTCCGCGAAGGCGGCGAACGCCATGGCGGTCAGCAGCTCGAAGAACTGGATGCGCCGCCCCTGAGTGTCTGTCAGCTCGACATACGGGATGATCTCCTCGTAGACCTCCGCGAACCGCTCTTCGCTCAGCTGCTCGCCGTCCACGGTGATCCGTTCGCGCACCGACACCAGATGAGGGCTGGTGAACCGCCCCACCCTGAGATTGCGCTCCTTGAGCAGGGCCTCGGCGAGCCGGGCCGTGCTCGTCTTTCCGTTGGTGCCCGCGATGTGTATGACCGGGTACGCCCTTTGCGGCGAGCCGAGCACATCGAGAAGGGCCGCGATCCTGTCGAGCGTCGGCTCGAAATCCCACTCGACGCCGCGCTCCATGATCGCGCGTTCAACCGCACGATAATCCACACCTCAACCCTACTGACCGCCGGAAGCGGTCCCGACTGGGGGCCGTGACGACGTGGACGCGCACAAAAAAAAGGGGGTCCGACGCCCAAGGCGTCGAACCCCCTCCAAAGATTGTCCGGCGGCGACCTACTCTCCCACACCCTCCCGAGTGCAGTACCATCGGCGCAGAGAAGCTTAACTTCCGGGTTCGGAATGTAACCGGGTGTTTCCTTCCCGCCATAACCGCCGTAACCCTGCGAAACAGCTGCTTGCTGTCTCAGAATCACATAATGGACGCGAGCAACGACTAGAAAGTCTGCTTTGTGGTCAAGTCCTCGGCCTATTAGTACCGGTCAGCTCCACACGTTACCGCGCTTCCACCTCCGGCCTATCAACCCGGTCGTCTACCGGGA